>CAVOXO010000012.1:0-14701 GCA_963700425.1 uncultured Microthrixaceae bacterium | reverse complement strand
AGCGGTAAGATCACTGTCTTGAAGTTCAAGCGTCGAAAGATGTATCGCAAACGGCGGGGTCATAGACAGCTCTTTACTTCGGTGAAGATTGAGTCCATTGTTTCCCGGGCCGCTGCCAAGCCTGCCCCTGCCCAAGAAAGAGCCAAAACAGAAAAGCCTCAAGAGAAGGGGGCCAAGGAGAAGCGGGTGCTCGACCAGCTCGAAGAAAGGCTGGTTCCGCCGCCAAGACTGCAAAGAAGGCGCCGTCAAAGGAGACTGGGGGCCGAGCCACCGAGAGGAAGGCCAGAGCTAGAAGCCAAAATCAAAAGAATCAGGAATAGTCATTATGGCTCACAAAAAGGGTTTGGGAAGTTCCAAGAATGGTCGAGATAGCGAGTCTAAGCGACTCGGGGTAAAGCGTCATGACGGTCAGTTCGTAACCGCTGGGTCGATTCTTGTGCGCCAACGGGGAACCCCCTTCAAACCTGGCAGCAATGTGGGCCTTGGTAAGGACGACACGCTTTTCTCCAAAACAGACGGCTATGTAAGTTTTCAGAAGCGAGGCCGAAGGGGTAAGTTCGTACACGTCTTTGCGTAATTGAATAGAAATCGCTTCCATCCAAAAATCACAAAGCAATTCTGGATTGGTCTTCATGGGCTGCCGGCCTGTCGGGCCGGTCGCTGCAATTCGTCGTTTCACCCAGCAGTGTTCTGAGCATTGATTACCCTTCAGGTTCTTCACAGGCCTGTTCTATGTTTGTTGACCGTGCGAAAATCTATGTCAAGGCCGGGGATGGCGGGGACGGCTGCTTGGCTTTTCGCCGCGAGAAGTTTGTGCCCCGAGGGGGACCGAGTGGAGGCAACGGTGGCGGGGGGGAAATATCTGGATTCGGAGCACAGGACACCTCAACAGCCTCCTTCCCTTCAGATACCGGCAACATTTTAGAGCAAAACGTGGTGAGCACGGATCGGGCAACAACCGGCATGGGAAAAGCGGCGATGATGTTGTGATCGATGTTCCAATAGGGACACAGGTCTACGATGAGGGGAGCGGGACGCTGTTGTTTGATCTCACCCAGCCGGATCAGGCATTCATCGTGGCCCGCGGTGGTCGTGGCGGCCGTGGGAACGCTGCCTTTGCCACTTCGACTAACCAAGCTCCCAGAAGGCACGAGAAGGGCAAGGCTGGTGAAGAATCGGTCCTCCTTTTGGAACTAAAGATCCTTGCTGATGGGGGACTGATTGGTTATCCGAATGCCGGAAAATCAACACTGATCTCTGTTATATCAGCGGCGAAACCGAAAATTGCGGACTACCCATTTACCACCTTGACTCCCAATCTTGGCGTGGTTACCTTTGATGACTTCAGGGCGATCGTGGTGGCGGATATCCCCGGGCTGATCCAGGGGGCACACGAAGGCAGCGGCCTGGGAGATCAGTTTCTTCGACATATTGAACGATGTCGTTTCTTGGTCCACCTCGTAGATGTCAGCGATTCGGGACCGGAGGATCCCGCTCAAGCTGTGGCCGCCGTCAACGAGGAGCTGGGGCTTTACAGCCAGTCGATCCTCGACAAACCTCAGGTGATCGTTGCCAGCAAAATGGACGCAGCCGAGGACAGCAGACTAAAGAAACTGGAAGACTTCTGCGCATGCCAGGAGTCCGGTACTACAGGATTTCTGCTTTTACCGGACAAGGGATTAGCGAGCTGAAGAAAGGGATAGCGCAGCTCTTCGAGGAGCAGCAACGTTGAGAATTGGAATTCTGGGCGGTACTTTTGATCCTATTCATGCAGGGCACAGCTATATCGCGCGAAGAATCTACCAAATCTTCAGGCTGGACAAAGTAGTCTTCATGGTTTCCAAGTACCCACCGCACAAGAATCAAACGGAGATCAGTGGAGCGTTCCATCGATACGCAATGGTGGTCCTGGGACTTCTGAACGAGGCAGACTTCCGTGCTTCAGATAGAGAACTGCTGAGAACTGGACCCTCCTACACTATCGAGACTCTTGATGAAGTTTCTGCGCGTCATCCGGAAGATAGAATCTGTTTTATCGCAGGGAGTGATTCGCTCCGAGAGATCCACCTCTGGAGAGATTATGATAAGCTATTGTCAAAACATTGTTTAGTCTTTGTGCAGCGCCCGGCTCTGGAAGTGAAGTTGGAGAAACTGGGGATTTCTCCTGGCCTCAGAGACTTGATAAGAGGGATGGATACCCGAGACCTACCCGCCATCGAGTCTGGACGGGCTTATCTCCTGAGCTTGGATTCACCTCCCATCAGTTCCACTCAGATTCGTCAATTGATAACCGCTGGCGTGCGTCCTTCTGGGGAGTATCTCCTTCCCCCTGTTTACCAATACATCCGAAAGTATAAGCTCTATGGAAAACAGCAAGGAATTTCTGAGGAAAGTCTGCGCGGCGATTGAGGAGAAGCACTTCGGCGACGCGTCGGCGGTCGCCGATGCGCCGTGCCGTTCATGGCGTCGCGGCTCGTGCCCGTGGTCGCTCAGAACACCGAGGTCCTGCGGGTGGTGTCCAAGGAGGAAGCGGTTGACCACGGCCGCCTCACGAACTCTCGAGGACGTCGACTACGACCGCGTTGTCTCGGCCCGAAGGCGGGATCGACCTGGCGCTGCTCGAGCAGTTCGTCGAACCCGTTGTCGACGGTTCCCGAACGATTGCGTCGGCTCGTGCCGCCGTCGACCGACTCGATTCGCCGTGGGTCGTCGGCCTGCTCCGGTCGCGGCTCGACGACTTCCGCTCCGAACTCGGGAGCATCGCGGAGGATGCCGAGCTGGCCGAGATGGCGCTCGGACGCGCTCCGTCGCTGTTGGGCCGCGACACCCCCCGGACCTATCTGGTGCTGTTGTCCAATCCGGCCGAGGCACGCGACCTGGGGGGCCACATCGGGAACTGGGCGGAGGTCCGGGTCGACAACGGAGCTCTCGAGCTGGTGGAGGTGGGCAAACCGCTGAGGCTTCTCAACGCGACAGCGGATCCGGAGTTGAGGGCGCAGGGGGGCATCCCCGAGGCGTTCCTGGCGATGCAACCGGGCCGCTATCCCCAGAACTGGGGCGCCACGCTGGATTTCGACACCGCAGCCACGGTCGCCGCGGGCCTCTACGAGCGAAAGACGGGGGTCCCCGTCGACGGCGTCATCTCGCCGACCCCTTCGTCCTGGCTGCGATGTTGGAGATCACGGGGCCCATCCCCATTCCGGGGCTCCCTGGCCAGACGATCGACTCGACGAACGCCGTCGAGTTCCTCACCTTCGGGCAGAACACGGCCTATCCCGACGACGCCGCGGCCGACGACGGAATCACTCAACTCGTCGACGATCTCTTCAGCGCCTTCGTCGAGGCACAGCTGCCGTCGCCGGAAGACATCGGATCGCTCTTCGGCCCGCTGGCCCACGACCGCCGGCTCCGGTTGGTGTCGATGGACCCCGACGACCGAGCTCTGCTCGAGCGGATGAGCCTCAGTGTCGATGTTCCCGTTGGCGATGGCCATGACCTTCTCGGAATCATCTCGCGCAATGCCAACCCCTCGAAGATCGACGTCTTTCTGCGTCGGGAGTCGACCTACACCGTCGACTGGGACCCCGAGAGCGGGGAGGTGGACGGCCTGGTCGAGGTCACGCTCCACAACGACGCGCCCTCCGAAGGGCTCCCCCCGATCGTCATCGGAAATGCCGGGGCCCTCTTCCCGGCACCAACATCACGACATTGGGCGTGGTGACCCCCTTCGAGTTGTCGGCAGTCGAGGTCGGCGGAGAGACCTATCCGGTCAGTCCGGTGTGGGAGGGCGAGTGGTGGCGCCACACCGTCCGGGTGGATGTGCCCCCTGGAGAATCGGTGACCGTACGGATGGAGTTGTCCGGTTCTCTGGCACCGGGCGACGTCTACGTCCTGGCCACCATCGGCCAGGCTCTGTTGGATCCGGGGCCGCTGACGGTGACGGTCACGACCCCCTCCGCCGACTTCGTTCCACAGCAAGGCGTCGCCATCGGGCCCAACAGCGCAGAGGTGTCCGTCGAGCTCCTCGGCGACACCTTGATACGACTCCCGATCGAATGACACCGGGTGAGTCCCGTCCCGTAGGCATTTCGACCCAATTCGTGGACTCCAATCGGGGCGCGTAGCAGACTCGCCGTCGTCGCCGGGGGAACCGAACGACCGGACGTGAGAGGGACGCACTGCAATGCATCTACGTGCCACGAAGACGGCGCTGGCTACATCATGTGCGGCGTCACGTTGGCGGCGGTGACGTGTCTCGCCACCGTCGTTCCGGCTGCCGCGGCCCCCGCACATGGCGGCCACGGCCCGGGCGAGGGTGGTCACGGATGGCGCTGCGACGAGTACACGCCGACGGATCTGGCCATCAATGTCCCCTGGGCCAGTCCGGGTCAGACCGTCATCATCACCGGCATCGCGTATCCAGGGGACACCGTCACGCTGCGCATCTCCCGCCTCGGCGACACTCCCGTCGTCCTGGGAACAGCCGTTGCCGGGCCCGACGGTCTCTTCAGCGCCACGGTGGTGATTCCGGCATTTCTCACCCCGGGCACCTACACGGTGTCGGCAACGTCACCTCAGTGTCCGTGGCGACCCGGTGTCATCTCGCTGGTCGTTCGCTATCCCCGTCCCGGTTGTGACCACCGGGACACGATTCGGGCCCGACGCGGCCAAACCGTCGAGTGGAACCTGGCTGGAAGGCTCTCGACATCCGATCCGATCGAGGTGTCCCTCTCGCCGAGGGGTCTCGGGTCGCCGGTCGTGGTCTACAGCGGTCCCTACCCGGCGAGTGGATCGATCACCTTCACGGTCCCCAACTCGCTGCGCAACGGCCGCTACGACATCGTCGAGACCGGCACGCTCAACGGGAACCCCGCGTCGGCATCCTGTGGTCGATTGATCGTGAGCGGTGGTCCGGGCGGTGGGCCGTCGTCGTCGGTGGCGCCGTCGAGCAGTGTGGCTCCGTCGTCGTCGGTGGCGCCGTCGAGCAGTGTGGCTCCGTCGTCGTCGGTGGCGCCGTCGAGCAGTGTGGCTCCGTCGTCGTCGGTGGCGCCGTCGAGCAGTGTGGCTCCGTCGTCGTCGGTGGCGCCGTCGAGCAGTGTGGCTCCGTCGTCGTCCAATCCAGGTGATGACGACGATGACGATGACGACGGTGATGACGACGACGGAAACGGGGTGGGCGATGACGACGACGCGGCTCCGCCGTCCACGGTCTTCAGTGAGGACGAGCAGCGCGGTGTCACCGTCGTCGGATCTCCTTCCGACCAGGTCCTCGGCGCCAGCGTGTCGGCGGCGACCGGAGCACAAGGCACCCCCTTGGCCACGACCGGTGCATCGGTTCGCCCCGTGATCTCGGCCGCGGCCGGTCTGGTGGGGGCGGGAGCGTTGCTCCTGTTGTCCGCCCGACGCCGTCGCCGCTGATCTCGACGTCACCCGACGCTGACACGAATCTCGCCGGTACCCTTCGAAGGATCGAACCAACGGGAGATTCCCGTCGGGCGTCGAGGGGAGACGCCGATGATCCGTCGAATTCTCGCTGTCGTTCTCGCGGCGTCCCTCGCGGCGTCGCTCAGCTCGTGTGATCTTCCCGGATCACCCATCGGAGCACTCGAGTCGGTGAGCGAGTCGGTGAGCGAGTCGGCGGGCCGGGCCCGGCTGGTCGGCTGGGCTCTGGATCCCGACGATCCTGCCGGGGTGGCCGTCGTGCGGCTCTATGTCGACGGTGAGCCGGTCGCCGATGTGCCGGCGGGGCTCGACCGACCCGACGTGTCCACCGGCGTGCCCGCATCAGGGACTCGCCACGGGTTCGATTCGGTCGTTCCGCTCGGTCCCCCCGGCCTCCACGACGTGTGTGCCTTCGCCGTGAACGTCGAGCGCGGCGGCCCGATGACCCTGCTCGGGTGCCAGAGCCTCGGAGGGGGCTCGGCAGATCCCGTCGGTTCTGTCGACCTGGTCGCGCTCGCCGATGGCCGATTGACGTTCGCCGGGTGGGCGCTCGACGCCGATGTCACCGATCCCGTCGCCATCGAGATGAGAGTGAACGACCGCTCGGGCGACACGGTTCTCGCGAGCGGACCTCGACCCGATCTCGCCACCCTCTTTCCGGGGCGTGGAACGGACCATGGGTTCGTGGTGAGTGCTCCCGACAGCGACAGCCTCGTGGCGCCCACGTACTGCTTCTATGCGATCGATCACGCCGATGACACGCGACGGGTCCCCATCGGCTGTCGCACTCGCCCGGTGGAGCTGACCGACGTGGCCGGAATCATGGTGTCGTCCGCGATCGCGGACAACGTCGCCCGCATGGTCTTCACCGCCGCGTTCCAGGGTGTCTCGCTGTCGGGCGAGGGGTACCGCGACCCCCAACAGCAGATCAGGTTGCGCCGACAGAATTGCGGGACGTCGCCCTACTCCATCTGGGACGCGCCATCGGGTTCGTGTTCGCCACCGACCGCGCGTCCGGGCCGTTCACTGCACGAGAGAGGCCTGGCGATCGACTTCCGTTGCTCGGGAGCCGGAATCGGTTCGCGCTCCAGTCCCTGCTTTCAGTGGCTGGCGGCGAACGCAGCCGGTTTCGGCTTCTTCAATCTCCCGTCGGAGCCCTGGCACTGGAGTGTCAACGGGAACTGAGGTCGTCGGGATCGATGCCCGAGACCTCGCAGCACCAGGCCCACAACTGTTCGCGTGAGTCAGCTGTGTCGCTGCCACGCGTGCGCCCCATCCGATGGGTCGGTCGGGCCCGGCGATCGTGCCAGAAGCTTCCGTTGTGGGCCGCCACCTCGGGAGCGGTGGACGTCCAGATGATGTCGTCGGCCGCGTCGAAGGGATTCCTGAGGAGGGCCCCCACCACCCGGCGAAACGCCGGGAGCGACTGCGCCACCCCAGGAGTGTCCACCCAGCCCGGGTGACACGACGCGAAGGTGATGCCCTCGGCGGCAGGGAGATGAGCCCACATCTCGTTCAGCACCACCTGGGCCCGCTTGGCGCGGGCGTACTGCTCGGAGCCGGACCACTCCGCAGGCTCCATCGCCATGTCATCGGAGTAGAGCGACGCGGTGTACATCCCTCCCGACGAGACGGTCACGACCCGGGCCCGATCGGCGGCCCGCAGTCGTCCGAGGAGAAGTGCTGTCGCGAGGAACGGACCGATCACCTGAGATGCAACGGTGTCTTCGATGCCGTCCCGGTTGGTACTCCGCTCGCGGTGCAGTGCTCCGGCGTTGTGGATCAGGAGGTCGATGTGGCCGTGGCGATCCTCGAGCTCGGCGACCGCTCCCCGTATCTCGTCGGGTTCACCCATGTCCGAGATGACGACTCCGGGTCGCGTGCCGCAGTGAGCCGCCAGCCGAGTCGCGACCTTCTCCGTGCGGGGCCGATCCCGTCCCCACAGCTCGACGGTCGCGGAGAGGTCCACGAGCCGTTCCACCGTGGCGGCGCCGATTCCGGAGGTGACGCCGGTGATGACGACCACCTTGTCCTTCAGGGCGTCGGGGTCGGGCGGCGACCAGCCGTCGAGCTGCGATCGAACGGCAGATCCGATTCGTGTGAACCCGCCGACGACGGACGCGTCGAGAGCGGAATCGATGAGGGAGGAAGGTCTCATGGCCGGGGTGTCGGCGCGAAGATGAGGAGATCGAGGGGGTGATGCGTCATGCACCACTATGGACCGGAGATCGATGCGTTGGCGTGGCGCATCGTTCGGTACGCCATGAATCGGGTCCGTGAAGACCCCCCGCTCGACGGGCCCGCAACCTCCGCGAGGCTCCTTGCCGAGGTCGGCCAGACTGTCACCGCGGCTGGAATCGGGGGCGACGCCGCGCTGAGCGTCTTCGACGAGGTGCTGTCGACAGCGTGCATCTCGGTCGACCATCCGAGATACCTGTCGTTCGTGCCCGGTGCGCCCACCGAGGCAGCCGTTCTCTTCGATCTCGTCGTGGGCGCCTCGTCGTTCTACGGCGGGTCATGGCTGGAAGGATCGGGCGCCGTGTTCGCCGAGAACCAGGCACTGGCCTGGATCGGATCGCTCGCGGGTCTCCCCGACACCGCGGGCGGAGCCTTCGTCTCGGGCGGATCGGTGGCGAACCTGTCTGCGCTCGTGGCTGCCCGCCATCGAGCGCGGAGCCGTGGCATGGCGGGTCGCGCCGCATTCGTGTGCGCGGACAGTGCTCACTCCTCGGTGGACTCGGCTGCCCGGGTCATGGACGTCGAGATCATCCGGGCTCCTCTCGACGACGAGGGCAGATTGACGGGTGAGGCCGTGAAGGTCGCCATGGCCGGCGTTCCCGACGGCGTCGGGGTCTTCGCGGTCGTTGCCACCGCAGGCACGACCAATCTCGGGGTCGTGGACCAGCTGTCGTCGGTGGCGGAGGTAGCCGCCACCCACGATCTGTGGTTCCACGTCGACGGAGCGTACGGTGGCGCGGCGTTGGCGGCTCCCTCGGTTCGCCACCGGTTCACGGGAATCGAGCGGTGCGACTCCCTCGTCGTCGATCCGCACAAGTGGCTCTTTGCGCCGTTCGACTGTGCCGCGCTCCTCTACCGGCGGCCCGAGGATGGTCGTGCCGCCCACACCCAGGAAGCGGACTACCTCGATCCGATTGCCACGAGAGAGGAATGGAATCCCTCGGACTACTCCGTCGGGCTGTCCCGTCGGGCGAGGGGACTGCCCTTCTGGTTCTCACTCGCGACCTACGGAACCGATGCGTACACCGAGGCGATCGAGACCACCTTGTCGGTTGCCCGAGGGGCGGCCGAGATGATCTCGTCACGCACCGAACTCGAGCTGCTCCGCCGGCCGGAGCTGTCGGCGGTGGCATTTCGCCGCCATGGATGGTCGCTGGCCGACTACACGTCGTGGTCGCGACGACTGCTCGCCGACGGTGTGGCGTTCGTCGTCCCGACCACGGTGGACGGTCTTCCGGCGCTCCGCTTCTGCATCGTGAACCCACGGACGACTCTCGACGACATCGCTGTGATTCTCGATACCCTCGAGGATGCCGTTTCCTGCGACTAGCGCCGGATCGGTGACATCAGCGGGGGGACGACGAACGACGCGATGATGTCGCGTTCCTCCTCGAGGTCGGGGGCCGGCATCGACAGGAGCGACACGATCGCCCGCACGACCCAACGGGCCCGGCGGCGTATCTCGAGACGATCGTCGAAGTCGCCGAATCCGCCGGCGAACGCCATCCCCAGTGCGTCGAGGACGTCGGAGTCAGCGCTGAGCGCCGTCGTGACACCCACATCGGCGCCCGTGAACCACGTTTGCAGTCGAGGGTCGGAGCGCACGGCCTCGATGGCAGCAACGATCGCGGACGTGGCACGGTCGTGGGGATCGGCCACCCACGCGGCGGCGTCGGCCACCCGGCGGGCGATCCGGACGGCCTCCCGGTTCACGAATGCGACGTTGAGCGCCTGTCGGTCGGCGAAGTGGTTGTAGAGCGTGGCGCGGGAGCATCCCGCGGCCCTCGCGAGCATCGCGCATCGAGGTCGCACCGACCCCCCGGATCTCGAACTCGAAACCCGCGGCGTCGAGAATGCGTTCCGTGGCCAACGCCTCGCGGTCCCGCGACAGCCACCCGGCTCCCATCAGTCTCCCTCGGCGACGAAGGGGAGGGAAGAGTGCCGGCGGACGAAGTGGCCGGGAGCGAACGTGGCTGTCGCGGCATCGACGGCGAAATCGGGACATCGAGCCAGGAGTTCCTCGAGAGCGACCCGGGCCTGCAACCGGGCCGCGGCTGCTCCGAGGCAATGGTGAGCGCCGGAGCCGAACGTGAGGATCTTGTCGATGCGTCGTGTGACGTCGAGTTCGGCCGCGTCCGGTCCGAATTCACGTTCGTCCCGGTTGGCGGAGGCATAGAGCAGCATGACCTTCTTGGCAGGGGGAATCTCGCGACCATCGATGGTCACTGCCCGGGTCGTGGTGCGGGCCAGTCCCTGAACGGGAGCCACGAGACGGAGGAATTCCTCCACCGCACCCGTGATCAGGGAGGGATCGTCGATCAGGAGGCGCCGCTGGTCCGGTCGTTCCGTCAGCAGCGTGGCTGCCCCACCGAGAAGGCCCGTGGTCGTGTCGTTGCCTCCGGTCACCATGGTGAAGGCGAAGCCCAGGATGTCGAGAACGGGAACGGGTCCCCCATCCAACTCTGCCCGAACCAGCGTTGACGTCATGTCGTCCGCCGGTTCGATCCGTCGCCGCTCGATCAGTTCACCGAAATACCCAGCCAGCTCCACCACCGCGTCAGCCGCGGCCATGGTGTCTCCTTCGGCGCTGGCGCCGACGATGGCCTCGGTCCATCCATCGAACCGATCCCGGTCCTCGGCGGGGACCCCCAGATAGTGGGCCACGACGAAGCTCGGTAGTGGTTTGGCCAGGTCTGCGACCAGATCCCCCGAGCCCCGGGAACGAAGGTCCTCGATCCGCTCGACGACGAACGACCGGATCGACGGCTCGATCTCGGCGACCCGACGGGGGGTGAATCCGCGACCGACCAAGCGGCGAAAGGCCGTGTGTTCCGGCGGATCCATCATGACCATGGGCGAGAAGTCGAGAGCCAGCGTCTCTCGTTCGCCATAGGTGAACGTCAACCCCTGCGCCGATGAGAACGTCTGGTGATCTCGGGCGGCCGAGAAGACGTGGTCGAATCTCGACAACACCCAGTAATCGCCGGCGGCCACTCGGTGAACTGGGTCGGCGTCGCGAAGCTCCTGGTACATGGTGAAGGGATCACGCCACGATTCGCCACCCCGTGGCTCGAACCTCGCGCGACCGCCCCCGGGTATCGCAGTGGACATATCTGGCCTCATGTCCAGACAATTATTCATCAGACTCGTAACGTCAAGTGGGTTGGGAGCCGGCGCGTCGATCCGGTGGGACTCTCGTCCCTTCCCACATCCGAACCCTTGTGGTAGTCACCGTGCATGGCACCCATCCCGCTCCAGCACGTCTCGCTCCACGGTCACGACGTGGGCTACCGGCTCGCGGGTGAGGGCGAGGTCGTCCTCCTGGTGCATGGGATGGCCGGGAGTTCGCGAACCTGGAGGGCGGTCATGCCGCCTCTGGCACAGAACTACCGCGTTCTGTCGCCCGATCTCCTCGGACACGGGGAGTCCGCGAAACCGATGGGCGACTATTCACTCGGCGCCTATGCCAGCGGCCTGCGCGATCTCATGGCGGCGCTCGGCATCGGCCGCGCCACGGTCGTGGGCCAGTCGCTGGGCGGCGGAGTGGCCATGCAGTTGGCCTACCAACACCCCGAGCTCGTGGAGCGTCTCGTTCTGGTCGGGAGCGGAGGACTCGGTCGCGAGGTCAGCTGGATGCTTCGGCTGTTGACGCTTCCCGGGGCCGAGTACGTGATGCCGCTGCTCTTCCCGCCGTTCGCTCGTGGCGCGGGTGACGCCGTCAGCGGTTTCGTCAGCCGGCACGGGTGGCGGGCTCCGAACATCTCTGAGATGTGGGACGCCTTCGCTTCGCTGACCGACGTCGACAACCGACAGGCATTCGTCAGGACGTTGAGGGCGGTCATCGATGTCGGTGGGCAGTCGGTGAGCGCGGAGGACCGGCTGTATCTCACTGCGGCGATGCCGACTCTCATCGTCTGGGGCGATGAGGATCCGATCATTCCCGTGGATCACGCCTACTCCGCACACGAGGCGATGCCCGGCAGTCGTCTGGAGATCTTCGAGGGTGCCGGCCACTTTCCCCATGTCGAGCATCCGGAGCGGTTCGTGGAGGTGCTGAGCGACTTCCTCGCCACCTCGACCCCTGCCGACACCGAGCTCGGCAGCTACCGAGATCTGTTGCGCCAACACGGACGAGCGTGACAGGTCGGGCGTCGGGCCCTGAAGGGTCTCGCGACCGGTCGCGTAGGACATCGCCTCGATCCGATGAGACCGATGGACCATCGGGTTCGTCGCCACTTCGGTCGATGTCACGGTGGTGGAACGCTCGCCGACGATCCTGATCATCGATGACGACATCGACTTCAGGACGCTCTCGGCCAGAGCGCTCGAGAAGCGCGGCTTCACCGTGGTCGCTGCGGCCGGGTCGCCGCGGGTCGAGTCCCTTCTCGACGTTCACCAACCCGACCTCATCGTCGTGGGCTCCGATCTCATGGGTGCCGGCGACGCCGGAGTGATCGACGTCGTCCGTCGCCGACACACGCCACGCAGCCTTCCGATCCTCGTGGTGTCGGGCTCCGACGACCCAGGGGAGGACGCGGTGGAATCCGATGATCGAGTCACGGCGTGTCACCCACGGGGTCTGCCCGCCGAGGACCTCGTCGCGACCGTCGAGGTGCTGCTGGGTATGCGGCCTGCGACACCCCGCGGTGACCAGGGCTGACGTCGATCGTTCACTTGGCGGCGGCCGTGGGCGCTACCGCGAATCCTCATGGGGAGAACCTATGGTGTCGATCGCTTCCGACGACGGGCCGGGGGTTTCCGACGTCGCCATGAACGCCAGACGTCCCGCTGCAACGCTGCGTAGAGCGCCACGTCGTTTCGCAGGAGATTCCATCGCCGTTGACGCAGGTGGATGAAGAGGTTTCTCGATCCGAAGCGACACACCGCACCAGTGATGGTCCACGGGACGTCCCCGACCCAGTCGCCGATGCCGGCTCTCTCGGCATAGGCATTGACGAACGCTTGGGTCAGGGGTTCGTCCAACGCACGTCGTCGACCGTGACTTCGGAGAGCGGCCGTCAAGCTGAAGAGGAACCACGCGAGATCTCGTTCGGCGGCGGCTCCGAGAAGAACGTTCGGGGTGTCGAGGAGGGTGACGCGATCGTCGAGGATCCTGAAGTTGTACATACCGCAATCCAGGGCGGAGATGACGGGATGGATGTCGCAGGAACTGCTGCGAGTCCTCGGCAGGAGGCGCCAGGGAAGGGGCAGGTTCTCACGGACGAACTGCGCCGATATCGTCGATCGATCGACACCGTCGAGCTCGGCGCTCACCTCGTGGAAGTCGGCGAGGGCGCGCCCGCACATCTCGACCAGGCCGGCGCGCGTCGCCGAGGTCGTCGAGGCTGCGGGCCAGCAGGTTCGGAGCGTCGTCGCCGTGGGCGAACTCGGTGCATACGCCCGGAGAGCTCACCAGAAGAGCGACGGGACGCAGGACAGACGTGCTCGAGCCGTGTCGCTCGAGGCCCCTGGCAAACGATTCGGTCGTCTCGAAGATCTGCCGGGCCCTCACCGGATCGGGGTTGCGGAGGACCTTGGCGACGACGGATGGCCCTTGTGGGGGATGGAGTTCGACGAAACGTGACGTGCGGCTGGTCCAGAGTCGTCCGGGCCGCGTGCCAACGTCGAGAACGGATGGAACGAGTTCGTCGAGAACCTGGTCCACATACTGCTCATCGGATGACAACGAACCCCCGCGAGGTAGATCCCGTCGGATCGCACACGCACCACAGGAGGTGGGGAGCGCCACGACGGCGAGGTGCCGAGTTTACCTGTCGGCTTCGCGAGCGGCCTCCCGACCCCGTGGCCGCCGGTCGACGCCCACACACAGGACGGCCTTCGGTGTGACGAACCGTCACAGGTCGGAGTGATGCTCCGAGGTGGGGAGCCCGCCGTCCCGCCCACCGGGAGCACCGGTGGGCGGGACACAAAGGGGTCAGCTGTCGGCGTCCTTCTTGATCTCCTCGGCGTCGGCCTCGAGCTGCTTGGCCTGGATCTTGTCGGCCTTGGTCATGGCGGCTTCGACCTTCGCCCCCATGTCCGAGACGGCGACAACGATCAGACCGGCCTGGCCGGCGTCGAGTTGCTCGCCGAGCTCCTTGAGATCGCTGCGGCTCATGCCCGCGGCGGCGTGCCCGGCGAGCGCGCCGAGTGCGGCCCCGCCCCCCGTCGTGGCGGCCAACAGGCCCCCACCGATGGCGGCTGCAGGGAAGAGCGCCACGACGAGACCTGTCGCGAGACCGATGCCGCCGCCGGCCCACCCGCCGGCGCGAGTCGGGGATTCGTGCTTCTTGACGATCTTGACCTTGCCGTTGTCCTTGCGCTCGATGACCGCCGCGTCATAGGCGTCGATCAGACCGGCCTCGGTCTGCAGGTCGTGGACCGCCTGGTAGTCGGCCTTGGCGGCGTCGACGCTGGAGTAGACGCCGGCGTAGGCCATGAAGGTGTCGATTGGCATGGTTCAGCTCACTTCCTTCGGGCCCCGTGGGGGAGGGCTGTTGGTGGATGGGTCGTGCAGCCTCGTCGGGCCGTTGGACCATGAGGCCGTAGATGGTAGGAGACTCCGACAGGATCGCTGTCGACGCGACCAGGGGGACGGCCGGCTACATCTTGCGGCTGAGCAGCCTCTTCACTGCGCCGACGTTGAGCGCCCATCCGACACCCCATGCCTTGCCCGGGAGGAGCGGGCCGTCCGGATCCCAGTAGGTCCGGCGGAATCGCTCGAGGGTCGGCTTGCGGAAGTCGTAGGGCACGAAGGCGATGACCTTGCCGTGCCAGGTCCGCGTCTCGGGCGGCGTGCGCAGCTCCTGGACGACGGCCACGACGCCGATGATGACGAGGACGGCTCTCCAGATGTCCTTCGGCGTCGGTCGCCCGGTGTGCTCAGCGGCTCGTTCGTCTTCCATGGCTCGGACGGTACTCGGTGCCGGAGGGGCCTGGAGACCCACGGCCCGCCCGGATCTGCAGTGATGGCGCCGGTGCGCGTGCGTCGCTCGGTGATGCCCACGCACGCCGGCTCAGC
>CAVOXO010000011.1:0-15038 GCA_963700425.1 uncultured Microthrixaceae bacterium | reverse complement strand
GCCAGCGCCGGCCCGGTTCCCAGTCGCCGACCGCGGCGATCCGCTCGTCACGGGACGTCTCGAAGTGGGGATGCCCCATCGTCACGAGGTCGCTGGAGAAGTTGGTGTCCAGCTGGGGAAGGCTGCCCACCCGTTTCGTCGGGCCGATGCTGCCGCTCGACGGTGCGACGGTCACTCGGGTGAATCGACCGGCCAGCGCCTGGGCGACCGACGCCAGGAAGGCCCCGTAGAAGAACTCCTGCCAGTACCGCCGATCCGGCGTGTCGAGCCGAGCCAGGTCCGTGCGCACCTCGACCAACCCCAGATCGGCCTCGGCGGCGACCGCCCGCACCCCCTCCAGCGAGCGATCGCTCGATTCCTCCTCGAACCCGCTCACGTACACGAGGTCGGTGATCCGGTGGGGGTGGCCCGGCGGAGCCAGACGGTGATTGAACCGAAGGGTCGCCATGGAGTCGACGCCACCAGAGAAGAACTGGGCGTGGCGGGCCGGCCGGGACGGGGGCGGGACCCCGTCGACGGGGAGATCGAGGCGCAGGGGGGGACGGTCCGATCTCGAGAGGTACCTCGTCCAGCCGAGAGCCGTCGGCAGGTTCTCGATGAGCAGCGGTGACACCGGCGCGTCGGTGGTCAGGCGGCGCTCACCCGTGAGCTGCGCGATCACCGCACACGTGGGCAGGAACGCCTCGACCCGAGGCACCAGGGCCTCGACACACGAGGCCTCGATGTCGAGCCCGAGCGACGCTCGATCCGCTTCCTCCCACGACACGTGGGCCGTAACCGGCCCGACTCGGGCGTGCATCTCGGCGGCCCGAGCTGGACGATCACGGTCGCGCGACGTCGGTGGCGGCAGCGGTGAGGTCGAACGTGGTCACCTGGGGTGTCTCACTGAGTACATCGAACGAGCTCCGGAGGTGGTCGGCGAACTCGCCGTAGTACTCGAGCCACCATGCGGAGGCGGCGGCGAACGCCAACGTCGACGCACCTTCGGCTCGCATCCGATCGAGCTCGGTGATCGCCGTCGCCGAGCTGTCCGGCTGTCCCCACCACAGGCCGTCACGTTCGATGAACGGCAGGACGTCCGCTTCCGGGCAGACCAGGCTCAGATCGAGCTGGTTGTCGTGAACCAGACGGAGCGGCCCACGCCCGAGGAGTGGGGCCAGATCCCGTCGGGTGGCGTCGAGCCGTTCGGCGTTGCTCGAGCTCACGGCCGATCTGGGCCTCGACGTCGCCGTCCGCCATGGCCCGGCGGGCCTCGACGACGCCCACGGCACTCGGATAGCCGACAATACGCCATCGCCGGGCCATCCTCCGGTGGTCCCGCTCATACGTCTTGGGATTCCACTTGGCCAGGTAGTAGTCGCGGCCGCCCGGGTGGACCGGCGGCGGGGGCATGAACGTGACGACCGAGCTCGGTGCCAGCACCGCGGTCGAGGCCTTGGGCGTGCAGAGCCAGGGAGATGTCGATCTCCTCCTGGGCGGTGATCTCCCCGTCGAAGCCACCGACTCGCTCGAGCGTTTCGCGCCGGAAGAGCATGCAGTGGGTCTCGATGAAGTCGACGATCCGCACGGGTCCTCCGCGGTCGCGTTCCTTGGAGTCGGCTCGGGGCTCGATCCGTCGCTCCACCCCCGTCGGCGTCGGCGTGTCGACGATGTGATGGAGCCGGTCGTCGAAGTGGACCTTCTCGAACGGCCCGAACCGCTCGAGGATCAGGGGAACCGCCGCTCCCGCTCCGGTCGCTTCGGCGGCGTCGAGCAACGGTGGGAGCCAGTCCTCACCGACGAGCGTGTCGTTCTCGAGCAGGCAGATCCAGTCACCGTGGGCGTGCTCGATCACCAGGTTGCGGGCCCGGTTTGGAAGAAACGGTCGTTGGTCGGGTGGGACCGGGAGCACCGCGGCGTCCTCGTGCTCGCCGACCACGTCAACCACCTCCTGGCGCCAGGGGTCGGGCATGCCCGGGTCGACGACGATGAGCTCGAACGGCTGATGGGTGTTGCGGAGCAGCGCTCGCAGCGCCTCTGGCGCCTCGCTGAAGCGCTCCCGTGGTACGACCCCGATGGTGATGCGTGGCTGGATCACTGGTCTTCCTTCCATGGGATGTCGACGAACGACTCGGCGTGGCGGCATCCGAGGGTCATCGCCCCGCGATACGTGGACAGTCCGCCAACGAGCTGGGCGTACGGGACCTGTGCGGTCTGCGAGCGGTGGCACTCCACCGCTGCGATCTTGCGCTCGAACACGGCGTCGATGTCCTCGCTGTGATGCGGCCACCCCACCGGCGACCACACCTCGTACCCCAGCAGGATGACCTTGTCGTCGCCGTGCCGCCGCAGCGCGTCGATCGCGATGGCCGCCGTGGCCGCGTGGTCGGATGGGCCTCGTCCCGGTGCGGGGCGAACACCACGCCGGGAGCGCACTCGGCGAGCACCCGACCGAGGGCATCGGTGCCCGGCCCGTGATGAGCCCCGACGCCACCGTCGGGAAGGTCGAGGAACCGACCGTCGCCGACGCCGAGGGCGGCAAGCGCGGCCCTGGCCTCGCTGCGACGGATGTGGGCGGTCTCGACCGGGTCACGATCCGGAATGCCGCGTTCGCCGGCCGTCATCCACACGACGGTGACCGAGTCGCCCCGTTCGGCGTGGAGGGCCAGCGTCCCCCCGCACCCGAGCGCTTCGTCGTCGGGATGGGGTGCGACCGCCACGATGCTCGATCCGCCCGGCCCCCTCACCTCACCACCTCCTCGAAGATCGACAGGTAGGCGTCGCCCATCTCCACGGCCGAGAACCGCTCTTCGGCCCGCCGCCGGACCGTGGCACGGTCCAGCGCGGTCGCCTCGTCGACCAGGTCGGCGAGGGAATCGAGGTCGTCGGCGAAGAACCCGGTGACCCCGGGCTCGACCACCTCGGGGACGCTGGCACGGCCCGTCGCCACCACCGGTGTCCCGCAGGCCATCGCCTCGATCATCACCAGGCCGAACGCCTCCTCGGCCGTGATCGGGAAGAGCAGGACTGCCGCCTGGCCGAGGAGATCCACCTTCGCCGCGTGGTCGACGGGGCCGAGGTAGCGCACCCGCTCACCGTCGACGAGGGGCTCGATCCGCTCACGGAAGTACTGCTTCTCCTCGTGATTCTGGGGGGCGCCGGCGAGGACGATATTGCGATGGCATGCCGCAGCGATCTCGATCGCACCCAGCGGGTTCTTGCCCGGTCCCATGCGACCGAGAAAGGCGAGCGGGCCGCCGGTGTCGCAGCTGAACCGGTAGCGGTCGAGATCCAGCCCGGACGGTACGACGCGGACCGCCCGGTCGAGCGGTGCGGCCTGCGCCTCGGTCAGCGTCACGATCTCGACATCCGGATGTCGGGCGGCGATCCAACAGTCGTCGAGGTCGAGGGGCGTGTGGACGGTCTGGACGACCGGGCACGCCGCGAGCGACAGCACGGGGACCTGAGCCATCCCGAGATGGCTGTGGACGACGTCGAAGTCGCTCGACGCGGCGACGACGTCGGCGGCCACGGCGTTGACGTAATGGTCGTAGGTCGCAGCCTCGCCTCGGGCCATGCGCTCGATGAGCCCGGTGGGGGTCACGGCCCGCAGCTCGCTGACGTCCGAGTCCGAATCGCCGGGGGCGAACAGGACGACGTCGTGCCCCGCCTCGACGTAGCGTCGGCGCAGCAGGTCGACGACGGACTCGGTCCCGCCGTATGCGCGTGGTGGCACCGGGAGCCAGACCGGGGCGACGAGCGCGATGCGGAGCCGCTCCCTCATGGCGCCGTCAGGGCGTAGACCCGCAGTCGGTCGTCCTCGCGGACGAGCCGAGCGGATTCCTCGAGACGGCGTTGCAGGGCGGGGAGACAGTCGAGCCACCAGTCCGCGGGCCACGCGATGGCCAGTTGCCGGGCCCCCGCCTCCACCGCCCGGTCCAGTTCCGCCAGCGAGGTGGCGTCGTCGGCGGGGAACCCTCCGAACTCGCCCCCGTAGTTGGTGTACGGCACCAGGTCGAGTCCCTCCGTGACCTCGGTACCGAACCACTCGCCGTTCTCCAGCAGGATGGTGCGACCACCCGACTCGACCACGTCGGCGAGCTCGTCGTGCAGACCGGGAAGCGCGATCAGGTTGTTGCGGGCCCGGACGAAACCGAGATCACCGGGCGTGTCGACCAGGTTCCAGCGCTCCCGGATCCGGTCCCGACTCCTCGCGGCCCGATCGAGATCCCATCGGAAGCGGAAGTAATCGAGCTCGTCGTCCGCTGGCGCGGTCGTCGGCGGCACGTAGTTGATCTGCACCGCCGGCTCGAGGACGATCGTCCGCTCGGCGGCCCACAGCGCCATGCTCACGTCCACCTCGTCGCGGGTGTTGAGCTCCTCGTCGAACGGGGCGATGGCGTCGAGAGCGGACCGCCGGTACAGGAGGCAGTGCTGCTCGACGAAGTCGACCCGGGTGCGCTCGGTCACGCTGTTGCGGGGCTCGGCGATCCCGCTGATGTCGATGGGCCGCCCCGGCAAAGAATCGACGATCCGGCCGAGATGATGATCGAAGTGCTCCTCGTCGCCGCGACCCTCACGGATCAGAGGCGACACGACATCGGCGGGGAACTCCTCACACGCCGCGACCAGCCCGTCGAGCCAGCCCGGGGGATACAGGACGTCGTTCTCCACGAACGCGACGTACTCGCCGGTGGCGTGTTCGAGGATCAGGTTCTTCGAGGCGGCGGGCAACAGCAGGCGGTCCACCTCGACCACGATGGTCGTCGGTCGGCGTTCGAGGACCTCGTCCAGCTCGCGCCGGTACCGATCGGGCATTGCGGGCGCCATGACGATGAGCTCGTAGGGCTCGTTCGTGTTGTCGAGCAGCGTGGCCAGCGACTCCGCGCCGACCTCGAATCGCTCCCGGGGCAGGAACCCGATGGTGATCGTTGCCGTCATGACGGTCCTTTCGGTGGCAGGCCGAGATCGGCCAGGAATCGGCCGAGCACGACGTCGGTGTCGAGATGCTTCTCGGCGATGCGGCGGGCGGCCCGGCGGTGGCGTTCGGGATCTCCTCGGATGGCCTCCACTGCGGCGGCCGCCTCGTCGACGTCGCGCACCGAGAAGAGGCCCTCGCCGAGCGGGAGGTGACCGTCGAGGCCGTTGTCCTGGACGACGACGGGACGGCCTCGGGCGAGGTACATGGCGCTGCGGTCGCTGAACCAGCCCACGTCGAGTGCGACGTAGACCTCCTTCAGGACCGAGAACTCGCCGCCGGACCGGGAGATGAAGGCCTGGAAGGCGGCCAGGTCGTGGGTCGCCTCGACCGCGTCGGACGCGATCCAGCCGTGGGCCCTCAGCTGGTCGCGGACGGCAGCATCGCCCTCCACCGCCATCTCGAAGGGTCCGGGAACGCGGCTCGGGAGATCGGCGAAGGCGGGGAACTCCTTGTCCTTCATCCCGTAGCTGCGACCCTCCCACGAGAGCTCGGCCAGCGAGCGCCAGTTCATGACCGTCGTGAACGGCGCCCCGGCCGGCGGGCGGTCGGCGATCACGCCGGTGACGTCGACCGGGTGGAAGAGGTGGCGCCACTCCACCCCACCGGTGGGCGCCGATGATCGGCCCGTCCCGATGTTCTGGCCGTAGGTGTAGTAGGCGTCGAACTCGGGCTCGTCGCTATGGCGGTCGACGTCCAACTCCATCTGGATCTGGCGGTAGCCGGGATCGGGATCGACGAGGACCCGGAGCGGCACGGCCGCGGACTCCTCGAGGAAGGTCCGGTGCAGGCCACGATCGATGAACAGGTCGGCACGGGCGAAGACGGCGTTCAGCTCGGCCCGATCCAGCCCGTAGGTGGTGCCGTCAAGGTCGACGAACGCCCATCGCACGGGAAGGTCCTGTGCCCTGAGGGCGGCGCTGAAGGATCGGATTCCCGCCGACGGATCGTCATCGAGGGTCCGTCGGGCCGGGTCGAAACACGCGTCGGGCCACCCGTTCGACTCGACCAGGACGACCTCGTGACCCAGCCGGGCGAAACCGCGCAGGAACTGGAGATTGGACGAGAGGATGCCGCCGACCGGGTAGCGGATCACGTAGCTGGAGTAGACGATCGTTGCCACGTCAGGTCTCCAGCGCCGACAGGAGCGGGGGCAGGACGCGATCGGCGGCGAAGTACTCGCGGGCGATCTCCCGCGCCGCTTCACTGTGGGCCACCGGGTCGGACTCGATCGCGTCGATGGCGGCGAGCACCCCGTCCATGTCGTCGAACGCGAACAGGCCCGACCCGGTGGGGAGGAAGTCGCTGAAGCCCGTCTCCTGGGTGATGACCGGCCGGCCGGCCGCCAGGAAGCTCGCCGAACGGTCGCTGAACCAGCCGGTGCGAGGCCGGACGTACTGATCGCGGGCGACGGTGAACTCGGCCGTGGATTCGACGATGAAGTCCCGGTACCGGTTGAGCGTCAGGCTCACGTCGATGGCGGGCTGCGTGTGCCAGCCGTTGGCCGGGAGCAGGCGGTTGGCCTCGGAGTCGTCCGAGACGGCGAGCTCGAACCGAACCGGCCGCCGGGACGGGAGATCCAGGTACCGGGTGAACTCGAGATGTTTGGTCCACAGATACGTCTCGCCGTCGAGGACCCGGTCCTTCCCCTTGTTCTTCCACGTCGTGATGGTCCGGTAGCCGGCGGATCCGGTGACCGGTCCCTTCCACAGGTCCATGACCACCGGCTGGCGCGTCGTGATCCAGCGGTAGCGCGTCTCGGGGATACCGCAGTCGTCGGCACCGATGTTCTCGCCGAAGGTTGCGTGGTGCGTGTGGCCGTCGAGGAGGTCGATCGTGCTCTGCACCCCGTTGGCCACGTCGACCTGGAACATGAACGGATCGCTCTCGACGTAGGCCCGGATCGGGATCTGGCGATGGTGCGGGAGGATCTCCTGCGAGCCGGTGACGTTGAGCAGGATGTCGGCGTCTCGGTACCACCGGTCGATCTCGGCGTCGGTCATCCCCATCGTCCGCGTGGCCGACGCCCCGTCGCGGTAGGCCCACCGGTCCCCGAGACCGTACTGCTGGAGGCTGGGGACGACCTTGCGCACGTTCGCGGTGGCATCGTCGGTGAGGTCGTTGATATCCGGGTCGTACACCCACCGCGACGAGTCCTCGATGTAGACGACGTCGTGGCCGAGGGCCCGGAGCCCCAGCAGGTAGTGCAGGAACTGATAGGTCACGCCGGCCATCGGATAGAAGAACAGGATCCCGGTGACCACGATCTTGCGCGGCGATTCGTTCATCTCGGGACCTGGGGCTGTCGACCGACCGGAACCGCCGGGTTGCCCGCGACCACCGTGTACGGATCGACCGTGCCCGCGACGACGGATCGGGCGGCAACGATCGAACCTCGGCCCAGCTCGGTGCCGGGGAGGATGCTGGCACCGAACCCGATCCAGCAATCCGGCGCGATCTTCACCGGTCGCACGGGGGCGGGGTCGCCTCGGCGGCGGGCGTCCGGATCGACGGCCACGCGGTAGGTGTCCATCACGACCACGCCCCATGAGATCAAGACGTGGTCACCGATGTCCAGATCACCGTCGATGATCAGCTGGGCCGCGTTGACCAGTGAGAACTCCCCGATGCTGACCCGAGCGTCGGGCCCGAGATCGAAGGTGGTGCCCAGATACACGCTCGCCGCGCGATCCAGCACGACGGCGTCGGTGCGACGACTGCGGAACTGATGGAAGGAGTAGCTCGTCTCCAGGTACGCGGTCTCGTCGAGCTCGACGTTGTCCGGGATCGGCACGTCGTGCCAGTCCCAGGGCAGGGTGCGCGGCGTCGTCACAGCGTCTCGACCACCACGGCGGGGTTGCCCAGGACCCGTCGGCGAGCCGGAATGTCGTCGGTCACCACCGAGCCCGGTTCGATGAAGCAGCCCTCACCGATCTCGACTCCCTTGAGGATCACGGCGTTGGGACCCACCCAAGTGTCGCTGCCGATCGTCACCGGCCTCGGTGCCGTCGACGGCCGCTCACGCTGGTCACCGAGGGGAGAGACCGCTTCGGCGTCGAGGCGTCGGGCGGACGGCTCCACCGGATGGAAGTCGGAGTCCGCGACGGTGGTGTTCCAACCGAGCATGACCCGGTCGCCGATGGTCACCGCCTCCTCCGCCAGGATCACGGCGTCGGAGAACCGGCAATCGGATCCGATCGTGATCTTTCCGCTGGGTCCGACGCCGAAGCGCACTCCGTCCATGATCGACCGGTCGCCGATGCGCAGGGCGCCGGAGTGCTCGCCGAAGAACCGCGCGAAGGCCTTCGAGCCGGTCAGCACCACGTCGGCACCGATCTCGACGTTGGCCGGCATCTCGTCGATACGCCACCGATGGTCGACCTCGCGCGGCCCCGCTGGCTCGTCCCGGCTCGGTCATGGCACGACCGGGTGGTCTTGGAATTGGGTGGTGTAGAGGGTGTGGTAGAGACCACCGGCGGCGAGGAGCTCCTGATGGGTCCCGGCCTCGGCCACGGTCCCGTGATCCAACACCACAATGGTGTCGGCGTTGCGAATCGTCGACAACCGATGCGCGATCACCAACACCGTCCGACCCTCGACCAACCGGTCGATCGCATCCATCACCTCGGCCTCGGTCCCCGCATCCAACGCCGAGGTCGGCTCGTCGAGCACCAACACCGGCGCATCCTTCAACAACGCCCGGGCAATCGCCAGCCGCTGCCGCTGACCCCCCGACAGGCCCGCCCCCCCATCACCGACCACCGTCTCGTACCCGTCCGGCAACGCCTCGATGAACTCGTGCGCATTCGCCGCCCTCGCCGCCGCCACGATCTCCTCCAACGACGCATCCGGCCGCCCATACGCGATGTTGTCCCGCAACGACGCCGGAAACAGATACGGATCCTGTCGCACCACCGCGATCAACTGCCGAAGGTTCCCCAACGGAATCCGACGATGATCCACCCCGTTGATCGTGATCGAACCCACCACCGGATCGATCAACCGCGGCAACAACGACACCAACGTCGACTTCCCCGCCCCCGTCGGACCCACCAACGCCGTCACCGTCCCCGCCGACGCCGTCAACGACACCCCATCCACCACCCGCTCCTCACCATACGCATACCCCACCCCCCGAAACACCACATCCACCCCACCCTCCGGCAACACCACCACCGGCGATGTGACGGTGACGCGATCGGCGTCGGCCAGGAACTCGGTGACCCGTCGCGCCTTCGCAGACGCTCCTGCTGCGTTCGGGATGGCGTAGGCCAACCCCTCGACCGGTCCCTGGAGCGCCTGCACGTAAGCGAGGATCACGAGAAGATCACCGACCGTCAGCTCACCGCTGAAGACCCGCTGCACGCCCACGAGAAGGACGAGGCCGTTCCCGACCGCGCCGAGGAGCGAGGTGTTGAGCCCGAACCGGAGGAGCACCGTATCGGTGCGTCGAGCGGCTTCGAAGGTCTCGCTCGCGACCGTCTCGAAGTGCTCGACCTCCCGTTCGATCGCCCCGTTCACCCAGATCTCGTCGAGGCCTTCGAGAGAGTTGTCGACCGTCGCCATCAGCTCGGCCTCGGCCCGTGCCCGGCGCTGCGTGGCGCGGTCGGTGGGTCCGGCAAAGCGTCGGGCGACCACCGCCTGGCCGATCGCGATCCCCCATGCGATCGCGCCGGACAACGGATCGAGACGCCAGAGCAGGAAGGTGTAGACCACCACGTAAGCGCCCTGCTGCAGCGTGCTGACCCCGACCGCGAGGATCAGGTTCTGGGCCGCCGACGCGTCGCGGGTGACGCGAGCGACGACGTCGCCCACCCGGTACCGGCGAGCGTCGGTCAAGCTGACCTGCTGGAGGCGGTCGAATAGGTCCGCGCCGACCTCGACGGTCACGGCACGCGAGAGGCTGACCTCCAGGCGACGCTGCACCAGGACGACGACCTGAGCGAGCACGAGTACACCCACGAGCGCGATCGCCGCGAGGATCAGCTGGGTCGCGTCCTGGGACCCCTCCGGCCCCAGCACGTCGTCGACCGCGTATCTCAGCGGCCAGGGAACCGCAGCGGCCACGACGGCGGCGATGACCGCGAGCACCACCAAGGCGCTGAGGCCCAGCCAGTGCCGGCGGGCGTAGTGCAGCGCGAAGCGGAACACGGAGATCATTTCCCGACCGCCGTCGGTCGCCGTGACGGAGATTCGAGCTCAGATCCGACCGGGTGGTCTTGGAATTGGGTGGTGTAGAGGGTGTGGTAGAGACCACCGGCGGCGAGGAGCTCCTGATGGGTCCCGGCCTCGGCCACGGTCCCGTGATCCAACACCACAATGGTGTCGGCGTTGCGAATCGTCGACAACCGATGCGCGATCACCAACACCGTCCGACCCTCGACCAACCGGTCGATCGCATCCATCACCTCGGCCTCGGTCCCCGCATCCAACGCCGAGGTCGGCTCGTCGAGCACCAACACCGGCGCATCCTTCAACAACGCCCGGGCAATCGCCAGCCGCTGCCGCTGACCCCCCGACAGGCCCGCCCCCCCATCACCGACCACCGTCTCGTACCCGTCCGGCAACGCCTCGATGAACTCGTGCGCATTCGCCGCCCTCGCCGCCGCCACGATCTCCTCCAACGACGCATCCGGCCGCCCATACGCGATGTTGTCCCGCAACGACGCCGGAAACAGATACGGATCCTGTCGCACCACCGCGATCAACTGCCGAAGGTTCCCCAACGGAATCCGACGATGATCCACCCCGTTGATCGTGATCGACCCCACCACCGGATCGATCAACCGCGGCAACAACGACACCAACGTCGACTTCCCCGCCCCCGTCGGACCCACCAACGCCGTCACCGTCCCCGCCGACGCCGTCAACGACACCCCATCCACCACCCGCTCCTCACCATACGCATACCCCACCCCCCGAAACACCACATCCACCCCACCCTCCGGCAACACCACCACCGGCCCCAGGGCGTCATCGACCGGCGACGCGGCCCGCGGGTCCGTCTGCAACATCTCGTCCACCCGGTCGATGCCGGCCTTCGAGGAGCGCCACTGGTTGTGCATCGTCGCCGCCGAACGCGCCTCGCGAGCGAGGATCTCGGCGTAGCCGAGGAAGACGACCAGGGTGCCGACCGTCGTGGCGCCCCGAATGACCGCGAGTCCGCCCACGGCCAGGATCCCCGCCCTCGCCGCGTTGGTCAGGGTCACGTTGATCGTTTGCGCCCACACGGTGAGCGAGACGCTTCGGATGCTCTGCTGCCGCCACTGTTCGCCCCGATGGCTGAACTGCTCGCGGTGTCGATCTCCCGCGTCCAGGTGGAGCACCTCGGGAAGCCCTCGTGCCGTGTCCAGGACGACACCGGCGAGGACGGCGCGCGAACTCTGCTTCCGCCCTGCTCCGGCGGGTCAGCCGGCGACCGACCACCCGGGCGATGATCGCCAGTGTTGGACCGAGGGCGAACAGCCAGACGGTCAGTGCGGCATCGAGCTGCCACGCGGCGATCCCAACTGCGAAGACGGTGGGCAGTCGGGTGGCCGGCATGCCGACGATGAGGTTCGCGACCGTGTAGACGGCCCAGTTGTCCGTCGTCATCCGGACCATCTGGTCGGCCGGTGGGATCCGGCGATGGAAACGACTCGAGCTCCACAGCGACGAACGGAACATGCCGTTGGTGACCTGCTCGACCAGCCGGTTCCCCAGGACCGCCCAGAGATACCCGGTGACGGCACCGCCGACGGCGAGGAGCGACGCCAGAACCGCGAACGCGACAGCGGCGACCATGCCCAACCCCTCGCCGCTCGTCGGGAGACCAAGCCGCTCGAGTGCAGAACCGAGCGCATCACCGACCGGGTCGCCCCCCAGGGCATTGTCGATGAGGACGCGCAGCGGCAGCGGTGCGATGGCCGCGAGCACCGCCGTGCACACCGACGCGAGCACGATCACCGCGAACCGGGCTCGATGGTGTCTCAGGACGGACAGCGCCCGCGAGCGACGGGGGGAACCACCGCTGCCCCCCTTCGTGGCCCGTGCGCGCCGCGAATCGGACCGGATCGCCGCCCGGTCCGTGCACCAGCGCCTCATGGGGGTGTGGCTCGGTCCGGCGCCTCGACGCCGACGGTGGACCGTCGCAGCGCCGCCTGGACGCGCCGTCGCAGCACGAAGGCTTCGATCACGACTGCGCCGAGGCCGAGCGTCGCCGCCGTTGGCGCCCAGACCGCGCCGGTCGCAACGACGGCTGCGAGCGCGATGCAGCCCAGCCAGAACCATCCGCTCACGCGGTACTCGACTCGGGCTCGCGGCGTCCAGCCCCAGGCCACTGCCGTGACCACCTTGGCGCGGAGGAGTGGCCCCGCTGAGCAGCGGATGTCCCACGGGTCGGTTTCGGCGCCGGTCTTGACGCTGAGGTGCTGCGCGCGGGCCTCATGGACCAGGCGGTGCAGCCAGTCCAGGCGATCCCCGGACCAGATCGGAGCATCGCTCTCGATCGGGCGCAGGGGCGTGCGCAGCCGACCCCAGCTCCGGACGATCGGTTGAGCGAGATGAAGGTACACGACGAGGAGACGCGACCTGATAGAAGTCGGATCGGCCGAATCGATCGGAACCGACACCGCTACCGCCGCTGCATACGCCAAAGTGACGAGCAGAACCGCCACCGCACCGAACGCTGCCGGGGGCCAGAGCACACCGGCGAGCAACGCCAGCGCAGCCAGCACCGGAGCGAGCGGAACCAGAGCGCCACCCCACATGGCGAGCTCCAGGGCCGGTCGGGACGCCACCTTCTGGTACGGGGAGATGCCCATGGGTCCGTGGTACACGATGGGGCGAAGAAGTCGAGGGAGGACGGTCATGTCCCCGTAGATGAAGCCGGACCACCGGGCCTGCCCCAGTCGGTTGAACCGGTTCGGGTGGGCCGGAACGAGGAGCCGTTCGGCGCGTCCGTACCCACGTTGCTGCCGTAGATACCCCTTCACCGAATTCCGTCGATGGTGGGTCACCTGCGCCATCGGGGCGAACGCGATCTCGCCTCCCTGATCCAGAAGCTTCCAGCAGACGTCGACGTCGTCCCCGGCCGACGTGTAGATCGGATCGAACCCACCGATTCCCCGCACGGCGTCGGCTCGGAAGGCCATGTTGCAGCCAGGGACGTGTTCGGCCCGATCGTCGGACACGAGCACCTCCATCGGTGCTCCCGGCGACAGGGCGACGGCCCGCTCGACCATCGCGGCGTCAGGAAACGGGAGGTTCGGCCCGCCGCTGGCGACGACCCCCGGTTCCTCGAAGGACAACGCGAGGTGGTACGGCCACTGGTGATGACAGGTGGCGTCGGCATCGAGGAAAGCGATGATGTCGCCGCTGGCCGCGTCGATTCCGGCATTCCGGGCTCGGCTGAGGCCCCCGTGATCGAGGTTCAGGATCTTGAACGGGAATCGTCGTGCGATCTCCAGCGTCGCGTCCTCCGATCCGTCGTCGCAGACGATCACTTCGAGATCCGGGTAGTCACAGGCTTCGAGGGACTCGAGGCAGTCTTCGATCATCGACGCTTCGTTGTAAGCACAGACGACCACACTCACCCGCGGCCATGCGGGCCGAACGTCCCGCACCTGACGGTGCGCCCAGGCCGAGGCCACGTCGAGGGCCGGCTTGGGGGTCCGATCGGCGTCGGTGAGGCCGAATCCCCAGCCGTCGACGGGCTCTCCGTCTACTCCCCATTCGTCGGTCCACGAGAAGATCGTCGCTCCGGCGAGTCCGGCCTCGTCGACCACGTCGAGCTGCCAGGAGAGTGCGGCAGCCTGCTCTTGCTCCCCGTGCACCTCACTGGCCAGACCCAACTCGGTGACGACCAGCGGGATCGGACCGGTTGCGACCTGGAGGTGCCGGAGATACCGGGCGAACGCGGCTCGGTCCTCCAGGAAGATGTTGGTCGTGGCCAGATCGAGTCCGGGTACCTCGAGGTAGCCGGTGGTCGGGAAGTTGGTGTACGTGACCAACATCTCGGGATCATCGTCGTGGATCCGGTCGACGAGCTCACCCAGCAATCGCGCCACCTTGTGCACCCCGTGAAGGCGGACGAGGTCCCCCGGGAACTCGTTTCCCACGGAGAGAGCGAGAACCTCGGGACGACCGCCCAATCGGCCCATCGCCTCCTCGATCGCCTGGAAACCAGCGTCCCGAATGCGCCGACGCCCGGACCGGTTGACCTCCGGCTCCATGCGGAAGTCGTGGTAATCCAGCCCGACGAGCAGCCTCAAGCCGAGAGCCGCGGCACACTCGAGGAGCTCGACCGGCGGAGGGGTGTAGAGCCGGACGGTGGTGAGCCCGGCCGCCGCCATCGTGGTGAGGTCCCGCTCGATCACGTCCTGCTCGGGGTAGAGCTCCCCGTCCCGGCGTGGGACGAACGACCCGTAGGTGACACCCTTGACCACGAACACGGCGTCCTCGTGGGAGAGGAACCTCCCGCTGACCTTCACCCGCTCCATCGCACGAACCGCCCTCGCCATCGCCGGCGCCGGCGGCATCCACCGGTGTGGTCGTCCCCGCCCGGCGTTCGCGGCACCGTGATCAAAGGGTACGAATTCAGCCTCCCCAGGTGCAAGGGTGCTGTGGGCCGCTGACGATCGATCAGGGTGCTGCGTAGGCGCTCATGTCCATGTCCGGATAACGCAGCCCGACATCGTGCACCGTCTGTTCGTTCCAGTACTCGTGGCCCGGCGGGGGGAAGCCGAACAGGTTCGCGCTCCCGGACCGTCGCCCGCGTGATCATGTCGGACCACGACGGGTCATTCGCCACGTTCGGCCAACTCATCTTGCCCATCCACGGGTTGCCGCGAACGGAGTAATCGGCGAGCAACGCAAAGCGGCTGCGTTCGAAGCCG
This sequence comes from uncultured Microthrixaceae bacterium, assembly GCA_963700425.1. GTDB lineage: Bacteria > Actinomycetota > Acidimicrobiia > Acidimicrobiales > Microtrichaceae > CAVOXO01. Next base: position 206 of record CAVOXO010000011.1, on the reverse strand, counting down.
CACATGGCGGACCCGCGATGGAGCACCTCGGTGGTGTAGAGGAAGAGGGTCCCGGCCGGCCCGGTGACCGAGACCTCCACGCCGTTCAACTCACCCGGCTCGCGATGAATGGGCAGCATCGGAACGTCGTCTCCGACCTCGCGTGGAACAACCTTGGTGGGCCCGTCCGCTTCGGTGACGTCCGACAGCAGGATGAAGGAAGTCAG
>CAVOXO010000010.1:0-111547 GCA_963700425.1 uncultured Microthrixaceae bacterium | reverse complement strand
TTGTGCCTTGGTTGAGTTCTACGTATTGCTGTAATACACCTTATTCCCTGATTCATCCCTTTGCTCAGGTTCAGAAGCGGGGGTTCCTTCCTTTAAAACGATGAGAGACACTTTTTCTTCCAGCCTTTCCATCTCTTGGTAAAGTTTGCCAAGTTCTGTTTCCAGTGATGGTTGTGATTCCTTTGGGCTTGCCATGAGTATCTTTATCTCATGTAACTGGCCTGCCAATTTTATGAAATTTTTTTCCTGCATCAATGCCCGATCTGATTGATTTCACCATTCGCCTTTCCTTCCCTGCATAGAATGAGTCGGCCTGCTGAAATCTTCGGTCGGCTACGTCTTCCGAAGAAAAAAAATGGGCCATGAAGTAATTCAGATCAGAAAGATTACGAAATTCCTTCTCCAAATTTCTTTTGTTAGTCTCAATACGAAGGTTCATGGTAACATTGCGGACGACTTCCATTTTGCTCTCCAATATTCTCTAAAGATAGATATGGAAGGTTATACTTTGCAAGATTAGTACCAAAATACTGAAGAAGCCCAGGCTGGATTGGGTACCATCATCAGTGCGGCCGTGGTGGAATATCTCGACTCATTGGAACTGCTCTTTCTGAAAATGCCCTTGGGGAACTAAAATTGATAAAAAGCATACAGTCCAGCAACAAATGGTACGTACTCATTTTGGCAGCACTCACGGGTTCCCTCAGTGTAGCCGCCCAAGGGATGTGTATGCCCGTCTTATTCAAACAGATATCGGAGGCCTTGGGCCTGAGCCTGGTGCAGGTAGGCTCTGTCTGGGGTATGGTCTACCTGGCGGGTTTCTTGACACACCTAGTAAATGGCATGTTAGGTGACCAGCTTGGATATAAACGCGTCATGGCTCTCTCCTGTTTTCTTGTCGGAATCGCAGGTGCCTTTCGGGGTCTTTCCTACGACTTTATCAGTTTGGCGGCAACCGCTTTTCTTTACGGCGTCTTCAGTTCCATGGTCATAGTAAACCAAACCAAGGTGGCCAAGATTTGGTTCCCACGGGAAAGGCTGGCGCTGGCGAACAGTGTTCTTGCAACGGGTTATTCAATCGGATTTACCCTTGGAGCGATGATCAGCGCTACCCTGCTTTCTCCATGGCTCGGGGGATGGAGAAACGTCCTCTTTCTGTATGGTTTCGTCTCGGTTATCCTCGGTATTTTGTGGCAGTTTACGGTAAGAGATCCAGAGAGAGATCCCTTATCGGACCGGCCCTCTACTGTATCGATGCGCCGAGCACTGTCCCACGTATCTCGCCTTCGCAGTGTGTGGATTGTTGGTATCGTCCTCTTTGGCTATAGCGGTGCCATTCAGGGAATCGTGGGATACCTGCCCCTCTACTTGCGCAATATGGGATGGTCGGCAGTGAGTGCTGATGGTACCCTGGCGGCCTTTAATATGGCCGGCGCATTCGGGGCTATTCCCGTTGCATTGCTGTCGGATAGATTGGGGCTTCGTAAAGTTCTCTTATCCGTACTCATCATGGTGGCCATTGTGGGCTCCATTCTCATGCCGTTTTTCGACAGCAGCTTCGTCTCATTTCTTAGCGATCATGGTTGGGTTCACCCGTGATCCTTCTATGACGCTCGTGCTTGTTATGACCATGGAGAGCAAGGGGGTTAGCGTGGCATACGTCGCCACGGCAGTGGGTTTGATTCAAACGATCGGGAGTATTGGCGGGGCCTTTTCGCCACCCATCGGAAACAGTTTGGCGAGTATCAGTTTGGGATCTCCCTATTTCTTTTGGGCGGGGTTGGCTGTATTGGCATGGATCGTTCTCCGTTTCGCCGAAGAAACAGGGTGCAGGCGGGATTTGGGATGAAGAGACCGGTCATATATTTTATGTAACGATAGGGTAAACCCTTGGCCTCATGGACTTGGCAACCGTATTTCAGCGTTAAATTATATTGACTTTAGAGGTCATTCCATATTATAATAGGTTAAATTTTATACGAAACCTTACGTAACAGAATCAACTCCCTGCCTAACCTAAATCCCGAATGCTTGCCAACCCATGACCATAATAAAAGCCCGTCACCAAGGAGGCTGCAACATGTTAGAAAGAAGGCACACATCCATTGATAGACGCTCCTGGAGAGATAGGCGCAGGTCATACCACCTTGCTCGCTTCTTTTACAGGGCCGCTGAGAGACGGTCTCGAAAAGAGCAGAGATCAGAGGTCGAGCGAAGGGAAGCGTGGGTGAAGGTGAGTGACTGGTCCGCTGTGAATTTGAGAGATTTGAAGATTGGAAAGTTCTTGACCTAAACATAAAATTCAACAGAACAAAACATTGAAGGCAGGGCCCCGTTGGCCCTGCCTTTTGTTTTGGTATTCATGATCTTGAACATGATCCTGTTGATTTTACAACATTCTCCAATGACTACTTGCCATAGGGGCCCCAGATTCTAATTAGGCGTTTATACATTCAGAGGGGCCAAAATATGGGTAGAATGACCATAACCAATATAAAAATCATGGCGGTTAAAGGGACTCCCGCTTTTATATAATCTGAAAACTTATACCCTCCAGGACCCATGACCATGATATTGGCTGGGTGCGAAATCGGTGTCATAAAGCTGGCCGATGCCGCAACAGCAACGGCCATAATCATAGCGTGCTGTGAAACGCCCATGCTTGCGGCCGTATTCAACACAATGGGCCCCAAGAGCACAACCAAAGCTGCTGTGGGAATGACACAGGTTGCCAGGAAGGTCAGCGCCATCAAGCCGCCCATGACGGCTAAAGGCCCGTAGCCACCGACAACCTTAACAACGACATTTGCCAGATATTGTGCGGTACCCGTCCCGTCTAAGGCGGCCCCCAATGGGAGCATCCCTGCAATGAGGATAATTCCTTTCCACTCAATTGACCGGTGAGCTTCGGTCATGGTGAGACATCCGGTGATGACCATTAAGGAGGCACCAATCAGCGTCGAAATGTAGATGGGGATCAGGTTTAATATAGCAGGCAAGACAGCACACAACATGATGAGGATAGAAATCTTGGCCTTTTTGTAGTTGGGTATTTCCTGAACGGATTCTGTAAGGACTAAAAAATCCGGCTCACTGCCTAAAAGACCAAATTTTTCTCGGGGTCCATAGAGCAACATGGCATCTCCCACCTCCAAGGCCCCACACATGATGTAGCCAGCGCCGTCTTCGTGCCACGTAGATGCATTGCAGTGCGTCCCTCTCACGTGCGGTCGTTCGGTTCCCCCGGCGACGACGGCGAGTCTGCTACGCGCCCCGATTGGAGTCCACGAATTGGGTCGAAATGCCTACGGGACGGGACTCACCCGGTGTCATTCGATCGGGAGTCGTATCAAGGTGTCGCCGAGGAGCTCGACGGACACCTCTGCGCTGTTGGGCCCGATGGCGACGCCTTGCTGTGGAACGAAGTCGGCGGAGGGGGTCGTGACCGTCACCGTCAGCGGCCCCGGATCCAACAGAGCCTGGCCGATGGTGGCCAGGACGTAGACGTCGCCCGGTGCCAGAGAACCGGACAACTCCATCCGTACGGTCACCGATTCTCCAGGGGGCACATCCACCCGGACGGTGTGGCGCCACCACTCGCCCTCCCACACCGGACTGACCGGATAGGTCTCTCCGCCGACCTCGACTGCCGACAACTCGAAGGGGGTCACCACGCCCAATGTCGTGATGTTGGTGCCGGGGAAGAGGGCCCCGGCATTTCCGATGACGATCGGGGGGAGCCCTTCGGAGGGCGCGTCGTTGTGGAGCGTGACCTCGACCAGGCCGTCCACCTCCCCGCTCTCGGGGTCCCAGTCGACGGTGTAGGTCGACTCCCGACGCAGAAAGACGTCGATCTTCGAGGGGTTGGCATTGCGCGAGATGATTCCGAGAAGGTCATGGCCATCGCCAACGGGAACATCGACACTGAGGCTCGTCCGCTCGAGCAGAGCTCGGTCGTCGGGGTCCATCGACACCAACCGGAGCCGGCGGTCGTGGGCCAGCGGGCCGAAGAGCGATCCGATGTCTTCCGGCGATGGCAGCTGTGCCTCGACGAAGGCGCTGAAGAGATCGTCGACGAGTTGAGTGATTCCGTCGTCGGCCGCGGCGTCGTCGGGATAGGCCGTGTTCTGCCCGAAGGTGAGGAACTCGACGGCGTTCGTCGAGTCGATCGTCTGGCCAGGGAGCCCCGGAATGGGGATGGGCCCCGTGATCTCCAACATCGCAGCCAGGACGAAGGGGTCGGCGTAGATGACGCCGTCGACGGGGACCCCCGTCTTTCGCTCGTAGAGGCCCGCGGCGACCGTGGCAGCGGTGTCGAAATCCAGCGTGGCGCCCCAGTTCTGGGGATAGCGGCCCGGTTGCATCGCCAGGAACGCCTCGGGGATGCCCCCCTGCGCCCTCAACTCCGGATCCGCGTCGCGTTGGGAGAGCTCGAGCGGTTTGCCCACCTCCACCAGCTCGAGAGCTCCGTTGTCGACCCGGACCTCCGCCCAGTTCCCGATGTGGCCCCCCAGGTCGCGTGCCTCGGCCGGATTGGACAACAGCACCAGATAGGTCCGGGGGGCGTCGCGGCCCAACAGCGACGGAGCGCGTCCGAGCGCCATCTCGGCCAGCTCGGCATCCTCCGCGATGCTCCCGAGTTCGGAGCGGAAGTCGTCGAGCCGCGACCGGAGCAGGCCGACGACCCACGGCGAATCGAGTCGGTCGACGGCGGCACGAGCCGACGCAATCGTTCGGGAACCGTCGACAACGGGTTCGACGAACTGCTCGAGCAGCGCCAGGTCGATCCCGCCTTCGGGCCGGGACAACGCGTCGTAGTCGACGTCCTCGAGAGTTCGTGAGGCGGCCGTGGTCAACCGCTCTCCCTCCTTGGACACCACCCGCAGGACCTCGGTGTTCTGAGCGACCACGGGCACGAGCCGCGACGCCATGAACCACGGCGCATCGGCGACCGCCGACGCGTCGCCGAAGTCGGCAGCAGCGACCCTCAACAGACCGACCGCTTCCTCGGCATCTCCATCCCGAATGGCGGTGATCCCCCCGACGGTGGCGTCCACTGCGTCCTCGACCGGGCCGCGATCGAGAAGTGCCAGTGCGACACCACTGACTGCACCGATCAACAACACCGCCGCGACGCCCAGAGCAGCCCGACGCCAACGACGCCGGACGGCCCGGGTCGCGTTCTTGTAGCCGGACCGGCAGATCATCGCCCCCACGGCCAGCGCGATCACTGTCTCGAGTCCGCTGAACCCGCCAACGGTGAGGCCGAGGGTCGAGAATCCCACCAGGGATCCCACCGTCGCTCCGTAGACCCGGCTGCGTTGATCCCGACCCACCAGAACCACCGCGAGGAGGAGGCCCACGGCGGCGGCGGCAAGGAAGATACCGAGGGAGGTCACGGCACACACCGTCGATCCCAGCACCAGGCTCCACCGGCGGGCGCGCGAACCCGCGAGACCCAACACGACGACCCAACCGGCCCGGTAGATCGCATCGATGGCGTCCACCCCGGTGACTTCGGTCGCCATGAACGCGCCGGCGAGGGCGACCATCGTGACCACGACGCCCACCGCGACCCGTTGTTCGAGAGTGGCCACACTCCGCCGTCGCGTGCCCACAGGCTCCACCGTCGCCGTCACGACGGTTTCCGCCTGCACATCCATCGTCGGTCGGCCACGGCTGCCAAGGCTACGAAAACCGAGGTGGCGCCGTCAGTGGGCAAAGGTCCCTGGTCGACGTGTCCACTCAACGCCGATCGGCGAACGTCGGGAAGACCGTACGCGTCCTGTGGACGACCTCTGGATCGACACTCGCAACGATCATCGCCTCGGTCTCTCCGGCCTCGACGATGATCTCCCCCCAGGGATCAACGATGACCGACCCACCGTCGTGAGCCACGCCCTTGGCGTCCCCGACGCGGTTGACTCCCACGACATACGCCTGGTTCTCGATGGCGCGGGCCACCAGCAGGGCCCGGAAGTGCGCGGCCCGCCGTGCCGGCCAGTTCGCCACCACGACGAAGAGGTCGGTGTCGGGGGCCACGCCCCAGAAATCGTCTGCGAATCGGAGGTCGTAACAGACGAACGGAGTGACCCTCAGACCACCCACCCCGAAGGTGACGACGTCCTCGCCGGCGCCCATGGTGAGGTCCTCCTCCGCATAGCTGAAGAGATGCCGTTTGTCGTAGTGACGGGTCGTACCCTCTGGATCCACCAGGAGGAAGCGATTCACGGGTCGGGCGTCGGAATCGGGGCGAATGGCGACCGATCCACCGAGCCACACACGGTGCGATGTCGCCAGGTCCGTCATGAAACGTGTGGTCGGACCGTCGGTGGCCTCGGCCCTGTCGCCGAGCGTGCGGCCGAATCCAGTGGCGAACACCTCGGGCAGGAGGACCAGGTCCGCCCCCGCGTCGACAGCGGAGCCGACCATCGGACCGACGCGTGCGAAGTTCACCTCCGGATCGGCCCAGGCGATGTCGAACTGGATGGCGGCGATCTTCAGTGATCCGATCCCCTGACGCTACCGGGCGGCGCAGCGATGACCGCCACGCGCGACCTCAGGCGATGACGGCGCGACGGCTCAGGTCGGCACAGTCCTCGCAGGCCGTGTCCTCCACGACGCCGACCCGGATGAGGACGGCGTAGATGCGACAACCGAGGCAGAACCCGAGGACCGCCTCCGCGGACGCAGCCACGACGATCATCGAGATCAGAACCACGCTCACGCCCGTCGCCCCGACGACGAATTCGCTGACGACCGCGGCGACCGCCAGCGTCGCTCCGATCCCCTGGGCGAATCGCTTCGGAGCACCGGCTGTCGGCCGGGCGGGGCCGGGAAGGCGCGGAGTGATGTGACGGGTCACGATCAGGGCGAGGGGGCTGAACCGGGGACCCGACGCGACGCGGAGGAGGAATCCGGCCGCGAGAGCGAAGAACAGCCAGTGCTGATCACCCAGCAGGGCGACGAGCGAGATGGTGACGACGCCGCCGGCGACGAGGCGCGCCGACCGTTCGTCGACGGTGTCGGGGAACTCGAGAACGGAAGTCAGAGCCATGCTACGGAGTGTAGGCAGCTAAAGGTGACTAAACAACTCATATTTGTCAGGTTTACAACCCTGGGACCAGCTCCTCGGGCTGCGCCGCCTCCAGATCGAGTCGAAATCGCTCCGCATCCGCCGCGGTGAGCGGTGGGAGCGACCCCGGGCGATCTCCCGAACCGGATCCCCCAGGCGTCACCACCGCTCCGACCATCACCATGGCAACGGCCATCGCATCGCATGCTGCCCGCTCCATACGACCGAGACAGCCCGGACACCGCATGATGCACCGCGCCGCGGCCGTCGTGTCGTCGACGGACAGCACGACCCGATCGAGCGGAACCTCGACAGGTCCGCAGTGGGAACACGTCATCGTGACCAGGACCATCCCGAAGTGATCGGTACAGCGCGAACGGAGCGTGAGAAATGGTCGGACAAATGGTCCGATCGGCACGGGTGGAACAATGTCGGGATGACCACGTCCGACAACTCGACCCTGCTGGAACTCGCCGTCGACATCAGCCGACGAGCAGGCGCTCACACGCTGACCTTCTACCGGGACTACGAACTCGCCGTCGAACACAAACACGACGGCTCCCCCGTCACTGCCGCAGATCGTGAGACCGAGTCCCTCATCATCGACAGCATCCGTGCTCGCTTCCCCGACGACGCCATCCTGGGCGAGGAGCACGGCGAGACTCCGGGCACCACCGGACGGCGGTGGATCATCGACCCGATCGACGGTACCGCGGCGTTCACCCATGGAGTACCGCTCTACTGCTCGCTGCTGGCGGTCGAGGACCGGGACGGCCCACTGGTCGGAATCATCAACATCCCCGCCATCGACGAGGTGGTGTCGGCCGCCCGCGGAACCGGTTGCCACCTCAACGGCGTGCGCTGCCACGTCGACGACGAGACCGATCTGTCGAACGCCCTCCTCACGACGTCGGGGTTCGACCACTGGGAGAACGAGATGCTCGCCCGGCTCCGGGGCTCGGGGATGAAGATGCGCACGTGGGGAGACGGTTACGGCTATGCGCTCGTGGCCACGGGCAGGGCCCAGGCGATGGTGGACCCCGAACTCGCGATCTGGGACGTCGCTCCGGTCCGGGTCATCATCCCCGAGGCCGGCGGGACGCTGACGTCGCTCGACGGAGGCGACGTGGCGAGGGCGGGAAGTGCTCTGGCCACCAACGGTGTCTTGCATGCCCCGATCCTCCACGTGCTGAACGGAGCGACGACGTGAGCACCGATCCGGACCATCTCGCCAACCTCGATTCGGAGATCGAGATGTTGACATCGGCGGTCATCGACCCCGATCGGGTCGTGCCCACCTGTCCTGACTGGACGACCCGACAACTGGCGAATCATCTCGGCTCCGTCCATCGATGGATGGCCGCCTGCCTCCGATCGGAGAGTGTGGATCTGCCCCCCTACCCCGAGGACCGCGCTCCGGAGGATGCCGACGGTATTCGGGACTGGCTGGTCGACGGCGCCCGCGGGTTCCACGCCGACGCGTCCGCACTCGATCCCGATCTGATCCGATCGAGTTGGGCCGGACCTCGACCCGTCTCGTGGTTCCGTCGCCGGATCAGCCTGGAGACCGCGGTTCATCGATGGGACCTCGACAACGCTGCGGGGTCGCCACGACCGATACCGCCCGCGGTCGCGGCCGACGGAATCGACGAGTTCCTCGACGTCAGAGCGATGCGGGAGAGCGGACCGACAGGATCGATTCACCTCCACGGAACCGACCCCGACGTCGACGGTGAATGGCTCATCGAGCCCGGTGATCCGTTGACCTGGTCGCGACGCCACGCGAAGGGCGACGTCGCGATCCGAGCGACCCTCAGCGACCTGTACCTCGCGGTATGGGGCCGGCTCGATGTCGAACCGCTCGACACCTTCGGCGACCTTGACGTCTTCAGGTCGTTCGCCGAGGGCTGATCGGCCCGCAGGTCAGACCGCCATGAGCTCCTGAACGAGGTCACGGCTCTCGAGGGTCTCACCCAGCGTGATCCGCTCGGTCCAGTCGTGCCGGTCGGAGATGGCGGTCGCGTACTGACGCCGACGCTTCTCCTGACGTCCCACCGCATCATCGGCCGGCTGGGCGGTGTCGTACTGAGCGACGATCCCGCGCTTGAGAATGGCCAGGGCTTCGGTACGCATCTGGGAGATCCGTGACTCCGTGACGCCCAGGAATCGAGCCAGATCCTCCGATGTGCGCTCCTCGAGAAAGTAGCCGACGACGACGAGCCGATGACGCTCCGAGAGCAACGCCAGCGCGTCTCGCAGGTAGGCGTGAAGCTCCCGCTTCTCCAACTCGGCGGCCGGCTCCACGACCGAGGAGTCCTCGATCACGTCGACCAGCGTCAACTCCTCTTCGGGGCCGTCGGTCACGAGGTGATCGAAGGCGAGAACGACCGACCGGAACAGACGATCCTGCAGGCGATACAGCTCGTCCTTGCTCACGCCGAGCGCCTCGGACTTCTCGTCCATCGTCGGGGTGCGCCCCAACTCGGAGGCGAGGCGTTGTTCGGTGGCGTCCAGTCGTCGCGCCAGCGCCCGTACCGACCGGGGAGCCCAGTCAGCGGCCCTGACCGCATCGATGATCGCTCCGCGGATGCGCTGGGCGGCGAAGCGCTGAAACGGCACCCCGACGGAGTCGTCGAAGCGACGAGCCGCCTCGACGAGCCCCAGTGCACCGGCACGAGCCAGGTCGTCCCGATCCACGTGGCGGGGGAAGTGCACCGCCACCTGGAAGACGATGTGATTGACGAGGTCCAGGTTGTCCTCGATCAGAACTGTGGTGTGACAAGTCTCGGTCACGTGTTTTTCCTCCCTACACAAACCAGCAGAGGAGGTATCGACGCGTTGGATCGCGAACTTGAGAGGTTTTCCGGAAATTCTTCGGTCGTCAGCCGACACCCTCGAAAACAGAGGCGCGAACCCCCTGTGATCGCAGGATTCCCAACAGGTCCACGGCGGGGCCGATCTCGGCGACCCCGCATCCGCCCGTCACGGCCCGGCGACGTGCCTCGAGGGCAGACGTGACCGCCACCGCGGCACTCACGATGCTCGGCCTGTCCATCACTCCATAGAGAAGCGTGGCCGCTTCGGGGCCCGAGGTTCCCTGCACCTCGACCCGCAGGCCGCCCGGTTCATCGATGGACCTGGTCCGCCGCCAGGCTCTGAGGGTCTCCGAGAGCCGACGGCGTCTCGATACCTCTCCCACCCTCGCACTGATTCGGCCGGCGGCCTCGACCGCCGCCGCGACCAAGGCGGGTTCCGACGACTCCGCCCGGACGCACTCGACCGCTCCGATGGGATCGGGAAACCAGAGTCGCTCCGGCCCGCTGCGCGCTGACACCTCCAGCCATTCGCCATCTCGCCACTCGACGCCGTCGCGACGGAGAGCTTCTGCTCGCCGGGCGGCGCAGGACATACCGGCCGTACCGGCCACCGCAACGTTGATCTCCTCCACCGAATCCAGAGCGTCTGCCGCGTGGCGGGCAAGAAGGGTCGACATGCCGGGACAGAACCCGGCCCCGACGATGACGAACTGCCCCTGATCGGCCACCGAGTCGCCCAGCTCTCGCAACTGATCGACGGTCCGGGGGGCCTCGGCCGTGGAGACCACGCTGCGACCGCGGGCGAGATGGTCACGCGCCGACTCCACGTGGTCCGCGTCGACGCCGGCCACGACCACGATGTCGAGCGTCGACTCGGCCGCGTCGTCGGAGATGTCCACCGGTGAACCGAACGCGGAGAAGATCTCCTGTCGTCGCTTCTCACTCCCGCCCAGCAGCACCACGCTCCCGATCTCGGCCTCGGCCACCGCCTGGCGCGCCACGCGCAGACCGACCAACCCGAGGCCCTCTACTCCGAGGCGGATGGTGCCGGAGTCAGCGGAGGTCATCGCCGGTGAGTTCCCGCCACCCGCCGGACTGGGGAGGAGTCCCCCCGGTTCCTCGAAGCCGGACGACAACCGCGGCGAGCGCAGCGACGGCGAGAGCCGCGACGGCCCGACGCAGAGCTCTCATGGAGCGGACGGTGTGGCGGTCGGCTGCATCGTGGGGCTAGCTGGAATCGAACCAGCGACCTCACCCTTATCAGGGGTGCGCTCTAACCGACTGAGCTATAGCCCCGAGGCGCAGCGACGTTATCCGACATCAGAGTTGTCGGGCGAACCAGACACGGGGCGGGCGGACTCCTCTTCGATCACGGTGATCCAGATCCCTCCGATGATGTCGCTGATCAGATTGAAGACCATGGCGCCGACGATGCTCCCGACCGACAGAGCGAACGTCATGACGAGGCCCACGAGACCGAGACCCCTCACGTAGAACCGGTCGTCGATCTCGACGTCCTTGAATCCGAGGTCCTGGAAGAAACTCTCGATGTTGCCGATCGTGCCGGCCCGGTCTGCGACGGCCCACACGATGAGCGCCGCGACCATCATCATCACCCACATGGCGAGGAAGAACACCACGGCGAACTTCGCGGTCGACCAGGGGTCGATGTGGCGTACCAGGCGATGCACTTTGCGGGCTTCGAATCGTTGTGCGCGCCCTCGCCGTCTCTTGGTGACGGTGTGGGGTCCATCGGCGGGAGGCGTCGAGGAGGCGGGCTCAGCGGGATCGTCCCCCGAAGGCGAGGCGTCTCCCGGGGCGCGGTCGGCAGCGTCGCGGTCGGTGGACTTCTCGTCCTTCCAGCGAGCTGTGACGGCCGATGTCGTGACCGGGTCGGTCGGCGCCGGGTCCGCGCTGTCGGAGGACACGGAGGCACTCGACTCCGCCGTGGAGGTTCCGGCCTCTTCCGATGGTGCGGTCACAGCGGCCGAGTCTATTCAGGGACGGCCCCCGAACCGATCACTGCGTGATGCGGACCTCTGCCTCCGCCGTCGCCGACAGGGTGTCGCCGTCAGGTGTCTCGACGACGATCACGACAGTGGAGTCGTCGATCCACCGAACCGAGCGCAGCCGCACGTCGTTGTCGGACGCCACCACCGCAGCGACACCCTCGTCGCGATGCACTGCTGCGAGAGCTACCAGGTCCGCGGCGGAGCGATACCGTCCCGCACGAACGGAGCGGCCTCCCACCGCCATGACTCCGGCGACACACAACACGACGACCACACAGATCACGAGAAGCCACAGCGTCGTCTGCGCTCGCTCCTCGCCGATACTTCTCCCCATCGCCGACTCCGTGGTCGAGACGATCGAAGGGGGAAGTGAGAGGGATTCTACTCCGCGACGTCGTCGCCCTCACCCGAGTTGTCGACCACGGGTTCGCCGCCCGAATCCGGGTCCGGCACGGCGCCGGCAGCCTCGGTCTCGGTCTCGATCTCGGTCTCGTCGTCGTCGCCTCGTCCTCGTCGTCCTTGGAGAACGCGGGCGACTGCCACGACCTGTGTCGTCGTCGTCGAGGTTCATCACCCGCACGCCCGTCGCGTCACGACCCTGGAGGGAGATCTCGTCGGTCGACACCCGGATGGTCACACCCGAGTCCGCGATCAGGAACACCTCGATCACCCTCCGCGACCATCAACGCGGCGACGACCGAGCCCTTGGCGTCGTTGAGCTTCATGGCCCGCACGCCCTGGCCGCCGCGACTCTGCTGGTTGAAGTTGTCGGGATCGGTGCGTTTGCCGAATCCGCCGTCGGTGATGGTCAGCAGCCGATGATCGGCGGCGACCACATCCGCCGACACCACCAGGTCGCCGTCGCTGGAGCTTCATGCCTCGCACTCCGGTCGCGTCACGACCCATGGCCCGGACGTCGCTTTCCGCGAAGCGGATGGCCCGGCCAGCCGGGAGACGCACATGATGTCGTCGTCCTCGTTCACCGCCAGAACCCTGAACCAGCTCGTCGTCATCACGGAGGTTGAGGGCGATCAGCCCGGCCTGTCGTGACGAGTCGTAGGCGTTGAACAGAGTCTTCTTCACGACTCCCGTCAGAGTCACGAACAACAGGAAGCGGTGGGTCTCGTAGTCGCGGGTGTCGATGACCGCCTGGACGCGCTCGTCGGGTTGCAGCTGCAGGAGATTGACCATCGCGGTGCCGCGGCGCTGTCCGATCCATCATCGGAATCTGATGCGCCTTGAGTCGGTAGACCCGGCCACGGTTGGAGAAGAACAGCAGATACGCGTGCGCGGTGGTGTGAATGATGTCGGAGACGTAGTCCTCGTCCTTGAACTTGGTACCGGCCACTCCGCGTCCTCCTCGGCCCTGGGTCCGGAACACGTCGGCCGACACCGTCTTGATGTAGCCGTTTGCGGTCATCGTCACGACGAGCTCCTCGTCGTCGATCAGATCCTCGACGTCGAGATCGCCGGGGTCGATCGTGAGCGGCGACCGGCGAGGAACGGCGAACTCGTCACGGATCTCGCGGATCTCGGTCGGTGATGACCGTCGCGGAGGTCGCGTCGTCGCCCAGGATCGCCTCGAGGCCGGAGATCGTGACCTTCAGGCTCTGCCAGTTCCTCCTCGAGGGTCGAGCGACCCAGTCGCGTGAGCCGGCTCAGCGGCATGTCGAGGATGTGCTCGGCCTGCTCCTCGGAGAACTCGAACGGTTCGGCCCTCAACGCCACCCGGGCGGCGGGCTTGTCGTCCGACGCTCGGATGGCAGCGATGATCTCGTCGATGAGATCGATGGCCCGCAGCAGTCCCTCGACGATGTGAGCCCGGGCCCGGGCCTTTCCGAGGCGATACTCCGAACGACGTCGGATGACCTCCCGCTGATGGCGGACGTAGTGGTCCAGCGCCTCCTTCAGGCCGAGGGTACGCGGAACGCCGTCGACCAGCGCCACGAAGTTGGTGGCGAAGGTGGTCTGCATCGGAGTGTGCTTGTAGAGATTGTTGAGAATGACGAGCGCCGGCGCGTCCTTCTTGAGTTCGAAGACGAGTTCGACCTTGCCCTTCGCGGAACCGTTGCGGATCGCCCTGATCCCGTCGATCTCGTGGTTGTTCACCAGTTCGGCCGCTTTGGCCTCGATGGCCTCGACCGAGGTCTGATACGGAATCTCGGTCACGACGATCTGGGTCGCCACGCGGTCCGTCGACGATCTCGGCGGCGGCGCGGATCTTCACCGAACCGCGTCCGGTGCGGTACGCGGAGCTGATTCCCGACCGACCCATCACCTGGCCACCGGTGGGGAAGTCGGGGCCCTTGACGAACTCCATGAGATCGTCGACGGTGGCGTCGGGATGTTCGATGAGATGAATCGTGGCGTCGATGATCTCCCCGAGATTGTGCGGCGGGATGTTCGTCGCCATTCCGACGGCGATGCCCTGGGAACCGTTGACCAGGAGATTCGGAAATCGCGACGGCAGGACCGTGGGTTCGTCGCGTCGACCCGTCGAAGTTCGGTGCCATGTCGACGGTGTCCTCGTCGATGTTGGCCAACATGTGCATGGCCAGGGTCGACAACGCGACACTCGGTGTACCGATACGCAGCGGGCGGCTCCGACGGCGACCCGAAGTTCCCGTGCTTGTCGATGAGAACGTGACCGAGAGAGAAGTCCTGACCCATGCGCACCATGGCGTCGTAGACCGACGAATCACCATGGGGGTGGTAGTGCCGATGACGTTGCCGACGACCGTCGCGCACTTTCGGTGCGGGCGATCGGGACGCAGACCCGCGTCGTGCATGGCCCAGAGAATGCGCCGATGAACCGGCTTGAGACCGTCGCGCACGTCGGGCAGTGCCCGCGACACGATGACCGACATGGCGTAGTCGAGGAACGACTGCTCCATCTCGGTCTGGATCTCGATCGGCTCGATCGTGCCCCGCACGATCTCGGAGATCGGAGAGGGATCGACGGGAACGTCGTCACCGGCGATGTCGATTCGTCGGTCATCTGGTGTCGGTCCTAGATGTCGAGAAAGCGCACGTCGCGTGCGTTCGTCTGGATGAAGTGTTTGCGGCTCTCGACGTCCTCGCCCATGAGGATCGAGCAGACCTCATCAGCGATGGCGGCCTCTTCGAGCGACACCTGGAGCAGCGTCCGTCTGGTCGGGTCCATGGTGGTCGCCCACAACTCCTCGGCGTCCATCTCGCCCAGCCCCTTGAGCCGGGCGAAGTCCTCGGTGTGTTTGGGGCGCTCGGCGAGGAACGCGGCCTTGGCGGCGTCGTCCTTGAGGTAGATCGTGTCGCGTCCGATCTTCGTCGAATACAGCGGCGGTTGGGCGATGTAGACGTAGCCCATCTCGACGAGCGGCTTCATCTGGCGGAAGAAGAACGTCAGCAGCAGGGTGCGGATGTGGCTGCCGTCCACGTCGGCGTCGCAGAGGATCACGACCTTGTGGTAGCGGGCCTTGTCGACGTCGAACTCCTCGCCGACGCCCGCCCCGATGGCCTGGATGAGCGACGTGACCTCGGTGTTCTTCAGCATCTTGTCGATGCGGGCCCGCTCGACATTGAGGATCTTGCCCCGGATGGGGAGGATCGCCATCGTGACCGGGATCGCGGGCGTCCTTGGCCGAACCGCCGGCGGAGTTGCCCTCGACGATGTAGATCTCGCACTCACGAGGATCCTTCGACGAGCAGTCGGCGAGCTTTCCGGGCAGGCCCGCGCCGTCGAGCGCCGACTTGCGACGGGTGGCGTCGCGGGCACTGCGCGCCGCCTCGCGCGGCGCGCGCCGCCTGGAGCGACTTGGACAGGATGCGTCTTGGCCTCGCTCGGATGCTCCTCGAGCCAGTCGGCCGAGGTGTTCGTTGGTGGCCCGTTCGACCAGTGAGCGCATGGGAACGTTGCCGAGCTTGCCCTTGGTCTGGCCCTCGAACTGTGGATCGGTGAGCTTCACCGAGACGATCGCCGTGAGTCCCTCGCGGATGTCCTCTCCCTGGAGGTTCGCGTTCCTTCTCCTTGAGGAGGCCCTTGTCCCGGGCGTAGCGATTGACCGTGTTGGTGAGGGCCTTCTTGAAGCCCTCGACGTGCATCCCGCCCTCGATGGTGGTGATGCCGTTCGCGAAGCGAGTGCAGACCGTCGGCGTTGTACCCGGTGTTCCACTGGAAGGCGACCTCGACCTCCATCGACCCACTCGTCGTCCTCGGACTGCTGGAGGTAACCGACGTCGGAGAAGAGCGATTCCTTCGAGGCGTTGACGTGGCGAACGAAGTCCCGGACGCCGCCGTCGTAGCGGAAGAGGACCGGCTCGGTCTCGGGATGGCGGTCGTCGGTGAAGGTGATCTCGAGACCCGCGTTGAGAAACGCCATCATCTGGAAGCGTTCGAGCAGGGTCTGACCACGGAAGTTGACCTCGTCGAACACCGTGCCGTCCGGCCAGAACCGCACGATCGTTCCCGTTCGTCCCGGCGGGGCTGGTCCCGACGTCGCGGAGCCGCTCGTCGGGAGCGCCACCGTCGACGTAGGCCATCCGGTGGCGCCGACCGTCCCGATCGATCTCGACCTCGACGCGGCGGGACAGGGCGTTGACCACCGAGACGCCGACGCCGTGGAGTCCGCCGGACACCTTGTAGCCGCCGCCGCCGAACTTGCCGCCGGCGTGGAGGACGGTGAGAACGACCTCGGCCGCGGTGAGGTCGTCGTACTTGGGATGCGACTCGACGGGGATTCCGCGACCGTCGTCGCATGACCTCGCACGACCCGTCGTCGTGTATCCGGACGTCGATCCGGCGTGCAGAACCCGCCATTGCCTCGTCAACGGCGTTGTCGACGACTTCGTAGACCATGTGGTGCAGACCCGACGGGCCGGTCGAGCCGATGTACATCCCGGGTCGCTTCCGAACCGCCTCGAGGCCTTCGAGGACCTGGATCTGGTCCGCCCCGTATGAGCTCTCGTCAGTTGTCACGCACGGTCCTTCCGGCTGCTCACCCGTGCCGTGCCGCCCCTCGAGAGTCGGGATCGACATGCTGCGACCGCACTCGCACTCCTGTGGACAAAGCTGTGTACAAGTTGTGGGTGAAGGTCAAGTTGCACCGATGTACTCTACCACTCCCCCACCGACGCTCAGGTCCCCCGACTCACCGACGAGGGGTTCGAACGACCTTCGTCCGGACACGAATCGGCTTGCCGTCGTGACCGTCGCCGCACGAGCGACGCCACGATGTCGTCGGTGGACCACGGGATCACCTGAGCCGTGGCGGTATCGCGCACCTCCACGACGAGTTCGCCCCCCCGCAACTCACGTGGATGGCTGCGAGAGGCCACCTCCGGACCCACGATGGACTCCCAGTCGGTTTCGAGCCCGTCGACCACTCCGCCCGGAGCCATGCCCGTAGTGGCGACGCAGGCGCTCCATCACGCTGTCGATCGGCATGGGGGAACGTCGGCGGTGCACGGACCCGACGCTACCCGGCCCGCAGATGACCGTTGCTCACGACGAACCTCGAATCGTGATGAAGCCCCTCGGGCAACGGATGCGCGGTCGTCACGAGGGTCTGCCCTGCGGGCAGATGCGCCACCAGAGCAGCCGACCGTTCGGGATCGAGCTCGGAGAACACGTCGTCGAGCAGCAGGATCGGCTGACGATCACGCGCTTCGATCACCAGGCGGTGTGACGCGAGACGGAGACCGAGCACCAGCGAGCGTTGCTCGCCCTGTGACGACGACGTCCGTGCGGGCAACCCCGCCAGGGAGATCGTGACCTCGTCACGGTGCGGACCCACCAGCGACAACCCGCGTCGGACATCGTCGTCCCGCGAGCGCGCCAAGGCGTCGATGAGGCCCACGTCCTGCCACTCACCGCCGTAGGTCACCCCGACCTCGGCTCGGCCGTGGTCGAGCTGGGCGTACGCTTCGCGAACCAGCGGTTCGAGCTGCTCGCACACCCGTTTCCGCAGGACGCCGACCCGCTCACCGGTCGTCGCCAGTCGTTCGTCCCACACCTCCAACGTCAGCTCCGAGTCCGCATGCAAGTCGACCGCCGAGCTGTTTGAGAAGCGCGTTGCGCTGCCGGAGGGTTCTCTCGAATTCCGCGAGGGCCGCGGCGTTCTTGGGATGGAGCTGACACAGCAGGTCGTCGATGAGATCCCTGCCTGATCGAGGGACCGCCCTTGATGAGTTCGAGATCGTCGGGACTGAAGACGGTCACCGACATCTCATGGGCCATGTCGCGACCCGATGCCACCTTCTGACGATTGATCTGTGCCCGCAACCGGCGGCTCACGGGGGATCTCCACCTCGAACAGTGACAACCGCTCACCCTCCACCACATCGGCACGGATCACCGCTGTGTCGGACCCACTGCGCACCAGAGCGGACGACGGCGACCCGCGGAAGGAACGGAGCGACGCGAGGAAGGCGATCGCCTCGATGAGGTTGGTCTTGCCCTGTCCGTTGTCCCCCTCGAGAACGGTGATGCCGTCATCGAAGGTGACCGTCAGGTCGGAGTAGTTGCGGAAGGCGGACAGCTCGAGCGCGGTGATGCGCATCGGGTCAGGACACCCTGACGGGCATCAACAGGTACAGGAAGTCGGGATCGTCGGTCGACCGCATCACCGCCGGCTTCAGCGCATCGACGGTCTCGAGACGCACCTCGTCCCCGGTGGAGACCTCGAGACCGTTCAACAGGTAGTCCGGATTGAAGGCCACCGTGAGCTCCTCGCCGACATGGGAGCAGTCCATCTCCTCGTGGGCCTGTCCCACATCCTGGGTGATCGCCACGAGGTCGACCCGGTCCTCGTGCATCGTGAGTCGCACCGGAGTGGCCTCGCGCGCCATCAGCTTGACCCTGCGCACCGCGTCGATGAGTCCCATCCGGTCGACGGTCATGGAATTGGGCTGGTTCTCGGGAATGAGCCCTCGGTAGTTCGGGAAGTCACCCTCGATGAGACGGGTGATGAGACGGACGTTCCCCACCACGAACGACACGTCGCGTTCACCGAGCGTGACGGTCAATTCGTCCGAATCGGTGAGAAGTCGTGACACCTCGTTGAGAGCCCTGGATGGGACGAGCACGCTCTGGCCCGCTTCCAGAACGGACGTACCGGGGAGATCACGAACCGCGAGTCGGTACGAATCGGTCGACACCAGGCGCAGACCGGCTCCCTCGGCCGCCATGAGCACACCGGTGATGATGGGACGCGAGTCGTCGGTCGAGGCTGCGGGGACCACCTGTCGCAATCCATCGAGGAACGTGGGGGCGTCGAGCTTGACGGTCTCGCCTGCCGGCTCGCCGATCTGGGGGAATTCTGCTGCGGGGATGACGTGGAGCGAGAACTCCGACCGGCCGCAGCTGATCGCCACCTCGGAATCGGATGTCTCGACGCTCACCGCTCCCGGTTCGAGCGCCTTGATGATGTCGACACCGAGCCGAGCCGGCATCACCATGTCGCCGTCGTCCTCGCCGGCCACCGTGACGTCCACGCTGATCGTCAGATCGAGATCGCTTCCGGTGATGGTGAGCAGATCACCCCGCAGTGACATCTTCAGACCCGAGAGCACCGGAAGTGACCCACCGCGAGACGACACACCGCGACCGGCAGAGGCCAGACCGTCGACCAATACATCGCGTTCGCATCGGAATTTCACGATTGCTGCTTCTTTCTCGTGTCGTTGGTTACCACAGGAAGACGAAGTAGTAGGGCCTGTGAATTGTGGAGAACCTAGCGCCATGCCCGGAATACCGGGCGAGGTTTGTCCCGAGGTTGTCCCCCTCTCCCACAGGACACGGATGGAATTCCATCGATGTCTGGGGAGGGTGGGCGTCACGTACACGGGTTGTCCCCATGCCACCAAGGTGTTGTCCGACCACGGACGCGATCCGCGTCGGGCGAACGGTGGGCGGCGTCATCCGGCTTTGATCTCCTGGATCAACTCGGTGACGCTGTCGTAGACGTTCTTCCGTTCCTTCATGACGGTCTTGATCTTCTCGTAGCCGTAGATGATCGTCGTGTGATCCCGGCCGTCGAAGTGTTCGGCGATCTGGGGGTAGCTGAGGTCGGTGAGTTCACGGAACAGGTACATGCAGATGTGCCGGGCCAGGACGAGAGGCCGCCGACGGTCGTGGCGTTGAAGGTCCGCGACGGCGAAGCCGAACTTCGTCGCTGTCGTGTCGAGGATGATCTCGGGAGTGATCTGTCGGGGCTGGGACCGGACGATGATGTCGTCGAGGACGTTCTCGGCGTCTGCGACCTGGAGATCGGTGCCGGTGAGGGCGGCGTAGGCGGTGACCCGGTTGAGCGCGCCCTCGAGCTCACGGATGTTGTTCGTCACGTGGGTGACGATGAATTCGAGGACCTCACTCGGAACCGGCGTGGCCGACTGAGCTGCTTTCACCCTGAGGATCGCGAGGCGGGTCTCGAGGTCGGGTGGTTGGATGTCGGTGACCAGCCCCATCTTGAAACGACTCCTCAGCCGGTCCTCGAGCGTGGCGACCGCGTCGGGTGGCCGATCCGAGCTGAGAACGATCTGTCTGTTCGCCTCGTGAAGGGTGTTGAAGGTGTGGAAGAACTCCTCCTGGAGTTGTTCCTTGCCCTCCATGAACTGGACGTCGTCGACCAGGAGCACATCGATCTCCCGATATCGACGCTTGAACTCCGCCTGGGTGTTGTTGCGGATCGCATCGATGAAGTCGTTGAGCAACGTCTCGGTGGAGATGTAGCGCACCGTGTACGTCGGGTAGTTCTCGCCGACGTAGTGGGCGATGGCCTGCAGGAGGTGGGTCTTCCCGAGTCCTGCGGCGCCGTAGACGAACAAGGGGTTGTACGACAGGGCCGGACGCTCCGCCACCGAGAGGGCTGCGGCCGACGCGAAACGGTTGGACGGCCCGGTGACGAAGGAGTCGAACGTGTAGCGGGCGTTCAGGTTCGTCGACTGCTGGCGCTGGGCGGTCAGGTCGATGGTGTGGGTGGTGTCGGTGCCGATGGCCTCGTCGGTCATGGAACCGAGCGACTCGTTCAGGTCATCGGCGGAGTTCGTGGCCGGGTCATCGGGAGCGACCCGGAGCTCGAGCGTGAGCGTCGGGTGGCCGGCGTCGGTCAGAGCGCTGTGGACAAGTCCGCGGTATCGCTGATCGATTCGTTCCTGCACGAATCGGCTGGGCACGATGACGGTCAGGCAGTTCTCGTCGAGATAGAGACCCGACGTTCCCCGGAAACTGGCCTGGAACACGCCATCTGACACCTGTTCCTCGAGAAGAGCGCAGACTCGATCCCACAGGACCTCGGCGTCGCTGACAACGGTCATGGGCGTGGACCCTCCCGGAATCCACAAGGTCGTCCACAGTTGTGGACAACGAAGCCGGCACGCCCGCTCCCTGATTCATTGTCTCGTCCGCCCATAACCATCCACCACTCAGCGACGACCAGGCGGTACCGTTTTCGGTTGGCCGTGAAGGGTCGTTCTCGCCCGAGCGACGGTAGTCACAGACCGGTGGTCGACGCAATCGAAACGACACGGGAATGTCACCTATTCGCGCGGCTTGGAGCTGAGCGTGCTGACCATCTAGCGTGGGCCGTCCCTATGTCGTTCGGCACAGGGCCCGATGCGTGGTCGTTCGACGACGAGCTGCGAGACCACATCGGCTCCCCAGGAGGATTGTCAGGTGAAGCGTACGTTCCAACCCAACAACCGTCGCCGGGCGCGTCGACATGGTTTTCGTCACCGGATGTCCGACAAGGCAGGACGGCGAGTCGTCCGAGCGCGGCGTCTCAAGGGGCGTAAGCGCCTGAGCGCTTGATCCGGTCCGTTCGTCATCACTCGGAATTCGCTGAGATAAAGCGAAAAGGAGTGAAAGCGATGGAAATACCCTTTCGAGTAAGTGCGATCGTCAGGCCGGAGTGCGAGACGGTGGCCGTCGGGTACGTCATTCCTCGCCGGGTCGGGAATGCGGTCGTCAGGAATCGACTCCGTCGGCAACTCCGTGAGGTCATGGCGCTGTTGGATCGTCGGGGTTCGATCCCGCACGGGGCTTTCGTGTTGTCGGTCGAACCGCACGAACCATTGGCCTTCTCCGAGATGGGGAGGCGCATCGACTCGGTGATGAACTCGGTCGCCACAGGCGGTGCGACATGATCGCTCGGGCACTGCGGTCGGTCATACGGTGGTATCAGCTGATTCGCGAGGGTCGGCCGTCGCCGTGTCGGTTCGTTCCGAGCTGTTCGGCCTACGCAGACGAGGCGCTGGCCACCCACGGTCCGTTGAAGGGGTCGTGGCTCTCGATTCGTCGATTGTCCCGGTGTCATCCACTCGGGGGTCGGGGCTATGACCCCGTCCCTGCGAAGGAGTAGAAGGTGTTCGAAGGACTCTATGAAGTAGTTTCAGGCATTCTTGCCTTTTTCTACGGCATTACACACAGTTTTGGTGTTTCACTCATACTCCTCACCATCGTCGTCATGATCGTCACGGCGCCGCTCACGCTCACCAGCACTCGCTCGATGGTCCAGATGCAGCGTCTGCAGCCGGAGATGAAGAGGCTTCAGAACAAGTACAAGGACGACCGCGAAACGCTCAACAAAGAGTTGATGGCGTTCTATCAGGCGAACAACATCAATCCACTCATGGGCTGCGTGCCGGTCCTGATGCAGGCCCCGATCTTCTTCCTCCTGTACCGGATGATCAGGGGAGTCACGACGCGAGTAGGCGGTAACGGGACAGGCATCGGTCACATCACCGGCGAGTACATCACGGGCAAACCACTGACGCCATGGGTGGCGATCGAGCAACCGTTCTCGCCCATCCATCTGAAGTCGACGACGACGCTGTACGAGGACCTGACGCAGACCAACGAGATCAAGTTCTTCGGTCTCGACCTTGCCGTCAGCCCATCCCAGGCGATCCGGATCGGACTCCTCTTCGCGATTCCCTTCGTCCTGTTGATGGTCGGTCTGTTCGTGTCGCAGTGGTACCAGAATCGTCAGATCCAGGGTCGCAATCCGAACGCGGCGAGCAATCCTCAACAGCAGATGATGATGAAGGTCCTGCCCTTCATGCTTCCGGTGTTCTCGTTCAGCTTCCCGGCCGGCCTGGGGCTGTACTACTTCACTCAGGGTCTGTGCCGCATCGTTCTCCAGCACTACATCACCCGCAACATCTATGGTCCGGATCATCACGAGCACATGAAGAAGGCCGCGGAGACCTCCAAACAGCTGGAGGAGGAGACCGCGGCCGAGAAGAAGTCGGAGAAGAAGGCGTCGGCCGCGTCCAAGGGCGCGAGCACTGACCAGCCGGCGAAGAAGCGGTCCGAGAAATCCAAAGCCGCGCAACGAAAGGCCGCAAACGGCGGCACGACACGAGCACCCGGGCGCAAGTCCGGGGCCCCGCGCAGTGGTCAGTCCCGGGGCTCCGGCCCGGGCGGCAGCTGATCGGGACGACGGGAAGAGGTAGAGAGATGGAATGGGTCGAGACCACCGCGAAAACGGTTGAAGAGGCCAAGGACCAGTTGTTGGATCAACTGGGTGTCGATGAACAGGAGGCCGAGTTCGACGTTCTCGAAGAACCGCGTCCGGGGATGTTCGGTCGTCTCAGGGGAATGGCCAGGGTCCGCGCCCGAGTGGCTCCCAAGGCTCCCCGACAGAAGGAGGAGCGACGTCGCCGCAGCGCGTCGGACCGACCGAAGAAGAAGAAGGGCGAGGGGACGGCCACGAGCCCGAGCGATGACGCCGAGGGCCCGTCGTCGGCACCGATTCCGGCACCGAGGACTCCGAAGAAGGAGCGCCCCCCGAAGAACAACCGTTCGAACGCCGAGTCCTCAGACGAACCGCGAGGGCCTGCTCTGAGCGTGGAGGATGCCTCGGCGGACGTCACGGAGTTCCTCGAGGAGTTCGTGAAGCGGATGGGGATCGATGCGACGACCAGCATCGACGTGTCCGAAGAGGGTGAGCTCCTGGTCTCCCTCAACGGAGACAACCTCGGTCGCCTCATCGGTCCGAGAGGCGGGATGATGACGGCTCTCGAAGAACTGTGTCGTACCCGACTCCAGCACCGCGCCGCCGGCGGCGATCGGCCCAGGCTGCGTCTCGATGTGGGTGGGTACCGTGAGGCTCGCCGAGAGAATCTGAGGGAACTGGTCGAGACCACCGTCGCCGCAGTTCGGGATTCCGGAACACCTCATGTCATCGACGTGGTGACTGCCGGTGAGCGCAAGGTCATTCATGACTACATCTCGGAGAACGCCGACGGCGTCACCACGTCGTCGGAGGGCGAGGATCCTGTGCGCAGGGTCGTGATCTCCACGGAGTGACAGAAGCGAGAGCGACATGACGCCCCGCCCCCACCTCGGCGATCGGCCTCTGATCACCGTGTTGGAGAGAAGCAGGGCGCTGGGATTCCTGGGCCCGGGCCCGATCGAGAAACAACTCGATCATGCCCGGGCCTTCGTCGATCTCGTCGAGGATGGTGAGCGCGTCCTCGATCTGGGCAGCGGAGGTGGGCTCCCGGGCCTCGTGCTCCTCATGTATCGACACGACCTCGACATGATTCTTCTCGACGCCCATGGACGTCGGACGGCCTTTCTGTGCGAGGCTATCGATGAACTCGGTGTGAACGCCCGTGTCGAGTGCGGAAGAGCCGAGGACCTGGGACGACGTCCCGACCTTCGAGCCAGCGTCGACGTCGTCACCTCACGGTCGTTCGGGCCACCCGCGGTCACCGCGGAGTGCGCTGCGCCCTTCCTTCGGGTGGGAGGTCGTCTGTTGGTCAGCGAACCACCCTCCGCTCAGGGTCGATGGAATGCTGACGCATGCGGTCGTCTGGGGCTGTCGCCGACACGCCTCCACGTTGCTCACGGCGCGACGATCCAGGACGTGGCTCAACTCTCGGTGTGCCCCGATGACTATCCCCGGCGCAACGGTGTGCCTGGGCGGCGCCCTCTGTGGTGATGTTCCACGTGGAACATCACGGTGTCGAGGACTGGTTCAGGAGTGTCTCGACGGCCATCTCGGCGTGAGGTCAGCGGTGTCACGGGAGATTCGAGGGGCACGTCGCCCACCGGTCCTCCTTCGGTGCGTCGCGTGAAGCATCCTTGGCGTGGGGTGCCGATGGACATGGTGTCGCGGGCCGACCCCGTTCGGGAACCCTCCTGCGTCTCGCTCTGGCCGGAACGTTCGTCCCCGCCCGCAGGGTCCGTTCGTTCCGATCAGAGCGTTCCGTGCTCGTGGTCCGGTTCCTCGGAGCGCGGGCGCGTCGACAGCCCGTGACATGGACCAGCCACGGACAGTTCCGAGCCACCTCATCGAACGCCGACGTGGGTCATCGCCGCGTCATCAGGGAGGTGGTTCGACCAGAAGATGTCCGCCGGAGATATCGGACAGCCGTGACCTCAGGGATCTCGCCACTCGCCTCGACGACGACCGGGACGCGCCATCGGCTGGGTCACGAGCGGTCCGCGGAGTGGGGCGGTCCCACGCTATCGACGCGGACTCCGTGAAGCACGGTTGTTCGACGAGGATCATCGAGGCGCACGGTCGTGGACCGAGTGACCAACCATGATCAGGGTCCCACAGCCTCGCTCGGCAACCGACCAGTCGGGGTGATGTGGACCTCGGTGTCGACGCCGTGCCCTCGGCCGCTGCACGTGGCCCGGCAGGACGATGCGCCGATGACGTTCGTCGGCGGGCGTCCTCGCGAATACTCGGGACCTTCGGAATGCCGGGCCCGGAAGGCGCCGGGACGGGTTCGCGAACGCCCTTGATGGCGACGCGACACGGCGCCAGGGCTGGTGAAGCGGGGGAGAGTCGTGTCCGTTCGCCACGACTCGCGGAGTGTTCCACGTGGAACATGCCGGGTGAATGCTTGACCACTGCGATCCACAGCACCAAGATGGAGCGGACGATTCCCTCGGCGACGTCCGTCTCCGAACCGTGAGGTGAGTGTGAACGAACAGCAGGGTTGGCGTCGGTGGCGCAGTCATCGTGGTGAGGATTCGGAGTCGGCGCCGCCTCCACCCGACGATCACTCGGTCACCTCGTCGAATGATGAGGCGAGCGTGGATGGTCGCTCGGTCATCGACTCTCCCCTGACGGAGGCCTCCGCGACCACATGGGATGAGGGGGCGGTGGACCGGTCAGCGCCGTCTGCCGTCGAACCGCACCCGCCACCCCCTCCCCCTCCCCCGGCTCCGCTCGCCGTCGATGACTCCACCGGCGCCACCGTGACCTCGGATCCGGCCCGCGAACGACCTGCGTCTCCCGGACCGGTCGATGACCTCGATGTCGAACCGATGAGCCCCCGCCCGCTGCCTCGCATCATCGCTCTGGCCAATCAGAAGGGCGGCGTGGGAAAGACCACGACGACGATCAATCTCGGGGCCGCCCTGGCAGAGGATGATCATCGAGTTCTGATCATCGACCTCGATCCACAGGGCAACGCGACGACCGGCCTGGGACTCAACCCACGTTCACTCGAGAGCTCCATCTACGATGTGCTGTTGTCCGACGTGCCGCTCGAAGACTGCGTTGAACCCACGTCGGTGCTCAACCTCTTCATCGCGCCGGCCAGTCTCGACCTCGCCGGCGCCGAGATCGAATTGGTGCCGGCGTTCAGTCGGGAATCACGCCTCAAGAACGCCATCGCCGAGGTGATCGATGACTACGACTACGTCCTCATCGACTGCCCACCATCGCTGGGGTTGTTGACGGTGAACGCCCTTGCGGCGGCAGACGAGGTCATGGTTCCGATTCAATGTGAGTACTACGCCCTCGAGGGGTTGGGCCAACTGATTCGGAACATCAATCTGGTCCAGAAGAACCTCAATCGAGATCTCGTGCTCGGTTCCATCGTGCTCGTCATGTACGACGGACGCACGAATCTCGCCGAACAGGTGTCGCACGAGGTGCGTGAGCACTTCGGCTCGCTGGTGTGCCGCAACGTGATTCCGCGCAATATCCGATTGTCGGAGGCACCGTCGTACGGCCAGCCGATCACGACGTTCGACTCATCGTCGCGTGGCGCGGTCGCCTATCGCGAACTCGCCAGGGAGGTACACAGTGTCTCGACGTAGTGGACTGGGCAAGGGCCTCGGAGCCCTCATACCCACCGATGGTCCCTCGGGGTTGGCGGCGTCGGAGCACGTCACGGCGCTCATCGACCTGCCGATCAGCGCGATCGTCGCCAATCGTCACCAGCCGCGCACCAACTTCGACGAGGAGTCGCTGGGTGCTTTGACCGATTCGGTTCGAGAGGTGGGTGTTCTCCAACCGGTTCTGGTGCGTCGGCTGAACGATCACGAGTACGAACTCATCGCCGGCGAACGCCGATGGCGCGCTGCTCGTCGGGCGAGCCTCTCGACGATTCCGGCGATCGTCCGGGAGGTGGAGGAGGTCGGTTCCCTCGAGCAGGCCATCGTGGAGAATCTCCATCGGCAGGATCTCAATCCGCTCGAGGAGGCGGCCGCCTATCAGCAACTCATGGAGGACTTCGGTCTGACCCAGGAGCAGGTCGCCCACCGCGTGGGGAAGAGTCGTTCGTCGGTGACGAATCTGTTGCGGCTGTTCCAGCTACCGCCGTCGGTTCAGAAGGCGATCGCCGATGGGCTGGTGAGTGCCGGCCATGCCAAGGTCCTCTTGTCCACTCCCGATCGGGCGTACCAGGAGCAACTGGCCAAGAAGATCGCTGCCGAGGATCTCTCGGTCCGGGCCACCGAGAACCTGATCGCGGAGCGAGCCGGCCTCGAAGGCCAGCTGGGTTCGCCCCAGCCGACGACCCCCCAACAGCTTCGGCCGCCTGGACTTCTCGAGTTGGAGGAGCTGTTGTCGCGGCGCCTCGATACGAAGGTGAAGGTGGCCATGACCTCCAGACGCGGACGGGTCACGATCGATTTCGCGAACCTCGAGGACCTCGAGCGGATCTACAGGTTGATCAACACCTGACCGTTGTCCCCAGGTTTGACCACAGGCTGGGGATAAACCCGAACGAGACGTTGGGGCCGACTGTCACGTCGAACGTGAGGTGATGGGAGCAGCCACGGGCCCCTTTGCCCACTTCTCCACCGACCGATGAAGGCCGGTGGCGATCAGCGATGTCGAGTCGATCATCGACGACGCAGGTCCGATCTTGAGCCGGATGGCAGGGGCGCGTGTTTCGCGGAGTAGCGGAATCCGCATCGGTACCGCTTCAGGTGGCTTGTGGTCGGGATGCTTGGGGAGTTCGCGCACCACGAGCTGGGCAAGAGCGAACCCGGCGGGCGATGTGTAGTTCTCCACCCCGAAGTAGGCGATGTCGCAGGAGGGAAGTGCCGTCATCACCAGCCCGATGCACACATCGGCCTCGAATCGGTTCACGACCTGAGCGAGATGCGAGCCGTCGACATCGGTGAAGACGGCGACCCCGGCGCCTTCGCGTTGGAGGCCGGCCCCGAGCGGACCAGCAATCGGATTGCCATCATCTAAACTACAGATAGCAATCCGCAGACCTATCAATTCCAGAGATGATGTGCGGTAGTGCTCGCGCTCCCTGAGGCCGGTCACCGACGAGTTGCCACCACGGGTGGCGATGCGAGAGAGAGCATCGACGGTGTCGGGACCGCACACACGGTCGACCACCAGTCCTGCATTTCGCTGGAAATCTGCGAGGGCCCGCTCGGTATCGGGCCCGAAGATGCCGTCGGTGCGACCGGGGTCGAATCCCAGATTTCCAAGACGGAGTTGAAGCTCGGCGACATCGTCGCCTCTCGTCATCGGCACCGTGAGATACAGGAGGCGTGCGCCCAGCTGGAACTCGGCCTCGATGAGCGCTCTCCACGTGGCAGGTCCGCAGACCCCGTCGGTCTCGAGCCCGCGCGACGCCTGGAATGATGCCAGAGCATCGACCATGGCGGCATCGACCGTGTCGGACTCGCCGGGCGCGGAGAACCCGAGGCCGTCGAGACGCCGACGGAGCTCGGGTACGAGCGGATGCGAGTCGCCCTCGATCAGCGTCGTTCGGTCCATCGCGCCCACGCTACCGCTCGGCCCCGCTCGGACCGAACGACGGATCAGGCGAGGTAGTCGGCGAAATCCTCGAGGAGGGCAGCTTTGCCCTTTGCGCCGATGATGCGCTTGTCGACTTCCCCGTCCTTGAAGACGAGGAGAGTCGGGATCGACTGAACCTGGAATTCACGAGCCAGCGACGGGTTCTCGTCGACGTTGAGCTTGGTGATCCGGAGCCGGTCGCCGTGTTCGTCGGCGATCTCGGCCAACACCGGTGCCACCTTCTTGCAGGGCCCGCACCATTCGGCCCAGAAGTCGACGACGACGGGGACGTCGGCCGAGCCGATCTCTTCGTGAAACGTCGAATCGGTCAGATTGGTGATGGATCCAGCCATGACATGTCCTTGTCTGTCGGTGCTTGGGGAAAGAACACTTCGGCATCGGCGGTCATTCCCGGACCGGGTGTCAGTGTCCGCCGGCTTCCAACCAGCGCTCCGCGTCGATGGCGGCGGCACAACCCGAACCCGCCGCGGTGATCGCCTGGCGGTAGTAGTCGTCCTGAACGTCGCCGCAGGCGAAGACCCCCTCGACGCTCGTGGCGGTGGAGGGGGCAGCCGTGACGATGTAGCCGTTGTCCTTGAGGTCCAACTGGCCGGCGAAGAGGTCTGTCGCCGGACGGTGTCCGATGGCGACGAAGATCCCTGTGAAGGCCAGCACCTCTTCGGCTTCGGTCTGAACGTTGCGCACGGCGACCCCTTCGACCGACGTCTCACCGACGATGTCGGTGACGACGGTGTTCCAGAGGAACCGGATCTTGTCGTTGGCGCGGGCACGCTCCTGCATGATCTTCGATGCCCGGAGCTCGTCGCGTCGATGGATGATCGTCACGGTCTTGGCGAACCGGGTGAGGAAGGTCGCCTCTTCGATGGCTGAATCCCCACCGCCGACCACGCAGATGTCCTGATCGCGGAAGAAGAAGCCGTCACAGGTCGCACACGTGGACAACCCGTGACCGAGCAGGCGCCCCTCCGCCTCCAGCCCCAACATCAACGACTGTGCCCCCGTCGAGACGATGAGAGTCCGCGCCAGATAGGTCGGGTCGGCGGCGGTGTCGCCGACCCAGACCTTGAACGGTCGCTCGGACAGATCGACCTTCGACGCCTTGACCGTCTTGATGTCGGCTCCGAACCGGAGCGCCTGATCGCGCATCTGGGCCATCAGCTCCGGTCCGGTGACGCCGTCGGGAAAGCCTGGGAAGTTCTCGACATCGGTCGTCAACATGAGCTGACCGCCCGGTTGGTCCGACGTCGACGACGGTTCGCCTTCCAGCACCACAGGATCGAGCAGGGCCCGGGCCGTGTAGATGGCGGCGGTGAGACCCGCTGGTCCCGAGCCGATGACGACGACGTCGTGGATGTCGGTCACGAGGGTGCCCGCCGGGTCCACAGGAGGCTTCCGGCCAGACAGAAGAGAAGTCCGGCGATGGTGAAACCGATCCAGTTGGGGCCCGGGAGAAGGGCAGCCGCCCGGCCGACCCCGATGATCACGAGGATGAACGCGGTGATCGCCACGAGCGCGATGATCACGCCGTAGACGGCGATGCGGCCCCCCTTGAGGACCGGGCCGGTCGTCTTCTCCTTCACATCACTGACGAGGTTCACCACCATGTCGGTGACCTGGTCGGTCCAGTCGGGATCACCCGGAGTCGGACCCGTGCTGACGTCGGGAAGTCGGGTGGGGGAGGAGCTGTCTGTTCGGTCGCTCGCCATGGGCGGCGATCCTATTGGTTCGATGCCAGGCGTACCACCGAGCAGTCGTCGAGAAAGGTGACGACGAACGTGCCGTCGTCGCGGGGCGCTGAGAGCACGACTCGGCGACCGCCGACCGAGGCGGTGGCCAGGACCTCGAGTGACCCGCAGTCGTCGGGATCAGCTCCTCTCCCGGCGTCGAACGAACCGCTGTCGGCGTCGGCGGGGGCGGGCGAGTCGGCGACGGTCGAACCGATCGCTTCGTCGTCGCCGGCGCGTTCGGCCACGATCCCGTCGTCGTAGGCCGCATCGAACGCGTCGACGAGGTCGCCCAGATCGTCGAACGAACCGAGATCCTCGACCCCGATCGCAGCTTCCGCGACCGCCGGGCTCTCGGCCTCGGCGCCCGCCGTCGCATCGTCGAGTCGGTCCGACGACTCCGGTTCCACCGCCGCCGAGTCCTGCGATGTCGAGGTCCTCGATGAGACCCCCCCGATGATCGCTCCGACGCCGCCGATCAACGTCGCCGCCGCAGCCACGGCGGCGAGTCGGCGCCACCGGCGGGAACGGTCGCCGGCCGCTGCGGAGTCGCCGCCGATCGTCGGAGCCGATCCGGCGGGCGGAATCGTGTCGAGAGCGGCGGCGATCTGCCGGCGGCGGGTCACCTCGTCGGGCACCGTCACGTCGCGGCTCAGATCGCCGATCGCCGCGAATCGAGCCACCCGCGATGCGACGCCGGGATCGACATCTCGCTCGGTGGTCCTTCCGTCCAGCGCGTCCGAAGCGCGCTGGTCCACGTCATCGGCGATCGGGTCGGGTGTCTGGTCAGCCATGGTCACCCCTTTCGACGATCGGGTCGGGCGTTTGGTTCCCTTCGTCGAGGATCCCGGCCAGCTGGCCACGGGCACGAGCCAGGCGGGAACGGACGGTGCCGACCGGGATGTCGAGGTGCTCGGCCAGCTCGGCGTAGTCCATGCCGGCCATCTCCCGCAGGATGAAGATCCGCCGGTGGTCCTCGCTCAGGTGCTGCAGCGCGCTGTCGATGTCGACCCGGTCCGACACCTCCGCCGATGGGTCGGCGGAGCGGTCCGTCCATGTCTCGGGGAGCTCGGCGGGATGGGGACGACGGGATCGGCGGCGCATCTCGTCGAGACACGCATTGGAGGCGATCCGGTAGCACCAGGTGCTGAGCGCAGATCGACCGTCGAAGCGGGGGAGACCGGCGACGATGGCGATCAGTGCGTTCTGGGTGACGTCGGCGGCGTCGTGATCATTTCCCATCATCCTGCGGGTGACGCGCCAGACCCCGTCGTACACATGTCGCAGGATGTGATCGGTGGCGGGGACATCTCCGAGTCGGGCCGCCGCCACCCACCGGGCGATGTCATCGTCGGTCACGCTCGCGACCTCACCTGATGATTCCGACGAGTGCAAGGGCCGTGGCCAGAGCGGAAGCAGCCAGGGCGACGACGACGAGCGTCGAGATCCGCATCGATCGACGCCGTGGCGCGGTCTCCTCAGCCGGCTGGGCGGGGGAGGGCGCCGGTACGCCTCCGTTGAGCGAGGGTGAAACGGTCGGGGATGTCGTCGTCACCATCGGCATCTCCGCGGTCGTGTCCACCACAGTCGCAGCCCCGCGGGTCGATGCGATCTCGGCGTCCTCGGCCGCGAGAAGCGCATGGGACAGATCAGCCGCGGAGTCAGGACGCTCCGCGGGGTCCCGGTTCAGCGCCCACATGATCGTCGTCGAGAGGGCCATCGGCACCGAGTGATCGACAGCGGAAGGGCTGGCGGGGTCGTTCTCCAGACGGGCCAGTGCCACCGCGGCATCGAGTGAGCCATGGAAAGGGCGCTGGCCGGTTGCGGCCTCGTAGAGGACGAGACCGAGCGCGTAGAGGTCGGATCGCCGGTCGACGGGGCGGTCGGTGAGCTGTTCGGGCGAGAGGTAGCGCGCCGTGCCGATCAACGCGCCCGTCGCGGTCAGATCCGTCGCCTCGTCGGTCTTGGCGATTCCGAAGTCGGCGAGCTTCACCTCCCCGTTGCGACACAGCAGCACGTTCGACGGGGTGAGATCGCGATGGACCAGCCCCGCGGCATGGACCGCCCCGAGCGCGTCGCACAACGCCGTGCCCAGGGTCACGACATCAGAGGATTCGAGCGCGCCGTTCTCGTCGAGGAAATCCCTGAGCGTTCGACCGTCGACGTACTCCATCACCAGGGCCGGTCTGATCCCCTCGTCGCGATCACCGGCGACGGAGTCGTAGATGCTCACGATGGCGGGATGGTTGACCGATGCGATGGCGAGGGCCTCCCGCCCGAACCGAGCGGAGAGCACGTCATGCCCGACGAGATGCTCGTGCAGCTCCTTGACAGCGACCCGTCGGCCGAGGCGCTCATCGACGGCCTCGTACACGCTCGCCATACCCCCCGACCCCACGAGGCGCACCACGCGGTAGCGACCGGCGATCAAGCGGCCCGGCGACGACAGCGGTTCGGGGGATCCCGGTGGGGCGGCTGACACGCTCCGGACGCTAGTTCTCCTCCGGCTGCCCGCCATGTAGGTCGTGTTCCTCATCGCGGGCCTTGAGCGTCCGGTACCACCACACGATGAGGAACATCAGAGCCCCACCGGAGAGGACGAGTCCGACGCCGCTGAACGCGGTCGATCGGACGCGCTGTCGTCGTTCCGCGAGGAGCAACGAGCCGTCGGGGGACATCAGTGCCATGTCGATCACGAACTCGCCCGACGCGCGTACGTTGGTCGGAACGTCGATCCGGTTCGCTCCGGGCTCCAGGCTGATCAGGCTCTCGGACCCCTCCGGGAACTCCAGCTGAGGACTGGACAACATGAGGCGCGCCTCGAGAGTTCGGTCCGACGAATTCTGGAATCTCAGCGGGATGGTCGTCTCGCGCGATGTGACGTTCACCTGGCGGGCGCGGGGCATGGAGATCGCCTCGACGAAGGAGTTGATCGCCGCGTCGGCAGTGTCGAGACGCGCCGTGACGTCGCGGTCGGTCAGAAGGCGATGCTGGACGCTGTTCAACATGTTGGCGATGTCGGTCGACTCGGGATCGCCGAAGGGAAGCATGGAGGCCTGGGCCGCGGAGCGCGTCCGGAGAGCAGCGAGGACCTGCTCGGCCGAGTCGAGATCGGGCGTGTCCCTGCGGGGACGCAGGCTCGATACGATCGGGACCTCGTCCTCGGTGAGTGGTCGTGCCATCTCGAACGCTTCCGAAGGGGTGACCATCGACAGGAGGTCCCCATCGAGTTCGACGCCGGGACCGAACGCCGCCATGAACGAGTCGAGAACGTCGGTGTCGACGTCGGTGTCGATCGAGAACACCGCGGCACTCGGTCGTCGCGAGGTCGCCAACGCCCCTGCCGCGAGGAGCGTGACCGCTCGGTGGGCGCGGAGCTCCGGTTGGCCCGAACCCGGAACGAACAGGTCCTCCACTTCGGGGTCGGGCGACATCGCGGTGAGAGCGGACTCACCCGCATCGATGTCGAAGGACCCGACGTAGCCGGTTCGGCCTCTCGGCAGGACCGATCGATCCCATCGGGTGGATCCCACGATCAGGCGATCGACGCCGAGACGGCTCAGTACCGGAGGTGATGCCGGCCCCAGAGTCGGGTCGGGCGGCCAGATCCGGCCGTCGACCGCCTTGTCGACATGGGACGCGACGGCGTCACGGCCCTCCTTCAACGACGTCGCGAGCGTCCGCGAGCGTCCCGTGGCCGTCCAGGCCTCTGTCGCGGGCGGTACCCAGGGCGAGGCCAGAACCTCGAAATCGGTGAGGAGAGACCGGAGGATGTCGATGAGAGCGGCATCGTCGGGGTCGGGCGACGACGCGAGCGCCACCAGGAGCTGAGGATCGACGGACACGCCCAGATGTCGGAATCCGCCGATCTGGGCGATGCGTGACAGCAGTGACACTTCGCTTCGGGCGAGGGCGATGTCGTCGACGGCACCCTCGGCGTCGAAGAGCGGCGGGGCGTGCGCCTCGGCGATGACGCTCACCGCCATGTGTGGTTCGGCGTCGTCGGGTGGTGGCAGGTGATTGAGGTACACGATGTCGGAGTCGAGCTCCGTTCCGTCGGAGTCCACGAGGTCGATCTCGACAGGGTGGACGCCGGGTTGGGGCAGCAGGATCCGGCCGTCGCCGGTCCGCGTCGAACGGACCGTCAGTTCGAGGGTCACCTGATCGCTTCCCGGCTCCACGAGGTCCCCGACGAGTGAGGTCTCCGGTTCCCGCAGGGGGTCGGTCGTCAACGATCCGTCGAACGAGGCGAGGATGTCGTCTCGGACCTCGCTCTCGGTCCCCGCGAAGGGCTGTCGCACCGTGACTCGCAGCGACGCGTCGAGGGGCGCTCCGATGAGCCCCAGTGCGACGGTGAACGTGCCGCCGTCGGCGACCCAGGGCGTCACCGACCGCACCTCGAATCGAGCCGTCGGCACGGGTTGCTGTTGCGCGTCGACGGGGATCGCGAAGATCGTCGCCGCCAGGCCGGCGACGGCCAGAACGCCGAGGCGTCGTCGGGTCACCATCGGTGCGACAACACGCGCAGCTGCTCGGTCTGAGGGAGGAAGCCGATCGAGTCGTACAGGTCTGCTGCCGCGGTGTTGCCCAACTGGGTGTTCACGAGCACCGACGTGGCGCCGCGGCGATGTGCCCAGCGGAGCGAATCCACCACGAGAGCCGTCCCGATCCCACGGCGGGTGAACGCGGGGTCGACGGCGAGTCTCTGGAGGTAGCCGGTGGCGCCGGCCCGCCCACACACTGCATACCCGACGACCCCGTCGATCTCCGCGACCCGGAACCGAGCGTGCGCCGTCGCGTCGATCGCCTCCCTCAGCCCCATCTCGTCGAGCCGCCAGAACGGCTCGAACGCCACGGCGTCGATCCCCAGGGCGGCGGTCACGTCCCTGCGCCGTCGAGCGCGTCGAAGGCGAACCGACGGCGGGGCGGGCACCGTGTCGAGGACATGACGCAGGACCTTCAGTCGCTCGACGATCTCGAACCCGAACTTCTCGAACGGAGCGGCTTCGTCGGGCCGCAACGCGGCGGTGAGGACCGACCTGTATCCACGGGCCTGGATGTGGCCGATGCACTCGGCCACGGCGCCGAGGGCCGGCGGACGTCCGGTGCCGCCCAATGCCACGTAGGCGATGTCGGTATTGCCCTGCCAGGGGCCGATGCGGAATCGGTCACGTCCGCAGTGGACTTCTGCCGGTCGGTGGGCGGTCACAGCCAGTTTCTCCCGGGCGTCGATCGGGCGGTGTCGCAGCGGACGCCAGAATCGTAGGCTGGGAGGGCGATGCTGGCAGTTGTCCACCATTCCTCGTCGGAGACCCACCTCCCCACACCAGGGCATCCCGAACGACCTCAGCGGTACACCGCAGCGCTGGGCGCGGTCCGCCGCCCCGAGTTCGAAGGGGCGATCATCGAGGCCGAGGCCGGTCTGGCGCCGCGTCGGGACCTCGTGGAGGTCCATGACGAGTTGCTGGTCGCGCGGCTCGAGTCCCACGCCGGGACGTCGGTGATGCTGGACCCCGACACCTATGTGTCGGCGGAGTCGTGGGAATCGGCCCAACGGGCCGCGGGGGCGGGCCTGACCGCCATCGAGCTGCTCGAATCCGGCGAGGCCGACTCGGCGTTCTGTCTCGTGAGACCCCCCGGACATCACGCGACCCCTGATCGGTCGATGGGGTTCTGCCTGCTCAACAACGTCGGAGTCACGGCCCGCCGACTGCGGGCGGGCGGATCCAGGGTGGCGATCGTGGACATCGACGCCCATCATGGCAACGGAACGCAGGACATCTTCTTCGCCGATCCTGACGTCCTGTTCGTGTCGTGGCATGAATCTCCTGGCTATCCCGGAACCGGCGCCGTCGGTGAGGTGGGCGCGGAAGGAGCGGAGGGGACGACGCTGAATCTGCCCCTGCCCGCGGGGGCGACCGGAGATGTCTACCTCGAATCGATCCAGACGGTGGTGGGTCGCGTTCTCGACGACTTCGCCCCGGACTGGCTGCTGATCTCCGCTGGGTTCGATGCTCATCGGCGCGATCCGCTGTGTGGACTCGGTCTGAGCGCCGGGGATTACGGTCCGATCGTGTCGACTCTGATCGGCGCCGTGCCGGAGGGCCGACGCGTCGCGTTCCTCGAAGGGGGCTACGACCTCGACGCCCTGGCGGAGTCCGTCGCCGCCACGACGGCTGCTCTGGTGGGCATCGACCTGCCGACCGAGGCGACGACGTCGGGTGGACCCGGTCGAGAGGTCATCTCGTCGCTGTCGTCACGACTCGCCGGTTGAACGCCACTCGCCCGATAACGTCGGCCGCCGTGATCCCGCCCCGGATGCAACCCGTGCTCGACGTCGCTCGACCGATCGGCGCGCCCTTCGAGGCCGCGGGCCACCGGCTCTATCTGGTCGGGGGCATCGTGCGCGACCTTCTCGCCGATCGGAACATCGATGAGCCCGACCTCGACTTCACCACCGACGCGACCCCGGCCGAGGTGAAGGCGATCATCGGGGATTCCGTCGACGCGCTGTGGACGCAGGGTGAACGATTCGGCACGATCGGCGCCTCGATCGGCGGGCGGGTCGTCGAGATCACGACCCACAGGGCCGACGCCTACTCGCCCGACAGCCGAAAGCCCGACGTGCACTTCGCCGCCGACATCGAGACGGACCTGTCACGGCGCGATTTCACGGTGAACGCCATGGCGCTCGAGGTCACCGGTGACGAGCCGACCCTGATCGACCCGTTCGGCGGCGTGAGCGACCTCACCGCCAAGGTGCTCAGGACGCCGCTCGGCCCCGACGAGTCGTTCTCCGACGATCCGTTGCGCATGATGCGGGCGGCCCGGTTCATTGCGGGGTACGACCTCGAGCCACTCCCCGGCCTGCGCAACGCGGTGACCCGCGGAGCCGAACGGCTCGGCATCGTCTCGGTCGAAAGGATGAGAGACGAGCTCGACAAGCTGCTGGTGGTCGAGGATCCGTCCGCCGGCCTGTGGTTCCTGTACGACACCGGGTTGTCGGAT
The DNA here is from genome assembly GCA_963700425.1 of uncultured Microthrixaceae bacterium. Classification (GTDB taxonomy): domain Bacteria; phylum Actinomycetota; class Acidimicrobiia; order Acidimicrobiales; family Microtrichaceae; genus CAVOXO01. The sequence goes on along the minus strand of CAVOXO010000010.1, from coordinate 73,900 downwards.
CAGTTCCTTCCCGAGCTGTCCCAGATGCGACTCGAACAGGATCCGATCCACCGTCACAAGGACGTCCTGGGCCACACGATTGCCGTCGTCGCCAACACCGGGCCGACGTTGAAGGTCCGTCTGGCCGCCCTGCTCCACGATGTCGGCAAGCCGGCGACTCGCTCCATCACCCCCGGTGGCGTGGCGTTCCACCATCACGAGGTCGTCGGCGCCCGAATGGCCAGGAGCCGGATGAAGGCGCTGCGCTACTCCAACGAGATGGTCTCCGATGTGACTCAACTGGTGTATCTGCACCTGCGGTTCCACACCTACCAGATGGGGTGGAGCGACTCGGCGGTCCGACGCTTCGTCCGCGACGCCGGTCACCTTCTACCCGAACTCATCGAGCTGACCCGCTGTGACTGCACGACGCGGAATCAGCGCAAGGCCGCCATGCTGGCGCGCCGAATGGACGAGTTGGAACACCGAATCGTCGAGCTCCGGCGGCAGGAGGAGATCGATTCGATCCGGCCCGATCTGAACGGCAGTGACGTGATCGAACATCTGGGGATCGATCCGGGTCCGGTCGTGGGCGAAGCGCTGTCCCACCTTCTCGACGTGCGCATGGAGGACGGCCCCATGGAGCGGTCCGAGGCCCTCGCCGAACTCGACCGATGGTGGAGGGATCGGGCGTGAGCCCGATGATCAGGTTCCCTCTTTGCGCGCCCTCACGATGAACGACGACGGGATGACCGCGTCGAGGGCAGAACGGTAGGGCGAGGCGTCGTCGCCGACGACCTCGGGCTCGAGGACGGTGTCCACCCGGAAGTTCGAACGGAAGAGGGCCGTGACCACTTCGCCGACTCCGTGACGCACGACGTGGCCCGAACCTTCCGAGGATGACCATTCGACGGTGCCGGTGGCGGTGTAGGAGCCTGACAGGGCCACGGTGTCGTCGGCCAGCGGCTCCGCAACGAATCGCAGGGGGTGGGGAAGCGACATCATGAGTGGTGACTCGCTGCGGAGCACACGGTGAACCTGGCGGAACACCCTCGAGATGTCCTCGACCTCGGCCAGCGAGTACACGGCGAGCGCCAGGTCCACCCGGTCGGCTCGTTCGAAGGCCAGATCTGCGAGGTCACCGTGGTGGAATTCGACGCGGACGTCATGTTCCTCGGCGAGTCGGCGCGCTGCGGACAGCCGTTCCCCCGAGCTGTCGACCGACACCACGTGCGCTCCGGCCATGGCCATGGCGACGGTGTTGGCGCCCCGTCCGCAGCCGAGCTCGAGGATCCTCCTGCCCTCCAGGTGGCCGACCATGCGGGCCATGGCCACCGCATCGAGGTCGGGGCCGAGGCGCACGAGGTCGGGGAGTGTCGACGACCCCAGCGGATAGGCGACAGAGGGGATCTCGAGGGACGCCACCGGGGGCGGGGGCGTCGGGGTCGGCTCACCGAGGTTCCCCGCCGATGGATGTCGGCGGCGCGTGGTTCGCGACGTGGTCTCGCTGGTCACCCCACCATCGTGGTCGATGCGGAGCCCCGAAGGTGGGATCCGGGAGGGGGTCGACCTATGACGCGCTGGGCGGCATCGGTACCCTTGGGCGCGTGCACATCCAGGGAAAGAGAGGACAAGGGCGACCCGGTGACCGCCCGGGAACCGTGGACTACCGACTCGATCGTCGCCGACTGCTGCGGCAGTTCCGCAACGGTGACGTGTCGCTCGAGGATGTCTGCGATGCCCAGTCGGAGCTGATGCCGCGTCGCTCACCATGCATCGGTGCCCGCTCGTGGATCGTGTCCGATCTGCACGAGCTCCGAGCTGTGCAACGTGAGGTTCGTCTTCGGGCCCCGACTGCCGGGAGGAGGTCGCTGCGTCACGTCGGTGGCCGATCTCGATCGACTGGCGCGACGGGCGGGTGAACACCGCTGCTTCGTGGTCGAGGTGTGTCCCGAGTGCCGCTGGAACCATCTCCTCTCGTCCTATGTGCTCGAGCCGAGCCGAAGCGCCTGAGGACCATGAGCGACGTCCTCGACCCACCCGAGACGACCGCGGCGCCGTCGCGTCGTCGGGTCCGTCGGGCCCGGTCGGACGAGACCGAGTCGCCACCGGCGCCGGCTCGACCCGGTCGCTGGCGACGACGCCTCCGGCGCGCGGTGTATCTGGTTCTCTTGGTCTGCGTCGTCGGCGCCGGAGCACTGTTCGCCGCGATCAACTCCGTGGAGGTCCCGGAGGCGGCGGAGCCGGTGACCACCTCGTTCGTGTGTCTCTCCGATGTCGGCGAGGGAGAGTGCAGTCCCTCCAATTCCGTGGCGCAGTTCTCCGACACCGAGGACCGGGTCATCATCCGTCTCGACGAGATGTCACCCACGCTGATCGACGCGGTGGTGGCGGCGGAGGACCGGTCGTTCTTCGAACACTCGGGGGTCGATCCCACCGGCATAGCGAGGGCCTTGTACCGCGATGTGAGAGGCAGTGGCAGCCAGCAGGGGGGATCGACGATCACCCAGCAGTACGTCAAGAACGTCTATCTCACCTCGGAGAGAACCCTCACCAGGAAGCTGAGGGAAGCTGCGCTGGCCATTCAGTTGGAGCGGGAGGTGTCGAAAGACGAGATCCTCACCCGCTATCTCAACGAGATCTACTTCGGCCGGGGCGCCAACGGCGTGGAAGCTGCTGCTCAGGCCTACTTCGGCAAGGACGCGTCGGCACTCGACGTCGGCGAGTCCGCCTATCTGGCCGGCCTGATCCGCGCGCCGGGTCTGGCCGACGCGACGAAGGATCCCGAGGAGGCCACGAGGCGGCGGGCCTCGGTGCTCGAGGCGATGGTCGACGAGGGCTACATCTCGCGGAGCGAGGCCGACGAGGCGGCCGCGGTCCCCTGGGAGGGACATGTCCTTCCGCAGCCGCCCACCGACAACGGCACCAGGGTCAGATCGGGATTCTCGTTCGTCGGCGGCAGCTACGTCGTCGAATGGGCGAGGGCCCAGTTGGTGGAACGGTTCGGAGAGTCCGCCGTCTACGGCAAGGGTCTGAGGGTGTACCTCACCGTTGATCCCGACCTCCAGGATGCGGCGTTCGGGGCCATTGCCAAGACCCTGCCGGCGCCCACGGATCCGGCTGCGGCGTTCGTCGCGCTCGACGACCAGGGTCGTGTGGTGGCCATGGTGGGGGGTCGGGACTTCGAGAGCTCCGAAGTGAACTACGCGCTCGGAGCACAGGGGGGCGGAAGCGGCCGTCCCGCCGGATCCACGTTCAAGGCGTTCGCCCTCGCAGGCTACGTCGAGCAGGGGAATTCGATCACCTCCGAGATCGCAGCCCCACAGGAGATCGTGGTGCCCGAGGCGGATGACGGTGAGGACTGGGTGGTCCAGAACTACGACGACGAGGACCTGGGCGTGACCTCCGTCGCCGAGGCGACGTGGCACTCGTCGAATACCGCCTACGTGCAGATCACCCAGGACGTCGGGGCGGACGCCGTGTCGGAGATGGCGACCAGGCTGGGGGTCAGCGCTCCCGTGCCGGCGAACCCGTCGGTCGCTCTCGGGACGGCGGACGTGTCGCCCCTGGACCTCGCTGCGGCATACTCCACGCTGTCCAATCGCGGTGAGCGGAAGCCGCCTCGGATCATCGCCAGGGTCGAGGATGCCGCCGGAAACGTTCTCTACGACGCCTCGACCGACGAGGCTCTCGCGTCGAGCCGCGTTCTCGCGACCGAGGTGGCCGATACGGTCAACTACACCCTCACCGGCGTCATCAGGGAGGGAACGGCGACCGGGGCCCGATTCCGCCAGACAGCCGCCGGCAAGACCGGGACGACGCAGAACTTCAAGGATGCCTGGTTCGTGGGGTACACGTGTCGGCTCACCGCTGCGGTGTGGATGGGATATGCGGACCTCGCCGGACCGGACCAGGAGATTCCGACCATGGAGAACGTACGCGGCATGAAGGTCACCGGCGGTACCTTCCCGGCCGAGGTGTGGCGGCAGTTCATGTTGGGAGCGACCGAGGGGACCGGGGATTGCACCTTCCCAGAGGTCGATGCCGGCACGAACGTCCGCGAGCCCGATCCGAGGTTCACGACGACGACCACGACGACTCCGGCGCCCATCACCACGGTCGCGCGGACGGTGACCGAGGGCCCTCAGGGTCAGTCAGGGGGTGACCCCCTGGCCCCTGCGGCCGAGGATCCCGGTCCTGTGGCGCCGGTCGGCCCCGACGGCGACGGAGCGACCGACGCAGCGAGCGGCTGATCGCCGTCGCGGAGAATTGCCCACTGGTCGATGGGAGCGGAAGTCCCTACACTGGGGTGAGAAGGCCGGCAGCTCAGAGCGCCGGACCCCATCAAGGAGGTGCTCTCGTGGGCAGTTCTCATTCCGACGATCGCGTGCGGGCCAACAGCGTGCCGCTGGTGCGGCAACGGAAGGTTCGCGACGGTGGCGAGCCGCTCGTGATGGTCACGGCATACGACGCGCCCGGGGCCAGCGTGGCCGACGAGGCGGGGGTGGACATGATTCTCGTCGGTGACTCGGTCGCCATGGTGGTTCTCGGCTACGACGACACCCTGTCGGTCACCGTCGACGACATGGCCCATCACGTGGGTGCCGTGGCGCGGGCCCGACCCGACTGCCTCATCGTCGGGGATCTGCCCTGGATGAGCTATCACCTCGATGAGCTCGATGCGGTTCGCAATGCTGCCACCCTCGTTCGGGCGGGGGCGCAGTGCGTCAAGCTGGAAGGTGGTACGAAGCGGGTGTCGACCATCGAGGCGATCGTCGATGCCGAGATCCCGGTGATGGGCCACATCGGCCTCACGCCCCAGTCGATGCACGTGATGGGCGGGTTCAAGGTCCAGGGTCGTCATTCGGAGGCCGCACTGGCTCTCGTGGAAGACGCCAAGGCCCTCCAGCACGCCGGTTGTTTCGCCATCGTCGTCGAGGGCGTCCCCGCCGAGGTGGCCTCCCTCATCACCGCTGCGGTCGACGTGCCGACCATCGGGATCGGGGCCGGATCGGACTGCGACGGCCAGGTCCTGGTGATGTCCGACCTTCTCGGCATCGAGGACCGGCTGGCGCCCAGGTTCGTCCGTCGCTACGCAGACGTTCGATCCGTCTCGATCGACGCGGTGGAGCGGTTCTGCGCCGATGTCCGGAGCGGCGGGTTCCCCTCGACCGAGGAGAGCTATCACCTCACCGACGAACAGGCCGAGGAGCTCGCTCTCTACGCAGCTCCGCTCTGATTCCGACCCGACACGTCCCGACGACGACCGATCCTGTTTCGGTGTCAGGGGTGTCGGTCAACATGGGAACCATGAGAAAGCAACGGTGCTCTGGCCTGCCGATAGGGCGCCTCCCGCGGACGGCGACTACAGTCCACCCGTCGTTTCGACACCCTGCCCCGGACCGTCCGGGGCCCCTGACATCCGTTCTCGGAGCAGGGTCCAGAGGGAGGTGCGTCGCCATGCGCGCATATGAACTGATGGTGATCATCGACGGTGACGTCGATGATGCCGGAGTCCAGGCAGTCTGCCAACGGGTCGAAGAACTCGTCACGGCGGACGAGGGAACGGTGTCCACCACCGACATGTGGGGGAAGCGCCGCTTCGCGTATCCCATCAACCACAAGCTCGAAGGCACCTACGTCGTCTTCGAACTGGTCACCCCGGCCGCCAACCTCGACGAGCTCGACCGCTTCCTCCGGCTCGCGGACGACGTCGTCCGCCACAAGAACATCCGGTTGCCCGACAGCGAGGCCGCCAAGCGTGGTCTCTACGGGTCAGCGGCCGGCTGACAAGGAGCGAACGAACAATGGCAAACGGCAACAACGTGACGGTCGTGGGCAACGTGACCCGCGACCCCGAATTGCGGTTCACCCCCAACGGACAGGCAGTGGCCACCTTCGGCCTCGCCGTCAACCGCCGGTGGCAGAACCGTCAGAACCAGGAGTGGGAGGAGGCCACGTCGTTCTTCGACATCGTGTGCTGGGCGGGCCTCGCCGAGAACGTGAGCGAATCGGTCGCCAAGGGCTCCCGCCTGATCGTGACCGGTCGGCTCGAACAGCGTTCCTGGGAGAACCAGGAAGGTGAGAAGCGCTCGAAGGTCGAGATCGTCGCCGATGAGGTGGGTCCCTCGCTTCGTTGGGCCTCGGCGGTCGTGACCAAGAACGAGCGACGCAGCGGCGTCGACGGGGGCGGTGGGTCTCCCGCACCCGGACCGGCGCCCGCTCCCAGCGCGCCCGCGGGCGGCTACAACTACGACGAGGAGCCATTCTGATGAAGAAACGCGCCAGCAGCACCAAGACCCGCGACAACGGGCGGCGTACCAAGAAGAAGACCAGCGTCCTGGTGATCGAGAAGGTCGAGTACATCGACTGGAAGGACGTGAACCTCCTCCGTCGATTCATGTCGGACCGGGCAAAGATCCGGGCCCGGCGAGTGACGGGCAACGACGCTCGCCAGCAACGCGAGATCGCCAAGGCCATCAAGAACGCGCGGGAGATGGCGCTCCTCCCCTACACCTCGAGGGTCACCACCCAGCGCGGCGGCCGGCGTCGTGACGGCGAAGACGGCGACCGTCGAGGTCCTCGCGGCGATCGTGGAGACCGTCCGGAGCGCAACGAATCCAAGCAGGAGTTCGAGCCCATCACTCCCAAGCCGACCGATGAGCCGGCACCGGAGTCACCGTTGTCGGGAGCCGACTCCACCGAGACGGAGGCCCCCGATGCCTGACGTCAAGGTCATCCTGCGCGGCGACGTGGCCGGTCTGGGCAAGCGCGGCGACATCGTCGAGGTGTCCAAGGGCTACTCGCGGAACTTCCTCGAGCCCCGCGGGCTCGCCATGACCGCAACCGCCGGCGCCGAGGCCCAGGCCGAGGGGATGCGCCGTTCTCGCATCCTCAAGGACACCAAGGCACGGGAGTCCGCCACCGAGATCGCCACGATCCTCGTTCCCAAGATCATCAAGGTCGCGGCGCGGGCCGGCGAAGGCGGAAGGCTGTTCGGCTCGGTCACCGCAGCCGATGTCGCCGAGGCCGTCGAGGCTCAGACCGGAGCTCAGATCGATCGGCGCGATATCCACATCGACGAACAGATCAAGACCACCGGTTCCCACCAGGTCCAGGTTCGACTCCACCCCGAGGTCCAGTTCCCGGTGACCCTCGAGGTCGCAGGGGAGTGATGTCCCAGGGATCGGGTCCGCCGCGGAACGGCGGCCCCGATCTCCACAGGCTCCCCACAGGTTCGTCGCGCTCATCCCACAGCCAGGGGAACGAATCCCCCATGATGTTCCCCTGGTTCCCCACAGGCAGGTGAGGCCACGATGAACGCCTTGGCCGGATCTTCCCCTCCCACAGACGGGCGCATAGCGCCCCATAATCTCGCGGCCGAGGAGTCCCTTCTCGGTGCGATGCTGCTCAAGCAGACCGCGATCGCCGATGCGGTCCAGGTCGTCGACGCCGTCGACTTCTACAAGCCGGCTCACGCCCACATCTACGAGGCCATCACCGCCCTCTACGGAGCAGGGCAACCCGTTGATCCCGTGACGGTGGCCGAGGAGCTCAAGCGGGCCGAACTGCTCGACGCCATCGGGGGCCCGGCCCTGTTGGTGTCGATCCAGGCCCGGACTCCGGCGGTGTCGAACGCGTCCCACTACGCCAAGATCGTGGAGGAGAACGCGCTGCTTCGGCGGCTCGTGTCCACGGCCAGCGACATCGCGGAACTCGGGTATCACCCCCTCGACGACGTCACCAAGACCCTCGATGTGGCCGAATCGATGATGTACGAGGTGGCGGAGCGCCGCGTCGCCGACACGATGGTGGAGGTGCGTGATCTCCTCGACGACAGCCTCGACAGGCTCGAGGCGCTCTACGAGCGGAGCGAGACCATCACGGGGACACCCAGCGGGTATCACGAGCTCGACGAGCTGATGTCGGGAATGCAGCCCAGCTCTCTGATCGTCGTCGGAGCGCGTCCGGCCATGGGCAAGACCAGTTTCGGTCTGGGAGCCGCGGCCAACGCTGCGTTCGCAGCCAAGAAGCCGGTTCTCTACTTCTCCCTCGAGATGGGCCATCTCGAGCTGACCCAGCGTCTGTTGGGATCCGAGGGCCGTATCGACGCCACTCATCTCCGCAACGGCTCACTGACCGAATCCGATTGGTCGAAGGTGACCAAGGCGATGGGTCGGCTGGCCGAGGCCCCGCTGTGGATCGACGACAATCCCAACCTCACGGTCATGGAGATACGGGCCAAGGCGCGGCGACTCAAGTCCCGTGTCGGCGATCTCGGGTTGATCGTCGTCGACTACCTCCAGTTGATGAGCGGGCGCTCCAACGCGGAGAGCCGGCAGGTCGAGATCTCCGAGATCTCCCGGGGGCTCAAGGTCCTGGCTCGTGAACTGGAGGTACCGGTCATGGCCCTCTCCCAGCTGTCCCGAACGCTCGAGAGTCGTCAGGATCGCCGGCCGATGCTGGCCGACCTCCGTGAATCGGGCGCCATCGAGCAGGACGCCGATGTGGTGATGTTCCTCTATCGCGACGAGATCTACAATCCCGATTCCCCCGACAAGGGCACTGCCGAGGTGCTCGTGGCGAAGCACCGCAGTGGTCCCACGGGGGTGTGCCGGCTGGCGTTCCTCGACTACTGCACCCTGTTCGCGAACATGGCCAAGCCCCGGGACTGAGTCGGGTTCGTCCTTGCCGACGATGGACCGACGCAACGTCGGCGGGAGGTCCGAAGACCCCCCGACCGACTCGCCTTCCAGGAAGATCACCACAACCGTTCGGCACCACCCGATCGGAGCGTTCGGGGGCCGGTTTCGCTCTTGCTCCCCGCCGGTCGACGTGCGACCAGGAATGTCCGGCGGATCAGTGCTTCCCCTGAAGTGAACTGGACACAGGACAACATGGTCGGAGGCCAGGGTCAATGCTCATCTCCCGAAATGGTTCGTTCGGCCCATTCAGCCGAGCCCCGGACGCGCCGATCACCCGGTCCGAACCGTTGTCGGGAGGCCGGTAGCCTCTGACGGCATGGGGACGACGTCGTCACGGTGGGATCGCGGGGACGCACCTCGTGGCGCAGACTACGACCGGCGGTTCGAACGACTGGCCGCGGCCGGACACGACGTCCACGGTGAAGCCAGTTTCGTCATGGGGTACGGGCCCCGGAGGGTGCTCGACGCCGGGTGTGGGACCGGCCGGGTGGCGATCGAGCTGGCCCGACGCGGGGTCGACGTCGTGGGGGTCGACCTGGATCGATCGATGCTCGAGACCGCGGTAGAGAACGCGCCCGACATCGAGTGGTTCCGGGCCGATCTCTCGACGCTCTCGCTGCGACATCCCGACGGGATCCGCCGTCGGTTCCAGGTCGTCGTGACGGCGGGGAACGTCATGATCTTCCTGGATCCCGGTTCCGAGACGGCCACCGTGGCCGCGCTCGCGGACCACTTGGTGCCAGGGGGACTCCTGATCTCGGGATTCCAGCTGTCACACGGAGGCTACGGCGTCGACGGCTACGACGGCGACTGCGAAACGGCGGGTCTCGTTCTCGTCGAGCGATTCGCCAGTTGGGATCGCACCCCGTGGCAGGGCGCCGGCGGCTACGCGGTGTCGGTTCATCGGCGCCCGACCGACGATGCCGAACGTTGAGCGGCATGGGTCTCCGCGCCATCGCCGCGATGGTGGTGATGGCGCTGGGCGTCGTGTCGGCGTGCGGCTCCGACGAAGGGGTGACCGAAGCCCCCGATCTCGGGTCGGAGTTCGTCGCGCGGTACGACGCGTTCCGTCGGGCCTCGATCAGCTACGAGGAGCGGATCTCGCGGGTCGTCGGCGACACCGCCCTTCCCGAGGCACCCGTGACCGTCATCCAGTCGTTTCCCGAACGGGTGACGATAGGAGAGCATCAGATCACCGGTCGCGTCGACGGTCACAGCATCGGCTGCAACGATGCGTCCGGGACGATGACGTGCATCGACAACGGAGTGGTCGACGTCGAGGGTGATGCGGTCGCCGACATCGACGAGGTCGTCGAGTCCGTCACCGGGCCGACCCCGACCTTGTGGGCAACGGCGGGGGAGTCGGACGACTGCTACGAACTCACCCCGGTCGGAGCCGGGTTGGAGGGTCCGTGGGGGAATCGGGCCGTGTTGTGCTTCGATCCCGCCTCGGAGCTGTTGGCCTCGGAGGTGGTCGACTTCGACCGCGGTCGACAGACCGTCGAGCGCACCATCGTCGACGATGCCGTCGATCGCGGGGACATCGTCGCGGCGTTTCCGGCGGTCGGCTGAGGCAGTCGACCCGGATCACCCGGGCCCGGAGTGAAGAAGGGTCTCACCGGGACGTGAGCGTCGTGGCAGGCCCTTCGAGTGCCCCGACGAGGGAGCCGAGGTACTCGCCGCGGCCGAGCTCCACGGCGCCCAATGAGGCCAGGTGTGGCGTCACCCATTGGACGTCGAGCAGGGAGCACCCGGTGGCCACCAGACGCTCGACCAGTCGGACCAGAGCGACCTTCGACGCGTCGGTGGCTCGATGGAACATCGATTCGCCGGCGAACAGTCCCGAGAGGCCGATTCCGTAGAGGCCCCCGACGAGGCGGTCGTCGTCGAACACCTCGACGCTGTGCGCGAGGCCGAGACGGTTCAGCTCGATGTAGGCGTCGATGATCGCCGGTGAGATCCAACCGTGCGGACGGGCCGGATCCGAACAGGCGCGGACCACGTCGGCGAAGCGCCGATTCCAGGTCACCTCGTAGCGGCGCAGCGATCGCCGCAGCGACCGCGAGACGACCAGGCCGTCGAGTGGGATCACGCCTCGTCGTGCCGGGGAGAACCAGCCGACCTTCCGCCGACCCACCGGCATGGGAAACAGGCTGCGGGAGTATGCCGTGACCAACGTGGACGGGGCGAGATCGCCCCCGATCGCCACGAGGTCGTCGGGAAGGGCGGCGTCGGGGACGGGGAAATCCCACTCACAGGGGGCCAGACCCAGTTCGGCCAGCAGGCGGGTTCCTGCGTCGGCGAGGCGCGCCGCGTCGGCTGTCACGGGCGCGCTCGCGGATCAGGCGTAGTCGTAGAAGCCCTTTCCGGACTTCCGACCGAGGTGCCCGGCGGTGACCATCCGGCGGATCAACGGAACCGTGGCGTAGTTGGGATCACGGAACTCCTCGTAGAGGGCGTCGAGGATGGCCATCGAGGTATCCAGGCCCACGAGATCGAGCAGCGCCAACGGTCCCATCGGGAAGTTGCATCCGCCCTTCATGGCGTCGTCGATGTGATCGCGCGTCGCAGTGCCGTTGGCCAGCATGCGGACCGCATTGTTCAGGTAGGGGAACAGCAGAGCGTTCACGATGAAACCGGCGCGGTCGGCCACCTTCACCGGGTTCTTCCCGCACGCCTCGGCGAACGCGGTCACCTCGTCGAGGGTCTCGTCGGACACCGTGAGGGGGGCGATGATCTCGACCAGAGGCATGGCCGGGGCCGGATTGAAGAAGTGCACGCCGCACACCCGCTCGGGCCGTCCGGTGAGCACGGCCATTTCGACCACCGGGAGGGTCGAGGTGTTCGTGGCCAGGATCGTCCCCTCCTTGACGATCTCGTCGAGCTCCTGGAAGAGCGCCACCTTGATGTCGAGGTCCTCGACGACCGACTCGATGACGAGATCGCAGTCGGCGAGATCGGCGAGATCGGCGGTGCCTCGGACCCGGGCCACCGTCGCCGCCGCGTCCTCCTCGGAGAGGCGGCCCTTCTCCACCTGGCGGTTCAGCGACTTCTCCAGCTTGATGATCGTCGCATCCGCCGATTCCTGGTGTCGCGACCGCAGAATCACATCGAATCCCGCCTTGGCGACGACCTCCGCGATCCCCGACCCCATGATTCCCGAACCGACGATGCCCACAGTCTTGATCATGGGCGCCAAGATACCGGTCGCCGTCGGGGCGACACCACCTGGGTCCCGTGGGTTCAGGACTCCGAAATGGTGACGGAGACGATGTCGACCTGTTGGGTGGGGGTGTCGTTCGATGGGCCGACGGTGGGGATGGCTCCGATGAGATCGACGACGTTCTGGCCCGAGGTGACCCGGCCGAACCACGAATAGCCGCCGCCGGCGAGCGCACTCGGGTCACCGGTCACGACGAAGAACTGGCTGCCAGTGGAGTTCGGTTCGGGAGTCTTCGCCATCGCCAGGTCGTACTGCTCGTAGTCACGCGTCGGGAGGTTCCTCGCCGATGGTGTAGCCGGGTCCTCCGCTCCCCGTCGGCTCGACCTGGGGGTCTCCGGCCTGGATGACGAAGTTCGGCACGACCCGATGGAACGGGATGCCGTCGTAGTAGTGGTAGCGGGCGAGGGTCACGAAGTTGTTCACGGTCTCCGGCGCCGAGGCCGCGTCCAACTCGGCGGTGAAATCGCCGGCCGACGTGGCGAAGGTCGCTGTGTAGGTTGCGTCCGGATCGATGCACGTGGGCGGTGCCGACTCGAACGACGTCGTGCGAGGTGAGCTTCCGTCGGTCTCGGGGCAGGGCGTCTCACCGGTGACCGATGCGGCGGGGCCCGCACCCGTGACAGGAGGGAACAGCGTCGTGGTCGTGGCGTCCGTGTCGGTGGGCGGTTGGTCGTCGGCTGCGCTGTCGCTGTTGTCGTCTCCGAGAAGGGACACCCCCGCCATCACGGCTCCGACCACCACGACGGCGCCGACGATCGTCACGAGGCGTCGGATTCTGGCCCGGCGAGTGGCTTCGCGCGCCGCCTGTTCCCGGCGCGTCTGGTGCAGTTGTTTCTGCCGTGCCCGTTTCTCAGTGCCCATAGGTCGGTCACGATACCAATGAAGCGAATCGGGTCGGGCACCCGCGGGACCACTGGTAGCTTTTCGCACCGTGGCGCGTCTCGTGCAGAAATTCGGCGGAACCTCGGTCGCCGATCCGGAGCGAATCCGCGCGGTGGCGGATCAGGTGGCCCGGTCGCGCCGGCGAGGTGACGAGATCGTGCTGGTGGTCTCCGCGATGGGCAAGGAGACCGACGAACTCCTGCGCCTCGCCGCTGACGTGTCGGGGACCCGACCCGGTCGCGAGATGGACATGCTCATCACCGCCGGCGAGCGCAAGGCGATCGCGCTGATGTGTATGGCGCTGGCCGATGTCGGCGTGCCCGCGGAGAGCTACACGGGATCGCAGGCCGGATTCATCACCGACACGACTCACACCGATGCCCGCATCCTCGAGGTGCGGGCCGATCGGATCCGTGCGAGCGTCGAGGCCGGCCAGGTTCCCGTCGTGGCCGGATCACAGGGGGTGTCCACGGACCACAATGTGACCTTCCTCGGACGCGGCGGGTCGGACACCACCGCGGTCGCCCTCGCCAAGGCACTCGATGCCGACGCATGTGAGCTCTACACCGATGTCTCGGGGGTCTTCACCACCGACCCACGGGTGGTTCCCGAAGCGCGGAAGATGTCGAGGATCAGTTTCGACGAGTTGCTGGAGATGACCGCATCGGGTTGTCCCGAAGCCGGCCATGAGGTCGGTGGAGTACGCACGTCGCCACGGTGTGACGTTGCACGTTCGTTCGGCCTTCACCTGGGAGCCGGGCACGTGGGTGGTCGAGGAGGACCCCGAGATGGAACAAGCAGTCGTACGAGCGGTCACCCACGATCTGTCCGAGGCGAAGATCACCGTCAGCGGCGTGCCCGATCAGCCGGGCGTCGCCGCCCGACTGTTCCGGGCCATGGCCGACAGCGGTGTCAACGTCGACATGATCGTCCAGAACACCTCCGAGGAGGGTCACACCGACATCTCCTTCACCGCGCCCCACGATGACCTCGACAACGCCCTCCGACAGGCGGCGGCGTTGAGCGAGGAGCTGGGAGCGACCGGGGTCTCCTCCACCCACGAGATCGCCCGCGTCAGCCTCGTCGGCGCGGGGATGAAGACCAACCCCGGCGTGGCCGCCTCGATGTTCGAGACGTTGGCGGAGGCGGGGGTCAACATCGACATGATCTCCACCTCCGCCATCCGGATCAGTTGTGTCGTGGCCCAGGACCTCGCCGATACCGCCGTCGCCGCCCTCCACGCCGCATTCGAGCTGGATTCATCCTCGTTCTGATCGGACCGGCATCGACAACTCGTTGTGGCGCAGTCGCCGGTCACCGTTAGCCTCGCTGACATGAGAGTCGGCGTGGTCGGTGCAACGGGTCAGGTCGGGGGGGTCATGTTGGACCTCCTCGTCGAGCGGAAGTTTCCCCTCGACGAGATCCGCTGCTTCGCCTCGGAACGTTCTGCGGGCGTCCTCCTCGAGGTGGGGGATCACGATGTCGTCGTCGAGGACGCCGCGCTCGCCGACTACGCCGGACTCGACGTGGTCCTGTTCTCCGCGGGCGGAGCCACGTCGCGGGCACTCGCCCCGACCGTGGCGGCCGCCGGAGCGATCGTGATCGACAACTCGTCGGCGTGGCGCATGGACCCCGACGTTCCGCTGGTCGTGTCGGAGGTCAACCCCGCCGCGCTCGACCGCACGCCCAAGGGCATCGTCGCCAATCCCAACTGCACGACCATGGCCGCGATGCCGGCCCTCGCTCCGCTGCATGCCGACGCCGGCCTCACGCGCCTCGTCGTGTCGACGTACCAGGCCGTCTCCGGGGCCGGGCTGGCAGGCGTGGAGGAGTTGGCTGCGCAGCTCGAAGCGGCGGCGGCGAGTCCGGCGTTGCGTCGGCTGGCGGTCGACGGGGCCGCTCTGGTCGACCCGCCACGTCGGGCGTTTCCGGCCACGATCGCGAACAACGTCGTCGCCATGGCCGGTTCTCTGGTCGCGGACGGTTCGGGCGAGACCGACGAGGAACAGAAGCTGCGGAACGAGAGCCGGAAGATCCTCGGGATTCCCGATCTCGCGGTGTCGGGGACCTGTGTCCGAGTTCCGGTCTTCACCGGCCACTCGCTGTCGATCAATGCGGAGTTCGAGCGCCCTCTGGGAGTGGAGCGGGCCGCGGAGCTCCTGGCAGCCGCGCCCGGGGTCGTGTTGGACGACATCCCCACACCGCTCGCGGCGACGGGAACCGACCCGTCGCGGGTCGGTCGGCTCAGGGTCGACGCCGGAGCGACCAACGGGCTGGCGTTGTTCGTGTCGGGGGACAACCTCCGCAAGGGAGCGGCCCTCAACGCCATCCAGATCGCCGAGGTCCTCGCCGAGCGGGGACGGCTGCCCGGGTGACCCGGGCGGTCACCGATCCGACCGCGTCTCTCGCGTAGCTCAGGGAGGGTCGTCGACGTACCGCTGGGCCGCCTCGCTCAGCGACAGGTCGAGCTGATTGGCGAGGGAGGCCAGCCAGGCCAGCACGTCGCCGAGCTCGTGGAGCCGCTGCTCGCGTGAGCCTTTGCGGACTGCCTGAGCCAGTTCTCCGACCTCTTCGCACAGCCAGGCCACCGTCGAGGGAATTCCACGCTCGGTGTCGGCGGCGCCGTACAGATCTGACATGAGGTCCTGGAACTCCGAGATGTCCACGACGCGGACGATACCGTCCACCCGACCGGCCCGAGTCAGGACTTCATGAACACCTGAACCGTGAACACCCTCTGCTGACCGTTGCAGGTTCCCCACACCGCTGCGGTGCCGGCCTCGTTGAAGGACGGGTCCATGATGTTGGCCCGGTGTCCCGAGGAGTTCAGGTAGGCACTGTGCACCTGGCCGATGCTCCCGCCGTATCCGACGTTCTCGCCGAGCTTCTTCCAGTTCGACGGAGCGCCGTTGCTGAGCGTCGAATGCGACAGCCGGCACTCGTCGCGCAGCTTCTGTGCCCACGCGTCGGCCTTGATGTCGAGCGTCATGCTGTCGGCGAGGGGAGCCAGTCCGGCCGAGGCCCTCGAGCTGTTGATGAGAGCGAGCACCTCGGCGCGCTCGGCGTCGGTGGACTCGCACGAGGCGAGGAACGCCGCCGACAGCGTCATGGCCAGAAGGCCCGCGAGCAACCGGACGGACCGGCGGGGACGATGAGTGGTGAGGTGCTGCGTCACGATGTAGCTATCGGCGACGTCGCGAAAAGACTTGAGAGATGTCAGCGGGAACCCACCCGGAACGTCGATCGCCCCCGCGCTCGGCGCGGGGGCGATCGACGGTGTGGTCGGGTGGGGGAGACTTGAACTCCCGGCCTCTGCGTCCCGAACGCAGCGCGCTACCAAACTGCGCCACCACCCGGCGAGCCGTGATGCTATCGCCTGGTGACCGGCCCGTGGCAAAGGGGCCCGTCGCTCAACGAGGGTCGAGCGAACCGCTGAGCGACGGGCCCTCCTCGACCCGGCCGCCATCGAGCACCGTGGCCACCGCAGAGCTGAGACGGCGGCTGTCGAGTGGCTTCACGAGCCATCCGTCGGTGTCGGCGCGTCGAGCGAGGAACACGTCGTCGGCCCGGTCCAGGAGCAATACGAGACGCTGGGGGGCCAACCGGCCGCCGGACTCCTCGAGGCGGAGGTTCATCGCGGTGGCGATGCCGCCCATCGCCCCGATCTGGCTGTCGATGAGGATGATGTCGGGTTCGATCTGACGGCTGGCCGCTTCGACGTCGGCTCCACGTCGCACCCGCATGACCGAGCAGTCGCGTGACGCCAGAGCGGCGTCGACCTCTTCCCAGACCTCGTCGGCGTCGGTTGCCACCAGCACGGTCGTCACGTGGCGAGATGGTAGCGGTTGGCCGCGAAGTGCCTCCACCACGTCGGCCTTGCGTCCGGGCCGCCACTGGGTACCATGAGCCGACACGCCGACTCGTGGCCAAGGAAGGGGAGGACCATTGGTTGGATTCGAGGTGGCAGAGCAGGAAGGGACAACCGTGTGCCGTCCCGACGGTGAGCTGGACGCGTTCACCGTCAACGAGTTCAGGACGGAGCTCAAGGCACTGGTCGGCTGCCCTCAGGTGGTGATCGATCTGTCGGCTGTTCCGTTCATGGACTCCGCCGGTCTGGGTGCGCTGATCGGAGGTATCCGGCGGATCCGCGACAGCGGGGGTGAGGCCGCGGTGGTGTGCGATCGCCCCGCAGTGCTGCGTCTGTTGCACACGACCCGATTCGACCGAATGGTCCAGGTGAGGGCCGACGTCGACGGAGCCGTTCAGACCTTCGCCCCCTGAGCGTGCGCCTCGACGTGGTTCAGGGAGCGCGGTCGAAGAGGTAGTCGCCCAGCGCCGAGAGGGTGTCGAGGTCGTGCACCTCGAAGGGCAGGTACGGAACCTCCACCACGAGCGCGCCACGGATCGACTCCTCGAGGTGTGCCAGATTCCGTCGTTCGGCGATTGCGACGTCGTTGAGTTCCGCGGCCGTCGCGTAGAGGTCACCGAGAGGCGTGCCCCGGTAGGTGTCGGCCGCGGCACGATCGGTGGAGGATCGGTCGGGTTCGTCACCGAAGCGGGGGTGGAGGCGGTTGACGATGACGGCCGCCACGTCGATGTCGGAGACGCCGAGGCGCTCCGCGAAGTACCGCGCCTCGGCGACGGTCTCCTCACGTGGCGAGGCCACGAGAACGAACGCGGTGTCCTGGGCGCCGAGCAGTTCCTCCACCATCAACGCCCGCTGTTTGAATCCCTCGTCCATCCCTTCGAAGGCGGCGAAGAAGGCGATCGCGTCCGCGATGACCTCGCCTCCGACGACCTTGGCGGCGCGCCGCAGGAAGGTCTGGGCGGCGTAGTTCACGGCCCTCACGATCCCCTTCGTGGGCGCGGTGATGGCCCGGTACAGGCGATGGTCGAGAAACCTCGCCAGGCGGCCGGGCGCATCGAGGAAGTCGAGGGCATGACGGGTCGGTGGCGTGTCCACGACGATGAGGTCGACATCTGTCTCCGTCGCGAGCTCGTACAGCTTCTCGGTGGCCATGTACTCCTGGGTTCCCGACAGCGCACCGGCGATGTTGCGGTAGAACCGGTTGGCGAGGATCTTCTCGGCCTGCTCGGTGGATCCGGCGTATCGGGCGACCAGGCCGTTGAACGTGCCTTCGGTGTCGAGCATCAATGCCGCCATCTCGCCGGGCCAGTCCCCCTCGATCACCGCAGGCTCGTTGGTGAGGCCTTCCAGGCCGAGAGCGTCGGCCAGGCGTTTCGCCGGATCGATGGTGACGACGACTCCACGTCGCCCTCGCTTGGCCGCCTCCAGGGCGAATACCGCAGCGGAGGTGGTCTTTCCGACCCCGCCCGAACCACAACAGATGATGACGCTGGCCCGGTCCACCAGATCTCCGACGCCGACGGTCATGAGGCGTTCGGGAGGTCGAGACGACCGAGTTCGATCAACAGCGCCTCGGAGAGAACGCCGAGCGACTCCTCGTCGAGGTCGGCCCGGAAGACGAACGGCATCCTGAGCTGGGCCAACGGCAGTGCGGCGGCGAGCCGTTCGATCTGGGCCCGCTGGCTGTCGGCGCGACCCGTGAAGAACGCGGCGGCCGCATCGAGTCGATCGCACTCCTCGGCGGTGAGGTCGACTCCTTCGGCCGCTGCTGCGGCGGCGGCGTCGCTGGGCAGGTCACGCGCCGGATACGCGCCGTTCACGACGACGGGACCGAGGGTGACCCCGACCTGGTCTTCCAGGCTGAAGGCCGTCTCGACGGCTTCGTTGACCGGGGTCTCCTCGGGAAGCGTGACGAGCACGACCCGACAACGGTCCGCGTCGGTCAACAGGTCGATCACCTCACGGGCCTGATTCTCGATCGGACCGACGCTCACCGCATCCTTCAGGCCCGATGCGCTCCGGAGAAACGTGATGGCGTGTCCGGCGGCGGGCGCGTCGACGAGGATCAGGTCGACGACACCCTCCCGCTCGATCTGCTTGATCTTGCCGAGTATGAGCACGTCCTTGATGCCGGGCGTGGCTGTGGTGACCATGTCGAGAGCACCGCTGTCCGACAGTCGTCTGGAGATTCGTTGCAGCCCGTGTTCGCCGAGGTATTCGACGAGCGCCCGGTCGGGAGTGAGTGCCCGGCCTCGGATCTGCCCCGATCCCGACTCGGGGTCCGCCGCTCGTAGCTCGACGTCCTCGTATCCGAGCTCGTCCGATCCGAACAGCGACGCGAGCTGCGACTTGCCCTCGATCTCGACGATGAGGACATCGAGACCCACCGCCGAGGCCGCCGAGGCCATCGCGGCGGTCACGGTCGTCTTGCCGACCCCGCCCTTCCCGGCAACGATGGTGACCGGCGCTGCAGTGAAGAACTGCGCAGGATCCACACTTCCCCTTCGGAGAACGAACGAATGCGCAGATTAGCGAGTCGCCTCCTGACGCTCGTCATCGTGGGCTTGGCCGCGTCGGCGTTCGTCATGGCCCCCGCGGGCGCCGAGGAGCGCGGGTGCGCCAACGACGACGGCTGCGTTCTCGCCATCAACGTCAACGGTCTCATCGACGACGTCGTCATCGATTTCGTCGACACCGCGCTCGCTGACGTGGAGACCAATGATCGCTATCTGGCGGTGATCCTCGTCGTCAACAGCTCGGGCACCGTCGTGACGGACCCGGAGTTCGAGAGGTTCGTCGACCGCATCGAGAACGCGGACGTCGGTGTCAGTGCCTGGGTGGGGCCGTCAGGGGCGGCGGCGGGCGGAGGCGCAGCAGAACTGGTGTTGGCGTTGGACGGGTCGACCATGGCGCCCGCCACGCGCATCGGATCCATCGGGCAGCAACGTCTGCCGGTCGGGACCTACGGCGACTGGTTCGACGACGGCAATGCCGACCTGCGCACCGACGACATTTCGGCCGGCGAGGCGGCTGACCGGGGCCTCGTCGCCGGGGTGGCCGCCACCCTGGGCGATCATGCCGTCGACATCGACGGCATCCCCACCGAGACGATCACCGACAGCGAGGGCCGACCGAAGCGACAGCTGGCTGCGGACCGGGTCACCCAGACCCTCCCGGTGACGACTCAGCTGTTCCACACCGCGGCGAGCCCGGCGATCGCCTACCTCATGTTGGGGTTGGCGATCGGACTGCTGCTCTTCGAATTCTTCACGGCGGGGGTCGGCATCGCCGGCGTGGTGGGCGCGGTCTGTGCCCTCCTGGCGGGTTACGGATTGGCGGCTCTCCCGACGCGGCCCTGGGCACTCGCCCTCTGTCTCCTGTCGGCGATCGCGTTCGCGGTGGACATCCAGACGGCGATACCCCGGTTCTGGACCGCCGCCGGACTGATCATGTGGACCGTCGGGTCGGTGTGGCTCTTCGATGGGATTCGGGCACCCCTCCTGGCGTTGATGACCGGAATCGTGGGTATGGCGACGACGATGTTCTCGGGAATGCCCTCGATGGTGAGGAGCCGATTCGCCACCGCCGACGATCGGTCGCGAATCGATGATCGGCGAGGTCGGCTCCGCCGTGACCGCGATCGCGCCCGAGGGTCTCGTCGAGGTCGACGGGGCCCGGTGGAGGGCGATCACCAACCGCGCGACGCCGATCGCCGAGACGGAGTCACTGCGTGTGACCGGCATCGACGGGCTCACGCTCGAGGTCGAGCCGCTGGAGGGAGCGGCCCGCGACTACCGCGAGATGCGGTCCGGCGGGCCGGAGAGCGCTCGCGACAGCTAGCGGGACGCGCACAAATTGATCCTTGTCGCTCCGTGGAAGCCGGACATAGCGTGGGGGCGACAACAAGGGGGAACTTTGTGAGCGCACTTCCGTCCTACGACTCGTGGCAGAACCGGGGGGCTTGTCGGGGTCCACACGCGACCGTGTTCTTTCCGCCACCGCAGTTCGAGCGGAAAGTCGATCGAGCGGAGCGGGAGAATCGGGCCCGGGAGATCTGTTCGGACTGCCCGGTGGCGGTGGAGTGCCTGGAGTACGCACTCGAGATCCGTGAGCCGCACGGCATCTGGGGTGGGCTCAACGAGGCGGAGCGCCGGATGATCCTCGACGAGCGGTCGACCGCCACGGCCTGAGTCCCCGACCTCGCCCGGGCCGGGTGGCACCGGAGGGGCACCCGCTCCACGCCTCGCAACCAGGCCGACGCGTCACCTGGCGGGAAGTCGTGGGCCGGCCAGACGCTTGTCGTCGCGGCGTCTGGTCACGCCACGCGAATCGAGAATCTCCAGGAGCGGGACGGCGTGCTTCCGGGTGTTCCCCCAGGCCGTACGAGCCTGGGCGACGGAGAAGCCCTCGGGATGTCTCGCCAGCAGATCGGCGACGACCGCCGAGGCGAGTGCGATGGCGTCCGCCGAGAAGATGATGCCGTCGTGTTCGACGGCCAGGCCCGCCCGCTTCAGGTCGTTGACCACGCCCCGTGACGCCGGATCGATCTCCGGAGGAGCGAAGGGCGAGGAGTCGAGCGCGGCGAGCACGTCGCTGACCCGCTCGTGGTCGGTCGCACCGTCGACCCGTGCCACCCCGTCGGCGAGGACGACACCCTCGAGGGTGGCCATCAGCAGACGGCGAGGTTCGTCGAGCGCGGCCAGGGTGACGCCATCGGGACCGGCCGTCTCGAGGGCGTCCCGGAGGTCTCGGCTCCAGACCTCCCTGAGCGCCGGGTCCACCACAAACGGTCCGAGATCGGGGGTGACCGGAAAGCCGCACAGGAGCTCCAGATGCGAGGCCTCCACGACGCCCCTCTCGGCCACCAGCCGGGCGACCGACCGATCGGGGAGCGCCCGAGACGCGGGAAGGGCCGGTTCGACGTCCAGGACCTCGCCGCCTCCGACTGTCTCGTCCCGGCCGTAGTCCCGCAGAACGAATCGGTCGCCCGGTTGCAGTGGCAACGGGTGATCGAGCCGGACACGCACGAAACCCTGCTGACCGGGGTCGAGCGCGGATGGGCCGAGGACCCGCAACCGTGCGGGGAACTCCCCCGATCCGACGTAGCAGACGTGACTTCCCCTGCGGCTCACTGAGTGTCCGAGGCGATCGAGAACAGCGAGGGACGCATCGAAGACATCGGTGTGATGCCACGCATCCCCGGCGACGAGGGCGTCTCCACGGATCACGTCGGTATGGGCGATTCCCGAGAGGTTCACCGCTACGCGATGGTCGGGTCCGATGCTCTCGACGTCCTCGCCGTGATGCTGGAGTGCACGGATCCGGGCGTGGCGCCGGCCCGGAGCGACCACGACGCGATCGTCGCGCGCCAACGAGCCGCCCGTCAGCGTTCCGGTGACGACGGTGCCCGCCCCCTGTGCGGCGAAGGAGCGATCGATCCAGAGGCGGAACCGTGGCGGAACGGGGCTACGTGCGGGCCGGCCGGCCAGGTCGATCAACGCGCCGCGGAGCTCGTCGATCCCGAGTCCCGACGTCGCGTCGGTCGCAAGGACGGGGGCATCCTGCAGGAACGTTCCGACGACGGCGTCGGCTATCTCCGTTCGGGCGATCTCGATGGTCTCGGGATCGACGCGATCGACCTTGGTGAGAGCGATGACGCCGGCGGTGACCCCGAGAACCTGGAGGATGCGAAGGTGTTCCTCGGATTGGGGTTTCCATCCGTCATCGGCCGCGACGACGAACAGGCACCGCGAGATGGCTCCGACTCCGGCCAACATGTTGCGCAGGAAGCGGGTGTGTCCCGGTACGTCCACGAACTCCACGCGCGACCCGTCGGGGCCGGGCGCCATGGCCGCGAAGCCGAGGTCGATCGTGAGGCCGCGAGCCTTCTCCTCAGCCCATCGATCAGGGTCGACACCGGTGAGCGCCCTCACCAGGGTGGACTTGCCGTGGTCGACGTGACCGGCCGTGGCGATGACCGTCACGATGCCGGCGCGAGGGCGGCGAGTGCGGCAGCGATCACCCGGTCGTCGGACGGATCGATCCCCCGGAGATCGAGGACCGTCCGGTCACCGTCGAGTCGTCCGATCACCGGCGGGTCACCGTGACGGAGAGGCTCGCGATGGTCGCCCGCGACCGCGACACCGACGGAGGGGATGTCCACGCCAGGGAGCGTCCCTCCCCCCGTGACCGACGTGCACTCGACAACGGCGAGGGTCGGTCCGACCGTCTCGGCGATGGTCGCGGCGCGGGCCCGGAGCACGCCGAGAGGGGCGGTTGCCATGCGCCAGAAGGGGATGGCGTCGCCGTCACGCCGCAGGTAGTCGTCGGCGAGGGTGGAGAGGCTCGACAGCACCAGGCCGCCACATCGCAGCGCCCGGGCCAGCGGATGTGATCGGCAGGCCTCGACCAGGTCGGTCCGCCCCACGATGAGGCCCGCCTGGGGGCCACCGAGCAGCTTGTCGCCGGAGAAGATGACCAGGTCGGCGCCAGCGTCCAGGCTCTGACGGACCCCGGGCTCGGCCGCCAACCATCGGGGCGGCGCGTCGTCGAGCCATCCGCAGCGGGTGTCGAGCAGCCCCGATCCGAGATCGAGGAGAACGGGCACGCCGAGGGTCGC
Organism: uncultured Microthrixaceae bacterium; assembly: GCA_963700425.1. Classification (GTDB taxonomy): domain Bacteria; phylum Actinomycetota; class Acidimicrobiia; order Acidimicrobiales; family Microtrichaceae; genus CAVOXO01. The sequence continues at coordinate 50,624 of CAVOXO010000010.1, read as the reverse complement.
GAGTTCCGACAGGCCGGTCGACTCGACGAATCCCGACATCGAGAAGTTCGAACGGTGAATCACCATCACCGCTGCTGCATCTCCCTCCTCGATCGCGCGGCGGTAGTCCCCGACGCGGGTTCGGTTGGTGGTTCCCACCTCGATCAGCCGAGCCCCCGAACGGGCCATCACGTCGGGAATTCGGAATCCCCCGCCGATCTCCACGAGCTCGCCTCGCGAGCACCGCGACCCCGCCGTCGCCCACGACTGCGGCGAGCGCCAGCAGCACGGCGGCGGCACCGTTGTTGACGATGGTCGCGGCCTCTGCTCCACACAATCGGGCGAAGCTCGCGGCAACGGCACCGTCACGGTGGCCGCGCTCACCGGTGGCGAGATCGAATTCGAGGTTCGTCGCCACTCCGTCGACGTGGGTCGCCCACGGCGCCCGTCCGAGATTGGTGTGAAGCAGGACACCGGTGCCGTTGACGACGGGTCGCAGGCGTGTTCGAGCGGCTGCCTCGGCGTCGGAGCGTGCCTCGTCCCAGCGCCGTTCGGCGATCGTCCGGCGGGCGATGTCGACCAGTTGGGGTTCGGGAAGTCCCGTGTCGGCAAGCGAACGCGCCAGTGAATCCACAGACGGTGGGTGATCGGGTGGGGGCTCGGGCATCGGGCCATCAGCCTACGGGGCCCCGCTGCGGCCTGAAGGGCGTGGGTCGGGACCGTTGGGTACGGTGGCCGGGTGTTGTCGGTGGCCGTCGTCCTGTTTCTCCTGACGCTGCTCGAGGTGTTCGTCCTCGTGCAGGTGTCGAACGCCCTGGGGGTCGTGATCACCGTCCTGTTGATCATCCTGCTCAGCGCGGTGGGCGCCTGGGTGCTCAAACATGAGGGGACCTCGGCGTGGAAGAGGGTGATCGACGACGTCCAGAACGGGCGCATGCCGACGGGGTCGCTCATCGACGGGTTTCTCGTCGCCCTTGTCGGGATCCTGCTGCTCACCCCGGGCTTCGTCTCCGCAGGGGTCGGCCTGGTCCTCGCCATCCCGGCGGTTCGTCATCTGGCGGGCGGCCGACTCGTGGGGATGCTGTCGGCCCGTGTCGCCCGCCACGTGCGCATCGTCGGCCAGGGAATCCGCGACGGCCAGACGTTTTCCTATGGCGAGTACCGGGCGTATTCACGCTCCGGTGACGGGTCGGGTGCCGACGACATCATCGATCTCGACGCCGAGGAGGTCATCCTCGATGACGCGTTCGGCGAATTGGGACCGGGCGGCGGTACGTGATCGTGGACATGGGGGTCGACGACCCCGCGTCGATTCCGGTGCGCGACGCGGCAACCGTGATGCTCGTCCGCGACGGTGCTCGCGGCATCGAGGTCTTCATGCTGCGACGCAACCTCGACAGCGACTTCGTGGGCGGCGCCTATGTGTTCCCCGGAGGTGGCGTCGACCTCGCCGACGGACACACTGGTGTGGAGGACGTCTGCGTCGGGCTCACCGATGCCGAGGCATCGGCGCAACTCGAGCTGGAGGCGGGAGGCCTGGCCTTCTATGTGGCGGCCATCCGTGAATCGTTCGAGGAGGCCGGTCTACTCTCGGCGATCGACTCGTCGGGTGGTCCGGTGCGCTTCGACGACTCCCCCGTGGCCGAGCGGTTCGCCGCTCACCGGCGTGAGGTCGACGAAGGCCGGATGACGATGACCGAACTGTGCGGGGTCGAGGGCATCCGTCTCAGCGTCGGTGGGCTCGGGTACTTCTCGCGCTGGATCACGCCGATGGGTGCACCCCGCCGCTACGACACCCGCTTCTTCGTCGCCCACCCTCCCGAGGGCCAGACCCCGATCCACGATGACCGCGAGGTGATCGCCAACCTGTGGATCCGTCCCCAGGAGGCGCTCGACCGTCACGCCGCAGGGGAGTTCGAGTTGATCTTCCCGACGGTGCGGAGCCTCGAGGACCTGCGGCGATTCGATCGGGCTGACGACGTCGTGCGCCACGCCCAGACCCTCGACGTCGTCGAGGCGGTGCTGCCGAGGATCGTCGACAGCGATCACGGCATGCGGATCGTCCTGCCCGGTGACCGGGAGTTCGACGCCCTCACCTCACAGCCGGTGGGCCCCTCCTGACAGAGCGTGACGGTGCATCGCCGACGGGGAGCGCACCGGCGTCGTGGTCGTGGGGGAGGGATCCGGATCGACGAGTCCGACCGTTGTTCAACGTTTGCGGATGAGGCTCAGCCCGTCGCCGACGTTGACCACCGACACCTCGACGCGCTCGTCGGCGACGACCGCGTCGTTGAAGGCCCGCAGTGCCACGGTGTCGGCGTCGGTGTCGGTGTCGTCGAGGATCTGTCCCGACCACAACACGTTGTCGACCACGATGACCCCTCCCGGACGCAGCCGACCGAGGAGGGCTTCGTAGTAGGGCAGGTAGTTCGTCTTGTCGGCGTCGATGAACGCCAGGTCGATCGCATCGTCGGGGAGGCCGGCGAGAGTGTCGAGAGCCGGCGCGAGATGCAGTTCGATGCGGTCGGTCAGCCCGAGCCGCTCCCAGAACTCGACGGCCACCGAGGTGTACTCCTCCGAGACGTCGCAGCACACCAGCCTGCCGTCCGGCCCCAGGGCGTCGGCGAGACAGATCGAGCTGTATCCGGTGAAGGTACCGACCTCGACGGCGACCCGCGCTCCGATGAGTCGAACCAGCCACGCCATGAAGGCACCCTGTTCGGGAGCGATCGACATGATCGCCCAGTCACCGAAGCGTTCGCGGGTGACGGCCACGAGTTCGTCGAGCTCGGGCCGCTGTGGCGTGGAGTGACGCACGAGGTAGTCGCCGAGTTCGTCGGTGAATGTGATGCCCTTACCGGCCATGGATGCTCCTGGGGGTCGACGACACGTCGGGGGGAGGATGCGGTATCGACATCGAGCGACTCAGGAGGCCACGTCGTCGTGGGCCGCCAGCGCGTCGCCCACGGCTCCGAGCAACCTCGCGGTGCATCCTGCAAGATCGGTGGGAGGTGCCACCTCGGTGACGATCAGCTCGGCGATGGCTCTGAACGCTTCGGCGGCGGGGCCGTGGCCGAGAGCGATGGGGGAGCCCTCGTCGCCTCCGAGAGCCACGCTCGATTCGATCGGGATCGTTCCGATGAGAGGCACGCCCGCGTCGTTGGCGAGACGACGGCCGCCGCCCTCGCCGAAGACGGCGAAACGCTCTCCGGAGGGAGTGACGAACTCGCTCATGTTCTCGATGACACCGGCGATACGAAGGTAGTTCTGCCGCCCCATGTTCACCGCCCTGATCGCCACCTTCTGTGCCGAGAGCGACGGGGTCGTGACCACGAGCATCTCCGCACGGGGCAGGAGCTTGGCGAGGCCCATCTGCACGTCGCCGGTCCCCGGTGGCATGTCGATGAGGAGATAGTCGAGGTCGGGTGGCCATGCGACATCCTCGAGGAAGTGGCGTACCGCGCGCTGGAGGATGAGACCGCGCCACATCAATGCGGTCTCCTCGTCGTCGGTGAGAAGCCCCATCGACACGACGTGGAGTGACCCCTGACCGACGTTCTTGACGAGGGGAGTGATCTGCCCGGAGGACTCGTCGCCGGCCAGGCGACCGTCGACACCGAGCATCCGAGGGATGGAGAAGCCCCAGATGTCGGCATCGATCACGCCGACGGAGAGACCCCTGGCTGCCATGGCTGCTCCGAGGTTGGCGGTGACCGAGGATTTACCGACGCCCCCCTTTCCCGAGGCGATCATCAACACCCTCGTCGTGGCGGGAACGGCGGTCACCGGAGCGTTCTCCGCGATGTTGCGCCGGGCGGTCGCCATCGCGCTGTTCTTCTCGTCGGCTGTGAGCTCGCCCCAGGCGATCTTCACCGACGAGATGCCGGGCAGCGATTCGACCCGAGCGGTGACATCGCGCTGGATCTGTGCCCGCAGCGGGCATCCCGCGGTCGTGAGGGCAATGGAGACCGTGGCGCGCCCGCTGGAGTCGATGTCGACGCCACGGGCCATTCCGAGATCGACGATGTCGGACCCGAGCTCGGGGTCGACCACGCCGCGGAGCAGTTCCATGACGTCGTCGGGAGACGGCGCAGAGGAGATCATGGAGGCACTCTACGGGCGATTGCCGTCGCCGCCGGATCGGCTCCGCGCAGTCGCACGGAATATGCACTACCGCTACAGTGGTTATCGCTCGTGACCAGGAGGTTCCGCACATGATCACCCTCACCGACACCGCCGCCACCAAGGTTCGTCAGCTGATCGACGCCGAGGGCGAGGACGGTCTCGCCCTTCGGGTCGCGGTGCGCCCCGGCGGATGTTCGGGATTCGCCTATGAGATGTTCTTCGACACCGACATCTCGACAGAGGACCTCACCACCGAACACGAGGGCGTGAAGGTCGTGGTCGATCCCTCCAGCGCTCAGATGCTGACCGGGGCCGAGCTGGACTACAAGGACGGTCTCGAGAAGTCCGGGTTCGAGATCTCGAACCCGAACGCCCAGCGTTCGTGCGGGTGCGGTCAGAGCTTCAGCTGAACGCGCCCGCCGAGGCGAGCAGATCGCACCGTCCGCCGCGTATCTCCGAGGTGACCGAGGCCGGGATGTCCCAGACGTAGATGGTCGCGGTGGCCGGATCGTACCGAGGCCAATCGGGGTCCGCGGTGGGTACCCCGTCGGCGGCGAACGACACCCAGGTCGATCGCATCGCGGAGGCGAGTTCGAGATCCTCACCATCGAGGATGGCACCCAGGCCCACGATGCCGTCGGGATTGCCGAAGAGGTAGATCATCTCCGCGCCGTGGGTGGCGCCGACTCCGAAGGGGTCCCTGGGAGAGCGGCGCTGGAACTCGTAGGTGTAGACGTCGGTGTCGTCACGGGCGACGTCGGCGAACCGCTGGGCCGGACAGGTGAACACCATCTCGGTCCGGAAGGCTCGCAGCTTCTCGAGGTTCGAGTCGTAGCCGGCGTACGACGCGATGACGTCGTCGAGCATGTCGGAGTCGACGACTCGCCCGATCGATGCGCTCAGTTCCTCGGCCGTGGGTTCCTCGGCGCCCAGCGAGAACAGGGCGTTCTCGTCGAGGTTGGATCCGGTGATGATCGGCACGTCACGGAGCGCCCCGGCCTCGGCCTGCTCGTAGGCGCTGTCGATGAGGGACACGCCGTCGGCGACCAGGCCGAAGTTCACGTCCTCCTGTGTGGACTCGGACGCCGCGAGAACCTCGTCGACGGGCAGGTCACGGAGGCAGGGGAGAGGGTCCTCCGCATCGTTGCACGGGGTGGCATCCAGCCATGTTCCGGCGATCTCGTCACCCGACGGGCGACCGTCGACGGAGTCGTCCGGCTGGGTCAGCGGACCGCATCCGCCGCCGCTCTCGATGATCGCCCGATCGAACAGGTCGGCGGACATCGGCGAGGCGAGCAGGGCGCACACCGAGAACCCTCCGGCGGACTCGCCGAAGATCGTGATGTTGTCGCGGTCGCCGCCGAACGCTGCGATGTTGTCCTGCACCCATTCGAGTGCCGCGATCTGATCGAGGATCCCCCAGTTGGCGGAGGGTCCCTCCCCGCCGGCCAACGACGAGGTCGGGAGGAACCCGAGTGCGTCGAGCCGGTAGTTGATCGACACCAGCACCACACCTTCCTGCGCGAACCGGGTGCCGTCGTAGAGGGGCGAATGCCCCGAGCCGGAGGTGAACCCGCCTCCGTGGATCCAGACCATCACCGGGCGATCCTGGGCATCGAGAGCTCCGAAGACGTCGAGGGTGAGGCAGTCCTCGTCCGGCTCCGGTGCCGGGATGAACTGGCTGGTGAGGCCCGGGAGCTGTGGACACGATGCCGCCGGCGTCGTGGCGACGAACTCGTCGCTCCACGCCACTGCCGGCTCGGGTGGAGCCCAGCGAAGATCCGCCAGGGGCGGTTCGGCGAAGGGTATCCCCAGGAATGACCTGATGCCGTCGGCCTCGGCGCCGCGCACCGGGCCGGCCGTCGTGTCGATGACGAGCGGATCGTCGGTGGGGCCGGCCGGCGAGGTGGTGCCCGACGCCTCGGTGGTACTCGGCGGGTCGTCCGCCGTCGACGACGATGAACACGATCCGGCGATCAGCGCCACGGCACCCGCGGCCGCGATGAGGAGGAAAGGTCGTCGGTTCATCGGATGACCCTACCGGTGTCGCGGGTGACAGACCGACGCGTCGGGGGGTCGAGCTCAGGCGGACGCGGCGGAGGTGCCCTTGGTCCCCGAGGGTGTCGTCGTCGCAGGGTCGGTGCCGAGGAGGCTCTCGATCATGCAGTTCTGGCCGCCTTCGGGGCGGCTGTCGTCGTGCTCGTGGCCTTCGGGCGCTTCGACGCCGCCGGCGCGGCCTTCTTCGGTGTCGCCGACGTCGCGGAGGCCGGCGTCGATGTTCCCCTCTTGGCCTTGGCCTTGGCCTTGGCCTTTGCCGTGGTGGACGCCGTCGTGGACGTCGAGCGCCCCGAGGACGTCGACGTTCGCTTCGATCCGCGCCGGCGCGCCGATCCGCTCTTGGCCGAAGCGCCACCGTGCCCGGCGATGAAGTCCATCGCCGCGTCGGCGGCGTCGAAGCCATCGAGGTGTCCGGTCCCCGGCCGGTACTCGAGGCTGCCGTTCGGCAGCATCGACGCCATGTGAGCGCCATGGCTGAGCGGAACGTAGAAGTCGTCGTCGCCCTGGTAGAAGCGCACCGGGACATCGATGGCGGACAACTCCAGGTCCCATTCCTGGGTGAACAGGATCATGTCGTACACGATCGAGCGGAGTTGTGTCCGACTGCCCTCCACGAGGTCGTCGATGAACATCTCACGCATGTGGGGGACGCGCAGGACGCGGGCGTCGGCGCCGGGACCCACCTTCGCGTAGAGCTCGATCGCGGTGTGGCTGACGGGGTGGAGCGCCCTGACCACCGCGGACAGCCCTGCCCCGAGCGGCTCGTGGAGGGCGCGGATCAGTGGGTTGAGGAGCCGGGCCGCCGACAGTGGTCCGCCCGATGCGGCCTGAGCGCCGCTCACCGGTGCCACGCCGCCCAACGCTGCCCCCGCGATCATCCTCTCTGAGTGTTCGTGGGCGCACGCCAGGACGTAGGGCCCCCCGCCGGAGAGGCCGATCGCCCCGTACCGTTCCACCCGCCTGCGGTCGGCCACTTCGTCGATGTCGGCGGCGAACGCGGTGAGCGACGGGTACAGGTGGGCCGTCGACGAACCCACACCCGGGCGTTCGAGTCCGATGATGCGCACGTTGTCGCGCGCGGCGCGGGCCCGGGCCTGCGGGGGGACCTGGCGACGGGCTCCGGGCGTTCCGTGGAACCAGAAGATCGCCGTTCCGTCCTCGGGTCCCCATTCCGCCGTGCCCATCGTGCGTCCGTCGCTCAGCTCCACGACGGTCTCGCGATCGGGCGGCTGTGGCGTGTGATCGTCGGTCATCGGACCTCCCCTTTCCCTCCGGGGATGGTACGCAGGCCATCCCGGAGCGGCCACATCCTCCGCGGGAGGTTCCGCTCAGGAGACGGCGGAGAGGGCCTCGTCCAGCTCGCCGGCGTCGAAGATCAGATCGAGGCGCGATGTCACGATTCCGGAGGAATCGGCGACGAACAGCGAGGGCTCGTAGGTCAGGCCGAGGGCGTCGATCACCGGTGCCGGTGTCGCCTCGGCGATGGACTGCACCTCTTCGGGATTGGCGTAGACCTCGGCGTGCACGACGTCGATTCCGGGGTACCGTTCGGCGGCGTCGATGACCAGGTCGAGGACCGGGCCACAGATGGCCGTCTGGCAGAACGCCGGCGTGGAGACCAACAGGGCGGTCGGTCGGCCGTTGCCCACGACGTCGGCGAGATTCTGCGAGTGGAGGTCACAGGGCGGCTTGTCGGTGCAGATCGGTGACACCCCGCGCCCGTCTGTGGTCGTGGGGGTGTCGACCGCCGGTAGCGGCTGACCGGGGAGGGGAGTGGTGGACTGGTCGGCGGGGAACACCTGCACCGGGGCGATGAGCGGTTCCCCCTCGTACACTCCCTCGATCTGATAGACGCCCGGTTCGGGGAACGTGAAGGTGTAGGGCAGGTAGGCCCGGGTCAGGCCTTCGGCTCGCGGCTCCACCTCGACGGGATCGCCGACGGGAGATCCGTCACGGGTGGCGGTGAACACCACCGGCCCGGAGATCTCATCGAGCGGTGCCCCATCGGGGGCGCCGATCACGAAGGGCATGCGGGCCTCCACCCCGGCCAGGAGGAACGGCTCGGCCACCGGGAACGAAGGAACGAGCAGGAACGAGGTGTCGACACCGGGTGCCCCGGTCGAGGTGGGCCCGCCGTCGTCTGTTCGCGGCGTTCTCGCCGGAGTCGTCGGACCCGCAGGCGGCGGCCGCCGCCGATGCCACGACAGCGCCGGTGGCGATCAGCAACCGGCGTCGGGACAGAGAACTCGTCGGGTCGGGATCGGCGCCGAGCGCCGCCGGAGTCGGGTGCATTTCGGTGAACCTATCGTGTGGCCCCATGCCCGACGAAGCGCGCCCGACGGTCTCGATCACGGTTGACGGACGGGTCCGGCAGATCGTCGACGACGGGATCTCGCTGCTCGAGGCGCTTCGGGATCGGCTGGGAATCGTGTCGGTGAAGGACGGGTGCGCCCCCCAGGGTCAATGCGGATGCTGCACCGTCTGGGTCGACGGCGATCCCCGGGTGAGCTGCGTGACCCCGCTCCGGCGGGTGGCCGGACGGGAGATCACCACCCTCGATGGCCTCGACGAGGTCACCCGCTCCGGTTGGTCCCGAGCGCTGTGCTCGACGGGCGGCTCCCAGTGCGGATTCTGCACTCCCGGGATCGTCATGCGCCTCGAGGCACTGAGGGTGAAGGGACGTCTCGACGATCGGGGCGCCGTCGACCGCGGACTGTCCGCCCATCTGTGTCGTTGCACCGGCTGGCAGACCATCGAGGAAGCGGCCGCTACGGCGGCAGCGACCTCTGTCGTCCAGAAGGATCTCTCAGTGGCTGCCGGTGATCTCGGCGAGGGGCTCGGGCCGGGTCGGGTCGTGGCCGATGCGGAACGCAGGGCGTCGCTCGAAGGTCGGGCCCCCCAACGCGTCGACCTCGACATCCCTCTCGGCGGCGGAGGCTTCGCGGACGACTCCGCCCCGGACGACTCCGCCGTCGCCATGGTCGACGGTGACGGCGTGTGGCAGGTGGCCGACACCATGTCCGGTGCCCGTCGAGAGGCGGGGAGGGTGCAGGGCCGCAGAACGACTCTGGACCCGACGCCTCCGCTCTCTCTGCCGGAAGGGGACTGGGATCTGACCCTGCAGACCGGCTGGGTCGAACCGGCTGCACTCGAACCGGACGCGTCGTGGTGCGCTCCGGGCGGCGAGCCCACCTCACCGCTGGGCAACGGCGGAGCATTCGGGGCCAAGGTGGACAGTCCTCTCCCCGAGATCGCCCGACGGCTCGCGGCCGCGCACGGACGACCGGTTCGAGCTCGGTGGACCCGGGAGGACGTCGTGCGGAACGGTCCGAAGAGGCCTCCGATGGCGGTCGGTCTCCGCGGCGGACGGCACCGGAACGGTCAGGGTGGTGGCGACCGAGGGGATCGTCGCGGCCATCGCCGCCGTCGCTCCGGGGGTCGTCGTGGAGGAGGTCGACGTGCCCGGTCCACCGACATCGGTGTCGCTTCGGGCCGCGGGGTGGGCCGAGGTCGCAGCCATGGCCGCGGTCCTCGCCCCCGTCGCCGACGTCGAGGGTGTGGGTCGGTCGGGGACCGGCCACTCCGAGGACGTCAGGCCGGGGGCGACCCGGACCGTGCAGGTGACATCGCCGGAGGGGGCGACGGCGACAGCGAGTCTCGGAGCGGACGGCGTCGCGGTGACCGTGCGATGCGGATCGGTGCTCGACGCCGTTGTCCTGCGGAGCTACTGCATCGGGGCGGCCCACATGGCGCTCGGCTGGGTTCGGACCGAAGGGCTGGCGGTCGCCGATTCCGGCGAGGTGCTCGACCTGACGATCCGGTCGTTCGGCATCGTGCGACCGGCCGAGATGCCACCGGTCGAGGTCGCGATCATCGACGACGACTCCGAACCGGTCAACGGAAGCGACGCGGTCTTTGCCGCGGTTGCGGCGGCAGCCTGGTTGGCGGACGATCTCGCACCGGTGTGGCCGACCCGTGCGAGGTCGGGGAGCTGATCTAGTCGTTGTCCCTGAGGTCTTCCTTCCACGTGCGGAATCGGACGTGGTCGGCGCCGCTGGGGCCCACTCCCCGTCCCGTGCCATCGGGATCGAGCGCGAACACGACGCTGCGATCGAGATTCCGCGAGTCGATGGCCACGTAGCGGGCATGGTCGCCCCGGGCCGGCCCCGCGCGCCACAGGAGCCAGTCGCCGATGCGTCGCTTGTACATCGCCTCTGCCCCGCCGACCTGCTCGGCGGCCTCTGCCAGGATCGCGGGAGCTTCGTGCCACGCACCGGCAGGGACATTGGCATCGCGGCGCGGGGTGTCGGGCAGGTCGGCGGTGTGAACCGGCGTCCTGTCGACGGGTCGTTTGTCAGCGGGAAGAGCGGCGCTCATCGCACGACCCTACGGCGGTGGGCGGGTGGACGGTAGCCTCGCTCTTGATGAGCACGCCCGTCGGTCCCTACACCCCCCTGGTCGCTGCGGGAGACTTCCTGGTCACCTCCGGGCAGATCGGCCTCGGTCCCGACGGTCTGGCCGACGGATTCGCCGCCCAGATGCACCAGGCGATGTCCAACCTCGCCTCGGTCGCGGCCACCGGTGGAGCGACCCTCGACGACGTGGTGAAGACCACCGTGTTCCTCGTCGACATGGAGGACTACGCGGAGATGAACGACCTGTACCTCGCGGCGTTCGGCACGCACCGACCGGCTCGCTCGGCCGTGGCGGTGGCGGCACTTCCGCTCGGCGCACTCGTGGAGGTCGAAGCTTGGCTGCTGCGTCCGGGTGCGGCAGGATAGGGACATGGCCGGAGCCGTCCTCATCGTCATCGCACTCGTCGTGGTGCTTCCCGTCGTGATCATCATCTCGGGTGGAATCCTCGCAGCCGTGATCGGCACCGCCGTGAAGGTGGACGTGGATTCGTCGAACGAGGGCTCCGAGCTTCTCGATCTGAACGGCTGACGGCTCGGCCCCGGGGGCCTGTCAGCCCCAGCGGCTCTCGCCGAAGCGGTATCCCACCGAACGCACCGTGGCGATGAGAGCGGCGTGTTCCTCGCCGAGTTTGGCCCGGAGACGGCGGATGTGGACGTCGACGGTCCGCGCTCCGCCGTAGTACTCGTATCCCCACACCCGACTCAGCAAGGTCTCGCGGGTGAAGACCCTCCCCGGATTGGAGGCGAGGAACTTCAACAGCTCGTACTCCATGTAGGTGAGATCGAGCGGCCGCCCCTCGATCGAGGCCTGGTACGTCTCGATGTTGACCTGCAACGCGTCGTAGTGGATCTCCGCGTCTCCGGGATCGGTGTGTCCGCCGCGGGCCAGGAGGTGGCGGACCCGGGCGTCGAGTTCACTCGGGTGCGCGGGCGTGAGGCAGAAGTCCTCGAACAGGTCGCTTCGCCCGTCGAGCAGATGGAGGTCGGATCCCCTGACGAGAACGAGTATCGGGCTGATGGCCAGGTCGGCTCGTCGTAGGGCACGCAAGAGCCCGATTCCGGACTCGGGCTCGTCGGAGAGGTCGACGACCGCTCCTGACCAACTGCCCGCAGAGGCCCCGGTGTCGCTCGACACCGCCGTCCACTCGAGGGCGGCGAGGTCGAGCGAACGCGCCACGTCCACCGGTGGGGGATCGGGCCAGCACAGCAGTGGTTCCACGTCGGTTACCAGTTGGTCAGGTAGCGGTCGAGCTCGAACTGGCTGACGTGCGCCTTGTAGTCCGCCCACTCGGCCCGCTTGTTGCGGAGGAACCACTCGAAGATGTGCTCACCGAGAGTTTCGCGCACCAGCGACGACTCCTCCATCCGGTCGAGGGCGTCGGCGAGCGACATCGGGAGCAGCTCGATGCCGGCCTTGCGTCGTTCGGCGTCGGACATCTCGAAGAGGTTGCGTTGCGACTCGGGGGGCAACTCGTAGCGACCCTCGATCCCGGCCAGTCCGGCAGCCAGGATCACCGCGAACGCCAGATACGGGTTGCAGGCGGGGTCGAGGGCCCGGTACTCGATCCGGGTGGCGACCTCCTCCTTGCCGGGCTTCGGAACCGGAACGCGGACGAGCGCCGACCGGTTGTTCCGTGCCCAGCTCACGTGCACGGGTGCCTCGAAGCCGGCCACCAGACGCTTGTAGCTGTTGACCAGCTGGTTGGTGACCGCGGTGATCTCCGGCGCATGGCGCAGGAGGCCCGCGGTGAACCATCGGGCGGTGTCGGACAGGTTGGCATCGGCACCTTCGGCAAAGAACGCATTGTCCTCCTTCGCGAAGAGCGACAGGTGGGTGTGCATCCCCGACCCCTGCACCCCCGTGAGCGGTTTGGGCATGAAGGTGGCGTGGACTCCGTGCTGCAGTGCCACCTCCCGCACCATCAGGCGAAGCGTCATCAGGTTGTCGGCCATGGTGAGTCCGTCGGTGTAGCGCAGATCGATCTCGTGCTGGGAGGGGGCGTCCTCGTGGAACGAGTACTCCACCGGGATGCCCGCGGCCTCGAGCCCCGCGATCGTCGCACGGCGGATGTCGGAGCTGACGTCCGCGGTCGTGAGGTCGAAGTAGCTGGCCTGGTCGAGGGGGACGGGCCCGGCCTCGGCGAAGTCGTCGCGGAAGTAGAAGAACTCCACCTCGGGGGCGCACATCATGTCGAAGCCCGCCTCGTGAGCCTGGGCGAGGTTCCGCTTGAGGACCTGCCGGGGGTCCCCCTCGAAGGGGCTCCGGTCGAGGTTCACGAGGTCGCAGAACATGCGGGCCGACACCTCGCCCGAGCCGGCCGACGCCATGAGTTGGAAGCTCGCGGCGTCGGGCATCGCCAGCACGTCGCTCTCCTGGACGCGGCTGAAACCGTCGATGGCCGATCCGTCGAACTGCACCCCTTCCTCGAACGCGGTCTCGAGCTCGACGGGCGTGATGGCGACGGACTTGAGCTGACCCAGCACGTCGCAGAACCACAGGCGCACCAGGCGCACGTGTCGTTCTTCGATGGTGCGAAGGACGTAGGACTGTTGCTCGGGCATGCCCCCACGATGACGCACTCGGTCCACGGAACGAAACTTCGAGGTGGCTGTTAACACAGCATTCACAATCGGGCAACGGATGGGAAACCCGAAGGGACCACTGTTGGCGCTGTATCCGCAGCGCAGTTGTCTGGCGTGGACGGACACGACTACAACAGCGTCCGGGCCGACCGCTCGGAGGCCCCCCGACAAGAAGGTGATCGAGTGGCGTACAGGGCTGAATACATCTGGATCGACGGGACGGAACCAACCCCCCAAATGCGATCCAAGACCAAGATCCTCGACAACGGCGCCGAACCGCCCCTGTGGGGTTTCGACGGCTCGTCGACCAACCAGGCTCCCGGTTCGAATTCCGACTGCGTGCTGCGGCCGGTCTTCACCTGCCCCGATCCGATCCGCGGCGGCGACAGCGTTCTCGTGCTGTGCGACGTGTTGGTGCCCGACACGATGGAGCCTCACCCCACGAACACCCGCGCCGCGTGTGTGGAGATCGCCGAGAAGTACGCCGACCAGGACATGTGGTTCGGCATGGAGCAGGAGTACACCTTCTTCTCCCACGGACGGCCTCTCGGTTGGCCCGAGTCAGGCGTGTACTACCCCGCCCCGCAGGGCCCCTACTACTGCGGCATCGGTGCCACGGAGATCTCGGGGCGCGACGTCGTCGAGGCCCACACCACCGCGTGCATGGAGGCGGGTCTGTCGATCTCGGGGACGAACGCCGAGGTGATGTTGGGCCAGTGGGAGTACCAGATCGGCCCGGCCACCACGGTCGAGGTCGGTGATCACATGTGGATGGCGCGCTACCTCCTGTACCGCATCGCCGAGGACTTCGGCGTCGATGCCTCGATCTCGGCCAAGCCCATCAAGGGTGACTGGAACGGCGCGGGGTGTCACACCAATTTCTCGACCAAGGCCATGCGGGAGAGCTACGACGCGATCATCGCGGCGTGCGAGGCCATGGGCGCTCCCGGGGTTCCCGAGAAGCTCCTCGAGGTCTACGGCCACGGATATGAGGAGCGGCTGACCGGTCTCCACGAGACGGCCCACTTCTCGGAGTTCCGCTACGGGGTCTCCGATCGCGGTGCCTCGATCCGCATCCCCTGGCAGGTCGCTCGCGACCAGAAGGGCTATGTCGAGGATCGACGCCCGAACGCCAACTGCGACCCCTACGAGGTCGCGGGGCTCATCACCGACACCGTGTGTTCGGCTCTGGCCTGACGAGCGGACGACAACAGAGCTGGGCGACAGAGGGGTCCTCTCGGGCCCCTCTGTCGTATCCGGCGGCGACCGGGCCGTAGGCTGACCGGCCGTGTCAGAGCTCACCGTCGCCCTCTGCCAGCTCAATCCCACGGTGGGGGCGCTTCGCGCCAACGCCGACAGGATCATCGAGGCGCTGCGCGAGGCGGAGGCGGCGGGAGCACAGATCGCCGTGTTCGGTGAGCTCGCGGTCTGCGGGTACCCCCCCGAGGATCTGTTGGTGCGCAGCAGCTTCGTCGCCGACTGTCTCGCGGAGGTGGACTACATCGCCGCGCACGTGGGCGAGTGTGCGGCGATCGTGGGCGGACCGGGCCATCACGGGGCGACGGAGCTCACCAACGAGCGCGTTCGTGCTGCGACACGGCGAGGTCGCCTATCGATACGACAAGGTCGAGCTCCCCACCTACGCGGTCTTCGACGAGGACCGCTGGTTCGCGCCGGGCACCCGGCACCAACCCCTGTGGGACTTCGACGGTGTCGCGGTCGGTGTGTCGATCTGTGAGGACATCTGGATCGCCGACGGCCCGGTCCTCGGTCAGGCGGACGCGGGCGCCGAGATACTGCTGAATCTCAACGGCTCGCCGTACCATCTCCAGAAGACGCTCGAACGTGAGCTGATGCTCTCCGAACGAGCGCGGGCCGCAGGGGTTCCCATCGTCTACGTGAACCAGGTGGGGGGGCAGGACGAGCTGGTCTTCGACGGCGCGTCCATGGTGGTGGCCGCCGACGGCGTCGTGACGTCGGTGGCGCCGGCGTTCGAGGAGGCGATCGAGGTCGTGTCGATCCCCCTCGATCCCGCGGTTCGGCCCAGGGGGTCGATCGTCGAACCGCTCGTTCCCGCGGAGGAGATCTGGAAGGCGCTGGTGCTGGGGACCCGCGACTACCTGCACAAGAACGGGTTCGGGGAGGCGGTCCTCGGGCTCTCCGGTGGAGTCGACTCCTCGCTCGTCACCACGATCGCCGTCGACGCCCTCGGGGCCGAGAACGTCCATGTCGTGATGATGCCGTCGCGGTATTCCTCGGAGGGCTCGATCACCGACGCCGAACGGCTGGTCGCCAACCTGGGAATCGACGGGCGGGTCATTCCCATCGACGGCGTCCATGGCGCGTTCGAACAGGCCCTGGCGGACTCCTTCGCCGGACGCGACGCCGACCTCACCGAGGAGAACCTGCAGTCACGGATACGCGGGGTCGTGCTCATGGCCCTGTCGAACAAGTTCGGGTGGTTGGTACTGACCACGGGCAACAAGTCCGAGATGGCCGTGGGGTATTCGACGCTGTACGGCGATTCCGCCGGCGGTCTGGCGGTGATCAAGGACGTGTACAAGACCCGCGTCTATGACCTGTGTCGATGGCGCAACGCCCAGTCCGGTCGGGAGATCATCCCCGAGACCGTCATCACGAAGGCCCCTTCGGCCGAGCTGCGTCCCGACCAACGCGATGATCAGTCGCTACCCCCCTACGACGTGCTCGATCCCTTGCTGGAGGGCTATGTCGAAGGCGATCTGACTGCTGCGGATCTGGTCGTGGCAGGACACGATCCCGATCTGGTGTCGAGGATCTGCCGTCTCGTCGACCGGGCCGAGTACAAGCGCCGCCAGAACCCGCCGGGCATTCGCATCAGTACCAAGGCGTTCGGCCGTGACCGGCGGCTGCCGATGACCAATCGCTATCGCTGACGGTCGCCGCCGCGTCGACGGCGACTCCGCCGCTCGACCGCCGCTAGCGTCGAGCAGATGTCCGCTCCGCCTCCGTCGGCCCTGCCCGATCCAGAGTGGTCCGCCCCACAGGACCCGGTCGGACGCTGGGCTCGTCGGCTGGGTGCCTACACCTGGGTGGAGGCGGCTCTGTTCGAGCTGCTGGGGCGGACCTCGGCGGACCTCTCCGACGACGTGGCGGTCGCCATGACCGCCACCCACAGCCGTCATCACGGGTGGCGGGCCGAACTGTGGCGCGGCCACCTGCCGTTGTTGGGCACCGCGCCGCCCGAGAGCTTCGTCGCACCACCGAGCTCGGCGACGCGCGAGCTGTTCGCCTCCCTCGAGCGCGGGTCGGCCATCGGAACACTCGGCGACGCTGTGGCGCTCGCCGGTGTCTATCGCGTGGTCGTTCCGTCACTCCTCGCGGTGTACGCCGCTCATGGCGAGGCTGCGTCGCCGGTGAGCGACGCCCCGACTGTGCGGACTCTCAGGATCATCGGGTTCGACGCCGGCCACGATCTCGCCGAGGGTGAGCTCGCCCTCCAACGTCTGACAGCCGGGTCCGACGCAGCGGAGGCCGTGGAGGGCCACGTGGAGCGTCTGGAAGCCGTCGTGGCAGCCGGAGGCGGCCTCTTCGGGGTGCTGTGACCGCAGGCACTCAAGATCGGGACGGAGGGGCGCCGACACTGTGGAACATCGCCCTGACGCCAACGTTCGAGGGCGACCTGGAACGCCCGTGATGCCTGTCCGGAGCGGGCGGAATGCTAGTCGGTGACGAAAGCACTTGACGTGATCCGTATCGTTATACCGTCGTCGGTTCCTGCCGTTGGGGCCGCCTCCTGTCAAAGAAGGATTCAAAGTGGCGAAAGATCGCGTGGAACGTGACGAGGAAGACCTGGTCCGTCTCTATCTCACCGACATCGGGCAGTACCCGCTGCTGACCAAGGACGACGAGGTCCGATTGGCACAGGCCATCGAGGCGGGCACCGCCGCGACGACCGAGTTCGAGGAAGGCGGGCGTTCTCTGCCCGCGGCGAAGAAGCGCGAGCTGAAGCGCCGGATCCGCCAGGGCGAGCAGGCCGAGCGGACCTTCGTCCAATCGAACCTCCGTCTGGTGGTCTCCATCGCCAAGAAGTACCAGGCGTCGGGTCTTCCGCTCCTCGACCTCATCCAGGAGGGGAACCTCGGCCTGATGCACGCCGTCGAGAAGTTCGACTGGCGCAAGGGGTTCAAGTTCTCGACCTACGCCACCTGGTGGATCCGCCAGGCCATCACCCGCGGTATCGCGAACACCGGTCGAACCATCCGGCTCCCCGTCCACGCGGGCGACACCTTGGCCCGCCTGCAGAAGGCCCGGGCCCGGTTGGAGCTCAAGCTGGGGCGCCCCGCGACCCTCGCAGAGCTCTCCGCCGAGGTCGAGATGCCCGAGGACAAGGTCACCGAGGCACTGCGCTTCGCGGCCGAGCCCCTCTCGCTGTCCGAGCCGCTTCGTGAGGACGGCGACGCCGAGTTGGGCGACGTGGTCGAAGACCGTTCCGCCGAGTCTCCCTTCGAGGTGGCTGCCACCGCGCTGCTCCCCGAGGAGATCTCCCGCCTGCTGTCGCCGTTGGACGAGCGTGAACGCGAGATCCTGAAGCTGCGTTTCGGTCTCGATCGTGGCGAACCACGCACCCTCGAGGAGGTCGGCGAGCACTTCAACCTCACCCGTGAGCGGATCCGTCAGATCGAGGCTCGGGCGATGTCGAAGCTCCGTCACCCCTCCAGCGACACCGGAGCGCGCGACCTGCTCGCCGTCTGAGCGGACGCCTCGTCGCATCCGGGGTCCCCGAGCGGGGTCCCCCTTCTCCGTCCGACGGGCGGCCTGTCGTGGAGGTGTCCGAGCGCCTGGTGGGCTCCCCCGCCTTCAAAGCGGGTGGGACGGGTGATCCCCGTCCGGCGGGTTCGATTCCCGTCCACCTCCGCCATCGATTCCGTTCAAATCGTTTGACCGGTCCAGAGGCCGCTGGCTAGCTTCGGCCTCACTTCCTCTTTCTGTCGTCGGGCCGTCTGTGCCCTCGATGCGGGGAGAGAAGAGTGCTCATCGTCCTGTGGACCGTGAAGGCGGGGGCGGGGTGTACGACCGCGACGCTCGGCGTCGCCCTCCGCCGATCGCGTCACGAATCGGTGCTCGTCGTCGATCTCGGTGGCGACGTGCCCGCGGCGTGCGGCATGGCAGAACCCGACGTCGGGGTGACCGACTGGCTCCGGGCTGGAGCCACCCGCCCCGATGCCCTCACCCGGGTCGAGGTCGGCCTCGCCGAATCTCTCGCTCTGCTACCCACCGGCTCGACGTCGCGTTGGTCGAACGGCTCGACGGATCTGCTGGTCGGCCTGTTGGCTCACGAGGACCGCTGCGTGGTGGTCGATGCCGGTTTCGTCGGCGACGGAGCTCACGGTCCGATGGACATGTTGCGCCGCCGGCTCATCCGGGCTGCGGACCGATCGGTGCTGGTGACACGGCCGTGCTACCTCGCTCTGCGTCGGGTCGCCTCGTGTGCGGAGCCGATCGACTCCATCGTTCTGGTGAGAGATCAGATGCGGTCGCTGGGTCGGGCCGACGTCGCCGACGTCGTCGGCGTCGACGATGTTCACCACCTCGATGTGGATCCCGGGATCGCCCGGTCCCTCGATGCCGGCCTCGTCGCGACGCGGCCGCCGAGACTTCTGCTCCAACAGATGAAGCGGGTGGCGGCGTGAGCGCGGTCGATCTGGCGGGACTCGAGACGGTCGTGCGCGACCGGTTCCGGGCCGACCCGCCCGATGGCCGGCGGGCCGTGGCCCACCTCCGTCGCCTGGTGCTCTCGGAGAATCCGCTGCTCGACGAACCCACGATCGAGACGACGGTCGGGCGACTCGTCGCCCAGCTCTCGGGCTACGGGGTGCTCCAGCCGCTCTGTGCGGACCCCGAGATCACCGACATCGTGGTCAACGGGCCGGGTCCGGTGTGGATCGAACGTCGGGGTCTGATGGAACGCACCGACGTGACGATCGATGCCGTCGAACTCGACGTAGTGATCGAGCGCATCCTCGGACCCATCGGCCTCCGGGCCGACCTGGCCCACCCGATCGTCGACGGCCGCCTCCCCGACGGGTCGCGGGTCTGTGTGGTGATACCACCCCTCGCGGTGGGTGGGCCCCTGTTGGCCATTCGCCGCTTCGTCACCCGCGCGCTCTCGCTCGACGACTTCGGGAGCCCCGACGTCGTCGCCGTGATCGAGGATCTCATCGAGATGCGCTCCAACGTCGTCGTCTACGGTCCGACCGGCTCGGGCAAGACCACGCTGTTGAACGCCATGGCCGGGCTGCTACCGCCGACCCGCCGGATCATCACCATCGAGGACACCGCCGAGCTGCGGGTCGATCATCCCCACGTCGTTCGCCTCGAGGCCCGAACCGCCAACTCCGAGGGGGCCGGGGCGACGCCGATCCGGTCGCTCATCCGGGCCGCGCTTCGCCTCCGCCCCGATCACCTGGTCGTGGGGGAGGTTCGTGGGGCCGAGGCGCTCGACATGATCTGGGCGCTCTCCACCGGCCACGACGGCTCACTGTCGACATGTCACGCGTCGTCGGCCGACGACGCGCTCTCCCGCCTGGAGACCTTCGCGCTTCTGGCCGATGCGTCCCTTCCCCTCGACGCCGTCCGGCACCAGGTCAGATCGGCCATCGACGTGGTGGTGGGGGTCACCCGGTTCGGCGACGGTCGCCGTCGCATCACCGACGTGGCTCGCACCATCCGCGGCGACGGCGGATCGTCGAACCGGGCCATCGTCGTCGACGGTGTGGTGGTCGACGGGTCGTGGGCGGCCCGAGAGGACCGGCGGTGAGCCCGGAGCCCTGGGCCGCGGGGCTGATGGCGGGGGCAGGGGTCTTCGTCGTGCTCACGACGTCGTCGACGGCGCGCCGTCGCAGCCGGATGACTGGGCGGGGGATCCATGCGGATCGCAGGGTGGCGAGTGCCATCGCGGCTGCTCTGGGCCGCGTCGGGTCGGCGCGGTCGGTCACCGTGCCCCCTCGAGCGCGGCTTCCGGTGATCGCTGGGTCGGCCGTACTCGCCGTCGCCCTCGGCTCGTTGGTTCCGTTCGCCCTCGGCACCCTGGCGATCGTCGTGCCCTGGTGGAACGAGCGCTCCCGGAAGCTCGGTCTGGCCCGAGCGGTCGACGAGGCCGTTCCCCAGATGGCGGTGACGATCTCACGTTCGCTGCTCGTCGGGTCGTCATTGCGGCAGTCACTGCGCCGGGCACTCGAGTGCGCGCCCGCCCTGGCGCCGGCGGCTCGGCGCCTGGACGTCGGCGACTCCCCCACCGAGGCCGTCGGAGCGCTCGTGGGCGCTCGCGCTTCCGACGACGTCGCGGCACTGCTCGCTCTCCTCGACGTCGGCCACCATGTCGGAGGACAGCTCGCCCACGCGTTCGACGCGCTGGCGCACTCCATCACCGAACGCCGCGACGTCGACGCCGAGATCAGGGCTCTCACGAGCCAGGCACGATCCTCGATGGTCATGTTGGCGGCGCTGCCGTTCGTGGCCGCCTCGCTGATCGGCGTGATCGAGCCGGCCATCTGGGCGTTTCTGGTGGGATCGCTTCGGGGGGCGCTGTGTGTCGCGGTGGCGCTCATCCTCGATGTCGTCGCCGTGCTGTGGATGGCCGCGATGATCCGAGGCGTGCAGTGAGCGTGACGATCGCGGTCATGTGGGCCGCCACATGGTGGGCCTTGGCCCTCGCTCACCGGCCCCGGCGGCATCGGGTGGTCGGACTCGTCGCGACCTCGACGGGCTCCTCGGCCGCTGCTTCGGGGTCGCGGGTGTGGCGCCGGCCGGCCGAGCGTCTGGGCCGAACCGTCCAGACGTTCCTACCGTTCCTCCGTTCCTCGGTGAATGGGACCCGGCTGTGGTCGGCGTGGTGATGGCGGGCCTGTTCGTCGTCGTCACGGCACTGGGCCCGGCGTGGGGGTCGGCGCTCAGCGGCATGGTCCTCGTCGCGGCATGGAGGGGAGCGGCAGCTCGCCGCCGTCGCCGTCGTCGGCGAGTCGAGACCCACCTCGCGACGATCGCGGAGCTCCTGGCCGCAGCGATGAGGGCAGGGTTGTCCACGCGCCTGGCGCTCGGCGCGGTGGGCTCCCGGCATCCCCGCGCCGGTCTGGTCGGTCTCGCCGACGTGTGCGCTCTGTTGGACCGCAACCTGGGGCTCGTCGAGTCGTTGCAGAGGTGGGCTGGCGCCGGAGGGGCGACCCGACGTCTCGCGACGGTGCTCATCGACGGCGAGCAGACCGGTGCTCCCCTCGCCGACGACCTGGTCTCGTTCGCGTCAGACCGGCGACGCGAACTCCGCCGTGACGCCGAGGAGCGGGCTCGGCGACTTCCCGTCCTGTTGCTCCTCCCGTTGGTGTTCTGTGTTCTTCCGGCGTTCGTCGTCGTCGCCGTGGTGCCCATGGTGGTGACCGGGGCGTCATCGATCTCCTTCCCCTCCTGAGACGTCATATCAAGAGGTAACGACATGTTCATTCCGTCCGACATCTTCGGGTGGTTCTCCGCCCTCACATCCCGCGGCGAACGCGGCCAATCCACCGCCGAGTACGCCTTGATCCTGGTCGCCATCGCGGCGATGGTCGGTCTGGTCATCTCCTTCCTGGGAGGCGAGGGAGGCGGCCTCATCACCGGCCTCTTCGGATCGGTGTTCGACAACATCACGTCGTTCATTCCGGGAATAGGGTGACCCCCCGGCGACACGGGGCGCGTGGACAGGCAACCGTCGAGCTGGCGATGGTGGCCCCTCTGCTGGTCGTCCTCGCGTTGGCGATGGTCCAGGTCGGAACCGTTGTCCGAGATCGGGTGGCCCTGTCACACGCGGCCCGTGTCGCCGCCCGTGCCGCGATGGTCGACCCGTCGCCGGAGGCGGCACTCCGCGCCGCGGAGACGTCGACCAATCTCGAACGGCGACGGCTCACCGTGGCCGTCTCGGGTGACCGGGACACCGGCGGTGTCGTCACCGTCACCGTGACATACCGTTCGCCCACCAGGGTTCCGGTGGTCGGACGTTTCCTCGACGACGTGACGTTCAGCGAACGGCTCTCCGCCCGGGTGGAGTGAGGATCTCCCGCAGCAGCGCCACCGCGCCCGCCTTGTCGAGCGGCTCGTTGAGGTTGCCGCACTTGGGCGACTGGACACAGGAGGGGCATCCGCCCGAGCACCGGCAACGTTCGATGACGCTCAGCGTGGCGTCGAGGTGACGCGTCCCCGCGGCGAAGCCCATCTCCGAGATGCCGACACCCCCCTCGATCGCTTCGTGGATGATGATCGTTGCGACACCGGTGTCGGGGTGGGCCGGCGTCGAGAGCCCTCCGACGTCGCTGCGATCGCAGATGGTGAACAGCGGCAGGATCCCGATGCCGGCATGTTCGACGGCGTGGAGGGTGCCGGAAGCAGACAGCCCGTCGACTCCGGCGGCGTCGAGCGTCGCGGCATCGATCGTGTACCAGAAGGCCCGGGTCCTCAGCGTCGAGGGTGGGCAGTCGAGCCGGTGTCGGTCGATCACCTGACGGTCGGCGATGGTGATCTCCCGGTAGCCGGTGACCTGCTGGGTGACCTCGACCGAGCCGACGAAGGCCGAGACCGATGCACCGCGTCGGTCGTCGTCGACTCCCGTGATGCGGACGTCGGAGGTCGAGATCGCCTGGGTCGTGGTGTCGCCGGGGTCGGGCGACACCGTGGCCAGCCGGGCTTCGAGGTCGAGTTCGTCGACTCGCCACGATCGGCCACGGTGGAGGTAGACCGCGCCGGTGTGGACCGTGCCGGGAGCCCGGCCGGCGTCGACCGTTCCGATGAGCTCGCCGGCCGTGTCCACGATGGCCACCTCGCCGCTGCCCGAGGAACGAAGACCGATGCGTTGAGCGGGGCGCCCCCGGCCCTCGAACACGGCGGCCGTGTCGCCGCGCACCGTCCGGATCGCCAGCGTCCCTGCACGCACGCCGCGCAGGATGGCATCGTCGAGCTCCTCGCTCCACCATTGGCCATCGGACGGGGTCAGTGGGCGCTCGAACGCTGCTGCGGCCAGGTGCGCATCGAGGATCTGCGGGTTGGCGGGGTTGATGACGGCCCTCTCGGGCTCGCGGGAGAGTGTCTCCGCGGGGTGACGCATCACCCACTGGTCCAACTGATCGTCGCCGGCGACCACGATCGCCAGCGATGGTTCGTCCCGTCGCCCGACGCGCCCGATCTGTTGCCACATCGAGGAGACGGTCCCCGGTACACCGCTGAGCACCGCGGCGTCGGCCGACCCGATGTCGACGCCGACCTCCAGAGCCGAGGTGGCGACGACGGCGTCCAGTCGCCCCTCGTCGAGGTCTGCCTCGATCTGGCGACGTTCCGTCGCCAGGTAGCCGCCACGGTAGGGGCGGACCCGATCGGACCGGTCGGGTCCGACGGCCTCCGCCAGGCGCGACGCGGTGATCTCGGTCGATCGCCGCGATCGTGAGAACACGAGGGTCGTGAGATCGGACTCGACGCAACGGGCGGCCAACCCGACGACGTCGGCGAAGTGGGAGCCGGTGAGATCCCATGATCCGTCGGGATCGAGGTCCTGGGGATTCCACAGCACGACCTGCTTGCGGGCCCTCGGGCTGGCATCGTCGGCGACGAGGGTCACGTCGACACCGGAGAGTTCGGTTGCCAGGCGACCGGGGTCGCCGATGGTGGCCGAGCAGAACACGAATGTCGGGTTCGAGCCGTGGAGGGCACAGAGGCGCCGGAGCCGACGGAGCACGTGGGCGACGTGCGACCCGAAGACGCCACGGAGCAGGTGCATCTCGTCGATCACCACGTAGTCGAGCCGTTTGAGGAAGGTCGCCCACTGTCGATGGTTGGCGAGGATGCCGTGGTGCAGCATCTCGGGGTTGGTGAGGATGGCGTTGGCGTGAGTGCGGACCCAGCTGCGTTCCTCGACACCGCAGTCGCCGTCGTAGGTGGCGGGGACGACGCCCAGCGACTCGAAGGCCGTCATTGCCCGCAGCTGGTCGTGGGCGAGGGCTTTCGTCGGGAAGACGGCCAGCGCCGTGGAACCACCGGGGCTCGTGACCATGGAGTCGGCGATCGCCAGCTGGTAGACCAGCGACTTCCCCGAAGAGGTTCCCGTGGTGAGGCACACCGACCTCCCGTCGAGTACCTCGCGCAGGGCGGTGGCCTGGTGGGTCCACAGCCCGCTCTCGGGAACCATCGAGGCGACGCGCTCGCCGAGAGGGGCCGGAGGATCCGAGAATGTCGCAGCGCTGGCCGGAACGTCGAGGACATGGCGGCAGCGCGGATCGTCGGACAGCTCGGTGACGAGTGCCCTGATGTGTTCGGCCGTCGGTGTGGAGGTCACACGCATTTCCCGCAGACTACGGCCGACCCACGACAGCGGGGATCGGGGCTCGGCGATAGCGTCGTGACGATGTTCTTCGACGCGCGTCGATTCCGACACGGCCGCTGGCAGATCCTCAGCGTCACCGGCGAGATCGACCTCGCGACCCTTCCGCGGATGCGCTCGGAGCTGCACCGCGTGTCGTCGTCGGGGCCCCTGGCGGTCGATCTCTCCGACTGCGATCTGATCGACTCGACGGGGCTCGGACTTCTCGTCGGCGCGGCGCGGCGTTCCCGGGAGGGTGGACACGACTTCTGTGTCATCGCTCCGAGCGGCCCGGTGGCCGACCTTCTCCGTCGCAGCCGGCTCGACGAGGTCATGAACGTGCGGGTGGACATGCCCGAAGAGGAGGTCGGGTGACGGGGAGGCCGCTGGAGGTCGAGATGAGCGTGTCCGCCGACGCGCGTTCGGTGGCCGAGGTGCGTGACGCGGTCACCCGGTTCGCCCGCCGCGTCCGGTGGATCGATGATCGGCGCATCGACGACCTTCGACTGCTGGTCTCCGAGATCGTCACGAACGCGGTGTCCGCCCACGGGTCGTTGAAGGTGCCCCAGCCTCTCGGGGTGCGGTGCGCCTCCGACGCCGACCGTTTCGAGCTGACCGTCTCCGACCACGGAGGAGGCTTCGATGCTCCCAGCGGACCTCTGTCGGTGCCCGACCCCGATCCGGACCGGGTCTCGGGATTCGGGCTGGGGCTCATCGGGACCTTGGCGGACGAGGCCCATTTCACCCGAACCGAGGTGGGCACCGAGGTGAGGATCGTCCTGGTCCGCCGGAACGATCCTCCGGGCTCCGAATCAGGAGCCGTCGACACCTGACATTCAGGCGTCGACGTGGCGCCGGAGTTCGGTGCGGGCCACCTGGCGGCGATGCACCTCGTCGGGGCCGTCGGCGAAGCGCAGGGTCCGGAGACCGGCGTACATGCGAGCCAGCGGGAAGTCGTCGGAGACGCCGCCCCCGCCGTGTGCCTGGATGGCGCGGTCGACCACCCGTAGCGCCATGTTGGGGACCGCCACCTTGATGGCCGAGATCTCGATCGCTGCTCCCTTGTTGCCGACCGTGTCCATCAACCAGGCGGCCTTCAGCGTGAGGAGTCGGGCCTGTTCGATCTCGATCCGCGAATCGGCGATCCACTCGCGGATCACGCCCTGGTCGGCGAGCGGCCCGCCGAACGCCACTCGCTGATTGACCCTGCGGCACATGGCGTCCAGGGCACGCTCCGCCACGCCGATGGAACGCATGCAGTGATGGATACGGCCGGGGCCGAGCCGGGCCTGGGCGATGGCGAAGCCCATGCCCTCTTCGCCGATGATGTTCGACGCCGGAACCCGGACATCGTCGAAGAGGAACTCGCAGTGCCCTTCGCGGTCCTGGTACCCGAACACCGGAAGGTCGCGGATCTTGACGAGCCCCGGCGTGTCGACGGGGACGAGGATCATGGACTGCTGTTGCAGGCGATGGGCGTCGGGGTCGGTCTTGCCCATGACGATGAGAATGCGACAGCGGTCGGAGGCTGCACCCGATGTCCACCATTTGCGTCCGTTGAGGACGAAATGGTCGCCGTCCCGCTCGATGCGCAACTCGATGTTGGTGGCGTCGGAGGACGCCACGTCGGGTTCGGTCATGGCGAAGGCCGATCGGATCGTTCCCTCCAACAACGGCTGGAGCCACCGCTCCTTCTGCTCGTCGGTGCCGAACATGGTGAGGACCTCCATGTTCCCCGTGTCGGGCGCCGAGCAGTTGAGGGCCTCGGGTGCGAGGTGCATCGACCATCCGGTGATCTCGGCGAGAGGGGCGTAGTCGAGGTTCGACAGACCATCGGTCCAGCGGGTCCGATGGGGGAGGAACAGGTTCCACAGCCCCCTGGCGTGCGCTTCCGCCTTGAGGTCCTCGACGATCTGGGGGTGGCCGTGCGGGTCCCCCAGGGCGTTCATCTGCTCCTCGTAGACGGGCTCGGCGGGAAGCACCTTTTCGTCCATGAAGTTCTGTAGACGTTCGATGAGATCGGCGGCGATCGATGAGTGGCTGAAGTCCATGACATCCCCCTGTGAACCCGGATCCGGCGGCGGGGGGCCAACCGTAGTGGCCGGTGGGTGTTTGACATTGCCGAGTGGTTGGCCCTTTAGTAGCGCCCGTGGGCAACCCTCTGGTCATCGTGGAATCGCCGGCGAAGGCGCGCACGATCGCGCGGTTCCTCGGCGACGACTACACCGTCGAGTCGTCGGTGGGTCACATCCGTGACCTTCCCTCGAAGGCCGCGGAGATCCCTGCGAAGTACAAAGGCCAGAAGTGGGCGAGTCTCGGGGTGGACACCGAGAACCACTTCCAGCCGCTCTATGTGGTGTCGCCCCAGAAGAAGGATCAGGTTCGCCGGCTCAAGGGGCTCCTGGCGGAGGCGGACGAGCTGTATCTCGCGACCGATGAGGATCGAGAGGGCGAAGCCATCGCCTGGCACCTCCTCGAGGTGCTCAAGCCCAAGGTGCCGGTCAAACGGATGGTGTTCCACGAGATCACCCGTGACGCCATCCGGCACGCCATCGAGAACCCACGCGACCTCGACCGCGGGCTGGTGAGCGCCCAGGAGGCCCGACGGATCTTCGACCGCCTCTACGGATACGAGGTCAGCCCGGTTCTCTGGAAGAAGATCATGCGGGGTCTGTCGGCGGGACGGGTCCAATCGGTGGCGACCAGGATCGTCGTCGAGCGCGAGCGCGAGCGGATGCGGTTCGTCAGCGCCTCGTACTGGGATCTCGCGGCGACGTTCCGTCTCACCGGCGCCGGGGCTGACCCCACGCCGTTCGCGGCGACGCTGCTCGAGCTCGACGGAAAGCGGGTCGCCACCGGTCGCGACTTCGACGAGAGCGGACGGTTGGCCAAGGAGGGCGTCGTCCTGCTGGCCGAGTCCGAGGCGGTGGCCCTGCGCGACGCTCTGAGAGCCGACCGGCCCGCATCCGCTCGGTCGAGCGCAAGCCGTACACGCGGCGTCCCTATCCACCGTTCATGACCTCGACCCTCCAACAGGAGGCGGGTCGGAAGCTCCGGTTCAGCTCGTCGCAGACCATGTCATTGGCGCAACGGTTGTACGAGAACGGCTTCATCACCTACATGCGCACCGATTCGACGACCCTCTCGGCCGCTGCGGTCGAGGCGGCCCGGTCGCAGATCTCCGAGAAGTACGGTGCCGCCTATCTGCCGGACTCGCCGCGTTCGTATTCGAAGAAGGTCAAGAACGCCCAGGAGGCGCACGAGGCGATCCGACCGGCGGGGGACACGTTCAGGGATCCCGATCAGGTGAAGTCGCAGTTGGGCACTCAGGAGTTCCGGCTCTACGAGTTGATCTGGCAGCGCACCGTGGCGTCCCAGATGAACGACGCCCGCGGTGAGTCGGTGGCGGTTCGCATCGGGGTGGACGAGGCCGAGGGGCGACCCGCTCTCTTTGCGGCGAGCGGCAAGACCATTCTGTTCCCGGGGTTCCTCCGGGCGTATGTCGAGGGTGCGGACGATCCCGAAGCGGAGTTGGAGGACCAGGAGCGCATCCTGCCCGACATGTCCGAGGGAGATGCCGCGGCCGGCCAGGACCTCGAGGCGCGTGGCCACGAGACCCAACCGCCGGCGCGATTCACCGAGGCATCGCTCGTGAAGCGCCTCGAGGAACTCGGTGTCGGGCGACCCTCGACGTATGCGGCGACCATCTCGACCATCCAGGACCGCGGGTATGTCCGGAAGAAGGGCTCCGCGCTCGTGCCGTCGTTCACGGCCTTCGCCGTCGTGACGTTGTTGGAGCGGCATTTCTCCGACCTGGTCGACTACGCCCTGACCGCCCGCATGGAGGACGATCTCGACCAGATCGCCCGGGGCGACGCCGAGGCCGAGCCGTGGCTCTCCCGGTTCTACTTCGGCGCTGCCGGACGGCCGGCTGCGGGCGACACCGATGGCGAGACAGGTGCGCAGGCCTCCCCCGTCGCCGGGGGGGCGCCGGGTCTGAAGGCGCTCGTGTCCGACATCGGCGACATCGATGCCCGGGACGTGAACTCGATCCTCCTGGGGGCCGACGGCGACGGTGTACCCATCGTGGCGCGGGTGGGCCGATACGGCGCCTACATCCAACGTGGTGAGGAGACGGCGAACATCCCCGACGACGCTGCGCCCGACGAACTCGACGTCGATCGATGTGTGGCGCTGCTCGCCATTCCCAAGGAACGGAAGCTCGGCGATCATCCCGAGTCCGGGCTCCCGATCTTCGTCAAGAACGGACGCTTCGGCCCCTATGTGCAACTGGGCGAGCACAACGACGAGACCGGCGAGAAGCCGAAGATGGCCTCGCTGTTCGCCACGATGGACATCGCCAACGTGACCCTCGACGATGCCGTGATGCTCCTGAGCCTTCCTCGGGTGGTCGGCGTCCACCCCGAGGAAGGGGTGGAGATCACCGCTCAGAACGGTCGCTTCGGTCCCTACATCAAGAAGGGGACCGATTCGCGTTCGATCGAGACCGAGGATCAGCTCTTCACCATCACGCTCGACGAGTGTCTGAAGATCTTTGCCGAGCCCAAGCGCCGACGGGGCCAGAGCGCGGCGGGTCCGCTGCGCGAGATGGGAGTGGATCCCGACTCCGAGCGTCCGATCGTGGTGAAGGAGGGCCGCTTCGGTCCCGTACGTGACCGACGGTGAGACGAATGCGTCGCTCCGCAAGGGCGATCTGGTCGAGGAGTTGACCTTCGAACGGTCGCTCGAACTCCTCGCCGATCGTCGGGCCAGGGGTCCCGCCACCAAGAAGAAGGCCCCGGCGAAGAAGAAGGCGGCGGCGAAGAAGAAGGCCCCGGCGAAGAAGAAGGCGGCGGCGAAGAAGAAGGCCCCGGCGAAGAAGAAGGCGGCGGCGAAGAAGAAGGCGGCGGCCGAGAACTCGTGATCAGACCGGTCTGATCGGCGCGCGGTCACTCGCTGACGGTCGGCAGGGCGAGAATCGCGCCCACCTAGGATGAGCGTTCGTGGTCGACCCCTCTGGACGGAGCGCGTCATCCGACGAGGTCTCTGAGCCCACCACGGCTGAGGTGCCTCAAGGCTGGCGGGCCCGGATCTTCTGCTCGAACGAGTACTTCTCGTTGTGGATCGCCCAGGTCATCTCTGCGATGGGCGATTGGATCGGCCTCTTCGCCATCACTGCGCTCGCCGCGTCGATCTCGGGAGCACCCGAAGCGGCGATCGCCCTGGTCATCACGGCCCGGGTCGCTCCGAGCTTCTTCCTGGGCCCGTTCATGGGCGTGCTGGTCGACCGGTACGACCGCAAGCTCCTGATGCGCATCTCGGACATCGCCCGGGCGGCCGTGTTCGTGGCGCTTCCCTTCGTGAACACGCTGTGGGGGCTGGTGCTGGCGTCGCTGCTGTTGGAGATGTTCACTCTCATCTGGTCTCCCGCCAAGGAGTCCCTCGTGCCCTTGTTGGTCCCCCGTCGCCGGCTGACGACCGCCAACTCGCTCGGAGTGCTCGCCGCCTACGGCACGATGCCTTTCGCCGGCGTGATCCAGTTCTTCCTCAAGGAGGGAAACGACGCTCTGGCGGGAGTCGAATGGCTCGGACCGTTCCAGTTCGACCAGGCGATCGGTGAGACCCAGGCGCTCGCGTTCTACTTCAACGCGCTGACCTTCCTCGCCACGGCGTTCATCGTGTGGCGTTTCATTCCCACACCGGCAGTTCCGAAGCGTCGCGTCGACCACGTCGGCGCCGACGGCACGGTGACGGGAGCGTCCGGGATCGGGAAGGCCATCGCCGACATGCGCGAAGGGCTGCAGTTCGTCTTCGCCAACCGGGTCGTGCGCGCCGTGAACGTGAGCCTCGCCGCGGCGTTGTTGGGCGGTGCCATCCTCGTTCCCCTGGGGCCGATCTTCGCCAAGTTGGTGATCGGCGACACCAACGCGTTCTCGCTCTACATCACCGCGCTCGGGGTCGGCGTGGCGATCGGGGTCGCGGTGCTGACGGCCTTCCAGAACCGGGTACCCAAGACCGAGATGTTCGTCTTCGCCGAACTGGTCGGTGGGGCGGCCTTCATCTTCGGGGTGTCGATGTCGACGTTCTGGTTCTCCGCCCTCGGGATCTTCACCCTGGGCCTCTTCGCCGGAGCGGTGTACATCCTCGGTTTCACGCTGCTCCAGGAGAACACCGCGGACGAGATGCGCGGGCGGACGTTCGCCACCTTCCTGACGATCGTTCGTCTGTGCGTCCTGGGTTCGATGGTGCTGGGGCCTGCGCTCTCGGCGCTGCTGGACAAGGGGATGCACCAGCTCATCGACGAGCGCGGCCCGCGCAACGTGCCCATCGTCGCCTGGTTCAACGTCGACTACATGATCCCCGGCGTTCGGGTCACCCTGTGGATCGGCGGCGCGCTCATCATCGGTGCCGGCCTCTACTCGGCGAAGACGATCGGGCTGCGCCTGCGGCGGATATGGAGTCGGGACGCGTGGACCGAGGCGTCGCTGGCGGGTGCGTCCGCGGTGACGCCGCTCGACCCTGCGGTTCCGCTGTCCCTGGATCCCGATGACACGTCGGATCGGCCGGTGGGAGCAGAGGTAGAGAAATGACCGGACGGTTCATCGTGCTCGAGGGAGGCGAGGGAGCGGGGAAGTCCACCCAGGCGCGACGCCTCGCCGAGCACCTCGGAGCGGTGCTGACCCGGGAACCTGGCGGCACGCCGCTCGGCGAGCGGCTCCGCGAGCTGTTGTTGGATCCGCAAGCCACCATCGGTGCGCGAGCCGAAGCCCTGATGATGGCGGCGGCGCGGGCCCAACACGTGGACCACGTCGTGCGCCCGGCTCTCGAGAGCGGACGAGATGTGGTGTGTGATCGCTACACCTACTCGTCGATCGCCTACCAGGGATTTGGCCGTGGTCTCGACCCCGCGGAGGTGGCTGGGGTCTCGGGGTGGGCGACCGAAGATCTGTGGCCCGACGCGGTGGTTCTCATCGACGTGCCCGAGGAGTTGGCCGCTACCCGGCTCGACCGGAGCCTCGACCGGTTCGAACAGGCCGACGCCGAGTTCCATCGGCGGGTGCGGGGCGGCTTCGCCGCGCAG
Organism: uncultured Microthrixaceae bacterium; assembly: GCA_963700425.1. GTDB lineage: Bacteria > Actinomycetota > Acidimicrobiia > Acidimicrobiales > Microtrichaceae > CAVOXO01. The sequence continues at coordinate 19,030 of CAVOXO010000010.1, read as the reverse complement.
GCGGCCGCTGATCCCGGTCGGTGGTCGGTGATCGACGGGTCGGGGACGCCCGATGTCGTATGGGGTCGGGTGCGCGACGTCGTGGAGGCGAGGTGGGGACCATGAGTCAACAGGGCGCCGGAGCGGAGGAGGTCGCCGTCGACCCGTGGGCGGGCGTTGTCGCGTCCCCCGATGTCGTCGACCGGCTGAGGAGAGCTGCAGCGAATCCCACTCATGCCACCATGCTCATCGGACCGGCCGGACACGGAACCCGCCGCGCCGCCGCAGCTCTGGCGGCCGAGATCCTCGCCGGTCAGACCGATGATCGCGACCAGGCCGATCGCCACCGCCGGCTGGCGACGGGAGATCGTCACCCCGCAGTGACCGTCATCGAACGGAGCGGTGCGTCGATCAGCGTCGATCAGGCCCGCGAGGTGGTGAGGCAGGCGGCGTCGAGCCCGGTCGAGGGTTCTCGTCAGGTGATCGTGTTGACCGACATGCACCTCGCCGCCGGCGCCGCGCCGATGCTGTTGAAGTCCATCGAGGAGCCACCCGCGTCGACCTTCTTCGTCGTTGTCGCCGACGATGTCCCCAGCGAGCTGACAACGGTTGCCAGTCGGTGCATGTGCTTCGAGTTCCCACCGGTGCCGGTACAGGTGATCGTCGATCGACTGGTGGTCGAGGGCACCGCTCCGGAGGTTGCGGAGCTCGCCGCCCGGTCCTCGGGCGGCGACGTCGACCGGGCGACGCTGCTCGTCGGGGACGAGCGTCTGGAGACGCGAGCGGACTTCTGGGCGTCCGTTCCGCGCCGGCTCGATACGACCGGTGCGACGGCCTGCGAGCTCGTCGACGAGGCGCGGGGACTCGTCGACGAGGTGCTGGCGCCGCTGGCGAGCGCCCAGGCTTCCGAGATGGGTGTGGCACTCGAGGACGTCGAGCGAAGCGGCTCACCCAAGGGCGCAGTCACCGAACTGGAGGCCCGGCACAAGCGCGAACAACGACGAGTTCGCCTCGACGAGCTGAAGTCGGGGCTGGCGGTTCTGGTGGCCGTGTACCGTGACGCCGTCACCGACGGAGCTCCGCCGGACCGCTATGTCGACGCGGCCACCCGGGTGAATGATCTGTCGAGTCGGTTGGTGTTCAACCCGAACGAGGAGTTGGCGCTCCAGTCGTTGTTCGCTCGGTTGCCGCGCCTGGCGGGCTGAGGCCGTCCGCGCCGCCACATGAACGTTGTTCGGCCGTGTGGCAGTCTCGGGGTGGTCGGGGCTGCCTGATGGACTGGTAGATTCGACCCACCACGCCCGGGTAGCTCAGACGGCAGAGCAGCTCACTCGTAATGAGCAGGTCAGGAGTTCGATTCTCCTCTCGGGCTCCAATTTGCAGGGGTTTCCGGCCCTCCGGAGGCTTCAGATCACCGGCTTGCTAATCCCCTGCTAATCCGAGCGGCCGATCCGGGCGCCTTCGCTGTCACTGGTCCCATGTACACCGGGACCCGCTCCTCACCGGAGTTGGGGCAGCAGAGGAGGCGCCGAGTGCGCGGACATGTTCAGAAGCGTGGCAAGACCTGGAGCTTCGTGATCTACCTGGGTCGCGGCGCCGACGGGAAGAAGAAGTACAAGTGGGTGGGCGGCCACGACACCAAGCGCGAGGCCGAGGACGCGCTGGTCGAGGCTCTCGAACGCCTGCGGACGGGAATGTGGACCGACCCTGGGCGGACGACGGTGGGCGACTTCCTCGAGCAGTGGCTCGAGGCCATGGAGCCGACGGTTCGGGACAACACGCTGCGGAGCTATCGGGAGATGATCGAGTACTGGGTGATCCCCCGGGTCGGCACGCTGAAGTTGGCGCACCTGAACGCCGCCCATCTGCGCACGTTGCAGGCCGAGCTGCTCGCGTCGGGACGGGTCGACGGAAAGGGTGGGCTGTCGGCTCAGTCGGTGCTGAAGTGCCACCGGACGCTGAAGCACGCGTTCAAGGACGCAGTGCGGTGGGGGCTCCTGCCGCGCAACCCGGTGGACCTGATCGATGCGCCGCGCGTGGCGCAGGCGGAGACCACCGCGTGGACGGCCGACGAGGCGCGGCGGTTCCTGGAGGGAGTCGCGTCGGACCGCCTGGCCGCCATGTGGGTCCTGTTCGTCACCTCCGGCATGCGCAGGGGAGAGATGGCGGGGTTGAAGTGGACCGACCTCGACTTCGAGCGAGGCGTGCTCGTGGTGCAGCGGGCGGTCATCTCCGCCGGGAAGGGGACCGAAGTGGCGGAGCCGAAGACCCGGCGTTCGCGCCGGGCGGTCCCGCTCGACGTCATGACGCTGGATGCCCTGCGAGTCCACCGTCGCGCGCAACTGGCCGAGCGGCTGAAGCTCGGGGAGATGTGGACCGACAGCGGTCGCATGTTCTGCGGGTTGACCGGCGAGCCGCTGCACCCCGACACCGTCTCCAAGGAGTTCGCCAAGATCGTGCGTACCGTCGACGTGCCCCGAATCCGGCTGCACGACCTTCGCCACACATCGGCGACCGTGGCGATGGAGGCCGGCGTGCATCCCAAGATCGTCTCCGAGCGCCTCGGCCATTCGACCGTGTCGATCACGCTCGACCTGTACAGCCACGCCACGCCGAGCCTTCAGGCCGACGCCGCCGACCAGATCGGTGAAGCAATCTTCAGCCCCCGGACTGGGAGCTGACGACGCACGGACGGGGTCCGCCAGGACCGTCGTCGTTCGGCCGGATGCCGATGGGTCGCTCACCTACTACTGCGGTCGTCGAACTCATTGGCAAGCCGGTCGCTGACAAGGGACCACGTTGGGTGCTCCTCGAGGTCGCGAACGTCGCTGTGCCGGCGTTAGGTGGCAGGGGTCAGCGCTCTCCGGTGTTGTCGAACTTGATTGCAGCGCGTCCCGATCGGAGACTGACACGGTGTCCGAACGAGAGATCGACGATTACCTCGCTGCATTGGACGAGCCCAAACGAGGAACCCTAGAGCGACTACGTCGGACAATCCTCGAAGTGGTTCCCGAAGCAGACCAGTGCATCTCCTACGGGATGCCGGCCTTCAAGTTGGATGGCAAGGCGGTGGCGGGCTTCGGTGCCTTCAAGAACCACTTGAGCTACTTTCCGCACAGCGGTTCGGTACTGCCGGAACTTCGTGATGACCTCGTCGGCTACACGGCATCGAAGGGAACTCTGCAGTTTCCGATCGACACGCCCCTGCCCAAGACGCTTGTGAGGAAGCTCATCGCAGTCCGTCGTCAACAGCTCACCGGCCGCTGAGCCACCTCAGTCGTCGCGCCCCAACCGGCGATCGGGGGCATGTCACCCGGCCGGCCTCGGAGTCAGGCAAACAGTGCCGGTTGGCGATGTAGAAGCCGTAGCTGACGTGGGCCGAGTACCGGTCGTAGAGGTCGATCTCGCGCTGCTCGGCCTCGACCATCTCGTTCGAGGGCAGCCGAGTGTCCGTGGCGGTCGAGGAACGCCCCGAAGCGGCCCTGCATCGGCCGGTAGTAGTGGTCCAGCCAGCACGACTCGGGAAGAGGAAAGTAGCCGAGCGGGGAGTAGCCGGAGCCTCCAGGACGCCGAGCTTGGTCGAGGCCGTCGCCACCTCGGGGTACTCCCACGTCCAGTGATCCTCCAGCTCCGCGGGACGCGGATCCGTGAGCCAGGTGATCTCCGAGACGGCGAGCAGGCCGCCCACTCTGAGGAACCGCCGCCATGTCCGCACGCCGTCCTCGAAGCCGATGTTGTAGATCGCTCCCTCGGACCAGATGACGTCGAGCGACTCCTCGTCGAAGTTGAGTTCGTCCATCGAGGCGGCACGGGTGTTGATGCGGTCGGCCAGACCACGTCGCGGCAGCGATGTCGTCGAGCCGCTGCAGGAACGGCGAGAGGAAGTCGACGGCAGTGATCTGCGCGTCGAGGTCCTGCGCCAGCACGAGAGTGGAGGCCCCGGTCCCGCAACCGATGTCGGCGATGAGATCGGTCATCGCCTCGAGCCCGGCGAGGCCGATAGCAGTCTGCGTGGCCTGATCGCTCCCGGGTCCCTGCCTCTCTCCATCCAGATGGAGGTCGAGGAGGAGCTCCAGCTGGTCGGCGGTCGAGTCTGCGTCCTCGAGGGGATCGGTCACGGATGCGGAGGCTAGGTCGAGGGTGGACGCTTCCCCAGCGAATTTGCGTCCCGTAGGTGCCGCTCTGCCACGATCGCGAACGCCTCGGTCCCGGCGATCGGGGGCGGGTCTGCCCGCGACGACAGCGACCCAGCGTGCTCAGAAGGATGCGGCGAACCCGTGCGGTTCGCGGAGACTGTGTTCCGGGCCACGCACGTGCACCCCCTTCATGGGGTGGTCCGGGTTCGCCGGAACCTGCATCTGGCTCCCTCCTCCAGCTATATGTTACAATATGTACCACATAGGAGACAATACCCTGTCGTACCGGAGGCACGGTGACCGATAGCTGGGAGCAGACCAGACTCGACCATCGAGCGCAGCAGTCTGAGGCGATCGCCAGCGCAGCGCTGTCACTCATGCTCGACCGCGCGCTTCGGCGCTCACGATGGCTCGCCATCGCAATCGCCTCGGGGGTATCTCGTCAGACGCTGTATCGCTACTACTCCGACGTTGACGCCGTGCTCGTGGGTGTTGCGGAATTCATCGCTTCCCGGGACCATCAGTTCGAAGCCGAAGTGCTGCAGCACTCGGACCCCGCTGTGCAACTCGACGCCATCGTCCGAGCCGTGGCGCACGCTGGGAATCACGACACCCAGGACTCAGCCGACCTGCGCTCGAGCCTCCCTCCCAAGGCCCGCGAGGTGCTCGCGCAGCACGAAGACCGGATCCTGCAGGTCCTCGAGGGCGTTCTGATGGCTGGCATCAGGGACGGGGTCTTCCGGGCGGACATCGGACCGTCCGGCGACGCACCCCTCATTCTCGGACTCGCCGCCGCTGCCGAGCCCGCCACTACTGAGCGAGCAATCGCACTCATCCACCGCATCGTGGATCCCAACACCAAGGAGCCCCAGTCATGACCGAACCGACCTACACATTCGTCAGCGTGTCGACCGCCAAGCCCGGTCGGCTCGACGACCTCGTCGACTTGGCGCGCCCCCAGCGAGAAGATGGACGACAAGGTGCCGGGCATGGTCGCCCGACAGGTCAGCGTCGACCACGACCGCAACACCGTCGTCGTGTGGGTCACCTTCGCCGATCGAAGCGACCTCTACGACTACCTCGCCACCGATCAAGGCAAGGAAGACCACGGCGAGGCCATCAGGACATGACGGACATAACCGAGACCTTCGAGATGTACGACCTGACACCTGTCTCCGGTCGACTCGCCGCGGCTCGGTAGTCCGCTCCCAACATCCACGCCATCGCATCGTGGAACGTCTCAAGAAGGTCGACGTCCTGAGCCCATGAGCGGTCTCATCGCCTCGCCATCGACCAGTGCCTCGAAACCGACCCCGACCGCAACATCGCTGAGACCGGCGCCCTCCAACGCCTGGCAGATCTCGGCGTTGAGCAGCCCATGCGGCTCGTCGGCATCCGGGTCGAGTTCCCAATCCCACTGCACGAGGATGCCGCCGGGCGCGAGGTGTCGGACCAGCGTCGTGACCTGGGCCGGGTAGTCGTCCACGAACGCCAGAACCGACGAGCACAGGATCGCGTGGTAGCCCTGCGGCGTCGGCGGCAGGTGGTCGAGGAGGCGAACGTGAGTCCAGCCGTTCCGATCGATCTTGGTGCGCAGGACGTCGAGCATCGCAGGTGAGGTGTCGATTGCGTCGATGTGACCGCATCGACTCGCGAGCCACTCGGTGAGCGGACCGGTTCCGCAGCCGAAGTCGCACACCCTGGCGCCGTCGAGATCGATGCCGCTCGCGTCGGCGAGGGACGCCAGCGACTCCGCGACGCCGGTCGCGTACGCCCGAACCGCAGCGTCGTCGTCCCACGCCGCTGCACGCTCATCCCAGTCCGACATGGCTCTCCTCGGATCGTCGCCCTGAGGTAGGGCGATCGACGACGACATGATCCCATGGTCGACACCCAGGAGGGTGTGGCTGATGTGCCGTTCTGTGACACCCAGCCGTGCTGGTCCACGATGGTGAACGATGCCTGAAAGGCCGACGTAGCCCATCTCCCGGTAGAGCTCGTCGGCCGAGCACCAGAGCGTGATCACACGTCGAGCCCTGGGCCTTGTGGACGGTGACCGTGTACCCGGCGGATGTGGCCGCCGTCGAGGTACTCGGCGGGCAGCACGCGACGACCATCGTTCGTCTCACGGTCATCTGTCGGTGGCCGTGGCTGATCGCCGTCACGGTTACATCGCCTGGCGCACCGCGTGGAGTTCGTGCCGACGGTGCGATCGTGATCGACGAAGGTCGACAACGCCGGTTCGACGTCGCCATGGCGAAGCCGGTCGAGTGCTCGGATCTCTGCCGGGTCGTGCTGCCGTCGTTCTCGGTAAGTCGGATCGTGGGCAGCCGACGATCGAGCTCGGCCAGCAGTCCACCTGCGTGGATCTCGGGCAGCTGCTTCGGGTCGCCGACGAGCACGACCTTGCCGCCGTGCTCGGCCGCATTGTCGAGGATCGGGCGAGCTGCCGTGTCCCGGCCAAGCCGGCCTCGCTCCGCCGGCGGTCAACGCGAGCATCCGAGTACGCGGTAGCCGGCCTGCTCCCACGCGCCTGGCGAGCGGCGTCCAGGCTGAACGTCTTGCCGGTCCGGGGAGCGACGATATCTACGGCCGTTCCTGCACGGCCCGGTCCACCAGGGCTGGTTCGACCAGTCCGCACTCGTCGTCCATCCGGCGGACGGCCGCGGCGATCCTGCGACGGTGGCACGACGAGGGTCGACCACCGGGACGATGTCGTCGTCGATGCTCCAGCCGCGGTCTCGGCCTCCTCGCGCCACCGGGCCTTCAGCATGACCGTCGGCTCTGCGGCGCTCTTCGTCTGGTGTTCGCGCGTGCCTTCTCCGCAGCCTCACCGCTCGAGGCACCCCACTCGGCGAGCTGGTCCTCGATGCGCCACGTCGCTTGGAGAACTGCCTGCGCAGATCCGCGTCGATGCCCGTGATCTCTGCGATCCGTTGACGACCGGCTCCCAACTCACCCAGGCTGTACGTGAGCTGGTGACGCAGCTCTGCGTTGTACAGGTAGCTGGCGGCCATCTTGTCCGGTAGATGCCCTTGCCGTCGATGGTCCGCCTTCTCGTCGTCGCATCGGACGGTGTTGGAGACGAACATGGGTGTGGAGGTGCGGATCCCGTCTCGTGAGGTGCGGTGGTCGAAGCCCGGCCAGGAAGGCGGTGGCCTGACCCTGGTTGTGCCTCGAGCGCAGCCGCGACGCCGGCGTGGTGAGCCTCGACCACGTGGGTGCCGTCTGCCGATCGCACAGACCCCACAGCAACACGGACTTCGCGACCGGAAGGTGAGGTCCCAGCCGGGTGTGGATCGATTGGCGGCGTGGTGCAGGGCGGCACCGTCGCAGGGGTCCCGCCCGGCGAGTACCGCACGCAGATCGCGCCGGCGACACCACCGTCCATGCCGAGGAGCTCAGCGCTGCGGAGAGCCACCGTCCGGGTGCTTCCCTCCCTCGCTGTAGTAGTCCTCGATCCCGCCGGCCACCTGGGCGAGGTAGTACTCCTCGGCCGCGCACCGAGCCGGTGCAGGCTCATCATTGCTGGCACTGCCGTCTTCAGCGGCCGAGGGCACGTCGAGGCCGAGGAGCTGGTGGAGTGCTCTACGGCACGACGACACGACGCCCAACGTGATCGAGGGAATCTCGCCGGAGCGGATGCAGTCGTAGGCGTGGCTCGCGAGATACCGAGGAGCTCGGCTGCCTCGGGCACTGACAGGTCTGGCGGGTGATCGGCTCCATGAGGTCCTCCGAGGACGGCATCGGGGACGCCGGGCCATCCCGGCGTGCACCGTCTTCTCATGTCGCCGCAAGCGCGGCGGAGATCATCGTCATCGTGGCACAAATCCACTGGGCGTCACAGGGTGGACGTGTTCCCGCAACCCTGACTTCGAGTCTCGGATACGCCGGATCCTCGAGCAGGACCGGAGGTGCGTGAGTGCCTGGCTCGGTGAGCGCTACGACCCTGCGATCGAACCGAACCGCTCGCCGAACGTGGCCGGCGGTTCGACTGCCAGTCGGTCGGGCCCGAACGTGGTGGTGAACGTGTCGAACCAACCTCGCTGGCCGAGTAGGACCTCGAAGGGGAATCGCCACCTCGGCTGGACCGCCATAGGGAGCCTCCAACGAGATCCCTCGGTCCCTGATGGTGCTTGGAGCTCCAGTTCGAACTCGAAGACCGATAACCTGTCGAAGCGCGCCCCGAGACCGATCGGGACCTCCATGACCGGAGGAGTCGAGGTGATGTCGATTCCTGCATCGCACGGCCACGTCTCGGGACGTGATGCTCAGCGGCGAGCCGCTGTCGACGACTCCGAGATGAACTTGTTGGTGTCCCACAACGAGAAGGGGGACTGCCGGCCGAACGATCGGCGTCCCGTCAGGGAGTGGTGCTTCCCCGAGGTCGCGGAGCGAATATACCTACGTGGGATTCACAGACCCGTTGTCAGCCGAGCCCGATGAACAGCGGTTCGTCGAGACGAGGCACCCGCATGATCGTCACTCGACCCGAGCTGCTCGTCGATCGTTTCGTACAGACGCTCGGCGGAATCCGCAGCAGCGCGTACGTGGCCGGTCGGCTCGTCGAAGGCCACCCACTGACCTCTGTGCTGCTCGCATCTCCGATTCTGCGATCATCGCTACGAGCGTACATCCGGGCTGTGACGGTGTCCCCGAGGGGGACGGAGCGCCCGTCGTGATCACCGCTCTGCTAATCCCTTGCTGTGCACCGTGTGCGTCACGGAGGGTTCGCGAGCGATCGCCACGGACGAAAACCCTTGGAAAGTCGGGCTACATTGCACAGGACCACACAGCGAAGACGCCTGGTCTGCCCCTCGTAATGAGCAGGTCAGGAGTTCGATTCTCCTCTCGGGCTCCACTTTGCAGGGGTTTCCGGCTCTCCGGAAGCTTCAGATCACCGGCTTGCTCATCCTGACGTGGACCCCGTTCGCGTTATCGGTTCAGGTCGCTTCGGCGTGTAGGTCTTGAGTGTCCCGCCAGGTCGCGGCGACCTCGGCGGGGGTTCGGTAGGCCAGCCCCGAGTGGGGCCGGTGGTGGTAGCGGTCGATGTAGTCGCTGATCTCCTCTCTGGCCTGGTCGAGGGTCTCCCATTCGGCTCGCCAGGCGCATCGCTTCTTGAACTGGCCGAACCAGGACTCGATGAACGCCTGGGACTCGGGGTCGCGGTAGCCGCCGCGGCGATGGGTCATCCCGCGGCTCGAGAGGTGCTCGCGGAAGCCCCGCGAGGTGAACTGGCTGCCGTTGTCGGTGCCGAGCGTGAGCGTCCCGGCGGGGATCGCCCTGGTCGTGATGGCCTGCTTCGACACAGCCGATCGCTTCGTCGGTGCGGCGGCGCAGGTCGAGCGTCCAGCCGGTGACCTCACGGGTGCAGCAGTCGACGATGGCGTGCAGGTAGACCCAGCCGTGCTGCGGCGGTCCAGACCTTGGTCATGTCCATGTGCCACAGCTCGTCGGGGCGGTGCAACCCGGAAGAAGCCCGGCCGGCGCCGCCGGTCCAGACCCCGGACGGGCTGCAGCAGCCGGTGCTCTCGCATGACCCGCTGGACCCGTTTGCGGTTCACCGCGCTCGCCGAGCTCCCGGGACTGGCGATCGCGGCGACCATCCGGGTGCCGTCGGTCGGGTTCGCCCGAGCGACCTCGACGATCGCCGGCGTCGACCCGGGCGCAGCCTCGGAGGCCGGCCTTCGGCGGACGCCGTGTCGGGGTGCGGTAGATCGCCTGGCGGCTGATGCCGGCCACCCGGGCCACGACGGTCGGGCGGTGTCCGTGGGCGACCAGCTCGCGGGCCCGGGACGACACGCACCCTCACTCCCAGTCCCGCAAGAGTTCCCCCGCAACCTCCAACTCATACGTCTTGCGCCCGAGCGCCCGCTCGAGCTGCGCCACCCGCTTCCTGCAGCTCCTTCGATCTCGGCGTCCTCCGGCGAGCCGTTCTCGTCTCGGCCGTCGCCAACGCCGCCTTGCCGCCCTCCAGCAGCCGATCGCGCCACTGGTAGTAGAGCGTCTCGGAAATCTCGTGCTCACGGCACACATCACGAACCGTCCGATCGCCACGTAGCCCAGCCAGCACGATCTCGGCCTTCTCGTCCGGCGTCCAGAACGCCGTACTGCTTCTTCTCGCTCATCCCTCTCCTCGAGGATCAGAGCGACCATCATCCCAAGCCATCAGCCCAGGGAAACCGTCAACCGAGCCGGGGTCCGCGTCAGGTGGCTTGGTCACCGACCACATGCCGTTGGTCACACTCGCCCTCCGGCGAACTGCCGCCGCCCCGCCGCCGATCCGGCGATAGGGGGCGGGCTCGGATTGCTGGCTGAGTCCTGGACGGATTAGCTTCACACGGCTGGAGGACCTGTGTTCCAGGACGCGGCACCCAGCCAGGCCTTCGGCTTCTTGCCGCAGCGGCGAAGGGTTCGGAAGGGATCGACTTGCCGCCGCAAGGAACGGGGATTCGATGTCTCTTCGTGGAGGTATGTGTGTCATGAAGAACGATTCTCGTATCGGCCACATGACAACACAGCGGGTGTTGGTTGCGGTCGTCGTCGTTGCCGGCGGGCTACTCGGGCTCAGTTCCTGCGGATCGGGTGATGAAGCGCAAGAGACGACCACCACGTCGGTCTCGCTTCCGGTTGCGGTCGAGGTGACCGAGGACGTGCCGGTCACGAGCACTCGGACGTTTGACATCTATGAACCGGTCGAGGGCGGTCCGTGGCCGGTCGTTGTTCTTTGGCACGGTCAGCCCTTGGGCCTCGACGCTCCGGAGGACTTCCGCCAGGCCTTCGAGCTTGCTCCGCTGGCCGAGGCAATAGCCAGGCAGGGTGCGGTGGTGTTCAATGCCTCGTACAGCGTGCGACCAGCCCGAGTGTCCTCATCAATGAGACCACCTGTTCGGCGCAGGTGGCGGTGGAGCAGGCTGCCGAACACGGTGGGGACCCCGACCGGTTGGTGTTGGTCGGTCACTCCTTCGGTGCGGCTCCGGCGATGGTCTATGGACTCGACTCGCCGACGCGATCCCGGCCCTTCGAGGATTGCCGAGCCGAGGCGGCCTCCTTCGAGGCGATGCCCTCGGTGGCGGTGGGCGTGGAGGCCGGTCTGGATCCGCGACCCATCGTGCCGATCGGGCCTGATGAGGAATGGCGGACCCTCGATGACGGTGCCCTCGACGAGATGAGTCCGATCCGCCTCGTCGGCGGCAATCCCGACCTGCACGTGTATCTTGCACCGGCGCCGGCCCTTGCCGGACAATTCGCGGAGCCCGAGAACTCGGTCGCTCTTCACGAGGCACTCACCCAGGCTGGCTATGAATCCACTGTGATCGAGCCACATCTCAGCGGCCCGCACGGAGCCGCGATCGACCCCGAATCGCCTGACTTCGATCGACTGGTCGCCTTCATCAACTCAGCCGTCGCTGCCGCGAAACTGAGGCCCACGCCACAGACAGCAAGTCTGCGCCCGACGTGGAACCGGAGCCCCCGTCGTGGTCGGTACCGCAACCATCGGCCGCGTCCCTCGTTCGAGTTCCGTGCCTGGATCCATGAGCCTGTGCATGCCTGTCAGGCACTCGTCCGCCACTCGAAGTTCGGCCGGGTCGCCCACCAACGTGAACCCCCAGGCACGCCGCCCCCGGAGCGCCGTTCGGACATCCCCCGAGTTGGATCGCCCCTGCAGGTCATCGTCGGTTGATCTGCGGGTCGCCGCACAGCCGGTCATGCGTCGAAGCCCGGAGCGGTGACTACATGCCGATGTCGATCTCGAAGCCGGTGTGGGCGCCGTCGGCGCGGCTGGTGGCGAGTTCCTTGGCTTGTGACGAGGCGAGCGCCTCCCGGACCGCCGATACGACGTCGGTCTTCTCGGGTTCGTGCGCATTCGCGTGTGCCTCGGGGTCGGCCCGTTGCTCGGTGCCGTCGACACCGGCGACGTCACAACATGAGCGGCCTGCGAAGGATGTCGGCGCGGGCACACTCCGATGGCTGGGAGGCGCGGGTGAATCCGGTTCTTCGGGACCTTGGCCTCTTGCCCGTCTTGTGGGTCGCAAGCAGTGTTGTTCCGATGAGATCACTCACCGTGCTGCTTGTGGTTGTCGCGCTCGTTGGAGTCGGGTGCTCCAGCTCCGACGACGAGAAGACGGAGCCGACAACGACCGAGGCGTCGACCGACTACGAGCCTGTGTTGGACGAGGTCCCCTGCGAGGGGGAGCAGTTCGCTCCTCCCCGTCTTCCCGACGGCGTGGGTGATGCCACCTGCGGCACTCTCACCGTGCCGGAGGACCGACACGACCCCGACGCCGGGTCAGTCGTGTTGCCGGTGACGGTGGTCCCCGGGAGCAACGCGACCGCCGACCCGCTCGTCTACGTGCACGGCGGGCCCGGCGACACCGGCTTCGGTGCCGATCGAATCTCCCCGCGCTGCAGGAGGTGGCCTCGGGGGCGGACATCGTGGTCTTCGACCAGCGCGGCGCAGGAATGGCCGAGCCGTCGCTGGACTGCCCCGAAGTCGATGAGGCCCTCCTCGCCAACCTCGGGGCGGCTGACGATGTGAACGATGAGCATGCGCTCTACCAGCAATCCTTCGTCGACTGCGCGAAGCGGCTCCGCGGCGAAGGAGTTGATCTCGATCAGTACGACACGGCGGCGACGGTGGCCGACCTGATCGACCTCCGCGAATCTCTCGGTATCGACTCGTGGAATGTCTACGCTCACTCTTACGGCACGACCGTTGCGCTCGAGGTGCTCCGCGCCGACGCCGATCATCTCCGCTCGGTGATCCTCGACTCGCCCCACCCCGTGTTCGTCGACGACGCGGCTCCCGGACGGCTATGTGGCAGAGACGGCCCGCTCCTTCGGAGTGTTGGCCGACACCTGTGCCGCCGACCCGGCCTGCGCGGAGGCCAACGGCGATGTCTCCACTCAGATCGAGGCATTGCAGGCTCAGCTGAACCAGGCTCCGGCGACCGTGACCGTGACCGATGCCGAGGGCATGGTGCGAACCCTGGTCATCACCGGGGACGACGCCGTGTGGTCCTTCCACAAGGCCCAGTACGTCACCGCGTTCTTCCGGTCGTCCCAGCTTTCATCACGAGTATGAGAGCTGGGGACACCTCCCCGGTCAACGTGTTCGCGAGCGAGGGGCTCCCGGTCCTTGTCGCGCAGGCCGATGGCGCTCGGGCCGTCGTCACTTGTGCCGATCGCGGCGCCACAGCCAAATCCATCGACATCGAGCAGCTCCGCCTCGACGAGCCCGTCTACAGCGCGGCGCTCCTGGACGACTCCCGGTACCCGGAGATCTGCGAGCTGCTCGACATCGAGGACACTCCACTCGGCGAGATCGACACGACGAGTGTCCCGACCCTGGTCTTCGCCGGTGCCCACGACCCACGCCTCGATCCTTCGGACGGAGCCGAGACTGCCACCCGGCTCGGCGACAGCGGCGACCTTCGTCGAGTTCCCGGGCATCGGCCACGAATCGCTCGGCGCCGCTGCCTGCCCCACCACCATTGCGAGATCGTTCATCGCCGATCCCACCAGCGCAGTCGACCTGAGCTGCGTGGAGGACATGGGACCGCCCGCTTACGCAGGCTAGGAGGGCTCGGGGATTCGCCCCTCTCGGGGGACCGAAAGGGCGTGAGGTGGGATCGTGGCGGGGAAAGCAAGCGCTTGCGCTGGAGCGACTCACGAAGGCCCCGGTCGAACCGGCGATCTGGAGCACCTCGACCGCTACCGCGAGGACCTGGCATGAGGTCGCCGGCGCCGATCCGAGTCAGCCGCTTGGCCGATCCCTTGCTGATCCGCGTCGTGGCACAGCGTGGTTCTCGGCGGACGCTGTGGACGAAAAACCCCAGAATTCCGGGCAATTCTGCGCGGGACCGCACAGCACAGACGCCCAATCGGCCTCTCGCAATGAGCAGGTCAGGAGTTCGATTCTCCTCTCGGGCTCCAACTTGCGTCCTTCGGGGTCGTGTCGGGGTGCAGCGGCTCGCCGGTCAGCCCGCAGGGCGACTCCCAGCCTTCAGACCGACGCCGCCGACCAGATCCGCGCGGCCGTGTTCGGCGGGGCGGCGATGGATTGACCGCGGGCTGGGGGTGCCCCGGCCCTCGATCGTGGGCTTCGTCCTCCACCGCCGATGAGAGCCGGCCGCACCTTCGCTCGACACATCAGGGGCTCCGGGTCAGGCGGCCGCTGTCGGTCTCCGCCGCCACAACACCACTGCCGTGCTCGCAGCCGCCAGAGCACTCCACGACGGCAGCGCCGCCCATGCGGCCGCGCTCGACAGGGCGGACGGCTCGTCAGACAGGGCCACGGCGGCGAGGCCGGAAGCCATCGCCACCATGGTGACCGCGAACACGACCAGGGCCGTCACCACTCCTCGAGCAGGTGGGGGCGGGGTGCGTTCCGCCCCGACGTAGCGGGCTCGCAGCGCCCCCCCAGCGACCGCAGCGAGGTAGGCAGTGAGTCCCACGGCACCGATCACGCAGTACACCCAGGCCATGAGCGCCATGACGATCAGCACCGCGCGCATGACCGCTGTTCTACCCGCCAAGATGCGCGGCTGACGAGCCCCTTGGCCTACAAACCTTCGTCAGAACGGGTCGCCGGAAGACAGCGGAACCCAGAGCGATCCCGACGGGGACTTGAAGATTCGGCGCGGCTCGATGACAAGCCCTCTCGGAGCGGCAGGCGTGACGAGGCGGCGAAGCCAGGTCGTGGCTGAGTGACGCAGTATTCAGCAGCGGATTTCAACGCCGACGGGCTTCTACGCTGAGACACAGATGGTCACGACACGAGGAGACCGGTGATCCGGCGGCTTGCAGTGACGGCGATCGCAATCGGTCTCGTTGTCGGAGCGGGGGCTTGTGGCCCGGCTCAACCCGACGATTCCGTCTCGCCTGACGTGACCGACGATCGATCGTCCAGTTTCAATTAGTGTCGTGGTAGCATGCCACCATGACGAAGAATATGACGGTTCGGCTTCCGGATGAACTTGCCGCGGATACCGAGGCGCTGGCGCGTGTCGAGGGCAAGAGCGTGAATGAGACGATCAAAGATGCCCTCAGTGAGGCCGTGGAGAGTCGACGGCGTGACCCGAAGTTCAAAGATCGTGTTCGCCAGATCATCGAGGAGGACCGAGAGCTTCTCGAGCGACTGGCGAAGTGAGCATCGAGTACCTGGACCTGGCGAGCTACACGGCAATTGCCGCTGAAGTCACCGGACTCGATGAGTTCGTGATCGCAAAGATTGCCAACCTTGACCTCGCGGACTCCGCGCTCCACGCCCCCTCCGCCGGATTCGGCGGTGAGGACTCCTACCCGGACCTGGTCGACAAGACGGCGGTGCTGATCGTCAGGCTCGCCAAGACCACCCACTTCCCGACGGCAACAAGCGCGTGGCGTGGGTGTCCATGCGGTACTTCTTGATCCTCAACGGGTGGCGATGGGTTGACCCGCCCGACGTCGACGAAGCCGAGGCGGCGGTCGTGTCGATCGCAGCAGGCGAGTGGGATGAGCGGCGGACGGCCGACTGGTTGCGACCGAGGATCAGTTCAGGCACCGATTCCTGAGTGGCGCGTGGGGCGTCTCTGCTCATCCCTTGCTAATCCGCGCTGTCACACCGCGTGGTTTCGGCCGAACGGCGTGGACGAAAGGCCCCAGAATTCCGGGCTACGCTGCACGGGACCACAGGGCACAGACGCCCATTCGACCTCTCGCAATGAGCAGGTCAGGAGTTCGATTCTCCTCGCGGGCTCCAACCGCCACTTCGTTGCGTTGAAGGCTCGACGGCACCGGGCCCCGAACCGGTGGTGGCTGCTCGTGCCTACCTCGTGACTAGGGTCGAGCGCGGTGAAGCGGTTCCTGGTCCTGACGGTCCTTTGCACGTTGGTATCGGTGGCCGCGTCGATCGCGGCAACGCTGTGGATCGAGGCGTCGTCAGAGACTGGCGGCTCCGCCCGATGCGGTCCCATCAAGCTTGTAGAGACGTTTCCGGTCCGGCGGAGTTCGGCGGGTTCCTGAGTCACCCGCAGGCAGTGGCTGCTACGTGGATACCGAGCCACCGGAGCGGGCTGTCACATGGTGATGACGGATGTTCCCTGGTTGTGGCCCTCGCCTACGAAGGTGACTGCGTCAACGGCGTCTTCCAGAGCGAAGACCTGATCCACGACCGGTGTGAGCTTGCCTGCCTTGGCCATTTCCTGCAGGGTGCTCAGATCCTCCTCGTTCTCCGTCGAGAAGAAGGGGCGACCCTGCTGCTTGGAGAAGATCGAGGAGACGGTGACCTTCAGAGGGTGACCCAGGCCGCCGAACCAGCCGGTCGGAGCTGGTGCCCCGTTGGCCAACAGCAGTCCGTCGGCGGTGAGCACACGTCGCATGGCCTTCAATGAATGGGCTCCGACGTTGTCCAGGATGAGGTCGTACCCAGGTTCGGCCGTGGTGAAATCTTGTTGCGTGTAGTCGATGACGTGGTCGGCACCAATGGATCGAATCATGTCGAGATTCCGGGTGCTGCAGACGCCGGTTACCTCTGCACCCATCACTTTGGCGATCTGGACCGCGAAGGTGCCGACACCTCCCGCAGCCCCGGTGACGAGAACGTGTTGGCCCGCTCTCAGGTTGCCGTGGGAGCGCAGCGCTTGGAGAGCGGTCATCGCCGACACGCCCAGTGCCGAAGCTTGCTCGAACGTGAGGTTGGTCGGCTTTGACGCCAATGCGTCCGACGTCGCCGTGGCGTACTCGGCGAACGCTCCTCTGCATGAGCCGAACACCTCGTCCCCGACAGCCAGGTCCGTTATGCCCGACCCAACGGCCTCGACGATCCCGGCGATGTTCTGCCCGATCACGCCGCTCTTGGCGATGAACGACTTGAACATCGGACGCATGACCTTCGGGAGCCCTCGCACGCCGTAGACAGCTCCGATGTGGATCGACGCTGCTCGGACTCGCACCAACACGCCATCGTCGGCCACCGCAGGCGTATCGACCTCACCGATCCTCAGGACCTTGCTTGGGTCCCCGAATCCGGTCTGGATAGTCCCCTTCATCGTGCCCCCTTGCTCTCGTGGGTCTACGACGAGCCTACGGGTCGCAACTGCCGGACGATGAGCCAGTAGACGGGGACGCCCAGGCCCAAACGATCAGGATCCAGCCCGATCACCGGGCCGGCCACCTGTCGATGATCTCGGCTGCGAGGTTGATCAGGATGACGAAGACCTTGCCTGCGACGAACACCGCTGCCTGGATCTGGAACAGGCGGAGCTGCTGCCCGTGCACACTGATGGTCATCCGTAGCGTCGATCTCAGGACGGGTCATGGTGAGTCGGCCACATCGCTCGACTGCGGAGGACCTGCGCACAGCGGATAATTCGGCGCACAGCGCTCGCCGCGCTTTCGCAGTCCGTTCGTCTGTCTAGGAGTCGAGCACAGCGCTCAGTGCCGGATAGCCTCGTAATGAGCAGGTCAGGAGTTCGATTCTCCTCTCGGGCTCCATTTGCAGGGGTCTTCGGCCCTCCGGAGGCTCCAGATCACCGGCTTGCTCATCCCCTGCTAATCCGAGCGGCCGATCCGGGCGTCCTCGCTGTCACTGGTCCCATCTTCACCGGGACCCGCTCCTCACCGGGGTTGGGGCAGCAGAGGAGGCGCCGAGTGCGTGGACACGTTCAGAAGCGTGGCAAGACCTGGAGCGGAGGATCGGGAGTTGCTCGAACGTCTGGCCGGTCAGTGAACGGCGACAGCTGAACGTGCGGCACGCCGGCACCGGAGTCGGCCTCAGCAGATGCTGATGAAGATCGGATCGTCAAGGTTGGGCACTCGCATGATCGTGACACTGCCGAGCTGCTCCCGATCGACGATGTCGTACAACTCGTCGGCCGTGTCGGCGGACGCCCCGACGTTGCCGGTCGGTTCGTCGAACGGCACCCACATGCCTCTGTGCTGTTCCAGCTCCAACTCAGCGATCACGGAGACGACGGTACTCTCTCGGTGCCGATACACCGGTACCGATATACTTGGAGGGTGGCGACAGAGACGTATTCACGACACCTGATCCGAATGGCTCGGCGCGACGCCGGCCTCACCCAGGTCGAGCTGGCCAGCACGGGCCAGGACCAGCCAGGCGGCGATCTCGGCGTACGAGTCGGGTCGTCGATCACCGTCGGTGGACACGCTGTGTCGGATCCTCGCCGCCGCAGGGTTCGAGGTTCGAATGCGGCTGGCCGAACCCGATCGACACGACGCCACCCGCACCATGGCAGAGAGCCTCCTGCCCGCCGAGGAACTCGACGCGTTCAACGAACGCGAACGTCGCCGCGTCTCGCGACGTCGCGCCGGCACGTCCGACGCCACGACGACGCGTGTTTGACCCCGGAGCAATCGTCGCGGTCCTGAATCGCCACGAGGTGCAGTTCGTCGTGATCGGCGGCATGGCCGCGATGGTTCGTGACCTCCCGGTGCCGGCGACGGTCGACATCGACATCACCCCGTCCCGCGATCCCGACAACCTCGAGCGGCTGGCCGCGGCGTTCGACGAACTCGAGGCCGGGCTGCTCACGGCGGACCGGGGCGGCACGTGGTTCCCACGCCATCCGCTCGAGAACTGGGCGCAGTACGACACGCTCCACCTCATGACCAAGCACGGGCCGCTCGACCTCGTCTTCGTTCCCGATGGCGCCGCCCGCGGCTACGACGACTTGGCAGCGTCGGCGGACGACCAACTCGTCGAGGGGAGCGAGGCGCTCGTGATCACCGTCGCCACATGGGAACGACTCAAGGAGGCCTCCGGTCGAGCGAAGGATCTGGAGCACCTCGACCGCTACCGCGAGGACCTGCATGAGGTCGCCGGCGCCGATCTGAGTCAGCCGCTCTGCTAATCCCTTGCTAATCCGCGGTCGTGACACAGGGTGGTTTCGGCGGACGGCGTGGACGAAAAA
>CAVOXO010000009.1:0-84170 GCA_963700425.1 uncultured Microthrixaceae bacterium | reverse complement strand
ACCCCAGAATTCCGGGCAATTCTGCACGGGACCGCACAGCACAGACGCCCAATCGGCCTCTCGCAATGAGCAGGTCAGGAGTTCGATTCTCCTCTCGGGTTCCACCCAGAACTGACAAGGGTTCAGGGACGCTCACCGCGGAAACCTGTGAGCACAGCGCTCCCACAGACGCCAACTCTGGCCCGTGGCACCGCCCCCGGCACCCGACTTCGACGGCCTGATCGGCTGGTTCCGCCGCTCCGTCCGGGCCGAGAACCGCTCTGAGTTGGAATGACTACGCACCGAGCGCCGGCGTGCTGGTCGACACGGGCGGCTGGCGCGTCAACCCGGGTTGGCGATCAGCCGCCCAGCTCGGCTTCATCGCGGGGTGGGCGGGAACGAGTCTTTGGATGCTTCGAGCGAGTCGTCGCGGAGCGGTCCGACCGAGTCGCTCGAGGACGACGTGACCGACGAGCCGCCGTTCGACGAACCCACTGAGAAGCCCCGGCCACCGCGATCACCAACGTGTGTCGCTCAGGTGGCCCTGCAGGGCGATCTCGCAGATGCGATCGATGCGGTGGATCTCGAGGTGGCGCCGGCTCGTCGTGACCAGGCCCAATTCCCGCCACTCCCGCAGCACCCGGGCAGTGGACTCCCGCGAACTGCCGATCGTCTGGGCCAGCTCCTCCTGGGTGAGCTGCACCTGCAGCGCCTGGCTCCCTGGAGTTGACCCGGCCATGTCGCGATCGGGGCCCACCATCCGGCAGAGCTGTCGGGCCAGGCGGACGACGATGGGCTCGGTTCCCTGGTCGGACTGCGATCCCACGGCGAGACGGATCCAACCGGTGAGTTGGCGCACGAGCGGTGGGTACATCGCCGGGTGCTGCTCGAGCAGGCGCTCGAAATCCCCTGTTCGCACGACCAGGACTTCGGCACTGCCGACCGCGGTCGCCGTCCCGACGTGGTTGGCGCGGTCCATCGCGGCGACGTGACCCGCCAACTCTCCGGGTCCCCACAGCCGCACGAGATCGACGCGTCCGCCGGAGCCCACGACCGACAGCTTGACGTGGCCGCGCTCCACCACGCCAACGTTCCAGGCAGGATCGTCCTGGAGGAAAAGGGCCTCTCCGCGCTGCAACTGCTTTCGAGTGGCGGCGGCCACGAATGCGGCTCGGGCCTGGTCGGGCAACTCCCCGAGGAAGTCATGAGTCTGTGGACTCAGCGCCATCCGGCACCCTCCGGTGATTCGGTCTCCATGCCGCCTCACAACAGCCTCCCACCGCTCCCGCAGAGCACAAGTGCGGCACGCGTCACCGTGGGGATGCCGAGGGCGCGACGGCGGGACCGTATCGAAATCCATCCCGGCGGTGTTGCCGATGCCCACGACGCTGCGGCGATCCGGGCGCAGCATCATCCGGGTAGCCCCGACGTTCAGAGGAGGATGCCATGAGGTTCGAGACTCACCGAGAAACGGCATGGCGAGCGGCGCTCGCCGCCGCAGTGCTGGCCGGGGGGACCGTGATCGGTCTCGGTCCTCTCACCGAGGTGTCGGCAGCGCCGCTTCGCGCCACGACCACGGCCGTGTCGTGCACGGGTCACATCACTGCTGGGTCGGCCACGACGTGCACCGTCACCGTGAAGGACGCAGGCTCCGGGCACAAGAGTGCACCGCTCGGCTCGGCCACCGTGGCGAGTTCCCCCGCCGACGCGGTCGCCTTCGGGTCACCGTGTTCGCTTCGGGGGAGAACGTCGCCCTCAGCGCCGACACCTCCTATGTCGTGAGCACCTTCGAGGCACTGTCGACGGTGACGCCCACGCAGACCCAGATCGACCAGTACGCGCGGGACTTGCGTGACGTGGTCTCACGTGTGTCGGTCGTCGAGGACGTGGCATTGAGCAGGGCGCCGGCCTCGTTCTGGATGAGCGGCGTCGATGCCGGGGGCAGTCCCACGGCCTAGACATCCTGGTCCACGAATCCGGCTGATGCTCTTCGGGCCCAGGGGTCCGGAGAGCGTCGCGTCGGGCCGGCTACTCCCAGTCCGGCCCGGTGTACCGCGACGGGACCGAAGAGAGCGCCGGATCGGCCGGGGCGCCGCCCGGCATGTCACACCTCCGTTCTTCATCACGCTGAACAGGCATGGGACGACGAGGTCACCGGCGGCGATCGGGTCGTCGATGGCGTCGCCCGGGCGCTTTGCTCGCGGATCGGGCCGCTGGGAGAATCTGGCGTGTCGTGGAGTCTGGGCCGATTCGAGGTCTGGTTCGTGGAATACCACTCGTCGGATGAAGGTCGACGCCGATGCCGAACGGCCGCCCGACGGTATGGGGTGAGCGACATGGCTGATGATCTGTCGACGGAGTGGTACCTGTCGGTGCGGACGACACTCGATCGTCTCCGCGATCACGGAGGCGGCCTGCCGGAGTGGCTGAACGATGACGAGGCGGCCTGCCGATATGCCGCGCGGGCGCTGGCCAACGACGCTCTCGACCTCGGTCGCCAACGATCGCGAATGCCACAGATGTCGGCGTCGTCGACCAGCGGCGCGCCATCGATGGAGGAGTCGGCGGCGTTCGCCAGCAGAGCGGTGTCGCCGGCGACGGTCGTGAGCTGGAACGAGGGGCTCCGCGAGATGGTGGGCGCGTTGAACGGCCTGCTGGCCACCGGAGGCGGCGGCTGTCCGGGGTGCACGTCGGTCATGACGGCTCAGCTGGCGCTCGGAGTGCTCGAACTCCTCCGCTTCTCCCCCGGGGGAGACAGCACCGCCCAGGACGGTCGCGGAGGCAAGACCGAATGGAGTCAGCTCGTCTACGAAGTGCTCGAGCGCCTGTTTCCGCAGCGCGTGACTCGCGTCGACGGACGAATGGACGCCCGATCCCGCCAGCTGCACAAGCGTTGTGGCGACTGCGCGTGAGACCTCTTGCAGCGACTCGCGGGAGATCACCTGCCCGACCTCGACGCGGGAGTCGGGTCATGACGGCCATGGTGGTCACCTTCGACGACGAACTCTGGCGCTGGTCGCTCCGCAGCGACCAGCCCGTGGGGCCGGCCGGGCTGGACTCGTTGGAACTCGCTGACGGGGTGATCCTGCACGTCGATGCCTTCGACGCGACTCCCGTCCTGGTCACCGTCGACGCTGACAGCAGCCGAGGTCGCCTGAGCCGGATGGCGCAGGAGATCGTGGAGCTCTGTTTCGGCGCACCCCTTCGGACCGACGAGGAGTTGACCATCCGTCCCGACGTCGAGGCGCCATTGGCCCGCCTGGCGCTTCTCGAGGGATGCGTAGCGGCTCGCGAAGGGGTGGGCACGGTTTCGCCGTGGTGGACCGTCGATGCGGCCTCGCTTCGCCGAGCCGTCGGGCTTCCACAGGTCGACTTCCGCGACACCCGCGGCGACGATCCTCCCCTTGACGCCTCCGTCGCCCTCGCCGCGTTCCGCGCCGAGCCTCACCACCTCGGACGACTCGGTGAGCACGGCCCGGTCGCACTCGATTCGTCGTTCGCGGGCGCGGGACTGCTCGATCTGACATCGGCACGGGCCGACCTCGATCGAGCGGCCGGGATCCTGACGGTCAGCGTCCCGATTCGGTCCCAGGTCTACGCCGCGGAGGTCGAAGCCGTTCACGTGGTTCTCGTCGAGCGCCAGAGCGACCTCATCGTCGCCCTCTCACCATTCGGTCTCGGAAGCACCGGCCACGGGGGTCCGGGAGCACTCTGTGATCTGGTGGTCAGCGGACGCCGCGATCTGGATCAACTGGAGATCGCCATCGTCGAGGAGGTGTCGGAGCTGCCGTCGAGTCGACTACGGCGCCGACGGGCGGCAACGCACCTGGCGCGTTCAGCCGCCCGGGCGATGCGACTGGGTGGTGTCGATGACGCCCGGGTACTCCTGTCCGAGAGCGTCGCCTCGTGGCGTGCGAGTGGCGACACCGCCAGGGCGCTTCCGGTCGATCCGTCTGCGGCACGAAGCGAGCCCTTTCACGGCGAGGTCGCCGACCTTCTCCACGACATGCGCCGGCGAGGTGCGTGACCTCGACGTTTGCGCACCCGCCGTGGAGAAGATTCTCTGCAATGTCATGTCACACCGTCACTTCCCGTTCGCTCGGATGGATGCCGCCACGGTGGCGGCGCATCCAACTGGAGGTGAAGGACATGAAGAAGAAGACAGCAGCGCTTGCCGGGCTGGCGTTGATGGCCGGAGGTACCGCGGTCGTCGACTCGGCCGGGGCGACCGCCAACGCGTCGATTGCGTCTCAGCGGATGACGTGCACGGCACGCAAGTTCGTCTATGCGAACAGCGTCATCCCCGGCGCCATCGAAGTGGACTTCTCAGCGACCGTCCGTGGCAAAGTCAGCTCGGACAACAAGCGGGCGGTCTTCAACCGGATCGACTGGTCGTTCACGAACGCCCGCTTCATCCCCACCGCCGGGGTCCCATCGTCGATCGGCGCCACCGTCGGCGGACACAGCAACGTCAACCGCAAGGCCCCCGGCTCGTGGTACTCCGCGGACAATCTGGGCCAGTCCGGGACCATCTACGTGCCGGCGTTCTCCGTCGCCAACGGTGGTCAGGTCCAGATCCAGGGCGTTCCCGACATCGCCAACCTGCCGGATCCGTCGTGCACCGCCTACACGACGGTGTCGTGGAAATAGCGACTGCCGGTCCGGTCCCACCTCAGGGTGGGACCGGACCCCGGAACTGGAGGAATGATGACCACTCTCACCGTTGATCCCGCCGCGATCTCACCGTCCGGCACCACGACATTCGACCGGACCGTCGCCTACGTCGGCGAACTGGTGGCCGCCGGGGCGGTTGCCACCGGTGCCCAACTCGCCATCGCCCTGGGCGGTAGGACGATCGTCGACGTGGCCTTCGGAACCACGCTCGACCGACCGATGCGCACCGATCACCTCCACCCCGGGTTCTGCGTCAGCAAACCCCTGCTGGGCCTTGCCGTCGGTCTCCTGATGGACCGAGGGTTGATCACGCTGCGCGAGACGATCTCCTGGCCACACCACGAGGGGACCGCGGATGGCGTCACGGTCGCCCAACTCCTGAACCATCGGGCCGGGCTCGACCGGCCGACTGCTCTCGAGTGGCGACTGTGCCCCGACGACGAACGCCCGGCGCTGCTCCGACAAGCCCCGTTCGCGCCCGGCCCCGCCTACAGCGAACTGGTCGCCGGGCTCGCGCTCGAGTCGACGATCGCCGAGCGGATCGGGGTCCCCGCCGGGGATCTCATCGAGCGGGAGATACTCGGGCCGCTGGGACTCGCTGACGACCTCATCGTGACCGCGCGTGCTGCGGAGGACCGTGGCGTGCGTGCCCGGGCCGCCGTACCGGTGGCCGGCTTGCCGGATCGTGCCGTGCCCCTGTTGTCCGAGCGCATACCGCTCACCCTGCGCGAGCTCCGCCCCGCGTTCGGCTCACTGGTGACCGCGTCGGCTCTGTGCCGCCTGTACACG
The DNA here is from genome assembly GCA_963700425.1 of uncultured Microthrixaceae bacterium. Classification (GTDB taxonomy): domain Bacteria; phylum Actinomycetota; class Acidimicrobiia; order Acidimicrobiales; family Microtrichaceae; genus CAVOXO01. The sequence goes on along the minus strand of CAVOXO010000009.1, from coordinate 78,728 downwards.
GGGCTCGAGGTGGTGAGCCGAGGCCGGGTCGTCGAGGGGCTCCCGACCCCGGCGACTCTTCAGGAGTTGCGGTCGACGGCGAGAGGTCGTGCGTCGGATCGGCTTCTCGAACGCCCCTGCGACTTCTCCGGCGGGTTCATGATCGGGCTCACCGATCACGGCTTCGGCCACCTCGTGTCGCCGGAGGCGTTCGGCTTCGTCGGCGGAATCGCGCCGGCCGTCGGCTTCTGTGATCCGGACGCACGGGTTGCTGCGGCCTTCTATCTGAACGGCTCGGTGCTCGAACACCCTCAGGAGGCCGAGGGCGTCCGTTCGCGCATCGTCGACACGATCATCGAGGAGGCCCGCCATGGCATCTGACCAGGACGTCAACGGACTCGCGCCCTTCTCGGCGCCCTGGCTGGCCCAGGTGCTGAACCGGGTCGATCGCGCCCTCGATCCGACGGGCGAGGAACTGCCGCCGGGACCGTCGATCATCGTCGGTCACGTGGTGTCCACCCCGCACGGCGTCCGCCATCACCATCAGGTGTGGGAGGACGGCCGACTCGTGTCCTGGGAGCCGGGGTTGCATCCCGACGTCGAGCTCACGCTGCTCCGGACACACGAGATCGACGAGGGCGCTCTCGCCGATCGCCTCGGTTCGGACGAGGTGGCCGCGGGGACCCGCTTCGGGGACCCGCGGGGCGGAGAGTTCGACCTGTTGGGCACGCCGGGGAGGCTCGACCGCGACCTCGACGGCTGGCGCGTGCCTGCTGGGTGCGCGGTCGACCTGGACCTCATCGGGACACCCTTCGGGGCCGTGGCGGTCCATCTGGCGTGGGATGGCGAGGCCATCCGCGTCGGCTACGGGCCGACCGGCGAGTCGAGCGTCCGCATGGCCATGAGCTACGAAGATGCCGTCGAATGGCTGTGGGGGGACCTCATCATCGGGCACCTCATGCACCGCACCGGGATCCACGTCCTGGGCGACATCTTTCTGCTGAGCGCCCTGGAAGGTCTCGTGTCGGCGCCGGGTCCGGGCCGGCCGGTCGACGCCGTCGACGCCCTGCGCCGCTACGCGGACATCCGGGCACTGCCGTCATGGGACATCGTCTGTGACATCGTCGACCTCCTCGTGGACGCTCGGCCCGAGCCCGAATCCGCTCGCGTCGACGTCGCAGCGGACGAACGCCTCACGGCGTCGTCGTGCTCGGCGTCGGGTCGAAGATCGGCCTGAGGTCGTCGGGAAGCGCCGTTCTCAGTGAGCTCCGACGCCATTCGAGCAGATCCAGGAGGCCTCGGAGCGTGTCGGGGGGCTGGTCCCCGAAGGAGGACGTGGTGACCAGGAGGCGCGACAGTTCGCTGAAGGAGTCATACGCGATGGCCTCTGTCGGGCAGTTGGCCTGACCCCATCGGTCGATGCGTTCCAGTGAGCGTTGCGCGGCGGCGGCTTCGCTGATGTCCGTGATGGCCATGGAGTTCGATGGGTCCGAGAGGTAGCGATCGGCGGCCTCCTCGGCGACGTCGGGCCATCCGAGGGCGCCGAGGGCCCTGATCACCGAGTCGCGCCGTCCCGCAGCCTGCGCGGAATCCGCGTAGGTGACCGCGTCGGTCCTGATGGCGGGCACGTCACGGGCGGCCTCGCCCAGAGGTCTGAACAACCGTCCCGCACGGTCCGAAGCCTGGAAGAAGAGCGTCTCGATGCTGTCCGACCCGCTGATGATGCCGGTGGCGCCGTCGAGGATCTCCTGATGGCGAACCTCGGTGAACTGGCCCCAGCGTCGACAGGCCAGGATCACCGACGAATTCGAGACGCGATCCTCCCCGGTGCCGCCCATGACCGCGGTGCTCACGGCAACTCCCAGCACCAACAGCACAGCGGCGCCCAGAACCGACCCCAGACGGGCGAGCGCCGCGGGGCGAACCGATCGCCCCGACCCTCGGATCTCGCCGGCGGACACGACGAGTCGGTCGGTCAGGTCGGGATGGCCGGCGAACAGTTGTCCCAGAGCCTCATTCGCGCCGACCGGTCGGTCGCGGGGATCGGGGGCGGTGAGGCGTCTGGCGATCTCCGCGGTGACGGCGTCGGCCTCGGTGGCCTTGGCGACGACTTCCCCGATGACGAGCCCCGTGCTGTAGAGGTCGGATCGCTCGTCGGCATCGCCGTGATTCAGCACCTCCGGGGCCATGTATCCCGACGTGCCGACCGGCCGGCCCACATCGGTGAGGCGCGGCTCAGCGAGTGGCAGGGCGGATCCGAAGTCGCCGAGCTTCGGGTGAGGACCACTCCTGCCGTCGGTCAACAGGATGTTTGCGGGCTTGATGTCGCGATGGATGATTCCCTGCCCATGGATGAATCCAACGGCTTGCAGGAGTTCGGCCGCGAAACCCTGTTGCTGTGCCGGCGTGAGGTCGAAACGCCCCGAGAGTCGCTCGGCCAGAGTCCCGCCCGCGACGAATTCCATGACGATGGCGGGTCGGTCCATGCGGTGCTCGAAATCGCGGACCGCGACGATGTTCGGATGATCGAGGCGGATTCGCTGCTCGCGCACGAAACGGAAAAGGGACTCGATGTCGGCATCGTCACGGTCGAAAACCTTGATGGCGACGGGACCGCCTCCCCGGCGGTCGATGGCCTTGAGCACCGCGCCGGTCGTCCCTCGTCCGACCTGAGCGACGAATCGGTAGCGCCGGGGCAGGCCTCGGGCGGCAAGGGGGCGAGATGCTCGTTGGATCGCCCGACTCTAGCCAGGAGCGCTCTCTCGAAGCGCCGGGTCATGTCGGGCGGCGCCCAGTCGAGTGTGACCCGCCGTCGGTGACCACTCCCGGCCTGGGTGTCCAGGGGTCCCCGACCATGAGAAGGGCGACACCGCAGGGTGGCTCATCGACCGAGACCCCGGCACATGAGAAGGACGCGTCCCCCGGGGCGATCTGCCCCGCCGAGGTCGGGCTGACAACGGTCAGGGGCGAGCGGACCGGCGGCGGTAGTCGGCGGAGAGATCGCGCAGCCACTGCGCGCCGTCTCCGGAGTAGGTCGGGCCATGCATGAGAGCCAGCGTGGTGGGCGCGAGCTCGGCCAGCCGTTCGACGGTGTCGGGGGTCGACGGAGCGAGAGTCGAGTAGCCGAACAGGTCCTCGGCGGCGATGGTGGGTTCCATCGGGGACTCGGTGTGAACCGCCGGTACGTCGCCCAACTGCGTGAAGAGGTCGCCGCACAACAGCGTCGAGGTCGTCTCTTCGAGCAGCACGCCCGCGTCCCAGCCATGCGGGACGTGCGGCGTGGCGAGGTAGCGGACGCGTTTGCCACCGAGGTCGATGACATCTCCGTCGCCGAGCGGATGCGGTGGACGGTCGACCAGGTCGTTGACCGACACGATGCAACCGAGTCCGCCGAAGGCGACCCGAGCATCGGTGGCGACGTCCAGCCAGCTGTTCACCGAGCCACATTCGTCGCTCTCGACGTGGCCGAAACTGATCCAGCGCAGCGACGAGGGTGGCAGCACCGTGCTGACGGCCTCGGACACCAGTGGGAACAACGAACGCATGCCCGTGTGAAAAAGGAGTGGTTCCTCGGCGTCGATCAGGAACTGGTTGAACGACATACCGGCGTCGGGAACGAAGGTCGAGATGCGGTAGATGCCATCGGCGATGTCGGTCGTGGTGGTGTCCATGGTGAGGTCTTCTCGGGTGTCGTGGTCGGCGGTGCCGGCTGGTCAGAAGGGAACGACGGTGGCGAGCAGGCCGGTGGCCTCGCCCCGACCGGCGAGCAGGCAGCAGAACTCGACCGCATCGAGTTCCGTTCGTTCACCACCACCGCCCGCGCTGAAGACACCTCCGGCCGGTCCGGTCAGCTCGAGGGTGAAGGGTTGTCCGTGGCGGCGTGCCCATTCGGCGACGACGTCGGCGACGATGACACCGTCGTGGTCGGCGGTCAGGACGAGATCTGCACCGGTGGCCCGCGCCGTGTCGATCCGATGCATCCACAGGTCCCGCAGGTAGATGGTGTCGATGAGGTAGCCGAGCGTCCATTTCTCGGCCACCGGCGCGTCGACGGAGATCTTCGCGGCACGCAGCGCACGGGGCGTGCGGCGGCGCCCGGCGATCGTTGCGGGTGCGATCTGCTCCAGCCGGGCGAGGAGTTCGTCGGGGGAGAGGTGCTCGCGTTCGGAGACCTGTACCGCCGACAGCCCCTCCTCGATCGACACCCCCCTGTCCTTGCGGTGTTTCCGACCGGCGAGCATCTGGTGAGCGTTCTCGCGCATGGATGCGCCGGCCTCACACGCGCCGAGTACGTGGAGCCACATCCGCCGCACGTCCCAGTCGGGACAGGCGGTCTGTGTCGACCACTGTTCGGGCTCGAGGGTGCGCAGCAGCTCCTGCGCCCGTTCGAGCTCGGTGGCTTGATGTTCCATCGCCACCTGATGATCGATGGCCGGAATGGAGGTGACATCGGTGGTGCTCATGGTGGTCATACCGTCTCCCTTTCGGTGTCTGCGTGAATTGGTGCGTCGGCGGTCAGCATCTCGACGGCGCGGTCGATGAGTCGTTCCCAACGGTCTCCTCCCGGGTCGTTCGAGATCTGCTGATCGGCGAGTCCCGTCAACACCGCGGTCCACAGGTCGAGCGTTGCCTGGTCGCGCACTCCCAAGGTGGCGAACCTCTCTCGGCCCTGCTCGTACGCCTCCACGGCGACGGCGTAGCTCTCCGCCGACGGTTCGAATCCGGGGATCGTGCGCTGGAAGAGAAGTTGGTAGCGCGCCGGATCGCTCGTGCAGAACTCGACGAATCGGTGTCCCACGAGCTTGGCCGCGCCCACCGGGTCGGCGGCCACGTGGCGGTCGTCGACCGACTCCTCCATCCATCTGGCGAAGGCCCGGTAGCCCTCCAGGAACATGGCGTCGTAGATCTCGTCCTTGGAGGCGAAGTACGAGTAGATCGACTGGGCCCGCATTCCCACGCGTTGGCCGAGGTCGCGCATCGAGAGTCCCGCGAGACCGCGCTCTCGTACCAGCTCCCAGGAGGCGGCCACGATCTCCGCCATTGTCTCCTGACGCCGTACGGTACGCCTGTCTATGCTCGGATTACCTGACATTGTTCGGATTCTGGTCCGACAAGCGACGCGTGTCAAGAGATGTCGCTCCCGCCGCCGCCCTGCCGGCCGAGCTCGCGCTTCTTGCCGCATGCGCGTCGTCGGCGTCCGACGACGAGGGATCCGACCCACCGGACGACACGATCCAGGGGGCAGCGTCCGGTGGCCTCGATGCGTCCTTGTTCGCCGACGGTGCCACATCCGACCGAGCGAGCAGCCACGTTCGCGCGCATGGACCGATCTCGAACGCGCCCTCGCCCCGGGGCTGAGCTCAGAGGCGACGCACCAATCCGGATGACAGCCAGGATCAGACCTGGTTGGCCTGGAAGTCGTAGGTGTGAACGCCGTCGCCGTACTGATCGAATACCTGTCCGGCAAACGTTGTGGTGCCACTCATGGTGAGGAGATCGACGTGCTTGACATCTGGTGGGAGGTCCCGGATGGAGAGTGGGAACGGCGCAATGGTCGCTGACGCGATGGATGCGTCGACGATGTCCGCCAACACCCCGGTAGCGGGGATTCCGATGTTGAAAGCTCCGCCACCGACGTCATCGCCAAGCCCCAGCTGTGGGATGTTCGACAGCAGCAGGGTGAAGATGTCGAGTGCGCGGTCCATGATCTCGTCCACGAACTGGTCCGGGTCGCTCGGCATACTTCCCTGAGCCAACTCCAGGTTCAGAATCAGAATGAGGAGGTTCTTGACGTCATTCGCAGCGATGTTGACGGGAATGACGTCCTCCTCCATCACCCACGTGTAGATGAGAAAGACCTCCACCGGGCGACTGCCATCCAGAAGATCGAGAATGTCGAGCCGATCGATTCCGGTGAAGACCGCCGGGGCTCCGGCCGGACCGGTCAGGACACGCGAGGCACCTGCCGGCACGTTGTGAGGGTTGCTCGATCGACTCGAGACGACGAAGCCGTCAGCCGAATCCGGAACACCGATCTTCACCCGCGTTGCGATGTTCATGACGTACGGTTCGTCTTTGCGGCCACCGAGCCACGTCGCGGGGATGCATTCTCCGAAGAGACCCCGAATCTCGTCCTGCGAGTCGTTCACGGTGACACGAGTTGCCGTGAATTCCCATGACGACCACGGCGGAGGCGCGGGCGTGCACGCTGAGGAGAAGACAGCCAGCACCGACATGAGTGCAGCCGCCACGAGCGGTCGTTTCCGTAGTTGCGTGTTCACGACGATCCTCCTCGCTGATCGGTTCCCCAGTCACCTCCACCCACCGCGCCGAACCGAGGGCCTGTGAACAGGCCAAGGTCCTCGATCGAGGCGATCCACAGCCCCCGCTGGTTCTTGACGTGAGGAAGTCACGTCCTGTCGTTCAGCCGGTCGGGGGGGAGCCTGTCATGAGGTCACCACGATGCCTCCGAGTCGCGCTGAGGCCCGAACTCGAAGTCGAGGCGGGTCGCCGGTCAGCTCGTTGTCGGGCGGAACGCGCACGTCGACCCCGCCCAACCTGACTTCCGAGGTATCCATCTCGACGCGCCAGTCGGATGGCACCCGAACCTCGATCCCTCCCATGATGGAGTCGAGCTCGAGGTCTGCTCCGCCCGAGTCCAGATGCGCCTCACGCAGGTCGATCTTCGCTCCTCCCCACAACACTCGGCAGGAACCCCTGCGCAGCGCTCCAGCACGACTTCGGAGCTTCGCTCCCGAGGTGATCGCCACGACGCGAAACTCGTTCGTGTCGTCGCCACCCTCGGAGCAGCGGCGCGACAAGTACCGGCCACCCAGCTGCACGACCCCGTTGATGACAAGGAGTACCGACGCTGTCGTCGCGCGATCGCCTCATCAACGCTCACTCCTCCGATGTCGTATGCGTCTCGGTACGGCTGCACGCCTCACCGACACCGCCACCCGACTCGTCGACGACTCAGAGTAGACAGCTCGGCGCGCAGCGCTCGGAGAACTGCCCCGCGGATTGCCCGGAGAGGCTCACAGGACCCAGGCCGCGGTCAGCCTATGTGTCACACGGAAGCAAACCCAGGTGCTGCCACGTTCGGCGAGTCCAGCAGTTCTTGAGGTGCGGGAGACTCGTCGATCCGCTTGCGTGCCGGCAGGCCGCGTGTGGCGGTGCTCCAGCGGCCTATCGTGACTCGAACGCTACGGCCGGCTCTGTTTGGGCGAACTCGTCGGTCAGGAACCATCCGTATCGTTCGTCACCGAGCAGATACCGCTTCAGGAACGACACGGCGTAGAGGTTCTGGAGCCTGACGGCTTCGTCGATCGGGAAGGCATCGGCGCCGCAGGTCGTCCGGTACGGCTCGACGAGGTCCGCCGCGCCGACCGCGGGCCAGTTCTCCTCGTCGAGGCCCATATCCTTGAGGAGCTCACCGAACGCGCACACGTTGGCGAAATGGGTGTGGGTCGCTCCGACGATCGCCACCTTGTACACCGCCGGTGAGCCGGTCAGCTGGTCGAAGGCGATGTCGTTGTTGGCGATCGGCACGTTCTCGTCCGCGGTGCCACCCATCAACATCACCGGCACCTCGACATCCGCCAGCTGGGAAGCGGTGAACCCGGCGTTGGGTCCGGTGCGCTCGCTGCTCTGCAACTCCGCGTCGATCACTCCCGAGATCGGCACGATCGCGGCCACCCGGGGATCGGGCTCGGCGCCGGCCCATCCGGCCGCGGTTCCGATCGCCGTCATGGCCCCGAACGAGTGGCCGACCACACCCACGCGTTCCTCGTCGAGTCGATCGGCGAAAGCGTCGTCGAGGTCACGGTTTCGCTCGATCATCGTGTCGATGACGAACGACACGTCGGGCACCCGGTTGGCCGCGGCCTCGTCGAACGTATCGTCGGACGATGACTGGCTGTTCCCGGTGTGTTCGGGCGCCGCGACCACGAATCCGTGGCTCGCCAGGGCTTCCATGAGATCCACCGACTGGGTGTTGATGCCCTGATAGCCGTGTGAGAAGACGACGAGTGGTTGGTCGGACCGCTCCGAGACCGGCGGGTTCTCCACCGCGATGTCCGACTCGAGCCCGATGCCCGGCGCCAACGGTAGGTTCGTCGGCGCCGCGGCCCCTGCGCTCCCAGGGTCCACCGGATACCACACGTCGACGAGGAGCGATCTCCCCTCGCGATCGCTGTCGACCGCCTGGAACGACGTGTGACCGACCTCGAACGGTCCCGGTAGATCAGGGGCGGCCACATCAGGTGGCGAAGCGGTGTCACCGGAGACAGAGTCGGAGATCGCATCGGCGTCGGGGTCTGAGTCGCTGCTGCAGGCGGCGAACACCGTGACGACCGCCATGAGAAGGGCGACCCACGACCTGCGCTTCGTCGACCTCGCGTGACCGACGCCATCGACGTCATCGTCTCGATCCACGAGCCGGTCGGGACTGGTCATGGCTGCGGGATCAACCCGGGAGTTCCGCATGGTGAGGGACGACGAGCCCTACGTGCTCTCGTCGTCGGGAGGGATGAGCCCGCGGGTCCGTTCCATCTCCCGCTCGACCTCGGCTTCGGTGATGGGTCGTCGCCCGAACACCTCCCAGGCGTTGAGGGCCACTCCGATGCCCCATCCCAGCGTGATCCAAACCGGCCACGGAACGCCGTTCTTGGAGTCGTCGGTGACCGCCCAGAGAATCCAGAGGAACACGTTGACCACGACATAGATGGCCATGTGGGTGGAGAAGTCGCGCTTGGACTTGAGGCGCTTGATCGCCAGCTCACGGGCGGTCTTCTCGGAGTCCATTCGGCCGAGCGTAGTGCCAGATCCCCGCCGGGGCCGATGAAGGTTCGAGGCGAATCGGCGGGAACGTCATGTCGGCGGACGGTGAACCCTGGCCCTCGACCGAGGCGGTGCTCACGTGCCACCGCACCACACTGTGAGGTACGCGTTCAAGGGAGCGGATCGACGGATCGGGCCCACAGGTCGAACTGCTCCGCATAGCCGAGATTGCCGAAAGGCGTGTCGGCCGACGCCTGGGCATCGAGCGTCCGCCGGAGGACGGTGGGCGAGTCGACACCGAACCAGAACTCGTTGACGTGCACGAAGTGGTGGCACCGTTCCCCGCGTTGGCTTCCGTTCCCGGCCACCAGACGGCCAAGGGATCGCAACCGTCTGTGACCGACTCGTCGACGATGCCCACGAACTCGTGATGGGACGTGAAAGTGTCGAACACCAGTCGGTCATCGTCGTCACGGCACAGATCGAAGATGTCGTATCGCTGTTCGAAGAGTCGCACGTCGATGGACTGGCCACACGTCGTGCCCGCGACCGTCTGTGCGACCTCCGGGGGGAACTCATGGAGCGGACCCCCGAGCAGATCGATGAACTCCTCGCCCGAGGCGTCATGTGCCCACACGCCGGTGTTCAGGGCAGTGGCGCCTGGATCCGATGCGCCCTGTCCGTCGACATCGGCAGCGACTGCCCCGGGATCGACCGGGTCGGTCTGGTCACGCACCGCCACGACGATCTTCCCTGCCGCGACAAGAGCGATCGTCACCGCCACGGCGATGCCGAGAACCTTCAGCCACCGGTTCACGAGGCGTCGCGGGGATTCAGCGAGCCCGGTTCGACGCCGCGACGTCGAAGCGGCGGGCGCGCAGGCGATCCTGCTCGTCGATCGGGGCGGAGATCATCGTGGCCTGCTCCCGTCGGTCGGTCCTCGGGATGGGGCCACCGACGACAAGTCGGCGGCCGTGCGTTCGAAGACATGTCGCTTCGTGACGCCGGGCAGAATACGGTTCGATGGCGGTCACCGCTCAGAGGGTGATCCTGGGGAGGATGCCGGAATGCGCCGGATAGCGATGCTGGTGGTGACGGGCGCTGCGTTGGCCACGTTGGTGGGGTGCAGCAGCGGCGGCGACACGGCCGGGGACTCGGTGGAGACCTCCACGACCGGCGCGGACTCGGGCGGGTCGAGCCGTCCCCAGGAGTGTCTCGAACCACTGGCGTTGTGTCTCGACCCCGAGGTGGTTCCCGCCGAGGTGGGACGCCGAGACGTGGTCGTCGAAGGGTGGGGTTGGGTCGGTGAGACCTGGCGGAACCTCGCGGTGTACTCGTGCCCCGAGGCGGGGGGTGACGAGGACACCGGCCTCTCGATACAGGAATGCGGTGGCCTCGAGGATCTGACCACGGCGAATCAGGAGCGCCGCCTGGTGAGCGCCGAGCCCTCGGCGGCGGACGGCTCCTTCTCCGTGACGTTGACGGTCGACATCGACTCATCGGTCATCGATGTCGGCGGCCTGCTGATCGTCGTGGGGGATCCGATGACCCCCAACGCCGCCACCACGTTGCTGCGCGTCGAGGCGGAGAGCTGAGTCGGGGCGTACGTCCCCGACGTCGGTGGCGGTCCGTCGGACCCGGAAGGCTCCGCGGTGCCCCCACGACCAGCGGCCCCCACGACCAGCGGCCCCCACGACCAGCGGCCCCCCCGCACCGCCACCTTCACCGGTGAGCGTTCACGTGCGTTCCTGGTCGGCAATGTCAGCGGGCACGCCGACGACGAGATGGTAGGCGAACCCGAGCGTCATGCCGAGCGCCGCCCCACCCACCGTGTCGAGGGGGAGGTGCGCGCCGTTGTGGATGCGGGCGATCGACACGGTGGCGGCGAGAGCATAGGCAATCCACCGTCCGGGCCGGCCGAGATACGGGGACAGCACGGTGGCGAGAGCGAAGGCCACGGTGCTGTGGCCGGAGACGAAGCCGAGGCCGTCGAGGGGGGTCCCGCTCCGCCGGACGATCTCGCCGAGTTCGTCGGCGGGTCGCCCACGCTCGACGGTGTTCTTGACGATCTTCGCTACTTGCCAGGCTGCCCCGCCGACGACGAGCGCCCCGACTGCGGGTCGCCAACGACGCCAGGACACCCATGCTCCGGCGGCGACGACGACGGGGCCGAAGAGGCTGCCCAGCTGCATCGGTGCCCAGAGCACGGGTTCGAGTCCGCCGTTGAGCTGGTTGATGACGTCGAACGCCTGTTTCTCCCGGCCCGACACGCCCCGGGACGCGGCCACGGCGCTGATCGCCACGACGGAGAGAGCGGCAGCAAGTTTGGGGACCTCAGCTGAGCGGCGAACGTGAACCGTCGCGTCGTTCTCTGCTTTCATATGCGAACTGAATCACGATTGGGGCCGGTCCGGCCACCCTGGTGCTCGAGGATGAGATGTGACAGAGACCCCCAACGTCGTCGGATCGTTGACGGAACGGAGTCCGACGCGGGGCGACCCCACCGAACAGGTGGGCGGCTACGAACGCTCGCCGGCCGATGTGTTGCGGTTCGCGGCGTTCGCTCTCGCAACGGTGGTGGCGTTCGCTCTCACACGCTGGGGGCGGGATGGGATCGTGGGGATCGAGGAGGACCTCCTCGATCTGCTGTCGTTCCTCACCCCCACATGGGAGCGCCTGCTGGTCGGGGTGCTCCAGATCGTCGTCGTCATGGCGCTGACGCTGAACCAGTTGTTGCCGTTGGTCACGCGGCGTTTCCGCATGTGGGGATACGTGCTGCTGGGCAACGTGGTCGCCGCATCCGTGATGACGGGGCTGCTCGCGTTGGCGGATGTGAATGACCACCCCACGGTGGTCAACGAGATCGCAGCCCGCGGCGGCCTCGACGAGGCGTTCCCCGACCCGGGTGCGACGGCGGCGCTGGTGGCCGCATTCGTCGTCTCCGCACCGTTCGTGCCGCGTCGCTGGCGAAAGGCGGGCGCCTGGTTGTTGACGGTGGCCCTCGTCCTGAGGTTCATCGTCACCGCTCACCTGCCGGTCGACGTCTTTCTCGCCCTCGGGGTCGGCGCCACCGTCGGTGCGGCGATACTTGCGGTGCTCGGTCGGCCGAACACCCGGCCGACGGTGGGGGCGGTGGGAGCGGCGCTGGCGGTCAACGGGCTGGACGTCGCCGAGATCCATGCGGCCTCGGTCGACGCCCGCGGGTCGACCCCGTATTTTGCGACCCTGGGCGACGGCACGAAGATCTTCGCGAAGGTGCTCGGGGCCGAGGAACGCAGCGCCGACCTGCTGTTCCGCATCTACCGGACGCTGAGGTTCAAGGACATCGGTGATGAGCGGCCGTTCTCCTCGCTGCGGCGGACCGTGGAACACGAGGCGCTGGTGTCGCTGGCGGCCCGCGACGTCGGCGTCCGAACGCCTCGGATGCGGGCGGTCTCCATGGTCGGCCAGGACTACATGTTGTTGGCCTACGACCGCATCGACGGCACGTCGATGGACGACGTGTCCGACGCCGACGTCGACGACGGGGTGCTGGCGGGGATCTGGGGTCAGGTTCAGGTCCTTCGCCGTCACCGGATCGCGCACCGTGATCTCCGCCGGGCGAACCTGTTCCTCGACGACGATGCGGAGGCCTGGATCATCGATTTCGGATTCAGCGAGGTCGCCGCCGACGATCTGCTCCTCGCGGCCGATGTCGCCCAGCTGCTGGCATCGCTGGCGGTGATGGTCGGTCCCGATCGGGCGGTCGGCTCGGCCGTCTCCCAGATCGGGCCGGACGCCGTGGCCTCCGCGTTGCCGCGGCTCCAGATGAAGACCCTCAGCGGTGCCACCCAGACGGCGCTGAAGGAACAGAAGGGTCTTCTCGAGGAGCTCCGGACAACCGCTGCCGATCGGTGCGGCATCGAGCCTCCCGAACTGGAACCGGTCCAACGGGTGGACGCCAAGGCCGTCTTCACCCTGGTGATGTTGGCGGCCGTCACCTATTTCCTGGTGCCCCAACTCGCCGACCTCCCCGGGGTCATCGGACAGATCCGTGATGCCGACTGGAAATGGGCGATCCCCACCCTGGTCGCGTCGGCGGTCACCTATCTCGGCGCCACGACGAGTCTCTTCGGCAGCGTCCCCGACCGGCTCCCGGGGGGCCCGACTCTGCTGGCACAGGTCGGGTCGTCCTATGCCAGCAAGCTCGCACCCGCCGGATTCGGCGGCATGGCGCTCAACGTGCGGTACCTTCAGCGCGTTGGTGTCGACAGCGCGATCGCGACCTCGGCGGTCGGGCTCAACAGCGTCGCCGGGATCGTCGGTCACGTCGTCCTGTTGCTGCTGTTCATGGTGTGGGCAGGGCGCTCCGCCTTCGGGAGCATCACGCTGCCCGACCCCCACCTCTTCCTCTATGGCATCGGGGCGGTCGCCGCCGTGACGGTGCTCGCCATGGCGGTACCGTCGGTCCGACGGCTCGTCGTCGACAAGTTGGTCCCCATCCTCCGCAAGGCGGGCTCCGGTCTGCGCGACGTCATCACCCGCCCGGCCAAGCTGTTCCTCCTCTTCGGAGGCTCGACAATCGTGAGCCTCTCCTACATCGCCGCCGTGTACTTCGCCAGCGAGGCCTTCGGATCGACCTTGTCGTTCGCCCAGGTCGGGGCCATCTATCTGGCAGGGTCTGCCGTCGCGACCGCCGCCCCGACGCCGGGAGGACTCGGTGCGCTCGAAGCGGCGCTGATAGCGGGTTTCGTCGCTGCAGGTCTCGACAAGGACATCGCGGTGCCGACCGTCTTCTTCTATCGCCTCGCCACCTTCTGGATCCCCATCATCCCCGGGGCTCTCAGCTTCGGCTGGCTCCAGCGCCACGAGTACCTCTGAGGGCGGTCGCGGCCGCGCTGGTCGTTGCCGTTCGACTGCGGGGTCGGTGAACCGATCTTGACGCCCGGCGGGGGACACGGACCGAACCAGCCGGTGGTTCCCACACCGGTCGTCCCTCGACCGCGCCCGTGGTGGGTCGCCTTCGGGGATGTCGACGTCGCGATCGATGCCCCACGTGGGCCAGTGGATCAACGACCCGTCGGGTGCATCGGGATCGTCGACGATCAGCACCAAGCCGACGGTGTCTCGTTCCCCACTTCGTCATCGCCGGAGCACGCTCCCGCGGCGAGGGCCGAGAGAGCGACGAGGGCTGTCAGCGTCCGTCCGGTGCGTCCCATGTCGCGGACGCTGTCCCACCGGCGCGGGAGAACCGCTCGGTCGATCCTTGCGGGAGCGGGTCACCCACGGGACGGCGACGGTGGTGGCGTCGTCAATCGCTGAAGAGGTCTCCGGCGAGGTACTTGAGCCCGGTATCGCAGGCGACGGTCACCACGGTGTGCCCCCGACCCAGCTCGCGGGCGATGTGCACGGCGCCGGCGACGTTCGTTCCGCTCGACGTTCCCGCCAACAGCCCCTCCTCCTTTGCCAGCCGGCGGGCCATCTCGCGGCCCTCGGACTCCTCGATCGGACGAACCTCGTCGAAGAGCGCCGCATCCAACAGGGGAGGTACGAATCCGATGCCGACACCTTCGATGGAATGGGTGCCGGGTTCGCTCCCCGAGATCACCGCGCTCGAGGCGGGCTCGAAGATCACGATCCGTGCGTCGGATCCCCCGTCCCTGAGTCCCTCGGAGACCCCCATCGCCAGTCCGGCGGTCCCCACCATCGCGCAGAACACGTCGATGGGGCGCTCCAGTTGCTCGAGGAGTTCGACGCCGATCGAGCGGTAGCCGACGAGGCTGTCGGCGTTGTTGATCTGATCGGTCGCATACGTGTCCGGTTCGGCGGCGAGCTCGGCGGCCACCGCCATGATCCGCGGCACCAGGTCCGGTGTGATCTTTCCGCCGTCGCTGGGAACGATGGTGAGATCTGCGCCGAGCGCCGTCATCGTGGTCAGCTTCTCCTGCGCGTACGCGTCGGAGGACACCACCTTGAACGGGTACCCCTTCGCCGCACACACGTAGGCGAGCGACGACCCCGTGCTGCCGCCGGTGTACTCGACGACCGTCATCCCGGGGCGGAGATCGCCGCGTCGTTCGGCCTCTTCGACCATGGACAGGGCCATCCGGTCCTTGTACGAACCCGTCGGGTTGAACCACTCCAACTTCACGAAGACGTCGGCCGCATCGTCGGGCACGACCTTGTCGAGTCGAACCAAGGGGGTGTGGCCGACCACTTCGGTCATCGACGTTCCCACCTGCATGAGGCCCTCTCCTTTCAGCATCGCTCGAACCGGTCGATCCGGGGGAGCGCCCGACAGGCCACGGTTCGCGGTCCCGGAGGGTGCTTCGATCATTGCCGCTGTTGCAGCCCCGCGCCCCCGATGTCACGATTCCCTCTCACGAGAGCGCGGGGTATGTCATGTTCGCAAGGGTGGGTTCTGCTCGTTTGGTCCGGCTTCTCGCAGCCGTCGCGGTGGCCGCGACGCTGGCGGCATGCGTGCCGCCGGGCACCCCGCCTCCGACCGATCTGCCCGGCACCCCCGTCGGCGACGACCTCATCGGTCTCAACGAGATCCAGATGCTCGGCTCACACAACAGCTATCACCTCGCTCCGGATTCGGGTGCGCTGGCAGCCCTCATCCTTGCTGCAGCGGCCAACCCCGACATCGCCGCCGCTCTGGGGAATCCCGCCGAACTCAACTACGAACACGCCGACCTCGTCACACAGTTGAACCGCGGTATCCGTACGTTCGAACTCGACGTCTATGCCGATCCCGTCGGCGGGCTGTTCTCCAGCCCGCTGCTCGCCCAGCTGTTGGGTCTGCCCCAGCCGGGAGCCTCGCTGGCCGCTCCCGGGCTCAAGGTCCTCCACATCGTCGACATCGACTACCGGTCGAGCTGCCCCACTCTCCAGGCGTGCCTCGCCCTCATGCGCACCTGGTCCGACGCTCACCCGGGTCACATGCCCATTGTGGTGAACCTGGAGCTCAAGGACGATCTGCTGCCCGCCCCCTTCGACACGACTCCCGTCGTTCCTTTCGACGCCGCTCAACTCGATGTGGTGGACGCCGAGCTGACCGCGGCGGTCGGCGACCGTCTCATCACTCCCGACGACGTGCGCGGTGTCGCCCCCGACCTCCGTACCGCCGTCACCACCAATGGCTGGCCGACCGTGGAGGACTCACGCGGTCGATTTCTCTTCTTCATGGACAATGCCAACCTGCGCACCGAGTATCTCGTGGGGCATCCGAGCCTCCAGGGGCGGGTCATGTTCACCAGCAGCGGTGAGGGTCAACCCGACGGCGCGATCCTCAAGGTCAACGACCCCGGCGACGGCACCCGGATCGCCCAGCTCGTCGCCGACGGGTACATGGTGAGGACCCGCGCCGACGGGCTGTCGGAGCCGCCCACCGCGGCGCGCCGGGAGGTCGCCCTGTCGTCGGGGGCCCAGATCGTCCACAGTGACTATCCCCCCGGGGAGACCTACCTTCCGACCGGATACACCGTGAACTTCGGGACCCGCACCGCCGCCCGGTGCAACCCGGTCCTCACGACGGCGGCCACCTGCGCTCCGCCTGCGGTCATCGAGCCGATCTGAGAGCCCCCCGATCGGGCGTAGCGCGTCGGCGCGAGCGTCGCAACGGCACTCAATCGTCGAGGTGAGGGCGGGCTGATCGTCGCTGTTACCGTGCTGGCGTGACACTGCGGGACACCAACATCGACCGGTTGCGCGACGGCTCCTTCGACGTGTTCGTCGTCGGCGGAGGCATCAACGGAGCGGTAGTCTCGGCGTCGCTCGCGGGCCGGGGCGCGTCGGTGGCTCTCGTCGACCGGAGCGACTTCGGATCGTTCACCAGTCAGGAGTCGTCCAACCTCGTGTGGGGTGGATTCAAGTACCTCGAGAACTACGAGCTCATGCTGGTCCGCAAGCTGTGCCGATCGCGCAACCGGCTGATGAAGGCATACCCCGACAACGTCACCGAGCTGTCGTTCCTCGCCGCCCTCGACGAGTCGTCGCCCTACCCGCCGTGGTTCTCCGCACTGGGAGCGGCCGCCTACTGGGCGATCGGGTCGTTCCGAACCCGCCATCCGCGTCTGTTGAGCGCAGAGCAGATCCGCTCGGACGAGCCGGTCATCGACACGACCACCGTGCGGGGCGGCATCGAGTACCGCGACGCCTATCTCAAGGACAACGACGCCCGGTTCGTGTTCTCCTTCGTCCGTTCCGCCATCGAAGCGGGTGCGGCGGTGGCCAACTACGTCGAGCTGGTTTCGGCGGAACGATCCGATGGCCGGTGGCGCGTCGAGCTGCGCGACCTCGAGAGCGGAGAGCAGTTGGCGACGACCGCCCGGACGATCGTCAACGCGGCCGGCCCCTTCGTCGATGGACTCAACAGCGACTGGGGCGTGAGCACCCGCCATCGCGTCGTCTACTCCAAGGGCATCCATCTGGTGGTTCCACGACTCACCACCACGAACCACGAGAGGGTGTTGGCGTTCTTCGACGATACCCAACGGCTCTTCTACGTCATCCCGATGGGCACGCGCTCGGTCATCGGAACCACCGACACCCGAACCGACGAGGTGTTCACGGCGGTCGACGACGGCGATCGGGCGTTCCTGCTGGAACAGATCAACAAGCGTCTCGATCTCGATGAACCCCTCACCGTGGACGACGTGATCGCCGAGCGATGCGGGGTTCGTCCCCTGGTGGTGTCCGCCAAGGGTGACGCCCACTCCGACGCGGACTGGACGTCTCTGAGTCGCAAGCACGAGATCGAGGTGGATGCCCAACGCCATGCGATCACTGTCTTCGGTGGCAAGCTCACCGACTGCCTCAACGTCGGTGAAGAGGTCGCAGCGGCGGTCGAGACACTCGGCCTTCCCCTCGAACCCGACCTTCACACGTGGTACGGCGAGCCGACCGCGGAGACCAGGGCGGTGTTCTTCCGCCAGGCCCGCCTCATGCGACTCGACGATCTGCGCGAACGGCCCGATGTCGAGCCGCTGTCGGATCGTCTCTGGCGACGCTACGGACGCAGGGCGCTGTCGATGTTGGAGGCCATCCGGGCCGACCCGTCCATGGGTGAGGACATCCTGGGCGGAACCGACTACCTGCGGGTCGAGCTGCACCTGGCGGCCAGCACCGAGATGGTGACCCGACTCGACGACTTCATGCGCCGCCGCTCGAAGATCGAACAGGTGGTGCCCGACGCCGAGCTCGACGACTCCGAGGGCCTCCGCGAGGTGTGCGACATCCTCTTCGGCGATCGCTCGGAGGAGAAGCTCCAGCAGTATCTCGATGATCGGCGGTCCAGCGCCGTCATCTGACGGTTCGTCACGGAACGGCGAGTGCATCGAGGTCCAATCCGGCGATCCGCTCGGCGAGCGCGTCGGCCACCGGTTGGGCGTCGGGGAACTCGAAATGCGAGCCGTCGACCGACCGGTACGAGGCACCGTCGACGGAGTTCGGGCACGGATCGTCGGGGCAGACCACGTCCTCGATCGAGATCACCGACACGGCGCCGGGGTGGCGGCGGGCCGTTTGGGTCATGATCTCGTTGATCCGCTCGAGCTGTCGGTCGTGGTCGGGATCCCGTTCGGTGGTGGCGCCGTCGGCGGAGGGCACCTGGAGGACGAACACCGCCCTGGCACCGTCTCGTTGGACCCTCTGAAGGGCTTCGTCGTAGAGCCGACCCAGCTCCGCCGCGAAGTCCGCGGTGCCCTCCCGGTAGACGACGTCGTCGACCACACGGTCGCTGGTCTCCCAGGCGGAATAGAGAATCACCAGGTCGGGTTCGACCGCGGTGACCGCGTCGTTCTGGCGTTGGGCGACGGCCGGGCAGTTGGTGATGATGCTGCCGTCAGCCGCGATCGGTTCGCCGGTGACGATGCCGCAGCCCGGGACGGCGTAGCTCGCAAAGGCGATGCCCTGTACGAAGAGTCTTGGACCGAGCGCGTCCTGGAGGCTGAAGGCGATGCTGTCGCCCACCAGGACGACCCGCCGTGGTGGGCGGTTCGGGGTCGACTCGCCGACCGAGGTGGAGGTTTTCGCCGCGGGATCCGGGTCCGGTTCGAGGATGTCGGGGTCGTCGCCTGTCGCCACCGAGTAGGCGGGAGGATCGGTTGCTCCCAACGTGGCGGCGACAAGAACGACCGCCACGAGGCCGCTGGCGAACGCCCCCGACCGGACCGGGTGGGGAAGCCGAACCCGTCCCGTGCGTATGGGTTGCTCGACGAGTCGAAAGGAGATCTCGCTCAGCGCCAGGGTGGCGAGTACCACCACGACGAAGCGCGGCCACCCACCGAAGCCGAGTCGCGCAACGCTCAAGGTGAGCACCGTCGGCCAGTGCCACAGGTAGATGGCGTAACTGCGGTTCCCCACCCAGCGGAGCGGTGAGATGCCGAGAGCGCGGTCGAGGGGCGGAAGGACCATCACCCCGGCGATGAGGACGGCGGTCACGACGGCGACGGCGGCAAACCCACCTCGATACATCCAGCGCTGGGACTCGTCGACGAACACGAACGCGCCCAGGATGAGCCCCATCGCTCCGACGGTCATGACGCCCATGAGGTTCCGTGAACGTCGACTGATCGTCGTGACCTCCAGCGCGGTGACGCGCCAGAGGATGAGTGCGAGCGCCGAACCGACGAGGAGTGCCTGAGCTCGGGTGTCGGTGCCGTAGTAGGCGCGCGACGGGTCGCCGACGCGGGGGGTGAGGGCGCTCATCCACATGGCGGACGCGACCGCCGCCGCGATGGCGACCGTTCCCAGGACGATCCTCCCCCGCGGTCGGGGGAGGATCGCCGCGCAGACGAACGGCCAGATGAGGTACCACTGCTCTTCTACGGCGAGCGACCACAGGTGCTGAACGGGAGAGGGAGCCGCGATCGACTCGAAATAGCTGCTGCCCGAGACGATGAACCGCCAGTTGGCCACGTAGAAGAGAGACGCCAGGGAGTCGAGGCGGATGGACCCGAGGGTGGAGGGTTCCGCGACGAACGCCGCGTACAGCGCCACGCCGATCAGGACGAAGAGCAACGCGGGCAACAGTCGTCGGAACCGCCGGATCCAGAACGAGCCGAGATCGACGCGCCCCGTTGTGGACACCTCGGCGACGACGAGGCTGGTGATGAGGAACCCCGACAGCACGAAGAAGACGTCGACCCCGAGGAAGCCGCCCGACAGAACGTCGACGCCACCGTGGAAGAAGAGGACGGCGATGACCGCGATCGCCCGGAGGCCGTCGAGTCCGCCGCGATGGGCCAGACGTGGCCGGTGAGCGACGGCGATCTCGGCTGGATCGGACGTGGGTCTCATCGGGTGGTGCTCCGAGGCGACGGTACCGGTCGGACGCGGTCTATCGGTTGTCCGGTGCCACGTGGGCGGCGATCTTCTCGAGGTGGCCGCGGCGGCCACACACGACCAACCGGTCGCCCGCCCTCAGCTCGATGTCGACGGGTGACTCCCCGAAGTAGCGCGCGCCGCGCTGCACGCCCAGAACCGTGACGTCGGGGAGGGCGTTCTGAAGTCCTCGAAGGCTACGGACCGAGTCTGAGGTATCGGCAACAACATCGAGCGCGCCGATGATGAAGTCGCCGCCGAGCGCGAGGAGTTCGTCGGAGTGTCCGGAGAGCACGGGGATGAGACGTCGGCGGGCATAGCGCCGGCCGACGCCCGTCAGCCAGCGCCTCATGGGCCGAGCGAAGATGGCCAGGCCGATCAGGATCAGGCCCGACAGCGTGACCAGGGTCCGCTCGGTCGTCGATCCGGGGCCCGGGGCGACGAGGCCTGCCAGCACGGTGACCACCAGGGTGGGAGTTCCGAGGCTCCCGACGAACATCGTCGTGGCGATGATTCGCCGCCGGATCGGGTGGTTGACCACGTTCTCCGCCTCGTTGGTGGTGAAGCCGGCCCCGCTGAACGCAGATCGGGCCTGGAACGCCGCGATCTGGGGTGGCAGGCCGGTGGCGATCAGTGCTCCGCCGGCCGCTTGGACGAAGACACTGGTGATGACGGCCACGATGAGGAACGTTGCGACGGCGTACATGGGCTCGATCCTCTCAGACGCACCTACGCTGTGGGACACGGATCGACAGCGAGACGGGGAGGACGACGCCGTGACCGATGGACGTGACGACCACAGCGCGGACGGCCGGGTTCTGACCCCGGCCCGCCAGGGTGATGTGCTGGCCATCCAGGACCTGGCCATCTCCTACGGCCATGCGGTGGACGACCGTGACTGGCCCCGCTGGGAGGCACTCTTCCTTCCCGACGCTCGGATCGACTACACGTCCGCCGGCGGTGTCGCCGGCACACCCGCGGAGCTGGCCGCCTGGATGCCCGATGCCATGGCGGCGTTCACCTACGGGATGCACTCGATCTCCACCCACGAGATCCGCTTCGTCGACGCCACCTCGGCACGCGGGCGGGTACACCTCTTCAACCGCAACGGGGTCGAGTGGGAGGGCGAGGCCGAGGTCGTCGACGTGGGAGCGGTCTATGAGGACTCCTACCGGCTGGTCGGCGACGCATGGCGGTTCGCGGCACGGATCGAACGGGTCCAGTACATCGTCGGTGGACACTTCGCCGCCATGGTGCGCGACCTTGCCGCGGCCGCGGTCGGCGGAGACGCTCAGCGTCTCGACGGAGGCTGAGCCGGCACCACGTCGACGTCGAGGCGGGGCCACCCCGGTTGTCGCGTCAAGACCGCGACGACGGCGTCGAATCGCTTCCTCGGCAACGCCGCGCCTTCCCGCCGGATCTGATCGGCCCGCAGACCGAAGATCCGGTCGACCTTGGCGAAGCTGTCGCGCCGGCCTCGATCCCATGGCCCGGTGCCGACCGCGATGCGGTCGTCACGCCCGTCGGGGGGCCTCGAGCTCAGAGCCACCGCCGCGAATCGTCCGCCGTGCCGTCCGATGATGATCACCGGACGGTCCTTTCCCTGGGTGGGGTCCTCTTCGAAGGGGATCCATGCCCACACCACCTCACCGGGGTCGGGATCACCGTCGTCGTCGGGTCGATAGTCGACGACGATCTCCGTTGCCGGTCCGCCGGATGGAGAGGCCGACGTCGGGGCGGTCGGTCGGCGCGTCCAACGCCGCACGGAGCGCCGCAGGGTGTCGAGGCCGGGTCGTCGACGTTCTGCCACGTCGGCACCCTAGAGGGGCGGTGCGGTCCGCCCCGGCGCGAGAATGGGCCCGATGACCGACGCCCCTGCCGCCGACACCCCCCGATCGCGCCTGCTCGCCGTCGTGCACGACCGGGCCCTGCTCCACTTCGACGAACCCCGACAGCTGTCGTCGGGGGAGATGTCGACGGTGTTCATCGATGCCAAGGCGGGACTCTCCCGTGGCGCCGACCTTCGGCTGGCCTGTGAAGTCATCGCCGAGTCGGTCGCCTCCGCGGGGATCGCGTTCGACGCGGTCGGCGGTCTCACCCTCGGTGCCGATCAGTTCGCTCACGGGATCGCCACCGTCCTGGGTGGCGACATCGAGTGGTTCGTGGTGCGAAAGCAGCCCAAGGGACGCGGCACGAACCAACTCGTCGAAGGTGCCCGGCTCGCCCCGGGGCGGCGGGTGCTGCTCGTGGACGATGTGGTCACGACCGGTGGTTCCATCCGACAGGCGCATGATCGGGTGATCGAGACCGGCGCCGAGATCGTCGCGGCGGTGACCCTGCTCGACCGGGGAGACGTCGCCGGCAGGTTCTTCGCCGAGCGGGAGGTCCCCTACCTGCCGGTGTTCACCTATAGCGACGTCGGGATCGAACCGGTCGGGGTGACGCCGGCGGGGTGAGTCGCGTCAGCCGAACCGATGTCGAAGGTGGCTCCGTCGACGGCGACGAGGTCGCCCTGGTCACCGAGGGCGCCGGTGCCCGGTGGCGGTGACCGCGCAACGCATGAGCCGTGCGTCGGACCAGCGCGCGAAATCCGGCTCATCGGAACTGAGCCACCACAGGTCGAGAGGACCCCGAGTGGACCGGGTGCGAGGGTCGCTGCGAACCGAGACGTAGATCAGCTCGCGATCGGAGTCGTCGATGAGAGTCTGCGGTTCGGTCCATGTCACGGCGTCGGTCGACGTCGTCAACATGACAGCCCACTTCCTGGGCCCCGGGCCCCGGGGATCGATCACCTTGGTGAACACCAGCACGAACGCTCCGATGTCGTCCCACCATGCCGCGTCGAACCACGTGAGTCGGTGATTCCCCGTCGTCAGGATGTCGTCGGCCGCGCCTCCGAGGGCCGGTGAGGCGAAGTCTCCGTCACACAGCTTCATGAACGGGGTGGCCTCACCGCGGCCCGCACGATCGACGACCTCGGCCAGCGGAGCGCGGGCCACTCCGAGCCTGACGATGCCGTATCCCCTGCGGACGTCGCTGAAGAAGACGTGAACCGAGCCGTCGTTCACGACGAACGCTCCCGAGCCCACCTCGACGCCGTTGCCCCGGAGGACCGGATCGCGCGCGGCGATGCCCGGTTCGATGATGCGACCCACATCGGCGAATCCGTCCGGGCCCCCGACGGCGAGACCCAGAAAAGCCCAGTAGGCGGTGTGGTCGCCATTGTGATGAAGCTCGCCGTGGTAGACCACGATCTCGGTCCCGTCCCCCGCGACCAGCAGCGGTCCACCGGCGGAGTAGTCGGCCGAGCCGTCCCGTCCCGACAGCTCGATGTGCCGGTCCTCGACAGTCCACCGGAGTTCGCCGTCGCCGCCGCGGGCGCGCAGCCGCGCCCCCGTCGAGCCGTTGGCGGCCAGGCACGTGAAGCTCCGTTGATCGGAGCGGAATCCGATGGTGCCGTCGGGCCAGTGGTCGAGGCCCAGGGAGCGTCTGGTGGGGTCGCTCATCGCCACCTGTGGCGTGGCGACGTGGAACCTCACCGTGTCCCCGCCCGATGCCATTCGGGGGAGCGTAGAGGACCGCCGATCGGCCGGGTGGTCCGATCGGCCTGTGGATGTTCCCAAAATACCCGTTGTCTTCTTCCTAGAGTTGCGGTTCACTGAGCGACGTCCACGAACAGGACGACATCGAGGAGGTCAGCCGTGAACGACACAAAGACGTGCCGTCACTGCTCCGGACTCTGCGCAGGCAGGTCCAGCAAGTGTCACTACTGCGGAAAGCAACTCCGCAGAGAGCCGTATTCGTTCAGCACCGCTCGATCGGTTCGATGAGCGACCGCCTCACCACCGGGTGAGGCGAACCGGTCGCTCGTCGATGACTCCGTCGGGGCGCTTGAACAGCTGGGCCTCGCCCCATGCCGCCCGCCCCTCGACGATGTCGTCGAGCCGGCACAAAGGCCTCGGCTGATGGTCTGAGGGCCCCGCCAGCGCGTCAGCGGTCTCGGAGGGGAACGCTCGGAGAATCGACCCGACCGTGTCGCGGTACCGCGACGGCAGGTCGCAACGGCTCGACTCGGCCAACGACGACAGGCGAGAACCCATCACCTCCAGGTCGCGTGCGCCGGCGAGGCCGGTCATGAGGCGAGCGAGGTGGGCGCTCACCTCGCCTCCGCCGAACTTGCAGCTGGGGCACCAGCCGCACGATTCGACGTAGAGGAAGGCGGCGACCTGGTGGGCGACGTCGATCATGTCGGTGTCGTCGCCGAGGACCCGGAAGGAGCAGCGGCCCATCGACGCACCGACGGCGGCGAGCCCTTCCCACGACAACGGCGCCGCCAGGCGACTCCGGGTGAGGATCGGTGACGACACCCCGTTGAGCACCGCCTTGATTCCTCCGAGTGGAGGGCCACCGAACTCCTCGAGGACGTCGATCACCCGGCCGCCCACCTCGACCTCGGTGACGCCGTGGCGACGCACGTCTCCGGTCAGCGTGACCAGGACGTTCCCGGGCGAGACGGCAGTTCCCCGATCGCGGAACCATGCCGCACCCCGGGTGGCGATGGCCGCGACGTTGAGGAGGGTCTCGGGCGTTTCCACGGCGGTGGGGTTGGCGACCGCGGGGGCGGGCGTGCCCGGCCCGGGCCGACGACCCTCGATCGCGAACAACCCGTCGAGGGACGGTGAACCCCTCATCGGCTCGGGAGTGCGACCCTCCACCGCTTCGAGGACGGCGCGGGGATCGGTCATCAGGTAGGTCGCAGGGGTCCGTACGCATTTGATGCTCAACCGGTCGAGCCACCCCGCAACGTCCGCCTGTGCGAGGGCGTCGGTGAACACGTCGTATCCGGTGGGGTCGTCGTCGGCGAGGCAGACGAAGGCCTCGCGGGCTCCGATCGCGGCGGCAGCGACCGCCAGTCCCTCGATCACTCCGAAGGGATGACGGCGGATGATGAAGCGGTCGACGAAGGATCCCGGCTCCGCGTCGGTGGCGTTGACCACCACGAAGCGGGGCCCCGCGTCCGGGCCCGCCGCAACGAGATCGTTCCACGACGCGCCGACCGCGAGACCGTCGTGATCGCGACGACGTACACCCGACGCGACCATGAGAGCTCGAAGTGACCCCGGGTCGCTCTCCGATGCCAGGGAGATCCCTTCGCCACACCCGACGCGGTGTGCCTCTCCGATCGACACGACGGGTTCGGCGGGAACGAGATAGGGCTCGAACACGGCGACACACTACCGACAGCCGGGCGGGTCCCTCACAGGGGATCACCTACGCTGTGGCCTCATGGCGGATCAGGCGACGTTCGCGGACGCGGCGATGGAGTACATGGATCAGCTGTACTCCGCCGCGCTCGAGAATGACCCGCAACGCCGCCGACGCCGAGGACCTCATCCAGGAGACCTACCTGCGCGCCTACCGCGGCTATGGACGGTTCGAGGAAGGAACGAATCTCCGGGCGTGGCTGTATCGCATCCTCACCAACACGTTCATCAACACCTACCGCGCCAAGAAGCGGCGGCCCGAGAGCTCCGACGTGGCCGACGTGGAGGACCTCTACCTCTATCGACGGCTCGGCGGCGTGGAGACCTCGAAGTACGGACGAAGCGCCGAGGACGAGCTGCTCGAGTCCTTTGCCGAGGGGGAGGTGCGCGACGCCGTGGACTCACTTCCCGACAACTTCCGGCTCCCCGTTCTGCTCGCCGACGTCGAAGGATTCTCGTACAAGGAGATTGCGGAAATGCTCGACGTGCCGATAGGGACGGTCATGAGCAGGCTGCACCGGGGAAGAAAAGCTCTGCAGAAGTCGTTGTGGGAGTTTGCTTCGGCTCGGAGGCTCCTCCCCGATGACGAAGCTTCCGTGAAGCCCGCCGTCGGCGGGGGAGATTGACCATGTCAGACGGTTGCAACGACGCCCTCTCCGAGTTGTACCTCTATCTGGACCGTGAGCTCGACGATGCGACACGCGACTCCATCGAGGCCCACCTCAGAGAATGCTCTCCATGCCTCGAGGCGTTCGATTTCGAGGCGGACCTTCGGCGGGTCATCGCCGACAGGTGCAGGGACCGTGTCCCCGACAGCCTGCGGACCCAGGTGTCGGACGCGCTGCGCCGCGCCGAGCCCGGCTCGTGATGGCGCAGATCGCCTCAGCCTGGTTTGGGCCGGCCCAGGACGGGTCCTATGCTGAGAGCGATGTTTCTCGCAGAGCAGGTCGAACACGTCTGGCACTTCTGGCTGGCCGCCGTGCTGGCCCCGGTCACGATCCTCGCGGTTCTCGGAATCGTTGCCCTCTACGTGTCCAAGGTGACGCGCAGCCGCTATCCCCAGCAGTAGTCCGGGGCTGAGGCATGGCCTCCGCGATCGACTGGACGACGGCCGAGGCGGTCGCACGTCGTTTCGCGGGCCGCGACGCCTTCTCGTCCTCGTACCACTATGCATCGGTCCGCGAGGACTTCGTCGAGTTGACCCAGTCCGCTCAGGATCTGGTGGAGGCCCATACGGGGTGGGAGTCCGAATCGGGACGGGCCCGGGCAAGGGTCGTCGACCGCGGCGAATGGATCCGAGCCAACATCGCGTCGTTCCGTCGCATGCTCAGGCCCCTCACCGACCGCCTCGACGCCAGGGTGGCGCCCGGCCCGCTCGGCGCGATCGGCGCCAAGGTCGCGGGCGCCGAGCTCGGATCGCTGCTGGGGTGGATGTCCTCGCGGGTCCTCGGACAGTACGACCTGTTGGTCCTCGAGGACGATGAACTCGATGACCAGGACATCGTCTACTTCGTGGGTCCCAACATCTTGAACCTGGAGAAGAAGTACGGCTTCGCGCCCCGGGAGTTCCGACTGTGGGTCGCTCTGCACGAGGTGACCCACCGCACCCAGTTCACCGCCAAGCCGTGGATCAGGGACTACTTCCTCGAACAGGTGCAGACGATGCTGACCGTCGCCGACCCGGACCCCATGCGGTTCTTCGGTGCTGTCGGACGTGCCGCACAGGCAGTGACCGAGAGACGCAACCCGCTCGACGACGGGGGAGTCGTGGCCCTGTTCGCCACACCCGAGCAGCGCAGTTCGATGGAGCGGGTCGGGGGGTTGATGAGCCTGCTCGAAGGACACGGCGACGTGACGATGGACCGGGCCGGCGGCGATCTCGTGCCCTCGGCCGAGCGGTTCTCCCGGGTTCTGTCCCAGCGACGGTCGTCGCGCTCGGGGCCGGCCAAGGTCGTCCAGAAGCTCATCGGCCTCGATGCCAAACTCGCCCAGTACTCCCAGGGGGAGGACTTCATCGAGGCGGTGGAGGCCGCAGGTGGCCCCGACCTTCTCGAACGGGCCTTCTCGTCGCGCGAGTGGCTCCCCACCCAGACCGAGATCCGCGATCCGCAGTTGTGGGTGGAAAGGGCCACGGTTCCCGACCCGGCCCGGCGGTGAACGGGTCGACGATGGACGGCCCCTCGGGGGACGACGTCGTCGTCGACTGCGCCGACCCGATCGGAGATCTGGCGGCCCGTTGCGCGTTCCCCGACGCCGTCGACGGGGAATCGTTGTCCCTGGCCGTCAGTGGCGGCGCGGACTCGTTGGCCCTGATGATCCTGGCGCGTCACCTGGGGCTGGCGGTCACTGCGATCCACGTCGACCACGGACTACGCCCCGGATCCGCCGTCGAGGCCGACGTCGTGCGCCTCGCCGCCGACCGCTTCGGAGCGGGGTTCCGGTCGCTGAGCGTCGCGGTCGAGCCGGGACCCAACCTCGAATCCCGCGCCCGCGATGCCCGCTATGGGGCTCTGCCGCCCGACGTTCTCACCGGCCACACCGCCGACGATCAGGCCGAGACGATCCTCATGTTCCTCATGCGGGGAGTCGGGCCTGCGGGCCTCGCGGGGATCGACCCCGCGACACGGCCACTGCTGGGTCTGCGCCGCACCGACACCGAGGAGGTGTGCCGGCGGGTCGGTGTCGAACCCGTCGACGATCCGTCCAATCGGGATCCCCGATTCCGCCGCAACCGGGTCCGACGAGAACTCATCCCGCTCATGAACGACATCGCGGAACGAGACGTCGTTCCCCTGGTGGCGCGCGCCGCGTCGCTGCTGCGCGACCAGCGCGGCATCGTCGACGTCGCCGTCACCGGAATCGAGCCAACCGACGCGGCGAAACTGGCCGCACTCCCACCCGCACTGGCGAGGGAGGTGCTCCGTCGGTGGTACCTCGAGACCACCGAATCCCCTTACGGGCCCGACGCCTCGGCGCTCGACCGCATGGTCGACGTCGCCTCTGGAGTCACCCGGGCAACCGACTGCGGAGGCGGGTGGAGGCTCGACCGCTCGGGGGGAACCCTCCGGCTGGTCCACGCTATGGTCGGCGACGATGGGATTCGCTGAGGACGACCCGCACCTGGGCGAGGTTCTGATCACGGAGGCGCAGATCGCAGAACGCGTCGCGGAGCTGGGCGCGGAGATCACCGCGGACTACGCCGGCCGGCGCCCGTTGCTGGTGTGTGTGCTGCGCGGTGCGGCGGTCTTCGCCACCGACCTGGCACGACGAATCGACCTGCCCATCGACATCGACTTCATCGCGGTGTCGTCCTACGGGAGCTCGACGCGGACGTCCGGCGTGGTGAGGCTGGTGAAGGACCTCGACACCGACATCTCGGGGCGTGACGTCATCCTGCTGGAGGACATCGTGGACAGCGGGTTGACGCTGAAATACCTGCGCCGGAGTCTGGAAGGGAGGTCACCGTCGAGCGTGGCGGTGTGCTCGCTGTTGGCGAGGGCCTCCAACGGACACGGTGAGGACGGCGGAGTTCCCGGCGTGCGCTACGTCGGATTCAGCATCGAACACGACGACTACGTGGTCGGATACGGGCTCGATGCGGGCCAGATGTACCGCAACCTCCCCCACGTCGCCCGCTATCGCCGCGAGGCCGGCTGAGGCGACGCGTGCGGGGGTCGGTAGCCTGACCCGGTCGTGAAGAAGCTCAGGTCGTCCATCGCCGCCCTCCCGGTCTGGGCCCGCGGTCTCATCGTCGGGCTGGTCGCCGTGCTCGCGGCGGGGTTGTGGTTCTTCGTCATCCGTCCCGGCGACGATCCCGAGATGATGTCGCTCTCGGAGTTCAGGGCGAGCGTCGCCGACGGCGAGGTCGCCACGGCGACCATCGGCAACCGCTCCAACACCATCACCGGTGAGCTCGACGACGGACGGTCCTTCGAGACGAGCTTCCCCGCGGAGTACAGCGACGAGCTCACCGCACAGCTGCTCGAGGCCGGAGTGGACACGACGGGAGACAACGAGGATCCCTCGGTCGTCGAGACCGTCCTCTACGACTACCTGCCGACCCTCCTGATCATCGGTGTGTTCGTGTGGTTCGCTCTCCAGCTCCAGAGCGGCGGTCGCGCCGGGCTGTCACAGGCCAAGGCCCGTCGCCAGAAGGACTCCCCCGAGACCACGTTCGCCGATGTGGCGGGGATCGACGAGGCGGTCGAGGAGCTCACCGAGATCAAGGAATTCCTCGAGGACCCCGACCGGTTCCGGCTGCTGGGAGCCAAGATCCCACGAGGCGTGCTCCTGGTGGGTCCCCCCGGCACGGGAAAGACGCTCCTGGCCCGCGCCGTCGCGGGCGAGGCGGGTGTCCCCTTCTTCACGATCTCGGGATCGGACTTCGTCGAGATGTTCGTCGGCGTCGGTGCGGCCCGGGTGCGCGACCTGTTCAAACAGGCGAAGGCGGCGGCGCCCGCGATCGTGTTCGTCGACGAGATCGATGCGGTCGGTCGCCACCGTGGGGGAGGGGTGGGAGGCGGTCACGACGAGCGCGAGCAGACTCTCAACCAGATGCTCGTGGAGATGGACGGATTCGACGCAGATGCCGGCGTCATCCTCATGGCGGCGACCAACCGCCCCGACATCCTCGATCCGGCCCTGTTGAGGCCGGGCCGGTTCGACCGCCACGTCGTGGTCGACGCCCCCGACCAGGTGGGCCGACAGGCGATCCTCGAGGTCCACGCCCGGAACAAGCCCCTGGCGTCCGACGTCGACCTGGGCCTGTTGGCGCGGCGGACCCCGGGCTTCACGGGGGCCGACCTCGCCAACGTCATCAACGAGGCCGCGTTGATGTGTGGCCGTCGCCGCGGGGCGCTCATCGAACGGGGCGACGTCGACGAGGCGGTCGACCGCGTGATCGCGGGGCCGGAGCGCAAGAGCCGGGTCATGGGGGACCATGAACGACGGGTCACCGCATATCACGAGGCCGGCCACGCCCTGGTCGGACACGCTCTGCCGCACACCGATCCCATCCACAAGGTGTCGATCGTGTCCCGGGGGCGAGCCCTCGGGTGGACCCTGTCGCTGCCCGACGAGGACCGTCACACCCATACCCGCCGGCAGTTGTCGGCGCGACTCGCGATGTTGATGGGTGGCCGCTGCGCGGAGGAGCTGATCTTCGACGAGATCACGACGGGTGCCGCAGATGACATCGAACAGGCGACGCGACTCGCCCGCGCCATGGTGACCGAGTTCGGGATGAGCGATGCGATCGGCCCCCAGCGGCTCTCGCCCCGCGACGTCGACGCGTTCCTCGGGCGCGAGCCGGCGGTCGCTTCGGAGGTGTCGGACGCCGTCGCCGAGGTGGTCGATTCGGAGATCGCCGCCCTTCTGGAGTCCTCCCGCGATGTCGCCATGGGAATACTCCGACGCCACCGCGACGTTCTGGATTCGATGGCCGATGCGCTCTCCGAGCACGAGACACTCGACGCCGATGCTCTCGCCGAGCTCTTCGTCGACGTGGAGGAATGGCCCGACGCCGAGGAGGACGCCCCGTGACCGAGAGCCGCCAACCCCTGGATCTCAACGTCGCCGATGATCTCCCCGACGATTCTCCGCTGCCCCGGTCGGCCGACCTCGACCGATTGGCGGCAGCCGTCCGCGAGATCCTCTTCGCCATCGGCGAGGATCCCGACCGCAACGGTCTCCTCGACACGCCGCAGCGGGTGGCGAGGATGTACGCCGAGGTGTGTGGCGGACTTCACGAGCAACCTCGCGAGCACCTGAAGGTCACCTTCGACGCCGACCACGACGAGATGGTCATGGTTCGCGACATTCCCTTCTACTCCCTGTGCGAGCACCACCTGGTGCCCTTCTTCGGCCATGCCCACATCGCGTACATCCCCCATGAGGACGGACGAATCACCGGGCTGTCGAAGTTGGCTCGACTGACCGACGGCTACGCCCGACGTCCCCAGGTCCAGGAGCGGCTGACCACACAGATCGCCGAGGCGATCGAGTCGGTACTCGAGCCCCGAGCGACCCTCGTGGTGCTCTCTGCCGAGCATCTGTGCATGGGCATGCGCGGGGTCCGCAAGCCCGGGTCGTCGACGGTCACCTCCGCCGTCCGGGGCATCTTCCGTCGTGACGTTGCGGCGCGGCGCGGAGGCCATGCGGCTCATCGGTCTCTGAGCCCGGCCGCGCCTCGGCTGGCGGGGCACGTCGGCCCGGCGGCAGAGATCGGTTGGGGGTGGTGTCCGCGCCCGTCGGTACGCTCGGTCCGTGGCGACCGAGATCATGGGCATCCTCAACGTGACGCCCGATTCGTTCAGCGACGGGGGCCGCTACGTGGAGAGCGGAACCGCCGTCCAGCGGGGGATCGACATGGTCGCCGAGGGCGCGTCGATCATCGACGTGGGCGGCGAGTCGACCCGGCCCGGTGCCGAGCCCGTGGATCCACGGGAGGAGACTCGCCGCACCGTCGGCGTTGTCGGCGAACTGACCGGCCGGGGGATCAGGGTGTCGATCGACACCCGACGGGCCGATGTCGCCCGGGCCGCCGTCGACGCGGGCGCCACGGTGATCAACGATGTCTCCGCATCGCTCTGGGAGGTGGCGGCGGAGCTGGGCGTGGGTTGGATCGCCATGCACATGGCCGGCGAACCGGCGACGATGCAGAGCGACCCGGCCTATGTCGACGTCGTCGGTGAGGTGTACGACCATCTGATGGCCAGAGCGGATCTGGCGGTCAGGTCCGGCGTTCCCGACGTGTGGATCGACCCCGGGATCGGCTTCGGAAAGACCGTCGGGCACAACCTGACGCTGCTGGCCGGGCTGGATCGCTTCGCGTCGGGCCCGTTCCCGGTGGTGGTGGGCGTCAGTCGCAAGAGCCTGCTCGGTGTCCTCACCGAAGCGTCCGATGCCGAGGTGGCGGGACGCGCCCCAGGCGATCCGGCCGGCTTCGACGATCGGCTGGCCGCCGGCGTCGCGCTCGCGGCGTGGTGCGCCCTGTCGGGGGCGGCCATCCTTCGTGTGCACGATGTCGCCGTCCACGTGGCTGCTGTGAGGGCTCTGGAGGCGTTGGGTGAGAGCCCGCGGGCGTCGGGGCCAGGGTCTGGTCCAGCGGTCACGATTTGACAGCGACGGCTACGATCTGGGGCTCTACGTTCGAGATTCGATCTGATCGGAGCAGTGAGGGCCATGGCCGCAAAGGGAAAGTGGGCGCAGGGAATCGAACCGCGCCACTTCTCCTGGGTGATCCAGGATCGACTCGCGGTCTGCGAACGGCCCGGCGGCTACGGCGCGCACCATCGGCGGGTGCGGCGCCAGGAGGAGATCATCTGGATCCGGGAGCAGGGATTCGCCCCGGTGATCAGTCTCATTCCGGCTCCCCACAACCTCCACAACTACGACGAGCTCTCGGTGGAGTGGCGGCACCGTCCTTTCCCGGCGGTGGAGGATCTCCACGGCTATCTGGCCGCGCTCTACCAGGAGATCTCCGACGCCCTCGAGAAGGGGGCGAAGGTGCTCGTGCACTTCGAGGAACTCGGTGACTGGATCATCGCCGTCATGGCCGGATACCTCGTGTGGTCCGGAATGGTGGCCGAGGAGCCGAAGGCGATCTTCATGTTGGAGCACATCACCTCCAAGCAGCTCACCCCCCGCGGTCGCGACCTCGTGTCCATCGCCGGGAAGCTCGCCGCCACGCGGAGCTAGGCGATGGCGGACACGCTGGCTCTCCGAGGTCTGCGCGTCCTGGCCATCTGTGGTGCGCTTCCCGAGGAACAGCAGCGCCGCCAGCCCTTCTCGATCGACGTCGACGTCGACGTCGATCTGTCGCTCGGCGGGATCGTCGGATTCTCTCGTCGACACCGTCGACTACGGCGCTCTGACCACCGAGATCGTCGCAATCGCCGAAGGGGAGCGATTCGTGCTCATGGAGAGGATGGCCCGACGGCTGAGCGACGCGGTCCTCGCCGACGACAGGGTGGGTGCCGTGACGATCACGGTGACCAAGTTGCGTCCACCGGTGCCCGAGGATCTCGACACCGCAGCGGTCACGATTCGACGGAGCAGGCCGCAGTGAGGACGTTCCTCTCGTTGGGGTCGAACATGGGGGACCGGCGCAGCCAGTTGTCCGATGCCATCGCGTCGCTTCCCGGCCTGGTCGCCGTGTCGCCGGTGTACGAGTCGGATCCGGTCGGGGGGCCCGATCAGGACAGCTACCTCAACGTGATCGCCGAACTCGATGTCGACCTCGACCCCTGGGTGCTCCTGGGGATCTGCCATCGACTCGAGGCCGCGGCGAATCGGGTGCGTGACGTCCGATGGGGTCCGCGCACACTCGATGTCGACATCATCTGGATGGACGGTGTCGAGATGAACGACGAACGACTGACGATTCCACATCCGAGATGGCGCGAACGGCGCTTCGTCCTGGTCCCCCTCAGGGATCTGGCGTCCGATCTCGTCACCGCCGCCGACATCGAGGTGGCCGACGGGCGGGTCTGGCCCGTCGAAGCGCTGAAGTGACCGGTGTGCCTCCGGCGGATCGCCGGGTTCGCATCATCGGGCAGGGACGGGCCGGACATGCCTTTGCCGACGCGCTCGATGGGCGCGGGTGGCAGGTCGATGGGCCGCACGGACGCGACGACCTCGCCGACAGCGGCGCGGGGGGTGGACCTCGTGCTGATCTGCGTGACGGACGCGGCGGTGACGGAGGTCTCCGATGCGATCGTGCCGGTCGTCGACACCGTCGTGGCACACGTGTCGGGGTCCCAGGGTCTCGATGTCGTCGACCGTCACCCCCGTCACGCGGCGCTCCACCCTCTCGTCGCCCTGCCACCGCCGCCGGTGGGCGCCGAGCGCCTCCTCGACGGGGCTGTGTTCGCCACGGCGGGTGACCCGTTGGTCGACGACGTCGTGAGCGCCCTCGGTGGTCGGTCGATCGAGGTGGCCGACAGCGACCGCGCCGCCTATCACGCCGCGGCGGTGATCGCCTCGAATCACCTCGTCGTGCTGATGGCGCAGGTCGAACGGATCGCCGCCACGGCAGGGGTGCCTCTTTCGGCCTTCCGCGGTCTGGTCGAAGGGACCCTCGACAACATCGCCGAGCTCGGCCCCGCCGCCGCGCTCACGGGGCCGGCCGCCCGCGGCGACGACCAGACTCTCGAGCGGCACCTTGTTGCCATCGGTGCCGACGAGGCCGAGCTCTACGGCGTGTTGTCCGACGCTGCCCGCCGGCTGGGCCGAGGCGACGGAGAGGTCACCTAGATGGAGGTGATCACCACGATCGCCGAGCTCCGGAGGGAGATGAACACGGCGCGCGGCAGCGGTCGGTCGCTCGGTTTCGTGCCCACGATGGGGTATCTGCACCAGGGTCACGTGTCGTTGGTGGATCGTGCGTGTGACGACAACGACGACGTCGTGGTGTCGATCTTCGTCAATCCCCTCCAGTTCGCGGCCGGCGAGGATCTCTCCACCTACCCCACCGACGCCGACGGGGACGCGGCGAAACTCACCGGAGCGGGTGTGCGGTGGCTGTTCACCCCCTCGGTGGAGGAGATGTACCCCACCGCGATCCGAACCACGGTGTCGGTCGCCGGGGTGACCGATGGAATGGAAGGCGCCTCGAGGCCCACCCACTTCGACGGCGTGGCGACGGTGGTCGCCAAGCTGTTCGGCATCGTGGGCCCCGTCCGTGCGTACTTCGGAGAGAAGGACTACCAGCAACTCGCCCTGATCCGTCGGATGGCCGCCGACCTGTCGATGCCGATCGAGGTGGTGGGGTGCCCCACGGTTCGCGAGCCCGATCGTCTCGCCATGTCCAGCCGCAACGTCTATCTCGACCCGGCGCAGCGCTCGGCTGCGCCGGTCCTGTTCCGGGCCCTCACCCACGGTGCACAGATGATCTGCGCCGGGGAGACCGATGCCGCCGCGGTGAAGCGCGCCATGGCCGAACTGGTGGCTGCGGAGCCCCTGGCCGAACTCGACTACGTCACCGTGGCCGACCCCGACACCCTCGAGGAGGTCGACGTGGCATCGCCGACCAACCGACTTCTGGGCGCGGTACGGTTCGGCTCCACCCGCCTGATCGACAACATCGCCGTCGGCGACGAAAGCGACCCGTCATGATCCCGCTCGACCTCCTGGTGCTCGGCAGCGGAGTGGCCGGCCTGTCGGCCGCGGTGCGTGCCGCGGAGGAATTGTCGTTGTCGGTCGGGGTCATGACCAAGGGCGAGATCAGTCAGGCGACCACGCGTTGGGCGCAGGGAGGTGTTGCGGCCGCCATCTCGGGAGATCCCGAGGAGACCGATCTCCATCTTGCCGACACCCTGTCGGCGGGCGTGGGGCTGTGCGACATCGAAGCGGTGAAATTGCTCGTCAACGAAGGCCCCTCCCGGGTGATGGACCTGATCGCTCTGGGGGCGCGTTTCGATCGCGACGCCGACGGCGAGCTCGAACTGGCCCGCGAAGGCGGGCATTCGGTGGCGCGCGTCGTCCACGCGGGCGGGGCGGCGACCGGAGCGGAGATCGAGCGGGCGCTCGTCGCCGCGGTCCGTGAGCGGGTACGCCAGATCCACGAACAGACCTTCGCCCTCGACCTCATCGTCGATGCCGGTCGGTGCGTCGGGGTGCGCGCCGTGGGGCCCGACGGTCGACCGTTCGAGGTGTTGGCCCGGAACACCCTGTTGGCCACCGGCGGTGCCGGTCAGCTGTTCTGGGTGACGACCAACCCGCCCGTCGCCACCGGCGACGGCGTGGCGATGGCGCTCCGGGCGCAGGTCGCAGTGGCCGACCTCGAGTTCTTCCAGTTCCATCCCACCGCCCTCGATCACCCGTCGATGCCGCGTCCGCTGCTGTCGGAGGCGCTCCGCGGACACGGCGCGATGCTCCGGGACGCCCGCGGTGAGCGCTTCGTCGACGAACTCCTGCCACGCGATGTCGTGTCGCGCGCGGTCACCGCCCGAATGCTCGAACAGAACATCGACCACGTGTGGCTCGACGCCACCTTCCTCGATCATTTCGACGTTCGCTTCCCGACGATCCTCGCCGACCTCGAACGGGCCGGGCTCGATCCGGGTACGGAATACCTGCCGGTGGCTCCGGCGGCTCACCACCAGTGCGGCGGGATCGTCACCGACCTCGCGGGCGCCTCGTCGCTGCCGGGCCTGTGGGCGGCGGGCGAGACCAGCTGCTCGGGTGTGCACGGAGCCAATCGGCTGGCGTCCAACTCCCT
The DNA here is from genome assembly GCA_963700425.1 of uncultured Microthrixaceae bacterium. Lineage (GTDB taxonomy): Bacteria > Actinomycetota > Acidimicrobiia > Acidimicrobiales > Microtrichaceae > CAVOXO01. The sequence continues at coordinate 42,176 of CAVOXO010000009.1, read as the reverse complement.
TCTCGAGGGAATGGTGTTCGGGGAGCGGGTCGTCGACGCCATCTCCCAGGGCACCGATGGTCCCACCGCGACGGGGGCCATGCGATCGGTCCTGGACGGAGCGACGATCGACACCGTCATCGGCGGGGAGCGCATCGGGTGCCCCGAGATCCCTTCCGGCGGGGCGGGCGTGCTCGACCCCGGGACGATTGCCGAGCGAACGCGAGCGACTCCAGCGGGCGATGACCACCAACGCCGGTGTGTTGCGCACGGCAGACTCGCTCGCCTGCGCCCGCGACGTTCTCGCCGACGTCGCCGGTCGCGTCTCCGCCGACGCCACCGATCCCGCCTCGGTCGAGTTGCACAACCTGGCAACGGTCGGGCTTGCGCTGCTGGCCGCCGCGGAGCACCGCACCGAATCCCGTGGCGCTCACGCCCGGACCGATCATCCCGATGCGTCGGAGGCGTTCCGCCATCGTCTCGTCATCGGGAACTGAGAGCGAGAAGGCCCGAGACACCGTCGAGAGGACGACATGGTTTCCCTGAACAGCACCACAACCGCAGCCAGTGGAGTCGAGCTGGCGGCAGGGCTCCGCGAACTCGTGGAGAGCGAGGCCGCGGCCTGCGAGAACGCGCGGACCGTCACCTCCACCGTCGTGGACGCCCTGTGGCACGCCGGTCTGATGCATCACCTGCTGCCTGAGGAGGCAGGCGGGGATGAGCCCTCGTTCGCCGACATCATCGACACCTGGATAGAGATGGCGTCCCAGGACGGCTCGGTCGGCTGGGTGGGCATCGCCAACTTCCCGTCCGCTCTCGCGGCGGCCACCTATCTGCCCGATGCCGGGTTCGAGGAGGTCTTCGGGGGACCCGACCACCACACCACCGTGGCGGGGCAGTTCTTCCCTCACGGCCAGGGAGCGGTGGTCGACGGGGGGTACCGGCTGACCGGATCGTGGAACTTCGGCTCGGGCATCGGGCACTCCCCCTATGTGGCAGGAGGGTTCTTCCCCGTCGTCGACGGCGAGATCCAGCTCGACCTCGACGAGGTCCGCATCGCCGTCGTTCCCCGCGCCGACGTCGACATCGACGACGGCTGGCACACCCAGGGGCTGCGCGGAACCGGCAGCTTCGACTACTCCGTCGACGACGTCGTGGTTCCGGAGTCTCGGACGTTCAGGTTGTTCGAACGCACGCCGCAGCGCGGATCCGCTCCGCTCTATCGGATGGGGATGATGCCGGTCACGGCGGCGGGTCATGCATCGTGGGCACTCGGCGTCGCCCGCTCGATGATCGACGACGTGGCCGAGCTGGCCCTCAGCAAGGTGCGGATGTCCGACATGGAGACCCTGGTCCATCGCCAGACGTTCCAGCGCAACTACGCCCATCACCTCGGCATGTGGAGGGCTGCGACGGCCGGAGTTCGCGAGACGTTCGGCCGGGTGGAGGGACAGATGGCGGCCGGCGCCGACCTCACGCCGACCGACCGAGCGGACATGCGGATCGCCGCGAACTTCGCCACCGAAGCGGCGAGAGAGATCGCCCAGTGGGCGCACCTCGCCGCGGGCACCTCTGCGATTCGCGAGGGGTGTCGTCTCGAGAGAGCGTTCCGCGACATCTACACCGGCACCCAGCATGCCTTCATCAGCGAGAAGGTGTACATCGATTCCGCCCAGATCCACCTCGGCCTGATCGAGGATGCGCCGGGGGTCTGAGTCCTCGATGGTCCGGGCGTCGCTGTCCCCGACACGGCATCCTGTTGCCATGCACACCTATGTCGATCCCCCTGTGGTCGCGGTTCGCGAAGCCGTGTCACGTGCTCTCGCCGAGGACCTGACGCCCCTCGGCGACCTCACGTCCGCGCTGGTGGACCCCGAGGCCCGCACCGTGGCGCGATTCGTCTCCCGCGACGACGGCGTCGTGGCGGGCTGCGCCGCGGCCACCGAGACCTTCGCGCCAGATCGACCCGACGATCTTCGTCGACTGGGCGCTGACCGACGGCTCGGGCGTCTCCGCCCGGGAGAGATGATCGGCACGGTGTCGGGTCGTCTCGCCCCGGTGCTGACCGCCGAGCGAACCGCGCTCAACTTCCTCGGCCACCTCTCCGGCATCGCCACCCTCACGGCTGCGTTCGTCGCGGCCGCGGCCGAGTCGGGCCCTGCCCGGGTCTGGGACACCCGCAAGACGACTCCGGGCCTGCGGAGTCTCGAGAAGGCCGCGGTCCGGGCCGGTGGTGGCCGCAACCATCGCGGGAACCTCAGCGACTGGGTGCTGCTGAAGGACAACCACATCACCGGCATCGGAATCACCGAGGCCGTGCCGACGATGTCTCGACCTGTGGCCGGGGCGGTCGGTCCACATCGAATGCGAACGGATCGAGCAGATGGTCGAGGCGATCGACGCCGGAGCCACCGCCGTTCTGCTCGACAACATGAGCGTCGACGAGGTGACGGCATGCGTCGCGACCGCGGACCGTCGGGACCGATGCCGCCCGGAGGGTGCTGTTGGAGGTGTCGGGGGGCGTCACCCTCGAGACGATCGGGGCCTATTCGGCGACGGGCGTCGACCAGATCTCGACGGGTCGAATCACCAACTCGGCGCCGGTTCTCGACATCGGGCTCGACGTCACCTCGTGACCGTCGGACGACATCTCATATGGGATCAGCAGCACGCGGGCATGAAAGAATCGGCGCCGTGAGTTCCGCCCCCACTCCGCTGCCTGTCGGTCGTGATGCCCGCCTACAACGAGGAAGCGACCCTCGAGGCCTGCGCAGGCCGGGTCCTGGAGTCGGAGTGGACTGCCGAACTGGTCATCGTCGACGACGGGTCCATCGACGCCACCCCCGAGATCGCCACGAAGCTCGCAGAGGCCGACGACCGGGTGCGATTCTTCAGCCAGCCCGAGGAACATGGGCAAGGGCGCGGCTCTGGCGCCGTGGATTCGCCGAGGCGACCGCAGAGTACGTGGTGGTCCAGGACGCAGATCTCGAATACGACCCCGCCGACTATCAGGAGCTGCTCGAACCGCTGATCGACGGCCGGGCCGACGTGGTGTTCGGGTCCCGGTTCCTCGCCGGCCGCCCCCACCGGGTGCTCTATTTCTGGCATTCGGTCGGCAACAAGTTCCTCACCCTGGTGTCGAACATGTTCACCAATCTCAACCTCACCGACATGGAGACCTGTTACAAGGCATTCCGCCGCGAGGTCATCGAGTCGATCGAGATCCAGGAGGCCCGGTTCGGGTTCGAGCCGGAGATCACCGCCAAGGTCGCCAAGGGCGGCTGGCGGATCTACGAGGTGGGTATCTCCTACTCGGGTCGGACCTACGCCGAGGGCAAGAAGATCGGTTGGCGGGACGGAGTGCAGGCGTTCATCTGCATCGTCCGCTACTCCACCGCCGGCGACCGCCTGCGCCGCGAACGCCTGAGGCGGCCATGCTGCTCGTCATCGACGTCGGCAACACCCAGACGGTCATCGGCCTCTACTCCGACCAGGACGAGGCGACCCCGACGCTGATCGAGCACTGGCGCATCGCCACCAAGGCGGAGCGCACCTCCGACGAACTCGTGCTGATGATCTCCGATCTCCTGGCCGTTGCGGGGTACGACTGGCGCTGCGACATCGGCGGTGTGGCGGTGTCGTCGGGAGTCCCCTCGGTGACCTTCGAGCTGAGACGCATGTGCGAGCGATACCTCCAGATCGACCCCGTGGTGCTCGGCGCCGGGGTCCGAACCGGGATGTCGGTGCTCTACGACAACCCCAAGGAGGTGGGCGCCGACCGCATCGCCAACGCGGTGGGGGCGTTCGACCTCTTCGGCGGTCCGACGATCGTCGTCGACTTCGGGACCGCGACGACCTTCGACGTGATCTCTGCGGCCGGCGAATACCTCGGTGGAGCCGATCGTCCCCGGCATCGAAGTGAGCCTCGACGCCCTCATAGGGCGTGCCGCGGGGCTGCGCAGCGTCGAGTTGGTCGAGCCCCGCAGCGTCGTCGGCAAGACGACGGTCGAGTCGATCCAGTCGGGAGTGATCTACGGGTACACCTCCCTCATCGACGGCATGTGCGACCGCATCGAAGAGGAGATGGGCGACGCGACGATCATCTCCACGGGCGGTCTCGCCGAGCTCATCACGCCGTTGTCCACCTCGATCGAACGGAACGAACCGTGGCTCACCCTGCACGGGCTCCGACTGATCTGGGACAAGAACCGCTGACATGGACGACTTTCCCTACAGTCCCGCGAGGTCAGCGACACCGCCGCGGCGCTCGCCGAGGCCCATGGGGGCCTGGAACCCGGCACCGAGACCGGCGTCGGGGCCTCGATCGCCGGACGACTGATGCTCCGCCGGGTTCAGGGAAAGCTCGCGTTCGGAACGCTCGCCGACCACACCGGCCGCATCCAACTCTTCGCCCCGGCCGCCACGACGCCGCGCTTCGACGACTTCTGCTCGCTCGACCTCGGCGACTGGGTGGGAGTGTCCGGTGAGATCATGACCACCCGGAGGGGTGAGCTGTCGGTTCGGGTGGACGAATGGCAGCTGTTGGCCTCCACCCGGCGACCGTTTCCCGACAAATGGCACGGGATCTCCGACCCCGATCTCCGCTTCCGGCAGCGCTACCTCGACCTGTGGGTGACCGACGAGTCGCGACGGGCGTTGACCCTGCGGTCCAGGATCGTCTCGGCGATCCGTCGGTTCATGGAGTCGGAGGGCTACCTCGAGGTGGAGACCCCGGTCTTCCACCCGATCCCTGGCGGAGCGCTGGCTCGGCCGTTCGTGACCCACCACAACGCGCTCGACCAGGACCTGTACCTGCGCATCGCGCCGGAGCTCTACCTGAAGCGCCTGGTGGTCGGCGGTTTCCCCCGCGTCTACGAGATCGCCCGGGTGTTCCGCAACGAGGGCCTCTCCAGCCGGCACAACCCTGAGTTCACGATGCTCGAGTGCTACGAGGCCTACGCCGACTACACCCGCCACATGGAACTCACCGAGAACCTGGTGGCGGGACTCTGCGAGGAGCTGTTCGGGACCACCCGCCTCACCTACGGGGGCCGGCCGATCGATCTCGCCGCTCCGTGGCGCCGGGTTCCGCTCGCCGAACTGGTCAGCCGAGACCATCGGCGAGGAGGTGTCGGTCGACACAGGGTCCGCGGAGCTGCGGGCCATCTGCGAACGCCATGACGTCGCGGTGGAGCCCTCGTACGGACCCGGCAAGATGCTGCTCGAGCTCTACGAGAAGACCACCGAGCCGAACCTGTGGGATCCGGTGTTCGTGACGGACTATCCCAAGGAGGTGTCGCCGCTGTCCCGGCAACACCGCGACTCTCCGCTCCTGACCGAGCGATTCGAAGGAATCGTGGCCGGACGGGAGTTGTGCAACGGCTTCTCGGAACTCTGCGATCCGGTCGAACAACGGGCCCGCTTCGACGAACAGGTTGCCGCCAAGCAGGCCGGCGACGACGAGGCGATGGTGGTCGACGAGGACTACCTCCGGGCGCTCGACTTCGGCCTTCCGCCCACGGTGGGTCTGGGAATCGGCATCGATCGGCTGGTGATGCTGCTCACCGACTCGGCGTCGATCCGCGATGTCGTGGCCTTCCCGACGTTGCGGCCCGAAGTGAACGACTAGGTCGTCGCCGTGAGCCCGGCGTGAGATCACTGAACCTGCGGGGGGTCGCCAAGGCGTTCGACGGCGCCCCCGTGCTCGCGGGGGTCGATCTCGACGTCGCGACCGGCGAGTGCGTCGCCCTGCTGGGGGCATCGGGATCGGGCAAGTCGACGCTCCTGCGTCTCATCTGCGGGCTCGACTCCCTCGACGCGGGCGAGATCCGGGTGGGTGACGAGGTGGTCTCGGGCCCCGGCCGCCACGTCGCCGCGGAGCGACGCAACGTCGGGATGGTGTTCCAGGACGGAGCGCTGTTCCCGTTCCTCTCCGTCGAGCGGAACATCGGGTTCGGCCTCGAACGATCCGAGCGCAAGGGTGGTCCACGAATCGACGAGATGCTGGACCTCGTCGGGTTGTCGGGGATGGGCGGGCGCGATCCGGCCACCCTGTCGGGGGGTCAGCGGCAGAGGGTTGCGGTGGCGCGGGCGCTGGCGCCCTCACCAGAGGTACTGCTGTTGGACGAACCGCTGTCGAACCTCGACGCGGCCCTGCGCGCCCACCTCCGCGGCGAGATCCGCCGCATCATCTCGCGGTTCGGCGTGACCTCGATCATCGTCACCCATGACCGTGACGAGGCGTTCGAGCTGGGAGACCGGGTGGCCGTGCTGCACGGCGGTTCGATCGTGGCGGCGGACACGCCCGTCGAGCTCTACGGGTCCCCCCCTAGCGCCTTCGTGGCCCGTGCCACCGGCGATGTCTCCTTCGTCGCTGTCGATCTCGACGACGACGTCGTCGTCACCCCCTGGGGGCGGGTCCCTCTCGGCTGCGGAGCGTCGGGGGCGGGGCCGTGGCAGATGATTGTTCGTCCCGAACACCTCGAGCTGGTGGACACCCCCGGTGACCGCGACGCGGTCCTCGCCACCGTCGATCGGTTGATCTACGAGGGTTCGACCACCACCGTGATGGTGGAGATGTCGGGAGTCGGCGGTTCAGCCGTCGGGGTCCGTCACCTCGGTCCGCCCCTGGTGTCGGTCGGTGACAGCGTGAGAGTGGCGCGGCGTTCCGCTCCGGCCGTCGTCGTCGCGGCGGAGTGACGATCAGGCGGCGGCGCGTTCGACCGAGGCCACGAGATGATCGGTCGCGGCGGAGTGACGATCAGGCGGCGGCGCGTTCGACCGAGGCCACGAGATGATCGGCCGCGGCGTTGAGGCCGACCGCCCCCGAGCTGTCGGGCAGGGCCTCGATGGCCTGTCGCGCCCGGGAGGCATGGACACGGGCGAGGGCGATGGTGTCGTCGATCCAGGGTCCGTCCTTCACGATCTGAACCGCCTCGAGGCGCTGCGCGTCCGACATGCGTCGCCCGAGGAGCCCTTTCAGTCGTGACGACCCGTCGGACGCCAGCGCTCGGATGACCGGCAGCGTGTAGACCCCCTCTTCGATGTCGTGCCCCGCCGGCTTGCCGAGCTGTTCGTCGGTGGAGACCAGGTCCAACACGTCGTCGACCAACTGGAACGCGAGCCCGTAGCTCTCGCCGAAGGTGGTGAGCGCGTCGATGCGCTCGGGACTCGACCCCGAGACGATCCCGCCGATGCGGCACGACGCCGCCAGGAGTGATGCGGTCTTGCCGGTGATGGACCGCATGTAGTCGTCCTCGGTTCGACCGGGATCGAACGCATGACGCAGTTCGAGGACCTGACCCTCACACAGCGATGCGATGGTCGAGGCCAACAGCGCCGCCACCTCCACGCCGAGAGACGCGGCGATCTCCGAGGCCCGGGCGAGCAGGAAGTCGCCGGCGAGGATGGCCCGGTGATTGCCCCATTTGGAGTTCACGCTGGGGACGAAGTGTCGGGTCTCGGCATCGTCCATCACGTCGTCGTGGTAGAGCGATCCGAGGTGGACCAGTTCGACGGCCGCGGCGCCGCGCACGATGTCGGCGGCGGCGGGACGATGTCGGGCCAACTGCGTGGCTGCAGCCGCGATGCAGAAGCCCGGCCGGATCAGCTTGCCGCCCGCCGCGATGAGGTGGGTGGAGATCTCGGTGAGATAGGGGTCCCCCGCGGTCGCCGAGGTCAGCAGCTCGGCCCGGACGCGTTCGAGATCGTCTCCCATGTTCGGCATGATGACGAGCGGATTGGCCGATGCCACGGGGTCGACGTTACAGGCGGACCCCCGACGGGACCCATCCGGCAGGCCGTCGACGGGTGTGACGGGTTGCACCGGTCGATCGGGAAGAACGGCCTGCCGGGCACGGTTGAGATGATCGCTGCCGTCCGCAGCAGAATCGTCGGAGCCCCCGGGTAGACTGACCCGACGAGTCCCAGGAGGCACTCAACCGTGTTTGAACGTTTCACCGACCGAGCCCGCCGTGTCGTCGTCCTCGCGCAGGAGGAGGCACGCCTGCTCAACCACAACTACATCGGCACCGAGCACATCCTGCTCGGGCTGATCCACGAGGGTGAGGGCGTCGCCGCGAAGGCGCTCGAGTCTCTGGGGATCTCGCTCGAGGCGGTTCGTTCCCAGGTCGAGGAGATCATCGGTCAGGGTGGTTCGTCCCCCTCGGGCCACATCCCCTTCACTCCCCGGGCGAAGAAGGTCCTCGAGCTCAGCCTCCGCGAGGCCCTGCAGTTGGGGCACAACTACATCGGGACCGAGCACATCCTGCTCGGGCTGATCCGTGAGGGTGAGGGCGTGGCGGCCCAGGTGCTCGTCAAGCTCGGCGCCGATCTGTCGAGGGTGCGCCAACAGGTGATCCAGCTGCTCTCGGGCTATCCCGGCCCCACCGGTGCGGGCCCCGAATCGGGTGGTTCCGCCGAGAAGGCCACCTCGGGCGGCGGATCCGCCGACAGCCCGTCGGGTTCTCTGGTGCTCGACCAGTTCGGTCGGAACTTCACCCAACTGGCCCGCGAGAAGAAGCTCGACCCGGTCATCGGACGCGAGCGCGAGACCGAGCGCATGATGCAGGTGCTGTCGCGGCGCACGAAGAACAACCCCGTGCTCGTCGGGGAGCCCGGGGTCGGCAAGACCGCCATCGTCGAGGGGCTGGCGCAGGCCATCGCGGGTGGGAACGTTCCCGAGACGCTCCAGGACAAGCAGCTCTACACCCTCGATCTCGGTGCTCTGGTCGCCGGGTCGCGCTACCGCGGTGACTTCGAGGAACGTCTCAAGAAGGTGCTCAAGGAGATCAAGACCCGCGGCGACATCATCCTGTTCATCGACGAGATCCACACCCTGGTCGGCGCCGGAGCAGCCGAGGGCGCCATCGACGCCGCGTCGATCCTCAAGCCGATGCTGGCCCGGGGCGAACTGCAGACCATCGGAGCCACCACGCTCGAGGAGTACCGCAAGCACCTCGAGAAGGACGCCGCCCTCGAACGTCGATTCCAGAAGATCGTCGTGGACGAGCCATCGGTCGCCCACACCATCGAGATCCTCAAGGGCCTGCGTGAGCGCTACGAAAACCACCACCGGGTCACGATCACCGATCAGGCGCTCATCGCTGCGGCCAACCTCGCCGACCGGTACATCGCCGATCGGTTCCTGCCCGACAAGGCGATCGACCTCATCGACGAGGCCGGCTCCCGTCTGAGGATCCGCCGGATGCAATCGCCGCCCGACTATCGCGAGCTCGAGAACGAGATCGCCGAGGTCACCCGCAAGAAGAAGGCGGCGGTCGAGAAGCAGGACTTCGAAGAGGCCGGCCGCCTGCGCGACCGGGAGAAGGAGCTCCTCGGCGAGAAGGAGGCGCGCGACGTCGAGATGAAGGCATCGGGCGTCGATCTCTTCGACGAGGTGGATGAAGAGGCCATTGCCGAGGTCCTGTCGCTGTGGACCGGTATCCCGGTCTACAAGCTGACCGAAGAGGAGACCGCCAAGCTCCTGCGCATGGAGACGGAGCTCCACAAGAGGGTCATCGGCCAGGAAGAGGCCATCAAGGCGGTCAGCCAGGCGATCCGGAGAACGCGTGCCGGGCTCAAGGACCCCAAGCGTCCGTCCGGCTCGTTCATCTTCCTCGGACCATCGGGCGTCGGGAAGACCGAGCTGGCCAAGACCCTCGCCGAGTTCCTCTTCGGCGACGAGGATTCCATGATCACGCTCGACATGAGCGAGTACATGGAGAAGCACACGGTCTCGCGACTCGTGGGCTCGCCTCCCGGCTATGTCGGATATGAAGAGGGCGGCCAGCTCACCGAGGCGGTACGTCGCCGCCCGTTCTCCGTCGTGTTGTTCGACGAGGTCGAGAAGGCGCACCCCGATGTGTTCAACACCCTCCTGCAGATCCTCGAAGAGGGTCGGCTCACCGACGCACAGGGGCGGTCGGTCGACTTCCGCAACACCGTGTTGATCATGACCTCCAACCTGGGCACCGCGGACCTCCGCAAGGCCGTGGTCGGATTCTCCAAGCGCGACGAGGCCGTCTCCTACGAGAAGATGAAGCAGAAGGTCAACGACGCCCTCAAGGAGCACTTCCGTCCCGAGTTCCTCAACCGAATCGACGACACGATCGTCTTCAGCGAGCTGTCGAAGGCCGAGGTCACCCAGATCGTCGATTTCATGATCGCGAGGACGGCGTCGCAGCTGGTGGCCCAGGGAATCGGGCTGGAGCTGAGCGAGGCGTCGAAGTTCTTCCTGGCGGAGAAGGGTTACGACCCGACCATGGGTGCGCGGCCGCTCCGACGGGCCATTCAGCGGCTCGTCGAGGATCCGCTCTCCGAGCGGCTCCTGTGGAAGGAATTCCACGCGGGCCAGAGCGTCCGCGTCGATGTCGGAACCGGCGAGGACGGCGAGCAGGAACTGGTCTTCACGGCCGAGGAGGGCTTCGTGCCACCGGTCGAGGAGCCCGAGCCCGAGCTGGCCGGCACCGGGGTCGATCCCGTCGAGTGAGGTCGTCCGGCCACCGGCCGGACGACCGACCCGGACAACTACGCTCGCGGCCGTGACGGTCCGACGACAGTGGTGGGGTGCCGTCGTGTTGACGACGGTGCTCTGCACCCTCGCCGCGTGCGACGTCCAGGGCATCGTGCGGATCGACGTCGACGAGGACGGCTCGGGGGTCGTGTCGGTGTCGGCCGTCCTCGATTCCGACACCGTCGAGCAGCTGGGTGATCCGCTCTACTCGGTCGTGGTGAACGACCTGGAGGGGGCTGGATGGGTGGTCGCCGAGCCGAGGGCGTCGGGCGATCTGACCGTCTTCGAGGCGACGAGATCGTTCGAACACCCCGACGACCTCGCCGCCGTGATGGATGAGGTCGGCGGGGCCGACGGAGTGTTCCGTGACATCGAACTGGTGGTCACCGACCGGTTCGCGGCGACCCAGTACGAACTCAGCGGCAGAGTCGTGTCGTCGGGATCGTTGACCGACTTCGGCGATCCCGGCGTCGCCGAGCTGCTCGATGGTGAATCGGTCGGGTATTCGCCTGACGAGCTCGAGACGCTCCTCGCGACCACCGACGGATCGGTCCGGCTCGATGTCGAGGTGTCGCTGCCCGGCTCTGACCGATCCGACACGAGCGTCGTCTTGTCCGGTGGGCAGCCCTCCGATGTCGCCATCGACACGACGTCCACCGTCCGGCACCGGCGGCCCTATGTGTGGTTCGTCCTCGCTCTCGCAGCCGCACTCGCCGCGGTGGCCCTGGCTGTTCTCGCCGGGTCGGCGCGGGGGTCCGACCCTCGCGAGGGTGGCGGCCCCCGATCGACGTCGGAGTGATCGCCGACCGGGTGCGACGGGTGGCCTCGGCCGTTCTGGTCGGCCTCATGGCGGGGTTGTCGTCGGGAGCGTTCCTATGGGTCCTCCGGGAGGTCACCGGCTTCCGGGTCGATCACCCCTGGCTGTTGTGGTTGCTTCCGGCGGCGGGGGTCGTCATCGCGGCGACGTACCGGACGGTCGGACGCGAGGTGGCCGGCGGAAACCGTCGCACGGCCTCGGAGATAGCGACCCCCCACACGCCGATCCAGCTGCGGCTCGCGCCGCTTGCCTTCGTGACCACGATCGCCACGCATCTCTTCGGCGGATCGGCCGGCCGGGAGGGAACGGCGCTCCAGATGTCGGTCGGCCTCGCGGACGGGGTCATGGGCCGTCTCGACGGTCGGCATGCATGGCGCCACGCGGAACGCCGGTCCCTCCTCATCGCCGCACTCGCCGGAGGGTTCGGTTCGGTCTTCGGCGTGCCGTTGGCAGGTGTCATCTTCGCGATGGAGGTCTCTCCCACGCCGTTCCGGCGCCGTCTCTCCGCTCTGCCGGGGTGCGTGATCGCGTCGTTTCTCGGCAACGCGGTGGTCGGCTGGATGGGGGTGGGCCACGCTCACCTGCCACGCCTCGGGGCGGTCGGGCCGCTGGACCTGGTTCTCGTCGCAGCCGGGGGTGTGGCCTTCGGGTTGGCGGCGCGGTTCTTCGTCTGGAGCACCGAGGCGATCCGTGAGGGGTGGGCATCGACCACCTGGTCGGTCGAGGTGTGCGCCGCCCTCGGGGGAGTCGTGGTCATCGGGTTGACCCTCGTTCTCGGAACGCGGGACTACAACGGACTGTCGCTACCGCTGATCGAACAGTCCTTCGCGGTCGGATCCCTCGCCGCGTTCGCCTTCCTCATCAAGTCGTTGATGACGTCGGTGACCATCGGTTCGGGCTATCAGGGCGGTGAGGTCACGCCGCTCTTCGTCGTCGGGGCGACGTTGGGAGCGAGCCTCACGCGATGGTGGGACGCCCCACCCCAGTTGTTGGCGGCGGTGGGGATGATGGCGGTCTTCGGTGCGGCGGCCAACGCCCCGATCGCCTGTGTCGTCATGGGAATGGAGTTGTTCGGCCCCGGTGCCGGCGTGGCGCTGGCCGTGGGGTGTGGGGTGGCCCGCCTGGTCTCGGGTCGACGGAACATCTACGAGCCGCTCCCCGCTCGGCCGGGACGGACCGTCGACGTCGGCTCCTGAGCGGTCCGCTCACGGCTCGGGGCCGTGCCGCCGGGGGATGCTCCACCGCGCCGGGGTCCGTCGTTCGGTGTCATGGGTCGTCCGTAGGGTGACCGACCGTGGCATCCACCCGAACGACCCCCCGCCCGTCGACGAGCTATTCGTGTCTGGAGTGTGGCGCAGCGGCGTCCAAGTGGGTGGGTCGCTGCGAGTCGTGCGGCGAGTGGAACACCGTCGTGGAGGAGCCGTCGGGAGACGTCGATGTGGCGGTCCCGACGTCGCCGGCCACACCGATCACCGACGTCCGCTGCGACGACGCACGGCCCCGCGCCACCGGCGTGGGCGAGTTCGACCGGGTGTTGGGCGGAGGCCTGGTGGCGGGTTCCGTCACGCTGATCGGGGGTGAGCCGGGGGTGGGCAAGTCCACCCTGCTGCTTCAGGTGGCCGCGGAGGCGACCCGACGCGGCGGGACCGCTCTCTACCTCTCCGGAGAGGAATCGGCGTCCCAGGTGGCCCGGCGTGCGCGGAGGATCGCCGCGGATCATGGCGGCGTCCACGTCGCGGGGGTCACCGATCTCCCCTCGATCATCGGGCATCTGAGGACGCTGGCGCCCGATGTGGCCGTCGTCGACTCCATCCAGACGGTTGTCGACCCGGCCCTGTCGTCGGCTCCGGGTTCGGTGGCGCAGGTCCGACACTGTGCTCACCAACTCGTGGGTGAGGCACGCGCCCGTGGCGCTGCGATCGTGTTGGTGGGGCACGTCACCAAGGAGGGCGCCATCGCAGGTCCCCGCGTCCTCGAACATGTCGTCGACACCGTCCTGTCCTTCGACGGCGACCGACACCACATCCTGCGGCTCCTCCGGTGCGTCAAGCACCGCTTCGGTTCCACCCACGACGTCGGGGTCATGGCGATGGGAGACGACGGTCTGACGGGCGTCGACGATCCGTCGGAGCTGTTTCTGGCCGACCGGCGCGGGTCGGTACCCGGATCGGTGGTGGTGCCGATCATGGACGGCCATCGCCCGTTGCTCGTCGAGGTCCAGGCGCTCCTGACCGAAGGGGGTGGAGGCACGCCGAGGCGTTCGAGCAGCGGGGTCGATCACGGCCGTCTGGCACTCCTGTTGGCGGTGATCGACGCGCGTCTCGGCCTCTCGGTGATGCGTCTCGACACCTTCGCCATGGCGGTGGGCGGAGCCCGGGCGACCGAACCCGGTGCCGATCTGGGGCTCGGCCTCGCCATCATCTCGGCGATCACCGGCCGGTCACTGCCCTCGCGCACGGTCGTCTGTGGCGAGGTGGGTCTGGGAGGGGAGTTGCGGAGCGTCTCGGGGATCGAGAGGCGGGTTGCGGAGGCCGCCCGCCTGGGGTTCGACACAGCGGTGGTCCCCGCGTCCGCTCCCGACAGTCGGTCGGGCATCGCCCTGGTGAGAATGTCGACCCTGCTGGAGGCAGCCGAGGCGCTCGGACTCCGTCGGCACGAAACGACATGATCGCTCCCCGATCGCCGACGCGCGTGGCCCGGTAGACTCGGTCGATGGCCGCACGACGCAGCAAGGAGATGTTGGACGCGTTGGCCACGGTCGCGCCCGGCCAACCGCTGCGCGAGGGCCTCGATCGCATCATCAAGGCCTCGATGGGGGCCCTGATCGTCGTGGGCGACGGGCCCGAGGTCCTCAACATCTGCTCCGGCGGATTCCTCCTCGATGCCGCGTTCAGCCCTCAGCGGCTCTCCGAGCTCGCCAAGACCGACGGGGCGATCATCCTTGCCTCCGACGCGTCGCGGATCGCCCGGGCGAACGTCCACCTGGTGCCCAATCCCAATACGCCGACCACCGAGACGGGCACCCGACACCGCACCGCGGAACGGGTCGCCCGCTCCATCGGCGTCCCCGTCATCTCGGTGTCGGAGGACATGGCCGTCCTGACGGTCTACACGCACGATGTCAAGCATCAGCTCGAACCGATTCCGGCCATCCTCAGCCGGTGCAATCAGGCCATCCAGACCCTCGAGCGCTACAAGGTGCGCCTCAACGAGGTGATCTCGTCGCTCTCGACCCTCGAGGTCGAGGACCTGGTCACGGTCGGCGACGTGGTCCTGTTGTTGCAGCGAACCGAGATAGTCGTGCGGATCGCCGAGGAGATCGAGCGCTATCTCGTGGAGCTCGGCGCCGACGGTCGCCTCGTCCGGCTGCAGCTCAGGGAACTCATGGCTGGCGTCGAGGACGGTCGCCGGATGGTCCTGCTCGACTATTTCCAGCCCGACGCGACCTGGAACCTGGAACAGGCCATGGCCACCCTGTCCGACCTCGAGACCGAGGATCTGCTCGACACCGAGGCGGTCGCCGCGACCCTGCACCTGTCGGGAGCGGGTGACGTCGACGGAAACCTCCAGCCCCGCGGCTATCGGATGCTGTCGAAAGTGCCCCGGCTCGATGACGTCACCGTGGGACGGATCGTCGAGGAGTTCGGAGCGTTCGACAAGATCCTCCGTGCCTCGGTGGAGTCGCTGGCGTCCGTCGAGGGAGTGGGCGACGCCAAGGCCCAGAACATCAAGTCGGCGCTCGAGCAGATCGCCGAATCGTCGATCCTCGACGGCTACCAGTAGGTCGGAACGGTGCGGATCGACCTGTCCACGGGGACGCGGGCGGAGCTGGCCCGACCGTCCCGCCCTGCGGTCGGTGGCCTCGTGGTCTGGCCCGACATCTTCGGACTCCGGACGGTCTTCGACGAACACTGCGCCCGCCTGGCCGACTCGCACGACTGGACCGTCTGCGCGATCGAGATGTTCCCTGGCGACGAGGACATGGCCCTCGACGAGCGGCACGAGCGCGCCCGCCTCTTCGACGATGGGGACAAGCTGGCGGATGCCGAGGCCGCGGCCGACGTGTGCGGTGTGGGCAACGTGTCGGTCCTGGGATTCTGCATGGGAGGCATGTACGCGATGAAGTCGCTCGCGTCACCTCGATTCCGCCGTGCCGCGGCCTTCTACGGCATGGTGCGGGTGCCGGAGGGCTGGAAGGGCGACGGTCAGTCCGATGCCATCGACGTGGTCGCTCGCCGACCCGACGACCTCATGTGCATCTTCGGAACCGACGACCCCTGGTGTCCACCGGACCACATCGAGGAGATCGTCGCCCTCGGTGTGGACACGGTCGTCTACCCCGGCGCCGGCCACGGCTGGGCTCAGGACCCCACCCGTGAGAACTTCCGTGCAGTGGACGCGGCCGACGCCTGGGCGAGGGCCGAGGCGTTCCTGTCATCGAGCTGACAGCCGGATCGGCCCACCCCATCCGGTCGAGCCGCGTCGCGGCCGCCACGATCACATGGATCGGATCTCGAGTTCGCGCCGCTTGAGGATGGTGTAGGTCCGGTCGGACTGCTCGATCCACCCGAGGCGGACGAAGCTCGAGAGTGCCTTGTTGACGCGTTCGCGCGACGCTCCCACAAGACCCGCCAGCTCCTCCTGGGTGATGGGGATCTCGAACTCGTCGACGTCCCCGGCCATCTCGAGGAGGTGTTTCGCCGTCCGCCCGGTCACGTCGAGGAAGAAGGCGTCGGCGAGGGCCGCGTCCATCGCCCGGATCCGGCCCGTCAGGAGTCGGACCAGAGGCCACAGGTGGCGCGGCTCGGTTTCCCACAGTTCACGCAGCGGTTGATACGGCAGCGCCACCACGATGGAGGTCTCGAGCGCCCGCGCCTCGGTGGAGCGCCCCAGGCTGTCGAAGAGACTCATCTCTCCGAAAAGGTCGCCCCGTTTCATCAAGGCCACCATCGATTCGCGTCCGTCGAACGACTTGTTCGAGATGGCGATCCGACCGGATTCGATGACGTACATGCTCTGGGCGTCGGCACCCTCCTCGAACAGCACGTCACCACGGACGAGGGGTATCTCGCGTGCCGATGAGAGCAGCCCTTCGAGGACGTCGTCGTCGAGGGACTCGAACAGGGATATGGATCTCAGGAGCTCGACGTCGATCACGGGGTCGAATGTAGCTGGGTCGGCCGGTGTCGCTCTCCCCGAATGGGCCGAGAGGGCCCGGGTGTCCTTTCGTCGTGAGGGCGATAACGTCGCCCGTCGTGTCGGAGATCGTGTGGAGCATCGTGGTGGCGGGGGGCACGGGTTCGCGTTTCGGTGGTCTCAAGCAGTTCGTCCCTCTGAGCGGCAGGCGGGTCATCGACCACGCGACGGCTGCTGCCGCGACGGTGTCGGAGGGAGTGGTCGCTGTCGTCCCGTCGGTCGACGGCATCGAGATCGAGGGGGCAACGGTGGTTCGGGGTGGTGCCACGCGTTCGGAGTCGGTGCGGGCCGGTCTGGCCGCAGTGCCGGCGGAGGCGACGATCGTCGCGGTCCACGACGCCGCCCGGCCGCTCGCGACGGCCGATCTCTTCGCCCGCGTCGTGGGTGCGGTGCGCGACGGGGCCGACGCCGCCGTCCCGGTCGTCTCACCGGTCGACACCCTTCGCTACCGCTCCGGCGGTCATCTCGATCGCGACCTGGTCGCGGCGGTCCAGACACCTCAGGTCTTCCGATGCTCGGTTCTGCGTGGGGTCCACGCCACCGCACCGGAGGCGACCGATGACGCGTCGCTCGTCGAGGCCGCCGGCGGCCGGGTTGTGCTGGTCGAGGGGGAGCGTGCCAATCTCAAGGTCACCGAGCCCGTCGATCTGTTGGTTGCGGCTGCGATCACAGGAGACCGAACGATGAACCTCAGAGTCGGGAACGGCTTCGACATCCATCGATTCGCCGACGACGGCGACGACACGCCTCTGATCCTCGGCGGCGTGCACTTCGGCGGTGAGCAGGGTCTCGCCGGGCACAGCGACGGTGACGTGATCGCTCACGTCTGTGCAGAGGCCCTGTTGGGCGCCGCCGCCCTCGGCGATCTCGGGCAACTGTTTCCCGACACCGACCCCGTCCACGCCGGTGCCGACTCGATGGGAATCCTCGCCGACGTCGTCGGCCGTCTCCACTCCGCCGGTTGGGCGGTGGTCAACATCGACTGCTCGGTGATCTGTGAAAAGCCGAGGCTCGCTCCCCACCGGGAGGCCATGCAGTCGGCGTTGACCGCGGTCGTCGGCGCCCCGGTGACCGTGAAGGGGCGTCGGGCCGAGGGGATCGGTGGTCTCGGCAGGGGTGAGGGCATTGCGGCCACCGCGACGGCCTTGATCCGATGGGGTGATCCGTCATGAGTGGCCGGAAGAAGCCGTCGGGTTCCGGTTCGCGAAGTGGTGGCCGTTCGGGCGGTGCCCCGTCGGGCGGTGACGGGCGATCTCCCGCGGCCGGCCGCGGCTCGGGTTCGGGTCGTACCGGGTCACCGGGTCGTGGAGGTTCATCGGGACGCAGTGGGTCGTCGCCGGGTCGGGGTGGTTCGTCGGGCCGCGGCGGCGGCTCGGGTCGCGCCGGGCCACCAGGCCGCCGCGGGTCGGCGGGTCGAGGGAAGCCAGGGGTTCCGGCCCGACGCCCGGCGAAGAAGACGCGCTCGGACAGAGGCCTCGGGGGAACCCAGGTCGAGGGTCGACACGCGGTCCGGGAACTGCTGCTGGCAGGAAGGAGGCGAACCTCGGAGGTGTTGATCGCCGCCGAGATGGACCACGCCGACATCGTCGACGACATCGTCGAGCTGGCCCGCGATCTGAAGGTCCCGGTTCGAGAGATCTCCCGCCGTCGCCATGACGCCGAGGCCCACACCGACGGCTCGCAGGGCGTCATCGCCACGGCGGCGCCGCTTCCCGAGGCCACCCTCGACGAGTTGACGTCGGTGACCTCCCCGTTCCTCCTGGCGGTCGACGGTGTGACCGACCCGGGGAATCTCGGCGCGCTGGTCCGCACCGCCGAATGCGCGGGCGTCACCGGGATGGTGCTTCCCCGCCACCGGGCGGTCCACGTGACCCCCACGGTGACCAAGGCGGCCGCGGGTGCGGTCGAACACGTACCGATGGCCGTCGTCGGCGGGTTGCCGGCGGCGTTGTCCCGCCTCGCCGCCGCCGGAGTGTGGATCGTCGGTCTCGACGCCGCCGGGGAGACGTCGCTCCATGACCTCGCCCTCTCGGCCGAGCCGGTGTGTCTCGTGCTCGGTGCCGAGGGAACTGGGCTGTCGCGTCTGGTCCGTTCGCGCTGCGACTCGGTCGTCCACATCCCGCTCCGGGGGAAGCTCTCGTCGCTGAACGTCGCCACGGCAGGAGCGCTCGGCTGCTACGAAGTCGTACGACGGCGCGGCGGCGATACGGTGAACGGGTGAGTCGACGGGTCGTCCATGGTCACCTCGTCGTGGCTGCGGCCCTGGCAGCCACCGCGATGATGACGTCGGCCTGCACGTCGGCGGTCGACGGCTCGGAGGGAGCCGAGGACCCGCCGGTCGGCCTTCCCGACGCCCGGCCCGCCGATGTCGGCGATTCCCTGGTGTCCGACGGCATCGAGATCGAGGTTCGATCGATCGAGGCGTACGACCGCTCCGACAGCGCGTTCCCGAGGCTTCGTCTGGTCGTCCGGAGCAGCAACGCCTCGGACCACGACGCTACCAATCCCGAGGTCGGCCTCATCTGTGACGAGAGCCCCGATCCGGGTGAATGGCACCTGGGGTCGACCTGGGAGCCGGCCGGGTTCCTCCCCGAGGGGTCGGTCAGCGAGGGGGAGCTTCTCGTGGCCTTTCCCTCCAAGACCGGCGATCGTTTCTATCCGCTGGCCGCGTGCACTTCGGCTCGCATTCGGATCGTCATGGGCGGTTCCGCCACCGCCGACCTGGAGGTCGCGGAGATTCCCGTCGACCCCGCCCTGATCGACGAGGCCCTGGTACGACCCCTGGGTCCCCGATTCCCGCTCCCGACCATCGTGGGGTGACGCCCGGCGTCGGGGGTGGGTCACGGAGACCGGACGTCGGTACGCCTACGTTCCCAACGCTCCGCCCGGTTGCTCGCGTCGCGCCAGGTAGGCGCACACGGCCGTCACCGTGAGCGGAACGAGCACGACGAATCGTCTCTCGAGGACGCGGCGGTGGCACGACCCCGACAATCGCTCACCTTCGAAGTCGTCGATGGCGGCGTCCCCGCTCAGCACCACGAGTCGTGAAGGATCGGTGGCGATCATGGCCGACCCGCAGGTGCGGTCCTCGAACCGGATGTCGGTGACCGTGAGCGCGGCTGCGACCAACGCGCCGACCACTGCCGTGATGGCGAGCAGGGCTCGGCGGCGGTTCACGATCGCGCTCTCCTTTCGTGGCCGGTCCGAGCCCGCGTGCCGTGCCGTCGGCAGATGGGGTACGGGCGTGGACAGCCCGCCTGAAGTGCGATAGCACTCGGAGACGAAACGTAGCGCAGCCGCGACCATCGGGCGCGGGAACGAATCGGGGGGTTCGGGAATGCGGTGGGCTCGACGAATGTCGATGGTGGCCGGCGTTCTGGTCATCGTGGCCGCCTGCGTGCCTGTTGCGCCGGCGGTCTCCCCCGGAACCGGCGACGTCACCGCGGCCGCACCGACGCCGCGACAGATTCTCGGTCGCGATGTCGACCGACCCGGGTTCCTCGACTGCGAGTCGTGGCGCTACGACGGCGTCGACCCCTCTCGGCTTCCCCTCGACGTCGACCCCGACACCCGCGACCATCGCATCACCTCGACCCGCAGCGGCTCTCGCGAGCGCCTACGACACCACCTGTGTGGCCAGCGTGGTCCGGCTCTCGATCTGGCCTGGGGCCTCTCACTCGGCCGATCTGACGTGCTGATCGCGGTTCTCGACTCGGGTATCGAGTGGCGAGGCGACGCCATGGTCGACCTCGCCGACGCGGCGTGGTTGAACTCCGGCGAGCTGCCACCGCCGCTCGGCCACCTCGATCACGACGCCAACGGAGACGGTCGGTTCTCCATCGCCGACTACGCCGACGATCCGCGTGTGTCGGATCTGAACCGCAACGGCTTGATGGATCCCGAGGACCTGATCCTGGCCCCCGCGTTCTCCGACGGCACCGACGACGACGGCAACGGGTACATCGACGACATCTCGGGGTGGGATTTCCTCTTCGGCGACAACAACCCCCTCGACGACGTGGACTATGGACACGGAACCGGTGAGGCGAAGGACTCCACGGCGACGGACGGCAACGGGGGAGCCGTCGGGACCTGCCCCGAGTGTCGGTTCCTGCCGATCAGAGTGGGGGACTCCTTCATCGCGGACGGCAACCGGTTCGCCGCCGGAGTCCTCTTCGCGGTCGATTCGGGCGCCGACGTCGTCCAGGAAGCGCTCGGGGCGCTCAACAACCCCTCGGTTGCCCAACGGGCCATCGACGCCGCCTACCGGCGAGGAATCCCGATCGTGGCCTCGATGGCCGACGAGGCATCCCAGCACGGCAACCTGCCCGCGATCCTCGAACACACGATCCCGGTCAACTCCATCACCAATCGATTCGGCTTCCTCGGTGACCTGGGAGGCCCCGACCTCCTGGACGGGGATTACCTCGCGCTCAACGGGTGCACGAACTTCGGCGGCATCACCTGGGTGACGGTGCCGTCCGACAGCTGCTCGTCGGAGGCGACCGGACTGTCCGCCGGCATGGTCGGCCTGATCGAGTCGGTGGCCCGCGACGTCGGCATCCCCGCCCATCCGTCACTCGGGGCGGCCGCCGCCGGTGCCAACGTGCTGTCGGCGAACGAGGTCGCCCAGTTGCTCCGCGGCACCGCGGATGACATCGACTTCGCCACTCCCGCTCCTGGTGAACCGGCGAACGAACAGGCCACCCCGGGGTTCTGGCGGTACCCGACGACACCGGGATGGGACGCGACCACGGGATTCGGCCGGGTGAACACGTTCGAGGCACTTCGGGCGGTCGAGGCGGGCGAGATCCCCCCTGAGGCGGACATGACCTCCCCCGAGGTCTACGACGTGATGGGCGTGGCGGGATCCCTCGACATCACGGGGACCGTCGCAGCCCACCGTTCGGACCACTTCGACTATCGAGTGGAATGGACGACGGGGCTCCAACCACCCCCGCACCCTGGCGCCGACCGCTGGACGACGATCGGTGCGGGAACCTCGCTGCGCGGCGAACGCAGTGGCGTGCTCGGGTCGGTGAGCCTGGCCGACATCGCCGCCGCCCTCCCCGACAGGGGAACCGGACCCTCGGGGACACCAGCCGGCCCTGAGCAGGATCGGTTCGCGGTCCGGGTCCGGATCGTGGTGACCGATGCCGAGGGGCGTCAGGGGGTGGCTCAGAGGCAGGTGTTCGTCCACGACGACCCCGATCTGGCGTCGATCCGGCGGATCGATGGCGCGGGTGCCTCCAGCCCGGTGTTCGCGGCGGTCGACCGTCGGCCCGGCGACGAGCTGGTGGTCGCCACCGACGACGGGACGGTGCACGTGTTCGACTCCTCCGGGTCCGACATCGCCGGATGGCCACAGACGACCCCGGTGTCGCAGTGGTGGCCGGTGGGATCGGGCGCCGCGGCCGACGACGGGATCGAACCGGCCCACGATGCGGTCGGCATCGGCGCGCCGGTGGTCGCGGACCTCGACGGTGACGGGGCAGTGGAGATCGCGGTCTCCGACGCCGGCGGCCATGTGCGGATCTGGAGAGCCGACGGCACCGAGACGGCGACGATGTCGGTCGACCCGGCGTTCTCGGTCCAGGCCTTCACCGACGGCCGCAACAACCTGAAGAGAGGGTTTCTCGCGGCACCCGCGGCCGGTGACCTCGACGGCGACGGCGATCTCGAGCTCGTCGCGGCGGCGTTGGACCGTCATGTGTACGCGTGGCATCACGACGGGAGCCCTGTCGAGGGCTTTCCGGTACTCATCGTGGATCCGACACGGATCGACGCGGTCGACCCGGTCCACCATCAGGTGGCGTTCTCACCGGGCGCGACCCGAGGCGGCGAGCTGATCGCCACCCCTGCGATCGGCGACATCACCGGCGACGGCGTGCCCGAGATCGTGGTCGGTGCACAGGAGGGCTACACCGACACCGTGTCGGTGTTCCCTCCGGTGGGAATCCCCGGGGTGAGCGGCAACAGCCGCGTCTACGCCCTGTCGGCCTCGGGCACCGCGTCGCTCTCGGGGGTCGACCGTACCGCCGTCCATCCCGACGACCACGCCTACGTGGTGGGCTGGCCGGTCTCGGTGGCGATGTTCAAGTACGAGGTGTTGCCCCTGGTCGGCAGCGGCGTCAACGCCCAGGCGGCGATCGGGGACATCGATGGCGACGGCGTGGGTGAGGTCGTCACCTCGTCGTCGGGCGGGCCGGTGTACGTCCTCGACGGTGACGGCCGGTCGACGTACGGCCGCGACCTCGGGCTCCAGGTGGCGCTCGACTGGCTCGGTCAACCCCGCGGCGCCCTGTCCGACAGCACCGATGGTGGTTTCCTCGCCGCTGCGTTCGGCGGGCCGGCGGTGGGTGACATCGGAGGCGGACCGGGCCTCGACGTCGCGACGCCGACGGTCGGTCTGGGCCAGCTCGCCGATCAGCTGCTGGCGGGGGACCAGCGGGGCGACACCCAGCTCACCGCCTGGGACGGGTCGACCCGCGCGCCACTGAGGGGGTTCCCCCAAAGGACCTCCGACCTGGCGTTCTTCGTGACGCCGGCGCTCGCGGACGTGAGCGGCGACGGTCGGGTGGAGGTCATCGCCGGCAACGGGGTCAGCCTGCTCGACGCCATCGACGCCGACGGTCGTGATGCTCCGGGGTATCCCAAGGTGACCGGTGGTTGGCTGGTGGGGACCCCGGGTCTGGGTGACATCGACGACGACGGTGTGGCCGAGCTCGCCGTCGTCCGGCGTGACGGCGTGTTGATGGTGTTCACGACGCAGGGCCGACTCGAGGATGCTCCCTGGCCGCGCTTCGGCCACGACGGGCGCAACTCGGGTACGGTCCCGAGTTGATCGATCCACTCCCGGAGGACGCCCACTCGTGTCAAAGAGACTGCATCTGGTTGTCGCTGCGTTCTTCGGAGCGGCGGGGGTCGGCCATTTCGTACGGAGCGACTTCTTCGAAGCGGTCGTTCCGGGTTGGTTTCCGAACGCCCCGCTCACGAACCAGGTGTCGGGCGCAGCGGAGATCACCCTCGCCCTGGGCATGATTCCTCGTTCCACCCGACGTGCCAGCGGATGGGGACTACTCGCCCTCCTCGCCCTGGTCTTCCCCGCCAACATCGACATGGCACTGTCGGACACGGCGCTCGTGCGGGCCCCCGACCGGTCGTGGACCAGGGCGCCCGGTGAGGTCTCCGACGCTCGCAACTGGATCCGACTCCCCTTCCAGTTCCTCTTGGCGTGGCTGGTGTTCCGGGCGGCCGAGCTTCCCGCCGGTCCGCAGCCCCCCGAACCCGACGTGGGTTCGGGGTCGCAGCCCCCGGAGCCCGGCGCCGCGCCTGTCATCCCGATGGCGCCGCAGGCCGGGACCGACACCATCCCGGGATCGTCGTGAGCGTTCTGGTCGAGCGTCGGGGCGCCATCGGGGTGGTGACGATCGATCGTCCCGAGGTTCGCAACGCGGTCGACCGGCCGACCGCCGACGCGCTGGCCGACGCGTTTCGCGAGCTCGACGCCGACGAGTCGGTCTCGGTGATGATCCTCACCGGGTCGGGAGGTGTCTTCTGCGCCGGCGCGGATCTCTCGGCGATGACCGGTCCGCGCTCGAACCGGGTCGACGCCGACCCCACCGCCGACGGTCCGATGGGCCCGACGCGGATGGAGCTGTCCAAGCCGACGATCGCGGCTGTCGAGGGGTACGCCGTGGCGGGCGGTCTCGAGCTGGCCTGCTGGTGCGACCTCCGAGTCGTCGCCGACGACGCGATCCTGGGGGTCTTCTGCCGGCGCTGGGGGGTTCCGCTCATCGACGGCGGTACCGTCCGACTACCCCGGCTGATCGGGGAGAGCCGAGCTCTCGACCTCATCCTCACCGGACGACCCGTCGATGCCGACGAGGCCGCGTCGATCGGGCTGGCGAATCGGGTGGCGCCCCCCGGGAGGAGCGCTGGACGTCGCCCTCGATCTGGCCGAGGTGCTGGCCGCGGTTCCCCCAGGACTGCCTGCGCAACGATCGGGCATCGGTGATCGACGGACACGGACGCTCCCTCGCCGACGCGCTGGCGATCGAGTTCGAACACGGGGTCTCCTCGCTGGCCTCCGACGAGCTCGGCGAGGGTGTACGGGCCTTCCAGGGCGGCTCGGGTCGCGGCGGCTCGGTTCGTGACGGTCTCGGCCCCGCCTGACGATTCCCGGGGCTCCGAACTCGTCGACGGGTCCGGGCATCGGCCCTACGATGGGCCCATGCCGGCGTACGTCTCGAAGGAACACCACCCCGCCTTCGAGGAGTACTGCGAGACGATCTACGAGCTCGCAGAGGACGACGTCGCGGTCATCCAGGCCCGGATCGCCGATCGGTTGGGGATCACCCGGCCGGCCGTGTCGGAGATGATCCGGCGCATGGAGGCCGAAGGTCTCGTGAGCCTCGACGGCAAGTCGATCGTGCTGACCGACGCCGGGCTCCAGTTGGCGACCACGATGGTGCGTCGGCATCGGATCGCAGAGCGGTTCCTGACCGACATCCTGGGTCTGTCGTGGGCATCGGCCCACCATGAGGCCGGCAAATGGGAACACGTGATCAGTCCCGAGGTCGAGTCCGCCCTCGCCGCGTACATGGGGTCTCCGCAGACGTGTCCTCACGGGAACCCGATTCCGGGGTCGGGCTATGTCCCCGCCGATGCGGTTGCGCTCGTCGACGTTCCGAGCGGCAGTGATTTCACGGTGTCACGCATCACCGAAGAGCTCGAGTTCGAGGACGGCATGTTGGAGTTCCTCGAGACCTCCTCGATCGTCCCGGGCACGAGCGGCGTGGTGATGGGGGTGTCGGCGGACCGCTCGACCACGACCGTCCGCATCGATGGCTCGACACTGGGGATCGACTCGTTCATCGCCGAACGGCTGCTCGTCACCGTCTGACCGCGGACGGCCTCGGCCGGTCGGAGAGCAGCGTTCCCTTCGGGGGGATCGACGTGTCAGGGGGTGATGGTGGGCGGCGTCAGACGCCGCCCGTCCGGGTGCAGGGCGAAGCGGACGGCCTCGGGTCCGTTCGTCGGGTCGTCGGCGGGCCACGGCCAGCCGCCGAACCCCGTGGACTGGTAGTCCTCGAAGGTGGCGATGAGCTCGTCGCGGCTGTTCATCACGAAAGGCCCGTACTGCGCCACGGGCTCGGCGATCGGTCGGCCCTGCAGCACGAGGCAGCTCACCGCGGCCTCGGGAGCCGACAGCTCGACGGCGCGGTCACCGCGAACCCGGGCACCGTGCTGATCGGCGAGGCGCTGGTCATCCAGACCGAGCTCGGGCCCGTCGAACACGTAGATGGCCCGAGCGGTTCCCGTTCGTGCCGGCGGCAACGACCAGCGTGCCCCCGCATCGAGGGTGACGTGCCACACCGCCACGTCGGTGTCGGTGCGTGCCGCCCAGGAGTCGGGCGGTGGCGGCGGCGGATCGATGCCCTCGAGGGAACCGGCGACGACGGTGACCCTGACCGAGCGCCCCTCGTCGTCGCGGTGGTCGAGCCGGGGGATCTCCTCGTCCCACAGCATGGAGAAGTGCGGGTCGGAGAGCTTGTGGGACGCCGGAAGGTTCAACCAGATCTGGAACAATTCGAGAGGGTTGTCCGCGTCGGTCCGCAGGAGGGGGAACATCTCGGCGTGAACGATCCCGCGACCGGCGGTGAGCCACTGGGTGTCGCCTGCGCCGTACCGGGCGATCGCCCCCAGGGAGTCCGAGTGGTCGACGTAGCCGCTGCGGACGAAGGTGATCGTCTCGAAACCCCGGTGGGGGTGCTGAGGGAAGCCCGGGACGTGCGCGCCGTGGTACATGTTCCAGCCGTCGAGCCCGGCGAAATCCGCTCCGATGTCGCGACCGACCAGAGGTGTCGCGGGCCCGAGGGTGCCGTCGCCCGCCGGGTACGCGTCACGGTGGTGGACGCAGAACAGGAAGGGGTCGAACGTGGTCCACGGCGTGCCGAGGGCGAAGGTCCCCGTGATCGGGTCGGTCATGGTCACAGATTAGGACCGACGCCGGTCACGGGTCGGTGCGGCCGACTCGCTTCGCCGTCGGTGCCAGGTGAGAGGCTGGCGGGAATGTCCGACACCCATCACGATCGAACAGGCGGGGGCGTTCCACGACGGTTGGCCGTCGCGCGTGACCCCCGATGCTCGACGCCAGATCCGCGGCGGACACCCCTGGGTGTTCGAGTCGTCGATCCTGTCGGTCCGGCCCGGGGGGCGCTCGGGCGATCTGGCGGTGGTGTTCGACGACTCGCGGAAGTTCGTGGCCATCGGTTTGTACGACCCGGCGTCGCCGATACGGGTCAGGATCCTCCATCACGGCCGGCCGACACCCATCGACGAGGCGTTCTGGCGAGCGCGGCGTGACCGACGCCGTGGCCCGGCGGGCCGACCTCGTGTCGTCGAGCGGCACCAACGCCTACCGCATCCTGCACGGCGAGAACGACGCGATGCCCGGCGTCGTTCTCGACCTCTACGACACCACCGCGGTCCTCAAGCTCTACACGACGGCATGGTTGGCGCACCTGGAGGTGGTGGTCGGCGTGATCGACGAGGTGATCGGCCCCGAGTCCCTCATCGTCCGCTTCTCACGCCAGGTCGCCCGAGACGGCACCGCTGACCTGGTCGAGGGCGAGGCCCTCATCGGGGCCGCGCCGGTCGAGCCGGTGGTCTTCGTGGAGAACGGCCTCGAGTTCGCGGCCGACGTGGTTCACGGACCGAAGACGGGCCATTTCCTCGATCAACGCGACAACCGGGTCCGGGTCCGATCGATCGCGTCGGGGGCCCGGGTCCTCGACGTGTTCTGCTCCACCGGTGGGTTCTCGGTCAACGCCGCCGCCGGGGGGGCGGTGTCGGTGCACGGTATCGATGTCAGCCCTCACGCCATCGACGCTGCCGTGACCAACATGGGGCGCAACGCTGCGCTCCCCGCCGTCGCAGCGTGTCGGCACGACGCCACGGCCGGAGATGCGTTCACCACGATGGAGAAGTTGCTCGACCGAGGCGAACGATTCGACCTGGTCGTCGTGGATCCGCCGTCGTTCGCCTCGTCGCGCCGCCAGGTGGACGCTGCGCTGGCGTCGTATCGCCGGTTGTCCGAGTTGGCCGCGCGGCTGACCGCTCCGAGCGGACGGGTCATGTTGTCGTCGTGTTCGAGCCGTGTCTCCGACGCGGAGTTCTTCGCCGCCGCCCACCAGGGGGCGGGTCGGGCGGGGGCCGATCTCGTCGACGTCACCCACTCCGCCCACGGCGTCGACCATCCCATCGGGTTCGCCCATGGCGCGTACCTCTCCGCACTTCTCGCCCGCGTCGAACCGCGGCGCTGATCCGATTCCCACCCCTCTCACCCCACTCACCACCACAGGAGTTGTCATGGCATTCGGCCAGCAGTCAGGACCACCCGCCTCGGCGAAACAGATCCAGCACCTCGAGGCGCTGCTCGCAGAGGCCGGCCACGAGTCGTTCCGCGAGGCCCGCTATCCCCTCGGTTTGACCCAGCGTCAGGCGGGGGGGAAGTTCACCTCCAACGAGGCAACCGAACTCATCGAGCTGCTGGAGGCCGGCGGGGTTCCGGCATCGGCCGACGAGAGGGCCTCTCTCGACTCCGACAAGGCGGCCAGGGCGCTCGACGAGGAGCGACTGAAGGTGGTGGCGGGTCTGCCGTCCGAGGTGTTGGTCGATGAACTCGGCCGGCGGGGCTGGATCTGCTCTCCGCCGCTGTGACGCGGCGTTCACACCGGCGGAGCGGTCAGTCATCGGCGGAGCCGGCGATCCGACGAACCCACCTCCACTCCTCGGGGTGCATCCACGCCAGCATCGCCTGCAGCACCATGATGCTCCCGAGGGTCAGTGCCGCCGCCGCCGCGCACAGGGTCCACCCGGGCCAGTCCAGTGCGTAGAACCGGCGCAACGCCGGTGTCGCGCCCACCACCACCAGTGCCACGATGAGGCCGGCGAGGAGGAGCGCCTCGTAGCGATCGATGGGGCGCATGAGCCGGTAGAGGATCCACAGCGCCACCGTCGTCAGAGTGAAGGTCGACAGCGTGCGAGCCTGTTCGAGGGTGGCGTCGATGGGCCCGGCGCGGGCCAGCCAGTAGGTGGCGAGGGTGACCGCGGCGGCCCCGACCCCCGCAGGGATGGCGAAGCGCAGGACACGGGTCAGGTACCCGGGTCGACAGGGGCGGTCGGCCTCTCGGAAGCTCAACAGGAACGCGGGAACCCCGATGGTCAGCTCCGAGACGAGGCTCATGTGGCGGGGGAGGAACGGGAAGATGGCTCCCGACAACCCGATCGTGAGGGCGAAGATGGCCGCGTAGACCGTCTTGGTGACGAAGAGCGACGAGACCCGCTCCATGTTCGCCACCACCCGCTGACCCTCCCCCACGACCCCCGGTAGTCGTTCGAAACGGCCGTCCAACAGAACCAGTTGCGACACCGACTTGGTGGCGGCGGTGGCCGTGTCCATGGCGATGCCGATGTCGGACTGTTTGAGTGCGGGGATGTCATTGACGCCATCGCCGGTCATGGCCACCGTGTGTCCGGCGGCCTGGAGGGCGGTCACCAGCTCCCGCTTCTGCTCGGGCAGGACCCGGCCGAACACCGTCGTGTCGTCGATGCTGTCGCCGAGCGCGGTGTCGGACACCGTCCGGAGGTCGAGGGACCGTTCTGCTCCCTTCACGCCGAGGCGCCCCGCCACCGCTGCGACGGTCTCGGCGCTGTCGCCGGAGATGATCTTCACCTCCACGTGATGATCGGTGAAGTAGTCGAGGATCGTGGCGGCATCGGGGCGCAGTTGCTCGGCCAGGATGACCAGCCCGACCGGCTCGATGGTCGCGGGGAGTTCGGCGCGGTCATCGAGCGGCTCGTCCGATCGGGCGACCAACAGCACCCGGCGGGCGTCCCGGGAGAGTTCGGCGACGCGGTTCCGCTCGGGGGAGTCGTCGCCGGAGCCGGCCGCGTCCAACAGGATGTCCGGTGCGCCGACGAGCCACGTTCCCTGGTCGGTGAAGGTCGTACCGCTCCATTTCCGCGCCGAGGAGAACGCCACGCTGTTCTCCACCGCCCACGGAGGCGGTCTGTCGAGGGCCGCCTGCAGGACCCGGGTCGACGCGGTCGGGCTGATTTCGGCGTCGATGAACGCGGCGAGTCCCTCGCGCAGGTGGTCGAGGTCGCTCTGCGAGCCCAGCGACTCGATCTTCTCCAGCTCGAAGTGCCCGGTGGTGAGCGTTCCGGTCTTGTCGACGCAGAGCACATCGACGCGGGCCAGTCCCTCGACGGCGTAGAGCTCCTGCACCACGACCTGCTGGCGACCCAGACGGATGATGGCCACCGCCATGGCCATGCTCACCAACAGCACGAGTCCCTGTGGCACCAGCCCCACCACCCCGGCCACGGCGGACACGAGTCCCTCCGACACGGTGCTGTCGGTTCGAAGCTGGCTCCAGAAGAGGAGAGCGGCCAGTGGAGGCAGCATCCAGGAGACGATGCGAAGGATCTGATCGACTCCGGCCCGCAGCTCTGAGTTGGTGAGCACGAACTCCTTGGCCTGGGCCACCAGCTGGTGGATCCATGCCTCGCGGCCCACCCGGGTGGCAGCGATGACGCCCGCGCCGGCGACCACGGCGCTGCCCGAGAGCACGATGTCTCCGGGTCGCTTGGTCACCGGGTCGGCTTCGCCGGTGAGCGCCGACTCGTCGATCTCCAGCGCCGTCGCCTCGATCACCGCCCCGTCGACGGGCACCTGGTCGCCGGGGCCGAGACGGATGACGTCGTCCAGAACGACGTCGCCGGGAGCGATCCCCTGCTCGGATCCGTCCCGGATCACCGTGACGGTGGGGGTGATCAAGACCTGGAGGTGGTCGAGCGTCCGCTTGGCCCGCACCTCCTGGACGATCCCGATGGTGGTGTTGAACACCATCACGAGGGCGAAGAGCGCGTCGATGGGGTGCCCCACCACCAGGATCACCGCTGCCAGGATCGAGATGATGGCGTTGAACCGGGTGACGACGTTCGACCGGACGATGTCGAGGTAGGACCGTGATGTCCGATCGGGGATCTCGTTGACCTGCCCCTCGGCTCGCCGGTCCTCGACCTCGCTCGCGCTCAGACCGCTCGGGTCGCGATCGGGGGGAGAGGTGTCGATCACGGATCAGCGGTCGGCAGGGGGCTCGACCACCGGGACGATGACGACCGGGCACGGAGCATGCGTGAGGGCATGGTGGAGACTGGGTGTCGGTCCGTGTCGGCCGTCTCCGTCGGCACCGCGGTGGCGTCCGATCACGAGGAGCGCCGCGCCGGCGCTGGCCTCCACGAGGCTCGGGCCGGCGAGCCCGCCTCGGGTCGTCCAGGTGATCGGCACATCGGCATCGGTCGAGCGCTGGATCTCGTCCGCGAGGTCCTCGAGGTCCTCGAGAGCCCACTCGCCGATCTTGTAGGGGTCGATGTAGTAGGCGATCACATCGAGGAGCCCGTTCTCGGAGAACACCGGTCGGTGGACGAGGCCGTGGACGAGCGAGAGGGCCGTCCCGTGGGCATCGGCGAAGCGCACCGCCCATTCCAGCGCGACGCGCGTGGCCGGGCCGTGACCGACCCCGGCCACGACCGTGTCGCCGTTCACGGCTGCGGACTCCGCGCCGTCCCTGACGATCGCCACAGGGCGATCGGCGCGCTCCAGGAGCCCTGCAGTCACGTGGCCGATCACCCGGGGCGCCGGCAGGAGCTGCCGATGCACACCGACGACGATCAGGTCGGCCCCTTCGACGGAGGCGATCTCCAACAGCTCGTCGACCTCATGGCCCTCGACCACTCTGCGGGTGATCTCCACGTCGGGCGGCTCGATCGTGTGGCGCGGGCCGTCGACATCGGCGGCGGGTCGCGCATGGCCCGGCTCGACGACGCGCACCGCATGGACCACACCGCCCGGACCGACGAGTCGGACCGCCCAGTCGAGCGCAGCGAACGACCCGGCCGAACCGTCGATCCCGACCACGACGCAGCGGATCATTGAGTCGTCGACCACGCTCTCACCATCGCCCGCCCGGGCCGTTCGTGTCCAGCGACCACATGGCGCCACTGCGGCCTGGGTGGACCCGACCTTGCGTCACGCCCTGGCGGCAGGCGGAACTCGGGATCCGAGAGAGTCGGCCCGGGTCAGGAGGTACGAGTAGCCGTGCTGTCTGCACGCGGAGCGGAGCTGGTCGAGAAGATCCGTGGCACGCCCGCGATCTCCGGGCTGGTCACGTCGGATCGCCAGTTCGGCAAGGGACAACCTGGTGCGAGCAAGGAAGAACGGTGCCCTCATCGCACTGTGGACGGCTTCGGCGCTGCGCAGTTGCTCCTCGGCTTCGTCGTAGCGGCCGACGGTCGTCAGCAGCTCTCCGACGGAGTGGTGGAGAACCTCAAAGCACGTTGGTCCGCTACGGGCGACGATCTGGGCGTGCGGCCTGATGATGGAGACCAGCGTCTCGGCCGGTTCAGCGAGATCCATCAGCGCGACCGCTTCGGCACACATGTGCATGGCTACGGGCCATGCGGGGTCCATCGGAAACCCGACGAAGCCGTCGGCGATGTCGTTGGCCAGGGTGTCCGCGGCGTCGTCGACGCGGCCGAGCGAGGCGTAGGCGAGGCTCAGAGCGGCACGGTACGCGGGGACGTTCGGGGCGTCGCCGGCCACCCGAGCGAGTACGTCGACGACCTCTTCGACGGTGCCCTGCATCAACCGGATCGTCGTGATCTGAGCGGCGTAGGTGGCGAGGCCGTCGGGCAGCCCCGCCGCCGATGCGATGGCGAACGCCTCGCGCGCATGCGATTCGGCCTCGGAGAGCCGTCCGAGAATTATCGAGGAGACGGCCTGCTGTTGGGTCGCGACGAACATGAGAAGCGGGTGGCCGAGCTGGCTGGCGATCGACGAGGTGGCCGCGGTGTGCCGCAGCATGCCATCGATGTCGCCGGACCGGCACGCTCGGTGCACGCCGATCGATTCGGCATGCCATGTGAGAACCGGATCCGCCACGACCGAGCTGAGCGAGAGCGCCTCGTCAACGAGAGCGTCGAAAGCGTCGATCGTCCTCGGGGCATTCGACGACCATGAGCCACGGACGACCGCCCATGCGAGTGCGTGTTCGTCGCCGAGTTGGCGGGCCAGGGTGATTGCCTCGTTCGCCAGCTCGAGCGATCGAGGCGCGTCCATGAGAATGAGCGCACCGGCGAGACAGGAGGTGATCGTGGCTCGACGCTCGGATCGTTCCCCCGACGTCGCCAGGTAGGCAGACTCGAGGATCTCCAGTCGCTCCGCCGTCGGCATCTCGATGGTCGGCATTCCGCCGAACGCCGCAGTTGCCGCCGAGCACACCGTGTCGATGCTGCCGAGCTCGATGGCAAGGCGCGAGGCGGACGCGAGGGTGCCGGTGTGGGACGGATCGCCGGTTCGCCATTGCGATTCGCCACACCCGATGAGCGCTCGACACCGCAGTTCGTCATCGGGGACCGAGGAGTCGGCGATCAGGCCGCGTGCCTGCTCGAACCAACCCAGGGCCTCTTCGGGCGCCAGATGAGACAGCGCGACATC
Organism: uncultured Microthrixaceae bacterium; assembly: GCA_963700425.1. Lineage (GTDB taxonomy): Bacteria > Actinomycetota > Acidimicrobiia > Acidimicrobiales > Microtrichaceae > CAVOXO01. The sequence continues at coordinate 9,104 of CAVOXO010000009.1, read as the reverse complement.
ACCGGCATCGCAGGCGTGCACCGCGATACGACGGGAATTGCCGGTCGCGGCGGCGCTCCAATGGTGAACGAGACGGGCAGCGGTGTCCTGGTCGTTGCCGGCGGGGAGCACTTCCATCGCCTCGGCGATCGACTGGTGGATCTGGGAGCGTCTCGAGGGGGTCATCGCCTCGTACAGCGCGTGCCCGACGAGTCCGTGGGTGAATCGGAAGCGCCCGGCGAACAGGTTGTCCACCAGTCCCGCGATCGTGGCTGCTTCGGCCGCATCGAGCAGCCGGTCGCGTTCGAACCCCGAGATCTGGGCGAGCAGATCGAGATCGAATTCCCTTCCGACGACGGAGGCGATGGTGAGGAGTTGGTGCGCATCGTCACCGAGTCGGTTCGATCTCTGAACGATGACTTCGCGGAGGCTGTTGGGAACGCCCCGGTCGATGAGGTCGGCCTCTGCGATTCCGCTCGCATCGTCGAGGGCATGGATAGCGCCTGACTCGGTGAGATGTCGCACGATTTCGGCGACGAAGAAGGGATTTCCGGCGGTTTCGCTCATCAGAGCATCGCGCAGTGCCCATGGTGGTTCAGCTCGATCGGTTGTCGACAACGCGGCGATGAGCTCCAGCACGGCGTCGTCGTCCAGACCGGCCAAGTCGATACGAAGCACGCCGTCCTCTCGTCTCAGGTCGGCCAAGAATTCGGCCAGCGGGCAACGTGTGGACACGTCGGTCTCTCGAAATGTGCCGAGGAGTGCCATTCGCATCGGCTCCGCGGTGCCGACGACGTGAGCCAGCAGGGCGAGGGACGACTGGTCGGCCCACTGGAGATCCTCGATCACGACGACGAGCGGCGTTGCCGCGCTGGCCCGCTCCAGGAGATCGACAGCGCCGGCGAACAGAGCGTACCGGTCCGCTTCGGGATCCTCTCTTGTCGACGGGACCGGCCGATCCAGGCGTTGGGCGATGCTCGGCACGAGCACCGCCAGCGACGATCCGGTGCGCGAGACGTGTGCCCGCAGCTCGTCGTCGCTCATCCGTTCGACGAGGCAGCCCAGAACGCCACGCCAGGGGTGAAAGGCGCCGCGTGCCTCTGCTTCGCAGTTCCCGAGTGCCACGAGCGCGCCGTTCTCGGTGGCCCGACGAGCTGCGTGCGCCATGAGCGTCGACTTCCCGATACCCGGCTCTCCGCTCACGATCACGATTCGCTGGTGTCCCGACGAGAGTGCATCGTCCACGTGTCGGTTGACGCGATCGACCTCGGTGGCCCGGCCGACGAACGCGCCGGCCAGTCGCCGTTCGAGCCTGGATGGCAGTGTGGCCCCCGCTCCTTCGCTGCGGGTCTGCCAGCCGACCTCGAACACGGCCAGTGGTTCGGTCAACCCTTTGAGGTCGATGGCACCGATCGAATCGAACGAGAATCCGCTTCGACCCCGAGCGAGGGCTCTCACCGAGTCGCTCACGAGGATCTGGCCGCCGTCCGCCACCGCGCACAGCCGCGCCGATTCTATGACTGCCATTCCGAAGTAGTCGTCGTCGGCGTGGTCCACGTCACCTGCCGAAACCCCGATTCGAACGAGAAGGGGTTCTCGCGAGTTCGTGTTGCGCGCCCGAAGTGCCCGTTGGACCTCGGCTGAACCCGCAACTGCCGCGGATGAGGAGGCGAAGACGAACATCAATCCGTCGCCGAGGTTCTTGACCTCCTGCCCGCCGTACTTGTTGACTCCGGTACGCGTCAGCGCGAACAGCTCACGGCGGAGCGTCTCGGCACCGACCTCACCGACGCGCTCCATGAGCTGGGTCGACCCGACGAGGTCTGTGAACATCACCGTCACGGTTTCGGCCACGGATGAGCGCCCCCTCGGCGACCCGGCTGGATGTGACCCTACAGCGCACGCGCCCGGTTCTCCCGACCTACGGCGGGATCGGCACCGGACCTCCGGCGCGGCCGAAACGTTCGAGCCGACGCGCACGACCGGGATGGTCCTGGGGGCGATCGCCGCCCGACGGCTCGTGCAGGGCCCGCTGGTGGGTGCAGGGCCCGAGGTCGGAATCGAACCCTCGACCTGTTGTTGACAGGTCGACGCCCGAATGTCGGTCAAGTACCGCCGAAGCCCGTCCTGTGAGGGTTGTCGCACCTCCGTCTCACGCGCCATACCGCCCTGTATCGCCGTGTCTCACGAAATCCGTGAGATGTTTCGTGAGACGCGGGTCTCGTGCCGGTGCCGGCGTGCCGGCCCCGCCGAGCACCATGTTGGCCGGGCCGAGCACGCCCACGATCACGGCGATCGCGGCGACAGCCACGGGAGTAACCGGGGGAGAATTCGCCCGACGCTGCAGTCGAGGGACCGCGGGACGGCGACCGGCGTCTCGAAACTGCTGCGTAGGCGACCTGTGCCAGGCTCCTGAGCGACACTTCGGGGGCGGTTTGGCGTGGCGGTTCGCGTCGGAGAGCGGACTCGTACCTTGACCCCACCAACTGGCGCCGAGGGGTTCCTCCTCGCGGCGTGAGCCTCGCTGGGCCGAACTTGGTCCGACGTGGCACTGGTCTGCCGGTAGCGAATCAGCCTCGCGAGCATGGCTGTGGAGTCTGGACTCGTCCCTGTAGCGGTCCGATGTCGAGGGACTCGTCGAGATAGTCGCTCTGACCGACCCCTTGATCGCACCCAGCGCACGCCTGCTGTATCGACGTCGACCGTTCAACGTCGCTGCTGTCACACCGACCCTTCGGCAGATCCGGACGACAACCGACCGGTCGGCGCGGCCGACGTCTCAGCGAGCTACCGCTTCGTGCTCGACCTCGCGGATCTCGACTGAAGCGGGCCGAGGCCGACGACAACGCCGAATGCAGAACGACTCGGCGCAGAACGGCTCGTCCGAGGCCTCCGAAGTCGATGCGTATCGAGCATCGCTCGTCCGCACCGCACGTAGAGCCACTCGTGAGAGACCGCAACGAGAGAGGCACGCCCCTCGCCCGTTGCCGGGTTCGCGTCAGCGGCCGACGCGACCAGTCTCGTGAGCCCACATCGCGATCTCGACGCGGTTCCGAGCGCCGAGCTTGTTCATGAGGCTCGCGAGGTGTGACTTCACCGTGCTGACGCTGATGTAGAGCTCGTCCGCGATCTCCGCGTTGGTGCGACCGCGTGCGACGGTCACGAGGACTTCTTCCTCGCGGACGGTGAGCGGATCGATCGGCTGCACCGGCGGTTGCCCGTCACCTGGCCCCGCGAAGGTCGCGAGCAGTCGGACGGTGACGTTCGGGGCGATCAGTGCATCTCCCCGCGCCGCGGCCTGCATCGCCTGCACCAGCAGCTCCGGTCCGGCGTCCTTCAACAGGAACCCGCGTGCACCGGCTTTCAGTGCGCCGTGCACGTACTCGTCGAGATCGAACGTGGTGATCACGACCACCGCCAACGGATCCTCGACGCCGGGCCCGGCGAGGCGACGGGTGGCCTCGATTCCGTCGAGTTCGGGCATCCGGATGTCGAACAGGCACACATCCGGTCGGAGCTGGTCTGCAAGGGCTACCGCTCCGAGTCCGTCGGCGGCCTCGCCGACCACCTCGATGTCGGGGTGTGCATTGAGGATCATCCTGAGCCCCGTCCGGATGATCTCCTGGTCATCGGCCAGGAGCACACGAATGGTCACGAGCCGCCTCGACCTCTGGGCAACACGGCCTGGACAGTCCACCCCCGGTGTGCGTCGGGTCCGGCCTCGAGGGTCCCGCCGAGCAGCTTCGCGCGTTCTGCCATGCCGATCAGCCCGAACCCTGTCGCCGATCGCGGATCGAAGGAGGCCGCGTCGCCATCGTCGCCGACGGTCAGCCGAACACAGCCGTCGTCGCCGCGGACCGTGACGCTCACCCGGGTTGCGTGGCGTGCGTGTCGGAGAGCGTTGGTGATCGACTCCTGCGCGAGTCGGTAGAGCGCAGCGTCGACGGAGGGCCGGAGCCCGTCGAGGTCACCCGAGAGCTCGACCTGGACGTGGGGTCGCTCCGCCGGACCAGAGGCGAGACGCCGGAGATCCGCGACACCACGCTGCGGGGCGAGATCGGGCTCCTCGCCGTGCCGAAGGGCGCCGACCATGGCTCGCATCTCGGTCAGCGTCCCGGACGCCTCCTCCTCGATGACGGCCAGCGCGTCCAGCGCAGCGGCTGGATCGCTCGACCCGACGACACGACCTGCCTGTGCGCGCACGGCGATCGCGGAGACATGGTGCGCGACCGTGTCGTGCAGTTCACGTGCGAGCTGTTCGCGCTCGAGCAGCTTGACCTCTTCCATCCCGCGGGCCCGCGCGCTGTCCTGGTAGCGGACCGAGGCGCCGATGGTCGCGGCGACCAACAGGACGAGACCGCCAAGGACCACGTTGCCGGCAGGGATCTGATCGGTTGCCGGGTCGACCGTCTGATCGAAGGCGCTCAGGAGCAGGGGGATCGAGACGACCGCCATGCCGAAAGTTGCGTGACGTCCCGATGCCCAGCGGAACAGCGCGTAGATCAACAACAGGACGTAGACGTTCGTGCTCAGGCCCTCCCACTCGACGTCGAGGAGCAGCGAGACGACGTCGACCACCGCGAAGGCGCCGAACGCAACGACCACCGTCGCGAGCGGGTAGCTCCGCCGCCAGAGCAGCGTCGGCAGCAGGCCCAGCGCCACGACGAGCGACACCACCGGCCAGACGAGGTTCTGTGCGAGCACGAACTCCAGGACCGCGACCGGTACGAGCGCTCCGACGAGTGCCCAGTCGCGCCACACCCTCGCGGGAGGATCAGGCGCAGCGGGTGCGTCCCACAACGAACGGACTGCGTCTTCGAGCACGAGATCCACTGTAGAGAAGCACGGCGGTCGTCGGACCGGCCGAAAGGACGACTCCCGCACCCTTCCATCGGACCAGATCCGGTCCATCCCATCGTGGGGCAATGAACGGCCGGATTCCCGATGTGCCCGGCGGATGGGATCGGGACGATGGACCCATGCCCGCTCCGACGCAAACGACAAGCCCGACGCCTCCTCGAACCACACCCGGGCGCGCCGACGTGCGCCGCCCGTCCACTGCTGTCGGCCGGGTGGCCGGCTGGTGCTTCGACCATCGAGCCCGAGCCGTGGGCATCTGGCTCATTGCTCTCGTCACGATCTTCGCGGCGGCAGCCTCGATCGGGTCGAGCTTCACCACGAGCGCCGAGGTGCCCGGCTCCGGCAGTGCCGCCGGCTTCGCAGTCCTGAGGCAGTACTTCCCCGAGCTGGGCACGGGTGGACAGTCCGGCACGATTGTCTTCAGAGCAGCACAAGGAGTCGACGACCCTGCGGTGCGAGCCGCGATGGAGGACTTGTTCGACGACGTCGACGCCGGATTCCCTGATGCCGACGGCGTCGCGCACCACCCGGGTGGCACGGTCATCTCGCCCTACTCCGAACGGGGCGGCGGCCAGATCGCGCGCACCGGGCCGCTGGCTGACCAGGTCGCCTACGCACAGGTGAACCTGTCCGCCGCGGTCGACGACACCGAATCCGGCCTCCTGGGCCAGGCGATCACCGACAACGCTCCCCGGATCGACGGCCTCCGGGTTCTGCCCGGCGGCCAGTACCTGACCGTGGTGGACCCTCCGCAGACTGAACTGATCGGTCTCGCCTTCGCCATGTTGGTGCTGATCATGGCCTTCGGGTCGGTCCTCGCCATGGGCCTGCCGATCGCCGTCGCTCTGGGTGGCGTCGGTGCCGGCATCGCCACGACGCTGCTCCTCAGCCACGTGTTCACCATCCCCGTTGACACGCTGCTGCTCGGGATGATGATCGGGCTCGGCGTCGGGATCGACTACGCGCTGTTCATCGTCTCCCGCTATCGGGAGGGCCTGCACGAGGGACGCTCCCCGCGAGGCGCGACCATCGCTGCGATGGAGTCGGCCGGCCGTGCGGTCGTCTTCGCCGGCATCACCGTGATGATCTCGATGCTGGGCCTGCTCCTGGTCGGGATCGGATGGATCGGCGGGATGGGCATCGGTGTTTCGGTCACCGTGCTCGCCACGATGGTCACCTCGACGACACTCCTGCCCGCCCTGCTCGGGTTCGCACGGGAGCGGGCCGAACTCACCCGCTGGCGTGGGCTCATCGCCGCCGGGTTCGCCGCGGTTGCTCTTCTCGGAGTCGGAATCGGCGTCGCCCCGCTGGCCGTGGCGGGCGCGGCGCTGGCTGTGCTCACCCTGCTCGCCAGCATCGCCGTGGCGCGACTGCGACGCCCGGTCCCCCGTCGAGTCGCCATGCCCGTCCGAGCGACCTACGCCTACCGCTGGAGTCGCATCATCCAGGCCCGTCCCTGGCAGTGGCTCATCGGGGCAACCGTCGTGCTCCTGATTCTCGCCGCTCCGGTGGTCGGCATCCGCCTCGGTTGGGCCGACGAGGGCAACTTCCCCGAGGACAGCGCCGCCCGTCAGGCCTACGACCTGCTCGCAGAGGGATTCGGAGCAGGGTTCAACGGCCCGTTCCTGGTCACCGTCGTCTCCGACGCCGACGCGTCGACCCCGGGCGCCTCGGCCGACTCCGTACTGCCGCTTCGGCAGGCGCTCGAGAACACCCCTGGCGTCGCTGCTGTCACTGCCCCGATCCCCGACGACGCGACTCGGCCGGCGGCCTACGTGATGAGCGTCATCGCCACGACCGCACCCCAGGACGAGGCGACCACCGAACTGGTGCACCGCATCCGTGACGACGTCATCCCCGGCGCAGTGGCGGGCTCGAACCTCAAAGTGCAGGTGACCGGTGCCGCCGCAACAAGTGTCGACATCACCGACTACCTGGCCGGGCGAATGCTCGTCTTCTTCGCGGCGGTCCTGACCCTGTCGTTCGTGCTCCTGATGACCGTGTTCCGGTCGCTACTCGTCCCGCTGAAGGCCGTGCTCATGAACATCCTGTCGATCGGCGCCGCCTACGGCGTGGTCGTCGCCGTCTTCCAGTGGGGCTGGGGCGGCAACCTGCTCGGCATCGAAGGAGGACCGATCAACCCCTTCATCCCGATGATGCTCTTCGCCGTCGTGTTCGGCCTGTCCATGGACTACGAGGTCTTCATGCTCTCCCGCATCCGCGAGGAGTACCTGCGCACCGGTGACGCCACCACCTCCGTTGCCGACGGTCTGGCATCGACCGCCCGGGTGATCACCGCCGCCGCGGCGATCATGGTCGTCGTCTTCGCATCCTTCATGCTCGAGGACATCCGAGAGATCAAGCTCTTCGGCCTCGGCCTGGCGCTCGCGGTGCTGCTTGACGCCACCTTGGTGCGCATGGTCGTCGTCCCAGCCGCCATGGAGCTGCTGGGCGATCGCAACTGGTGGATCCCGAAGTGGCTCGACCGGCTCCTCCCCCACATCGAGATGGAGGGCGCCGGGATGTCACGCGCCGAACCCTTCCCGGTTGTGGTCGTTGATGTACGCCGCCGCGATGTTCGGGACCTTCGGCCCTGCCGCTTCTGGAGACCGAACCCGAGACTCATCCGCGGGGAGGTCGACTGATGATGCCATCGCAACCAGCCGCCACGGGTGCGCCGGAACCCCACTCGGGCGGGTCGGTGCCGGTCGGGTGGATCCTGTTGGTGGTGGTCGGCGCGGTCATCACGCTGCTGTCGGTGGCCCCGTTGGGGGGCGGGGGGTTCCTGGTCTGGGCGGACGCTACCCAGAAGGACGCCGACGGGTTCTTCACCTCACCCGAGGGACGCCTCGAGACCACCACCCACGCCATCACCTCCGACGACGTCGACCTCGGCGCCGATCCCACCCGGGACGACACCACGGTCGATCTCGGCGACATCGTGACGCTGCGCCTGGACGTGGAGAGCACCTCGGAGTCGGCGGTGTTCGTCGGCATCGGCCCGCGCAACGACGTGCAGCGGTACCTGCGCGGCGTCGGGCAGGCGACCATCGACGACCTGTCGTTCGATCCGTTCGCCGTGAGCTACCGCTACGCCGACGGTGGGGCACCGTCGGCGGCGCCGGGCACCGAGGACTTCTGGGTGGCCTCGGCCGACGGCCCGGGGCGCCAGACGTTCGAGTGGGAGCCTACGAGCGGCGACTGGACGGTCGTGGTCATGAACGCCGACGGCAGCGAGGGCGTGAGCGTCGATGCCGCGATCGCGGCGAAGTCGCCGTGGGTGTTCCGGGTCGGTGTGGCCCTGCTGGTCGGTGGCGCCGTGGGACTGCTCGTCGGTGTCGCGCTCCTGGTCCTGGGCGTGGTCGGTCTGGCCCGCGGATCGCACTTCGATCTGGCCGGACGCGCGGCCCCTGGCGCACCGGTGCAGGTCGAAGCTCGGCTCGACTCACCGCTGAGCCGATGGCTGTGGCTGGTCAAGTGGCTGCTGTTGATCCCCCACCTGATCGTGCTGATCGTGCTGTGGGTGGCGTTCGCTGTCGTCACGTTCATCGCGTTCTTCGCGATCCTGTTCACGTCCCGCTACCCGCGATCGCTGTTCGAGTTCAACGTCGGCGTCCTGCGCTGGACCTGGCGGGTCACGTATTACGGCTACAGCGCCCTGGGCACCGACCGGTACCCGCCGTTCACCCTCGGCGAGGCCCCCGACTACCCCGCCACGCTCACGGTCGCCTACCCCGAACGCCTCAGCCGCGGCCTGGTGCTCGTGAAGTGGTGGCTGCTGGCCATCCCGCAGTACCTGGTGCTCGCCCTCATCGGCGGCGCGTTCGGCACGGCCGTGTCGGGCGACGACTGGCAGGTCCCCTTCGGCGGTCTCCTCCCGCTGCTCGTGCTCTTCGTGGCGGTGGCCCTGCTGTTCGTCGGCACCTACCCCCGGGGCCTGTTCGACCTCATCGTCGGACTGAACCGCTGGGTCTACCGGGTGATCGTCTACGCGAGCCTGATGAGCGACGAGTACCCGCCGTTCCGCCTCGACCAGGGCGGAACCGAACCGGACACCGGCTCGGCATTGGTCAGCACCGCCACGACGGGAGCCGACCCCGAGAGCTGAGAGACCGGGCGCGCCCCCCGGCCTCGCGCTTCGTCCGATGGAGGCGACCGATCAGCAAGGGATTGGCAAGCGTCGATGTCGGAGGCTGCCGGCGGTCCAAAACCCCGAAAGACACGAGCCCGAGGTCGGAATCGAACCGACGACCTGCTGTTTACAA
>CAVOXO010000008.1:0-15723 GCA_963700425.1 uncultured Microthrixaceae bacterium | reverse complement strand
ACGAGGTCTACTTCGTGCACCGGGGCACCGGGACCTTCCGTACCGAGTTCGGCCCGGTGCCCTACGAGCCGGGCGACTACGTCGTCCTGCCCAAGTCGACCACCTACCAGGTCGTGCCCGACACCGCCGACAACCACTTCCTGGTCACCGAAACCTACGGCGAGCTGCAGCTGGCCGACCTGGAACCGTTCGGTCGGCGAGCGCCGTTCGATCCCACCGTCCTGTTCGTGCCCGAGCCCGAACCGGTCGTCGAGCACCAGCACGACGAGGTGGAGGTGCGCATCCGCTACCAGGGGCAGGACTCGTCGATCTTCTACCCGGACCACCCCTTCGACGTGCACGGCTGGAAGGGCGACCTGTTCCCCTTCAAGCTGAACATCCGGGACTGGAACGTGGTGATGTCCGAGTCGCTGCACCTGCCGCCGTCGATGCACGCGTTCCTCCAGGCGCCGGGGGTGGTCGTGGTGCATTTCCTGCCCCGGCCGGCCGAGACCCGCCCGGGCGTCGAGCGGGTGCCGTGGTACCACCGCAACGTCGACTACGACGAGGTCACCTTCACCCACGGCGGGACCTTCCTGGGGTTCCCGCTGCGGCCGGGGGATTTGGCCCACAGCCCGCAGGGGTTGCACCACGGCGCGCCCGAGATGGCCCGCGACCACGCCCGGGCCACCCACGACGAGTACGACCGGGTCGACTGGGAGATCATCTCGGTCGACACGGCCCGCCCACTGACCGTCGACCCCGAGTCGCTTGCCGCCATCCAGCCCAGACCCGAGGAGGTCCCGTCCGGTGACCGATGACGTCTTCACCTACCGATTCGAGCGACGGCCCGAGGTCATCGTTTTCGCCGAGGAGGCCGAGTTCAAGGACACCTACGGCGGCGACGAGAACATCGTGCTGCTCGAGGCGCACCATCTGGTGCCCGACGGCAATCCCAGCGACACCGTGCTGATCTTCATGCATCCGGTGGGGGCAGGTGCGTACCTGCCCATGGTGGGGGCGCTGGCCCGGGCCGGCCACCACGTCGTCTACTGCAACTCCCGCTACCGCACCGGCGACATGGCGCTGATCATGGAGAAGGTCGTGCTGGACCTGGCGGCGTGCGTGCGCCACGCCAAGGAGCAGCTCGGCTACGAGAAGGTGGTGCTGGCCGGCTGGAGCGGCGGGGGGTCGCTCTCGCTCTTCTACCAGGCCGAGGCCGAGGACCCCACGGTCACGTCCACCCCTGCGGGTGAGCCGCCGGATCTGACCGCAGCCGGGCTGATCCCGGCCGACGGCATCCTGCTGCTCGCCGCCCACGTGAGCCGGGCCCACACCCTGACCGAATGGCTGGACGCCTCGATCCTGGACGAGACCGACCCGACCCGACGCGACCACGAGCTGGATCTGTTCGACCCGACCAACCCCAACCAGCCGCCGTACTCCGACGACTTCGTGCTGCGCTACCGCGAGGCGCAGGTGGACCGGAACCGCCGGATCACCGCATGGGTCCGGGAGAAGCTGGCCGAGCTCAATCCGCCGGGGGCGGCGAAACCCGCCGAGCTCGGATTCGTCGTGCACGGGACCATGGCCGACCCCCGTCTGTTCGACGGTGCGCTCGACCCCAGCGAACGCGAGATCGGCTGGTCCTATCTGGGCGACCCCCAGGTGGTCAACGACGGACCGGTCGGGCTGGCCCGGTTCTGTTCGCTGCGCAGCTGGCTCAGCCAGTGGAGCTACGACGAGTCCAACGCCGACGGTGTGGCCTGCGCGGAGCGGGTGACCGTGCCCGGCCTGGTGATCGGGAACATGGCCGACGTGGCGTGCACCCCCAGCCATCATCGGCGCTTGTTCGAGGCGTTGGGCTCGGAGGACAAGGAGCAGCACGAGATCGCCGGGGCGACGCACTACTACATCGGCCAGCGCGACGAGCTGGCCGAGTCGGTCAGCATCTGCTCCGCATGGCTCCACGAGCGCGACCTCGCGTGACCCCGCTGGATATGGAGCGATCTGGCTACCGCCACGGTGGTGAAGTCGCTCCAGATTCGGCTGGCGGGTGCGTCCGGTGACCACCAGGTGGAGGCGGGTTGTTGTCGTGGGCGCCGTCGTGGCCCTGGCGGCGGGGGTGGGGTGCTCGTCCGACCGCGAAGAGGACCCGGCGGGACCGAGCGCCGCCGGCACGACCGAACGGCCCGAGGCGTCGACGGTTCCCGGGACCACCGCGGCGCCGGAGGATGCCGACGTACCGCCGCCACCGCCGAATCGGCCAGGCGACATCCCACCGCCGTGGCCTCTCGGCGATCCGGCGTTGGCGTCGTTCTCGTTCACCGATGTCACCGCGGAAGCCGGTCTGGACGTGGCGCACTCGGACTTTCCGCTGATCGCGGAATCGGGCATGACCTCGGGTGTCACCGTCGCCGACGTGGACCGCGACGGTGATCACGACGTCTTCCTCCCGCGGGTCGGCAGACCTGACGGTCTGTTCCTGAACGACGGCGCCGGGCGCTTCACCGATGTCGCGGAACAGGCGGGCGTGGCCGGGCCAGCCGACCGCGCCGGCTCGTCGACCGGAGTGTTCGCGGACTTCGACGCCGACGGCCACCTGGATCTGTTCGTCGCGGGCGCCGGCCGGGGTGCCAACCAGCTCTTCATGAACAACGGCGATGGCACGTTTCGCGAGGAGTCCGACGCGCGCGGCGTGCCGTCGCCCGAGGAGCGTCTCCGGCGAGAGGGAAATCAGGTGCACGACGCCGCGGTCGCCGACGTGAACCGGGACGGGTTCATGGACCTGCTGGTGCTGCACTGGCGCCAGGAGCTCTTCTTCGACGACGAGGCGCAGGCGGTGATCGCCGAGCGGTTCGGTACGGCCGGCATCGTGTCGACCGACGCTCCGCCCAACTGTGCGGCTGCGGACGCACTCCGGGAGGACGGGTTCCCGCTCAGCGAAGGTGCCGAGCCCTCCCGCTCGGCCCTCTACCTCAACGACGGGACCGGGAACTTCACCGACGCGACGGAGACGTACGATCTGCCTCTGGCCGAGATCGTGGCGTTCACCGGTGTCTTCCACGACCTGGACGGCGACGGCTGGATCGATCTCACGATCACCGGGGACACCTGCACCAGCCGGGTCTTCCGCAACGTCGACGGCGAACGGTTCGAGGACGTCACCACCGAGATGGGCGTCGGGAGCGACGAGAACGGCATGGGCTCGGTCATCACCGACGTGGACGGCGACGGCCTGGCCGACTGGTTCATCACCTCGATCAGCTTTCCGCACGATGATGGCTGTGTCGTGCAGGGCTGTTCGGGCAACCGCCTCTTCCTCGGTGGCGGTGACGGCCGGTTCGTCGACGCGACCGACGACTACGGGGTGCGCGACGGAGGCTGGGGTTGGGGCGCGGCCATCGAGGACTTCGACAACGACGGCGTGCCCGAGATCACCATGGCCAACGGATTCGAGATCGAGGCCGAATCGCTCGACCAGGTGGACGACGAGACCCGCGGCTACTTCGACGCCTTCGTCGAGGACACCACCCGGTTCTGGGTTCGCGATGGCTTGATCTACCGCGATGCTGCCGCCGCCCTCGGCCTGGATTCAACGGCGATCGACCACGGCCTGGTGGCGTTCGACATGGACGCTGATGGCGACCTGGACCTCTTGATCGCACCCTCGCGCCTGCCGCCACGGCTGTACCGCAACGACACGCCGGCCCGGACGAACCACTGGCTCACGGTGTCGTTGGATGATCCGACCGCACCGGGGAATCGCTGGGGCGATGGCGCCCACATCGAGATCACGCCGACCCGGGGGGTGATCCCGTCGTGGGCTGGATCTCGACCGGCGGGTCGTACGAGTCGCAGAGGCCACCCGTCGTCCACGTCGGGCTGGGCGAGTTCGAAGGGCGCATCGACCGCGTCGAGGTCCACTGGCCGGGCGATGATGCGCCGCAGGTCGTGGAACAGGTCGAGGTCGACCAGCACCTGGTGATCGAGCGCGCTACTCGGTGAGCGCCTCGATGATCGGCGTGGCGAAGGCGATGCACACGAACGCTCCGGCCACCAACGAGGGTCCGAACGGGACCTTCGCCCCGCGGCCCCGGGCGCCCAGCGCGATGATCCCCAGGAGAATCCCGAAAATCGCCGCGCCACCCAGGCACAGGATCGAGAGGAAGGCAGCCCCCAACAGGGCGCCCTCGGCGTAGAAGCCGACGGTGAAGCCCAGCAGGGTGGCGAGCCGGACGTCGCCGAAGCCCATCCCGTGCGGGATGGCGAACCAGATGAGGAAGAGCGGACCGGCCAGCGCCACCATGCCGATGGCCGCGCTCGCCAAACGGTCCCACTCACCCTCGATCCCGGCCGAGACGACGCAGAGCGCGACCGACACGAAGAAGGCGGGCCACACGATGCGGGTCGGGACGATCAGGGTGCGCAGGTCGATCACCGAGACCGCGACGCCCACAGGGATCAGCCACAGCGCCGGGAGGATCGCCCAGGTCGGTCCCAGAGCCCAGACCGCACCGAGGAACAGGAGCGGGACCGACAGCTCGACCAGGACGTGGAAGACAGGGATCCGGGCGCCGCACGAGCGGCAGCGGCCCCGCAGGATCAGCCAGGAGACGACCGGGATGTTGTCGATCGGCCGTACGTCGTCCCCGCAATCCGAGCACCGGCTCCTGCCGCCGAAGACCTCGGACCACGGTCGGCTGTCCCAGACTTCACCGAACTCGTTGGGCTCGTCGAGCTCGAGCGGGAGCCGGTCGATGACCACATTGGTGAACGAAGCGATGGCCAGGAAGCCGAGAACGCCGAAGATCAGCAGCGTGACCTCCGCACCGCTCAACCGGCCACTCCGCGGACCGCGGGAGGGGGTGGTGGCGGTGCCGGCTGGGCTCCGGGACCGGCGGCGCCCAGTTTGAAGTGCGCGGGGAGAGGGATGTCCGGGTCGGTCGTGACGTGGGAGGCGAAGCCGGCGATCTCGTCGGGGTAGACCGACGCGGCCACGGCGTCCTCGTAGGTGATGACCTGGCGGTGGACCAGGGAGGCCAGCGACTGCTCCATCACCATCATCCCGTCCTTCTGGCCGGTGGCCAGCAGGTTGCGCAGCTGACGGATCTTGCCCTCTCGGATGATGTTGGTGACCGCCGCAGTGCCGAGCAGGACCTCATAGGCGGCGACCCGACCGCCCCCGACGCGGGGGATGAGTCGCTGCGAGATCACCGCGGCCAGCGCCATGGAGAACTGCACGCGGATCTGGTCCTGCTGGTCGGACGGGAAGACGTCGATGACCCGATCGACGGTCTGCGCCGCGTCGTTGGTGTGCAACGTGGCGAACACGAGGTGTCCGGTCTCGGCCAGGGTCAGGGTCAGGGCGATGGTCTCCAGGTCGCGCATCTCACCGACCAGGACGACGTCGGGGTCTTCGCGCAGGGCGGCGCGCAAGGCGTCGGCGAACGACACCGCGTCTCGGCCGACCTCGCGCTGGTTGACGAGTGCGTGCACCGGTGGGTGGATGTACTCGATGGGGTCCTCGATGGTGAGGATGTGCAGCGGGCGATTGCGGTTGATCCAGCCGACCATGGCGGCGAGGGTGGTGGATTTCCCCGAGCCGGTCGGTCCCGTCATGAGCACGAGCCCGTGCGGCCTCGTGAGGAGCGGTGCGGTCGAGGCCGGCAGGCCGATGTCCTCGGGCGTGGGGATCTCGGTGGGGATGAGCCGCAGCGCGAGCGCCGGGCGGTCGAGCTGATAGAAGGCGTTGGCTCGGAACCGGGCCTTGTCCGCCCAGGTGAACGCGAAGTCGAGCTGGCGCTCACGTGAGATCTCCTCGATCTCGTCCTCGGTGATGAGCGAGTCGAACACCTGGTGCATGAAGTCCGCGGTCAGGACGGGCGACTCGGGGATGCTGATCAACTGACCGTCGATGCGCACCCGGGCCTGCGTGCCGGCCGCCATGTGCAGGTCGGTGGCGCCGTGCTGCCAGAGATAGTCCAGGTACGGTTCGAGGCCGGCGGTGTCGGGTGGCTGCACGGTGCCTTCTCCGGGGTCGATCGAGTCTGTCGGAAAACGGCGAACGGGCGGAGCCGGAAACCCGGCCCCGCCCGTCCGACGTGTGTGCTACCCGACTACGGGCAGGCCGCCACCGTGGGGGCGGTCGCGCCGGTGCGCGTCGTAGCCCGAGTGGGCGTCAACGTCGGGGCGCTCTCGAGCCAGGTGGAACCAGTCGCCGATGGCGGTCGGGTAGGCTCCCGACTCGGCTCGGAAGGCCTGGACGGCCGTGTTCACGGTCCGCTCGTCGATCTCGCAGGCCGAGTCCTCGCCGTGTCGGTGATCCCGTCGACGGCGAAGACGACGACGCCGGCCAGAACGGCCAGGATGGCGATAACCACGAGCAGCTCGATCAGGGTGAAGCCACCCTGGCCTTGCGCTCGTTTCGCCATGCGCTTCTTCATCAGTTCACTCATATTTGTTGTCTCCCTCAGGTTGTGGAAGAAGCACATCGCCTCCTCGCCCTCGAGCCAGGGATCCCCCTCAGACGCTCCGGGCGTTCGACTAGCCCAGCTGTCCACGAGCAGCGTAGCAGGACCTAAAGCTCACGTAAGGGAACTCTCGCGACTGCGACGCGGACCGGTGGTCAGATGATCGACCACTCCTCGATCGTCAGGCCCGCTCCCGGTCCGCCGACGTCGCTGATGACCACTCGGGCCGTCCCGACGACCTTGGTGCCGCCGACGGGGTCGGGCACCGTGGCGGTGAGATCGACGATACGTTCGGCCGGCTTCGTCGGCGAGCAGCAGATGACACCGGCCTCGGCGCCTGGGGCGACGTAGCTGCCCAGACCCGAGAGGATCATGTTGCCGCCCCCGATGGCGGACGGCTCGCCGGCGGCATCGACCGGGACGGGTCCGTTCCACCGCACGTTGAGGTCGTTGCGAGGCATCGACACCTGACCGAAGATGTTGAACGACGAGTTGTCGGACGGGCCGTCGCCGACGGTCACGACCATGGGCGACCGGGCCGGCTGTACTGACCGCCGGTCACGGTCGAGAGTCGGACCGAGTCGATGCGGGTGCCGTAGTCGACGTAGGCACCCCAGCTGTTGCGCTCGACGTGGACCTCGAGCGTCGCCGATGCGCCGATGAGCTGCTCGGCGTTGGTGAGCACCGACGAGCAGGTTCCGGCCACCGACGAATCGAGGAGGTCGAGGTAGACGCCCTGACCCCAGAACGGGACGCGGGGCCAGTACGCCTGGCACGACCCGCTCGGGGTGTCGCGCATGTTGTTGACGGTGACCCGCATCCAGGATCCCTGGGAGATGTCGGGTTCGCCGTTGAGGTCGTAGAAGGATCCGTTGGTGAAGAAGTTCTGGTTCGTGGTCTCCCCGGTGACGATCACGCCGGCCTCGAGCAGCGGGGTGCCGCCGGGAACGGGAACGTGGGGACTGGTGAGGTTGTCGAACCCGCCGATCTGGACCGAGCGGGTCGCCGTGGCACAGCTGCCGAGGAATGGGCATCCGCTGAGGGTGTAGCCCGAGTGCAGACCGTCGGTGGTGAGAATGTTCGAGGCGTTGTTCCAGCCGGCGCCGCCCGTGGCCGAGGTGGGCTTCAGGTCCCAGCCGGCCCGGAGCTCGAGGCCGTCGATGTCGATGCGGTTGTTGACCGTGGTGAACAGGGTGACGGCCGAGCTGGCGATGCGCTGGACGACGTCGACGCCGGCCCCGGCCAGATCGGCGCGGGTGAGCGGAGGGGAGACGTCGCGGCATCGGGGCAGCCCGGCGATGCCCTGGGCCACCGGTGAGAGCAGGTCGATGGCCAGATTCATGTAGGACGAGTTGCGGGAGTCCGGCAGGTAGGGGAAGTAGCCGCCGCAGGAGGGTGACGATGCGCCCGGTCGGTAGAAGGAGACCCTGGTGCCGACGTTGCCGCTGCCGTAGAACGAGAGCGAGAACCCGACGTCGGAGATCGCCCGGGCCGCATGACGAGGTCGAGGGAGTTGAGGCGGCCGACCGGTGCTGTGGGACCTCCGGGCATCTGGAAGTTCCGCGCCTGCGTCGTGACGTCCATACCGCAGGTGCCGTAGATGACGAAGGTGCAGCTGTAGCCCGCCGAGGCGACATTGCCGTCGACGGCCCAGGCGTTGCCGGCGCCGTTGAAGAAGTTGCTGTCGAAGGCGATCCAGCTGGTGTCCCAGGTGACCGACATCTGGCTCTGGGCGGCGTTGGGAACGCCGTTCCAGCCGCCGTCGCCGTTGCCGGCCTGCCACAGCGCGGCGGGGACGCCGTTGGTGGCGGCGGACGTGGATCGGTCGCAGACGGCGACCTGGCCGGCGAGGTGACGGATGGTGGTGCGCTCGCTGAGCTCGATCTCCACGCCGGCACCGGTGGCGTCACATGCGGCCGGGAAGACCGCCGACCCGGCGGCCGATGCACTGAAGCCGCCGGCGGGGGTCCCGAAGATGACGCGCACCGTCGGGTCGCTGATGATCAGGCTGTTCCACAGGTCGCGGCTGGGGTTGGTGGGATCGTCGACGTCGAACCAGTAGGAACCTGGTGTGCTGGCGTTGGCCGGCTTGAACCAGAAGGTGCGGTTGGGGCAGGTACCGCCGAGGAGTTGGTTGAGCGCTGCGGTCTGCGCCTTGCCGTAGGCGCCGGGAGCGAGTTGGACGACACCGCCGGAACCGGCACTGCACGTGGGAGTGGGGGCGAACGTCGTGAAGGTGTCTCCGAAGCCGGGGGGAGATCCCAGCTCGGCCCGTTCGTCCAGCGCGGCGGCGGCGGTGGCGCCCGACCCGCACGTGGGAACGCCGAGGGGGTCGTCATTGTCGGCGATCTGGGCCGCGACGACGTTCCACGGATGACCGGTGGTGCCGATCCCGCAATCGATCGGCCCCTGCGGTGCGAACAGCCCGAGGTCGGCCTGCTGGTAGTTGCCGGCCACGCGCACCGCGGGCGAGACCCCCGACGGCGGGATCATGGTGGCGGAGCCGCGTCGGGCGAGAAGGTCGGCCCCGACGGTCAGGGTCTTCGGCAGATCGGAGGGATCGTCATCGGCGACGTGGATCAGGCTCGGCCTCGCCGCTGCGAACTCCGTGGGGGCGTGGGCGGTGTAGTTGGACGAGCCGATCCCCAGGACCCAGGGAGCGCAAGACCCCAGCGCCGGGTTGCCCAGCAGGCACTCGTTGTCCCAGTGCACGGTGTCGGCGAAGGAATCGCCCGACTGGTAGCCGTTGGGGCCCACGAGCTGGAGTGCGGGAGCGGTCGGCGAGCTCACGGCATCGGTACGGATCAGCTGCGGCGAGGCTTCGCAGGTCGCGGTGACGGTCACGACCCGTTCGTTGCTCGCGAAGTCCACGCCGGCCGGATCGATGCAGTTGTCGGGAGTGCCGAGGAGCCCGGCGGGGTCCATCCGCATCATGTTGATCGCGGAGTCGAGCGCGTTGTCGGCCGCCCGCACCTCGCGAGCCTTCGCGTTCTCGATGACACTGATCTTGGAGAAGCTGAGCGTCATCGTCATGAGCGCGATGAGCGCGACCCCGGCGATGCCGATCACGACGAAGAGAGCGCCGATCAGCGCGAAGCCGTCCTGGCGGCCAAGGGCCGGCGCCGGCATTCCGGCCTCGGGCTGCACTGACCACGGCCGACCTCATCCGGACTCCACGTCGATGGTCGGGGACCACCCGCCCCACTTACCGGTCACGCTGTCCCTCGACCGGATCCGGGCGTTGTAGCCAGTACGCGTAGAGAGCGTTGTTCGGTAGTCCGTCGAAGTAGGCCGACGTGCCGGTGAAGTTCCTGATCGGTCGCCGCCGCACCCGGGCCAGTCGTCGCAGTCGAGGTCGATCTGGTACAGGTCGACGTTGGGGACCGAGTTCCAGGTGAAGTTGATGTAGCGCTCCTGGCAGACTCCCAACCAGTCGCGACGCTCACATCCGTAGCTCGGTGAGGAGAAGCCGGTCGGGTACGGGGCGCCGGTCACGGTGATCGTCTTGTTCTGCGAATGAGGCGCGCCCCGGGAGTCGGTCACGGTCAATCCGACCGTGTAGTTGGCCGAGACGAACGTGTCTCCGCCGCCGACGTTGTGGGTGAACGTGACCGACGGTGGCGTCCACTGCCTGCCGGTGGAGGCGACGTCCCCGTGGCCGAGCCGGAGTGCCGTACGGGAACGTCCACGCCGCAGTGAGAGGGTTGCCGTCGGGGTCGCTGGAGTTGTTGGTGATCCAGCCGGACGGCAGGGCTTGACCGGCGCGGATGGTGGAGGGGCTCATCGTGAAGGAGGCCACCGGTGAGGTGTTGAGATCGACGGTGATCGGGTTGGACGTCCTCGAGACGCCGGACCCGTCGGTCACCGTGAGCTCTGCGGTGTAGAGCCCGCCGGTCGTGTAGGTGTGCGTGGGATTGGGGTCGGACGACGTGCCACCGTCACCGAACGTCCACGCGTAGGTGAGGGTCTCATTGGTGTCGGCACACTCGAGGTCGGGATCCGACGCCGTGCTCGCGAATGCCACCGTCTTGGAGACGAGACCGCCGATGGGGCCGGGCCCGCCGTCGGCCGTGATGACCGGTGTGTCCGGCGGTCGGTTGACCACCGCCACCGGCGTGGTCACCATCGTGCTGGCCCCGCCGTCGTTGTCGACGACGACGAGACTGGGGAGGAAGTTGCCGTCGGCGCGGAACTGATGCGTGTGCGGAGCCGGCGACGTCAGGCCGTCGGAATTCCCCTCGCCGTAGAACCACTGGTAGATGTCGACCGTGCCGCCGTACGGGGCATCGCCGTCGTCGTTGGAGCCGACCGCCGCGAAGGTGACGTCGGTGCAGCGATAGGTGGTGATCGGACCGGTCGGCTCGGAGATGACGCCGATCGGCGGGCGGTTGTTGACGGTGACGCGCACGTAGTCGCTGGCGGGCGTCCCGTCACCGTTGGTCGCGGTGTACACGGCGGTGAACTCGCCCAACGTGGTGTAGGTGTGCGTGGCCACGGCGTCGGTGGAGGTCGTGCCGTCGCCGAAGTCCCAGTGGTGGGACAGGGTGCCGCCCTTGGGATCCGACGAGGCCGAGGCGTCGAAGGTCACCACGTCGCCTCGGAAGACCGTCGTCGGCATGACCTCGATGTCGACCAGAGGTGAGACGTACACCGGGCCCGACGGCACGCTGGTGACGGTCTTACCTGCCCGCACGATCGCGGTCATGGCGACGGTTTCGGCGTCCTCGGTGGTCAGACGGAAGCTGACCCGTCCGCAGTCGTCCTCGGCCACCGGAGCCCCGTCGCGAGCCGTACAGGTCACGGCGGTGGTGCCGGTGGCGACCCGATCGACGACCTCGGTCGCAGCGACGAGCGTCGTCCCGTCGCACTCTCGGCGCCAGATGCTGAGCCCTGCGCCAATCGACGACGTGACCTCGTTGTAGACGACGTACTTGGTGTCGTCGACGCTGAGGCGGAGCAAGGTCTCGGCGCCCGTGCCCGCGCCGGCTCCGCCGGTGCAGTCCGTTCCTTCGGCGTACGTGCCGATCTTGGCGTCGGTGGCGGACGCCACGTCGCGCACGAAGTAGGTGCGGAGAAACCCGATCGACACCCCGTCGGTGTTGCGGTCGAGCACCGCGTCCTGTTCCTGGATCGCCACGAGCCCCCACCCGAGAAGGGGGATCATGATGATCGAGGAGATGGCCAGCACGGCCAGGGTCTCGATCAGCGTCACGCCGCTCTGTCGGCGGGGAGTGTGCGAGGACGGCGTCATGGCCCCGGTACCCCGTCGGGGTCCCGCTTGACGACCGAGAGTTGGCTGTCGCCTTCGAGCACCGTCAGCTCGATCGTGATCATCTGGGCGCCACCATCAGGGGACGGACAGATCGTCTCGTAGGTGCTCGTCGCCGGATTCCAGTAGGTCACATCGAGGAGGTCGACGGTCATCAGCGCGTCGACCGGCGGCTCCCACAGCCCGGTGGCGCCGTCGTAGTCGGACGGGGACGCACAGTCGACGTAGGCCACGTCCTTGAGGCTCTCGGCGAAGCTGGCCGCTGCTGCGTTGAGCTCCTGGGAGGTCTTGGTGCTGGTCGCGAGCCGAGCGGACGTCAGCAGGCCGAGCGTGGCGGCCAGGATCACCGGGATGATCACGGCGATGACGACCAGCACCTCGACCAAGGACACACCACGTTGGTCGGTCGTCAAAGGCCGCCCAAGTCCTCGTCTCGATTCGCGCATCGGTACCGCCCCTCAGCCCCCTCAGCCTACCGGGTCCACACCGGAAAAGTCCTCCGAAGCGACCGTTCGGCCCCCCGCTGGGGGTCAGAACTCGACTTGGTTGTAGATGCCGTACATCGCCGACACCATGGCCAGGGCGACGAATCCCACCACGAGACCGATGAAGAGGATCATGACCGGTTCGAACCAGGCGGTCAGCTTGTCGACCGCGTAGGTCAGCTCGTCCTCGTAGAACCCTGCCGCGTTGTCGAGCTGGTCCGCCAGCTCGCCGGTTCGCTCTCCGACACGGATCATCTGGATGACGGCCGTGGGGAAGAGGTCGGTCTCGGCCATCGGTTGCGCGAATCCGCCCCCGGCGAGCACATCGTCCATCGCCTCGGAGAGCCGTTCCCGGAACACCATGTTGTTGGAGCAGTCGATCGAGGTGGGCAGGGCTTCGGGCAGAGGAACACCCGCATCGAGGAGGGCGGCGAGGACCCGGGTGAACCGTTCGGTCGCCGAGTAGGTGACCACGGTCGAGACCATGGGGATCTTGAGCTGGAGCGCATGCATGTTCCGCCTGCCGCCCGGGGTGCGGACGTAGACGAAGAGACCGATGACACTCAGCAGGAGTATGAGGCCGGTGATCAAGCCGGCCGGTGAGCGTACGAAGTCGGCCACGGCCACGAGCATGCGGGTGGGGAGCGGGAGCTCGGCGTCGAAGCCCTCGAAGAAGTCGGCGAATCTCGGGATGGCGAACAGGACGATGATCAGCACCACGCCCAGCGACACGAACAGCAGGATGATCGGGTAGATCAGTGCCTTGCGCACGGTGCGGGTCAGTTCGACATCGCGCCGGATGTAGGAGTGGAGCTGGTCGAACGCCTCGTCCATGCGGCCCGTCAGCTCGGCCGAACCGAGGAGTGCCATGAAGTAGCTGGGGAAGATGTCGGCGTGGATGCCCAGCGACTCCGCCACCGACCGCCCGGCCGATACCCGGTCGAGGACGTCGGTCAAGACCTCTTTGAACCGCTTGTTGGTGGTGTCCTCGCGGAGATTGTCGAGCGCTTCGATCATGGGAACGCCGGCCCGCAGGAACGTCGCCATCTGCCGCGAGAAGTGCATGATCTCGACCAGCGGAACCCGCTGTTTCGTGATGTCGACGTTCATGCCCTTGCGCTCGACGATCTTGAGCACGCGCATGCCCTGAACGGCCAGCTGGTTGCGGGCGACGTTGGCCGAGGGCGCTTCGATCTGACCCTTGACCTTCTCGCCGTCCAGCGTCTCGGCTTCGTACTTGTACTTGTTCACCGGCGCCGACGGCGCCGGCGGGGGCGGGGCCGGCTGATTCTGGGTAACGCTCACGACTCTCCCTCGAGGCCACCGGACGCGACGGGCTCCGATCTGGTCGGTACCGACCAGTCTGCCCCCTCCATCGGGCCGGCGGGCGCATCGCCGGTGGTTGCGGCTGCATCGCCGTCGGTTGCGCGCGCATCGCCGTTGGTCCCCTGTTCCAGCTCGAGCTTCACGGGCAACAGCTCTCCGATCGGACGGTCATCGGAGTCCATCCCCGAGGCGTAGACACTGCGCAGCACGTCCTCGACCGTGGTGACCCCCTTGGCGACCAGCTCGAATGCCTCTTGTTGCATGGTGCGCATCCCCTCGACCATGGCTCGCTCCTTGATCTCGTGGTGGGTGGCCCGGGCGACGATCAGGTCGCGGATCTCGTCGGAGAGCACCAGGAGCTCGTAGACGCCGACGCGGCCGCGGTACCCGGTGTCGGAGCAGAGCTCGCAGCCCCGTCCCTTGGTCCACTTCGGCGTTTCGATGACGTAGCGCTCGAGCATCCGGACCTCGGCGGCGCGTGGCGTGTACGGCTCGGCGCAGCTGGTGCAGATCCGGCGCAGGAGGCGCTGGCCGACGACCGCACTGAGGGCGGATGCGACCAGGAAGGGCTCGATGCCCATGTCGGTGAACCGGTGGATGGCGGCGGTGGCATCCACCGCGTGCAATGACGAGAGCACGAGATGGCCGGTCAGGGCCGCCTGCATGGCGATCCGCGACGTGTCCTCGTCGCGGATCTCACCGACCAGGATCGTGTCGGGATCCTGGCGCAGGATCCCACGAAGGCCGTCGGCGAAGGTCACGCCGCTGCCGGAAACCTGCATCTGGGTGATCCCGTCGAACTGGTACTCGACGGGATCCTCGATGGTGACGATGTTGCGCGTGGGGTCGTGGACCTCCTTGAGCGTCGCGTACAGCGTCGTGGTCTTCCCCGACCCGGTCGGCCCCGTGCACAGGAGCATCCCGAGGGGAGCGGACGTGATCTCGCGGTAGCGCTTGGCCACGTTCTCGGCCATGCCGAGGTCGGGCAGGCTGATCAACGTCTTGGTCTTGTCGAGGAGCCGCAGGACCGTCTTCTCGCCGTGCACCGTCGGGACCACCGAGACGCGGAAGTCGATGGGGCGACCGTCGACGTTCATGCCGAACTGGCCGTCCTGCGGCCGGCGTCGCTCGACGATGTTGAGATCGGACATCACCTTGATCCGGCTGGTGACCGCCGGCGCCATCCTCGTCGGCAGCTCGATCGCCGTCGTCATGGCCCCGTCGATGCGGTAGCGGACCCGGACCGTGTGCTCCGCCGGCTCGATGTGGACATCCGAGGCTCGTTGACGGACCGCCTGGGTGACGATCCGGTTGACCACCTGCACGACCGGGGCGTTGTCATCGACCTTGAACCCGTCGTCGTCCTGGTACTCGGTCTCGGGCTTCTCGTAGGCGAGCTCGAACGCCCGGATGTGCTCATCGGCCTCGTACAGCACGTTGTAGGCCTGATCGAGCTGGCGTTCGATGTCGCTGCCCGAACCGATGCGGAGCGCCACCTTGCCCACGTGGTCGGTGACGACGCGGATTGCCGCCACGTCGAACGGATCCGCCGTCACCAACTCGAGGCGGTCGCCGTCCGTGCGGAGCGGGAGGACGTGGTGCTCCCTGGCCATCTCCTCGGGCACGAGCTTCACGGCGGCCGGGTCGGCTCCCTCGATGCGGAGATCGGCCAGCGGCACGCCGAACTGGTGGCTGAGGGCGGCGGCGAGGCCGACTTCGTCCAGCGCGCCCTCGCTCATCAGGATGTCACCGAGTCGGCGGCGGAGCGGCACCTCGGACTCGGAGAGCTCGCCCCGGGCGACCGCTTCGCGCGCCGCTCGCTCGGCGTCGGCTTCGCCGGCCTGGGTCAGGAGTGCGTGCTCGATCGCCTGCGGTTCGACCAGGCCCAGGTCGATCAGCACCTCGCCCAACGGCGAGCGACCGGTGTGGACCCAGTCGTCGATCTGGTGGTCGAGGTCGTGCTCGGAGCCGGCGCCGCTGTCGAAGTTGACCTGGTCCTTGTTGGTCTTCCTTCCGAACAGCGCCACAGGTCCCCCTCTCGCCGGAGTTTCGAAGCGGGAGAGGGGCGCGCGAACGATCGCGGTATGTCCCCTCTCGCGCCTCCACATACAAGGTTTCTTGCGGGCAGGGTACCGGAGACGTCGTCGATCGAGCGAGAAGAGCGTCGATCGGGGCGGCCTACGGGCGGCCG
>CAVOXO010000007.1:0-220705 GCA_963700425.1 uncultured Microthrixaceae bacterium | reverse complement strand
TGTTTCTTTCGGATGACAACTATGACAAACACCGTCACGAAAACGCAACAAAAGACGCCGTGTCGTTCGTCACAACGTGAAAGACCGTTCACACTGGGGCGGACGTGGCCGGTCGTGTCAGGTCGCGGCCGGTTCGACCGGGGTGGTGTCGACCGTCTCGCCACGGCCTGCCGGTTGACGGGTTTCCTCATTCCCGTCGGCACTCCGCGGTTCGACAACACCTGACCAGAGGCGGCCGCCGCCGTCGGACTGCTGGGCCCCGGATCAGAACGCCTCAGCGGAATCGTGCTCGCTGAGACGGGCCGCGAGGTTCCGCCGAAGATGAGCCCGATCGATTCAGCCGGTGTAGTTGGCCTGAGCGGCGGCGGCGACGGCCGGAGTGGCGGCGGGAGGAACCGTCGTCGGGGTGGAGGTCTGCGTGTTGACGAAAGTGCACGTCACCGTGCCGTCTTCGGGCAGGGTGAAGGTCGCCGTCGAGGCGGCGAGGTCGACGACTGCGGCTTCGTCGTCGCAGGTGATGGAGGTCAACGACCAACCGGACGTGGGAGCCTCGCTCACCGTGTACGTGCCGACCCCGATCTGCGCGGCACCGAAGCGGTCGGGATCCGATCCGCCGTCGCTGAGAGGCACCAGCCAGTTGTGGACGTCGTCGGGGCCGTCGATGGCGAAGCCGAACGACTGGGTGCTCCCGCCCTCGCTCGCCACGTCCTTGATGATGGTCAGTCCGTTCTCGGGGGGGAGGACGTCGAAGTTGGCCCGGCCGCTCAGGGGTTGCTCCTGGGCGCTGCTGCACTCGACGACCACGTCGGTGGGAGCGAAGGCGGCGTCGGGGAAGTCGGGAACGGTGAACGTCCCGTTGTTCGGATCGGCGAACGTGACGGTGGCGTAGACCTCTGGATCAGGCCCGACGCCGGGGGGCGCAGCGGAGTTGACGAGGGCGCCGGTGGTACCGGACGCGCACGGGTCGCCGACAACTCGCACCGCGACCTCCGTCCCCGCCTTCGCTTCGGCGGGTGTGAGTTCGATGGTCAGGTCGGGCACGGTTGTGCCGGCACCGACACTCGACGCACCGAGGAACAGCGCAACGAGCGCGACGACGCTCAGGACCCCCACGCTGCGGCTGCGATGAGGACTCTGTGGGGCTCTCATGGCCAACCTCCTGTCTCGGTGACCGCATGGGCCGACCGTGTGATGGGCGGACACAAGGCGCGCTCGCGTCACGGCATGATCGTACGAACGGCCGGCGGAGACGGGAAGGGGCCAAGGTCCCTCGACGGCGTTCGACCTCGTCGAGGACGTGCCGACCAACCGGCTGACCACCCGGGGCCACACCCCGCCGACGACCAGAAACACCCCGACCCCGGGGGTTCGGGATGCCCGGGATGTCTCGCGACATCACGACAGCGGAGAGGGTGGGATTCGAACCCACGGACCACTTGACGTAGTCACTTCCTTAGCAGGGAAGCCCGTTCAGCCAGACTCCGGCACCTCTCCTTGGTGCGCCGACAGTGTAACGGGCTCAGCGAGAAGGAATGCAGGGAGGAGATGTGAGCGGAGGGAGGGGGATTCGAACCCCCGGAGGCTTGCACCTCAACGGTTTTCAAGACCGTCGCAATCGTCCGCTCTGCCATCCCTCCGTGGCCAACACTAGCGACGCACGCCGAAGTCCTCGCCACCGCCGGCGAGCGGTCCCGACCCATCCCGGACGCGAGGCGGACCGGTGACGAGCTGATGGACGTCAGGTCAACGGGGGAGCCTCGCAAACCGGGTGACCGGCCTCACGCGGTGGTCACGCTGTAGACGCGGTGGCGTCCGGGCAGGCCCTTGAACCGGGCGGCGCGTCGACGCCGGAACTGGAACTCCCCGGCCTCACCGATCTGGTGTCGAACCGTCTCGCTGACGAGCACTTCGTCACCGTGCGCCGCGGCGGCGATCCTGGCGGCCATCGCGACGTTGGTGCCGAACAGGTCGCCGTTTTCGGTCACGACCGCTCCGGTGTGGACCCCGACCCGCACCGGAAGGGCGACGTCGACGGCGTCGCAATCGCGGAGATCCGGGCTGAGCGACACCGCAGCTCCGACAGCGCCCTCCGGGGTCCGAAACGCCGCCATGAATCCGTCCCCCTGGGTCTTGACCACCTGGCCTCCGTGACGACCGATCGTCCGATCGACGACCCTGTCGTGGGCCCGGATCACCCGCACCCACTCGTCGTCGCCCAGGCGACGGTTGAGCGCCGTCGAGCCCTGAATGTCGCAGAACATCAGCGACACGGTGCCGTCGGGTCCGACCAGCGACTCGACGGACGTGCGATTCCTCCCGATGTGCTTCACGAGCGCTGCAACCGGCTGCAGCAGCAGGGGGACCAACTCGGCGGCGGTTCCGGCCAGTGTCGGTCCGGCCTCCGGCGGATGGCGGCGCCGCCGCACCGCAGCAACGATCTCACGGACAGCCCACGCCGACACCACCACAACGAGCGCGCACGAGAGAACTACGACCAGTGCGCCTTGGTCCATCGGTGAAAGCCTAGGAGATGCGCTGGGAGACGCCGGCGGCGTCGTGCGCCTTCGTGTTGCCGTTGCCGAGCATGTCGAAGCCCATGGCGGTCAGCAGAAGACCGTCCGCGACACCGAAGGCCCCGAGGTCGATCGCGATCAACTCCAGGAACTCCCGCCCGACGAGGGCAGACGTCTGGAGGATCACGGCAACCGCCACGACAGCCTGGATGGCGCCTTGCGCCGTTGTTCCTACGTCGTGCCCTCGGTCATCATCCGGAAGAACATGCCGCGGGAGATCGGACCGACCAGCACCCACCCCGACACCGTCGCCGTGGCGATCTTCGCCAGGTCGAGGTCCATGATTCGGAACCCATTTCAGCATCGACTGCCGCCACGCCGGCGGCCCGGTGGGATCACGCCGGGGTGTCGACCACCCGGGATCTCAGTTGGGACATCCATGACGATGCGTCAGTTTCGGCCGAGGTCGCCTCGTGGCGGACCTCCTCGTGACGGTCGCCCGCGGCGGGGTACGACCCCAGGAATTTCACGTCGGCCTGCTTCGCCTTGAGCGCCCGGAGGCAGTCGGCGACCACCTCGTCGCAGATGTGTCCTTCGAGATCCAGTACGAAGCAGTACTCACCGAGCGCCGTCTTGGTGGGGCGGGACAGCAACTGAGTCAGGTTGATTCGCCGCGCCGCGAACTCCTGGAGGATGGCCAGCAGCGAGCCCGGTGCGTCGGCTCGCTGGAACACGACCACCGACGTCTTGTCGTGGCCGGTCGGCGCCGGGATTCCATCCCTCGCCACCAACACGAAGCGGGTGGCGTTGTCATGATGCTCCTCGATGTCCCGTGCGAGTACCTCCAGCCCGTAGACGTCGGCCGTGCGGGCGTTGGCGATCGCTGCGAGCGTCCCGGTCCCGTCGCCGGCGGCGAGTTCGGCTGCCTCGGCGGTGGAAGGGCTGCTGATCAGGTCGATGTCCGACAGGTTCGCCCGCAGCCACGTTCGACACTGGGCGTAGGCGTGGGGGAACGACGCCACCGATCGGATGTCGTCCAGGGTCATTCCCGGTCTGGCCAGGAGGTTCATCTCGATGCCCAGTACGACCTCGCGCTGCATGGACAGATCGACGTCGAAACAGAGTGTGTCGAGGGTGACGGTGACGGCCCCCTCGAGAGCGTTCTCCACCGCCACGAACCCGTAGTCGAGGTCGCCCTCGGCGACGGCGAACAGGATGTCGGCGAACGAGCGCATCGGCTGCAACGTCGCCGCGGCAAGGTCGGGCTGGGACAACAACGCCTCCTCGGTGAACGTTCCGACCGGACCGAGGAAGCCGACGCGGTCGGTGGGAGCGACGTTGTCCGAGGCCATCGATCGACCCTACCGCCCGTCGCCGGGCCTCGCCGGCATCCCCGAGCGCAAGGGTCTCGACCCCGTCATCGGACATGTGTGCGATCTCTGCGTGGCAGTGATCTCGCCTCCCTCGTCATCCCAGGTCGGTGATCTCGAGGCCGTCGGCGGATCGGGGAACGCTGCGAAGCGCGTCTCCGAGAGCCTCGAATTCGAGGCCGAGATCGCGGGTGTGGCGGGTGTTCTCAATGCCCAGCACGCCCGGTTGGTCGAACTCGTCGAGACGGCTCTGGCCCGAGGCGACTGGACGGGTTGGGGGATCCACAGCCCGGCTCAGCGGTTGGCGATCCACACAGGACTCTCACCCCGCCGAGCCCGGGCGATCGTCGAGCTGGCGCGCCGGCGGTCATCGTTCCCGGTGGTGTCCGCCGCGTTCGAGGGGGGCGAGCTGGCGGTGGAGATGCCGACACGTCCGCCCCGTCCCCCGGCGAGGGCTGTGCCACGGGAAACGGGTTGGATTCGGGGGCGAGTCCGCCCATCGGCACCGTGTCGCTGCGGCAGGAATCGGACAGTCGATTCCGTCTCTTCGGCGATCTGAACGCGTCGTCGGGGTCGTTGATCCAAGCCGCCCTCGACGAGGCCCGCGATGCCCTGTTCCGCCGAGGGAACACGTCGGCGACGTGGTCCGACGCGCTCGAGGAAACGGCCAACCGTTCGCTGGGTACGGTCGAGTCACCCCAAGGGCGCGAGAGATTCAAGGTGTACATCCACCTGGACGAGCGATCTGCCGCGTCAGAGACGGGCGACCCCAGCGGTTCGTCCCCGATCGGACCCGCACACCGACGTGGTCGACGGCATGGTCGTCACCGTTCAGCACGGTCGGCCGGTCGACGCCCGTGCCAGACCTCGGCCGCCCGGCGAGTCGATTCCCTGTCCGGAGGGAGTGTTCGTCCATCCCACCGGTGAACGGCTCGACACCACGTGGATCTGGCTGAGCTGAGGCCGGCAGCGGGTCGGTCCGACATGATGAGCCGGGCTGCGGTCACTCCGGCCGGCTGGACGCCGATCGCCAGAAAGCCCGGTACGAGGGGTACACGTATCCGGGCACGACCCACCCCGCAGTCACGAGCTCGTCGTGCAGGTGGGGGAGGTTCTGGAAGGGCACACCGATGTCGACGTGGTGAGCGAGGTGCCATCCGGTGTTGAACGGAACGAACCAGAACCGCGCCATCAGGCTCTGGCGGACGTGGTGGGTGGTGATTCGTCGATCCGAGGAACGCTCGGCACCGCCGTGTTCGGCGACGGAGCGGAGTCGATTGATGATGCGCCACCCCGTCATCCACGGGGCGAACCACAGCAGAGGCCACGCCAGCGGATAGCCCGCCGCGGTGAAGACCGCGAAGATCGCCACCTGGGCGATGACGATGCGCATGGCGATCGGACGGGCCGTCGGGCTCCGCAGGGCTCCGAGGAGCCCCTTGAGGTTCTTCCAACCGGTGATGCCGATCGCATCACGGCGGAGCTTCCGTCGCCACGACGCCGACGTGATCGGATACCCCACATAGAGGTTCATGTCGGGTTCGTTGGGGCCGAACTCCTCCTTGTGGTGAGCCATGTGGCCTCGCCGGTAGGCATCGAGGGGCACGAAGCCGGGGGCACCCAACAACCAGGTCCCGACCCCGTCGTTGAGTCGGCGATTCGTGAACAGCAGCCGATGCGCCGCCTCGTGGGTGAGGATGGCCATGAGGGAGAACGATCGGCCCATCAACACGAACGCCACCACCCAGCCGACCGGATGATGGAGCGCAAGAGCCAACGCCACCAGGCCGAACGACTGAAGCCACACCGACACCACATTGAACGCATTGCGAACGTCGTGGCGCCGGTAGAGCTCCTCGCGAAGATGGCCGACCGGCCGACCGCTCGCCGCGAGCGAGTCGGTCGGAAGCACGTCGGGCAGCACCTCGGCAGGCGGGCGCATGGTGAGAACCCTGGTCGTCTCCATGACATCAGACTAGGGCGTTGCGTTACTCGCGTCCAGACACCTGTCGTCGAGATTGTAACATCAGACGGTGATCGACCCCGATTCCACCCACCCCTCCTCGAGCGAGGTTCGCACCCTGAGTGCCCGTTCGGTGGTTCTGTCGACGCTGTTGGGCACGGAGCCTCCCCGACTGCCCATCCGGAGGCTCGTCATCGCCGCCGACCTCTTCGGTATCGCCGAAGGGACGGTCCGCACTGCGGTGACCCGGATGACCGAGCGGGCCGAGATCCACGCCGAAGGTAAAGGCTGGTACCGGTTGGGGCCGTCGCTCGTCGCTCGTCAGCAGCGTCAGCGCGAGAGCCGCGACGCCGCGACCCGACCGTGGTCGGGGGAGTGGGCCATGGCCGTCGTCACGGCGGATTCCCGACCGGCGTCCGAACGCGCCGCACTGCGTCAGGCCATGGGACGGCTCCGGTTCGCCGAGCAACGCGACGGCGTGTGGCTCCGTCCCGACAACCTGCCGACGGGGAGTCCCGGCGAGTCGCGGTCGGTGGCTGAGGCGCAGTGTGCGTTCTTCTCCGCGCGCCCCGCCGGGCCGTCGGCCGAGCTCGCGGCGTCGTTGTGGGATCTGGAGACCTGGGACCGCCAGGCACGCACGCTCGTCGCCGAGATGGAACGTCTCGGTGAACCGCTTCGTTCCGGTCCGACCCGCGCCGCTCTCGCCGAGGGCTTCGTCTGCGCCGCGGCCGTTCTGCGCCACTTCCAGGCGGATCCCCTGCTTCCGAGCGAACTTCTGGCGGGCGACAGTTCCGGGGTGGCACTTCGGGCCGACTTCGACCGCTTCTACCTCGACTATCAGAGCGCCCTCGCCGAATGGTTCGCCGCGCGTGATCCCCGACCGCGAGACTGACCCCATGGCCGACCGTCTCTACTTCCGCCAACTCCTGTCGGGCCGCGATTTCGCGACCACCGATCCCATCGCCTCACAGATGGTGAACTTCACCTACCTCATCGGCGACACCGAGACCGGAGAGGCCCTGGTCGTCGACCCTGCCTACGACGTCGAGGGGATCTCGTCGATCGCCGAGGCCGACGGCATGGCGATCACCGGAGCGCTGGTCACCCACTACCACGCCGACCATTGCGGCGGGAACATGATGGGATTCCAGATCGAGGGCGTGCAGGAGCTCATCTCCCGCACCCCGATGCCCATCCATGTGCAGTCCGCTGAGACCGAATGGGTCCTCAAGGTCACCGACCTCGAGCCGACCGATCTCGTCGCTCACGACCCCGGCGACATCGTGACGGTGGGAAGCATTCCCGTGGAGCTGATCCACACGCCGGGCCACACTCCCGGAAGCCAGTGCTTCCTGG
This sequence comes from uncultured Microthrixaceae bacterium, assembly GCA_963700425.1. GTDB lineage: Bacteria > Actinomycetota > Acidimicrobiia > Acidimicrobiales > Microtrichaceae > CAVOXO01. Next base: position 213,503 of record CAVOXO010000007.1, on the reverse strand, counting down.
TGGACGACGCTCTCGTCGCCGGGGACACGCTCTTCCTCGACGGTTGTGGACGAACGGACCTTCCCGGCGGGGATCCCGAACAGCTCTACTACTCACTGACCCAGCGGCTCGCCAAGGTGCCCGACGATGCCACTCTCTTCCCCGGACACCAGTACTCGGCCGATCCGTCGGCCTCGATGGCCGACACCCGGCTCCACAACGTGGTGTTCCGCCCGTCGAGTGTCGAGCAGTGGCTCATGATGTTCGGTGGCTGAGTATCGGTGGTTGGTGTTCGGTGGCTGAACGTCGGCGGCTGAGCGTTGCCGTCAGCGATCGCAGCCCGAATCCACCACCAGCGACACCATGCGTGGAAGGGTGAGCAGGTGACGTCCGTCTCCGATATCCCCGACGAGATCGACGACGTCAACATGGAGTTCAACTGGGCCGAACGCCGACCTCCGAAGTGGTTTCTCCGGGCCGTCATCACCGTTCTCGTCTCGGTGGGGCTGTTCCAGCTCGCCGAGAGCATGCTCGTCGCCGTCCGCGATCTGCTGGTGATGGTGCTGGTGGCGTTCTTCGTGTCGTTCGCAGTCGAGCCTGCTGCCGATTGGTTCGAATCGAAGGGACTGCGCCGCGGTGCGGCGACCGGGCTGGTCTTCGTCGGCCTGCTCATCACGCTCGGGCTCTTCGTCTGGCTCATGAGCGGCCTGGTGATCGATCAGGTGCGGACTCTCGTCGACGACCTCCCCGGCAAGATCGAGACCGCCACCGACTGGGCGAACCGTCGCTTCGACGCCAACATCACCACCGACCAGATCATCGATCAGGTGCGGTCGTATCAAGGCGACGTCGCCAAGGCCGCGGGAGACGTGGGCGGGCGTGTCGTGTCGGTCACCGGATCGGTGCTCTCGGTCGTCTTCCAGACGTTCACCGTGGGGCTGTTCGCCTTCTATCTCACCGCCGACGGACCGAAACTGCGCCGAAGCGTGTGCTCGGTCCTGCCGCCGCGGCGCCAGCGCGTCGTTCTCACCCTGTGGGAGCTGGCCATCCACAAGACCGGCAGCTACCTCTATTCCCGCGCGTTGCTCGCCGCGTTGGCCTCCGTCGCCGCCAGCATCGCCTTCGCCATCATCGGCGTACCGTCGCCGGTGCCACTCGCGCTCTGGCTGGGGGTCATCAGCCAGTTCATCCCGGTGGTGGGCACGTACATCGGTGGCCTCGTCCCGTTGGTGATCGCGCTGATCGATCGCCCTGTCAGCGCCCTGTGGGTTCTCGCTTTCGTCATCGGATACCAACAGATCGAGAACTACTTCTTCGCTCCACGGATCACCGCCGAGACCATGGAGATCCACCCCGCCGTCGGGTTCGGCGCGGTGATCGCGGGGGGCAGCATCCTCGGTCCGATCGGCACCCTGTTGGCGTTGCCCGCCGCGGCCATCATCCAGGCATTCGCGTCGACCTATCTCGAACGACACGACATCGAGGAACTCGAGGCATTCGAGGCGAGGCGCCCCGGGGGCGCCCACCGGAAGTCAGCCGATGCGGTCGAGCGCGTCGAGACCGAGCTCGACGACACCTGACCACGACCAGTCGCCGGGGAGGGTCCGTTCGTCGCGCCAGTAACAACAGAGCGCTCCCCGTGGGGTCCGATCGGGCGAAATCGCGACGTGCAGGACCGAGGCGAAACCGAGGTCGCCGACCTGGAGGGGATCGTTGGGGTGGGAGGGAAGTCCCTCGGCGTTGCGGACGAACAGGTAGTGGAGCGAGAACACGTTTCCTAGATCCCAGGGAAACCAGGCCAGCGGAATCTCTTCGGTGTTGGGGGGAATCGACGGGCTCGGGTGATCGAGACTCGCCCACCAGGCGTCGAGCCGGGCGGTGTCGTCGGGGGTCAATCCGTACAGCTCCACGCGCTCGCAACCCAGCGAGACGCCGATGCGCGCCAGGTTGTCGGCCACGACCACGCCGGCCGTTCGAGCGGACTGCGGTGTCCGCGACGTCGTCGAATCGGTCACGTGCGGTCCCATCGTGAAGGGGGGAAGTGGTCTGCCATACCTCGATGTGATCGGAGCGCGGGCGCGACGGCCTGAGACATTCTTCGGAAGTTCTGATGGTGACCCGACACCTCCGGTTTCGGCCCCGGGCGAGGCCCTCCGGTAGATTCGGCGGTGAGAGACCAGACGCCACGGAAGCCGTCTTCCGGGAGTCCGAGGCGGAGACAACCGTGACGAACGATGCCCCCCAGGCCCTCGCGGCCCCGTTCCCCCCCGCCGATCGCGAGGAGTGGCTGGCTCTCGTCGAGGCCGTTCTGAAGGGGGCCTCCTTCGATCGGAAGCTGGTGTCCCGCACCTACGACGGCATCGAGATCCAGCCGCTCTACGTTGCGGGAGAGCCTGATCGGCCCACGACGTCGGCCGGTGCCGACTCGTCGGACCGCGATGGCGTGTGGGACATCGCCTGTCGCATCGATCACCCCGATCCACGGGTTGCCGCGCGGCAGGGCCTCGACGATCTCGAGGGCGGGGCCTCGTGTCTCGAACTCTGCGTCGATGTGGCCGGAGCCGGAGACGTCGACGGCGTGGTCATCGGCGGCGTCGACGATCTCGACGCCGCGCTCGACGCCGTGCTGTTGGACGTGGCGGCGGTTCGCCTCGACGCCGGAGCTCACGGTGCCGCAGCCGCGACGATGCTCATCGAACTCTGGGACCGACGGGGAGTCGCCCGGTCCGAACGGCGCGGCTCGCTCGGTCTCGATCCGCTGGGCACCCTGGCGGCGCATGGTGTCCTTCCCCATGGTCTCGACGCAGGCCTCCGTGCGCTCGGGGAGCTCGCGGGCGTCTCGGTGGACTCGCCAGGGCTCACCGCCGCCGCCGTCGACACCACTCCATACGCTGCGGCCGGTGCGTCGGAGGCCCAGGAGCTCGGGATCGCGCTGGCGACGTCGGTCGCCTATCTGAGAGCGATGACCGCCGCGGCGCAGGGCCCCGAGAGCCCGTCGGACTCGGCATCCGGCACCGGAGGGGCATCCGGCACGGGCGGGGGGCTCGACATCGACCAGGCCGCCGCGTCGATCGAGGTGGTGCTGTCGGCCGATTCCGACATCTACGCCACCGTCGCCAAGATTCGTGCCCTGCGGGTGTGTTGGGCCCATGTGCTGACGGAATCGGGCGCAGCGGATCCGCTGGCGCCGCTGTTCGTCACCGTGCGGACCAACCCCTCCGCCTTGGCCGGCCGCGACGTCTGGGTGAATCTCCTGCGGGTCACCGCAGGCTGCTTTGCCGCCGCGGTCGGGGGTGCACAGCGGATCATCGCCGCACCCTTCGACGCTCCCCTCGGTGCTCCCGACGCGCTTGCTCGACGGATGGCCCGCAACACACAGTTGGTGCTGGCCGAGGAGGCCAACCTGGCACGGGTCGCCGACCCCGCGGCGGGGTCGTGGTTCGTAGAACAACTGACCGACGATCTCGTCACCGCCGCCTGGACCGAGTTCGTGACCATCGAAGCCGCAGGTGGCATGGCCGCAACGCTCGCCGACGGATCGGTGCGACGTCGCGTCGCCGTCACCTCCGACACTCGACGCGAAAGGGTGGCCACCCGGCGCGACCCCCTGACGGGGCTGAGCGAGTTCCCGTTCCTCGACGAACCGCCCATCGAGCGCACCCGGCCCGATCGGGCCGCGATCCGAGCGACCATGACCCCACCGCCGTTGCCGACCGGGCCGGCCACAGAGGTCGATCCGCTGGTGGCCGTCCCCCGCGGGGGTGACATCGAAGCCCTGCGTGACCTCTCCGATCGCCTGCTGGGCGAGGAGGGACGTCGCCCCTCGATCTTCCTGGCCAATCTCGGTCCGATTGCGTCGCACACCGCTCGGGCGGCATTCGCCACCAACCTCTTCGAGGCCGGCGGGATCGACGCCATGGGGAACGACGGATTCGACGACGATGCGTCGCTGGTCGAGGCCTACCGCGCCGCAGGCACCCCACTCGCGGTGATCTGCGGATCCGATTCCACCTACTCCGAGCGGGCCGCTGACACAGCCCGGGCGCTCACGGCCGCGGGGGCCGGGTGGGTGGCTCTCGCCGGTGCCCCCGGTGATGCCGAGACCGACTACCGGGCCGCCGGAATCGACTGCTTCGTCAGCCTCGGCGTGGACATCGTCGAGGTCATCACGACCGCGCTCGACGCGGCAGGAGCGCGACCATGACCACACTTCCCGACTTCGCCACGGTTCCTGCTCCCGGTGCGCGGTCAGTCCAGGGTGGGGCCCGGCCGGGTCCGGCCGCTCCATCGACCACGCCCGAGGACATCGTCGTCGCCCCGTCGTACGGGCCCGCCGATACTGCTGACCTCGACACGCTCGGTACGTATCCCGGCATCGCCCCGTACCTGCGCGGCCCCTATCCCACGATGTACGTGAACCAGCCGTGGACGATCCGTCAGTACGCCGGATTCTCGACGGCGGAGGACTCCAACGCCTTCTACCGACGCAACCTGGCGGCGGGACAGAAGGGCCTGTCGGTCGCCTTCGATCTGGCGACCCACCGCGGGTACGACTCCGATCATCCACGCGTCAGCGGCGATGTGGGCATGGCCGGCGTGGCCATCGATTCGATCTACGACATGCGGGTCCTGTTCGACGGGATCCCCCTCGACGAGATGTCGGTCTCGATGACCATGAACGGCGCCGTCCTGCCGATCATGGCCCTCTACATCGTGGCGGCCGAGGAGCAGGGCGTCGCCCCCGAGAAGCTGGCCGGCACCATCCAGAACGACATCCTCAAGGAGTTCATGGTGCGGAACACCTACATCTATCCGCCCGCACCCTCGATGAGGATCATCTCGGACATCTTCGCCTTCACCTCGAAGAACATGCCCAGGTTCAACTCCATCTCCATCTCCGGCTACCACATGCAGGAGGCCGGGGCGACGGCCGATCTCGAGTTGGCGTACACCCTGGCGGACGGTGTCGAGTATCTGCGGGCGGGCATCGCGACCGGTCTGGACGTCGACGCGTTCGCCCCCCGGCTCAGCTTCTTCTGGGCCATCGGCATGGACTACTTCATGGAGGTGGCCAAGTTGCGCGCCGCCCGCCTGCTGTGGGCTCGCCTGGTCGCCGGATTCGACCCGTTGAACCCCAAGTCGCAGTCGTTGCGCACCCACTCCCAGACGTCGGGGTGGTCTCTCGCCGCCCAGGACGTGTTCAACAACGTCGTCCGCACGTGCGTGGAGGCCATGGCCGCGACCGCCGGCCACACCCAGTCACTGCACACCAACGCGCTCGACGAGGCGCTCGCCCTCCCGACCGACTTCAGCGCCCGCATCGCCCGGAACACCCAGCTGTTCCTGCAGCAGGAGTCGAACATCTGCCGGGTGATCGATCCGTGGGGCGGGAGCTACCACGTCGAGCGGCTGACCTACGAGCTGGCCACGAAGGCCCTGGCTCACATCGACGAGGTGGAGGAGTTGGGCGGGATGGCTGCGGCCATCGAGGCCGGAATCCCCAAGCTCCGCATCGAGGAGGCCGCCGCCCGTACCCAGGCCCGGATCGATTCGGGACGTCAGTCGGTGGTGGGTGTGAACTGCTATCGGCCCGACGGAGAGGCGTCCATCGACGTGTTGAAGGTCGACAACGCCAAGGTCCGGGCCGGCCAGATCGCCAAACTGGAGCGGTTGCGCGACGAACGCGACCCCGAGGCCGTCGGTCGGGCACTCGACGCTCTGACCGCGGCGGCCGAATCGGGTGAGGGAAACCTCCTGGCACTCGCGGTCGATGCGGGGCGCGAGATGGCGACGGTGGGGGAGATCAGCGATGCGTTGGAGAAGGTCTATGGTCGCCACCGGGCCGAGATACGGACGATCTCAGGGGTGTATCGGGGAGAGATGGGCGCCGACAATCAGGCCGTGACGGCGGTGAGATCGAAGGTGGAGGCGTTCGAGGCGGCCGACGGGCGCCGGCCCCGGATCCTCCTGGCGAAGATGGGTCAGGACGGCCACGACCGGGGCCAGAAGGTGGTGGCCTCAGCGTTCGCCGATCTCGGTTTCGTCGTCGACATCGGACCGCTGTTCACCACCCCGGCAGAGGCCGCCCGCCAGGCCGTGGACGCCGACGTCCACATCGTCGGCGTGTCGTCGCTGGCGGCGGGGCATCTGACCCTGGTGCCGCAGCTCCGCGACGAGCTGGCCGCCGCCGACGGCGGCGACATCCTCGTGGTGGTGGGAGGAGTCATCCCGCCCCAGGACTTCGACGCCCTCAAGGCCGCGGGAGCCTCCGCCATCTTCCCTCCCGGAACCGTCATCGCCGAGGCCGCCTCGGAGTTGTTGGACGAGTTGGCGGAGCGTCGCGGCTACGACCTGGGCTAGGGGCCCGGTGGCGGAGGAATCGTCGGAGCTGCCGTGGTGGTGGTCTCCAGCGGCACGCGGATGACCAGCTGGGCACTCACGCCGAGGTCGGGATCGACCTCGGCCCGCAGAAGCGCCTCGAGTTCGGCGGGATCGGCGGAGACCAGTGGGCCGGCCAGCGTCACGGCGGCGGCCTTTCCGGTGACCTCGACGGAGAGCACGTCGAGGTTCGGATCGATGGTGGCCGCCCACTCCGCGGCGATGTTCCCGATCTCGATCTCGCGGTCCTGGAGGCGGATCTCCTCGTCGGAGAGTTCACGCTGCTGGGTGTAGAGCACCTCGACGCCGAGCGGTACTCCGGCGGCGTCGAGCAGATCCGCCAGCCGGGCGCTCTGGGGCGGGGTATCGGGCCCCTCCACGAACACCACCGCGGTGTCGTCGTCGATGCGCACCGCGGTGATGGTGTTTCGCGGCGTCGACGAGATCCATTCGGCGGCGACGGTCTCCACCGCGGCCAGCGTCAGGTCCGCCGGGTCCACCCTCTCGCTGCTCGACCGCTGGGTGCGCTGCGACCATCTCACCCGGACCTCCACGTCGCCCAGCTCGCCGTTGAGGCTGGCGACGAGAGGGTCGATCCGCGGGGGCTCGTCCGATCCGGTGAGGTCGACAGTGATGACCGGGCCGTCGATGCGCACCTCGTCGATCTCGAGATTGGGAGAGTTGATCAACCACTTCTCGATCTCGTTCTCGGCGACGGTCTGGCGGGTGTTGCGCTCCGCGATCACCCGCGACTGTCCGAAGAGAAGGAAGCCCAGGCCGATCACCACGACCAGGGCGCTCGCCGCCCCGAATCGGGTCCACATCCGCCTGAACGCATTGAGGTTCCGGGGACCGAGCCCGAGGATCAGGAAGACCGCCACGCCCGACGCCGTGATGGCGAGGAGGTTCGTGACGTACAGCAGGGCGGCGCCTTCGGCGAGATCGTACCGCCCGGCCTCGAACGCGACGCCGAGGGCAGCCAGCGGCGGAACGAGAGCGACGGCAACCGCGACGCCCGGGAGCGCGGCAGAGGTGTCCCGGCGGGCTGTGGCGTAGGCGCCGGCGATGCCGGCGGCGATGGCCACGACCAGGTCGCGGAGGTCGGGAGACGTCCGCGACAGCACCTCGGGGGTCAGCGAATCGCCCGGTACCAACAGCGACAACACCGCCGAGAGGCCGAAGCCGTAGAGCGACGCCGCCACGACGGTCCGGGCCGCCTTGAAGGTGAGCTTGGCCGAGCCCATGGCGATGCCGGCAGCCGTGGCCAGGATGGGCGCCATCAGTGGTGCCAGCAGCATGGCCCCGATGACCACAGCGGCTGAATTCGTGGTGAGGCCCATCGTGGCGATCACCAACGACAACGTGAGAAGCATCCAGAAACGGAAGACGTGCTTCCGCTGATCACCGTGTCCGAACAGCGACGATCGGATGTACGAGCGGTCCTCCATCGAGAGCCGGACGCCGTTCTTCGGCTTGGTCAGATCCTCCTGGGTATCGGACCCGGCCCCGCCATTGCCGCTGCCGTCGGGGCCGGTCGATTGACCGGCCTTCGGCGCGTCCTTGTCACCATCCCCGCCTGTGCCGCCCGCCGCGCCCTTGCCGCCGCTCGGGCTCTCGGCGCCACCAGCGCCGGGCGAGGTGGTGGTCTCGGCCATCGTTCGATTGTGACAGCTTCGTCCCGCGATCCCGTGCCGCCGTGGTCAAATGGTGGCGTCGAAGGGGACGCCATGGCAGATCTGATCATCCGGGGTGGAACGATCGTGGACGGGTCGGGGGCGCCACGGTTCACCGGCGACGTTGCCGTGACCGACGGCATCGTGACCGACGTGGGGCGCGTCTCGGGTTCCGGCCGTCGCGAGATCGATGCCGACGGAGCTCTGGTCACGCCCGGGTTCGTCGACATCCACACCCATTTCGACGGCCAGGCGACGTGGGATCCGATGCTGGAGCCGTCATCGGTCCACGGCGTGACCACCGTGGCGGTCGGCAACTGCGGCGTCGGCTTCGCGCCTGCGGCCCCCGACCGCCACGACTGGTTGATCTCGCTGCTCGAAGGGGTCGAAGACATCCCCGGCACGGCTCTGGCCGAGGGTCTCACCTGGAACTGGGAGTCGTTCCCGGAGTATCTCGATGCGCTGGACGGGCTGGACCGAGTCGTCGACGTAGGGGCCCACGTACCCCACTCCGCGGTGCGCACCTACGTCATGGGGGAGAGGGGAGCCGATCACACCGAGCCGCCCACCGACGACGAGATCGCCGCGATGGCCGACATCGTCGCCGAGGGTCTGGCGGCCGGAGCCATCGGGTTCGCGACGTCACGCACCGAGATCCACCGGACATCGGCCGGCGCCCACATCCCGACGCTCAGCGCGACCTCGGCCGAGTTGTCGGGAATCGCGGCCGCCATGCGCGGCGCCGGAGCGGGCGTCATCCAGCTGATCTCCGACCTCTACCAGACCAACGACGACGACTACTTCGACGCCGAGCTGGCACTGCTCGAGGAGGTCATCGCCCGGTCCGGCCGGCCGCTCAGCTTCACGATGCAACAGGCGGCCCATGCGCCGCAACGGTGGCGCTCGCAGATGGCCTGGGTCGACGCGATGGTGTCCGACGGCCACGACGTGAAGGCCCAGGTCGCACCCCGCCCATCGGGGTGCTGATGGGGCTCGAGGTCACCGCCAACCCGTTCATGTTGTGCCCCACGATGGGGCTCGCTCGGCTCTCTCGGACTCGACGAACGGGTCGCACGCCTCCGCACCGACGAGGTGCGCCGCGCCGTCCTCGCCGAACACGCGGCGCTGGTCGACCAGCTGGAACCGGGGATCCTCGCCCAGATCACCGGCGACGTCGATGCCTTCTTCGAACTCACCGACCCGGTCGACTACGACCTCGACGCCACCGCCTCCCTGGGGGCACGGGCGCGACGAGACGGGGTCGATCCCGCCGGCGTCGTCTACGACACCATGTTGGAGGACGGTGGTCACCGCCTGATCTACCTGCCACTCTTCAACTTCGCCCGCGGAAACATCGACGACGTGTCCGACATGCTCGCGGCACCCAACGTCCTCCTGGGTCTCTCCGACGCGGGGGCACATTGCGGGGCGATCTGCGACGCCTCCAACACCACCAGCTCACTGGCGGTGTGGTGCCGCGATCGCGACGCAGCCGATCGGATCCCGCTCGAACGGATGGTGCACCTCAACACCCGCCGCAACGCCGCCCACGTGGGATGGCTCGACCGGGGCGTCGTGGCGCCGGGCTATCTCGCCGATCTCAACGTGATCGACCTCGACACCCTCGAACTGCCGCCCTCCCCGGGTGGTCCACGACCTCCCCGCCGGCGGACGCCGGCTGGTCCAGGGCGTCGGCGGGCTATCTCTTCACGGTGAAGTCGGGGAGAGTGACCGTCGAGGGTGGAGCTCACACGGGCACCCGACCCGGCACGTTGGTCCGGGGTGGGCGCCCCGACCCGGTGGGCTGAGGGGACCCTCGGGACTCGTCGATAGCCTGAGTCGGTGTCCGTGACCGAGTGGGGTGCCGCCGAATACGTCGCGGCGGTGCGTTCGGGCGACCGCGCCGGATTGTCGCGGACGATCACCCTCGTCGAATCGCGTCGTGCCGACCACCGGGAGATCGCGGCAGAGGTCATCTCGGAGCTGACCGACCTGGAGGGCTCGGCCTACCGCGTGGGCATCACCGGGGTGCCGGGCGTCGGGAAGTCGACCTTCATCGACCAGTTCGGAACGAACCTCACCGCGGAGGGCCATCGGGTGGCCGTGCTGGCGGTGGATCCGACCAGCTCTCGGACGGGCGGGTCGATCCTGGGCGACAAGACCAGGATGGAACGCCTGTCGGTCGATCCCGGGGCCTTCATCCGTCCCTCGCCTGCGGGCCACACGCTGGGCGGCGTGACCCGAACGACCCGGGAGGTCATGGTGTTGTGCGAGGCCGCCGGCTTCGACGTGATCCTCGTGGAGACCGTCGGGGTGGGCCAGTCCGAGACGATCGTGGCGGACATGGTCGACTTCTTCCTCGTGCTGATGCTGCCGGGCGCGGGCGACGAGCTCCAGGGGATGAAGAAGGGGATCCTCGAGCTGGCCGACGGCGTGGCGGTGAACAAGGCCGACGGCGACAACGTCGCCGCGGGCCCGCTCCGCTGCGGCCGACTACCGACACGCCCTGCACCTGATGGCGGCCGTGACGCCCACCTGGACCCCGCCGGTGCTGACGTGTTCGGCGCTCACCAACGAGGGTCTCGACGACATCTGGACCCAGATCCGGACGCATCGGGAGCGCCTGGAAGCGACCGGCGAGTTGGCCGACAAGCGCCGAGGCCAACAGGTCCGTTGGATGTGGTCGATCATCGGTGACCGGTTGTTGGACTCGTTCAGGGCCGCCCCCGATGTGTCCGACCGGATCGAGGCCAGCGAGAAGGCCGTGGCATCGGGGGAGATCGCAGCCAGCGTCGCGGCCGATGCGCTGTTGGAGGCTTTCCGAGCCGGTTTGTCCTGACGCTCAGAGTGCGCCATCAATGGAAGGGTGCGCGACGGCTGGGAGGCGCGCACCGCATGGCTGGGTCTCGTCGTGGGCGCGTTGTCGGGAGTGGCCATCGGTGCGATGGGAGAGCAGATGGCCGAGCGGCGCGCTCCCACAGAGGTGCCGGCCGAGGTGCTCGGTCGCGCCATCAGCCGCGATCCGCTGGTGCGAGTGGTCACCGAGGTGTGTGGCGGTCGTCGCTGGGGGTCGGCCGCGGTGCTCGATGACGGCACCGTGCTCACCAACCGCCACGTCGTCGACGGCGGTTCCCGGGTGACGGTCTGGATCGATGATCGCGAGGTCGTGGCCACTGCCGTGGAGGAGGGGGTGGCTCTCGACGTGGCGCGGGTCTCCGCCGATGTCGGCGAGGCCGGTGGACGTCGTGACGACGTGGGCGAGATGACCGAGGGTCAGGAGGTGGCGGTTCTCAGTGCGTACGGGCGGATCGACACGACCGTCGTCGAGCGCCGCGGCGGAGTCGGGCCCGGAGATCCGCCGGTGGCGTGGTCGCTCGCCGCGGACGCCCCGGAGGGAATGTCGGGAGGCGCCGTCGTCGACCGCCGGGGTGCCCTGGTGGGGGTCGTGTACGCGTCGGAGCACCACACCGGCCGTGCCCTGGTCATACCGGCGGCCGATGCTCTCGATGCGCCGACATCGCCGGTGGGTCAGCGGCGCTGCTGATCGGGAGCGGCCCACTCACCGGGGATGGTCCACCGCTCGGTGTGGAGCGCGGCGAACGAGAAGGCGTCCACCAGCTCGGCCGCGGCGATGGGGTCGGCCTCGCCGACGAGCCCGATGCTGTGGGCCAGAACGCCGACGAGAGAGGCGGGCGAGTCACCGGCGGCCTCGCGCTCACGGAGGGTCACCGCCCCGTGCCGCTTCGCGAGCCGCTCACCGTTGGGTGCCATGACGAGGGGGACATGGGCATAGCGAGGGGCGCGGAGCCCGGCGGTCGACGCGATGTGCAGCTGACGGGGGACCGAGCCCAACAGATCGTCGCCTCGCACCACCTGGGTGACGCCGCTGTCGGAGTCGTCCACGACCACCGCGAGGTTGTACGCCGCGACCCCGTCGTTTCTCCGCACGACCACGTCGTCGACGAGGCCGCGGCGAGGACCGTAGACGGCGTCGTCGAACGACACGGCCTGGGCCGGCCCGCGGAGGCGGAGAGCGGGAGGTCGACCGCGTCGCTCGCGTTCGCGCCGATCGGCCGACGTGAGGTGCCGACACGTTCCCGGGTACGAACGGACGGGTTGGTGGACGTCGGAGCGGCGCTCGGCGACGTCGGGGCCACGATGGGCGTCGTCTTCCGCGGAGGCGTGGGGGTCAGCCGAGTCGTGGGGCGCCGAGGCGGCCTCCGTGATCTCCTTGCGGGTGCAGTAGCAGGGGTAGAGAAGGTCGCGATCGGCGAGATCCGCGATGACCGCGTCGTAGCGGTCGAAGCGGTTCGACTGGAAGACGACGTCTCCGTCCCAGTCCAGGCCCAGTCGTTCGAGGTCGGCCAGCTGGCGGGTGGCGGTCGCCGGAGACGACTGCTCATGGTCGAGATCCTCCATCCTCATGAGGAAGAGCCCGCCGACCGATCGGGCCGCGAGCCACGCGACGAGGGCGGTGCGCAGGTTGCCGACATGGAGGTCGCCGGTCGGGCTGGGAGCGAAGCGGCCGATCAACACCCCTCGATCTTGTCCTGCTCGCTGACGCGAATCGATCATGCCGGTACGGTGGGCGCGACGACAAGGGTCGCGGTGCGGGGGCGACCGGAAAGGATCGGTCCATGACCACACCACCCATCGTCAACCCGACGGGGATCCATCACGTGGCCTACGCCTGTCGCGACGTGGCCGCGACGGTCCACTTCTACGAGGAGCTCGTGGGATTCCCGCTCATCCACACCGAGGTCGACGGTGCCGGTGACAACTACATGAGGCACCTGTTCTTCGACACCGGAGACGGTTCGTCGATGGCATTCTTCGAGCTGCACGGCATGGGCGAGCGGGACGACTACTCCACCGCCGTGTCCACGGGGAACGGACTGCCGGTCTGGGTCAACCACATAGCGTTCGGAGCCACCGAGCAGAGCCAGATCGAGGTGCGGGCCCGCATGGATGCGGGAGGTGTACCCCCGGTCATGGACGTCGATCACGGGTGGTGTCACTCGCTCTACTACCTCGACCCCAACCAGATCCTCATCGAATTCTGCCGAGACACCCCGGGGGTCACGCCAGACCCTGCCGAGGCCCATCGGCTGCTCACCGAGACCGTGAGGCCCCGTCCCCCCGCGACGATCACCCTCCACGAAGGAGCGAACCATGCCCCGACTCCGTGAGGTGAGCCGAAGCGAGAACGACGCTCCGATCGTCGAGATGATGTATCGATTCCTCTTCGGCGATCGCGATCCGGTCGCGGAACCGGGGACGACCACGGGTACGCCGGGCGACTGGTGGACGGTGTTCGCCAATTCGCCCGACATCTTCGAACACGCCGTGGCCGGATTCGGGGTGTACCGCAGCTCGGCCCGTCGGCTCGACCCGATGCTACGAGAGCTCGGCCAGACCCGCGCCGGGTGGGTCGTCGGTAGTCAGTTCGTCTTCTCCCAGCACTCCAAGTCGTGCCGCCTGCTGGGTATGAGCGACTCCAAGATCGAGGCCATCGCCCACTGGGCGGCGTCCGACGAGTTCTCTCCCCTCGAGCGGATGGTCCTGTCGTACACCGATGCGCTGGCGCTGCAGGGCGGGCGCGTGCCCGACGGTCTCTTCGACGCTCTGCGCGAACACCTCGACGATGTGGAGATCCTCGAGCTGACCTACATCACCTCGCTGTACATCATGCACGCCATCATGAGTCGGGCACTGCGGACCGAATGGGACGATCGCGACGACCCGATCGTGGAGGTGCCATCGCCCGAGGGGTTCGACGGATACGACGTGGGGGCGGCCATCTCCGGCGGGGTCGAGTGAGAGGGGTGTCCGACGTGGTGGCCAGAGCCGGCGTCCTGGCATCCACCCTGGCCGAACGGGCACAGAAGGCCGAGATCGAGCGCTCTCTGCCCGCGGCCACCATCGACGATCTGGTCGACATCGGGCTGATCGATCTGCTGGTGCCCGCCGAACGAGGCGGATCACAGGGGGCGTTCGCGGATCTCACCGACGCGGTGAGGATGCTGGCCACCGGCTGCGCGTCGACGGCATGGGTGGGGTCGTTCTATGCGGTCCACAACTGGATGATCGCCCGCTTTCCGACCGAGACCGTCGACGAGCTCTACGCGGACCGGGGGTATGTCCTGGCTCCCGCCGCGCTCTCGCCGGACGGTCGGGCGGTTCGACACGATGGCGGGTACTCGCTCAGCGGGCGGTGGAAGTGGGGCACCGGCATCGACGCCGCCGACTGGGTGATGCTGTCGGGCCTCGCCCCAGAACACGGCGACATGAGGGATCTCAAGATGTTCGTCGTGCGTCGCTCGGAGGTCGAGGTGGTCGACACCTGGCACACCGACGGAATGCGGGCGACGGGTTCACACGACATCGTCGCCACCGAGGCGGAGGTTCCCGACCGCCGGGCCATCGACTCGACGCTGCTGATGGGCGGCCTCGACGGCGACACCGAGCCGCTCTTCGGTGATCACCGCTACGGGCTTCCCCTCGTCCCGGTGTTCGCGCTGGTGGCGTCGGCCACGGCCCTCGGCATCGCCGAGGGCGTTGTCCGGGCCTTCCGGCAGCGGACGGCCGACCGGGTCATGGCCTACTCCCTCGGTGAGAAGGCGCGGGACCTTCCCGCTCCCCGACTGCATCTGTCCGCCGGGCTCGCCCGGGTGGAGGCGGTCGCGGCACTCTTCGACGCAGCGGTCGCCGAGCTCGATGGCATCGCCGCGAATCCTCGCGAGTTGTCGACGGGAGATCGCGCCCGCTTCCGCCACGTCGCCGCCCATGTCGTGGGCGAGTGTCGTCGGGTCTCCGCGGATCTGTGCGCGGCCGCGGGGGCATCGATCCACGCTCTCGATCAACCGATGCAAAGGGCTCAACGAGACCTCAACACCCTGTGTGGACACGTGATGTTCGACGAGGACGCCGCCGCGGATCTCCGTGGTCGCACCGAGCTGGGAGTCGATATCCCGTTCGGTTCCATGCTGTAGTGGGCTCTCTTCACCAGGGGGTGAACGCCGTGTCGTCGACCGCCGAGGCCCAACTGACTCCCGAGGAAGCCGACGCACTCCTGGTGTCGGCGATCCTCGACGACGAGGTCCGACAGGACCCTGCCGCGGTGTACCGCGAGCTCCATCGCCGGAGCCCCGCATGGCGCTCTCCTCAGGGGATGACGGTGCTCACCCGCTACCACGAGTGCCTCGAGTATCTGCGCAGCCCGGCGTGGGGGCGGTCCGAGCGCGACATGGACGTGCCGCCGTCGTTGGCCGGCGGTGCGTCGCGGCGTCGGGACGCCGACACGAACACCATGTTGTTCCTCAACCCTCCCGACCACACCCGGATCAGGTCTCTGGTGTCGAGGGCGTTCACGCCGCGCCGGGTCGAGTCGTTGCGACCGCGACTCGGCGAGCTGTTGGCCGAGCCCCTCGAACGGCTGGCCGACGGCGAGTCGGTCGACCTGATGTCGACCCTGGCGCTGCCGTTCCCGGTCGCGGTGATCTCGGAGCTACTGGGCGTACCGCAGGATCAGGACGGCGAGTTCCTCGCCCGGGTGCATGCGATGACCCGCCTGATCGACGTGGCGGCGGATCAGAGTGCCATCGACGCGGGCCTGATCGCTGGTGCGGAGATGGCCCAGTTCTTCGTCGAACTCGTGGAACACAAGCGCGAACATCCCGACGACGGCCTTCTGAGCGCCCTCATCGACGTGGAGGAGGAGGGCGATCGTCTCTCGACCGAGGAGCTGATCGTCAACTCCATGCTGATGTACGCGGCCGGGTTCGAGACGACCTCGAACCTCATCGGAAACGGTGTGTGGGCTCTGCTGCGATTCCCCGATCAGATGCAGCGCCTGCGCGACGACCCATCACTCATGGGATCCGCCGTGTGGGAGATGCTGCGCTTCGACAGCCCCGTCCAGCTCAACGCCCGTTTCTCGCTGATCGATACGACCCTTCTGGGTGAGCTGGTACCCCGGGGCCGGATGGTGACCATTCTGCAAGGGGCGGCCAACCATGACGGTCTGATCTATGACGCCCCGGAGCGCTTCGACATCGGGCGGTTCGCCATCGACGGGACGCCGCCGCCGCTGAGCTTCGGGTGGGGCGCGCATCACTGTCTGGGTGCACACCTGGCCCGGGCCGAGGGTGAGATCTTCTTCTCGATGCTGTTGGACCGCTTCGGATCCATCGGGTTGGCCGGCGCCGAGCCGCGGTACCGGGAGAGCTTCACCCTGCGCGGACTCGAGAGCCTCGAGATCCGGGCGTCGTGAGTCTCGGGGGCGGCGCCGGCCAGGCGCACGACTGTGAGCGTGTCGACCCGGACTTCTCGGAGAGAGCGGCGGTGTCGGTCACGGTCGAGGAGGAGATCCCCGCCACGCCCCAGCGGATCTTCGACATCTGGGAGGACGCAGAGGCCTGGCCTCGCTGGATCGACGTCATCGGGAAGGTGACCTGGACGAGTGATCCGCCGATCGGCGAGGGCGCCACCCGGACCGTGGAGATGGCAGGCGGGATCGTGGCCGATGAGGAGTTCATCGTCTGGGAACGGCCGCACCACATGGCCTTCCGCTTCAACTCGATGTCGCGGCCGCTGCTCGACGCGTTTCTCGAACAGTACGAGGTGATCGACGTCGGCGATGACACGTCCGTGGTGCGGTGGACCATCTCGATGACTCCCCGGGGCCCCGGTCGGTACGCGGCACGCGCGGTGGCGCCGGCGATGTCGATGGTCGCTCGGCGCCTCCTGCGCTCGCTGGCGACCTATGCCAGAGCGAATCCCTGACGGTTGCCCGGTCGCCCGGTCGCCCGGTCGCCCGGTTGCGGTTCTGCCGGAGTGCAATCGCCCGGGTGACGCCCCAGGGCGCTCTGTGCGCCCCGGATCGGATCACGTCGGCGCGGACCGCCCCGAGCGAGCCAGCAACGACGTCCACGGTGCCCTTCGTGACGCCAACGGGACCGCCACCCGGAGCGCTGCGCCCTTGACTCCACCCTCGGCTGCTGCGACGCACCGGCCCGCCGCGATGAAAAGTCGATCGGGGTGTGCCGGGGTGTGCAGGGGGTCGGCAACCGTCGACAGATCCCAGGCATGGAGATGCCACTCCGTCGCCGCCACCCCGCAGTGCAGACCCGCAGTGACGGTCCCGAAGGGGAAGCCGTAGGGCGTGTCCCAGTGATCGGGGAGCCGGTCGAGGTAGTCCGACGCGCTCGTCGGCAAAGGAGTCGAGGGCGTCCGCGCCGGCCACCGCGGCCAACGCGTCGACCCCCTCCCGGGCGTGTGCGTCGAGATCGGCGGCACGAAACGGTGGTGTCGCATTCCCGTCGACGGCCCGGTCGAGCCACTCGTGGTACCAGCGGGAGACACCCAGGAGGTGCCGCGCGGTGTCCGCCGCGCTCCAGGTCCCGCACGCCGTGCGTTCCCAGTCGTCGGGGCCGAATCGCCCACCGATCTCATACGCCGCGGCCAGCCCGTCAGCGAAGAGATCGCGCACCTCGTCGCGGCTCGTCGTGGTCATGGGGCTCCGTTGTCGAGGACGACCGAGATGGTATTCGGGGCCGAACCGTGTGTCTCGCGACGCAGGTCGCGGGCACCCGTACAGCGGTGCTTCCCCATCACACGACGGTTGAGTTGGCTCCGAGGGCATCGGCTACCGTGATGCATCCACTCCGCGGGAGTGGCGGAATTGGCAGACGCGGCAGGATTCAGGTTCCTGTGTCCGAAAGGACGTGGGGGTTCAAGTCCCCCCTCCCGCACCAGGCAACGGGCCCGTCGTGGTGCCCGGCGGATCGATCAGTCGGATGACCCGCGGGTGCTGTCGCCGACGAGCAGATCCGCCGACATGAGATCACGACATGTCGGGCAGATGCCGTAGGAGATCGACGGCACCTGGCTCTCCAGCAGACGTCGGTCGCGAGCGAGGTCCTCGATGTCGATCCAACGGGTGCCGTCGTTGCCCTGCCCGCACCAGCTGCACACCGGAATCGGGGCTGCGTCGACATCCCGATCGGTGTCGGGGGCCAGGAGCGGGATCGTGTCCCGGGCCTCTTCGAACACGAGGACCGAGCGGAAACGCACCACTCGGTGGTCCTCGGGCGTCAGGGTCATCTCGTACCAGCGCCGCATGTCGGGAGCGTCACAGCGGAAGGGAATCCGAGCCTCCTGTCCGGCCTCACGGACGCGCTCGATGAGAAGGCGCCAGATGTCACGGATCTCGTCGCTGCCGAAGTAGCTCCAGATGGTTCTGGAGGAGTCCATGGCGACGAGCTCGGGCGCGTCGTTCTGGCGGGCGAAGGCCGCCCAGCCCTGATCGCGGGTGATCACGACGTCGTCGGCATCGATCGAGTACTCGACCACCGACGGGGATGCCTCGCGGGTCTCGTCGGCGCTCGGCGCCACCGATGCGGCGATCCGGTCCCATAGACCCTGAGGGGGTTCGACCAGTTCGAAGTCTGCGGCATCGATCCCACGGAGCAGCTCGTCCAGACGCGACAGCGGGTCAGGTTCCACAGAAGAATGTTCACGATCGGGTGTCATTGAGCGCTCCTCTCATGGGAATGACACTGCTCAACTCCCTTATCTACGCTACGGCGGGCCTCGATGGATGCACCACCGCCGATGAGTCGGGCGACGGGTCACTCTCGGGCGGCGGGGGGTCATCGGCCGACACAGGTTCCGACTCGAGCGTGGGGTCGGGAGCCACGTTGGTGAAGGCGTCGACCCGGTCGCGTTCGATCTGGGCCCGGTCCTTGCTGCGTCGGCCTCTGGCCACGTAGTCGGCGCTGAACTCGGCTCGGACGTCACCGCCGGCGTCGAGCATCCACTCGGGAGCCATGCGGCGCGGCACCGTGACGACGCCGGGCTCGTCGTAGGTCCCGAGCAGTCGGTCCCAGAAGGGAGTCGTCACCCCGAAGTTTCGCATCGGTGCGCCGAAATGGTGATGGAGATGGCTGCGCCTGGCCCAGCGGCCGTAGGCGTTCTTCGGGGGGTGGGTGTGGGTTCGCCGATGTGCCACTTCGTAGGCGTAATACATCGAGATCAGACCGGTGGTGTAGGCGGTCGCCCATCGGCGGCCGGCGACAGCGGCCGCCAGCGGGAACGCGACCGCCGTGGTGGCCGCGGCCGAGAGGGCCTTCTTGGACGCGGGTGCGAAGTACGTGACATCCGCGTGGTGTTTCAGGTGCTCGACCGAGGCCATGCCCCGTCCTCGCATCTCGTGCATGGCGAATCGGTGGAGGCCGTACTCGGCGGCGGTCCATGACGCCGCGCCGGCCAGCGCGGCTGCGGCGACGGATCGTGTGGTTGTCATCTGGAGAGCATCCCAGATGTCGCCGTTCGGCGCCCGGGAGGCGATCCGACACGGCGCTCCGCTGGGCCTCGTGGAACGTCGAGTTCGCGCTCGTGCCATGAGTCAGCCGCTGATCAGGACGGCCACCAACAGCGCAATGACGACGAGGCCCACGATGATCGCGACGAAGATGCCGATCGTCGTGGCCCTCGAGCCCGTCTCCCGACCCGGGGACCCGGGAGCAGCCCCCGGCGCGACGGGCGACCCAGGCGGAGGGGGAGGAGGGGCGGGAGGCGGAGGAGGGACGTGAACGACGTGGGCGGGTGTCGTGACGAGCGGAGGGGGGGGAAGGTCGTGGAGCGGTGCAGCGCCCGCGACCGGCGGCAGGTTCTGAGGAGTATCGGGGGATCCGGCCTCACCGACGCCGCTCCAGGGGTCGTAGTGAGCGAAGGGCTCCGGCACCGATCCGAAGCCGGTTGCGCTCGCCGGCGGAGCCCCCGCGGACGTCTCGGCGGGAGCTTCGACAGTTGCCTCGACGGCTGTCTCGGCGGGAGCGTCGTGGCGAGGCGACGGTGCCGCCCAGGCGCCGCCGTCCCAATATCGTTCGCTGCCGGGAGACTCCGGGTCGGGATACCACCCTGCCTCAGCCGAGATGTGACCGCCGTCGTTCACCCCGAGAGGGAATCACGACCTCCCGAGCGTGTCAACGGGTCACCGTCGGTGCCGGGGCCGGTTCCTGACGCCACGGGAGCAGTCGGGCCGGGGACCTCGGCCGGCGCGGCGCGCCTTCCCATGTGATGCACTCGTGCTGATGATCGATACCGCAGCCTTCCGGTGGGTCACGGTGCCGTCGGTCGTCGTGCTGCTCCTCGCCGGGTGCGCGAGCGACGACCGCGCCGGCAGCGGCCCGACCGCCGCGTGGGACCCGCCTCCTCCCGGCGCCCTGTTCGACTACCAGATCGGTGGTGACTACGACGTTCCCGCCGGAACCGTCGTGGTCGCCCGCGACTGGTTCGAGGGCCGGCCGCTCGAGAGCGGCTATTCGATCTGTTACGTCAACGCCTTTCAGACCCAACCCGACGACCCCGACGTGGATCGCCCCGACGAGCGTTCGAACTGGCCTCCCGGCGTCGTGCTGTCGGGCTTCGACGACGATCCCGAGTGGGACGGTGAGTACCTCATCGACCTGGGAACCGCCGAGAGCCGCGCCGAAGCGGCGGGTCACGTTGACCAGATGGTCGAGGAATGCGCCGCCAAGGGGTTCGATGCGGTCGAGTTCGACAATCTCTCGTCATGGGGCACGCTCGATGGCCTGCCCTTCGACAGGGACGCCGCTGTGGCGTTCGCCGCTCTCCTCACCGATCGAGCCCATGCCCTGGGACTGGCTGTCGGGCAGAAGAACACGCCGGAACTGGGGGAGTCGACGTCGCTCGAGACGATCGGGTTCGACTTCGCCGTCGTGGAACAGTGTGGCGAGTTCGACGAATGCGGCTTGTACACCGAGGTGTTCGGCGATCGGCTCGTCGTCATCGAGTACTCCCGGGACGGATTCGACGCGGCCTGCACCGAGATCGGTGAGTCGGTATCGGTGGTCCTCCGCGACGTGGACGTCTCCCGACCCGACTCCGATGCGTACGTCTACGACGCCTGCTGAGTCGACGGCGTTCCGACCATTCGGGCCAGCGTCACCGCGTTGGCGACGGCGGCCAACGCCGTGACGATGCCCAGGACGATGAGCACCACCCGCGTGACACCGGCCCAGGCGACGTCGTCGGCCGAGTAGTCGAACGGAAACACCCGATACAGCTTCACCGTCGCCACGAGAGAGAATCCGGTCTGCACCAGGTCTCCGAGCGGCTTGTGCCATCCTCGGTCGGACCACATGAACAGCAGATTGACCGCCATGGCGACGATCAGCGAGAGGCTGATCCACGGAACAACGCGGTCGAAGTCCTCGGTGAGGAAGGGGAGGACATCCCACTCCAGAAGGTGACGAACCGCGAACAGCAGGGCGGCGTTGACCACGACCGCCACCAGATAGCCGAATCGACGCCCTGGGGTCGGTGCGAACGGCGGCTCTGCCGTGGCCGGAGTGGCGTCGGATTCCATGTTCACAGCCTCCCTCACGCTGATGACACCATGGCGCGCCCCGACCGCCAAGGGTCCCAGGTCCCGGCCTGCCGACGCGGTGGGAATTTTGAGGGCGCGTCATCACTAGGGTTCTTGCTGCCCCTCGTGTCCCCGGAGAGTCTTCCGTGTTGATCGACAACCTTTTCCCGTCACCCCGCGTGCCCCGACAGTGGCGGGCCGCCTTGATGGCATCGGTCGCCGTGGTGGCCCTGGTGGCCGCCGGGTGCACCACCGACCCCCAGGCCACGACCCGTGGCGCGTTGGAGTCGCTCACCCAGACGCCGAGCCCCTTCAATGTCCTGAGCACCATGGTGGAGGTCGAGGCCGACGAACCGGTGCGGGTCGACGTCACCGCGGTGTCGGGATCCCACGCAGTGACGGTGCCCCGAACGTCGGAGTCGTCGACGAGCCACGAGATCCCCGTCGTGGGTCTCCGGGCCAACCAGACCTACGACATCGAGGTCGACCTCATCAGCGCCGGAGACGCGAACGTCGGGTCGGGATCGATCGTCTTCGAGACCGGTCGGCTTCCCCAGTTCATTCCCGAGATGACCTTCGAGACGCCGGGTGACGGCCAAGCCGAGGGCCTCACGTTCGTGGAGATCACGCCGTCGGCCCGCGAAGGCTACGAGGAAGGTGAGGACCCGCTCGAGGTGCGCCATGTCGTCGCTCTCGACAGCCAGGGAGAAGTGGTCTGGTACTACTCCCACACCGGCGCCATCAACGACGTCCGGGTCACCGACCGGGGCACGATCCTGTCGGTCTTCTTCCCTTTCGGCATCCGGGAGACCGACCTGCTGGGCAACGTCGTGGGCAACTGGGGCACGGCTCCGGACCTGATGCCCTGGCAGGACTACACGCCCGAGCAGCTCGCCGGGTTCGACGCCATCTCGGCGGGAAACAAGGGCGACATGGAGGCCATCGACATCACCGCCGACTGGGTCGACATCCGTTCGTTCCACCACGAGGCGTTTCCCATGCCCAACGGGAACATCCTCGGGCTCGGCTCGACCCTCCACGAGCCGACCCCCGAACAGCGACGGGAGCTGTGCCCGGGTGACCCCCAGGAGTTCTGGGTCATCAGCGACGTCATCGTGGAGTTCACTCCCTCGGGCGAGGTGGTCAAGACCTGGGACCTGTGGGATGTCATCGACGTCATGGAGACCCCGGGCGAGGAGATGTGCGAGGTCCGATCGAACATCGCCACCGAGATCGAGCGCGACTGGGGCCATGCCAACTCCGCCGTGTACGACCCCGTTCGCGACGCCATCATCGTCTCCACCCGTCACACCTCCCAGATCGTGGCGATGCCCTACGGCACCGAGGACGGACCCCAGGATGAACTGCTGTGGACCATCGGCACCGACGGGACGATCCCACTCGATGGTGACGTCCCCCGTTACCAACATGCCGTCGAGGTCGAGGACGACGGGTCGTTGATCTTCTACGACAACGGAAACGGCCGCGAGGGAACCGCCCCGGGAACCGACAACCCTCCGTACAGCCGGGCGGTCGTCTACGAGGTGGACGACACCTCCGACGACCCTGCCGACTGGACCGCCACCCAACGCTGGGAACACCGGGTGGACGAGACTCCCGGCCGCCCGGTGTTCGCCGCGTTCCTCGGCGACGCCGACCGTCTCGACAACGGCAACGTCCTCATCGACCACGGCGGTATTCCCAACCCGGCCCCGGCCGAGGGCGACCACAACCGGTGCATGATCATCGAGGTCGTGCCGACCGACGACGGGGGAGAGGTCATCTCCGATCTCCGGATCGGGTCGGCCGAGCGACCCGTGACGTGCTACCGCACCGACCGGGTACCGACGATGTACACCGGCCCCGACTGGGAGTAGCGGGGCGGTGCGTGCCGGACCACCGGGTCACGCCGACCGACGTCGGGCAGCGCCAGGGCGTTGCACCGCCGCGGCGTGACACGATGGGCGGCGTGGGCGACAGCGAGGCTGACGACGGGGTTGACGGCGGGGTTCGGGGATCGCGGTGGTGAGGGCCGCCGTCTTCAGAGAACCCGGCGGCCCCCTGACGATCGAGGACGTGATCGTGGACGGTCCGCTCTCCGGCGAGGTGCGTCTGGACGTCCTCGCCTGCGCCATCTGTCAGAGCGACGTGTCGTACTTCGACGGTCATTGGTCGACACCCCGGCCCGCCGTCTTCGGTCACGAGGCCGTCGGACGGGTCACCGCCATGGGCCCTGATGTCTCGAACGTCTCGATCGGAGAGACCGTCAGCGTGTCGCTCGTCCGCTCCTGCGGTGTGTGCCGGTACTGCCGGCGGGGCGAATCCGTCTGCTGCGACGGCGTGGCTCCGCGCCCCGGCCCACGTTGTCGACCGTGGCCGGTGATCCGATCACCCATGGGCTCGGGGTCGCCGGATTCGCCGAGGAGGCGATCGTGCACAGCTCCCAGGTGGTGGGGGTGCCCGCCTCGATGCCCCTGGGGTCGGCGGCTCTCCTCGGCTGCGGGGTCGTGACGGGCGTGGGCGCCGTCACGCATCGCGCCGGGCTCCGGGCGGGATCCACCGCGGTGGTGGTCGGCTGCGGCGGTGTGGGGCTCAACGGCGTCCAGGCGGCACGGATCGGTGGAGCAGCCGTCATCGTCGGGGTGGACCCCGAGCCCGCCAAGCGCAGCGCCGCCGCCGAGCTGGGGGCGACCCACGCCGCCGACCCGTCGACGGACGACGTCGCCGAGTCGTGCGCGGCGCCACGGGGGGTCGTCTGGCCGACTACGTGTTCGTCACGGTGGGGGCCCGCAGCCGCACTGGAGTCGGCCGTTCGATCTGCTGGCGCCCGGCGGCACCGTCGGTCCTGGTGGGCATGGCCGCCGACGGTGTGACGATCGAGCTGGACGTCACCGCGCTGGTCGGCCCGCAACCAGAGGGTCCTCGGCTCCAAGATGGGTTCGGCCACGCTCGCCGACGACGTGCCCAGGCTGGTCGAGTGGTACCGATCGGGCGAGTTGGAACTCGACGAGATGGTGTCCGGGCACTATCGCCTCGAGCACATCAACGACGCGGTCGCCGCGTCCCGGCTCGGCGACGCCCGCCGGGTCGTCGTGACGATGGGGGACGTGAGCACATGCGGATCGAGACCTACGAGACCTTCGTGGTCGGCAACCCGCCACCGCACTTCGGAGGCCGCTACTTCATCTTCGTGAAGCTCGTGACCACCGATCGGGAACCGTCGGCTACGGAGAGGTCTACACCGCCACGTTCGGTCCCCACGATCGTGGCGGCGATGATCGAGGACGTCTGCGACCGCCACGTCGTCGGGAGCGACGCCCACGAGATCGAGCTGCTGTGGCGGCGGATCTACGGATCCGGGTACACGCTGCGACCCGACATCTCCCTGGGCAGCGTGATGTCCGGTATCGAGATGGCCTGCTGGGACATCGTCGGCAAGGAGCTGGGCCGCCCGGTACACCAGTTGCTCGGCGGGCAGGTGCACGAACGTCTTCGCACCTACACCTATCTCTATCCGTCCGAGCTCCGATGGCGAGGGTCCCGTCGATGACCCGGCGGTCTACCGAGATCCCGAGCTGGCCGCCCGAGCGGGCGGTCGAGAAGGTGGACGCGGGGATTCACCGCCGTGAAGTTCGACCCGGCCGGCCCCTACACCGTCGTTCGACGGCCGACAGCCGTCCCTCGAGGCACTCGAGCGATCAGAGGCGTTCGTGCGTGCTGATCCGGGACGCGGTCGGCAGCCGTGCCGACCTGCTCTTCGGCACCCACGGCCAGTTCACCGCATCGGGCGCGATCCGCCTGGCCCGGCGGCTCGAACCCTACGACCCGCTCTGGTTCGAGGAGCCGACCCCACCCGAGAACCCGGCCGAGATGGCGAGGGTGGCCACGGGCACGTCGATTCCCATCGCCACCGGTGAACGGTTGACCACCATGTACGAGTTCGCCCGCGTGCTCGAGGCGGGAGCGGCCTCGATCCTCCAGCCGGCAACCGGTCGCTGCGGCGGAGTGCTGGACGCCAAGAAGATCGCGGCGATCGCCGAGACCCACTACGCCCTCGTCGCACCGCACCTCTACTGCGGGCCCATCGAGGCGGCCGCCAACATCGCCGTAGCGCCTCGACCCTCCCGAACTTCCTGATCCTCGAGGCGATCCGGTGACTTCGGTGGATTCCTCGCCGAGCTGCTGACGAACCCGATCCACTGGGAGGACGGCTACGTCGTCCCCAGTACCGAACCGGGCCTGGGACACGACCTGGACGAGGCCGTCGCCCGCGCTCACCCCTACGAGGCGAGCGATCTGCATCTCACGATGCAGGAGACCCCCGAACCTCGGTAGTCGACCGATGCCCCCGCCTAGTGTCTGGGCGTGGCCGAACCTACCGACTTCTACATCGACGGCGACTGGGTCGCTCCCCTGGGCGGCTCCCGACTCGACGTCATCGACCCCTCCGACGAGTCGGTGGTGTCGCACGATCTCGCTGGGATCGTCCGACGACGTCGACCGCGCCGTCGCGGCCGCCCGAGCGGCCTTCGCCGGTCTGGGGCGAGACCACTCCGCTCGAACGAGCCGCTCTGATCGGTCGCTCTGGCAGATGTCTACGCGTCCCGGCATGTCCGAGATGGCGCCGGCCATCTCCGCCGAGATGGGTGCCCCCATCGACATGGCCGACAGCGCTCAGGCCGGGGCCGGGGTCTACCACCTGCGCAGCTTCGTCCGGACGCTGGGCGAGATGCGGTTCGACCGGCCGTTGCGCGACGATCGGCCCGAGCACCGCATCTACCTCGAGCCGATCGGGGTGGCCGCCCTCATCACGCCATGGAACTGGCCCATGAATCAGGTGACCCTCAAGGTGGGAGCCGCGCTGGCCGCGGGGTGCACCATGGTGCTCAAGCCGTCGGAGGTCGCACCGCTGTCGTCGCTGCTGTTCGCCGAGTTCGTCGATGACGCGGGCTTCCCTCCGGGCGTGTTCAACCTGGTCAACGGCGACGGCGCCGGCGTCGGTTCGGCCCTGACCTCGCACCCCGACGTGGACGTCGTGTCCTTCACCGGTTCGACGAGGGCCGGCACCGCGGTCACCAAGGCCGCCGCGGACACGGTGAAGCGGGTGTCGCTGGAGTTGGGCGGCAAATCGCCGAACCTGGTGTTCGCCGACACCGATGTGGACGACGCCGTGCGGCGGGGGGCCGCGCACTGCTTCGACAACACCGGCCAGTCCTGCAACGCCCCCACGCGGATGCTGGTGGAGCGCGAGCGTGTACGACCGGGCCGTGACGGTCGGCGGCCGAGACCGCTGCAGACCACCGAGGTGGATCCGGCGCCAGCCCGGCGACCACATCGGACCGCTGGCCTCTCGAGACGCAGTTCGACAAGGTGCAGGGCTTGATCCAGGCGGGCATCGACGAGGGTGCCCGGCTGGTCGCCGGTGGTCCGGGGCGACCGGACGGACTCGACCGGGCTACTTCGTTCAGCCCCACGGTGTTCGCCGACGTCGACAACGACATGACGCATCGCCCGGGAGGAGATCTTCGGCCCGGTGCTGACGATGATCCCCTTCGACACCGAGGACGAGGCGGTCGAGATCGCCAACGACACGCCGTACGGTCTGGCCGCCTACGTGCAGACCGGTGACCCCGAGCGGGCCGAGCGGGTGACTCGCGCCGACTGCGGGCCGGGCATGGTCCAGGTGAACGGAACCAGCCGGGCCGGCCAACAGCCCCTTCGGTGGCTACAAGCAGTCGGGGGTCGGACGTGAGGGCGGCGTCGTGGGGCATCGAGGAGTTCCTCGAGGTCAAGGCCGTGTCCGGTGTGTGACCGCGGTCGGACGGCACGGGTGGGCGTCGATCCGGAGGCGCCGAACTGAACGCGGTGCCGACCTCGGTCCCCGCGACGATGAGCGCGGTCGTCCTCACCGGACACGGTGGATTCGACGTCATGGAGTACCGCGACGATGTCGCGGTACCGCGACCCGGTCCGGAACAGGTACTCATTCGCGTCGCCGCTAGCGGGGGTCAACAACACCGACATCAACACTCGGGTCGGGTGGTACTCGAAGGCGGTGAACGCGGACACCGGCCGACTGGCCCGAGGCGAGGGGGCCGGGTCCGGGATCGACGACGACAAAGGATGGTCGGGTCGGCCACTGGACTTCCCGAGGATCCAAGGGGCCGACGCGTGTGGGCGCATCGTGGCGGTCGGGGAGAGGGTCGACGGATCCCGCGTCGGAGAGCGGGTCATCGTGGCCACGATGCAGCGGGCACCCGCAGGAGACCTGCCCTTCGTCACCGAGACGCTGGGCTCGGAGTTCGACGGGGCGTTCGCCCAGTACCTCGTGGCCCACTCGGCTGAGACCCATGCGGTGGACTGCGACCGGACCGATGTCGAGTTGGCGTCGATCCCCTGCGCCTGGTCCACCGCCGAGAACATGTTGCAGCGCGTCGGGCTCGGAGCGGGCGAACGGGTCCTCATCACCGGCGCGTCGGGGGGCGTGGGATCTGCGGCCGTTCAACTGGCGCGCCGACGGGGGGCGTCCGTCCTCGCCGTCGCGGGCCGTGCCAAGGCCGAACGGGTGGCGGACATCGGTGCGGAACTGGTGGTGGCGCGAGGTGACGATCCGGTGGCGGTGCTCGGTCCCGAATCGGTCGACGTCGTGGTGGACCTCGTGGCCGGGGAGCAGTGGCCCCGGCTCCTCGAGGTCCTGGTGAGGGGTGGTCGCTATGTGACGTCCGGAGCGATCGCCGGACCGATCGTCGAGCTCGACGTCCGTGCCCTCTACCTCGAGGATCTGGTCCTCATGGGGGCGACCTACCAGGAGCCGGGTGTGTTCGAGAACCTCGTCGGCTACATCGAACGGGGGGCAGATCCGGCCGTTGGTCGCCGCCACCTACCCCCTGGCAGAGATCGTCGCGGCGCAGAAACGCTTCCTCGACAAGGACTTCGTCGGGAAGCTGGTACTCATCGCGCCACCCGACTGACAGAGTGGTGGGGGGTACGACGCGGACCACGGCGGGGACCGTCAGAGGGGGACACGACATGACAACGACGGGGATCCGGCGGGCGGGGGTGGTGCTGTGTGTTGCCGCCGCCATGATCGGAGCGGCGTGCTCGAGTGACGCCGACGACGCGGCGACCGCCGCCGACAACCCGGCGGGCGACGACACGACGTCGGTCGCGGCCGAGCCCCGCTACGCCGATGCCGGCCCCTACGAAGTGGGGATCACGACGCTCACCCTCGACGACGGTCGCGCCGTCGAGGTCTACTACCCGGCCCAGGACGGGAGCACCGACGCCGGCACACCGGCGGTCTATCTCCAGACCGACGCCATTCCCCCCGAGGTGTTGGCCACCCTGCCCACTCCTCCCGCCGATGTGGACCTGTCGGTCGAGCTGCCCGCGACGCGGGACGTTCCGGCGTCGGGTGACGGACCGTTCCCACTCGTGCTCTTCTCTCATGGCGCCGGGGGGTGGCGCTCGGTCTACGGCTATCAGCTCTCGGGACTCGCGGCCTGGGGTTTCGTGGTGGCGTCGATCGACTATCCCGAGTACGGGATGATGGCGTCGTTCACCGGCGGAACCACGTCGGGTGGCCGGGACGGCACCGCATCGGTGGCCGCGACGACGATTGCCGAGATGGCGGCCCGGAGCGCGGACCCCGAGTCGGTTCTGTCAGGAACCGTGGACACCACCCGCGTCGCCGGCGCGGGACGCTCCACGGGCGCGGCGACCATGTTCGGCCTGCTCGACGACGGGTCGGTGGGGGCGGTGGTCGGATGGGCGCCCGCCAATCTGGTCGAGACCTCGACATCGGACACCCCATCGTTGATCATCGCGGCGGAGAACGACATCGCCATCACCGTCGACGACGCCGAAGCCACCTACGCCAATCTGGCCGACCCCAAGCGTCTCGTCATCGTCGGGGACATGGGGCACAACGGGTTCGGAGATTCGTGCCTCGCCATCAGGGAGGGCACCGACGTCATCGGTGTCGCCCGGGACATGGGCATACCGATACCCGATCGGCTCCTCGAACTGGGTCGCAACGGGTGCGAGGAGGGCGACCTCGATCCCCGTATCGGGTGGGCGGTCACCCAGCACTTCACCGTGGCGTTCCTCCGTGACGCCTTCGGCATCGATGCCGAGCCCGTGGGCCTCGGCGACGGGATCGGCGAGGCCTTCGACGGCGTGTCGGTCACCTATCGGCAATCGGGCTGACCGCGGGAGCGGGGCACCGGGCCGATCCCGGTGACGTTGGCACCGCCGTCGCCGACACGCCAAGCTGTCGCCATGTCCGATCTCACCAGCCCCTCCGACCTCCCCGTCTCCGCGGTCTCCAGCGACACCGTCGTGCGTGTCAGCGCCGGGTCCTCCCTCCGCGATGTCGCCCGAACGATGGCCGACGGCGACGTCAGCATCGTCGCGGTCGGTGAGGACACGATCACCGGAGTCGTCTCCGAGCGTGACATCGTTCGGTCAGCTGCCGCCGGCGACGACCTCGACGCGGTGACCGCTGCGGATGTGGCCCAGACGAACCTCATCTGGACCCTTCCCGACGTCAGCATCCTCGATGTCGCCGGCGAGATGATGGGGCGGTGGGTGCGCCACGTGCTCATCGGCGAGGAAGGCCAGGTCGCGGGAATCGTCTCGGCGCGCGATCTCCTGGGGGCGTTCGCGGCGGCCGAAGCCGGCGACCTCGACTGACGAGTCCCATTCGCCATGTCTGTCATCGGTTCCCCATGACCACCTACGAGATCGACCCCGATCGTTCGCAGGTCTGGATCGACGGCACCTCCTCGGTCCACCCGATCAGGGCAACGGCCACAGGGCTCGTCGGTCACGTCGAGGTGCTGCGGCCACGCGGCCACCTGTCCGCTGAGCCCCTGGTGTCGGGCGAGGTTCGCATCGAGGTCGATCGACTCGACTCCGGCAATGCCCTCGTCGACCGCGAGACGCGTCGGCGTGTGGACGCCCGTCGTCATCCCGAGATCGTCGGAACCGTCACCTCTGCGGAGCGGTTGACCGTCGATCGGGTCGCGGTCACCGGCGATCTGGACTTCCGCGGAGAGGTCCGATCCGTCAGCGGAGAGTTGACGGTGGCGGTCGAGGACGGCGAGTTGATCATGGAGGGCACGCAGACCTTCGATGTACGCGACTGGGGTCTCAAGCCGCCACGAGTCGGACTGCTGCGGGTCCATCCCGATGTCGAGGTGCGGATCCGGGTGGTCGGCCACAGAACCTAGCGGTGGGGACCACGGTGTCGGGCTCGCGGGGCGGACATGATCTCGTCGGCACGATGGCCCGTAGGGTGGAGGGTCGGTGACACCACATGACGACCCTCCCGCGACCAGGAGGCGTCCGGCGATCGATGTCGCCCGCGTCCTCGCCCTGGCCGTCGTCGTCATCGGCCACCTGTCCCTGGCCGTCATCGATCGCGGCGCCGACGGCTCCCTCCGTGGGACCAACCTCCTGGAGATCCGGCCCGGTTGGGCGTGGGTGGCGGTGTTGTCTCCCATGGCGGTGTTCTTCACCGCGGCCGGTTGGGCCAACCTGACCTCGGATCCCCGCAGTGCGGCCCCGCGGCTCCGCACTCTCGTCGGGCTCGGCGCCGTCGTGGTGAGCACCTGGGTGGCGGTGGTCGGCGTGGCGTGGCTCGTCACCGGTGACGGCGGCGTGGTGGCCGACGGTGCACGGATAGCCACCCAGCCCCTGTGGTTTCTCGCCGCCTACGTGCCACTGGTGGCCCTCAGCCCGCAGCTCGCAATGGCGGCCCGACACCCGGTCCTGGCCGTGGGAACGGGACTGGCGCTGCTCGCGGTGCTCGACGCCGCCCGTTTCGCCCGGGGCGCGCCGGGGTGGATCGGCTGGCCCGGTTTCGCGGCGGCGTGGGCCACACCGTGGATACTCGGCGCGTGGTGGCGACTTCGGGTCGAGGCGGGGCCCTTCGCCGAGCGGCGGGTCGGGGCACTACTGGCGATCGGGGGCGCGGGTGCCGGCTGGCTCCTCGTGCGCCACGGGGGGTACAGCCCCGCACTCATCGACGCGGTTCAGGGGCAGCGTTCCAACACGACCCCTCCGACGCTTTTCACCGCGACCGCGGCCATCTGCTGGGTGGGTCTGATGATGATGTCGGCCACGCTGCTCGATCGGGCGGGCGTTCGGTGGGCACGCCAATGGCGACGAGCCGGTGTACTGGCGGTGCCGGTCTACGTCCTGCATCTCACGGCCCTCGCCCTGTGCGCGGGAGCGATTGCTGCGGGACTCCCCGTTCCGACCCGGCTCACCGGGTGGTGGTGGGCAACCCGTCCGGTGTGGTGGGTCGTCGTGCTGGGAGTCACCGGCCTGCTCGTGGCCGCCACCGCGGCGGTGATGTCGCGAGGCGGTCGGGCCACGGCCTCTCGACCGACGCGTGTCGCCGATCGCCCGGCCCCCGGCCCCGCCGCGCTGTGGGCCGGCATCGTGTTGGCCACGATCGGGGGAGCAGCGGTCGGCCTGAAGGGGCCTCGCACCTTCGTCATGGCGCTGGTGTGCGTCGGGGCCTTCTGTGGCAGCTGGTGGTTCCTGGCCCGAGGCGACGCGGAGCACGGTAGCGACGCGTCGGTTGCTCGATAGCCTCGACTCATGACGTTCGACCCGGAGAATCGTCCGCCCGACTCGTTTCCCCCCATCGACAGTGGCGCCGCGCCGTCCACCGGCGGACCCGGGGCAGCGGCGCCGGGACAGCCCGGGTCGTCCTACCCGCCGCCTCCCGGTGGTTCGACACCACCGGTTCCTCCGCCTCCGGGACCACAACCCGGGTCCTACCCGCCGCCGCCCCCGGGTGGCCTTTCAGGGCCCTCCGGATACCCTCCACCCCCTCCTGGGGCGGCGCCGGGATGGGAATTCCCACCGCCGGCGCCCCCGCCCGGACTTCCGTTCGGCTCGGGGACTCCGCCCCGCACGTCGGGAATGGCGATCGGCGCTCTCATCGCAGGGATCATCGGACTCTTCACCTGCGTGATCGTCATCATCCCGGTCGTGGCGTTGGTGCTGGGCGTGCTCGGACTCCGTGAGATCAATCGGGACCCCGACCGGGTCCAGGGTCGGGGCATGGCGGTCAGCGGGATCGTCCTGGGAGCGATCGGGTTGCTCATCGGTGTGGGGTGGATCGTGCTCTTCGCGTTCGGCGATTCCTCCCAGAACTCCAGCTCGTTCATCGACGATCTCCTTGCGCCGGCGGCCGACGAGTACGCCATCGGGACCTGCGTCCAGAACCCCGAAGACGTCGAGTACGTCGACATCGAACAGACATCGTGCTTCGAGCCCCACGGCGGCGAGATCTACTCGAGGGGCGACGTCGACCCCGCTCTCGAGTCGTACCCCGGCGACGCCGCCATGTTCGACCTGGCCGACGAGATGTGCGTCGGCCCGTTCGAGGACTTCGTGGGTGTCACCTACGAGGAGAGCCGCCTGGGGGTCTGGTACTACACGCCAGACCGGTACACCTGGGGTGCGGGTGATCGGGAGGTCGTCTGCATCGTGTTCGACCCGGCGGGCGGTGACCTGCCGCCGGGCTCGGTGGAGGGAACCGGTATCTGAGAGGAGGGCCGGTGGGCTCCGGTGCGCCGGCCGGAGGGCCGGCCACTGCGCAGGCCGTCAGGAGGGGCGCGGGCGGCAGACCACGAGGGGGATGTCCCTGTCCGTCGAAGCCTGATACGCGGCGTAGTCGGGCCACGCAGCCACCGCCATCGGCCACAGGGCGGCCTTCTCCTCGGCATCGGCCACGTGGGCGCGGAGTTCGTGGACCTCGGCGCGATCCTGCACGGTCACGTCGGGGTTGTCGGAGAGATTGAGGAACCACTGCGGATGCGACGGCGCACCACCCATGGAGGCCACCACGATGTAGTTGTCGCCATCCCGCACCCGGATGAGCGGCGTTCGCCGGAGCTGGCCGCTTCGCCGACCGACGGTGGTGAGCACGATGACCTCGGCCCCCTCCCACAGTGCACCGTCCTCGCCGTCGGTGGCGAGGTAGCGCTCGACGTGGTCGGCGATCGGTTCCCACGGGCTCGGGGCGTAGCTCGGCTCGGACATGGGGGCACAGTAGCGATGTTCGGCCACCTCGACGACCGGGCGCGCCCGGTACCGTGTCGCCGATGGGACTCGCCGACTTCGAACGCCGTCTCGAACGCGGGGTCGAAGGCTTCTTCGGCCGGGTGTTCCGCAGCGACATCCGTCCTGTGGAACTCGGTCGAAAGCTGATCCGCGAGATGGACGGCGCGCGCACCGTCGGGGTCGACGGCCGGCTCCTGGCGCCCAATCACTTCGTCGTGACCCTCGCTCCGTCCGACGCGGAGGCGATGACGGAGATGGGAGAGGCCCTGCGGCGCGAGCTCGGCGAGCTCGCCCGATCGCACGCGGTCGAAGAGGGGTACTCGCTGTCCGGCCCGATCTCGGTCGAGATCGAGGCCGACGGCGGCGTTCGAGCCGGGGTCGTCGAGGTCGACGGACACTTCCGTGAGCCGCCGCCCGGTAGCGAGCGTTGCTGCCTGGTGCTTCCCGACGGCCAACGGGTGCCGTTGGGCGACTATGTCGTGACCATCGGGCGCAATGACGACAACACGATCGTGCTGGAGGACCCCAACGCGTCGCGACGACACGCCGAGGTCCGCCCCGGCGACCATGACTTCGTGGTGGTCGATCTCGGCTCCACGAACGGCATCAAGGTCAACGGGACGCCGGTGAGCC
This sequence comes from uncultured Microthrixaceae bacterium, assembly GCA_963700425.1. Lineage (GTDB taxonomy): Bacteria > Actinomycetota > Acidimicrobiia > Acidimicrobiales > Microtrichaceae > CAVOXO01. The sequence goes on along the minus strand of CAVOXO010000007.1, from coordinate 179,363 downwards.
GACATCAGCTGGTGCACGGCGATCGGATCGGCCTGGGGGCGACCGTGCTCGGCTACGAGAAGACCTGAGGGCCTAGGCTCGCCGACGGTGCCCGAGCAGCTGCTCACCATCCTGAAGATCTGTTTTCTGATCTTGTTGTACCTCTTCTTCCTGCGCGTCCTTCGTGCCGTCTGGACCGAGCTGCGCACCCCCGACGTCGCTGCTGCAGCGCCGCCCGGCCCTGCTCCGGCGGCAGTCGTGGCCCCGGCGGGGCCTTCCGCGCCGCCCGTCCGCCCCGCGCCGCCCTCCCCCGCCGTGCCCCGTGCGCTCGTCGTCGATCAGCCGCCCGAGATGGCAGGAACCACGTGGGCACTGGCCGGAGACGTGACCATCGGACGCAGTCCCGATTCGTCGATCTGTATCGACGACGCGTTCGTGTCGACGAACCACGCCCGACTGGTGTTCCGGCAGGTGTCGTGGATCCTGGAGGATCTCGGTTCGACGAACGGGACCCGTGTGAACGACGTCGCGATCGACGGTGCCGCGGTCGTCTCGGTGGGCGATCGGATCGGCATCGGATCGTTCGTGTTGGAGGCCCGGTGATTCGGCTGAATCCAGGTTCCGCGACCGATATCGGTCGGGTGCGAACCCTCAACGAGGACGCCCACGTCGCGGACGGGGTCATTGCCGCGGTCGCCGACGGCATGGGCGGACATCAAGGGGGTGAGGTGGCCTCGGCGACCGTCATCGCCCGGTTCGACGGCGCCGAAGGGCCGGTCGACCTCGCCGACCTGGCGCGCCGGATCTCCGAGGCGAACACCGAGGTGCTGGCCCGTTCGGGGGTGTCGGAGGAGCTTGCCGGAATGGGGACGACGCTCTGCGCCCTCGCCGTCTCGGGCGAGGGCGACCGCGTCGCCGTCGTCAACGTCGGGGACTCACGGGTCTACGTCCTGAGCGAGGGTGAGCTGGTCCAGATCACCGAGGACCACAGCTTCGTCGAGACCCTGGTCAGGGAAGGCCGCCTCACGAGGGCCCAGGCCGATGCCCACCCGCAACGCAACGTGCTCACCCGGGCGCTGGGCGTCGACCCCACCGTCGAGATCGACGGCTGGGACTACGAGCCCCAACCCGGCGATCGCTTCCTGTTGTGCAGCGACGGGCTGTTCAACGAGGTCGACGACGATCACATCGCTCGGTCGCTCCGCGCCGACAGCTCACCGGAGGAGGTCGCCGCCGCGCTGGTGTCCGACGCGGTCGACGCCGGTGGACGCGACAACGTCACCTGCGTGGTCGTCGACGTGGACGATGTCGAGAGCACTCCCAGCCGTCCGGTCGCGGAGCGGCTGACCCGGCTGATGGGTGCCCGGGGCGAGGGTGACACGGCCGCACCGGTGGCCACGGTCGCGGCCCCCGACGCGGCCCCTGACGGTGCATCGGGGGACGACCCGCGCCGCGCCGCTCGCGGTTGACGTGGCGCCTCGGGATGTTCGTGGCAGCCGTCCTGGCCACCGTCGGAGTCGCCATCGGGGCCGTCGCCTGGTACGCGAACCGCACCTACACGGTCGGTGTCGACGGCGGGGAGGTGGTCATCTTCGAGGGTCCCGAGGGTGGCCTGTTGTGGTTCGAGCCCGACGTGTTGGGACAGAACATCGCGGTGGACGATCTCGCCGACGAGTCCCAGGTGGCCGAGCTCGAGAAGGGCGTCGCCCAGTCGAGCCTCGACGACGCGTCCACCTACGTCGACAACCTCGTCCTCATCTCCGAGCAGACGACGACCACGACCACGACCACGACGACGACCACGACGACGACCACCGTTGCACCGACGACCGTGGCGCCGCCTGCCGCGGCTGCCGACGTCGCCCCCCAGTGATCCCGGTGCGGACCGCGCCGCGCTCGCACCGGACCACCGAGGCGGGATTGTTGTTCCTCGCCGGTCTCGTCATCGGATCGGCCTACGCACTGGCCAGCCTCGGGCGGGCCGCCGTTCTGCCCGCGGACATCTGGCCGTTCCTCGGGGTCATTCTCGGGTTGTTCCTCGTCGCCCACGTGGGCGTCCGACGCCTGGCCCCCCATGCCGACCCTCTCCTCATGCCCCTGGCGGTGTTCCTCAACGGTCTCGGCTACGTGCTGATCGCGCGACTCGACAGCGAACTCGCCGCTCAACAGGCCACGTGGACCGCTCTCGGAATTGCAGGGTTCATCGGCACTCTGATGTTCATCCGTCGGGTCAGGACGCTGGAGCGGGTGCGCTACACGGTCGGCCTCGTGGGCATCATCCTGTTGATACTTCCCCTCGTTCCCGGAGTGGGGCGGACCATCAACGGTTCGCGCATCTGGGTGCGCCTGGGGCCGGTGAGCTTCCAGCCCGGCGAGTTCGCCAAGATCGCGCTCGCGGTGTTCTTCGCGGGGTACCTGGTCGAGCGTCGTGAGTTGGTCCGCTCCGCCATACGACGTGTCGGGCCGGTCAGGTTGCCCGAGCTGCGCCACTCGGCCCCCATCCTCGTCGCGTGGGGGTTCTCACTCATCGTGATGATCTTCTCGCGGGACCTCGGCTCCGCGCTCCTCTTCTTCGTCCTCTTCATCACGATGCTGTGGGTGGCGACGGAACGACTGGGGTACCTCATCGGAGGTCTCGCTCTGTTCGGGGTGGGCGCCTATGTGGCGTGGCTCAACTTCAGCCACGTGCAGCAACGCGTGACGGCCTGGCTCGACCCGTGGTCCGATCCGGAGGGCTCGGGGTACCAGATCATCCAGTCGACCTACGCGTTCGCGTGGGGCGGCGTCGCCGGAACGGGTCTCGGGCTCGGCATCTCGGGGCGGATCCCCTATCAGGAGACCGACTTCATCTTCGCCATCATCGGCGAGGAGCTCGGGCTCTTCGGAGCGGCCGCGGTCCTGGTGGCGTTCCTGGTGCTGTGCGGTAGCGGCTACCGGGTGGCCATCCGATCAACCGATCCCTTCTCCACGCTTCTGGCGTGTGGCCTGACGACGCTGGTGGGCTTCCAGGCGTTTCTCATCATGGGTGGGGTCACCCGTCTTCTGCCGTTGACAGGAGTGACGCTTCCCTTCGTCTCCTATGGCGGGTCGTCGCTGCTGTCCAACTGGGTCCTGTTGGCTCTGCTCGTGCGGATGTCGGACGAGGCGGAGCGGCCGCGTGTTCCCGCTCGACCGGAGCCGGCGCCATGAACCGACGCATCCGGGCTCTGGCTCTGGCGATGATGGCCTGTTACGTCGCCCTCTTCGTTCGGCTCAACCTGCTCACCGTGGTGGAGGCCCCCGAACTCAACTCGCGGCCCGACAACAGCAGGGTGGTCCAGGCGGCGTTCAACAAACCTCGTGGCGACATCGTGAGCGCGGACGGCAAGCTCCTTGCGACGTCGGTCGAGACCGACGGCACGCTCCGGTATCAGCGCACGTACCCGGCCGGCGACCTCTTCGGTCAGGTGACCGGCAGCTACTCGTTCCTGTTCGGATCCGACGGCGTGGAGAAGCAGTACGACGACGAGCTCCGGGGCGACACCGCCGAGTTCGCCCTGCGTGGTCTGGCTGCTCCGCTGGTCGAGGGGCCCAACGTGGGGACCGTCGAGCTCACGCTCCGCAGCGACGTGCAGGAGGCCGCACGTCGGGCCCTGGGCGACCGCAGGGGTTCGGTCGTCGTGATCGATCCCCGCTCGGGCGACATCCTGGCGATGTGGTCGTGGCCCAGCTACGACCCGAATCTGGTGGCCGCCAACGACGAGATCGCGGCCGCGGGCGTTCCGCGAGGCCTTCAACGCCGATGGCGCCAAGCCGACGCTGGCCAAGACCTACCGGGAGCGCTACTTCCCGGGATCGACGTTCAAGGTGGTGACCGCGGCCGCGGGACTCGAGAGCGGAACCGTCACGGAGACATCGCCGGTGTATCCCGAGGTCACCTCCTACACGCCGCCGCTCACCACCCGGCCACTGTCGAACTTCGGCGGCTCGACCTGCGGTGGGGCCTTGTTCGAGGCTCTCGCGGTGTCGTGCAATTCGGCATTCGCCGAGATGGCTGCGGAGACGATCGGGCCTGATCCGATGATCGCCGAGGCCGAGGACATGGGCTTCAACCAGCCGGTTCCGATCGACCTTCCGGGGGCCGTGACGTCGGTGTTTCCCACCGACTTCGGAGCCCGTCTCAGCGACGGCGAGGAACCCGGCGACGCCGGGGTCTACGAGAACACACCGGGGCTGGCCCAGGCAGGTATCGGTCAGGGCGACGTTCAGCGCGACACCGCTCCAGATGGCCCTCGTGGCCGCGTCGGTGGCCAACGGCGGGTCGATCATGGAGCCCCACGTGATGAACGCGGTGCGCGATCGACGCGGCGACGTGGTCTCGGAGTATCCCGACGCCGTCTGGCGCGAGGCGATGACGGCTGCCAACGCGGCGGTGATGCGCCAGGCGATGATCGGCGTCGTGGAGGACGGAACGGCCGCGGCGCTGGCCATCGACGGTCTCGTCGTGGGAGCGAAGACCGGGACCGCCCAGCTCGGCACCGATCCGCCCCGATCCCACGCCTGGGTCATCGCCTTCGCCGGTCGGCCGAACCAGCCCGCGGACGTGGCGGTGGCCGTCATCGTGGAAGGTCAGCCGGGAGCCAGTGAGCAGACCGGCGGTCGAGTGGCCGCCCCCATCGCCCGTTCGGTGATCGAGGCCGCGCTGGCCGAGGGCTGAGCGGCCACAGCACGGTGTCGCACACGGCCCCTGCGCCGTGTGGTCAATACTTCCCGATCGCCCTTCGGTGCCGCTGTTGACCCGGGGTCCCTCACTAATGTCGGTGCGACATGTCTTCTTCCGATTCCCCGGTAGCTCGGAGCCCGTCATTCTGGGGGGGCGTTACGAGGTGCACCGGCGGCTCGCTCGGGGTGGCATGGCCGACGTGTTCCTGGCGCGTGACTCCGGCACTCGACCGACCCGTTGCCGTGAAGGTGCTGTTCCCCGAGTTCGCGGCCGACCCGGCCTTCGTCGAACGATTCCGCCGCGAGGCCCAGGCCGCGGCCAACCTCACCCATCCCAACATCGTCGGGGTCTACGACTGGGGTACCGAGTCGGGCACGTACTACATCGTCATGGAGTACGTCGACGGGCAGTCGCTCGCCCAGATCATCCGCTCGTCGGGCCCCCTGGAACCGACACGCACCGCCGAGACGGCGTTCGAGGTCGCCGGCGCGTCTGGGCTTCGCTCACCACCGTGGCGTCGTCCATCGCGACGTCAAGCCCGGCAACGTCCTCATGAACACCCAGGACGTCGCGAAGGTCACCGATTTCGGCATCGCCCGTGCTCTGTCGTCGCCGTCGGAGGACCTGACCCAGGCCGGCAACGTGATGGGAACCGCCACCTACTTCTCGCCCGAACAGGCCCAGGGCTTCGAGGTCGACGCCCGCAGCGATCTCTACTCGCTCGGAGTCGTGATGTACGAGGTGCTGTGCGGCCGCCCGCCCTTCAGCGGGGAGACCCCGGTGGCGATCGCCTACAAGCACGTCCAGGAGAATCCGCCGAAGCCGTCGACGGTCATCTCCGACATGCCACCGGGTCTCGAGGCCGTCATCATGAAGCTGCTCTCGAAGCGACCCGAGGACCGGTACCTCTCCGCCGACGACCTCAGCGCCGATCTCAAGCGGTGGCTGGCCGGAGAGACCACCGTCGCCGAGCGGGCCGTGGCCGGGGCCGTCGTCGGCGACCCGACGGTCGCCCAGTCCCAGGTCGATCCCGATGCGACGGTGATCGCTCCGGCGGTCGTCGGCGCCGCAGCCGCCGCGGCGGCGGCCGGCGCCGCAGTGGCGTCGCAGCACGGTGGCGACGTGGCCGGAGCGACCGTGACCGGCGGTACGACCGACACGGCGGGGACTCCGCCGAGCCCGCCCACCGACCTCGCCGCGCCCGACGACGAGGGCTCGTCGCGACGCACCGGCGTGTTCGTCGGAACGGGCGTCGTTCTCCTGGCACTTCTCGCGGGTCTCGCGTTCTGGTTGATCAAGAGTCTCGACGACGAGTCGACCATGGTGAAGGTTCCGCCGGTGATCGGCCTCACCAAGGACGAGGCGATCGCCAAGCTGACCGACATCGGGTTCAATCCGGTGGTGGAGGAGGAGCGCACCGACGAGGCCACATCGGGGGTCGTCTTCGATCAGAACCCCGAGGCCAACGTCGATCTGGAACTCGGCTCCGACGTGACCATCAAGGTGAGCAGCGGTTCGCCTCTCGACGTCGTTCCCGCGGGACTCGTCGGTCAGCCCTACGAAGGTGTCGAGGAGTTGTTGAAGCGGGCCGGGTTCGTCGTGGACGTCGTCTTCGTCGACAGCAACGAGACCAAGGGAGTGGTCATCGGTACCGACCCCGATGAGGGTCAGGACGTCGAGGAGGGTGGCACCATCACCCTCTTGGTCTCGAACGGCCCACAGGCCTCCGACGTGCCGGCGGTCGCCGGGATGACGGTGGATCAGGCCACCGAGGCGTTGACCGATGCGGGCTTCGTCGTCGGCGAGGTGACCTTGGTCCCCTCCGATTCGGTGCCTGCCGGCCAGGTCATCTCCTCCGATCCCACCGGCCCGCGCCCGCGGGAGCGACCGTCGCCCTCACGGTCTCCGCCGGGCCAGAGCAGGTCAAGGTTCCCTCGGTGATGGGCAAGACCGAAGCCGACGCCACCGCGCGAGGTGCAGGCCGCCGGCTTGAAGGTGGCGATCAAGACCAAGGCGCTCCCCGCCGGGGATCCCGACAACGGGCGGGTCGTCGCGGTGTCGCCCTCGGTCGGCACGGAGGTGGCGCCGAATTCCACCGTGACGCTCACGATCGGTGTGGCTGCCTCGCAGCCGACGACGACCGCGTCGTCGACCACCACGACGACCACCTCGCCGTGAGGGGTCGGCCTTCAAGGGCCGGGATGGGTACCACGGGCTCCTATCCCGCGTTCGCAGCTTTCGCGGCGGCGCTGGCTTCTGTGGTCGTGTTCGCGTTCAGCCCTTCGCTCAATCCGATCGACATAGTCGCCGGCCGGATCTTCGAGGTGCGGGTTCCCCAGGTGGTCGGCCTCACCCAGACCGACGCGTTGGTGAAGCTGTCGGCCGCCCGCCTCGAAGGTGAGGTCGTGTTCGACTACTCGTCAGAGGTCGGGCGTGGTCTGGTCATGGCGCAGGACCCAGGGGCCACGTCGACGGCTCATCGGGACTCGACGGTCGAGATCACCGTGAGCCGAGGACCGTCGCGAGTCACTCTGACCGACTTCACGGGGCGTCCCGAGGCCGACGTGACCGACGGAGCTCGAACTCATCGGACATCGAGACCCAGGTTCAGTGGATCAACGACGAGTTCTTCCCGGAGGGCACCGTCATCTCCCAGGACCCGCGTCCGGGCGTCGTCGTGTTCGGGGGATCGACGGTGTCGCTGGTGGCGAGCCTCGGGCCCGGTCACCCGCGAGGTGCCGGACGTCACGAGTCTCAGCGTGGAAGGAGCGTCGTTTCTGCTCGGCAAGGCGCGGCTTCACCCTCGGCGAGGTCGTCTTCGAGAACAATGCGCTGGTGCCGAGGGGCGCGGTCGTGGGGACCGACCCGCAGCGGGAACGTCGTGGCCACGCGACGCCCCGCTCATCATGCGCATCTCGAGCGGCGGCCCTCCGGTCGCGGTGCCCGACTGCGCAACGCTCTCCCAGGTCGAGGCCTCGAAGCGACTGGGCGACCTCCACCTGGTCGTCGGGGAGATCTCCGAGATCGGTTCCGTTCGTGACCCCAACGACGGCAAGGTCCTCGACCAGGTTCCCGTGCCCGGCACCCGTCTGCGTCCGGGTGATCTGGTGACCCTCACGGTTCGGCCGCGCCGCCGCCGCCGCCACCGCGCGACGGTTCCGCCCCGACGATCTGCCGTGACCACCACGGATCGGTCACCACCCGCCGTCCCGGATCCGGCCTGCCACCACCGCCGCGGGTGGCTGACATGGACCCAGTGATTCGACACTCGGAGGTCGGGCGTCCCGAGATGATCGAACCACGTGGATCGCTGATCCGCGTCGTCATCGTCCCCTCGGGCTTCGTCGCCGGGCTCGGGCTCGGCGTGTGGGCGGTGGTCGACACCTTCGAGGGCGGCGAAACAGGTCACGCTTCCCCGGCTCGAGATCCCCGACCTCTCCGGCGTGCCGCTGTCCGACGCCCGTGCCCAGTTGGAGGATCTGGGTTTCGTGGTCTCCGTGGCGTATCAACCGAACGAAGTCGTGACCAAGGGCAGCCGTGTTCGAACAGGACCCCTTCCCGGGGCCCTCGTGACAGCAGGGCGACATCGTCGGGCTACTCGTGAGTGACGGCCCGCTCGGGCCATGCGGTCCCCGACATCGTGGGCCAACAGGCCGCCGATGGCCTCGAGACACTGGCCCGCGAAGGACTGATGGCGGAGGTCGAGGGTCGATACAGCGACACGGTGAGGCCCGGTGAGATCATCGGGATCGAACCCGAGGTCGGTCGCGAGGGTCCGCGCCGGCGGCATCGGTGAAGTCTGCTGGTGTCCGACGGACCCGTGCCCCGCACCGTTCCCGATCTCGTCGGCGACACCGCTGCCGGAGGCGCTGCTCTTCGAACTGGGTGGCGCCGGGCTCGGCATCGGCTCGATCAACCGGGTGGACAGCGACGACTTCCTCGAGGGCACGGTGCTGTCGACCGATCCTGCTGCGGGGCCCGAGCTGCCCCGCAATCAGCCGATCTCGGTCACGGTGGTCGCGCTCCTCCGCCCCGAGCGGTCGTTCCCTATCTCGTCGGGCTCGCACAACCCACCGCCGAGACACTGATCGCCGAGGCCGGGCTCGACGGTGAAGGTCCGCACCATTCGCGCCGATTCGGGGTCGTCGCGGGCCGGTCGTGTCGTGGGCCAGGGTCTGCCACCGACGACCACCATCGATCCGGGCTCGATCGTCGAGATCGTGGTGTCGACGCCCTTCGCCGGTGTGGACCCCGACTAGGGCGGCCAGCCGTCCGCGTTCAGCCGCAACGTTCGAGGAAGTTGGCCATCATGTCGTGACCGCAGACGGTCAGGATCGACTCGGGGTGGAACTGCACGCCCTCGATGTCGTGGTCGCGGTGACGGAGCCCCATGATGATTCCGTCATCGGTTTCGGCGGTGACCTCGAGGCACGCGGGAACCGACTCGGGGGCGACCACCAGCGAGTGGTAGCGGGTCGCCTCGAGCGGGATTGGGTAGCCCGGCGAACACCTCCGCTGCCCCGGTGACGGATCATCGAGGTCTTTCCGTGGACGATCTCGGGAGCTCGCACGACCCGCCGCCGAAGACCTCTCCGATGCACTGCAGGCCCAGGCACACGCCGAGCAACGGCACCTTGGCCCCCCATTGGGCGATGATCGTGTTGGAGAGTCCGGCATCGGAGGGCGTCCCGGTGCCCGGGCTGATGAGGATGCCATCGGGGTCCATCGGCTCCACGTCGTCGATGGTCGAGGGCGTCGTGGCGGTAGCACGATCGGCTCGGCCCCGAGTTCGCCGAGGTACTGCACCAGGTTGTAGACGAACGAGTCGTAGTTGTCGATGACCAGGATGCGAGTCACCGACACACAGTACCGGGTCACCACATCGACCGCCGAGCTGGCGTAGAGCTCGCGACCATGGCACGCCCACAGAAGCGACGCATCTCGGCGGGTTCGTCCGACGACGACCGATCTCCAGCAGAACGACGCCGAAGGGGACACGCCCGGATCGAGCCGGCGGAATCCAGCCGGTACACGCCACCGGCCCTGCCCGATTACACGCCGAGCCCCATGTGGGTTCCCATCGTGATGTTCTCGCTCCTCGGTGCGGGAGGCGTTGGCCATCTTCCTGAACTACACCGAGACGCTTGCCGCGTCGCCCAGTGGCTGGTACCTGATCGGCGGACTCGGTGCGCATCCTGGCCGGGATCATGGTCGCGACACAGTTGCGCTGAGCGAGACAATTGCCGCCGGTGTCGTCGCGCCCCGGCCCAGGCTCACGTGATCATCCCGCTGCTGACGAGTTCCATGTCCTCCATGCAGTGACGGGGCGGTTCGGGGTCTTCCGACGGCCGCCGCGGTCATCCGCACCTCGGTCCCGCACAGCTCGCACCGGTAGATCAGCTTGACCTTGCGCAGCTCGCCGGGTTCGGGCGGCTCGGGAATCGGCTCGGCCAGACCCCGAGATCAGGCCAGGCCGAGCCGCATGATGACGAACATGAACAGTGCCGACGGCACGAGGGCCTTGCCCACGCGACGTTTCCGGCGGCGACGAACAGCACGGCCCCGATAGAGCAGACGGCGAGCGAGGACGAGTTGAGCGGCACCGCCGCCAGCCTCGCATGATCGCGAAGCTGTCAGCCCAGACGTTCGATGATGGTTCCGTTCGCCATACCGCCGCCCTCGCACATCGTCTGCAGGCCGTAGCGGCCGCCGGTGCGCTCGAGTTCGTTGAGCAGGGTGGCCATCAACTTGGTGCCCGAGCACCCGAGGGGATGGCCGAGGGCGATGGCGCCGCCGTTGACGTTGGTCTTCGACAGTCCGCGCCGGTGTCCTTCTGCCACGCCAGCACGACCGAGGCGAAGGCCTCGTTGACCTCGAAGAGGTCGATGTCGTGACAGCGACAGCCCCGAACGTTCGATCACCTTGTGGGTGGCCGGAATGGGCCCGGTCAGCATGGTCACCGGGTCGACGCCGACGACGGAGAACGAATGGAAGCGTCGCTCGTGGCGTGAGCCCGAGTTCGCTGCGCCTTCTCCTCGCTCATGATGAGCGCCGCGGAGGCGCCGTCGGTGATCTGCGAGCTGTTTCCGGCGGTGACCTTGCCGTCCTCCTTGAAGGCGGGCTTCAGCTTGGCCGAGGCTCTCGGCGGTCGGTGCCGGGCCGGATGCCCTCGTCGGCGGTCGAGCATCTCGTCCAGACCTGGTCACGTCGCCGGTCTCGCGGTCGCGGATCTTCTTCTGGACCGGGCAGGATCTCGTTGTCGAAACGGCCCTCGGCGGTCGCCTGCTCGGCCCGGCGCTGCGACTCGGCGCCGAAGGCGTCGAGGTCGTCGCGGCTGAGGTCCCACTTGTCGGCGATCAGCTCGGCGGAGATGCCCTGGGGCACCAGCCCGCCGACGTCGGCGTAGCGCAGGCCGACCTGCTCACCGAAGGGAAACCCGGTCTTGGAGATGTCGCCCACCGAGGCTCCCATGGGCACCAGGCTCATGACCTCGACGCCGGCCGCGATGGCCACGTCGTATGCCCCCGCCATGACGCCCTGAGCGGCGAAGTGCGCCGACTGCTGGGACGATCCGCACTGGCGGTCGATGGTGGTCGACGGAACCGACTCGGGGAAACCCGCTGCCAGAACGGCGTTGCGGCCGACGTTGAGTGACTGGGCGCCCACCTGCATGACGCAACCCATGATCACGTCGTCGACCGGTTCGGGGTCGAGGTCGTTTCGTTCGAGAAGGGCCCGGAGCACCTCGCCGCCGAGATCGGCGGGATGCCAGCCCGAGAGCGATCCGTTGCGCTTTCCTCCGGCGGTGCGGATGGCATCGACGATCACGGCGTTGGGCATGTGGGAGCTCCTCTGGACGGGATCGGTCCTCGAACTTGACCGATCGGTCAAGATTCTGTCGCGATCCCGGCAGTGCCGTCGAGCCTCCCCCGCCACGTTGTGATCGGCCGCCCCGGGTCCGTGGTCAAACCGCTACCATCGGCAGTGATCCTCATTTCGAACGGTCAGTCAAGGGGGCCGCGTACTAATGCGCACCGAGCAGCCAGATCACCGCTGATGTCGAGGGAAAGACGATCGTCAGCACGTTTCGCCGACCTCGTTGGCCGGCAACAGCGACTCGATCGCCGCTGCGATGGATGGACGGCGACGACTGGCACTCGAACTGACCTACGGGGAGTTGGCCGACGCGGCGTTGCGACTCGCCGGATCGCTTCGCGACCTGGGTGTGGCCACGGGCGATCGGGTCGTCATGATGATCCGCAACGTCTGGCAGTTCCACGCCGCCGACCTCGCCGTCATGATGTGCGGCGCCACCCCGGTGTCGATCTACAACTCCTCGTCGATCGAAGCAGGTCGACTATCTGGCCGGCCACTGTGAGGCCAAGGTCGCCATCGTCGAGAACGACGGCTTCGCCTCGCGGTTCGCCAACCGTGCGACATCGCTTCCCGAGTTCAGACGCTCATCGGCATCGACCCCGGCACCGGCACGGATCTGGCCTGGGACGACCTCGTCGCCCATGAACCGATCACCATGGACGAGGCCATCGCCAGTCTCGAGCCGTCGACTCTCGCCACCATCATCTACACCTCGGGTACGACCGGTAATCCCAAGGGCGTGATGTTGGACCACGCCAACATCTGCTGGACCGTGGAATGCCTGCGCGATGCGTTCCAGATGGACGGTCACATGGACGAGATGGCAGGAAAGAAGGTGGTCTCCTACCTGCCCATGGCTCACATCGCCGAGCGGGCCACCAGCCACTACGGCTGCACCATGCTGGGCTACCAGGTCAGCTGTTGCCCCGACCCGTCCCAGATCGCCACCTATGCCCGGGAGGTCCGCCCGAACATCATGTTCGGCGTCCCACGCGTGTGGGAGAAGATCTATGCGGGCATCAACGCGGCGCTGTCGGCCGACCCGGAGAAGGCGCAGAAGGTCACCGAGGCGGTCGCGACGGCCAGGCCCATCGTCGAGAAGATGGCGTGGGGGACCGCATCGGAGGAGGAGATCGAGACATGGAACTTCCTCGACGCCGTCGCGTTCTCCACCATCCGTGATCTCGTCGGTCTCGATCAGCTCGATCTGGCCGTGACCGGTGCCGCGCCCATCACTCCGGACATGTTCATGTGGTTCCGATCGATCGGCGTTCCGATCGCCGAGATCTACGGGATGAGCGAATCGTCGGGACCGATGACCTTCGCCGCCTACAAGGTGAAGGCGGGTTCGGTCGGCCCGGCGGCTCCGGGCATCGAGGTGAAGATCGCCGACGACGGCGAGGTCGTCTGTCGGGGAGGCAACGTGTTCCGCGGTTACCTCAACGATCCCGAGAAGACCGCCGAGGCGCTCGATTCCGACGGGTGGCTCCACTCGGGCGACATCGGCGAGATCGACGACGACGGATACGTCCGCATCGTCGACCGCAAGAAGGAACTCATCATCACCGCCGGCGGCAAGAACATCAGCCCCGCCAATCTGGAAGCAGCGCTCAAGACCATTCCTCTGGTAGGTCAGGCGTGCGCCATCGGGGACCAACGTCCGTTCGTCTCGGCTCTGGTGGTGCTCGACGCGGAGGTCGCGCCCGCCTGGGCCGCCCAGAACGGGCTCGCGGGCGCGACGTTGGCCGAACTGGCCGAGAACCCCACCGTGATCGCCGAGATCGAGGCCGGCCTCGAGGTGGCGATGGCTCAGTTCAACAACGCCGAGCGGGTCAAGAAGGTGACGGTCCTGGCCGACGAGTGGCTGCCCGATTCCGACCTCCTGACCCCCACGTCGAAGCTCAAGCGACGCGGCATCCACTCGACGTTCGCCGATCAGATCGCGGCTCTCTACGACTGAGCCCGCCTTCGCGGGCGTCGCCGCTGCCATGTCGATCACTCCTGACCACGAGCCCACCGAGGCCGCCCCGGATCGTCGCCCGCCCAAGATCGCCATGATCGTGTCGCGGTTCCCCAAGGTGACCGAGACGTTCCAACTGCGAGAGATGCTCACCCTCATGGACATGGGGGTCGACATCGAGCTGTTCGCTCTCATCCACATGCCCGAGGAGGGGCTTCAGGACGACACCGCGGAACTCGACCGGCGCGGCCACTACCCCCGGCTCGCCTCCTGGGAGGTCCTGCGAGCCCAGTTGACGTGGCTTCGACGGAATCCCGCCGCCTACCTCGACGCATGGGGGTGGTCGATCCGCACCAACCGGAGGGCACCGGAGTTCCTGGTGCGGACCCCGGTGGTGGTCATGTTGGCCGCCGCGATGGCGTTGCGTATGGAACGGCTCGGTGTCGAACACGTCCACGCCCACTACGCCACCTATCCCACCCATGCCGCGCTGGTCGTTCACAAGCTCACGGGTCTGACCTATCTCGTTCACAGGGCACGCCCACGATCTGCGTCTTCGCCTCGACGGCCTGGAGGACAAGATCGATTCGGCCGAGTTCTACTTCACGTGCACGGCTTTCAGCGCCGAGGACCTGCGACAGTTCTTCGGCGAGCGGGCCGAGAAGGGGGTCGTGGTCCACCACGGTGTCGACGTCGACCTGTTCGCGTACAGCCCCCCCGAACCCGACGAGGGCGACCGCCCGCTGCGGGTCGTGTGCGTCGCCAGCTTCGAGGAGTGCAAGGGGCACCGGTACCTCATCGACGCGGTGGCCGGTCTGCAGTCCCGCGGGATCGACGTCGAGCTGGTCCTGGTCGGCGGCAACCTGGCCAGCGGCCACGACTACCGGTCGGAGATGGAGAGGGCACGCCCGCGAGGCGGGAGTGGCCGATCGCATTCGTTTCGTGGGCCGGCAGCCTTCACAGCAGGTGCGGAGTTGGATCCGCTGGAGCGACGTCGGGGCGCTCGCTGCGTGCCGGACCGCTCGGGGAGACATGGACGGGCTCCCCAACTTCCTGACCGAGAGCCTGGCGATCGGTCGTCCCGTCGTGTCGACCACGCTGCCCGGCATCGGTGAGCTCGTCACCGACGGCGTCGAAGGCCGGCTCGTGCGTCCTCGCGATGCCGACGCCTTCGCCGATGCGCTCGCGGAGATGAAGGCCGACCCGTCCCTGCGGGAGGCGATGGGCCGTGCAGGTCGCGCCACGGTCGAACAGGATCACGACATGGTGGTGAACACCCGTGTCCTCTATCGACACCTACGTCGACGCGGGTCGGTCGACCGGTCGAACGCTGACATCACGACGAGGGGAACGCTCATGCCGGCTCAAGGGCACTACGACGCAGTGGAGATCTCGGCGCGGCTCGCATCGTGGCTGGCGGGTCGTCTCGACGACGCGACCGACGTCGTCGTCAGCGGCCTGGACGCGCCCGCCGCGACGGGGCACTCCTCGGAGACGATGCTCTTCGACGCGGCCTGGACCCAGGGCGGGGTCTCCCACGACGCGGCGCTCGTCCTGCGAACAGCCCCCGAGGCCAACGGGGTCTTCCTCGACTACGACCTCGCACAGCAGTATCGGGTGATCGACGCCGTGGCGGCCGCCGGCACCGTTCCGGTCCCGGCGTTGCGCTGGCTCGAGGTCGACCCGTCGATCATCGGCCGGTCCGTTCTTCGTGATGGACCGCGTCGACGGGAAGGTTCCCCCCGATCGCATGCCCTACACGATGGAGGGTTGGCTCCTCGGCGCCGACGCCGCCGACCAGGCCCGCCTCCAGGCGTCTGGCTACGACGTGCTCGCCGACATCCACGCCATCGACTGGCGGAGCAGCGGTCTCGACGAACTCGACCAGGCCCGATACGGCCGCGTCGGTCTCGAGCAGCAGCTCGGCTACTACCGCGAGTTCCTCGAGGTCGGTCGCCAGGGTGAACCTCAACCGAAGCTGACCGACGCGCTCGACTGGCTGAGCCACAATCGGCCTTCCCCCGAACCCGAACCAGTGCTCCTGTGGGGTGATGCCAGGATCGGGAACGTCATCTTCGCGGACTTCGAACCCGTCGCCGTGCTGGACTGGGAGATGGCCACGCTCGGACCCCGCGAGGTCGACCTGGCATGGATGAACCTGCTCGAACGGTTCTTCTCGGAGTTCCTCGGTGTGGACAACCTGGCGGGATTCGTGCCGATCGAGGAGTCGGTGCGCCGCTACGAGGAACGATCGGGCGCCCACATCGGAGACCTGGAGTGGTACACGATCTTCGGGGCGTTCCGCTACGCGGTCATCATGATGCGGGTGATCCAGGCGGAGCTGGCCTCCGGCGTCGACCCGGGGTTCACGACCCAGGACAATCTGGCCGTCGACATGTTGACCGACACTGCTGGAACGGGCGCGCTGAGCCCGGCCGCGGCTCAGCCGGGCGTCACGTGTAGAGACGGGGGCCGAGCGTCGCGTCGCCCCGCGCGACCCGGGCGAACAGGTCGTACATCGGGGTGGAGGACAGGTCGTCGATGAGCTCGGGCAGTTCGAGGACGAATCGGAGAACGCCGGGTTCGTCGTTGGGGATCGTGTGAGCCCCGAGACCCCGGGTCATCTCGATCATCGGCTGGTTGTCCTCACGGATCAGGAGGTGGAAGAAGCGGAGACCGTTGCGGATCGCAGACGAGGCCAGCATCTCCAACAACACCCTCCCGATGCCGAGCCGCTGGTAGTCGTCGGCGACGGCCACCGCTGCTTCGGCGGCGTCGGGCTCGGCCTCGTCGCGGATGTACCGGGCCACTCCCACTCCCACCATGTGACCGTCGACGACCTCGCCCGCCACCCAGGCGAAGTGGTCCTCGTAGTCGATCTCGGTGAAGTACCGAAGCTGGGCCGCGCTCAGGTGGTCCATGGGGGAGAAGAAGCGGAAGTAGCGAGATTCGGGGGACAACCGCCGGAATCCCTCGACGAGCAGGTCCTTGTCATCGGGAAGCATCGGTCGGATCGTCAGCTCCCGTCCGTCGGCGATGGCCAGTGTGGTCTCGAGCGCGGCGGCCTCGGCGGGAGTCACGTCACGACCTCTGTCGCCGCCGGGTCTCGGGGTCGACGATGATGAATCTCGGGTCGACCTCGCCTGGCTCGAGGGGTCGCATGATCAGATCGATCGCGGTCCACAGGGTGTGCGACGACGGTGCGAAGAGGATCGGGATGGCCACCGCGGGGATGACCGCCGCGACGGTGAGCGCCACGGTCGGGATGTCGGGGGCGGTGAGGAACGTTCCTGCGATCAGGACCAAGAACACCACCGCGAACGTGACGATCGTGTTGATGCCCACATAGCCGATCGAGTGGCCCTCGATGCGCTCGAATCGCAAGGTGCAGACGTCGCAGCGGTCCTTCATCTTGGTGAACGAGGCGTGGGTGCCTCTCGACCCGCACACCGGGCAGGAGACCGCCAGTCCTCGCCCGAGCAGGCGGAGGTTGGAGACGCCCAGCTGCTCGTTCGTCTGGATGGGGTCACGCTGGGCCACCGCGAGATCCTCTCAGATCAGCTCGGTGCCGGCCCGATCGGAACGGACGCCGCAGCGAACTCCGAGGCCAGTTCCGCGGCGGCGACGATGCCACAGCAGAGCCGCACGATCTCCACCTCCGCCGCGACGAAGCGAGGACCGTGACCCTCGTCGGGAGGACACGCCAGATGAGCGAGTTCGTGGCAGATCGTGACCGTGTTCCATGATCCGTCGCGGATGAGGATGAGTCGATCCGACCACAACGCCACCGACGCGGTGGCGTTGCGTGACCGCCGCCCGACATCGATGCCCCCGGCCAGGTTGGGGAAGGCGTCGGCCAGAGCGTCAAGGGCGAGGGCGTTCTCCACGAACGCCTCCACGTCGGCCCACCGGTGGAGTCGGGCGCCGATTCGGTCGGCGACCCGATCCTCCGCGGCATAGATGGTCTCTGCAGTGTCGTCGTCGGTGCCGGCGGCGTCGGGAAGAGGCCCGCTCGGTGTCACCGGCCGAGCGACGGCTGTGAGGGGATCCTCCTGCGGCCGAGATCGGCCCGCCGTCCCTCGGCCCGGCCCGCCTGCCGGCCGCGGGTGGAGCTGCCGATGCTGACCTTGGAGATCCGGATGTAGGGGTGGCGTCGGCGCAGCTCCTCGTCGACGGACCCGTCGCGATCAGCGAGGACCAGATCGACCGACCTGGCACCCGCTGCGGGGCCGGCGCGAGCCGCGGCGGCGTCCTCGGTGGCGCGGGCCCGGTCGGCGGCCAGCCGTTGGTGGACCGAGTCGGTGAACCCGGCGATGAAGCTGCGCCTCCACGATGCCGTCTCGTGAGGCGACCCGGTTCGCGGGCACAGCCGGGCCAGAGAGGTGGCCAGCTGCACCAGAAGGCTGGTGACGAGCGTCTCGACCAACTCGAGGTCGCGACCGAATCCGATGACCGCCACGATCTGGCGGCCGTCGACGGCGTCTCCGAGTCGGATGGACTGGCACCGCAGTGACTCGGCCACCGCCGAGACCAGAACGGCCTTCTGAGGGATGAACGGGCGGTCGAGGACGAGTCGGATCTCCGTCGGGGCGTCGGCGGAGCTTCCATCGGCCCACACGAGCGCCTCGGAGATGGCGTGGCGGGACATGAGTTCGGTTGCCTTGGCGAGGAAGGCTTCCGCCTCTTCGGGAAACGGAGTCGATTCGGCCTTCTCCAGCAGCCCTCGAATGGTGGACAGCCGTGCCGATCGTTCGGTGCTGATGGTCATGGTGGCCAGTCTGGCAAACACCCACGACATCGTCGGAAGGAGAGCGTCCGGTATCGTTCGCCCGATGTCGAAGGACGGTGGCGGCGGAGTCTGGTGGAAGGTCCCTGCCGCGGCACTTGGTCTGCTGATCGTGGTCAATCTCGTGGGATTCGACCCGATCGGCTCGATACGGACCACGCTGTTCGGCATCGAGGACCGACCCGAGGCGGCCTCGATCACTCTGGTCTCCATCAGGGAGGCGGCGGAGCTGAAGGCGGCGACGGGAACGTTCAGCGTGCCGGTGTTCTTCGGTGGCGACGAGGACGGCCTCCTGGAACGGATCGTTCCCGATGCGTTCGACGGCAACTCCGGCGTGGCGCTCTACGAAGGGTCCGTCGACGCCCTGGTCGATCTGTCGGGCCTGACCGAGGACGACATCGAGGTCGACCGGTCGGCGCGTTCGATCGTGATCTCTGTTCCGGCGCCCGTGCTCTCGGATCCCAACGTGGACGAGTCGCGGTCGCAGGTGGTCGTCCAGAACCGGGGAGTGCTCACCAGGGTGGGCGAGTTCTTCTCCGATGCCCCCCTCCAGGATCGTGAGCGGCTCGACGATGTGGCGGTCGAGGCCCTCACCGAGGCGGCCGAGCAGTCGGAGCTGGATCGCACGGCCCGCGACAACACCGAGGACTTCCTCACCGCGGTGGCGAACCAGATGGGCTACGACGACGTGACCGTCACGTTCGTGGAGCCACCGACCGACACCTGAGGCCGTCCGCATCGAGGTCCCGCCCGAACCGCGACCTCATTAGTCTCGGGGTGTGGCAGCCGCCGACGATTCGCGCACGATGACGCGCCGGGCCATCGTGGCCTTCGGTCGCTTCCACGCGGCGGCCTACGAGGCGAGCGACGGTCGGTGGGGCCGCCGGTTGAGAGGCAAGGACATGGCGCTGGTGTGGACGCGGGGGAGGCGGAGTGGTCAGATCCGTCGCACGGCGCTCCTCTGCGTGCCAGAGGGTGAGGACATCCTGGTGGCAGCCAGCTTCTTCGGGTCCGGCTCCCATCCGTCCTGGTTCCTCAACCTGCGCGACGAACCGCGGTGCACCGTCCGGCACGGTCGCCGACGTTTCGAGGCGGTGGCCCGCGTTGCGGAGGGTGAGGAGCGGCGACGCCTCTGGGACGTGATGACGAGGGAGTGGCCGAGCTACCTCGACTATCAGGAACGCACCGAGCGGCAGATCCCCGTGATCGTGTTGTCCGAGGTCGAACCCCTCGACGCATGACCGCCGGGGCGCGACACGCGGCGCACGGGGGCGAGGCGGCGCCGGGTTCCCGGTCCTGCGACGGCAGGAACCCGGCGTCGATCAGTCGGTGCTGCCGCGACGACCACGTCGCCGGAGCAGCATTCCGAGGCCTATGAGTGCTCCGGAGGTCCAGGCGACCAGAGCGGGATCGTTGCCGGTGACGGCCAGGTCCGGCTCGGGGGTCTGGGTGGTGCCGGCGACGCCGGTGACCGTGACGGTGTCCCGGTCACTCGACTCGACGGTGTGCCCGTCGGGCGTCGTCGCCGTCGCGTTCGCGATGTTCAGCAGGTCGGCCACGAGGGCCTCGGTGACACAGGTCCAGGTCTGCGACTCGCCGATCGCCAGCACCGCGATCTCCCGATCACAGTTCGGAGTGGCCGAATCGACGATCCGAACGTCGGTCAACGGCGTGTCGCCGCTGTTGGTGGCGGTGAGGGTGAAGGTGGCGTTGTCGCCGTCGGCGATGGCGTTGGAAGCAGCGTCCTTGGTCAGGGTGATCGACGGATCGACCCGGTCGACGAACACCGAATCGGAGGCGCTCACGTCGTCGCCGACGCGAGGAGTGCCCGTGACGTCGGCAACGTTGGTGAAGTCCGCTGCGACGTCGGCGGCGACGCACCCGAACGTTGCCGACTCACCGGCCGCCAGCGTGCCCAGGTCGGTGTCGCACCCGGGTGTGGCGGCGTCGGTGACGGTCACGTCGCTGAGAGCGTCGTCACCGCTGTTCGTCACCACGATCGTGAAGACCGCGTCGTCGCCGGGCTCCACGGTTGCGTCCTCGACGGTCTTGAGGATGTCGACCGCGGGATGGATCACCTCGACGGCCGCGCTGTCGGAATCGGTGACGGGGTCGCCGGCGAGGGGAACGCCGACGGCGACGGCGGTGTTGAGGAGCGACTCGGTCACGTCGTTGACCACACAGGTGTAGGTCACCGAGTCGGTCGGGTCGAGATCGCCGATGACCCGGTCGCACGTCGGCGACAGCTCGTCCGCGACGGTCACGCCGGTCAGCGGGGAGTCGCCGTTGTTGGTGACGGCGATGGTGAAGGTCACGTTGCCGCGATCGCGCAGCAGGGTGTCGCCGGTCGTCTTGATGATGTGGATCGAGGGATCGATCACGGCCACGTCGGATGCGTCGCTGTCGGACACGGCGGGACCGCCGTCGGCAGCGGTGGCGGTGACCGTGGCGATGTTGGTGAGATCGTCGAGGGTGGCGTCGAGGGAGCAGGTGTAGGTCACGATCTCGCCGACCCCGACCGTTCCGAGATCGCGGTCGCAGGCGGCCACCGCCGGGTCCGAGACGGTGGTTCCGACCAGGGCGATCGAGCCCGTGTTCTCGACGGAGATCTCGAAGGTCGAGGGTGTTCCCGCCCGGACGACGGGAGTGAGGGTGTTCTTGTCGATCGAGATACCCGGGACCCGGATGTCCGCGTTGTCGCCGGCGGTGACCCGGTCTCCGATTGGTTCCTTGCGGATGGAGGGCTGCCCGGAGGCGGTGACCACGTTGGTGAGTCCCTCGGTCACGTTCGGAAGGATGCAGGTCCAACTCTCCTGTGTACCGATGGGAAGGTGGGTGAAGGTCCGGTTGCAGGCCGGGACCAACGGATCGTCGACCTCGACACCGATGAGGTCCATCTCACCGTCGTTGCGGACCGACAGGGCGAACGTGGCGGTGTCCCCCGACGAGATGATCCCGCCGAGGGTGTCCTTGAGGACCGAGATCGACGGGGTGACGACGTCGACGACCGACTCGGCCCAGTCCGACGCGGTGGCGCCGCTGCGGTTGGATCCCGTGGCCACCACGCGGTTCGTGTAGTCGGCGAAGCGGACCACGTCGGTGCACTCGTAGGTGACCCGGGCGCCGGGCGCGATCAGGGCCAGCGCAGCCAGATCGGAGGCGTCGCGGTTGCACGCGGGGGTGGCGGCAGAGGACACGGCGACGTCGAGGAGCGGCGCCTGTCCGGTGTTGGCAACGGACACCACGAACCCCGGGCGGTCACCGGCCCGGAGGGTCTGGAAACCCGGCTCCTGGTTCACGAGGATCCCCGGGAGGGGTTCTTCCACGATCTGTCGGGGCCCTCCGACGTCCTCCTGGACATCGGAGGGGTCCTGGAGTTCCTGGGACCCCGCAGCCATCGGAAGGCTCAGCAGCAGTGCCAGTGCGGCGCCGAACACCGCGATCGCGTGGCGAAGGTGGGGAAGCTGGGACATTGCGGTTCTCCTCGCATCGTCGGCGCCCCCTCAGCGGGCGCCGTCGAGAAGAGAATGAATCGAAATGACCTGAAATGCAAGGAGCATCTGCGTGAACGCCTGACATCTCGGGCGGGGGATCACTCCCGGGAGCGAGCCCGCCGATCGGTCACTCCCAGCCTGGACTGCGCGGCCGAGCTGAGACGCGGCACCGCTCCCCCGAGTGTGGCCAACAGGCGGAGCTCGACGGGAGCCACGAAGACCTCGCCGCGGTTGGTCTCGATGCCCTCGATGACCGCGTCGGCGACGTCCTGGGGTGACTTGGTCCGGACGACGGCCGGCAGCTGGGTGCCGGAGTCCGCGAACATCCCTGCGTCTCGAATGAATCCCGGCGACACGAGCGTCACGCCGATCCCGGCGTCGAGGAGGTCCTGGCGCAGCGCGAGGGCGTAGCCCCGAAGACCGAACTTGGTGGCGTTGTAGAGACGGGCGTCGGGGGACGCGACGATGCCGGCGAGGGATCCGACGAAGACGATGTGGCCGGGCCGGTCCGCCTCCAGATGACTCTGGACGAAAGCCCGCGAGAGCTGGATGGGGGCGCGGAGGTTGACATCGATGGCGCGGTCGATGTCCTCCGCCGTCATCGAGTGGACGGGGGCGTCGGAGCCGACCGCCGCGTTGGCGATGAGGATGTCGGATTCCGCACACCGCTCCTCCAGCCGGATCACGTCATCGCGGTCGAACAGGTCGGCCGTGTCCACCTCGGCGCCGATGTCGGAGGCGAGGGCGACGAGCTTGTCGGTGGAACGAGCACTCAGGGTCAGGGACCCTCCCTTCGCCGCGAGGCTGCGGGCCATGGCGTCCCCGAGGCCTCCGCTGGCGCCGGTGAGCAGGATTCGTCGTCCGGAGATCTTCATGAGCCGAGACTACGGCGCCTCGACGAGGGCGTGGTGGTCGATCGAGTCGACGTCGGTGACCCCACACAGACCCATCGCCACCTCCATTCCGCCGCGGATCACCTCGAGGAGGTGAGCGACGGCGGGCTCTCCACCGGCGGCGACCGCATAGGCCCACGGCCTGCCGATGAGCACGGCGCGGGCACCGAGGGCGATCATCTTCACGACGTCGAGGCCGCTTCGCACCCCACCGTCGGCCAACACGACGAGCTCGTCGCCGACGGCCCGTGCGATCTGGGGAAGAACCGATGCGGTCGACGGCGTGTCGTCGAGTTGGCGACCCCCGTGGTTCGACACGATCAGCCCGGCGACCCCGGCGTCCGCGGCGCGTCGGGCGTCGTCGACGTCGAGGATGCCCTTCAACACGATCTCGCCCGACCAGTTGGCACGGACCCACTCGAGGTCGTCCCAAGTGACCGAGGGATCGAACTGTGAATCGACCCAGGCCCTGAACGCCTCGGGGCTGTCGGCGTCGGGGACCGCCTTCTCGAGGTTTCCGAAGGTGTGTGGCTTTCCACCCACAGCCACGTCGCGAACCCACCGGGGGTGGG
Source organism: uncultured Microthrixaceae bacterium (assembly GCA_963700425.1). Lineage (GTDB taxonomy): Bacteria > Actinomycetota > Acidimicrobiia > Acidimicrobiales > Microtrichaceae > CAVOXO01. Next base: position 156,101 of record CAVOXO010000007.1, on the reverse strand, counting down.
TGGCGAAGTCGAGGGCGCGGCACGGCAGCGGAGAGACGCGTCGCCGGGCCGGTCATCCCGTTGCGGGTGTCGCGGTAGCGCTCGCCCACCACCGCGAGGTCGACGGTCAGAACGAGGGTTCGGCATCGAGCGGCGGTGGCGCGAGCCAACAGGTCGGCGGCGTAGTCGCGATCCCGCATGATGTAGAGCTGGAACCACAGGGGATCGGCCGTGGCGCGTTCCACCTCCTCGATCCCGGCGATCGACACGGTCGACTCACAGAAGGGCACTCCCGCGGCCTCTGCGGCGCGGGCCGCGGCGACCTCGGCGCGCGGGGAGAACATGCCCGCCAGGCCCACCGGGGCCAGAACGACGGGCATCGAGAGGCGCCGGCCGAACAACTCGGTGCCGAGATCGACGTCGGAGACGTCCCGGAGAACTCTCTGCCGGAGTCGGAGCGCCCCCAGGTCGGAGACGTTGGCCGCCAGCGTCGATTCCTCGTACGCGCCCCCGTCGATGTAGTCGAAGAGTTGGCGAGGCAGGCGGCGGCGCGCCAGCTCTCGGTAGTCGGCAACCGAGGCGGGGGCCAGGCGGAACGATCGGTCGGGGCGCAGCGACATCGCGTCACCCTACCGAGCCCGTCGACGACGCCGCCCCAGATCGCCGGGGACGTTCAGCGCCGGAACCAGAACTCGATCTCGGCGGTGTCCGTGGCGAAACGCGCCGAGTGCTCGACACCGGCCGCGACCCGGTACCACTCGCCCGGCCCGAAGCTGGCCTCGACCCCGCCGACGGAGAGATCGAGCCGACCGGCGGTGACCACGCCGACGTTGTCGGTGTCGTGGGTGTGCGGTTCGATCTCGGTACCGGCGGGATAGCTGGCGAACAACACATCGCAGCTCTCCGCTTCCAGTCGATGGGCATCGAAGGGGCCCTCGAAGTCCGGCAGGGCCCTGATCTCGGCGGGGAAGTGGTCGGGTCCGGTCGTCATGGTGCGTGTCGATCCCTCGGGGGTGGGGCGGCCTCGGCTCGTTCCGACGACATTGTTGTCGCGACGGGCCTCATCCGGAAAGGTCATCCCGCGGTCCCCGATGGCCTCTCGGGCGGTCTCGAGGAGCAGATCGACATGGTGGATCTCGATGTTCCGGTGCGCCGTCGACACTGCTCCCTTTCGCGCCGATTCTCGGGCGTTGGATACCGGGGCGTTCGATGAAGTAGAAGGAGGGACGCCGCACCCCACCCCACGACGAGGAGCAGGTCACGATGCCACGACTCAGCGAGAACACATCATGGACGGTCCGGGTTGTTCGGGTCGCGGCGCTCACCTCGATCATCGGTCTGGCGGCAGGATGCTCGTCCGACAGCGATGAGTCGCTCCAGGACGAGTACTGCCAGGCGGGCGAGGACCTGAAGTCCGACATCACCAGCCTCGGATCCCTCGATCTCGTGGCGGAGGGAACCGACGGTCTCGATTCGGCACTTTCGGCCGTCGATGACGATCTCACTGCGCTGGCCGACTCGGCGAGCAGTGCGGCAGAGGACGAGGTCGATGCACTGAAGGACTCCGTGGGCGATCTCGAAACCGCCGTCAGTGATCTCGGTGGCGAGCTCACGGCGGCCAATGCCTCCGCCGTGAGCGGCGCCGTCAAGGGCGTCATCGACTCGGCGAGCGCGGTCTACGACACCCTCTCCGACTGCTGACGTCTCGGGTCCCGCCGCGGTCACACGGGATGGCGGACGCCCGAACGGCCGTCGCCGCCGAAGAGCGCTCGCGTCCCATGGGTCGCCGTCGATCGTGTCGCCGTCGTCCGGCGGATCGGGCATGTGGGAACCTGCATCGATGCAGTTGAATCCGCGTTACGAAGGCGACCCCCTCATCACCCTCGACGGCCCTCCCTCCGGGATCGTCGCCCCGACCGTCGGCCAGCGTCGACGGCTCGCCGACGTCCTCTCCAGGTTCACGTCGGAGCAATGGGATCACCCCAGCCGGTGCGACGGCTGGACCACTCGCGACGTCATCGTGCATCTCTCCAGCACCAACGCCTTCTGGGCCTACTCCCTGGAGTCCGGGCTACGTGGTGAACCCACCCGCCTACTCGCCACCTTCGACCCGGTGGAGACGCCGGCGAGCATCGTCGCCGCGGCCGAGGATGTTCCCGACGCCGACGTCCTCGCCCGTTTCGTGGCGTCCACCGACAAGCTGGTGGATCTTCTGAGCTCCGTAGCAGACGGGGACTGGACGTTGACGGCCGAGTCGCCGCCCGGTCATGTCCCTCTCGACGTCATGGCCCACCACGCGCTGTGGGACTCCTGGGTGCACGAGAGGGACATCATGTTGCCTCTCGGTCTCGACCCCGTGGAGGATGCCGACGAGGTGACGGCGTCGCTCCGCTACGCGGCCGCACTCGGCCCTGCACTCGCGGCGGTCCACCGACCGGGCCGGCGGGGGGAACTGGTCATCGCGGCAACCGACCCCGACGTCGACATCGTGGTGGAGGTCGGGAAGTGCGTCCGGGTGCGCGACGGCGGCACCGGCACCGGCTCCGATGTCCGACTGACCGGGGGCGCGGTGTCGCTGGTGGAGGCGCTCAGCATGCGAGGGCCGTTCGAGGGCCCGGTGCCCGAGGCTTGGACGTGGATGCTGAGCGGGCTCGCCGAGGCATTCGACATCGACCCCGACACCGCCTGATGACATGGGACGCCAGAAGGCGGTGCGGGCGGCGAGCTGCGATCGGGGCCCGGCTTGACGCAACGGAGAGCTTGACGACACAACGGAGAGGGAGGGTCGACCATGGGTGAGGCCATCGGAGCCGTACTCGGATACGCCGTCGGCATCGCGATCAGCCCGGTGCCGATCGCCGCGGTGATCCTGATGATGTTCTCGGAGCGCTCGCGAACCAACAGCGTGTCGTTCATGCTCGCCTGGGTGCTCGGGATCGCCACCGTGACCACCGTCGTGTTGTTGTTGCCGGGCTTCGACGCCGGCAACGGCGCGCCGAGCGACACATCGGGGTGGATCAAGCTCGCCCTGGGCCTTCTGCTGCTCGTCGGCGCGGTGGCACAGTGGCGCAAGCGCCCCGGTCCGAAGGACGAACCCGCGATGCCGGCCTGGATGGCCACGATCGACGCCCTCGAGCCGCCGAAGGCATTCGGCTTGGGGTTCGTGCTCTCGGCCATCAACCCCAAGAACCTGCTCCTTGCCGCCGCAGCGGGGGTCTCGCTCGGCTCTCTGCAGATCAAATCGGGCGAGACGGTGGCGACCGTGATCGTGTTCACGCTGGTCGCGGGCGTGACCGTCGTCGCCCCTGTCGCCGGCTTCCTCATCGCCGGGCACCGGATCGACGACAAGCTGGAGACCGCAAAGGACTGGCTCATCACCAACAACGCTGCGGTCATGGCCGTGCTGCTCGTGGTGTTCGGCGCCAACCTGATCGGCGACGCCATCGGCATCCTCACGGGATGACCGGGACCGACCGTCGGGTCGGGACGTCGTGAACGGATGCGAACGATCACGGTCGCGCGCGAGATGGCGCACGTTTCGCGCCCATCGGCAGTGGGCACGTGCGCCAGAGACTCCACACATGGTGTCGGCCCAGGTGCCCGGCGCTCCGCGGCACCGTCGGCACAGCAACGTGGGGAACTTCGTCAATGGCCCGAACACGCGATCGTTCGGGACGGGGCTGGTGGGGCGCGGTGATCCGGTGCGTCAGCTCGTCGCCTGGCCCACGGTTCCCCCGCGCCGCGCTCCGCCCGGACGATCGACGCGTCGAGGCCCCGGCTACTGCTACGACCGGGGCCTCGACGGTTCTTGGTGCGCTCGGAGTCGCCGTGTTCAGGCCGTCGAGACCGAAGCCGGCGCGTCTTGCGGGGCGACGTGGTTCCCGTCGGCATCCATCAGGTCCATCCAGTGGGTGGCGGCGGTGACGAGGCCGTCGTCGCCGATCTGGATGGCCATGACCCCGCCCCAGGAGCCGCCCCAGTCACCGGTGGCGTTGTCGGTATCCACGAAGCGAGCCGAAAGGCCGATCCAGCCGCCATTGCTGACCATCTCTTCGGAGCATTCGACGGAGTCCATCGGGTCGGAGGCGAGCAGACCGGCAGCCTCGCGGCACGCCGGCCTCCCCGGCCGGGAACGGCTCCCTCAACACCACGGTTCCCTCAGAAGGAACCAGCGCGGCGGCCTGCTGGGAGTAGTCCGCGCTCACGAGGGGGAGAATCTGTTCGGGGTCCTCGGTGCCCCACGCCTCACAGAACGCGGTGGCGGTGGCCCGGTCCTCCTCCGAGATCGGGTCGGACACGTTGGTCTCGCCCGTCGACAGGGTGTAGATGGCGTCGAACCGACTGATCTTCCCGTCGGTCATCTGTGCCACGCCCAGTCCCTCGGTGCCGCCGTCGTTGGTGTCGGAATAGAAGCGGTAGGGACCCGCTGACCACCAGTTGGAGGCGACACCCTCGGTTCCACATTCGGTGAGTTCGAAGGTGTCGAACCCTCCGAACTCGTCGATCCAGGCGCGGATTTCGTCGGGACCGACGTACACCGCACCGGTGGAGTGATCCACTGCCACAGCGTCGTCGCTCATCAGTGCCACAACCTCGGCACCATCGTGGGTCGCGATGGCGTCACAGAACTCCGCGGCGGGCTCGAGCGAGTCGTGACGAAGCTCCTGGGTGGTGGCGTCGTCCACGGTGGTGGTGGTCTCGTCCGGGTCGGACGCGTCGTCGGCGTCGTCGGAACAGCCCGCGGCAAGCACCGCCGCGACAGCCCAGGCGATCGCCAGCATTCGTGTCTTTCTCATTTCCTGCCCTCCTTTGGGATCAATCCTCAAAGATCCGGCTCGTCGGTCGAGCGCTGGTGGAGTGGCGGTGGCGCCGTGCGCCCAGGCCAGGTTTGTGGCAGCGAACGGTTCCGCCGTACCAACGCCACGGTGCCTCTCGACGCCTTACCGACATCCGGTCTGAGGAGTGGTTCTCGTCGCCGCGCAACCTAGGACGACAGCCGTCGAACTACTAGAGGACAACGTCCCTGATGACGAGCGCCGAGTGCATCCGAGGCCGAGGACGATTGCGGGGGCCACGATCGGGACCTCGGAACCGGCCACTCGGCGGCGCCCTCCGCGACGCTCGGGTCGTCCCGGAGGGCGATGGTCGTTACATCAACGTCGACCTCCGGCGGGAACTGCTTGGGCGTGGCATCCATCCTTCTCAAGGGCAACGCCCCGCATGAGAGACATCAACCGAACCGTCAGCAGACCCTTGGGCATCGGTACATACTTCCCGCCCGACCACGCCCGGTGTAAGAGATGTCAACCAAACTTGCAGCAATCCCGACTGGCCCATTTTCTTCGACGTGGCCGAAAGGCCCCATCGTCGGGCCGGTCAGGTGACGGTGACGGTGACGGTGCGGCAGCCCAACAGCACGTGGTCGCCGATGCCGGGGCCCAAGGCGTCCAACACGTCGAGGTTCTGGTTGAGCGCGGCGACGCATACCGTTGTCTCGCCCGCAGCAGCGGGAACGGTGACGTCGAAGCCGTAGCCCATGGCGTCCTGTCGGATCTGCCAGAGGCCTTGGGCGACCAACAGCGTGTCCACATCGGCGCGTGGGTCGCTGGCCGGGAAGGCTCCTTCGACCCACTCGCCGTTGATGTTGATGACGATCTGGACCGGACCCTGGTCGCGGGCATCATCGCCGTCGACGAAGAGATCCCACTGGCTGGCCCAACCGACGACCCTGACCTCTCCGTTTCCGCCGACCACGGACTCAAGACTGCCGGTCGGGTCCCATGGATAGACGCCCGGCAGTTGGACCGGCCGACACGCCGTGCCCATCAGGGCCAAGAGCCCCAAGACGGCGGCCGCCAGACTCAGGCGTCGACGGGTGGATGACGCGGGGAACACCATGATCCGCTCCCTTCGGTACATAGTCTCTGTTGCATGTCTCAACGTACGACCGGCCCCGCCGCCGATCCAGGGACCTAGGTCATCTGCGGGCGTGAGGACGCCCCGTCCCGGGCAGGGACGTCGACCCGACGAACCGGACCGCGCTGCCCTCGTCGCGGAGACGCCCCTATGTGGTTCGTCGCGAGCCGGCACCACCCGGACCTTGCCACATCAGCGTCAAAATCCTCTTGACTCTTTGGTGCTACCCCTTGCCCAAACGAGGCGGCGGGCCGCCTGTGAATAGCCGACTTGTATGGGATTGTCGGTTCGTACGGCCCGTCGGCCGCAGAGGAAAAACGGACCTCTTCATTCCTGTCGGGGACAACCAGAGCACAGTCTTCGTCGCTGAGTGCAAATCTGGAATGGTGCCAACGCGATCGAACTAGCGATCGATCAGCTCCTCGGCTATCTGACATGGCGGGACTCGCGCGCGGCGATCGTTGTCTTCGCTCGGTCCGGCAACCCGACAGACATCCTCAGAAAGGCATCCACAGCGATACTCAACCACGCGTCCTTCAAGCGCGGACACCCGGGACTGCCGCGGGTTCGGTGCCCTATGGAGAGCCTCGAAACCCTTGCGGTGACTGGTGGAGATGATGGGACTCGAACCCACGACCCCCTGCTTGCAAAGCAGGTGCTCTAGCCAGCTGAGCTACATCCCCGAGGGGTGATCGACTGCCTGGTGGGGTCTCCACCGGCGGGTCGAACGGTTGTGAACGATCTCGAACTCTATCGCCGGTCGGGGCTCACACCGGACCGTTGCGCGCTCGCGACGACGCCCCGTACGACGAGACGTCAGCCATCAGACCCAGGGCCACGAAGAACCAGCCGACAGGGCTCACCCTGAACCCGTTGTACGCCAGTGCGTAGACGAGAGTCGTCCACGGCAGGAAGACGAAACCGAGCACCGGGACGATGAAGTTGTCGTAGGCACGATCCACCATGGTCGTGAAGATCCACGTGAAGCCCAGGGCGAATCGGGGCCCGATCAGTGCGAAGCCGAAAATCACACAGCCCATGTCACTCCGGTGCTGTCGTCGGAACGTCGGCCTCGTCGCGGACGATGGAGACGGCCGTGCCGATCTCGACCTCGGGCACCGTGCCCGTCGAGTCGTCGAATTCGGGGTCGACCCCCGGTAACGTCTCGGGCTCCTCGAACGCATCGGGCGCCGTCGTGGTGGGCTCCTGGATGATTCCCTCGACCTCGGGCGTGATGGAGTCGTCGGGATCGGCGTCGATGACCATCCAGATCCCGTAGCCGAAGAGGCCCGCAGCCACCGCGAGCGCGGGGATGCCGATCATCCGTCGCCGTCTCAACGCCTTCTGGCGGCGTCGTTGCTGGCGAACGCGATCCCTCGACAGGGATGGCGCTGGTTGGGCGTCGTCGGTCACCTCAGCCTGACTCCTGGTCTGCATCTTCGATGACGCTACCGCGCCGGTCCGCTCCGAGCGCGAACCGTTCAACGGGCCAGGGCGCCTTCGGCCACCAGCTTGTCGAGAGTGAGATCGGGCTCGTCCGCCACGAGGCGCTCGAGCCAGTAGGTGCTCTCGAACAGAGCGAGCAGCGCCCCGTCGGAACGCTCCAGAACGTCGACTCCCCGCATGGCGCGAAGACGGTCGCGTGACTCCGCATCGGTCCGACGGCAGGCAACGTACGACGTCGGGCTCAGTTCGATCGACGCTCCGAACTCGTTCTCGAGGCGGTAGCTCACCACCTCGAACTGCATGGGTCCGACCGCGGCCAGGACCGGTGCCTGGTCGCCCCGGTCCTTGTCGCGCAGAACCTGCACGACGCCCTCTTCGTCGAGCTGGGTGATCCCCGATCGGAACTGCTTGTATCGGCCGGTGTCTCGTACCCGGGCGATCGAGAAGTGCTCGGGGGCGAAGCTGGGGATCGGGGGAAAGGTCACCGGCTCGTCGACATAGATGGAGTCGCCCACCCTGACGTCGCCGGCGTTGACGAGTCCCACGACATCGCCGGGGTACGCCTCCTCGACGGTCTCGCGGTCCTGACCGAAAACCTGGTGCGCGTATTTGGTGGCGAACGGCTTGCCGGTGCGCTCGTGGGTCACGACCATGCCGCGTTCGAAACGGCCCGAACACACCCGGAAGAACGCGATGCGGTCGCGGTGGGCGGGGTCCATGTTCGCCTGGACCTTGAAGACGAATCCCGCGAACGGCGCGTCGAGGCCCCTCGAGACACCCTCGACATCGGAGCGGGCCGCCGGTGCGGGGAAGAGGTCGATCACGGCGTCGAGGAGATGACCCACGCCGAAGTTGGTGAGGGCCGAACCCACGAACGTCGGGGTGGAGACTCCCGCCAGGAATGTCTCGTCGTCGTGGTTCGCGCCGGTGGCCTCCAACAGGTCGATCTCGTCGATCGCGGTCGCCCACGCGTCACCCTCCTCCTCGGCGGCACGCTCGGCATCGACGAGCTCCTCGGGGGCGATGGTCGAGCCGTGCACGGTTCGAGTGAACCGCACGTACTCGCCCGTCCGGCGATCGATGACGCCGCGGAAGTCACCGGGGATCCCCACCGGCCAGGTCACCGGGGTGGGCGTCACCCCGATCTGGTTCTCGATCTCGTCCAACAGCTCGAGTCCGTCGCGCCCGGGGCGATCCCACTTGTTGATGAACGTGAGCAGCGGTAGCTCGCGATCGCGGCAGACCTCGAACAGCTTGAGTGTCTGGGCCTCGATCCCCTTGGCGGCGTCGAGCACCATGACCGCGGCGTCGGCCGCGGTCAGGACCCGGTAGGTGTCCTCGGAGAAGTCGCGGTGGCCCGGGGTGTCGAGGAGATTGACCACGCACCCCCGGAAGGGGAACTGGAGGACTGTGGAGGTGATGGAGATGCCCCTCTGTTGCTCGAGCGCCATCCAGTCCGATGTGGCGGAGCGGCGATTCTGACGGGCCTTCACCGAACCCGCCTCGCGCCCGAGAGCTCCTCCATAGAGCAGGAACTTCTCGGTGAGGGTCGTCTTGCCGGCGTCGGGATGGCTGATGATGGCGAAGGTGCGGCGGCGGGCCGCCTCCACTGACGGGGTCGTCACGACAGACGCGGCGTAGACCGCGTCGATCAGCCCCGAGGTGCGAGGATCGCCGGCGATTCCCAGATCCATGCGATTCATGGCGTATCCGAATCCGATCTCCGCCTCGTGGTCGGCGAAGCCCACCGAGCCGCCCGCGCCGTAGTGGCCGAACGCGGTGGGGCTCCCCAACTTCGACAGCGGCCCGTCCAACATGAACCCGAGGGCGAAGGGGATCTCGAACATCAACACCGAGTCGGCGCCGTAGGTGTGCCGTTCGACCGCGGTGGAGAGCGTGTCGGGATCCAACAACCGCACGCCGTCGACCTCGCTCACCGTCGCCGCGTACATACGCGCCAGCGAACCAGCGTTGGTGATTCCGTTCGCGGCGGGGAACTCCGCCTGCCACACCGCGGGGTCGTTCCAGTGATCCTGGTCGGTCATCGCACCTCCGGGCGCGGTCAACGCCCGTCCGATGAGGTTGTCGGGTCCGAGGACCATCGACAGCATCTCCACCAGATCGGGCATCGGAGCGCCGGGATCGCCGAAGTGCAGACCTTCGGGCAGGGCCATCGGGATGAGCGGTGCCACCCTGTCGAGATGCTCCTCGGGAAGGCCGATCCAGAACTCCAATCCGAGCGGAGCGGCGACGTTCTCCGCGAAGAACTGACCAACGGTCTGACCGGTGATCCGGCGCACCACCTCCCCGACCAGCCAGCCGTAGGTGACCGCGTGATAGCCGTGCTGGTCGCCAGGAGTCCACATCGGCTCCGACTCGCGCGAGCGCGGTGGCGACCTCCTCGATGTCGAGGGCGTCGGCCAGCGTCATCGGTCGGTCGACATCGGCGAGGCCCGACTTGTGGCAGAGCAGCCATTCGACGGGGATCGACTCCTTGCCCTTCGCCGCGAACTCGGGCCAGTACTCCGCCACCGGCGTCGCGAGGTCGAGGCGTCCGTCCTGGACCAGTAGATGGGCGCAGATGGCCGTCGCCCCCTTCGTGGTGGAGAACACCATCTGGAGATGATCCGCGGTGTACGGAACGGTGCGCTCAGGATCGAGATGACCGCCGACCAGGCTCACCACCTGGCGGCCCTGGTGGTACAGGGAGCACGACGCGCCGATGTCGCCGTGCTGTTCGAAGTTGGCCTCGAACGCGGCCTCCACCCCCTCGAAAGGCGGCTCGGCGAATCCGGTGATCTTGGTCATGGGTGTCTCCGTGGACGCTGTCGACCGCCGGAAGCGTACGACAGCCGACCCCGCAGGGGCGATCCGCCGCCACCCGTCAGGAGTTGACGACCTCGAACACCGCGTAGCGTTCGATGACGCCCTCTGCCGTGATGGCCCGGGCGTAGAGCGAGTGGGTTCCGTCCGCCAACGCGGCGGTGTCGAAGATCGGATCGCCCAGATCGAACGGTGCGGCGTCGGCGGTGCGGTCGGCCGGGCCGACGGCGGCGGTCTCGTCGATCCAGTAGCTGACCGACGTGACTCCGTCGACGTCGAGGAACACGTACAACCGCCCGAACAGCCGGTAGCCGTCGAGCGGGAAGTCCTCCTGACGGGCCGCGTCGAGGGACACGGTCAGGCCGTCGGCCACGATGCCCGGCGGGCGGGTCGTCGGCGGTCCGGTCGCCGCGGGCGACGAGGCGGGAGTCGTGGGGGAGGTGGATGTCGGTGTCCCGACGACCTCGCCGGTCTCGGGGTCGGTCACCGGCGGGGACTCCGAGCCCTCTGGGACGGGGGCCGGCTGGGAGATCTCGGGATCGGGACCGGCCGTTCCAACGGCCAGGTCAGCCCGTACCTCCGCGGCGGTGTAGGCCAGAGGCGCTGACACTGCCGTTGTGACCGTCACCGACGAGATGAGGGCCAGGGCGACGCGGAACGAGAACACGGCCGCGATCGCGGAACCCAGCCGCGTCAGAGCGTTGCCGACAGCCCTCATCGTCCCCTGCGGCATCCCGTGAGTATCGAGGCTGATCCCTGGTGTCGAGATGGGCAATTGCTCCCAGCGCGAGAGCGGATCACGGCGATCCCTCCTCGCCCGTGCCGAGATCGATGATGCCGAGCCTGACGGCGCTCAGCACCGCATGGGTGAGGCTCTGGGTGTCGAGGCGCCGGTAGATGGCGTTGAGGTGGTTGTGGACGGTCTTCTGGGTGATGCCGAGCTGCCGGGCGACCTGCTTCGTTCCCAGACCGTCGGCGATCAGTTGGAGGATCTGAACCTGGCGATCCGACAGGAGGTCGGCGGCGGCCGCCTCGTCCTGGGCGGCCCGCAGCATCGACAGGGCGAGAGAGGGGCTGAGGACGGTGTCTCCCCGGTTCACCGCCCGAAGGGTCTCGAGAACGTCGGCGAGCGACGTTCCCTTGGTCAGATACCCCGCCGCCCCGCGGCGATGGCGGCGCGGGTTCGCTGGGGGTCGTCATGCATCGAGAGGACCACCACCTTCACGTCGGGAAGCTCCGAGGTGATCCGGCGGGTCGCCTCGATGCCGTCCAGCACGGGCATGGACAGGTCCATGAGCACGACGTCGGGGCGGGTGGCGTGCGCCAGGGCGACCCCGGTCTCGCCGTTCTCCGCTTCGCCGACGACGTCCTCTCCGGCCGCCTCGAGGCCGCGACGGATTCCGTCGCGGAGGATTGCGTGGTCGTCCACCAACGCGATTCGCATCACGCACCATCCTTGTCGGTTTCCATCGATCCCACGTGAACCGTCACGACGGTGCCCGCCCCTGGGGTCGTGTCGATCATCAGGCGTGCTCCGATCGTATCGGCGCGTTCACGCATCCCGACCAACCCGTACGCGCTGTCGCGGACGCCTCGCGCTGCGTCGAAACCCTGACCGTCGTCGGCGACGGTGAGCGTGGCCGCACCGCCGAAGACGTCCCAGGTCACGTTCACCGCCGACGCCGCGGCGTGCTTGTCGATGTTGCTGAGCGATTCCTGGAGGATCCTCAGCAGCTCGTTCTCGATGGGTATCGGGAGATTCAGGCCCGGATGCACGACCCTCCAGGTGGCGGGGATGTCGGCCCGATTCGCGAACCGGGTGACGAGCTCCTTGCCCACGAGCGCGAGGGGACGTTCCTCGCTGACCTCCGAGCGCAGCTGACTCAGGGTGTCGCGCAACTCGTCGAGAGCCGACCGAACGTCGTCCTGGAGCTTCTCGAGATCCGGTGACGGCGGCTCCTGTCCGAGGATGATGCGTTCGAGTTCGAAGGAGATGTAGGTCAACCATTGGCCGAGCCGGTCGTGAAGGTCCCTGGCGATGCGGTTCCGTTCCTCTTCGGCTCCCAGTGAGCGAAGACGTCCGAACCACCGGGCGTTGTCGAGGGTGAGAGCCAGGAAGTCGGCGAGCCCCGACAGGAGTCGTCGGTCGCGCTCGCGGTACGCCCCCGGCGATGCGCTCTCGATCCCGAGGACTCCGATCGTGCGGTTGCGGGCGACCAGTCGGGTGTAGAGGCCGCTGGTCGAGCCGGGGGCGATCGGAGCGATGCCCGCCGCCGACAGATCCTCGAACAGGGTGGGATCACCCGAACCCACCACCCATCGGAGAGGTTCGGGAAGGTCTCCGGTGCTGTGCGAGGGCGCGACGGCGCAGCCTTCGGCCAGCTTCGGGGTCCACTCGTCGTAGTTCTCCGCCCGCTCCATGAGGCACACCGCCGACGGCCGGAATGTCGTGGCGATCTGGACGCGGGCGCTTTCGAGGGCCTCCCGCTGGTTCAGGCTGGTGGGGAGGGTACGGGCGACCGAGTTCAGCATCGTGAGCAGGTCGTTGGTCTCGGCGAGCGTATCGATACGTCCCGCGAGTCGGCGTCGTCGCTGTTCGTTCTCGACGAGGCGGGTGCGGCCGAAGGCCGACAGGAACGTGAGGGCGGCCATGGTCACCAGGACCGCCGCCGCGTCGCTATCGAACAGTGCCCCGAGCGCTGCGTCTCGTCCGGGGGACACGGCTGCGCCGGCGGCCATGGCCATCCACCCCACCGAGATGGCGAGGAAGCCCGCCATGTAGCCCCAGCCGAACGCGGCCACGGCGATCGCCGCGACCACGCAGAAGACGAAGGGCGACGACGAGGTGCCGGTGTACCCGACCGCCAGGCCGAAACCAGGGTGTCGAGGACGCTGGGGAATCGCTCCCTGGGGAGCGGTGACCCCATTCGCATCGGAAGCATGGTGCGCCACATCGTGAGGAACAGGCACGTCGTGAGTCCGATCACCATGATGTTGGACCCGGTCTGCACCACCGCTGCGGCGCCGAAGAGCATTCCGTACAGCAGAGCGCCCCAGCGGAAGGCGGTGACGATCGGTGAGATCGCGGCGCGGACCTGCGGGGGGAGGGGAAGGTTCTTCGCCGAATCGTCGAGTCCGCCGAAGGGAAGTGTCTGCAGGGCCGACACCAGCTCTTCGGGTGCGTACGGATCGCCGGTTCTCAGCGTCGCCACCGGGACACGGGCAGCCGACGATGGCGGGGGTGCCGAGGTCGACCTGTCGCTGGAGTGGGTGCTCATCGAGTAGACGATTCGTCTCGCCCCTGCGTGCCCGAGGCCGACAGAGTCTACCGCCGGCACCTTACGGTTCAGCGGGTATCGGGGTGGCCGACCACCAACCGGCTCACCACTCCGGGTCGTAGGAGATGAAGCGTTCGGCGTCGTCGGCCGTGAGCGGCTGGGACATCAGGAACCCTTGGACCTCGTGGCAGCCGATCTTGCGGAGGACGTCCAGATCCGTCTCGTTCTCGACTCCTTCGGCGATGGTGCGAAGGCCGAGGGTCCGGGCCAGTTCCACGATCGACGCCACGATCGCGGCGTTTCCGGCGTCGGCTCCGATGCCGTCGACGAAGCTGCGGTCGATCTTGACGACGTCGATGGGGAAGCTCCTGAGATAGGTCAACGACGAGTAGCCGGTTCCGAAGTCGTCGAGCGCCAGCTGCACCCCCAACCCCTTGAGCCGTTCGAGGACCGAGATCGATCGGTCGACGTCGTCGAGGAGGACCGACTCGGTGATCTCGATCTCGAGTTGAGCCGGGTCGATGCCCGACTCGTCGATCACCGTGGAGATCTCCTCGGTCAGCGTCGGGTTCAGCAGTTGCTTGCCCGACAGATTGACGCCCATGGTCAACCGGGAGCCGTTGGTGAGCTCGGTCTGCCAACGGTTCAGGCGCTTGCAGCCCTCGGTGAGAACCCAGTGGCCGATCGGGATGATGAGGCCGGCCTGCTCCGCGATGGAGATGAACTCGCTCGGTCCGATCAACCCGTGTTCGGGGTGCTGCCAACGGATGAGGGCTTCGGCACCACAGATGCGACCGGTCTCGAGCGAGACCTGGGGTTGGTAGTACAGGCGAAGCTCGTCACGGCGGAGCGCCCTGCGGAGCCCGGTTTCGATCGACAGCCGGTCGACCGCCCGGGCGCGGAGGCTGCCGGTGAACATCTCGGTCCGATCGCGGCCCCGCAGCTTCGCTTCGTGGAGGGCGGCGTTGGCGTCGCGGATGAGGCTGGCCGGATCTCCCCGGGTGCCGTCGGTGACGGCGACACCCGCAGAGAACGTCATCAGGAGCTCGACCTCGGCCATGCCGACGCGGCCGGACACGGCGGTTCTGATCCGTTCGGCGAGGTTGACGGCTTCGTCGGGCGACGAGAGGTTCTCCATGAGGATGGCGAACTCATCCGCGCCGAACCGGGCGACGGTGTCGTGCGACCACACCAGCTTCGAGAGCTTCTCCGCGGTCTGGCGCAACAGGTTGTCGCCGACACGGTGCCCGAGGCTCTCGTTGATCATCCTGAAGCTGTCGAGATCGAGGAACGCGATCGCCACGTAGGTCCCCTCGGCCGACGCGCGTTCCATGGCGTGGCTCAACTGGCTGGTGAGCAGGGAGCGGTTGGCAAGATCGGTCAGCGGATCGTGGGTCGCCTCCCATTGCAGCCGCTCCTCGAAGGCCTTGCGTTCGGAGACGTCGCGCAGGACGGCGGAGACCCGTTCCAGATCTCCCCGCGAATCGATCTCGGGAACGACCAGGGCGGAGAATGGCACCCACAGCCCCTGAGCGCTCCTGAGGGAGAACTCGCCGTTCCAGGTGTCGCCCCTGCCCAAGGTGTCCTTGATGGAGTCGAGGGCCTCGGCGGGCTGGGTCTCGAGGTCGAGAGCCGGCGAGTCGGCATCGAGGTCGATCCCTTCGGGGACCCCCAGCAGGCGTCTCGCGGCAGGGTTCATGTAGAGCGGGCGAGCATTGACGTCGAGGATCACCACCAGGTCGGACGACACCTCCATGAGCGCATAGAGGCGGGATTGATCCTCTTCGGCGCGGACCCGGGCGGTGATGTCCTCGGTCGCCCACAGGTAGCTCACGTCGTTGCCGGACTCGTCGGGTTGGGGGAGGATCCTGGCCGAGCACCAGCGGGTCTCGCCGTCGGGCCTGACGAAGCGGATCTCGATGCTCTCGGAGAGGTCCGCTCCCTGGTGATCGAGGACCTTGTCGAGGTCGCCGGGGTGGACGAACTCGTCGAGTTCGTGGTGGATGATGTGATTGCCGGTGGTTCCGACGATCCGCTTCATGCGCTGATTCAGGAAGACGAAGCTCCCCATGGAGTCCTGAAGGGCGATTCCGCACGGCGCCTCGTTGACGATGACCCTGAATCGCTGTTCGCTGGCCTTGAGCGCGGCCAGGTCCGACACCCGCCGGGTCGCGTCGCGAACCGTCACCAGAGCGCCGGGGAGCTGTCCGTTGGTCAAGGGGGACACGTCGATGTCGCAGTGCACCCGGAGCCCGTCGGGACCCGACATCTCCAGCCCGAGGCTCGGTTCGTCCGCCGCGGTCGGATCGGAGATGCGACGACGCAACTCCTCGAGGGCCGGGTCATCGGTGAGATCCGCGATCGACCGCCCCACCAGGTCCTCGATCGTTCGACCGAGCATCCTCATGGCGGAGGGCGAGGCCCAGAGGATCTTCCCCACGGCGTCGCAGTGCAGCAGAACGACGTTCTTCGAGTTGAGGTACGTGCGAAAGAGGTGGGACTGGTCGAATGCCCACTCGAGGTCCGCAGGCGCGGTCAGTTGGGACAGAGCAGCATCGCTCGACGGATGCACCGCGGACATCCACTACTGATCGGCATCTCCGGACGATTCTGGAGCTTCGGCGCCGGATACGCCTTCCCCACCGTGCCCCGGAGCCGCGGAGTCGGCCAGCCCGGCGATGATCTCCTCGACACTGGCGCGGGCCACATCGAGTCTCGCCCGGCAGCTCTCGATGAGCTCGGCGGCGCGCGCCACCCGGGTTCCGAGGGCGTCGATGTCGATTCGGTCGTTGTCGAGGTCGACGAGGATCTCGTCGAGTTCGCGGAGTGCGTCGGCGTAGCTGAGGCCGTCTCCTTCGCTGTCGGCGGTCGGGTCGGGGGAGTCGGTCATGTTCAGTCCGCCTTCGGGAGTTCGGAACCATCGTGGTCGTCGGGAGAGGGGTCGAGTCTCTGCGGTTCGGCCACGATCGAACGGAAGTCGCCGTCGGAGACGGTGGTGAGCACTTCGTCGCCCGCCGCGACGCCCGCGACGTGTCGCACCGCCCCGGCGCGGGTGCGGGTGATCGAGAATCCCCTGGCGAGGATCCGCTGCGGATCGTGCGCCCGGGCCGACGAGGCGCGGCGAACTCAGCCTCTCGTCGGCCCGTTCCACACAGCGAGGTGCCGCCGCGGCCAGTCGATCGACGGCCGCCTCGAGGGCCAGTGCCCGGCGATCGAGGGGTGCCACCGCCGCCGTTCCGAGGCGCCGGCCGCGCTCGTCGACGGCGTGACCGGCGCGCGACAGCGACGATCCGGTCCGGAGCGCCACCGATGACGCGGAGCGATCGAGTCGTCGGCGGGCCTCAATCAGGGTGGCGGCGGAGCGGGTCGAGATGTCCTCCCAGCGGTCCTCCACGATCCGCCCTCCCCGGTGGGCCGCGGCCACGACGGCTGCGGCACAGGCGGTGGGCGTCTTGTGTGCGGTGTGGGCCACCTCGTCGGCGATCGACCGATCGGTTTCGTGACCGATGCCGGTCCAGACCGGTGTTGCGCACTGGGCGATCGTCCGCGCCACCTCGGGGTGGTCGAAGGCCAGGAGGTCGGTCTTGGCTCCACCACCCCGCACGAGACAGATGACGTCGACGCCGGCGCGGTCGAGGGTTCGCAGCGCGGAGACGAGCTGGGCCGCCGAGTTCGAACCCTGCACCCGCGCGTCGCACACGACCACGTGGAGCCCGATCTCGGCTCTCGCCAGTTCCGAGAGGGCATCGGCGTGTGCGGCGCTCCCCTGGGACGTGATCAGTCCGATTCGCTGCGGCAGGAAGGCGACGGCGAGTCGCTTCTGCAGATCGAGCGAGCCGTCGGCGGCGAGGGACGCCATGATCGCGTCACGGGTCTGCGCGATCGACCCGAGCGTGAACAGGGGGTCGATCCCCGTCATTCGGAGTTGCAGCTTCGATTGCGCCGCGTAGATGCCGAGCGACCCGCTGACGCGCACCCGAACGCCGTCGTCGGGCCGAACCGAACCGCCGCTGCCCCTCAGCTGCGCATTCACCGCGTCACGGTGCCATTTGAAGAGCGTGACCCCGAGCGAGGCGGGGGTCCGTGTGTCGTCGTCGGGGTCCACCAGCGAGAAATACACGTGGCCGCTCTGTGCCCGGGACATGTTCACGATCTCGCCCTCGACCCAGATCCGGTCGCCGAACGCCGTATCGAGCAGTCCGTTCACGACGTCGGTGAGCTCGCGGATCGTCCAGGTCACCTCCATTGCGGCCCGACGATAGGTCACGACCACGACGCCGACGTCCCCGATCCCTGGCGGGAGGCCGGGGAGTCTGGGACGATTCGAGGGTGACCAGCGCCGACGCCGAAGACGCCGGCACCCCCGAGCCGTTCGTCGACCCGGTCACGAACGTCGACCGTCGACGCTGGTCGGCGCTCGGTCGCGGGGGTACGGCGCAGTCGGGCACGGCACAGGCTCGATCGACGATCCGGGGAGTTCTCGCCATCCAGGTGGGTGCCAACGGCATCGGGGTTGCGCTGGTCCTCATCTACATACGGCTGCTCTTTCCGAGCTCGACGACGACCGCCATGAGCGACATCAGCCCCGAGGTCCTGGGTGTCTACATCGTCGGAGCGTTCGTGATCGGGACGCCGCTGAACGCGCTCCTGCTGCGGAGGGCCGTCGAATGGGTGCGGGTCGATCGCCGGCCGTCCGCCCAGGAGCGGCGTCTGGTGATGTGGCTCCCTGCGCTGGAGACGCTCACCGCACTGGTCACGTGGATGGGCGGAGCCCTTCTCTACGGTCTCGTGAACGAGTCGTCCCGCCGGATGTCCATCGGCATCGCCCTCGCAGGGGTGGTGGTGTGCGCCAACCTCTACCTCTTCATGGAGGGCCACTTCCGGCCGATCTTCGCGTTGGCCCTCGAGGACGCGGACCTGCCCGACAACCGGCGCGACGTGTTCCCCCGTCTCTTCCTGGCGTGGTTGCTGGGCAGCGGGGTCCCGCTGATCACCATCGGTGCGGCCCCGTTCATCGGAGGCGAGAAGTTCGACGCCGACCGGTTGCCCTGGCTGGCTCTGTTCTCGGTGGTGGCGGGTGCCGCGGTCATGGCACTCGCCGCGGTGTCGGTGTCGCGGCCCCTCAACGTGATCCGAGCCGCGTTGCGGTCGGTCGAGCAGGGCGACCTCACCGTCGAGGTTCCCGTCGACGATCTGGGGGAGATCGGCCGTCTGGCCGAGGGCGTCAACGACCTGGTGGCGGGTCTGCGCGAGCGCGAGCGGCTTCGTCACGTCTTCGCCGCCCAGGTGGGGGAGGTTGCGCTCGCCGACGTGAGCGGTGGCGACGAGGTGTTCGACCGGCCCGGCGAGCGGCGCCACGTCACGGTGTTGTTCGTGGATCTCAACGGCTACACCGCCTATTCCGAGACGCACTCCCCGGTGGAGGTCGTCGATCTGCTCAATCGGTTCTTCGGGGTCGTGGTGGCCGTCGTGAACCGCAACGGCGGGTGGGTGAACAAGTTCGAGGGCGACGCCGCGCTGTGCGTCTTCGGGGCGCCCCACGACCTGCCCGATCATCCGGCGCGGGCCCTCCGGGCCGCGTCGGCCATTCCCGCCGAGCTGGCCGCCCTCGACGACATGTTGGACACGAAGGTCGGGGTCGCCACCGGTGAGGTCGTCGCGGGATTCATCGGAACGCACGAACGCTTCGAGTACACCGTCATCGGGGACTGTGTGAACCTCGCGTCCCGTTTCGCCGACGGCGCCCGTCGGTACCGCAGCGGGGTGCTGGTGGGACACCGCGCCTGGCACCTCGCCGGAGAGCCCGAGGGGTGGTCGTCGGCGGGCCGCATCCGGGTCCGCGGTCGCTCCGACCGCGCCACGGTGGTCACGTTGGGGCCCGCGCCGGCGGCGGTGATCGTGCCTCAGGCGTTCTGGGCGGCGAGGGTGGCGTAGAGCTCGGTGTAGAGCCCGCCGCTGTTCATCAGCTCGGCGTGGGTGCCCTGCTCGACGATCCGACCGTCGTTGAGGACCGCGATCGAGTCCGAGGCGACCACGGTCGACAGTCGGTGGGCGATCACGACCGACGTCCGGTCGGTCAGCGCCCGCGCCAGGGCGTCCTGGACCAGCGCCTCGTTCTCGGAGTCGAGGTGCGACGTGGCTTCGTCGAGGATCACGATGGCCGGGTCCTTCAACAGCATCCGGGCGATGGCCAGTCGCTGCTTCTCGCCTCCCGACAGTCGGTAGCCGCGTTCGCCGACCACGGTGTCGAAGCCGATCGGGGAGCCGTTCGATCACGTCGAGGACACGCGCCGCCTCGCAGGCGGCGATCATCTCGCCCTCGGTCGCCCCGACCCGGGCGTAGGCCAGGTTCTCGCCGGACGGTCGCGTGGAACAGGTGCGGATCCTGAGCCACGACGCCGATGGCCCGGCGGAGGTCCAGCTGGGAGACGTCCCGCACGTCGATCCCGTCGATGCGGACCGCACCGTCGGTGACGTCGTACAGCCGGCCGATCAGCGAGGAGATGGTCGACTTGCCGGCACCCGAGGGTCCCACCAGCGCGACCATCTGGCCGGGTGCGATCGACAGGCGTCACGTCGTGGAGGACCTGCCGGTCGTCGGCGGAGGTGACCGGTGTCGCCTCCGGTGAGCGATCGGGCAGCAGAGCTGTCCGACGCACGGATAGCGGAACGACACGTGGTCGAGCTCGATCGACACCCTCGACGTCATCGAGACGGAACCGGGTCCGATCGGTCGGTGAGGGGGTTGGGCGTGTCGAGGACCTCGAACACCCGATCGAAGCTGACGAACGCGCTCATCACGTCGACCCGGGCGTTGGTGAGGTTCGTGAGCGGTTCGTAGATCCGAACGACCAGTGCGGCCAGTGCGATCAGCGTTCCGGTGGTGAGTGCCCCGTCGATCACCTGAGTGCCGCCGTACCAGTAGACCGCGGCCGTTCCCGCGGCGCCGACGAGCCCCATGATCGACATGAAGGTGCGGGTCAGCATCGCGGAGCGCACCCCGATGTCGCGGACCTTGGCGGCCCGTCCGGCGAACCGCGTCAGTTCGCGATCCTCGTCGCCGTAGGTCTTGACGAGCATGGCCCCCGACACGCCGAAACGCTCGGTCATGAGGTTGTTCATCTCGGCGTTGTGCTCCATGCCCTCCCGGGTGATTCCCGCCAGTCGCCGGCCGATCGACTTCGACGGGACGACGAACACCGGCAGCAGGAGAACCGAGAGGATCGTCAGTCGCCAGTCGAGACCGATCATGGCGCCGAGGGTGATCACCACCGTGATGACGTTGGAGACCACGGTGCCGAGGGTGCCGGTGAAGGCCCGCTGTGCGCCGATGACGTCGTTGTTGAGTCGCGAGACCAGGGCGCCGGTCTGGCGTGTGGGTGAAGAACGACAGCGGAAGCCGTTGGACGTGGTCGTAGAGCTGGGTGCGCAGGTCGTAGATGAGGCCCTCGCCGATGCGGGTCGAGCAGAACCGCTCGCCGAGCTGGAGGATGGCCGCGCCGAGGGCCGCCGCGATGACCAGCAGCGACAGAAGCGTCAACTGGCCTCGGTCACCGGCCGGGGAGAGCGTCGTCGATGATGGCCCGGAAGAGGAACGGTGGAGCGAGGCCCAGGAGCGAGGCCGCGACGATCGAGACGAGGAACCCGATCAGCAGTGGGCGGTACGGCCGGGCGTAGGACGCCGACCCGACGAACCGTCCCTGGCTTCAGCTTCGCGTTCTTGGCGGAGGGGTCCGCCGACATCATTCGCCACATGGTGTGGCTCATGTGAACCTCCGAGGATGGAGTCGAGCCCGCGCCGGTGATGGTCGGGGCTCACGGTGAGCGCGTCGCGGGCCCGGAGGTTGATGATCCCGGGCCCGCGGACGTCGGTGGCGGAGAGTAAGGGATTCGAACCCTTGGTCCCCTTGCGAGGACAACGGTTTTCGAGACCGTCCCATTCGTCCGCTCTGGCAACTCTCCGTCTGGGACGTTAGCGGAGGTGGCCGGTGGCTCCTCAAGCGGGTTCGGCGTCGGAGCCGACGCGTCGCGCCGCGAAGAACGATGTGAGCAGTTCGGCGCACTCCGCGGCCATCACACCCCCGGTCAGCGGGTACTCGTGGTTGAGACGCGGATCGGCCGCGAGGTTGTAGAGCGATCCCGTGGAGCCCGGCCCGGGGGTCATCGGCTCCGAACACGACACCGCCGATACGCGCCGCCCACAGCGCCCCGGCGCACATGGGACACGGTTCGAGGGTCACGACGACCGTGACGTCGTCGAGGCGCCAGCGGTCGAGCACGGTGGCCGTCTCGCGGAGCACCAGCATCTCGGCGTGGGCGGTGGGGTCCCGGTCGCGTTCGCGCCGGTTGGCCGCGGTGGCGATCACCGCGCCCTCGGCGACGGCCACGGCGCCCACGGGCACGTCGCCGCCGGGTCCCGCGGAGCGGGCCGCCTCCAGGGCCAGGGCCATGAACGACGCAGGATCGGCGGCAACAGCGGCGTCGATGGACATCGTGGGAGCCTACGCCGGGTCGGTTGACGGGCGGGTTGGTGATCAGCGGGACGACACCACGATCAGCCGGGCGTCGTCGCGATGGTCACCGGCGCGGGTGGCAACGCCACCGGCCCGTCCTGGGAGAAGAAGCTGGTCTGGATCCACAGCATCGGGCGCACCAGGTAGTCACCGGGGGGCAGCGTGACCCCGTCGGTGGGACGCGAGCTCTGGGTGTCGGCGATGAACGGGATCGAGATCGTCTCGCCCGTGCGGATCTCCCCACCACCGACGCCTGCGGGGCAGACCGATGGCAGTTCCTCGCCGGAGGGATAGGGCGTCATCCACTCCTCTGCGGCGCGTCCCTCAGTGAATCGCAAGGGGAAGCCCTCGCCGACGTCGCTGATCAGCCTCTGCGCGGGCGCCGCTCCGACAGTCGATCCGTTGACGGTGAACTGGCGGTCGGTGGTCGTGAGCGGTTGGTCCGAAGGACGACAGTCCGTCGGACTCACGGGGCCGGCGTAGGCCGTCGCGGCACCGTTGTTGGTCACCTCGATGTGGCCGCGCACCGTTGCACCAGGGGCCACCGACGGTGTGTCGACGACGATTCTCGTCACCACGTTGTCGGGGACGCCGGCCCCGATGACCCATCGCGGCAGCTCGATCACGCATGGCCCCGTGTCGAACTCGGGGCCCCCGGCGAGTCGTCGCGATCCCACAGTGAGCGAGACCCGATCGCCGACGTCGCTGCGGAGTCGGGCGGCGAGATCGGCGGCGTCGCCGGTCGGCGGGAGCCTGACCGCCACGCCGTCGCGGAGGAAGTCGATCATGCGGGTGCCGAGCGGTGCGTCGTCGTCGACGCCCGCCGCCTGGATTCGGCCCCAGATGTCGGCGGCCAGATCGGCGTCGGCGCTGCGGTCCTCCACCACCACCTCGTCGGGGTAGGGGGTGATCGCTTCGATGATGGTCGTCATGTTCTCGACGTTGCCGGCGACGCCGACCACCGCCCTGACCAGATCCGCGTCCACCCACACCCCCGCCAGGTAGGGGGCGAGAGCCGAGGAGTTCATGGACGCCAGCGCCTGGAGATTGGCATAGATCACCTCAGGGGGGTCGGCCAGGCCGGCGTTGTAGCCGGGGTACAGGTCGTCGATGTAGGCGCTGATCGCCTCGTGATCGTCCTGATCGAACGCTCGGCCGCATCCGAAGGCCACGATGTCCGCCGGCGTGGGCAGGCATGCCGACGCGGTCGCCACGATGGCGGCGACCGACAGGAGCGGCACGAGTCGTCGACGCAGCGTTGTGCTCAGAGCCATGGCGTTGTCCTCGGTATCGGTCTCATCCGATGGCGAACAGGGCGGGTGGGAGGGCGACGAGGTTGAACGCACCCAGGTAGGCCAGCGGCCTCACGACATACCCGCCCGGGGGAAGGGTGATGTCGGCCCCCGGCTGCATCGAGAAGGTGTCGGCGCGGAAGGGGACGGCGGCCGTTGCTCCCGCCGGGATCTCTGCGGCGTAGCTGCCGACTCCCGAACAGGAGACCAGGTTGGTGTCCAGGCCGCTCAGATCGACCGCCCCTCCGGACGTCACGTAGTTGTAGGTCGGATTGA
Source organism: uncultured Microthrixaceae bacterium (assembly GCA_963700425.1). Taxonomy (GTDB): domain Bacteria; phylum Actinomycetota; class Acidimicrobiia; order Acidimicrobiales; family Microtrichaceae; genus CAVOXO01. The sequence goes on along the minus strand of CAVOXO010000007.1, from coordinate 132,578 downwards.
GTCCGTCGGCGGGGCTCACCCACAGGCCGTGGTTCATGCCCTGACCCGAACCGTTCACGGTGTACTGGGCGTCGACCGTGGTGACCGGTTGTGACGCCGGCACTCCGCAGTGGTCCCCTCCGAGGTCCCATACCGGCAGCGCGGTGCGCCGCCGGTTGGTCACGATGAGGGCGCCCGTGACCGCTTCGCCTCGCGCCACCGTGGTGCGGTCGAGCTTGATTCGCACGTCCACGCCCTCGGGGACGGCGTTCGCGACCACCCATCTGGGGATGTGCCGGAGGCATCCCGATCGCGTGCCCCCGTCGTCGGAGGTGACGGCCTTGCCGGCGGTGAGAACCATCACGCGGTTCCCGTGTGCGGTCAGAAGAGCGTCCGCGTAGGCGGCCGTCGCCGGGTTGGCGGCCAGGGACACCACGACGGTGCGGGCGTCCCGCAGCGAGACGTAGGGCGCGGCGAGGTAGTCGGGCGCCAGGGCCTTGGCACCCAGGTCCAGGTCGGCACGGAGCTCGGCGACGATGGAGTTGGCCAGTGAGGCCGCGTCGGTGGCGTCGGCGATCTCGAGGTACTCGGGATAGGGGACCCACTGTTCGAGGATGGTGGTGACACCCGCGATGTCGCCGACGACGCCCACCTCGACCATGGGCGAGTCGGTCAGCCGCATCGACGCGATCATCGGCCACAGCGCCGTCGCCGACAGCGACTGGATGGAGCCCAGCGTCCGGTTGACCCTCTCGAACACCTCGGGAGGGATCCCCTCGGGTACCCCGTAGTCGTCGACCACCAGCGAGGGGTCGTTGACGTCGAACACCTCGCTGCACGCGGCCGCGATCACCGCATCGGGCACCGGAAGACATGCCGTGGAGGCCACGAGCGCAACAGCGACCGCCGAACCTGCCCACCGTCGAACGGGTCCCACTCGATCCCTCACGATGACCCTCCCTCTGCAGCGACCGCATGCTACCGGAGCGGTGTGAAGCGGGACGGCGGCGGGACGGTTCGGACGGGGCGTCGGGGCCCACCGGAGCGGTGGCCCGTCATGCGCCGCCGTTCCGGTGAACTCCGCGCCGACCGCGTCGTGGCGGAGACGGTGGGATTCGAACCCACGGTGAGTTTCCCCACACACGCTTTCCAAGCGTGCCGATTCGGCCGCTCTCGCACGTCTCCGGCGCCGATGGTAGCGGGTCGGCCCGTCGCCCTGAGCCGGTATAGTGCGGTGGTCCGTGCTCTGGTGAGGCGGTCGGGTCCTGTGCAATCACAGACCGTGAACCGGGTCAGGGCCGGAAGGCAGCAGCCCTCAGCGGATCCTGAGATGTGCCGCAGATCGCCTGACCGTCTCACCAGGGCACGGCGTCGCGTCGGGGCGGAATGCCGTCAGCCGGACGCCCCCAGTGAGATCCACAGCAGCGCGAGCTGGGAGCAGTTGAACAACGAGTGGGCGATCATCGCCGGGATCAGCCTCCCCGTGAGGTGGGCGATGAATCCCAGCCCGATGCCGAGGCAACTGAGGCTGAACAACAGTCCGACGTTGCCCCACCCCTGGTTCAACAGGAAGTGGGCGCACCCGAAGGCGACTCCCTGGACGAAGAGGGCGGCGATCGGTGAGATTCGAGAGGACAGGGCCCGTTGGATGACGCCGCGGAAGATCAGCTCCTCGGTGATCGGTGCGATCACCCCCGCGAGGACGAACATCAGGGCGAAGACCGCGGCGTTCTGACCGAGTTCCTCGAGCTCGTCGAGGTTGGATCCCTCGGGTAGCCCGATCGCCTGCACCAGGAGCCCGGTGACGATGGCGATGATGAGGAGGGCGATGGCTCCGACCGGTCCGATCCACAGATCGTCGAGCCGGGCACGAAGGCCGAGGTCCCTCACCGGGCGACCGGTTCCGAACCGGTAGGACGCGACCGCTGCGACGGCGGGGTACCCGACGACGTTGAAGCCGAGGGCGAAGAGCCCGATGAAGGCCACGACGATCTCGCTGTCGAGTTCCTGGAGCAGATTCGTGACCATGAGAACTCCGACGGCGGCGAAGCCCAACCAGGCGGCCGGAAGTCTCAGGGTCGGAATCGTGGGGAAGAAACGCCTGGTCTCCGCAGCTGTGTCCGGCTCGACGTCGGCGCGGTGCCAGTACCAGCCGTCGAACCAGGCGTAGCCGTCGCTGTCGAAGGGTGAGGGGTACCAGCCGGGAGGAGCGGTGGGGGGCCCGGTGGGCGTCGTTGTCACCGTGACAGCGTAGTGACGGAGAGGCGCCGTGCCACGCCGCGTCGGTGGTGTCGGGGGCCCGGTAGTGTGCAACCCGATGGCGCACCAGTCCCTGTATCGCCGTTACCGTCCGCGCACGTTCGACGAGATCCGCGGCCAGGACCATGTGGTGCGCGCTCTTCGGAACGCGGTCGGTCAGGGAACCGAGGGGCACGCGTATCTGTTCAGCGGACCCCGGGGAACCGGGAAGACGTCGACGGCGCGCATCCTCGCCAAGGCGCTGAACTGCGAGAACCTCACCGAGGGCCAGCCGTGCGCAACGTGCGAGAGCTGCCTGTCGATCGAGAAGGGCTCGTCCTACGACCTCTTCGAGCTCGATGCCGCCTCGAACAACGGTGTCGACGCGATGCGCGATCTGGTGGGACGCACCGCGGTGGGATCGCCAGGGCGCACCAAGGTCTACATCCTCGACGAGGTGCACATGTTGTCGCCCGCAGCCTCGAACGCGCTGCTCAAGACTCTCGAGGAGCCTCCCGAGCACGTGGTGTTCGTGTTGGCCACGACCGACCCGCAGAAGGTCCTACCGACGATTCGGAGCCGGACCCAGCACTTCGAGTTCACCCTGTTGTCCGCGACCGACCTCGAGGCGTTCGTGAGGTGGATCATCGAGGACGCCTCACTCGAGGTCGACGCGGAGTCCGTCGCCCAGGTCGTACGGCAGGGCAGAGGGTCGGCCCGCGACACTTTGTCGGCTCTGGACATGGTGGTGGCCGGGGGTGGAGTGGCCGGGGTCGGCGACCCGAGCGCGCCGATTCTCGCGGCGATCATCGCCGGCGATCCCGGCGCGGCGGTCAGCTCGCTCGGCGACGCCATCGCCATGGGGCGCGAGCCCCGGGTGCTCGCCGACGGTCTGGTGCTCACGCTGCGCGATGCGTTCCTGTCATCGGTCGGCGGTGATCTGAGGCACCTGTCCGACGACGACATGGGTCGTGCTGCGGAGACGGCGTCTCTGATGGGGACCGCCCGCCTGACCAGGTCGCTCGGCATCCTGGGCGCTGCTCTCGTCGACATGCGTCAGGCCACCGAGGCGCGGGTACCTCTCGACGTGGCACTGATCCAGATCTGTGAGACGGGTGCGGCGTCGCTCGACGCCTTGGTGGAACGCGTCGAGCGGCTCGAAGCCGCCCTGGCCTCCGGTGGAGCGACCCCGGGCGGGCCGAGTGCCCGACCTGAGGCGGCTCCGGGCGACGATGAGAAGTCGGAAGCGGTCGGGGTCGGAGGGCCTCGTCACCAGGGTGATGCCGATGATTCGGCCGACGCGACGTCCGTGGACACGACCGGGTCCGACGATCTCGGCGACCTCGTCGATGCAGGTGTTTCGCCCGACCAGCCCGCGACCGCGAGCGCGGCGGAGGCCGCCGCCGAGGCGCGTGCGGCCATCGCCCGTCAACGACAGCAGCCATCGCGCTCGACGTCGCGCGCCGAGTCCAGGCCTGCGCCGTCGCCCGCCGCGCCTCCGCGACCGCCAGGGCCCGCCTCGCCGACTGCGCCCGCCGCGCCTCCGCGACCGCCAGGGCCCGCCTCGCCGACTGCGCCCGCCGCGCCTCCGCGACCGCCAGGGCCCGCCTCGCCGACTGCGCCCGTGGCGGCGGCGCCTGGGACTCCCGCTCCCGCTCCCGCTCCCGCTACCGCTCCTGCTGCTCCTTCGTCGGGGCCCGCGGTCGAGCCGTCGTCGGAGGCCGTCGCGGCGTCGCCGCAGGGCGCCTCCGCAGCTGGAAAGGAGGGCGCCGACCGGATCGACCCGACCGGGATTCCGGCGGCCGAGGAGCTTCAGGCGGCGCTCGGCGCGTCCGTGCTGAGTCGGCTGAAGGGGATGTCCAAGGCCATCTTCTCCGGCGGCCACTTCGTCGCGTCCGAACCCGATCATGCAGTGTTCGCCTTGGCCAACGAACCGACGCGCGAGAGGGCCGAGAACAGCCGGAGCGAGGTCGAGGCGGCTCTCGCCGAGCATTTCGGTCGGGCCGTCCCGCTCCGTCTGGTCGCGGTGTCGGGCACGGGTCGTCCCGCGGGCGCCGGCGCGTCGCCGGCTGCCCCCGAAGCCCGGACCGGTCAGGCGCCCGCTGATGCGCCACCTGCGCCGTCGGAGCTTCCCGACGAGGACGAGACCATCGTCGACGTGTCCGATCTGGAGGACGCGACGGTGAACGCGACGACCGGGCTCGACAAAGTGATCGAAGCGTTCCCCGGAGCCAAGATGATCGAGGAGAACCCGCAATGACCGATGACGCGCGACCTGCCGAACCGGATCCACCCGACGACAGCGGCTTCGAGGCACTGCGGCCCGACGCGGTCGGTGGAGATCCGCCGCCGCTCGACATGGGGGGCTTCGACCTCGGGAGCCTTCTCGGCGCGGCACAGGACATGACCGCCAAGCTGGCCGAGGCCCAGGAGGAGATCGCGTCGACGGTCGTGGAGGGAACATCGGGCGGGGGGATGGTCACCGTGAGCCTCGACGGGGCCTACGAGGTGCACCAGGTCGTGATCGACCCCTCGGTCGTCGATGCCGCCGAGGTCTCGCTGCTCGAAGACCTGATCGTCGCCGCCTTCCGGGATGCGGCGTCGCAGGTGGCCGAGCTCCACGCCGGCGCCAATCCCATGGACGGTCTCGACCTGGGGTCGCTCGGCGGCCTTCTCGGCGGCTGATGGCCGACTACTCCCAGGCGATCCAGGAGCTCATCGACGCGTTCGGTCGACTGCCCGGCATCGGTCCGAAGTCGGCGCAACGCATCGCGTTCCATCTGCTCAAGGCCGACCCGGGGGAGTCGGAGCGGTTGGCCGTCGCGTTGCGCGAGGCATCGGAGAAGGTCGGATTCTGCAGTCGCTGCTTCAACTTCGCGGAAGGTGAGATGTGCGCGGTCTGCACAGACGACCGCAGGGACTCACACGTCCTCTGCGTCGTCGAAGAGCCGCGCGACGTCGTCGCCATCGAGCGCACCCGCGAGTTCAACGGCCGCTATCACGTCCTCGGCGGAGCCATCGATCACCTTCAGGGAGTGGGCCCCGAGCAGTTGAAGATCCGGGAGCTGTTGGCCCGGATCGGTGACGAGGCCATCACCGAGGTCATCCTGTGCACCAACCCGAACCTCGAGGGGGAGGCGACCGCTCTGTATCTCTCGCGATCGCTGGACATGCCGGGCCTCACGGTGAGCCGCATCGCCAGCGGGCTTCCTGTCGGCGGTGACCTCGAGTATGCCGACGAGCTCACCCTCGGCCGCGCACTCGAGGGCCGTCGGGTCGTCGCCGACTGATCGGGTCAGCGGGGTGGGACGCCCGCGTCGCCGCGCACGGCGCGGACGATCAGCGTGTCACCGCGACCGACCAGCGGTCCGACCGCGGCGACCGGGGCGAAGATCGCGCCGTAGGCCGCCTTCATCGGCCGTTCCCTCATCTGGGCGGCCGATCCGAACGTGTACCGGAGCGGTATGGCCCTCGTGGTCTCCGACGCCACCTCGAATCCTGCGGCCCGAAGGGTGTACGCCAGTGATCGAGGGGAGAACTGGAACAGGTGATGGGGCGGTTCGGGGTGCGGCCAGTAGTCCAGCCGTCGACCGGCGCGGTAGGAGACCCGAGGGAAGAGACCGTCGATGTTCGGTGTCTCGATCCAGAGCGATCCGCCCGGATCGAGCACCCGGGCCGCGGCCCGCAGGGTCGCCAGTGGGTCCGGCACGTGTTCGAGCACGTCCCACAGCGTGACCACGTCGAACGAGGCGTCGTCGAGATCGGCATTCTCGAGTGATCCCGTGATCACGTCGAGTCCCCGGAGCTGGCGCGCGGCCCGGGCCGTGGACTCGTTGAACTCGACGCCCCTCACGTCCCAGCCGGCCGCCCGCGCTTCCTCGAGGAACAACCCGACCGAGCATCCGACGTCGAGGAGCGTCCCGCCGATGCCGGGGGCGGACGCCCCGTGAACGGCGTCGAGCTGGCGCCGTGCCATCTCGCGTTCCCGGCGCACCGCGTCCGACGTCGGATCAGCCCAGTCCTCGTGATACCCGGCGTCGTCGGAGTAGATGATCGCCAGCTCCTCGGGGGCGGGTGGGTTGGCCACCGCCACGAGCTCGCAGTCCTGGCATCGCCTCAACTCGTATCCGTCCTTGGTGAAGACGTGATCGCTGTTCTCGCATCCACAGACGCGGCACGGTGGAGGCGACATCGTGGGCTCGGTGGCGTCCATTCAGATCTCCACCTGGGAACCGACCTCGACGACACGGTCGGGCGGGAGGCCGAAGAAGCGCGACGCGCTCGACGATGACCGCAACATGAGCGCGAACAGCCGCTCGCGCCATCGGGCCATACCGGCGATCTCGGTGGAGATGACCGATTCCCTGCCGAGGAAGAACGAGATGCCGCTCGGTTCCAGCCCCACGCCCTCGGGCGCAGGTCGCACGAGTTCGCCGAAGACGTCGGGCTCCTCCATGTAGCCGAAATGCATGACCACCTGGCGGAATCCGTGGCCGAGATCGGTGACGTCGAGACGTTGGTCGAGGGGAACGTGCGACGCAGAATCTGTCACTACGGACGCCAAAACCACCTGCTCGTGCACGACCCGATTGTGGCGGGTGTTGGAGATCAGAGCCGGGGGTGCGGCATCGGTGCCCTTGAACATGAACACCGACGTGCCGGGTACCCGGGCCGGCCGGGTCACCTCCATGTCGGCGAGGAAGTCCTCGATGGGGGTCTTGCCGCGGCGGATGCGCTCGGCGACCAGCTGCCGGCCTCGCTTCCATGTCGTCATGAGGAGGATGATCACCACGGCGACCAGCAGAGGGAACCAGCCACCGTTGGGGATCTTCGCGAGGTTGGCACCGAAGAACGCGAAGTCGACCACGAGGAACGGGACGGCCCAGGCGGTCGCCTTGGTCTTCGACCAGTGCCAGGTGTCGATGGTGAACTGGCGGAACAGCAGCGTGGTGATGGCCATCGTGGCGGTGACCGCGATCCCGTAGGCCGCCGCGAGTGCGCTCGCCGACCGGAAGCCCAGCACCAGGCTGATGCATCCGATCATCAGAGCCCAGTTCACGATGGGCACGTACACCTGCCCCTCGTGTTCGTCGCTGGTGTGGTTGACCGCCATGCGGGGGAGGTAGTCGAAGTTCATGGCCTGAACCGTGAGCGAGAACGCTCCCGAGATGAGGGCCTGACTGGCGATGATGGTGGCGGCGGTGGCGAGGATGACCAGCGGGTAGGTGGACCACGCCGGCCCCATGTTGAAGAAGGGGTTCTTGATGGCCTCGGGATCGCCGAGCAGCAGAGCACCCTGACCGAAGTAGGTCACCAGCAGGCACGGCAGGACCATCGAGAACCACCCCAGCTCGATCGGTCGCCGACCGAAGTGCCCGAGATCGGCGTAGAGGGCCTCACCTCCGGTGACGACAAGGAAGATCGAGCCCAGGGAGAGAAAGCTGTCGATGCCGTTGTCGCCGAGGTAGCGGATGGCGTACAGAGGGTTGATCGCCCCGATCACCTCGGGGGCATCGATGATGTTGAGTATCCCCAGAACCGCCAGGACCGAGAACCAGACCGTCATGATCGGGCCGAACACCCTGCCGACCGAGCCCGTGCCGTGCCGCTGAACGAGAAACAGTCCGACCAGGATCCCGACCGCAATGGGGATGACCCAGGAGTGCAGGCCCGGCGCGGCGACCTCGAGACCTTCGACCGCGCTCAGCACGGAGATCGCCGGGGTGATCACGCCGTCGCCGTAGAGAAGGGCCGTGCCGAACAGACCCAACAGCACGAGCGACGTGAGGAGGCGTCCGGTGACCACCCGATTCAGCGGCGCCACCAGCGACGTGAGGGCCAGGATCCCGCCTTCGCCGTGATTGTCGGCCCTCAGCACGAACATCAGGTACTTGATGGAGATGATGAGGATCAATGCCCAGAAGATGAGCGAGGAGACCCCCAGCACGTTGTCATGGGTGACCGGGAGTTCGTGGCCTTCGAACGACTCACGAAAGGCGTAGAGAGGGGACGTCCCGATGTCGCCGTAGACGATGCCGAGTGCACCGATCACCAGGCCGCCGATCGGCGCGGCCGTGTGAGTCGCGGAGTCGCTCACTCCCGGGTTGTCAGCTGACCGTCTTGACGAGCAGGGCGTCGCCCTGTCCGCCGCCGCCGCACAGTGCGGCTGCGCCCGTTCCGCCGCCGCGGCGGGCCAGCTCGTTGAGCAGGTGCAGCACGATGCGGGTGCCGGACATGCCGATGGGGTGACCCAGCGCGATGGCCCCGCCGTTGACGTTGACGATCTCGTCGGTGATGCCGAGGTCCTTCATCGAGGCGACGCCGACCGCGGCGAAGGCCTCGTTGAGCTCGAAGAGGTCGACGTCGGACACCGACATGCCCGGCGCGCTCGAGCGCCTGGGTGATGGCCCGACTCGGCTGGGTGAGCAGCGAGGCGTCGGGCCCGGCCACCTGGCCGTTGCCGACGATCTCGCCGAGGGGGGTCACGCCGAGCTTCTCGGCCGCTGCCTTCGAGGCCACGACCACCGCGGCGCCGCCGTCGGAGATCTGCGAGGCGTTGCCGGCAGTGACGTTGCCGTCCTTGGTCGAAGGCCGGTCGTAGGGCCGCCGAGCGAATCGAGGGTTGTCTCGGCCGCGCACGCCTTCGTCGACGCTGAACTCCACCGGGTCGCCCTTGCGCTGGGGGACCTCGACGGTGACGATCTCGTCGTCGAACAGGCCGTCCTTCTGGGCCCGGGCGGCACGCTCGTGGGACTGGGCGGCCACGGCGTCCTGTTCCTCACGGCTCAAGCCCGCGGCGGCCGGCGTACTTCTCGGTCCCCAGTCCCATGGCGCATCTGGTCGATGGCGCAGAACAGGCCGTCGAACATCATCGAGTCGATGACCTTGCCGTCGCCCATGCGCATGCCGGCGCGGGCGTCGGGCAGCAGGTACGGGGCGTTGGTCATCGACTCCATGCCACCGGCGACGACGATGTCGGCCTGGCCGGCCCGATGAGCAGGTCGGCCATCATGATGGAGTTGATGCCCGAGAGGCAGACCTTGTTGATGGTGGTCGACGGGACGGTCATGGGGATGCCGCCGGCGATGGCGGCCTGGCGGGCGGTGATCTGCCCGGCCCCGGCCAGGAGAACCTGGCCCATGAACACGTAGTCGACCTGCTCGCCGCTGATCCCGGCGCGATCGAGAGCCGCCTTGATGGCGATGCCGCCGAGGTCGGTTCCGCTGAAACCGGCGAGCGAACCGGACAGCTTGCCGATCGGGGTACGTGCCCCTGAAACGATGACTGAACCGGCCATGTCTGATCCCCTTGGAGTCGGCGCCGTGTTCCGGCGAGAGTATCGGTCCCCGAACGGGCCGATCCAATGGCGCGGCTGCGGACCTCGACCGTCCCTAGAGTCGGGGCATGCACCCGACCGTGGCGAAAGTTGTGGACGCGGCGACCCGGTCCGGCCTCGACATCGCCGTGGTCCACTCCGACGAACACACCCGGACCGCACAGGACGCCGCCGACGCGCTGGGTGTCGAGGTGGGCCAGATCGTCAAGTCGCTGGTCTTCATCGCTCATGGCGGAGTCGTCGACGGTCCGATCGTGGCTCTGATCTGCGGTGCGAACCGGTGCGACACCGACAAGTTGGCGAGGGTGACGGGAGCGGAGAGAATCGGGCGCGCGGATGCCGAGATGGTGAGGGCGTCCACCGGATTCGCCATCGGTGGGGTTCCCCCGTTCGGGTACCCCGCGCCGCTGCCGGTCTTCGTGGACGCCCGACTGCTCGATCACGAGGTCCTCTGGGCTGCGGCCGGTACCCCCAACGACAACTTCAGCTGTGCGCCCGGAGATCTCGTCCGCGTGTCGGGCGGGTTGGTGTGCGACATCGCCCGAGCATGAACAGCGCCGGTCCAGCTGCCGCATCCGGTCCCGGGTCGCGGCCCGACGATCCACGGCCGTTGGCCTAGCGTGGCCGAGTCCGATCGCCGAGGGGAGACCATGGGACCATCACGACGACGAGATGGCCGCCCCGCTCGAGGGAGACGACTGCGGGCAGTCGCCGCCGCCGCAGCCGCCGCGGCGATGGCATCGGCGTGTGGCGGGTCGAGCGGGGACGTGGGTTCGGCCGCTGCGGCTTCCGCAGACGACGAGGAGGTCACCACCACGGTCACGGCCGCTCCCCGAGTCGAGACCTGTTCTCCCACGGGGTCGCCCGGGGCCGTCCAGCAGCGGAACCTCGACGTGTCAGGTGAGGCGAGGTGGTACCTGTTGACCGCTCCCGAGAACGAGGCTTCGCCTCTGCCGCTCGTCATCGACTTCCACGGTCTGGCCGAGGGGGCCGAGGCTCATGTCGGCATGTCCGGTTTCAGCGATCTGGCTATGGAGGAGGGCTTCCTCGTCGCCCTTCCACAGGGAACCGGTCAACCCGTGTCGTGGTCGGTCGGACCGAACGTGGTGGGCTCGGGGATCCAGCGGGACCTCGACTTCGTCGCCGCTCTCATCGACGACGTGGCCGCGGAACACTGTGTCGATCGCGCCCGGATCTATGCGACGGGGCTGTCGAACGGGGCGATGCTCACGTCGTACCTGGGCTGTTCGATGAGCGGGACGTTCGCCGCGGTGGCGCCGGTGGCGGGGATCACCACCTACGACGGGTGCGTTCCCGACCGGGCGGTTCCGGTGATGGCGATCCACGGCACAGCCGATCCGATCCTCCGTTTCAACGGCGGGGTCGGCGATCTGGACAGTGCTCTCGGCGGCCGGACTCCGGGTGGGACGACTCCCGAGGCGGATCTCGACGGGCCGGGATACCCCGCATCGGCTGCAGCCTGGGCCGAGAACAACGGATGCGATCCGGGCTACGTGGACACCGAGGTGTCCACGGAGGTGGTCCACCGGGTGTGGTCGTGTCCCGACGGAGCCGACGTCGAGTTCTACATCGTCCTGGGCGGAGGGCACGCCTGGCCCGGTAGTGACTTCTCGGCGTCGATCGACTCGGTCCTGGGCCACACGACGTTCGACATCGACGCCACGCGGCAGGCGTGGGATTTCTGTCGCGGTTCAGCGTCCGTGATTGATGTACTCGGTCAGCTGCTGCGCCTCCTCTTCGAGGGCGTGCATGCGTGACTTGACCACGTCGCCGATGCTGACGATTCCGGCCAGCGACCCGTCGACGACCACGGGGATGTGACGGACACGGCTGTTGGTCATCAGGGCGTTCAGCTCGTCGAGATCCTGTGACGGGGAGCACGTGTGCACGTCGGTGGTCATGATGGCGTCGACCTGCCCGTCGAGGACGGCGGGACCGTCGCTGGCCAGGCGGCGGACGACGTCACGCTCGGACACGATGCCGTCGATGGTGGTCGAGTCGGCGGAGACCACCAGTGCGCCCACGCCGAGATCGCGGAGCGCGGCCACAAGATCTCTCACGGTGGTGTCGGGCGGAACAGTCGCCACGTGATCACCTTTGCTGCGCAGAACGTCACTGACTCTCATCGGCCCCCCTCGAGTGTCACTCCCAGACTACGTCGCCTCGTCGCCGCGTGCTGGACACTTTCGTCGCCGACACGGCGCGCCGATAGCGTGTGGCCATGTCGATGCACCACATCCTCGAAGCGATCAACAACGATGCCGCCGGCGACGAGATCGCGGCTCTCGAAATTCCCGAGTCCTTTCGGGCGGCCCACGTCCTGCGGTCCGAGACGGACATGTGGGAGGGGGTCGAGTCTGCGGACAAGGACCCGCGCAAGTCGCCTCCACGTCGGCGACGTGCCCACGCCCGAGCTGGCGCCGGACGAGGTCTATCTCGCGGTGATGGCGAGCGCCATCAACTTCAACACCGTGTGGACGTCGATCTTCGAGCCGCTGTCGACCTTCGGCTTCCTCGACCGGATGGGCAGGGAGTCGGTGTGGGGTGCCCGTCACGCACAGGACTTCCACGTGGTCGGCTCCGACGCCTCGGGCGTGGTGCTCCGGGTCGGTTCCGCGGTGCGCAACTGGAAGCCGGGCGATCGGGTCACCGTTCACTGCAACCACGTCGACGACCAGGACCCGTCGGCGCACGACGACTCCATGCTGGGCAACAACCAGCGCATCTGGGGCTTCGAGACCAACTACGGCGGCCTGGCCGACCTGTCGATCGTCAAGGCCAACCAGCTCATGCCCAAGCCCGCCCACCTCACCTGGGAGGAGGCGGCGGTCAACGCGCTGTGCGCCTCCACCAGCTACCGGATGCTCGTGGGAGGCCACGCGGCCCGCATGAAGCAGGGCGACAACGTGTTCATCTGGGGCGCCACCGGCGGCATCGGTGCCTACGCCACCCAGCTGGTGCTCAACGGCGGCGGCACCCCGATCGGTGTGGTGTCGTCGCGAGAGCGGGTCAAGCTGCTCAACGCCATGGGCTGCGAGCGCGGTCATCGACCGCCGGGCCGAGAACTACCAGTTCTGGTCCGACGAGCACACCCAGGACGAGCGCGAATGGCGCCGCCTCGGCAAGAAGGTGCGCGAGCTGGTCGGCGAGGATCCCGACATCGTCTTCGAGCACCCCGGTCGCTCGACGATGGGCGCGTCGGTGTTCATCACCAAGCGGGGCGGCAAGATCGTCACCTGCGCCGCCACCTCCGGCTACATGATCGAGTACGACAACCGCCACCTGTGGATGAAGCTCAAGAGCATCGTCTCGTCGCACTTCGCCAACTACCAGGAGGCGTGGGAGATGAACCGCCTCATCGACAAGGGCGCCATCCAGCCGGTGATGAGCGAGGTGTTCACCCTCGATCAGGTGGGCGAGGCGGCGCTGAAGATCCACCACAACGAGGGCGAGGGCAAGCTCGGCGTGCTGTGCCTGGCCCCCGAGGCGGGTCTGGGCATCACCGACCCCGAGCGAGCGCGCCGCGATCGGCGAGGACAAGATCACCCTGTTCCAGCGCCACGCCCGTGGCGAGCTCTGACGAGCCGACATGCGAGGAGACCCATCCGATGATGCTCACCGAGATCGACCACGTGGCCATCGCCGTCCGCGACCTCGACGCCGCCGTCGACTACTACCAGCGCGCCTTCGGCGCCGAGGTCGCCCACCGCGAGATCGTCGAGTGCGACGGTGTCGAGGAGGCCCTCGTCAAGGTGGCCGACAGCTACATCCAGCTGACCGCCGCCACCCGGGACGACTCGCCGATCGCCAAGGCCATCGAGAAGCGCGGCGAGGGCCTGCACCACATCGGCTACCGGGTCGACGACTGCGCGGCGGCGCTCGACCCAGATGGTCGCCGCCGGCGCCACGCCGATCGACCGCGAGCCCCGGCCCGGCAGCCGGGGCACCACCGTGGCGTTCGTCCACCCCAAGGGCGCCTTCGGCACGCTCATCGAGCTCGTCCAGGAGTAGCCGCGCCGCGGAGCGGGACCGAACGGGCGCGGCGGCGTCCGGAGGATCGACCACTCGTCGACCCCGCAGGGCCGGGGTGGATCTGACACGCTGAGGGCCATGGAGGCTCACCTCGTCGACGGCACCTATGAGTTGTTCCGCCACTTCTACTCCCCGGCAGGCAAGCACCTGAACGCCGACGGCGAATCGGTGGGAGCGGTGCGAGGCGTGTTGCGGTCGTTGGCCTCGATGCTCGACGACGGATCCACACACATCGGGGTGGCCACCGATCACGTCATCACCTCGTTCCGCAACGACCTCTACCCTGGCTACAAGGACGGCAGCGGTATCGACCCCGACCTGGCCTCTCAGTTCCCGCTGTTGGAGGAGGCGCTCGAGGCGGCCGGCTTCACGGTGTGGGCCATGGTCGATCACGAGGCCGACGATGCTCTCGCCTCTGCCGCAGCGCTGGTCAGGTCCGACCCGGGATTCTCGCGGGCGGTGATCTGCACCCCCGACAAGGACCTCGCCCAGTGCGTCGCCGACCCCCACGTGGTGCAGTTCGATCGGCGGGCGGGGGAGATCCGTGACGAGGCGGCCGTCGAGGAGAAGTACGGGGTTCCGCCCGGGTCGATTCCCGACTGGCTGGCACTCGTGGGAGACAGCGCCGACGGATTCCCCGGCCTGAGCGGCTGGGGAGCGAAATCGGCTGCGACGGTGCTGCGGCGTTACCCCCATCTCGAGGACATCCCCCGGGCGCCGGGACAGTGGGACATCACCGTTCGCGGCGCCTCGAAGCTGTGCGCGACGTTCGACGAGGGCTACGACGATGCCGTCCTGTTCCGCACCCTGGCCATCCTGGTCGACGATGTCGATGTCGGATCACCGGTCGACTGGCGATGGACGGGCCCCACGGAGGCCTTCAGGGCGTTGTCCGCCCGCATCGACGGATCAGATCTCGTCGACAAGTTCGCGAGGCTCGAGCGAGCCAGGAGTTCCTGACGCCGTGGCCGCTCCGGTGCGCCGCCACCGGCCGATGGCGGTGGGAGCCAACCCGTCGGGCATCGCCAATGCGGCGAGGACGAGCAGAACGGCGTTGATGACATAGGCGTAGGGCGACACCCGGGTCGGGTCCTGACCCGCGATCACCGTCAGGATGCCGAGCGGAGCGAGGGCACCGGCGATCGCCGCGCCGGAGACCGCGGAGATCCCCGCGAGGTAGGTGATGGCGACCAGGGCGAGCGAGGCGAACGTCGCGAACGAGTCGACCGAGACCGACTGGCGCTGGACCGCCAACAGAACGCCGGCGACAGCGGCAAAGGCCGAGGAGAGGGCGAATGCACCCAGCTTCGCCCGGGTCACGTCGACCCCGGCGGCCGCAGCGGCCGATTCGTCGGACCGCACCGCCATCCATGCTCGACCCGTCGCGCCACCACGAAGCCACGACGTCAGAACCGCGGCAACCGCGGCGAGGACCACACAGATGATCCCGAAGGCCCGTCTCGGGTAGTCGTCCCCGACGGCGGCGATGCCCAGGTCGATTCCGAACAGTCTGGGTTGAGCGACGTCGGATCCCGCGTCCACGAACCACCGCCACTTGAAGAGGCTCTGTTCGATCACCACCGCCGCGCCGAGGGTGGCGATCGCCAGGCTCATCCCGCGGACGCGCAGGGCGGGAAGCCCCAGAAGCACGCCGAGGCCCACGGCGAGACCGATGGAGACGATCGCCGCGGGAAGGAACGGCCACCCCGTTGACGTGGTCCTCGCCACGGTGAAGGCGGCGACCCCGGCGAACGCGAACGGTGCCAGCGACACCTGCCCGACGAATCCGGTGAGCACGACGACCGAGAGGGAGAGGACCACGGCGATGGCCGAGGTGATGAGACCCGAACGCATCTCGGATCCCCCGAGAGACATGGCCACGATTGCGACCGCGGCCAGGGCCACACTCCATTCGACGGGGTGGCGCGGCGGCGGCGAGGCGGGCAGCGACATCGATGCCCGCTCGCCTCTCTCGGGCAGGGCGCGGCCGCGAACCGCCAACAGCACCACGATGACCAGGAAGGGCAGCAGCTGCGCGATGCCGATACCCGACAGCGATCTCCACTCGGCCTGGAGGTTGACGATCTCCGACTGGGCCATTCCGATGACGAACCCGGCCGCGGCCGCGACGGCGAGGGAGGTGAAGTCCCCGACCATCGCCGCTGCCAGGGCAGGGACCACCAGTAGCGACAGCTGCAGCGGGTCCAGCCCCGCGACCGGAGCGACGATGATCATCGCGAGAGCACCGAGAACCGTCGCGAGCATCCAGTTGACGATGGAGAGGAGGTCGGGATTGACACCGGTGAGGGCCGCGCCGGTGGCGTTCTCCGCTGACGCGGTCGTGGCGAGCCCGAAGCGGGTTCTCCTGTAGATCACGACCAGGGTGCCCGTCACGGCGAGAGCGATGGTCGCGCTCGCGAGACGATCGGTGAAGAGGGCCCGACCGAAGAGGCGAACCGCGCCGGTGGGAAGAATCGCCCTGGTGCGCGGCGCGGCGGGAAAGCGCAGGGTCACCATGGCCCACGCGTAGAGGAAGACCCCGATCGACGCGACGACGCCGGCGAGGGGTGGGGCGTGGCGGAGTCGCCGGAAGATCCCGGCGTACAACAACGCGCCGATCCCCGCCGCGTAGACGCCGACGATGATCAGGGCGCTGGCCAGCGTCGGTCGGGCGAAGAGGTGGACGCGGGCCGGCAGACCGACGATGGGCAACACGATGTCTCCGGTCTCGCGGAACTCGTAGAAGACGAATCCGAGGTACATGCCGACCGCGGCATGTGCGATGTTGACCACGCCGCTGGCCCGGTAGGTGACCACCAGGCCCAGCGACAACATGGCGAGAGCGGCACCGGCCCCGAGTCCCAGGGCGAGGAAGACCAGATGGCTCGTCACCGTGTCGACGACTCAGCGTTCATCGAGGACGGCCGGAACATCGATCCAGCCGTCGGACGATTCGACGAAATCGAGGGGCGTCGGCCCTTCGAACTCGATCAGCACCTGCTGGGGTGAGCACATGGAGGGCAGTTCGGGGATCTGTCTGCCGTCGCAGGTGTAGGCGTGACCGTCGAAGTTGGGCCGGTCCCGTGCCGCATGGAAGGTCTCGAGGATCGACGCCGCATCGATCCCGTCGGCGCCGAGCTCGTCGAGGACGGAATAGAGGTTCATGGTCGAACGGAACGCCACGGTCGCCGCCCCCGCGGCGTTGAGGTCGGCCTCGCCGTAGACGTCGATGGCGTCGAGGTAGATGTCGTTGTCCGCCGACTCGATGGTCGACTGGTCGAAGCGACCCTCGATGTTGAAGATCGTTCCCGCAACCGCCTCGGACCCCACCGCGTCGATCCACTTGGGGTCGGCACACGAGCCGACCATGTACACCGTGGCATCGCTGCCGATGGCATCGAGCGCCTCCATGACCTTGGAACACGCCGCGTCGGCCGCGCCGACCACGATCACGTCGGGATCGCTCTCGTCGGCCTTGGTGGCGATGGTCGCGTAGTCCTGGGTGGAGAGGTCGAAGGTGATCTGGGTGACGTCGACCCCGAAGTCCTCGAGAAGGGCCACCCCGTAGTCGGTGGCGGCCGCGGCGATCTGAGGAACATTGGCGTAGAGAACCGATGCCGTCTCCGCTCCCACGGTGTGGGCGGCGTGGTCGGCGAAGGCGGCGAAGGCCGACGGCGATCCGCCGCTGAACTGGATGGAGTGATCGCTGGTCATCTCGGCCTGATTGAGCGGGAGCCCACCGATCCAGCCGATGCCGTTGTCCTCCAGCACCGCGACCGCGGCGTCGGAGGAGATCGAGAGGCCGCCCAGCACGACGGGTACGCCTTCGGACACCATCGATCGGGCGCACGCCTGGGCAGACTCGGGGGAGAGGTCGGTCTGACACGGCACCAGTTCCAGCGGGTGGCCGTCGATCCCACCGAGTTCGGCATTGATGAAGGCGATCGCCGCGTCCGTTCCCTGGTGCAGTTCGGGCAGCGCCGCGATCGGTCCGGAGTCGGTGTTGATGAAACCGATCCGAACCGGCTCGAGCGAGGAGTCGGCCGCGGTCGCCTCGGCGGGCACGGTGCCCATGAACCACTCCGAACCCCCGAATCTCGACACGACCGATCCGTCGCTCCCCGCCGTCGATTCCGTGGACGGATCCTCGGCGGGGGCCTCCGCGGCCGGATCGGTCTCCGAGCATCCCAGGACGACCGTCATGGCCATGATCACCGCGGCCACCGCTCGCGTCGGTGGGCGTCGTCCATCCTCTCGGTTCACCATCGCGCCCCCTTCGGAGGGGCCATGGTAGAGAAAAAGCTCAGCTTGCGGAGACCCCGAACAACTCGGACAACTCGGCGGGCGGAGCGACCTCCACCTGGTGGTAGTCGCAATCGGTCGGATCGCGGTCGACTCGCCAGCGGACGAAACGAGCCGGGTGCCGGAGGCGACCGGCGGTGAGACCCTGAAAGGACACCTCGGCGACGCGGTCCGGTGACAGCGCGGTCCAGGACTGGTCGCGGGAACCGGTCCAACGGTTCTGGGGGCCGGGAAGTCGGACATCGGAGCTCTCGTGTTCCGACCGCCACTCCGCCCACGGATGATCCGCGCCGTCGGGGAGGGCCTCGGGGCCGAGGGTGGCGAGCATGTCGTGTCGGGCCGCCGCCGACAGTCCGGTCGCCACTCCGATGTGGTGGAGCCGACCGGAATCATCGAACAGGCCCAACAGGAGCGATCCGACTCCCTCGCCGTCCTTGTGCATCCTGAAGCCGGCGACCACCGCCTCGGCGGTCCGCAGGTGTTTGACCTTGACCATGGACCGTTGCCCCTCGAGGTAGGGGCCGTCGGGAGCCTTGGCGATCACCCCGTCGAATCCGGCTCCTTCGAAGCGCTCGAACCACCCCTGGGCGACGGCGCGGTCGCGCGTGGTCGGGGTGACGAGGACCGGCGGCCGGCGCGACCCGATGGCGCGTTCGAGCAGGCGCCGTCGGTCGGCGAAGGGCACGGTGCGCAGATCGTTCGATCCGTGTGACAACAGATCGAACGCCACGAACGCGGCCGGGGTCTCCGCGGCGAGGCGCTCGATGCGGGACTCGGCGGGATGGATCCGCTGACTGAGCAGATCGAAATCGATGCCCCGATCGGTGGGGATCACGATCTCCCCGTCGACCACGCAGTCGCCCGGAAGGTGGTCGGCCAATGCGGTGACGAGCTCGGGGAAGTAGCGGGTGAGCGGCTTGTTGTTCCTGCTCTGCAGCTCCAGCGCGTCACCGGCACGGAAGACCACGCATCGGAATCCGTCCCACTTGGGTTCGAAGAAGGTCCCCGGAGAATCGGGCAGGGTCTTTCGGGGTGCGGCGAGCATCGGCGCCACCGGAGGCGTGACCGGCGTCGGCGGGTTCATGGTGGCGCTCCCGGGCTGTGGAGGGGGTCGCAGAGCCGGTCGAGCAGAGTCGTCACGTCACCCGCGACGATGACGTGATCGAGCGCGGATGACGTCATCATCCCCTCGTCGGTGGCATGGGCCATGAAGTCCAACAGGGGGTCGTAGTAGCCGTCGACATTGAGCAGACCGAAGGGCTTGGTGTGGAGACGGAGCGTCGACCAGCACCACACCTCGAAGAGCTCCTCGAGTGTGCCCACCCCGCCGGGAAGGACGACGAAGGCATCGGAACGATCGAACATCTCCTTCTTCCGGGTCGGCATGTCGTTGACGACCACGAGCTCGTCGATGCCGTTGTGGGCGACCTCCCGGGCCACCAGTTGCTCGGTGATGACGCCGCACACCGTTCCCCCTCCGAGCGCCACCGCGTCGGCGACCCGGCCCATGAGACCGACGTGACCGCCTCCGTACACGAGGCCGAGTCCGCGTTCGGCGATCGAGCGACCGAGTTCGATCGCCGCGTCGCCGTAGGCGGCGCGGTGGCCGTCGCGGGAGCCCAGATAGACCGCTACGCGGCTGATCGGGGACCCCGGCGCGGCCGACATGGCGCCACCGTAGCGATTCGGCCCCTCCGTCCCCTGCGCTTTATCGTGTGAGGTCTATGGATCATCCCCTGTCCGAGCGTGTCGAAGAACTCCGGCGGCGCAAACACGAGGCGAACCAGCCGGGCTCGGAACGTTCGATAGAGCGTCAGCACTCCCGCAACAAGATGCTCGCCCGGGAGCGTATCGAGTACCTGCTCGACGAGGGGTCGTTCCACGAGGTCGATCAGTTGGCCCGGGCGCGCACCGAGGCATCGGGGGATCGCCCCTACACCGACGGGGTGATCACCGGATGGGGGCTCGTCGACGGTCGGCGGGTCTTCGTCTTCAGCCAGGACTTCACGGTCTTCGGCGGCGCGCTGGGAGAGGTGTTCGCCGAGAAGATCCACAAGCTCATGGACATGGCCCTCAAGGTGGGCGCGCCGGTCATCGGACTCAACGACGGCGCCGGGGCGAGGATTCAGGAGGGCGTCGTCTCGCTCGCCAGCTACGGCGGGATCTTCTTCCGCAACGTCAGGGCGTCGGGTGTGACCCCGCAGATCTCGGTGATCATGGGGCCCTGCGCCGGGGGAGCGGTCTACAGCCCCATCATGACGGACTTCATCTTCATGGTGGAGGAGTCGTCGTACATGTTCATCACCGGACCAGACGTCGTGAAACAGGTGACCGGTGAGGAGGTCTCTCAACAGGACCTCGGTGGCGCCCGGGTCCACACCACG
This sequence comes from uncultured Microthrixaceae bacterium, assembly GCA_963700425.1. Lineage (GTDB taxonomy): Bacteria > Actinomycetota > Acidimicrobiia > Acidimicrobiales > Microtrichaceae > CAVOXO01. The sequence continues at coordinate 112,286 of CAVOXO010000007.1, read as the reverse complement.
AAGTCCGGAGTCGCCCAGTTCGTCTCCCCCGACGACCGCGCCGCGCTCGACGACGTCCGCTACCTGTTGAGCTTCCTGCCGTCGAACAACCTCGAAGAGGCCCCACCGGTGGAGATCGACGATCCTGTCGATCGGCTGTGCCCGGAGCTGACCGACGTCCTACCGCCGTCGGTCAATCAGGCCTACGACATGCGGACGATCATCACGACCGTGGCCGACGACGGTGAGTTCTTCGAATACGCCGCCGGTTGGGCGCCGTCGATCGTCTGCGGATTCGCGCGGCTCGGTGCCCACTCGGTCGGAGTCGTCGGAAACCAGCCGATGGCGCTGGCCGGCGTCCTCGACATCGAGGCCTCGTCGAAGGCGGCCAAGTTCGTCCGCACCTGTGATGCGTTCAACATCCCCATCATCACCTTCGTCGACGTCCCCGGGTTCCTTCCCGGCGTGTCCCAGGAGCACGGCGGGATCATCCGTCACGGTGCGAAGTTGCTCTACGCCTATTGCGAGGCCACCGTGCCGCGAATCCAGGTGATCGTCCGCAAGGCGTACGGCGGCGCCTACGTGGTGATGGACTCGAAATCGATCGGGTCGGATCTTGCGTTCGCCTGGCCCTCTGCCGAGCTCGCGGTCATGGGGGCATCGGGTGCGGTGGAGATCGTCAACCGTCGCGAGCTCGCCGACGCCGAGGATCCGGTGGCCCGGCGGGCCGAACTCGTCGAGGACTACACCGAGAAGCACTGCAACCCTTGGGAGGCCGCCGATCGCGGTTACGTCGACGACGTCATCGATCCGGCGGACACCCGGGTGAAGCTCATCGCCGGGCTGGACATGCTGCGCTCCAAGAAGGAATCGCTGCCGCCGCGCAAGCACGGGAACATGCCTCTGTGAACGACACCGGGCCGATCGAGGTCAGCCCCGTGCCCACCGACGACGAGGCCGTCGCCATCGTCACGGCCCTTCACGCTTCGGCGGGTTCGGCGGTTCGCCCCACCGAGAGCGACACGCCGCAGTGGCGTTGGTCGGGCCGTTGGTGGACCAAACCGGTACCGCTGGCCCGATCACGCCCCCGGTGACGATCCCGCTTGTCCGGCCCACGTCCCGCTGAGGACGCCGATCGCACCGGAGCGGGTCGCCTCGTCAGGCCTCGCGGGTCATCGTCGATGAACCGGCGTCGACCACCAGGGTCGCGTCGACCCGGGCCGGCGAGTCGGGCGACTCGATCGACTCCACCATCACGAAGTCGGTCGTCCACCGCTCAGGGGTGACCGTGCAACGTCCGTAGCCGTGTTCGCGGATGTTGAGGTACTTGATGCCGGGGAAGAGCTCGGGCGTCACGATCCCCGCGCCGCCGGGGATCGAATCGGCAAGGGTGCTCGACGTGATGGACGTACCCACGAACTCCGCGGCCACCACCGTCGTCGCGCCGCTCTCGTCGGTCACGCTCAACTCCCCCGCGCCGGCCGAGTGGATGTCGCCGGTGAGGACGACGGTGTCGGAGATGTCGTTGTCGGCGATGAATCCCAGTAGCCGCCGACGGGCAGCGGGGTAGCCGTCCCACTGGTCGACGTTGAGGATCATGTCGCCGATGACCAGCGACGACATCACGGTCTGCTGGGCCAGCACCTTCCAGATGGCGGTCGAGTCGGCCAGCCCTTCGGAGAGCCAGGCCTCCTGCTCGGCACCCAGCATCGTGCGATCCTCGTCGTCGAGCTCGGGGCAGCCGGCACTGTCGACGAACGCGTCCTGAGGGCTGTTGCACGCCTGGTCGGATCGGTACTGACGGCCGTCGAGGACGAACATCTCGGCGAGGGTCCCGAAGTTCACCGACCGGTAGACGCGGAAGTCGGCCCCGGCGGGCGGGTCGAGCCGAAGCGGCTGATGCTCGTAGTACGCCTGATATGCCGCGGCCCGGCGGGCAGCGAATCGCGACCGTTGAGCCTCGAGGTCGCCGTCGGGGTCCTCGTTCTCGGCGGAGAGCCCGGCATGGTTGTTCTCGACCTCGTGGTCGTCCCACGTCGTGATCCACGGACACGAGGCGTGGGCCGCCTGGAGATCGGGGTCCTGTTTGTAGGAGGCGTAGCGCAACCGGTAGTCGCCGAGCGACATCACCTCCGCGGTCGGCAGAACCGGACGCGGTCCGGTGCCGTCGGTGCCGTACTCGTAGATGTAGTCGCCCAGGAAGAACACGAGGTCCAGCTCGTCGGCGGCCATGGCCCGGTAGGCGGGGTAGTACCCGGCGCCGAAGTCCTGGCACGACGCGAAGGCGAGACGCAACGTGTCGGGCTCGGCATCCTCCCGGGGCATCGTCCGGGTCCGGCCGACGGGTGACACCCAGGCCCGGTCGCCGATGAAGAATCGATAGTGGAACCAGGTGTCGGGGTCGAGACCGTCGGGAGCGACGTGGACCGAGTGCCCGAGCACCGCAGGAGCCGTGGCGATGCCCGAGGCCACGATGTCGGAGAACGCATCGTCGGTCGCGATCTCCCACCCGACCTCGACGTCGTCGGCAGGCATCGCCCCGCCCCCACCGGGCGCGCCCGGCTCGGGCGCGAGCCGGGTCCACAGAACCACCGAGTCGGGAAGTGGATCGCCCGAAGCCACGCCGAGAGTGAAGGGATCCGATGACAGGCCCGGGTCTGCCGGCTGCGGGGCGCCGCCGGTTCGGCCGACTCCGGTGGTGGTCGTTGATGCCGAGTCGCCGTTCGAGGAGCATCCCGCCAGCGCGGTTCCTCCGGCGATCCCCCCGATGAGCGCCGAGAGGAAGGTGCGACGGTCGGGCGCTGGGAGTGTCATGGCCCCCACGCTACGCTCGACCGTCCGCAATGGGTATCGAGGAGACGCCGTGCCAGCGACGATCGTTGTCGGAACACAGTGGGGCGACGAGGGCAAGGGCAAGTTCACCGACCTCATCGCCAAGGAAATGGCCCTTGTCGTGCGCTACCAGGGCGGCCACAACGCGGGTCACACACTCGTGGTGGACGGCGAGTCGTTCGCTCTCCAGCTGGTCCCGTCGGGGGTGCTCTACGACCACATCGTTCCGGTCATCGGCAACGGGGTGGTCGTCGACCCCGTCGTGCTGCTCGCGGAGATGGACAAGCTCGAGTCCAAGGGCGTCGACTGCTCCCGACTCGTGGTCTCGGGCAACGCCCACATGATCTTCCCCTACCACCAGGAGCTGGACCGGCTCATCGAGCGGCATCTCGGGAAGAACAGCCTCGGGACGACCAAGCGCGGCATCGGTCCGGCCTACGCCGACAAGGCCTCTCGAATCGGGATCCGGCTGCAGGACATGTCCGACCCGAAGATCTTCCGCGAGAAGCTCCGCTCTGTCGTCGCCGAGAAGAACCTGATCCTGGCCAAGGTGTACAACCGCCTCGGCTTCGATCCCGACGAGCTGGCCGACCGGTTTCTCGATGAGGTGTTCCCCCGGCTCGAACCGCACATCGCCGACTCGGTGGCGCTCGTCCACGAAGCCCTCGAGGCCGACCGGCACGTCCTCTTCGAGGGTGCCCAGGCCACGTTCCTCGACATCGACCACGGCACCTACCCCTACGTCACGTCGTCGAACCCGGTGGCGGGCGGTGCCTGCGTCGGTGCCGGTGTCGGACCGCGTCACATCGACCGGGTCGTCGGCATCGCCAAGGCGTACGTGACGCGGGTGGGGGCGGGTCCGTTCCCCACCGAGCTCGACGACGACGTGGGCGCGCGGTTGGCGGAGCGGGGCCACGAGTTCGGGACCAACACGGGCCGCCCCCGCCGTTGCGGCTGGTTCGACGTTCCGATGATGAGGCAGGCCGTTCGGCTCAACTCCCTGTCCGAACTGGCGATCACCAAGCTCGACATCCTCGACGCCTTCGACTCGGTCAAGGTCGCTGTCGCCTACGATATCGACGGTACGCGAATCGACCACCTGCCCTACCACCAGTCGGACTTCCACGCCGCGGTTCCGATCTACGAGGAGCTGCCCGGCTGGAAGACCGACCTGTCGCAGGTGACGCGTCGCGACGAGCTGCCGCCGCAGGCCGAGGCCTACCTCGAGTTCCTCGAACGGCAGGTCGGGGCGAAGATCTCCCTGGTCGGAACCGGCCCCGGTCGCGACCAGTTCGTGCACTTCTCCTGACGCTCCCCGCCACCGGAATCCGACCCCTTCACCGTGCGCTAGACAGTGGTCCATGCGTGTCTGCGTGGTGGGTTCGGGAGGCCGTGAACACGCCCTCTCCCACGTCCTGTCCAGGACCTCCGACGTGGTCGTCTCCGGTGGCAATCCGGCCATCCCCGGCTCGACCGACACCCCCGTCGAAGCGATCGACGCCGATCTCTATGTCATCGGTCCGGAGGCGCCTCTCGTCGACGGTCTGGCCGATCGCCTGAGGGCGTCGGGGAGGAGAGTCTTCGGTCCCGGCGCCGACGGCGCGCGACTGGAGGGGTCGAAGGCCTGGATGAAGGATCTGCTGGCCGCGGCCGGCGTGCCGACCGCCCGGCACGGCGCGTTCACCGACCCGCTGGCGGCGAACGGTTTCCTCGACACCATGTCGCCGCCCTACGTGGTCAAGACCGACGGCCTCGCCGCCGGAAAGGGTGTGGTCGTCACCGACGATCTCGGCACCGCACGCAGAACGGTGACGGAGTATCTCTCGGGCTCGGCCTTCGGCGACGCCGGGCGGACCCTGGTCATCGAGGAGGGTCTCGTGGGGCCCGAGCTGTCCGTTCTGGCCGTCTGTGACGGCACCCGCGCCGTCCCACTCGCTCCCGCTCAGGACCACAAGCGTCTGCTCGACGGTGACGAGGGCCCCAACACAGGAGGGATGGGTGCCTACTCGCCGGTCCCGGAGGCCGGCGCCGACCTCCTCTCCGACGTGATGGACGTGTTCGTCGAGCCGACTCTCGCGGCGCTTCGGTCGCGCGGCATCGACTACCGAGGCGTGTTGTACGCCGGGTTGATGCTCACCCCCGATGGGCCCCGGATCCTCGAGTACAACGTGCGGTTCGGCGATCCCGAGTGCCAGGTCGTCGTCCCCCGACTGACCGAGGACCTCGCCCAGATCCTCGCCGAGGCCGCGGACGGCCGCCTCCGGACCGAACCGACCTTCGGCGACGATGCGATGGTGGGTGTCGTCGCCGCGTCGGAGGGCTATCCGGGTTCGCCGCGGACCGGCGACGTCATCTCGGGATGGGACGAGGCCGGGTCACTCGACGGCGTGTCGGTGTTCGCAGCGGGGGTGGCGAGGGGCGACGATGGCCGACCGGTCACCGGCGGCGGCCGGGTACTGACCGTGTGCGGCCGGGGCGCGGATCTCGGCTCGGCGCGGGCCCTCGCGTACGACGCGGTCTCGAAGATCTCGTGGCCCGGCATTCAGTACCGACGCGACATCGCGTCCCAAACAGGAGGCGAGACGTGAAGGTTGCGATTCTGATGGGTTCGGCGTCCGACAGCGAGAAGATGGCCCCTGCGGCCGAGACCCTCGAGACGTTCGGGATCGAGGCCGACGTGCGGGTCATGTCCGCGCATCGCACTCCCGAGGCCGTGGCCGCGTTCACCCGCGCCGCCCGTGACGAGGGATACGTGGCGTTCATCTGCGGGGCAGGGATGGCCGCGCACCTCGCGGGCGCCGTCGCCGCGAACACGACCCTTCCGGTTGTCGGCGTCCCCTTGTCGGGCGGCGGGCTCGACGGGGTCGACGCCCTCTATTCCACGGTGCAGATGCCGAAGGGAATCCCGGTGGCGACCGTGGCCATCAACGGTTCGCAGAATGCCGCGCTGCTGGTTGTCCAGATGCTGGCGATCACCGATGCCGATCTTGCGGCCCGACTGGCGGCCCACCGCGAAGAGATGGCGGGACGCTGATGGCCGACGGCGCGTCGTCGCGGAGGGGAGACGTCATTCCCGACGTTCTCGCATCGCGCTACGCGTCTGCGGCCATGGAGGCCCTGTGGTCGCCGCGGGCCAAGGTGATCGCCGAGCGCGAGCTGTGGATCGCCGTCCTCGAGGCTCAGACGACACTGGGTCTCGATCTTCCCGACGGGGTCGTCGAGGCGTACCGCTCGGTGGTCGATCGGGTCGACCTCGACTCGATCGCAGAGCGCGAGCGAATCACCCGCCACGACGTCAAGGCACGCATCGACGAGTTCTGTGCCCTCGCCGGGACCGAACACATCCACAAGGGCATGACCTCGAGGGACCTCACCGAGAACGTCGAGCAGGTCCAGGTCAGGCGTTCGCTGGAACTCGTGCGCGACCGCATGGTCGCGGTTCTCGTACGCCTGGCCATGAGGGCCGCGCACTACTCCGAGCAACCCCTGACCGGTCGCAGCCACAACGTCGCGGCGCAGATGACGACGCTGGGCAAGCGTTTCGCCAATGTCGGCCAGGAGATGCTGGTGGCGTTCGAGCGGATCGAGAATCTGCTGGAGCGCTATCCCCTGAGGGGCCTCAAGGGGCCGGTCGGCACCCAACAGGACCAGCTCGATCTCCTGGGCGGGGACCCGCTCAAGATGGCGACGCTCGAATCCCGTGTCGCCGAGCACCTGGGCTTCACCGCGGTTCTCGGCAGCGTGGGTCAGGTCTATCCGCGGTCATTGGACCTCGATGTGGTCGCCGCACTGTGTCAGGTCGCATCGGGTCCTGCATCGATGGCGACCACCTTGAGACTCATGGCGGGTCACGAGCTGGCCACCGAGGGTTTCAAGCCGGGCCAGGTCGGCAGCTCGGCGATGCCCCACAAGATGAACAGCCGTAGTTGTGAGCGCATCGTCGGATTCAGGACCATCCTGTCGGGCTACCTGACGATGGTGGACGGACTCGCCGGCGATCAGTGGAACGAGGGCGACGTCTCCTGCTCGGTCGTGCGTCGCGTGGCGCTTCCCGATTCGTTCTTCGCCATCGACGGCCTGTTGGAGACGACCCTGACGGTTCTCGACGAGTTCGGCGACTACCCCGCCGTCATCGACCGCGAGCTCGAGAGGTATCTGCCCTTTCTCGTCACCACCAAGCTGCTGATGGCCGCCGTGAAGGCCGGGGTCGGCCGCGAAGACGCCCACGAGGCGATCAAGGAACACGCGGTGGCGGTGGCGCTGGACATGCGCGAGCACGGGGCCGAGCACAACGATCTCCTCGATCGGGTGGCCGCCGACCCCCGTCTCGCCATCGACCGGGCGGTTCTCGACGCGTTGTTGGAGGAACCGATGAGCTTCACCGGCAACGCGGTCGCACAGGTCGACGCCTTCTGCGCCGAGGTCGAGCGCCTCGAGCACCGTTTCCCGACGGCAGCGGGCTATCAGCCCCATCCCATCCTCTAGGAGCAACGTGATCGATCTCCCTCACATCTATTCCGGCAAGGTCCGCGACATCTACGACGCCGGCGATGGCCGGCTGCTGTTGGTGGCGTCCGACCGCATCTCCGCGTTCGATGTCGTCATGGACCAGCCCGTCCCTGACAAGGGTCGGGTGCTCACCGCGATGAGCGCATTCTGGTTCGAGATGTTCTCCGACGCGGTGGGGAGTCACCTCATCTCCACCGATATCGACGACTTCCCGGCCGGAGCTCGCACCGCCGAGGCAGCCGGGCGCTCGATGCTCTGTCATCGTGCCGAGATGCTGCCCATCGAGTGCATCGTCAGGGGCCACCTCTCCGGTTCCGCATGGAAGGAGTACCGCCAGAACGGCACCATGCATGGCACGGAACTGCCGGTCGGACTCGTGGAGTCGGATCGTCTGCCGGAGCCGGTGTTCACCCCGTCCACGAAGGCGGACGAGGGCCACGACGTCAATATCTCCTTCGACGAGGCTGCCGACCTGATCGGCGGGGACCTGGCGGAACGGGCTCGCGACATCTCGGTCGACCTGTACCGCAGGGGCGCCGCGTATGCGGCCGAACGCGGGATCATCATTGCTGACACGAAGTTCGAGATGGGGATGGTGGGGGGCGAGTTGGTGCTGGCCGACGAGGTGCTCACCCCCGATTCCTCGCGGTTCTGGCCCGCCGAGAGCTGGACCCCCGGTTCCACGCCGCCCAGCTTCGACAAGCAGCCGGTTCGGGACTATCTCGAGGGGCTGGACTGGGACAAGACCCCGCCGCCGCCGGAGCTGCCGACAGCGGTCGTCGAGGCGTCCACACGTCGTTACACCGAGGCGTACGAGCGCATCTCCGGTCGATCCCTGGCCGACTGGCCGGGGGCCTGAGCGCCCGTCGGGGTGTGGGAGAGTGTCGGCATGATCTTCGACGTGGTGGTGGACGTTCAATTGCGTCCCGGCATCTCCGATCCGGCGGGCTCCACGGTGGAGAGGTCGCTGCCGGCTCTCGGGTTCGAGGGCGTGTCGGGAGTTCGGGTCGGAAAGAGCATTCGCTTCTCGATCGACTCCCCCGACGAGGCGTCCGCGACGGGCACCGTCCGTGATCTCTGCGATCGCCTTCTGACCAACCCGGTCATCGAGTCGGCCGACATCGCACTGTCGCCCGTCGCTGGTGGCTGACGGTGGCCACGCGGGTCGGCGTCATCGTCTTTCCGGGTTCGAACTGCGAACTCGACGTGGTCGAAGCGATCGATGATCTCGGCGGGCAGGCGGAGCTCCTGTGGCACCACGATCACGACCTGGCCGGAGTCGACGCCGTCGTGGTTCCCGGCGGGTTCGCGCACGGTGATTATCTCCGCCCCGGTGCGCTCGCACGGTTCTCTGCGGCGATGGGAGCGGTCGCCGAGTTTGCCGCAGAGGGAGGGCCGGTGGTGGGCATCTGCAACGGCTTCCAGATCCTCACCGAGGCCGGCCTGCTTCCCGGGGCATTGCAGAAGAACGCCGGATTGAAATTCCGATGTGCCCCTGCGAGTCTTCGCGTGGAATCCGTGAACTCGGTTCTCACTTCATCGGCGAGCGTCGGCGACGTTCTGTCGATTCCCATCAATCATTTCGAGGGTAATTACACGTGCTCGCCGGAGACTCTCGCGGAACTCAGGGGTGACGACCGCATCGTGTTCCGCTACGTCGACAACCCCAACGGATCGACCGATGACATCGCCGGTATCTGTTCTGTGGGCCGCAATGTCGTCGGTCTCATGCCCCATCCGGAGCGCGCCTGCAATCCGCTGCTCGGATCCACCGACGGGCGGACCCTGTTCGCATCCCTGCTGTCGGTGGACGCCGGAGCCTCCCTCTAGGCCCCGGCGCCGACGCCGACGGTCAGATGCCTGCGGAGCGGAGCACGGACGCCGGCACGCCGAGTTCGCGCCAGGCGGCGCGGGTGATGCCTTGCGAGTCGGAGTACTCCTTCGCGATGGCGACGAAGTCCTTCTGGAGCGAGTCGAGATCGGCGGTGTCGGTCGAGCTGCTCATGGCGGCCAGCTCGGCCTCGAGGTCGATCCGTTCCTGGGTCAGTTGAAGCCGCTTGACGGGAGAAGCGTCGGGCAGCGCGGCGTCAATGGCCGCCAAGCGCTTTTGGATCGATTCAGGCGTCCTCTTACGGCCCCTCTTCGGACGGTTGTCCTCGAGGGCCGTGAGATACGAGTTGACCGTACGGCTCAACTGGCGGCCGCGAGCGAGCGCTTCTTTGTGCTCGTCACTCATCTTCTTTCGGCGGGTGGGTGTGCTCATGTGGAACCAACTTTGGAGGTAAGTCAGGTGGATATTTCGGAGCCATCTTAGGCAATATTGAACGAAAGACGTCGCGGGCGATTTGTCCCAGTGATCGCTGCCCCCTGGGAGCGTTCTCGACCACTCCGAGTGACGGCTAGCCTCCGCGCCATGAACGCGTCGAACGACGAACCGCTCCACCGGGCCCTCGGCCTCACCGACGAGGAGTTCGACGATGTGCAGAGGATCCTCGGTCGCGACCCCAATCATCTCGAGTTGGCGATGTATTCGGTCATGTGGTCGGAGCATTGTTCGTACAAGTCGTCACGCGTCCACCTCCGTCGCTTTCCCACCGAGGCCGAGTGGGTCATGGTCGGTCCGGGTGAGAACGCCGGCGTGGTGGACGTGGGCGACGGGATCGCCGTCGCCATGCGTATCGAATCGCACAACCATCCCTCTGCCATCGAACCCTATGAGGGTGCCGCCACCGGAGTCGGTGGAATCCTTCGCGACATCTTCACGATGGGCGCCCGACCCATCGCGCTGATGGACCCTCTCCGATTCGGGCCGCTCGACGACGCCCGGAGCCGATGGATCGCCGAAGGGGTGGTATCCGGCGTCTCCGGCTACGGGAATTCAGTGGGAGTTCCCACGGTCGGCGGCGAAGTCGTCTTCGATGCGACCTACCAGGACAACCCACTGGTCAACGTGTTCTGCCTCGGCGTCCTTCCTCACGACCGCCTGGTGCTCGGGCAGGCGTCGGGCGTCGGCAACCTGGCGGTTCTCCTGGGCAATGCGACCGGCCGGGACGGCATCGGTGGGGTATCGGTCCTCGCGTCGGCGGGATTCGGTGAGACCGAGGAGGACGAAGCGAAGCGACCGTCGGTTCAGGTGGGCGACCCTTTCGAGGAGAAGCGGTTGATCGAGGCATGCCTCGAGCTCCTCGATGCCCACCATGTGGTGGGCATCCAGGATCTGGGTGGCGCGGGTCTGGCCTGTGCGACGTCGGAGACAGCGAGCCGGGGCGGTGTGGGAATGGACGTCTTCGTGGGGGCGGTCGCACGGCGCGAAGAGGGGATGGAGGCCTTCGAGGTCATGACGTCGGAGTCCCAGGAACGGATGCTCGCCATCGTCGAGCCCGGCAATCTCGATGCCGTCCTGGAGATCTGCGGTCGCTGGGAGGTCCGGGCCTCGGTCATCGGGGAGGTGACCGAAGGTGGTGCGCTGAGGATCCTGGACTGTGACGCGCCCGCCGGCGCCGAGGCTGCCGAGGTCCTGGGAACGGTGCCCGCCTCCTCGTTGCACGAGGACGCCCCGCTCTATCAGCGCCCCCTCGCCCCGCCGGCCGATCTCGACGATGCCCGGCGCGACTCGGCCAACTCCCTGCAGGCGCCCGGCGACGCCGGCGACGACCTCCTGGCGATGCTGTGCGATTCCTCGTGGGTGTGGTCGCAGTACGACCACCAGTTGTTCCTCAACACCGTCGAGGGGCCTGGTGCAGACGCCACGGTGCTGCGGCTCAAACACCCCGACACCGGTCGTGACACCGGTCGTGGCCTCGCTCTCACGAGTGACGGCAACCATCGGTGGTGCGCGGTGGATCCCAGGGTGGGTGCCGCGATGATCGTGGCGGAGTCGGTGATGAACCTCGCGACGGTCGGAGCGACACCGATGGCCGTGGTGAACTGCCTCAACTTCGGGAATCCCGAACACCCCGAGGTGATGTGGCAGCTCTCCGAGGCGATCGACGGGATGTCGGAGGCATGCACGGCGTTCGGCCTGCCCGTCATCGGCGGAAACGTCAGCCTCTACAACGAGAGCCGTGGCGCCGATATCGATCCCACGCCGGTGGTGGCGACCCTCGGAATCGTCGCCCGCCTCGATTCCCCCCCGCCCGGTGTGGGACTCTCCGAGGGAGGACGCATCCTCCTGCTCGGTGAGGGCGAACCCGAGCTGTCGGGGTCTCTGTGGGCCCGCTCGATGGGCCACCGGCGAGGTTCGCTTCCCCGTCTCGACCTCGACGCGGTGTCACGGGTCGGCGGCTTCCTACGCGACCTCGTCGCCGAGGGAGTGGTCGAGGGGTGCCACGATGTCTCGAGCGGGGGCGTCGGCCTCGCTCTGGCCGAGATGGCGGTCGCATCGGGCGTTGGCTTCAGCGTCGCCCGGATCGCCGACCACGCCGCCCTGTTCTCCGAGGGGGCCGGCCGGGCTCTGGTGTGCGTCCCGGCCGACCGGGCCCGTCAGATCGTCGACCAGGCCGCGCTCGGCGGAGTGTCCGTGACGCAACTCGGCGTGGCATCCGGCGACCGGTTGAGCGTCAAGGGACTGCTCGACGTGTCACTCGCGGAGGCGGTCGATCGCTGGCGCTCGGTGCTTCCCGACGCACTGGGATCGGGCACCGCCCAGGGCTGACCCCGATGCGCTTCGCCCCCGGGGCGGTCGTGTGCGAGCATGACGTCGTGGACGAACCCGCGAGGCCGTCGGACGAACCGTGTCGCCGGTCGATCGGAGAACGATGACGGGCGAGCCCCCCCACGCCGGCGTCGTCGACGCCGACGACGACACGCCGAAAGAGGCCTGTGGCGTCTTCGGCGTCTTCGCCCCGGGCCGTCATGCCGCCCACCTCTGCTATCTCGGCATCTTCGCCCTCCAGCACCGGGGCCAGGAGTCGGCCGGCATCGCGTCGTCGAACGGCGAGGAGGTCACCGTCGTCAAGGACATGGGGCTGGTGTCCTCGGTCTTCGACGATCGCACTCTCGGAGCGCTCGACGGCGACATCGCCATCGGACACACCCGGTACTCGACCACCGGCAGTTCGGCCTGGCAGAACTCCCAACCCGCCTTCCGGGACATCGGCCACACCCAGTTCGCCCTCGCGCACAACGGAAACCTGACCAACACCGCGGCGCTCGCCGAGGCCGCCGGGATGCTCCCGGGGTTCGTGACGTCCGATACCGACCTCATGGCCGAGCTGGTGTCGATGCATCTGAACGACAAGCCGCGGTGTGAGGGCCACGAGCTGGAAGGGGCGCTCACGGCGGTGCTGCCCTCGATGCAGGGGGCGTTCTCCCTGGTCCTGACCGATGCATCGTCGATCGTCGGCGTTCGCGACCCCAACGGTTTCCGCCCTCTCTGTCTCGGTGAGCTCGACGGCGGATGGGTCCTGGCGTCCGAATCGCCCGCCCTCGACATCGTCGGGGCCCGGTTCGTGCGGGAGATCGAGCCGGGTGAGATGGTCGTGATCGACGCCGGGGGAGTCCGCTCGTCGCGGCCGTTCCCCGACGAGCGGATCAACCCCACCCTGTGCCTCTTCGAGTTCGTCTACTTCGCCCGCCCCGACACTTCGCTCTACGGGCACAACGTCCACGCCGCCCGGGTCCGGATGGGCGAACAACTGGCCACCCAGGCCCCCGTCGTTGCCGACCTGGTGGTCGGCGTACCCGAGTCCGGCATCCCCGCGGCGGAGGGCTACAGCCGGGCGTCGGGGATCGCCTTCGGACACGGGCTCGTCAAGAACCGCTACATCGGCCGGACCTTCATCGCGCCGAGTCAGGAGATGCGGGCGCTCGGTGTGCGGATGAAGCTGAACCCGCTGCGCGAGAACATCGTGGGCAAGCGGCTGGTGGTCGTCGACGACTCGATCGTCCGGGGCACCACGACCCGCGCCATGATCGAGATGTTGCGCGACGCCGGAGCCGTCGAGATCCACCTCCGTATCTCGTCGCCGCCCTACCGCTGGCCGTGCTTCTACGGGATGGACACCGGCACGCCCGACGAGCTGCTGGCGTCGCGGATGAATGTCGACGAGATCCAGGAGTACCTCGGAGTCGACACCCTCAGCTATCTCGAGCTGTCGCGACTCGTCACGGCGACGGGCGCACCCGAAGCCGGTTTCTGCACGGCGTGTCTGACCGGCGACTATCCCGTCGCGGTTCCCGTCGATCTCCACAAGGGGGTCCTCGAGGCGGGTGGGGTGAAGGTGTCGGTGTCGTGACCGGCGCGACCTATGAGAGCGCGGGGGTGTCGATACGCGCCGGCGAGGACGCGGTCGATGCCATCGGGGCCGATGTGCGTTCGACCTTCCGGCCCGAGGTACTCGGCGACATCGGAGGTTTCGGAGGTCTGTTCGCTCTCGGAACCCGTTTCCGGGATCCGGTTCTGGTGTCGACCACCGACGGGGTCGGAACGAAGGCGATGGTGGCCGCCGCTGCCGGACGCTACGACACCATCGGGCTCGATCTGGTGGCGATGTGCGTCGACGATCTCGTGTGCCAGGGCGCCGAACCGTTGTTCTTCCTCGACTACGTCTCCATCGGCCGGCTCGAGTCGGACATCGTCGCTCGATTGGTCTCGGGGATCGCCGAGGGGTGCCGTCGGGCGGGTTGTGCTCTCGTCGGCGGAGAGATGGCCGAGCATCCCGGAGCCATGAAGGACGGCGAGTTCGACCTCGTGGGGTTCGCCGTCGGCGTCGTCGAGAGAGCCGGGATCATCGACGGCTCCAGGGTGGCAGCAGGTGACGCGCTGATCGGTCTGCCGTCGCCGGGCCTCCGTTCCAACGGGTATTCGCTGGCTCGCCACGTGATCTTCGAACGGGCCGGACTCCACCTCGACGATCCCGCCTGGGACGGCCCCGATGCGCCGCTGGTCGTCGACGAGCTGCTCATGCCGTCGGTCATCTACGCGCCGGCCGTCACGGCCCTGTTGGAGGTGGCCGACGTCCACTCGGTGGCCCACATCACCGGGGGAGGGATCGCCGGGAACCTCAACCGGATGATCCCCGCCACCGCGGATGCGGTCATCGACCGGACCACGTGGGAGTGGCCTCGCATCTTCTCCCGCATCCAGGAACTGGGCGCCGTCGCCGATGCCGAGATGGAGAAGGTGTTCAACCTGGGTATCGGCATGGTCGTTGCGGTGCCGGAGGAGCAGGTGGCCGCCGCCGTCGACAGCCTTCAACGATCCGGGCACCGGGCCCGCCGGATCGGCGGGATCGTCGACGGCTCGGGTCACGTGCGACTCGAGGGCTGAGCCCTGACCACCTTCGTCGCCGTGGGTGGTCTCCGTTAGGCTCGGCCGCCATGGCAGACACCCCCACACCGGCATTTTCGGTCAAGGTCCGCGTCCGGATGATCAACAGTCCGGGCATGCTCGGACGCCTCGCGGTGGCCATCGGCGACAAGGGGGCGAACATCTGCGGGCTCGAGGGCTTCGAGGTCAAGACCGCCCACCTCGACGAGGAGATCATCATCAACTGCATGAGCGAGGCGCATCAGGAACAGGTGCGCCTGGCCATCGAGAACATCGAGGGAGTGGAGATCCTCTCCTGGCAGGACCGCACCTTCGAGATGCACGAGGGCGGCAAGATCGAGGTGCTGCCCCTCGCCCCGGTCGGCGATGCCGACGACCTCTCCATGGCGTACACGCCGGGCGTGGCACGGGTCTGTCTCGAGATCGCCAAGGACGTCGAACTGTCCCACCGCTACACGATCCGACGGAACACCGTGGCCATCGTCTCCGACGGCACCGCCGTTCTCGGCCTCGGGGACATCGGCCCGTACGCGGCCATGCCCGTCATGGAGGGCAAGGCCCTGCTGTTCAAGCACTTCGCCGGCGTCGACGCCTTCCCGATCTGCGTCTCGACGTCCACGGTCGACGACATCGTCGATCTCGTGACCCGCCTCGAGCCCACGTTCGGCGGGATCAACCTGGAGGACATCGCCGCGCCGGAGGCCTTCGAGATCGAGGAGAGGCTCGTCGAGGCCCTCGACATCCCGGTGTTCCACGACGATCAGCACGGCACGGCCGTGGTGACCCTGGCCGCTCTCGACAACGCCCTGCGGATCGTCGACAAGCACCACGGCGACATCAAGGTGGTCGTGGCCGGAGTCGGCGCGGCGGGCGTGGCCGTGTCGAAGATCCTCATGGGTGCGGGAGTCGTCAACATCGTCGGTGTCGATCGACAGGGCTCGGTCTACGACGGTCGACAGGGACTCAACTCCTCGAAGCAGTGGTTCGCAGAACACACGAATCCCGATCGTCTGACCGGGTCGATCTCCGAGGTCATCCGCGGCGCCGACGTGTTCATCGGCCTGTCGGGCCCCGATCTCCTGAGCGTCGACGATGTCAGGTCGATGTCCGCGGAGCCGATCGTGTTCGCCATGGCCAATCCCGACCCCGAGATCCGGCCCGAGCTGATCACCGACATCGCGGCCGTGATCGCCACGGGGCGCAGCGATTTCCCGAATCAGATCAACAATGTTCTGGCCTTCCCGGGCATCTTCCGCGGTGCCTTCGACGCCGGGGCACGACGGATCACCGAGAACATGAAGGTCGAGGCTGCGCACGCCATCGCGTCGGTGGTCGGGGACGACCTCCGCCCCGATTTCATCATCCCGTCGGTGTTCGAACCGAGGGTGGTCGAGGCTGTGGCCGCGGCCGCGCGTGATGCCGCGATCGCCGATGGGGTCTGCCGCGGGCGATGAGCACGGTCTCCGGTTCGGACCGGGTCGAGCTGCGGGGCATCACCTACGACTTCTGGAACACGATCTTCGCCGAGAGCCCCGTGGCGTTCGAGGCTCGCCTGACGGCCAACGTCGACATCCTCGCCGAGATCGGCAACCGTCGTCACCCCCGACGCGATGCGGTCGGCGATGAGCGCGGGCTGGCAGTGGTACCGCGACCGATGGGAACGCGACGTCCAGACCAGCCCTTCTGAAGCGGTCGACCGGCTCCTCGGGATCCTCGGCGTGGCGGCGGATGACGGAGCCGTCGAGGCCATGGTCGATGTCATCGTGTCGGGGAACGACCCGACGTCGATGACGCCGGCGCCCGGAATCGCCGAGGCGCTCGCTCGGTGGCGGTCCCGCGGCGTCCGGATGGGTGTCATCTGCGACGTGGGTATCACTCCTTCCACGACCCTGCGGCGCTACCTCGACCACCACGGGCTGCTCGACGTCTTCGACCACCTGACGTTCTCCGACGAGGTCGGGTCGTACAAGCCCAACCGTCGACGTGTTCGACGCTGCTCGTCGCGGGTTGGGCCTGGGGGCCGACGACGCCGTGGCGCACGTCGGTGATCTGGTACGGACCGACGTCATGGGAGCACGCGACGCCGGGTGGTGGGCGGTGCGGTACCGGGGACTCCGAGACGATGTCGAAGGCCTCGAACTGGCGGGCGTCGACGGTCACCACGTCATCGACGACCATCTCGACCTGTTGACCATCTACTGATGCCCGGGAGCCCGGCGGTAGCGTGAACCGATGACAGAGGTGGCCTCGCCCACGACGGAGCCGAGCGACACCACCGGCCAGTGGCACCGGATGACCGACGAGCGCGGCGGCTGGATCCGCGAGCGGCGGGTGCCGCTCACCGTGGCCCTGTACGTCGTGGCCGTGGTGGCGGCGTGGCTGGGTCGCTTCGTGCAGGACGACGCGTTCATCACGTACCGGTTCAGCCGGAACATGGCCCGCGGCGACGGGCTGGTGTTCAACCCGGGCGAGCGCGTCGAGGGTTACACGAACTTCCTGTGGACCGTCGTCCACGCCCTTCCCGAGCGCTACGGGTGGTCCACGCCCGCCTTCTCCCAGATTCTGGGCATCGTCACGATGGTCGCCGCCCTCGCCGCCGCCCTCCGCCTGGGGCGACGGCTGTTGGGCAGCGAGGAGCGTGCGCTGTTCGCGGGAGCGGTTCTCGTCGCCAACATGACCTTCGTCGGCTACGGCACCGGCGGGCTCGAGACCATGCTGCAGACCGCGCTGGTCACCTGGATCGCGGTACTGGTCCTCGGCGGCGGGGCCGACCATCGCGTGTCGCCGGCCGGCAGGGTCGCAGCCGGGGTACTGGCCGGTCTGGCGGTGCTGACCCGGTTGGATTCCGCGGTGCTGGTCGGCGGCTGGTTCGTCGCCCACCTCTGGCGGGAATGGCGACGCCCCGATCGACAGGTCTCTGCCATGGTGAAGGCGGCTGCCCAGCTGGCGGCGCCGGCGGTCGTTCTCGTCGGACCGTGGCTGGTCTGGAAGCTACGACTACTACGGCAACCTGTTGCCGAACACGTTCTACGCGAAATCGGCCGCCAACCCGGTCGTGCCGATCGCGGTCGGGATCTTCTACGTCGCGTTGTTCTTCGTGTCCTACGCGGCCATCCTGCTCATCGGACGCTGGTGGGCGCTCCGGCG
Source organism: uncultured Microthrixaceae bacterium (assembly GCA_963700425.1). Taxonomy (GTDB): domain Bacteria; phylum Actinomycetota; class Acidimicrobiia; order Acidimicrobiales; family Microtrichaceae; genus CAVOXO01. Next base: position 94,549 of record CAVOXO010000007.1, on the reverse strand, counting down.
GGACCTCCGGTCCCTCGACGGCATGAACGTCGCCCTCGCCGTGACGGGGCTGTGGCTTCTCTACGTCGTGGCGGTCGGCGCCGACTTCATGGAGTTCCGCTTCCTGGTGCCCGTGCTCCCCGTTCTGGCCATCGTGGCGTCGTTCCTCATCGACCACTATCGGAGCCGCCGGCGCCAGATCATGCTCGTCGGCGTGCTGTTGGCGTTCTCGCTCGCTCACACCGTCTTTCCGAACGGGGTGTACCCCGTGCTCAGCTTCGCGGAACTCAGCCACTGGCCGAACGAGTCATCGACGACCTGGATGGCGATGGGGGAGAAGCTGGCCGAGACGTTCCCCGGCGGTCTCGAGGAGCCGGGACAACCCCTGATAGCGGTTGCTCCCCTCGGTGTGATCTCGTACTACTCGGACCTGCCGACGATCGACATGTTGGGACTGTCGGATGCTCGCGTGGCCACGCGAGGGCCGACCCTTCCCCCTCTACTACCCGGGACATGTGAGGATGGCGAACGTCGACTACCTCACCGAGCGGGGGGTCTCCCTGGTGATCGGCCAGCCCAGTTGGGAGGAGAGGGATCCTGGGCGCTCTGTGTACCGGTTGTCGGAGGTGGTCAGGTTCTATCCGGTTGCCGACCTCAACGAGCTTCCCGAGGCGGCGCGGGTGATCGAGATCCCGCTGACCGACGACAAGGTGTGGCGGGTGATCTACCTGACGCCGAACGACAAGGTCGACGACGCGATCGCGGACGAACGGTTGGGAGACGTTTCCCATCGAGCGTCGCTGTGACGAAGCCGACCTGACCGGACCCATCCTCTCTCCCGAGTGGATCGACCGGCAGGCTGCCGATCTCACGTGTCCAGATCTGTAGCCGCCGCGACGTAGTCGGCCCCCGTCGAGCCGACGTGCTCGAACTTCGTCTTCATGGCGATGAACGGAACCTCGACCTTGCGGTGGACGATTTCGGTGCCCACGACCAACAGGACCAGGTACATGAGCAGGATGAGACCGCCGGGGACCTGGTCCTCGAGGGCGTTGGCCAGGATGACTCCCAGCGGAACGTGCAGGATGTAGATGGTGTAGCTCCGGAGCCCGAGCTGGGTCCAGACCTTCCAGGGCGAGGAACCGGGCCACGAACCAGTCCGCGTTGTCGCACCGCGGTCAGGACGATGACGCACACCGAGGCGCTGGTGATGCTGAATCCGTACTCGCCCCAGAACAGCCTCGTCTGGAGGGTCTCGTCGCCGAGCGGGTTGAAGGGCACCTGGAGCCCGAAGGGGCGGGCGAAGACCGTTCCGGTCCAGAAAGTGAGCATCAGCACGAGCGTCGCGGCGGTCCCGCAGGCAACCAGGAGCTTCTGTGCCTTGTCGGCCGAGCTGCGGCGGCATCCGTGCGTGGACGAAGGCCAGTGCCATACCCAACATGAGGCTGTCGGGTCGCTGGTACCAGGCGAAACGAGGCCCGACGTGCCCGGTGGCCCAGCGCGCGACGGTGACGAACGCCCAGAAGCCGATACAGGCGATGATGAGCTGGCGGGTCCAGTTGCGGGTGATGGCGATCACCGCCACGGCGGGGGCGATCAGATAGAAGTGCTCCTCGACCGACAGAGACCACAACTGGATGAGCGGTCGGATCTCCGGTCCGGCGCTCCTGCTGAACTCCTCACCCACGGGGAAGATCACGTGGTACACGTACAGTCCGCCGGCCAGGACGTCCTCGATGGTCTTCCGTCTGCAGCTCCTCGTCGCCGAAGAGCACCCCCAGGAAGAGGGTGAACGCCAACAGCACGTACAAAACGGGGAAGAGACGAAGGGCGCGGCGGATGTAGAACTGCGCGAAGTTGGTGCGGCCCGTCTTGCGGCGTTCCTCCATCACGAGCGTGGTGATGAGGAATCCCGACGCCACGAAGAACCAGTCGACCACTCCGGCGAAGCCGACCAGGTCGTAGTAGGCGCCGTGGACCAGGACCACGAGAGCTACGCCCAGGCCCCTGATGCCGTCGATCGCGGGGACGTATCCGAGTTTCGGGGCGGCGCTCACGAACGGGTCGGTGGGCGCGTCCCCGTGTCTGTCATCGATGGATTGTTGGAGCTGACGGGCCCAGCGTCAACCTCGGGTTGTGGACAGCCGGACCGCCGCCCGGCGCACCTCCGTCCGGTCGTCCGCGATTACCCCACATTTCGGATCCGTTCGCGGATGGCCGCCTCGGCGGGTTTTGGTACGTAGTCGGCGTCGTAGGGCAGAGGGTCCCGGTCGGGGCCGAGGATGTCGTCGATCCACGTGTACCGGTCGGTGAACCCCCAGACCGTGATCTCGCGGCACCCCGCGTCGATGCACTCGCCGACTGCCTGGCTGTAGCCGTCGGCCTGACGCTCGAGGCCGACGGCCGCGTCCTCGTCTGGGTCGATCGGGATGTCGAGTTCGGTGATGGCGACCTCCACGCCGAGCGCAGAGAGCCCCGCGATGAGACCTGAGATCACTCCCGGCGCGGGAGCGCCACCGACAAGGTGGGTCTGGAGCCCGACGCCGTCGATCGGAACGTCGCTGCTCACCAGATCGGCGACGAGGGTCAGGAGGGAATCGGCTTTCGGAGGCAGGTACTCGACGGTCGCCTCGTTGAGGAACAATCGAGCGTCGGGGTCGATCTCGTCCGCGATCCGGAACGCCTCCGCGATGTAGTCGTCGCCGAGGACCTGCCGGAAGTGATTGTCGTACACCTCCGACCCCACGGTCTGAAGTGGCTCGTTCACGACGTCCCACCGGTCGATCCGACCGTCGTACCTGGTCATGAGGGTGCCGATGTGATCGCGCAGCACGGCGCGGAGCTCGGAGGGGTCGTCGATGGCCTGCACCCACTCGGGAGTGGAGTCGATCAGCTCCTGGTCCCAGATGAGGGTGTGGCCCTTCACGGCCATGTCGTGCTGCTCGGCGAAGTCCACGATGGTGTCCAGGGGACCGAACTCCCAGTCGTCGGGTTCGGGGTGCACCGACCCCCACTTGAGCTCGTTCTCCGGCGTGATGCTGTTGAAGCCCTCGGCCAGCGTGTCCCGATAGTCGTCCTCGTCGAGGTGGGCTGCGGTCACCGCCGCTCCCAGCAGGATGTCGCTCGACGAGGCGAGTTCGTGGGTCGTGCACTCGTCGGGTCGCGGACACTCGGCCGCCGGGACGTCCTCGGTCGGCATCGTCGGCACGGACCGCTCCCCGCCCGATCCGCCACACCCCGCGACGATCGACGCCGCGACCACCCACGCCCCGATGTGAATCATCGTGCCGGTGCGGCCTCGAATCCCGGGCCCGTCCCGGTCGTGCTGTCTCATCGATCCCCCCGTCGGAACGTGGCGGGGCAAGGCTACTGCCCTGACCGGAATGCTCGACGGGGGTCGCGTCGACGGCAGAGACCGCCCCACCCACCGAGCCCGCACGTCACTGATCTTCTGCGACAACGCCGGGTGCGACCGCCACGGCGACGACGAACGACAGGGGCAGATCATCACCCGCGCCGACGTCGCCTGACCCCGCGCCGGATCGGCGACCGCGGGTCACGACGACGAGACCCCCGCCGGAGCGGGGGTCTCGCTGTGTGGTCGGGACCGGCGTCGATCCGGTGACCTACCGCTTTTCAGGCGGTCGCTCTGCCAACTGAGCTACCCGACCATGTGCCGGGCGGGGTCGTCCCGCTCAGCGGAACACCCTCGGCGAACCGAGGGTGTAGCGGTCCCGACGAGATTTGAACTCGCGACCTCCGGCTTGACAGGCCGGCGTGCACTCCAAACTGCACCACGGGACCAGAACCGTCGGTCACCATAGCGGTTGGCCCGTTGGCGGGCCGCATTGTCGTCGACGGCAGACCGGACGGGCCGAAAACTATGGTGACCGCATGTCGCTCGACCCGGGGGATCAGCAGGCGGGCCAGGTCCGCGCCGGGCACGCAATCGACCCCTTGGCGGTTGCCGAGAAACTCACGGGCAGCCTGAACGCCAGCCTGCTCGGCAAGTCCGATGTGGTCACCTCGGTCGTCGCCGCCGTCCTGAGCGGCGGTCACCTCCTGCTGGAGGACCTTCCCGGGACCGGCAAGACCCTGCTGGGAAAGGCCATCGCCGCCGCGATCGGTGGCTCGTTCGCCCGGGTCCAGTGCACCCCTGATGTGCTGCCCTCCGACATCACCGGGACCACGGTCTTCACGCCCACCACCGGCGAGTGGAGCTTCCGGCCCGGGCCGCTGTTCGCCAACGTGGTGCTGATCGACGAGATCAACCGCGCCACGCCGCGTACCCAGTCCGCGCTCCTGGAGCCGATGGAGGAGGGTCAGGTCACCGTGGACGGCTCGACATGGTCGCTCCCCGATCCGCACCTGTTCGTCGCCACCCAGAATCCTCACGGGCACTCCGGCACCTTTCCGCTTCCGGAGAGCCAGCTCGACCGGTTCTCCCTCGTCACGTCGCTCGGTCGGCCCGATCGAGGAGCCGAACACGCCATCCTCTCGCGGGTATCGGGACCTCAACGTCCTTTCGGCGCTCTGATGTCCCCCGACGACCTGGTCGAGGCCCGCCACGCCGTCGCCCACTTCACGGTCACCGACGCACTGACGGGCTACGTGCTGGACCTCCTCACCGCGATCCGTTCCCATCCGCCGCTGGCGCCGGGACCCTCCACCCGGGCTGGGCCTGAGCCTGATCGCGCTCGCCAGGGGACATGCCGCGTGTCGTGGCCGCAACCTACGTCACCGTCGACGACGTCCACGCCGTCGTCATCGACGCTCTGTCGCACCGATGTCTCTCCGAAGCGCCGCAGAGCCGCGACTCGACGGCCATGGCGTTGCGGTCGGTGATCGCGGCCGTGCCGGTTCCGCGTGGTTGAAGAGACCACCTCGGCGCTGTGGGGGCGCACGCGTGTCCGGCCCACCGTGATCACGGTCCTGTTCGCCCTGGTGGCGGTTCTCACGGTCATCGCTCCCGGCGGGGTGCAGGACGGGCTCGCCCTCGGCCTCCTTCGGGGAGTGGCCCTCGGCGTCGTCATCGTGGACCCCCTCACGGCGTTCAGGCGGCTGTCGGCGTTCACGCCCGGCGCGATCCGTGGTCCGAGCCGTGTGGCTCAGGGTGAGCCCGTCGATCTCCACCTCGCCGACGCCACGGTCGCCCCCGGCGTCGATGCGGCGATCTCGGTCGGGACGACGGACTCGGTTCCCCTCGTCGATGCGGTCGACGGCCTTCCGGCCCGTCCGATCGCATCCCGACGAGGCCGTCACCAGGCCGTGGCGATGGAGGTCTCCACGATCAGCACGGTCGGCTTCCTGCGCGTCACCCGCAAGGGATTCGTTCCGCTGGCATCGCCCATGTGGGTGTGCCCCGTCGCGCTGGAGTCCGTGCCTCTCGATTCGGTTCTCGGCCACGCCCCGGGCCGGCACGCGCTGACGCCGGCTCGCCAGGGCGATCTGACCCGCGGGGTGCGACCCATGGTCGACGGAGATCTCATCCGTCACGCCCACTGGCCCGCCACGCGCGCGACGAGGAGCGGTCCATGTGCGCGAGCTCGAACGTCCGGCCGACCTGGTGGTGGCGGTCGTCGTCGAACTCACCGGCGAACCGCCGGTCGACGACGCGATCGCCGGCCGCGCTCTCGGCACGGTCACCGAGCTGATGCGTTCGCGGGGCGCGCGTGGACCTCCACGGCTGCCGACCCGACGGCCCTGCCGGCCTCGAGGACGTCGACGAGCATCGGGCGGCGCAGTTCCTCGCGGAGGTGGTCTCCGGCCCGACGTCGGTTCCCGCCGGGGCCGTGCCCACCCTCGTCATCGACGCCGCCAGCGTGGGTCGGTCCGTCTCAGGGGCCCACCGGTGAGGGCGAACCCGATCGCCCGGAGCATTCTGGCGTTCGTCACCGGCATCTCGTTGTCGTTCGCGCTGCTGTCGGTGAAGACCTCCGCCGTTCCGGGCGCCGCGGTGGTGGCGTTGGCGTTCCTTGCGGCTGCCCTGGCGGTCTGGGCGCTTCCGTCCGTCGGAAGCTCGATCGGGTCCAAGCTCATCGTCGTGTTGGGCGCCTACGTCGTGGGGGTTCACGGCGACTTCTCGGGCGTCGGGGCGGCCGGTTCCATGTTGGTGTGGCTCGCGGCCACGGTCACGGTGTTGGCCTTTCCCCACATCGATCGGAATCACGGGTTGACCAGGGCGACGGTCGTGGCGGCCGTGCCGCTCGCACTGTGTCTGTTCGCGGCCGGCACGATAGGGGCCACGAGGCTCGCCGCCAGCCCGTCGCCGACCCCACTGGGAGCGGCCGCCGACGGCGAGGGCGACGCCGGTCCGAACGACCCCCTCCGGTCGTCGCTCACCATGGACATGACCCGCCGACCGCGCTTGAGCGATCGAGCCCTGTTCACCGTTGCCACCGACCGAGCCACCTTCTGGCGCACGAACGTCTTCGATCGGTGGAACGGGTGGGAGTGGAGCCGGTCCCGCCTCGACCTCGTTGCTGCTCCTTCGGGGCTCGACGTGGTGACGCCACCAGGAGAGCTACCCCAGACATCGGCGGTGGAGGTTCGCCAGGACATCGAACTCCTCGCGGACGCGCGGGCGCTGCCGGCTGCGGCGACCGTGCGGAGGATCGACGTGGACGGTCCGGTGGGGCTCATCGGCGGCACGGATCTGGCGTCGCTGTCCGCCGTGGGCCCGGGAACGAGGTACACCGTGATCTCCGCCGTTCCCGACGTGACCATCGACGACCTCGCTGCGGCCCGCAACCGTGACATCCCGCCGGAGATCGCGGAGCGGTACCTCGACCCCGGTCCCGTGGAGCGACGGACCGCCGAGCTGGCGCAGAGTTTCGAGAGCGACTCGACCCGCCCGTGGGACCTGGTCGGCGAGATCGACTCCTGGCTGTCGGCCAACACGGACTACTCGCTCGACTCCCCGACGTCACCGCGCGGTTCGAACGTCGTCGAGGATTTCCTCTTCGAGAGCCGGCTGGGGTGGTGCGAGCAGATCGCCTCGTCGCTGGTGGTCCTCCTTCGACTCCAGGGAGTGCCCGCCCGGCTCGCGGTCGGGTACGTGCCGGTGGGCCAGACCGTCGCCGGAGACCGCTGGTTGGCCCGCGAACGCGACGCCCACGCATGGGCGGAGGTCTGGATCAACGGCATCGGTTGGGTGCCGGTGGACCCCACGGCGTCGGTCAGCGTCGCCGAGCCGGCCGCACCGAGAGCGGTGACGGTGCTGGAGGTGGCGGCTCTGGCGGCGCTCACGGCTCTCGCCGGATGGTTCGGGTTGCGTCTCGTCCTCCGGCTGTGGAGTCGACGGTCGGCCCCGAGGCGGGGCCGGGTGCGCCTGCGGACACCGTGGTCACCGGCACCGGTGCCGCTGGTCACAGGAGAGCAACGCCTCTTCGCCATCGGGCGAACAGTCGGACTCGAGCCCGCTCCGGCGGAGTCGGTGACCGCTTTCGGGGCGAACGTGGCGGCCCACACCGGGATTCCCGAGGCCTCCCACGCGGGCGCCCGGCTCGACGAGCTTCGGTATCGATTCGGCGGTGATCACGGGTCGGCCCCCGCTCGCGCCGTGGACGAGGTGCAGGAATGGCTCGACCACGTCGAACGACTGACCTCGGTATGACCCCCGAAGGCGCACCGTGTTCAGGTTGATCTCCCTCCTGATCGTCGTGGCGATCATGGCGGTGATGTGGATCGCCTTGGCCGAGTCGACGACCGGGGGTGACTGCGGAGCATCGGACCGCACGACGACATCGTTCCCCGTGTCGTTGCCGCCGGGGGTCGAACAGGTCCTCGATCCCTGCCCCTGAGACCTCGCGAGCGTGTCGGCTCCTGTCGCGGTGGCCGTCGACGAGATACGCCGGCCGGTGAAACGCCAGCGCCGGTCCCCAGAAGAGAGTGATCCACCACGCCCGGTTCTGCCCGCCCGTGAGCACCAGGTCCAGGATCCGGAAGCAGGCATTGATGATCACGCAGGCGCCCGCGTCCCACATCAGCGCTGACAGGCAGCGCGCCCGCCGTCGTTCCAGTCGGCCGAGCGGTCCCGGGTGGACTCCCGGCTGGTCATGTTCTCACCACCGGAGGCTCGTCACCGGAATCGTTCGGACCCGTCGGTCGTCGGAGGTCGTGGCGCCCTACCGAGCACCGTCATGGCACCCCCAACGGGATTCGAACCCGTGTTGCCGCCTTGAAAGGGCGATGTCCTAGGCCACTGGACGATGGGGGCCCGGCCGTCAACGGCCGGGCAACGTTACCAGCGGCCAGACGGGTGCCCCGCACCGATTCGGCGTCGGCCCCGTGGCGGCGCCAGACTACGAAGGTGACGATCCGCTGCCTACTCGTCGACGATCATGAGGTCGTCCGGCGCGGGCTCGTCGAATTGTTCGCGTCACACGACGATGTCGAGGTCGTCGGCGACGTCGAATCGTTGGTGTCCGCACGAGAGTTCGTCGAGTCGGGCACACCCATCGATGTCGCGGTCGTCGACGTCGCCCTGGCGGACGGGTCGGGCATCGACCTGTGCCGGGAGCTGTCGCGCCGTCGCCCACCGATCCCGAGCGTGGTCCTGACCGCCTATCCCGACGACGGGGTGCTCATCGACGCCCACGAGGCCGGGGTGTCCGCCTTCCTTCTCAAGCAGATCCGCGGCCAGGATCTGCTCCGAGCGGTCAGGGGCGCGGCATCGGGCGCGCGGCTGGTCGATCTGGCCGACGTCAAGGCGGCCCGCAAGCGACGGGCGGCGATGGGCCTGGACCGGGTGTCGGGGCTCTCGGGTCGAGAACGTGAACTGTTCGACCTGATCGGAATCGGTGCGTCCAACCGCGACATCGCAGTGCAACTCGGGCTGGCCGAGAAGACGGTCAAGAACTACGTGACCAACCTGTTCATGAAGCTCGGGGTCCAACGTCGCACCGAGGTTGCGGCGTTGGCCGCGCGGATCGACGAGCGCGAGCGGTACCCCTAGATGGCGGTGTCGGTCGACGTTCTGGTCGCCACCCCGATATGGGAAGCGCTCGCGGACGGTCTGGTTCTCATCGGTCCCGACGGCAGCATCGTCGCGGTCAATTCGATGTTCTGCTCGTTCGTCGGCTGCGCCGCCGGCGATCTCGTGGGACAGGACGTCCAGACGCTGGTGCCCGCGGGCCGACGGGCGAAGCACGCCGAGCTGATGGCGGGCTACAACGACGAACCTCACGCCCGATCGATGAGGGCCGGCGGCCGGCTCGAGCTGGTGGGCGTCGACGGATCGGCGATGCCGGTGCTCATCGCTCTCTCACCCATCGACACCGATGCTGGCCCGATGGTGATCGCGTCGGTCCGCGACGACACCGAACGAGCGCACGCCGAGCGGCGGCTGGCTGTGGCCACCCGCGACCGGATGCTGGTGGAAGCGCGCGAGCGCACGGCGCGGGACCTTCACGACGTCGTGATTGCGGAGCTCTTCGCCGCCGGGGTCTCTCTCGAGGCGGTCATGGGGGCGATACCGGAGGGGGTGGCCCGTGATCGCGCCGAGTCCACGGTCGAGGCGCTCGATCGGGTCATCACCGCGGTTCGCAACGCCATCACCGGCTTCCGGGCGCCACCCACCAGGTCGTTGAGCGGTCGCCTGCTCGAGGTCGTGTCGGACATCACCCCTGCCCTCGTGGCGGCACCCGTCGTCGATCTCGACACCCGCATCGACGCGGTCGTGCCCGACCGGGTGGCGGATCAGGTCGTGACGGTGATCGGCGAGGCCCTGACGAATGTCGCCCGCCACGCCGATGCCCACGAGGTGTCGGTGACGGTTCGGCTGGTGGAGTCCGCCCTCGTTGTCGAGGTGCTCGACGACGGCATCGGAATCGACCCGACCGCGAGCTCCACCGGTGGAATCGCCAACCTGACCGGACGGGCCCGCGAGCTCGGCGGCGAGTGTGAGGCATCGGTTCGCCCCGACGGCGGCACCTCGATATCGTGGCGGGTTCCGCTCACCATCGTGTGATCGCGGAGGCCGGCCGACCCGGGACCTACGTCCCTGGCGCCGATCCCCGTGCGTCGAGGAGAGTGGATCGACTGCGCGTCCTGTGACGCGGCCTGATCAGAGAACGGAGCGACATCGATGGCGAACGGCGACGAGCGGAACACCTCCAAATGGGCGTTGACCCTGGGGGGCCTTCTGTTGGCCTACCTGGTCGGAATGGGCGTGATCGTCGTGTCCGCCGCCGCGCTGAACGGGGGCGATGGTGGGGGCGGCTCCTCCGATCAGGCTCAGCCGGCGCCCATCTCGCTCAAGGAGTTCTCCATCAGCGGACAGCTCATGGTGCCCGCAGGTGACGTGAAGCTGGCCGTCTCGAACGACGGAAGCCAGGAACACAACCTGGTCGTGACCGAGACAGGCGACTCGACGGCGAATCTGGCGGCGGGCGCCTCCGAGGAGCTGTCCCTGGGCGACATCGAGGTCGGGTCCTACGAGGTCTACTGTTCGATTCCGGGACACAAGGACGCCGGGATGGTGGCGCAGTTGACCGTGACCGAGGACGGCGGCGGGTCCACCGAGGTCGCGGCTGGCGAGAGCGGCTCCGAGGGGGGCGGTTCGGGTGGCGCCTTCACCATGGACCACTCCAGCACCGACCCCGCTCTGTGGGCGGAGGCCGACCAGGTGATGTTGGACTCGATGATGAAGTTCCCCGCCGAGACCGAGGGCGTGGGCAACCAGCCGCTGGAGGCCCGTATCGGCGCCGACGGCGCCAAGGAGTTCGACCTCGAGGCATCGATCGTCCCCTGGGAGGTCGAGCCCGGTGTGATCGTCGACGCCTGGGCCTACAACGGCCAGGTCCCCGGCCCGGCCATCAAGGTCAACCAGGGGGATCTCGTGCGGGTCAACTTCACGAACAACACGCCTGCGGGATCCGACATCCACTGGCACGGCGTCCACACTCCCAATGAGATGGACGGAGTGTCCCCCTACACCCAGGACCCGGTGCTGCCCGGCGAGACCTTCGTCTACGAGTTCGAGGCAACCGACAAGGCCGTGGGCATGTACCACGCCCACTTCCACAGCCAGGTCTCGGTGCCCAACGGCATGTTCGGCGTGTTCGAGATCGGCGACGTGGACCTTCCCCGGGGCCGCACGATCAGCGGCATCGAGGTGCCGGCCGACCTCGTGGTCTCCCAGGAGATCCCCATGGTTCTCAACGACGCCGGCGTGATCGGGCTCAGCCTGAACGGCAAGGGATTCCCCGCGACCGCACCCGTGGCCACCAACCAGGGAGACTGGTTGTTGATCAACTACTACAACGAGGGTCTGCTGGTGCATCCGATGCACATGCACCAGTTCCCCCAGATCGTGGTGGCCAAGGACGGCCTTCCACTGGACCAGCCCTACGCCGCCGACACCCTCCTGGTGAGTCCCGGCGAGCGCTATTCCGTGTTGGTTCAGACCACCGACCCCGGAACCTGGGTCTGGCACTGCCACATCCTCACCCACGCAGAACGCGACAGCGGGATGTTCGGCATGGTCACCGCCGTGGTGGTGACCTGAGCGTCGCCGACGGTCCGGCCCCCTCAGCGGGGGTCGGACATCGCGGCGATGATGCTGTGGACCAGGAAGCCGACGTAGTTGTACGCCTGCGCCAGGACCAGGTCCTCGGAGCGTCCCGAGACGCTCAGCGGCTCGTCCTCGCTCACGTCGAAATAGGTGCCCAGCATCAGTCGCGTGTCGTTGAGGGTGCGCAGGAGTTGCAGCACCTCTGACTCGGTGGCCGTCTTACGGCCCAGCAGGTCCCTGACGATCGTCAGACCCTCTCGGCGCGAGTCGATGAGATCGTCGGTCACCATGACCTTCCACCCCTCGGCCCTCTCGGGGTCGTCGGGATAGGGGTTGGGGAAGAGGCGGGCGAGCGAGGCGTCGTCGCTGCCGAGCAGCTCGTCGAGGCGATCGAGAGCGCGGTTGACGAGGGCCCGATCGAGCACGCCGAAGCGGAGTCGGTATCCCCCGTTCCGTGCACGCCGAACGCGTTTCAGCACGGCTCGGTGAGCCTCGTCCATGAGGACCAAGAGCAGCGCGAGCCGACCCCGGGCATCGACGTCCTCGTCGCCGGGCGACTCCTCGGCGATCGCGGCGATCTCGTCGACGAGCTCGACGAGATCCGCGTCGGTGAGGCGTGACCGGCCCATAGCCGAGACGGTGTCGGCCAGCCCGCGCCATGATGCGGAGTCGGTGTGGTCGGCGGCGGGGAGTGATCGTTGAAGAGTCGTCGCCACCGCGTCGGGTGGTTCGAAGTGCCACCCGTCGTCCTCGTCGAGGGAGGTGGCCACGAACCACGGCTCGTCGGGTTCATCGATCTCGTTCACTCGTCATGGGACATCGTTGCCCACAATCCGTATTCGTGCAGCCGGAACACGTCGCGCTCGGCCTCGGAACGGGTACCGGAACTCACCACGGCGCGACCCTTCTGGTGAACGTCGAGCATCAGAGAGGTCGCCTTCTCCTTGGAGTAGCCGAAGAGCTTCTGGAACACGAACGTGACGTACTCCATCAGGTTGATGGGGTCGTTCCAGACGATCACGACCCACGGTTGGTCGAGATCGGTCACGTCGTCGGTGCCCGGGTCGATCACCGAGATCGGACTCGTCTCCGTCGTGCTCACGTCGTGGCCTCCATTCGCGATGTGATCCTCGCGCCGTCCGCGACGGCCGGACGACGATCCTCCCGGGCGGAGAGCGCCAACCAGACGGTGAGACACCACACGATGGTGGCGCCGGCCACGTGGAGTGCCACGAGGGCGGCCGGGACGCCGGTCGCGTACTGGACGTATCCCACCGCTCCCTGGGCGACCGTCGCGACGATCGTCGTTCTCGCCACCGCCAACGTCGACCCCGGTCCCCGGTCTCGGGCGACGATCACCGCGGACGCCACCACGAGCGCCAGGAAGATCCACATGGCCGCGCTGTGGAGGCGGGCGACCGTCGTGATGTTCCAGACGAAGCGCCGGGCCTCCTCGTCACCGGCGTGTGGTCCCGTTCCGGTGACGAGTGGGCCGGAGATCAGGGCCACCGCGCCCCATCCGGCGGTCAGGGTGGCGACGCGCGCGCTCGCGATCGCCGAGTGGCGGTCGGCCCACCGCGTTGTCGGCGATACCTGCCCGATGGGCCAGGGTCACGGCGTTCCACATCAGGACCATCGAGATGAGGAAGTGTCCCGACACCACCGCGGGGTGAAGGTGAGACCACACGGTGAGACCCCCCCACACGATCTGGGCGACCACGCCGGCCACGAGCCCCCACGACCAGCGGACCAGATCGGCCCGGAACGGCGTCCGGCGATAGGCCCCGAGGACCGCTGCCGCCACCGCCACCGATACCACCCCGGTGAAGAGCCGATTGACGAACTCCACCATGGGGTGGAACTCGAGGGGCGCGACGAGGCGGTCGTCGGTGCAGTTCGGCCAGTCCGTACATCCCAGGCCGGAACCGGTGAGGCGCACCGCGGCTCCGGTCACGACGATGATCGCGAGAGCGGCCACGGCGGCCAGGGTGATCTTGTGGTACCGGGAGGGACCTATTCGGAACTCGGAGGCACGACCCACGTCCCAGACGCTACGTCGACTCCCGCGGTCGGTACATTCCGTCGGGAGCGCCCGCGGCGCATTGGCCTCACTGCGGGGACCGGACCTACCCTTCCACGTGGTGTCGTCGACGATTCTCAGCCCCGTCAGGGCCTCGCCTCTCTCGGGCCGCCTCGCGAAGGCGGGGGCGTTCGTGGCGCTCACCAAACCGCGCATCATCGAGCTGTTGTTGGTCACGACCGTCCCCACGATGATCGTGGCGCAGAAGGGACTTCCCTCGGGGTGGCTGATCGCCGCGACGGTCATCGGTGGAACCTTCGCCGCCGGCGGCGCGAATGCCATCAACATGTACGTCGACCGAGACATCGACGCTCTCATGTCCCGAACCGAGAACCGCCCTCTGGTGACCGGTGCGATCACGCCCAGAAGCGCGCTCGTCTTCGCGGTGTTGCTCGAGGGTGCGGCCTTCGTGCTGCTGGCAGCGACCGTCAACCTGCTGTCCGCCGTGTTGGCGGTCTCCGCCTGCCTCTTCTACGTCTTCGTCTACACGCTGTGGTTGAAGCGCACGTCCTCCCAGAACATCGTCATCGGCGGTGCCGCCGGCGCGGTACCCGTGCTCATCGGCTGGTCGGCGGTCACGAACGGCCTCGGCTGGGCTCCCTGGCTCCTCTTCGCCGTGATGTTCTTCTGGACGCCCCCCCATTTCTGGGCTCTGGCGGTCAAGTACCGCGACGACTACTCGGCTGCCGATGTGCCCATGCTCCCCTCGGTCGCCTCGCCCGAGACGGTGGCGCGCCGCATCCTCGCCTATACCGCCGTGGTGGTGGCGTTGAGCCTCGCGTTCGGTCCGGTCGCAGGCCTCGGAGCCCTCTATCTCGTGGCTGCGGCCATGTTGGGCATCGGGTTCATTGCCGGGGCGGTCCGCTTGTGGCGCGACGGTTCCGCCATCGTGGCGATGCGCCTGTTCACGTACTCGATCACCTACGTCACCCTGTTGTTCGGAGCGATGGCCGCAGATGCCCTCATCGGATGACGTGGTGAGGCCGTCGATGATTCGTTGGCGTTTTCGATCGACTTGGCGACTCCAAGTAAGGTCCGGAGCCGAAGATTCCATTGTCACCGGCCCGCCGCGTTCGCCGTGTCGGGACGGCGAGCGTGCGTCGCCGAACAGCCCTGAGGCATACACATGGCATTGACCGACACATCACCCCCGGAGACCGCGGTCGAGCCGGCCGGCGACGACCAGGCGTCGGGGCCCGCCACGTCACCCGTGGCGCAGTTCTTCGGCACCGGGGACCATCGGGCGATCGGGCGGATGTTCATCATCGGTTCGTTGGCGTTCCTGGCGATCGACCTGGTCGTCGCAGCGGTGGCCAACTTCGACATCACCTCGGGCGGCGACCTCCTCGGAGACGACATCGGCGCCCGGCTGTGGGCGAATCTCCCGCTCTCGTTGATCCTCGGAGGCGCCCTTCCGTTGATGTTGGGTCTCGCCGTCCACATCGTCCCCCTCCAGGTGGGCGCCTCGACGGTGGCGTTCCCGAGGGCCGCCGCACTGTCGTGGTGGTCGTGGCTCATCGGTGCGGTGATGTTCGGCATCTGCTGGTCCCTCGACGGCGCCTACGGAGGCACCCGTGGCGATCTGCCCCAGCTCGGGAATCTCGCCGTCGGGCTGATGGCCCTCGCGCTGTCCGTCGGGGCCGTGTGCGTGGCGGTCACCGTTCTGGGCCTTCGAGTCGCCGGGCTGACCGTGGCCCGGGTCCCGTTCTTCTCGTTCGGCTTCCTGGTCACTGCCACGGTGTGGGTCGCCACGCTCCCCGCGTTGGTGGCCGACGTCGCGCTCGGTCACATCCAGGACCCCACCCCGGCCGACCTCCTCGACACGGTGTACCCGTCGATCGAATGGTTCCTGCGTCAACCCTCGGTGTACATCGTCGTGGTCCCGATTCTCGGGCTCATTCTCGACGCGGTCTCGGCATCGGTGGGAGCGAGGGCAACGGCACGTGGGGTCGGGCAGTTCATGATCGGAGCGGCCGGGCTCCTGGCTTTCGGTGCCTGGGCCCAGAGTGAGATGTCGTCGGAGAACGTCGTCGCCGTCGTCTTCGCGATCGCGGCGGGCCTGCCTGTGATCGGAGTCCTCGGTGGCGCACTCGACATGGCTCGCCGCGGGGCGCCCAACCCTTCCGCCGACTTCATCGGTTCGATGGGAGCGGGATTCCTCCTGCTGATGGCCACCCTCACCGGCGCCCTGGTGGGCATCGACACGATCGGTGACGGTCAACTCGTCGGATTCCGGACCGGGTCGTTCGGTTCGGATCCGGGGGGACCGGGGCTCACCACGGCGGTGGCGATGTTCGTGATCGCCGCAGCCGTCGTCGCCGGAATCACCGGTGTCGCGCTGTGGAGGCGCTCACTCGGCGCGGGTTCGATGGGGATGGCCGCCGTCGCGGCAGGCCTCGCGACGCTCGGCGGACTGGTCATGGGCACGGGGCCACTGGTCGTCGGTCTGGCCGACCCCGATGCGTCGGGAGTCGAGGTCCTCAGCGGGGTCTCGGGGGCCGGGTCCCTGTTGGTCGCCTTCGGAGCCATCCTCGCGGTGTTCGATCTGATCCTGGGCCTCACGCGCTCCGATGAGCAGACCGACGGCCCCGAGGGAGGGACCTTGGAGTTCTCAGCCGATCCCTCGGACGTGTCCTCCCTGGTCATCTCCGACGCCTATCCGCTCTACGACCGCAACGAGGACGGAGACGCCTGATGTCGCTCATTCCCGCCACGTTCGAAGCCGCTCCGCTTCCCCGACGCCGTCTGTTGATCTTCGGGACGGTGTTCGCGTCCGCCGCGGCCGCCATGGGGATCCTCACGCTGCTGGGGCTGTATCTCGATGCTCGGGGTCTCGTCGGACCGGCCTGGTTCGCCGACAACAGCGTGCCTCTCACCCAGGCCAACATGAACATGGGAACGCTGATCATGAGCGCGGTCACCGTGCAGTGGGCAGCATGGGCGATCGCCAGGGATGCCCGTGGCCAGGCCTATCTCGCCCTGGGCATCACCGCTCTCCTGGGTCTTGCGTTCATCAACCAGACGAGCTTCCTCTACAACGTCGCCGGCGTCACGATGGAGCAACCGGCCGGCCCCTACTTCTACGCCGTGACCGGCGCCCAACTGGCGATGTGCGTCGCCGCCCTCGCGATGTTGGCGGTGATGGTCTTCAAGACCCTCGGCGGCCAGTACTCGTCCACCAACCCCGACGGCCTCTCGGCCCTTGCCATCTTCTGGCAGGCCATGGTCGCCATGTATGCCGTGATCTGGATCGCGGTCTACGTGATGAAGTGAGGGATCGAACCCCATGATCACCCGAGCATCGAGACTGTTCTTCGGCCTGGCCCTGGTCGGCTATCTCCTGGGCTTGGTCTACGGCATCGCGACCGAGGCCGCCAAGGTCGGCGCGCTCGAGGACACCCTCGGCGGCGACGGTGCCGTCAACGCCGTCCTGGGCCCCCTCACCTTCGGGTACAAGGGCGGTGTCGGCGAACATGTCGGCTTCGTGTTGCTGATGGGCTTCGCCGCGGTCTGCTTCGTTCTCGGCATCGTCACCTCGGCCTTCCGCGACGGCGATCCCGAAGCCCTCGCCGAAGCGATGTCGCTCGACGCCGCGCCCGCCGTGGTCGCGCCGCTCGGTGCGAACGTGTGGCCGACGCTCATGGCGGTCGGTGCAGGCGTCACGGCCATCGGCCTGGCGACGACCGCGGCCGTCACGGTCGCCGGCGCCGCCCTGATGGTGGCCAGCGGAGCAGAGTGGGCGGTGACGTCATGGTCGGAGCAGGCGACCGGCGACCCGTCGGTCAACCGGGCGATACGAGACCGCATCATGCACCCGATCGAGTACCCCGTCGCCGGGGTGGTCGTCCTGGGGTTCATCGCCCTCGGCGTGTCGAGACTGCTCTTGAGTTCGAGCGAGACCATGGCGATCATCTGGGCGCTGGTCCTCGCCGCGATCATCTTCGGTGCGGCACTGGCGTTGAACGCCCTCGATGCCGCGGCAAGGCGCACCCTGTTGGGGGCGGCGGTGGCGGTCGGGTTCGTCGCGGTGCTCGGGCTCGGGATCTATGGTGCCGCCACCGGCGAGCGTGAGTTCGAGACACACGGTGAGGAACACGGCGCGGTGACGATCAATCCCTCGGCCGAATCGGGAGAAGCAGGGTGAAGGCGATGAAGCGGATACCCCGACGGCCCCTCGTGATCGCGGGCCTCGCGACGCTGGGTCTGATCCTCAGCGGGTGTGGCTACATGCGCGACAGTGACGCGCCGCTGAACACGCTCGATCCCCAGGGACCCCAGGCTCAGAAGATCGACGACCTGGGCAACAAGGTCTACGTCGTCGCGGCGATCGTGTTCGTTCTCGTCGAGGGCGGGATCATCTACATGATCTTCCGGTTCCGCCGTCGTTCCCACGACGAAGACGGTGTCAAGGAGCCGGTGCAGACCCACGGTCACACCCGGCTGGAGATCGCCTGGACGATCGTTCCGGCGGTGATCCTGGCGGTCCTGGCCGTCGGCAACGTGACGACGATCCTCGATCTCGAAGAGGTGCCCGACGACGCCCTCCCCGTCGAAGTGGTCGGACAGCAGTGGTGGTGGGAGTACCGCTACGACATCGACGACGACGGCGCCCCCGACATCATCACCGCCAACCAGATGGTGATACCCGCCGGACGCATGATCGATCTCGAGATCACCTCCAATGACGTCATCCACTCCTTCTGGATCCCCAAGCTCAACGGGAAGCGGGATGCCGTCCCCGGCTACAAGAACGACTGGACGCTCGAGGCCGACGAGCCCGGCACCTATCAGGGCACGTGCACCGAGTTCTGTGGGCTGTCCCACGCCTACATGCGGATGGAGGTCAAGGCGCTCAGTCCCGCCGACTTCGATCGTTGGGTCGAGGATCAGTTGAAGCCTCCGGCCGAACCCGAACCCGGGTCGCTCGAGGCCGAGGGTCGTCAACTGTTCGAACAGCAGTGTGCCCAGTGCCATCAGATCAACGGCTACGACCCCGACGCCGAACCGGATCCGGACACCGACGGACAGCCCAACCCGGACTACCGGGGAGCGGCGCATCCGCTCAGTTCGGCGAATGCGCCGAACCTCACCCATCTGATGAGCCGCGACCGTTTCGCGGGGAATCTCTTCGCTCTCTATGACGACGAGGGCCAGCCGAACGTCGCGAACCTCGGAGCGTGGCTCAGGGATCCCGTGGCGATGAAGCCGGCGAATGCCCAGCAGAACCGGGGCATGCCGAATCTTGGACTATCCGAAGAGCAGATCAACGCCCTCGTGGCCTATCTGACGACGTTGGAGTAGCAGTTCCATGGCGATCACCGAAGCACGAACCCCGCTTGCACTCGAGTCGGGTCAACCGACCGGGACCGCGAGCCCGCTGGGCGTCTTCGCGCGGCCGACCGAAGCGCAGACGGGGTGGAAGAGCTGGCTGACGACGGTCGATCACAAGCGGATCGGCATCATGTACGGAATCGGGTCGATGTTCTTCTTCCTGGTCGGAGGCTCCGAAGCCCTCCTGATCAGGGCCCAACTGGCGCGTCCCGGTCAGAAGCTGCTCAGCGCGGATCTCTACAACCAGGTGTTCACCATGCACGGCGTCACCATGGTGTTCCTGGTGGTCATGCCCATGGCGGCCGCGTTCGCCAACTACCTGTTGCCGCTGCAGATCGGAGCCGCGCGACGTCGCGTTCCCCCGACTCAACGCGCTGAGCTTCTGGTTGTGGCTCTTCGGGTCCCTGTACTTCAACACCTCGTGGTTCCTGGGTGGCGGCGCCGACGGCGGTTGGTTCAACTACGCACCCAACAGCGGCATCCTCTACTCACCCAGCCACGGCATCGACTTCTACACCACCGGTCTCCTCATCGCCGGTATCGCCTCGCTGGTCTCCGCCGTCAACCTGATCGTGACGGTCATCAACATGCGGGCACCCGGGATGACCTGGATGCGGCTCCCGATCTTCACGTGGATGACGCTGGTCACTCAGTTCCTGCTGCTGTTCTCGCTCCCGGTCATCACCGTGGCCCTGTTCCTGTTGACCTTCGATCGGTTGTACGGCTCGACGTTCTTCGACGCGGCCTTCGGCGGAGATCCGTTGTTGTGGCAGCACCTCTTCTGGATCTTCGGACATCCCGAGGTCTACATCATGATCCTGCCGGCCTTCGGCATCGTGTCCGAGGTGATCCCCACGTTCAGCCGCAAGCCGATCTTCGGCTATCCGTTCATGGTGGGCTCGGGCATCGCCATCGGCTTCATGGGATTCGGAGTGTGGGCCCACCACATGTTCGCCTCCGGTCTGGGCCCGATGTCGGTGGTGGCCTTCTCGCTCGCCACGATGTTCATCGCCGTGCCCACCGGCGTGAAGATCCTCAACTGGGTCGCCACGATGTACGGGGGCCGATTGACGTTCTCCACCCCGATGCTGTTCGCCGTCGGGTTGGTGACGATGTTCGTCATCGGCGGACTGTCGGGCGTGTCACACGCGTTCGCCCCCGTCGACACCCAGCAGACCGACACCTACTACATCGTCGCCCACTTCCACTACGTGTTGTTCGGCGGCGCCCTGCTGGGGCTCTTCGCCGGCTTCTACTTCTGGTGGCCGAAGATCTTCGGCTATTCGCTCCGCGAATCGCTCGGCAAGTGGCATTTCTGGGTGATGTTGGTCGGGTTCAACCTCACCTTCGGCCCGATGCACATCCTCGGCCTCCAGGGAATGAGCCGTCGCTACTTCACCTACTCCGAGGGCCAGGGGTTCGATCTGTGGAACCTGGTGGCCACCATCGGTGCGTTCACCATCGCGGTGGGTCTCCTCATCTTCTTCGCCAACTGCTGGGTCAGCTACCGGGACCACAAGAAGAACCCCGTCGATGTCGGAGCGGATCCCTGGGACGCCCGCTCGCTGGAGTGGATGATCCCGTCACCGGTTCCCGAGTACAACTTCTCGGAGATCCCGACCGTCACCAGCGTCGACGAGTTCTGGTACCGCAAGTACGGTCAGGATTCCGAACACCGTCCGGTCCGCATCGCTGCGACCGAGGACGTGGTCCAGAAGCCCGGCGCGGAGGGCATCCACCTGCCCTCACCGTCGTACTGGCCGATCGTTCTGGCGTGCGGGTCTGCCGTTCATCGGGTACGGCGTCATCTTCAGCTTGTGGTGGGCGCTCCTGGGCGGCCTGATCCTCGTGGCGGCCATGATCGGCTGGGTCCTCGAACCGGGCACGGCCCCCGCAGAGGAGTCGGGGTCGCATCATGACCACGATCACGGCCCCGACACCGATGACGGTGACGCGGCGTTGGAGAACGGTGAGGAGCCGGTCCCAGCGTTGGTGGGCGCCGAGGGCGACACCGACTCGGAGAAGGAGAGTTCGGAATGAGTGCCGTAGCGATCGAACACGACGAGCACGGGGCGCACGCCTCGGCCCCGACGACAACCGGGATCTCCAACGAGAAGCTGGGGATGTGGGTGTTCCTGGGGTCGGAGTGCCTCATGTTCGGAGGCCTGATCTCCACCTACCTCCTCTACAAGAACCGCCCCGGGGAGGTGGCGTCCATCGCCGGGAGCCCGACCAAGGTCTCCGAGCTGTTCGACATCGGGTTCACCTCGGTCAGCACCTTCTGCCTGTTGGCATCGTCGATGTCGATGGTGCTGGCGGTCACGGCGTCGCGACGTGGGGAGATGGAGAAGGTCCGCCTCTGGCTGGGCACCACAGCTGCGCTGGGCGGTATCTTCATCGCCGGTCAGGTCTACGAGTTCACTGCCTTCGTGAGGGAGGGTCTCGGGTACACGTCCAACGTCTCGAGCTCGGCCTTCTACACCCTCACCGGTTTCCACGGAGTCCACGTCTCGGTCGGAATCCTCATCCTCATCATCGCCATTGCCTTCTCCCTGAGCGGTCGACTCGGACCGAACAACCCCGAGGCGGTCGAGATCGTCGGCCTCTACTGGCACTTCGTCGACATCGTGTGGATCGTCATCTTCACCATCGTCTACCTGATCCCCTGAGGCAGGCTCTCCCATGACCACCGGATCTTTCGAACACGAACTCGAACTCGTCGACGCCGACGACTACGGCCACACCGCCGATACCTTCTTCTGGCAGATCGGCGGCATCCTGGCCGTCCTCACCGCTGTCGAGGTGTCGACGATCTGGTGGGAGGACTGGGGGATTCCCGTTGCGGTGGCCAACACCGCGCTGCTGGTCATGATGGCCGTGAAGTTCCTGATGGTGGCCTTCTACTTCATGCACCTCAAGTGGGAGAAGAGGCTGCTGAGCCAGGTCTTCTTCTTCGGCATCGTCCTGGCGTTCGTGGTCTACATGGCCGCCATGACCTCCCTGGTGATCTTCCAGGAGAACTCCAACATCGTCATCGAGGATCCGCCACCGGTGCGGGACCTGCCGCCGCCACCGACCGATCCGCCCGCCATCCCGACGGGCGGCGGGCACAGCGGCTAGGGACCCTCACGTCGGGATGACCCCCACCGCGGGTGGCACTCCCCAGCGCGACCGATCGAGAGCTACCGCCGGTACCCGCCCGCAAGCGGGTGCGGTGACCGGCGAGACCGCAGAGCCCGGCTCACTCCCAGCGGAACGTGGCGATCACTGCTGCCGTGAGAGCCACGGCCCATACCGTCAGTACGGCCCACGATCCGCCGTGCACGGCGTGTCCCGACGCCAGCGAACCGATGAGTACGTCGACGAGAGCGGCCGCGGGCAGTGCCTTCGCCACGCCGGACATGGCGTCGGGTAGCTCGTCAAGAGGTATCACCATCCCGCCGGTGATCAACAGAATCAGGAACAGGCCGTTGCACACGGCCAGATTCACCAGTCCCGGGAGGGTCCCGGCGAGAAGCAGGCCGAGTCCGGCGAACGCGGCCGTGCCCAGAGCGGCGCCGGCAAGGGCGGGGATCCACCCGTTCAGCGGGTCCCAGCCGAGGACGAGCGCCAGCGGGATCAGCACAGCCCATTGAACGAGCTCCACTGTCGCCACCATGGCCATCTTGGCGCCCACCCAGCGCGGCCGCCCGAGCGGAGTCGCCCCCAGTCGTTTGAGCACGCCGTAGTAGCGCTCGAATCCCGTCCCGATTCCCAGACTCACCATTGACGTCGACATCACCGCCAATGCCAGGACGGCGGGGGCGAGCTCGTTGATCGGGTTGTCGGCGGTGGAGTCGAACACGCTGACCTGAGAGAAGAACACCAGCACGCCGACGGGGATGAAGAGGCTCACCAACAGCTGCTCGCCGTTGCGCAGCGTCAGGACCATCTCCGCCCGGAACTGGGCCAGGAAGGCTCTCAACTCGGGCCCCCCGGGCCGCCCGCCGCAGCGGAGTCCGTGGCCGCCGAGGGCTGGTCGAGATCGGTGAGCCTCAAGAAGACGTCCTCCAGGCGGGCCCGGCCCGCCTGGAGGTCATCGACAAGGATGTCCCGGTCGGCCAGCCACGCCGTGATCGAGGCCACCAGAGAGGGCGTGGGTGGAGCGGCCACCAGATAGTCGCCGGGCCGTATCTCCGACACGGGCGCACCGAACGCGCTCGACATGGCCTCCGGGTCGAGTCCGGCCACGGCACCGAACGTCACCTCGTCGTGTGATCCCATGATCTCCGAAGGGGTCCCATCGGCCACCGACCGCCCGCGATCGATGATGACGATGCGATCGGCCAGCTCCTCGACCTCGGCCAGGTCATGGCTCGTCAGAACCACCGTCACCCCATCGTCCCGGAGTGAGGCGATGAGGTCGCGGATGAGCCGCTTCCCGCTGATGTCGACTCCCGCAGTCGGTTCGTCGAGGAACGCCACGTCAGGGCGGCCGATGACGGCGAGGGCCAGGCTGAGGCGCTGCTTCTCTCCGCCCGAGAGCGAACGCCACGGAACCTTGGCGACCGATGACAGCCCCACGAAGTCGAGCAGGGAGTCGGGGTCGCGGGGGTTGTCGTAGTAGGCGGCGTACAGCCGGACCGCTTCACGCGGTCGGATCGAGGTGTTGATACCGCCCTCCTGCAGCATGACCCCGACCCGGGGGGTCAGCTGTCGTCGCTGGAGGATCGGGTCGAGTCCGCACACGCTGACACGTCCGGAATCGGCCCTCCTGTACCCCTCGAGGCACTCGATGGTCGACGTCTTCCCGGCCCCGTTGGGCCCCAGCACGGCGGTCACCTGACCTTCCTCGGCAGTGAAGGAGAGACCGTCGACCGCCGTGGTGGGTCCGTAGCGGACGATCAGGTCGGCGACTTCGACGACAGACACGGGCGGACGCTAGCGGTCGGGCTCGGAGGCGGCGAAGCGACGCCGGAGCTCCGACCCCAGGTCGACGACGTCATGGGGCCGGGTCGCCCAGAGATCGGGGACCGACCGTTCGAGCTCGCCGTCGGTCGCATACCCCCATCGGGCGGCGATGGACACCAGGCCGTGGTGGCGGGCCGCCTCGATGTCGGAACCCCGATCTCCGACCATGACGATCGAGCCGTCGCTTCCGTCGCTTCCGTCGCCGACCATGGCGATCGCCGCGGCGATGACGGACACCTTGTCGGCACCCTCTCCGTTCATCGGCGCGGCCGCGACCGCGGTGAATCGATCGGCGATCTCCAGGCGGTCCAGGATGCGATGCACCGGGTCGACCGCCTTCGATGTCGCGGTGACGAGTCGCCAGCCGGTGTCTCTCAACGCATCGAGCATGTCGGAGGGATCCGTCGTAGAGGCGCACCGAGGGCTCGCCGAGCTCCCGGTAGTGCCGGCGGTAGGAGGCCACGGCATCGAGCATCCGGCCGGGGTCCACCCCGAGAGTGTCGAGCGTGGTCTCCAGTGGCGGCCCGATCACCCCGGCCAGGACACCCGGCGGACGTGGCGGAACGCCCACCTCCTCGAGCGTCGCACTCAACGAGGCGATGATCCCCTCCCGCGAGTCCCACACGGTCCCGTCGAGGTCCACGAGGGCCACCGGCGAGGACTGAAGTGAGCGGCTCACCCGGCCACGCTAGGGCGGGATCGGGTGAGCCACGAAATGTGGACGGTGGCCACTCACAGCGCCACTACGGTTCCCTCCATGCTGGACGTTCGGCTCTTCCGTCACGATCTCGAGGCCACCCGTGCCGCCATCGCGAGGCGCCACGAGTCGCTCGACGCCGTCGACGAGGTGGTTCGCCTCGACCAGGTGGTCCGACAGCTCAATGCCGAGCGTGATGATCTTCGATCGCGGGTGCGCTCCATCTCCGACGAGGTCGGCTCGCTGTTCCGTGACGGCCGCAAGGACGAGGCCACCGAACTGCAGGCGGAGTCCCGGGAGCTCGGGGCTCAGGAGAAGGACCTCGACGCACGCTCCGACGAGGCGGCGGCGCAGTTGCGCGACCTGCTCCTCGACGTGCCGAACATCCCCGCCGACGACTGCCCCGACGGCGCCGACGAGAACGACAACGTGGTGATTCGGACCGAGGGCTTCGACCCCGACTCGTACCGCGATCATCAACGGGTGTCGCACTGGGAGATCGGCGGGAACGGCTCGGGATCCTCGACGTCGAACGGGCCGTGAAGATGTCGGGCTCGATGTTCGTGATGTACCGCGGCGAGGGAGCCGCGCTGGTGCGGGCCCTGTGCCAGCTGGCGCTCGACCGCAACGCCGATCTCTACGAGGAGGTGCGTCCGCCCACCCTCGTTCGGACCGACACGATGGTCTCCACCGGTCACCTCCCGAAGTTCGTCGACGATGCCTTCAGTATCGAGCGCGACGGTCTCTGGGCCGATTCCGACCGCCGAGGTCCCGCTCACCTCCCTCGCCCGGGACGAGATCCTCGACCCCGGAGACCTGCCGATGCGGCTGATGGCCCACACATCCTGCTTCCGCCGCGAGGCCGGTTCCGCCGGCAAGGACACCCGAGGTCTGCTGCGGGTCCACGAGTTCGACAAGGTCGAGCTCATGGCCTACGCCACAGCGGACCAGGCGGCGTCGGTTCATGCCGAGATCCTCCAACGCGCCGAATCGCTCATTGCGGATCTGGGGCTCGCCTACCGGATCCTCGACCTCTGCGCGCGGCGACATCGGGAACTCCGCCCGCCGGACGTTCGACATCGAGGTCTACGCTCCAGGTGTCGATCGATGGTTGGAGGTGTCGTCGGTGTCGTGGTTCGGCGACTATCAGGCCCGTCGGGCGAATGTCCGACACCGGAGGGCCGAGGGGACGGGGACCGAGGTGTGTCACACCCTCAACGGCTCCGCCCTGGCGGTCCCGAGAGTGTGGGCGGCTCTCGTCGAGACCTTCCGACGGCCCGACGGTTCGATCGACCTGCCCGACGTTCTCGAGCCGTATCTCCGCGACGGCACTCGGATCAACTGAGATGTCGGGCGTCGATCCACACTTCGAGGGCGATCGCCTGGACTACGACTCCGGCACCCTCGACGTGGCCGACATGGCACCCCACCCCTGGCGCAGCTTCGCCGTTGGGTCGACGACGCGGTCGCCGCCGAGTCTCCTCGAACCGACCGCGATGACCATCGGCACGGTGGGAATCGACGGCGGTCCGCGGGCTCGGAGCGTCCTCATGCGCGCCCTCGACCCCAACGGCGTCGTGTTCTACACCAACACGCGATCCGACAAGGCGCGGGAGCTGGCGGACGAACCGCAGTGCTCGGCCCACTTCATGTGGCATGCCCTTCACCGTCAGGTTCGTCTCGTCGGTCGGGCGGAACCGGTCGACTCGCGAGGTTGCCGACACCTACTTCGCGACCCGGCCCCGCGAGAGCCAGATCGGGGCATGGGCGTCACCACAGAGCATGGTGATCGGCTCGCGTCATGATCTCGACGAGATGGTCGCCGAGGCGACGAGGCGGTTCGCCGGGGGACGAACCCGTGCCCCGACCACCACACTGGGGTGGATATCAGGGTCGTGCCCTACGCAGATCGAGTTCTGGCAGGGTCGACCCTCGCGGCTCCACGACCGCCTCCGCTACCGTCGCGCCGAACACGACACCACCGCTCACGGCGAGTGGATCATCGAGCGACTGGCACCCTAGATCCGGGCGGCCGGCTCAGGTCGGTGACTCGGCCAGCGGGAAACGGCGCCGGTGGCCGTCGGCCACGGTGAACCAGGCATCGCGTGGCCAGATCCAGTCGTCGTCGCGGCCGTGGACCTGCACACCGCACCACACGGCGACATCGTGGTCCTTCCACAGCTCGACCTCGTCGATCGCTTTCCACAGGTCGACCTCGAGGGCATCGAGCGCCGAGATGGTCAACTGGGGCAGCGACGTGGGTGGATGGAGCGGATCCACCAGCCGAAGGGCCAGCTTCGGTCGCTTCGTAGTCCTCGACGTCGACCTCGCGAGGGAGCGATCCGTCGCGCACCTTCGCGAAGATGGCAGGCCAGGGCCCCACATGTCGGGGTGGGGTGGCTCTGGTTCGGTCGCAGGGTCACGCCGATCGCTCCGTCGACCTCGATCCCGATGTGAGGAAAACCGAACACCAGCACCGCGCCGCGCCCCCCGGAGTCGGGAATGTGGCTCAGGGCGGCGTTCCAACCCGTGCGTCCCAGGGCCGGAACGCCTCCCAGCCCCGCCAGCGTGAAGGCGAGTCCCCACTCCGATTCGATCGCGGCGGCGAGCCGGCTCGTGAGTTCGTCGCGGCACACCGAGATGAGCGGCAGCGTGTTCTCGGCCGTGAAGCCCAGCGTCTGGACCGAGGCCCTGACCTGTTCGAGGAACTCCGCCGACGCCACGGCTCCCGGAAACAGCTCTTCCAGGACGGACTCGAACGTCGGCATCGGACAAGTCTCACGGCAGGAGCCGTGTCGGCGCCAGTTGCCGGTCGACGGGGGCCGACGCACGTCGCCCGGACGAGCGCGGACGGGCGGTTCGTGCGGGGGAGACGACCGGGGCCCGGGTTCCGGAACGGGTCGCACCACGCGGGTCGGATCAGGTCAGGTCGGAAGTCCGGTCCCGGCGGTTCCAGCGGACCAGCGCCCCTGCTCCAGGGACAGGACCAGCGCACGGCGATGATCGCCCCGATTCGCCCGGCGCCGGCGTCCTGGATCCGCGTGCTCACCTCGCCGTTCCAGTCGAGAAGGGCCCCCGCGGGTCCGTCGTCGACGTCGTTGCCGGCCAGGATCTGGGTCTCCCACCAGCCGTAGTAGGCCACGAAGAGCCCGGCGATGATCATCAGGACCCCCGAGATCCGACCGATGTAGGGGAGGAGCCGACGCATGGCGCTGACGATGCCGACCCGGGCGAAACTCACCGCCACCGTGAGAATGGCGACCAGCGCGCCCATCCCCAGCCCGTAGGCCACGAACGTCGCCACCCCGTCGAGGAAGCCCTGGGAGTCGAACGTGGTCGTGACCGTGGCGACGAACACCCCGATCGTGCAGCTCAGCGACGCCACCGCGTAGCTGACGCCGTAGAGGAAGACCGACCAGGTCTCGCGTCCCTCCCCCGAGAGCGAGAGCTTGGGGATGCCGACCACCGGTGAATAGCCCCGGATCATGGCGATGCCCATGACGACCAGCCCGATCCCGAGCACCAGGGTCACCCAGGGGAGACGGTCGCCGATGACGCCCGACACCCGGCTCCAGATGATCCCCATGACCCCGAACACCGCGATGAACCCCATCGTCATCGCCGCGGAGACCCGCAGCGCCCGCCACGCGGGGTTGGTCGCGGCCGGCCGCTGGTCAGGATCGTCGCCGTCGGTGCCGACGGCGGCCTCGGCGTCGAGCCCGAGGAAGTAGGTCAGATACGCCGGGAGCAGCGCGAAGCCGCAGGGGTTGATGGCGGCCACCATCCCCGCGGCGAAGGCGAACGCCACGCTGTCGCTCATCGCGCCGTGTCCAGTAGCGCGTCCATCTCGTTCAGGTCGTCGATCTCGCCGCTGTGGGTGGCCGTCACTGTGCCGTCGGCGTCGACGATCACGGTGTGGGGCAGGTTGAGTCCCCCGAACAGCCGCAGGACGGCGGACGAGGGGTCCCGCGTCTGGGGATAGGTAACCCCGGTTCGCTCCATCATCTTCCGCCCCGGGTCTTCGCCTTCGGCCACGTCGATCCCCACGAAGAGAACCTCGCCGGCGTTGGCCGACTGCGCCTCTTCGAGGAGGGGCATCTCCCGGACGCACGGTGCACACGACGATGACCAGAAGTTCAACACCGCGATCCGGCCCTCGAGGTCGGCGGACATCACATCGGCCCCACCGAGTCCCTCCAGCGTCAACTCCGGTAGCGCGTCACCGACGGCGACGTTTCCCGCGGTGTCGACGGCGTAGGGGTCGGGCCCACCCTCGAGGAGGTCATCGACGGACAACACCTCGTCGTCGGAGGGTCTCAACCACAACAGCACCGCCAACGAGGCGGCAAGGGCGACGGCCGTGGCCGCGATCAGTGCCGGCCACCCACCGAGGCGGGTGACGATCGGCTGACGGGGAGTCATCGTCCCCCACCGTACCGGTGGGCCATTCGGCACTTCTATCGCGTCAGAGGTCCATGGACCGCGGCCCCCGGGCCGCGACCGGAGTCGCGTCCCGAAGGGTCCGTCGGTCGCACCACTCGGACCGGGCTCGCTGAGACGTCGCCCGGTACGTCGATGTGGGCGTCAGGCGCTCCGGAGGTGGTCCAGCCGCTCGGGAAAGGGGATCTGGGGCAGCTGGTCCTCCGGTCGAGCCACCTTCGGTGGCCGGCCGCGCCGCCTCTTGTGGGTCACGATGCGACCCGAGGCGAAGAGTTGGCCGCCCCACACCCCCCATTGCTCGCCGCGGGTGAGAGCCGTCTCGAGGCACTCCTCGATGACAGGGCACGTGGCGCAGATCCGCTGGGCGGCGGCGATCTCGGTGATCTCGTCGGAGAAGAACCACGACGAGGTCACCACGTCGCTCGCGGCGCACGAGGCCAGTGCCTCCCAGGCGGTGTCGGTGCGGGGCAGGGGGATCGTTGCCGTCGCCATTGTGGTGTCCTCTCGTGAGGTGGATGAGTGAGTGAGGGTGGGGGGTGAGCGTGTCGGGTCGGGGAACGTGCCGGGTGGGGGGGAGGGTGAACCGTCGGCGGGACGCGAAACGGGCCACCGGTTGCACCGGCGGCCCGTTCGGAGTTCGTTGCGTCTGGTGTGACGGGTTACGAAGTTCCTCCCGGGCCTGTCGCAGGCTTGTGGCCCTCGGTCACCGTGTACGAGCCGGCGGTGAGAACGAGGCCACAGGCATTCCATGCGAACGCCACGCGCGACCGATCCGTCGTGGTGACGGTGGTGGCGCTGAGATGGCGGTTGGTCGTGAGCATGGGACGGTTCTCGGGGAAATCATCGTGCCGACCGACGGGCCGGCGTACAGGGGTCGATCGACTCCCGGGTCGCACAACGACACCACGAACAACCGTTGCCGTCAAACCATTTACCGAACGGATCCCGTGGCACCCGCGACCCGGCACTGCGGGCGAACCTCAGGTCAGGTGTCGACGGCGTAGACCAGCATTCCGTCGACATCGCGTGACCGGGCGCGCCCCGCCAGCCGCAGGTGTTCGAGGTGGGCGTAGGTCTCCGACTCGGCCATGGATCCCCACGACCGCTCCTTGAACAACTCGTGGCTGATCGTCACGACATCGGTCTCACCGAGCTGGCCGGCGATGTCGATGATCGTGTCGAGACGGTCCTGGTGGTGTTGAGCGATGTCGCGCGTCCGTCGTGCGACATCGGAGAAGGGGTTGCCATGAGCGGGAAAGGCGATCTCGACGCCGGCCAGAGAACCGATGCGCTCCAGTCCGTCGAAGAAGTCCGCCAGGGCATCGGCCGAGGGCGTCATCCCCGAGATGTGGGGCGTGATGGTGGGCAGCACGTGGTCCCCCGACAACAACACGCCGTCGTCCTCGTCGAAAAGGCAGAGGTGGTCGCCGGTGTGACCGGGCGTGTGGATCATCCGCCACTGCCGATCGCCGATGACTCGGACGTCACCGTCGTCCACCCGCACCGTCGGATTCGGGGTGAGGAAGCCCTGCCGGGAATCGACGTCCCAGGTCCGCATGTGACGGACCTCGTCGAGGCTGGGGAACGACAGCACCGAACCCCACGGGGAACGGCGGATCGGCAGTTCGGTGGGCTCGTCGTCGTCGAGAAGGGCGTGCGCGAACGCCACCGGATCGAACCCGTCGTCGGGTCGCGTCGCGATGTCGTGGAGTTCGCCGAGATCGTCATCGTGGGGGTCGAACAACGCCGCGAAGTGCCGATGGGCGACCACCTCCGCGCCCACGGATCGGCGGATGCGTCCCACCCCACCGAAATGGTCGGGATGGCTGTGGGTGATGATGACCGTGTGGACCCGTTCCGTGGTCGCATCGAGCTGGGCCAGGCGTCTGGTGAGTTCGGCGTGTGAGTGGGGGTCGGGGAGCCCGGGGTCGACGAGCGTCACGCCGTGGCGGTCGGTGAGCGCGTAGCAGTTGACGTGGCCGAGGCCCGGCAACGTGATGGGGAGTTGCAGCCGGAAGATGCCCGGACGAACCTCGGTGACCTCCTCGGAGGCGGGCTCGCGTTCCTGGCGGCTCGGCGACGGAGAGGACATCCCGCCACCGTAGGGGGACGCGCCCCCGCTGTCGGACAGCGCCGCTCGGATCGGCCCCGTCAGGCGGTCTCCGAGGTCTCCGAGGCCCGGAGCGCCACATGTATGCCCGCGCCGAGAGCACCGCCGATGAGAGGGAAGACGAAGAAGGCCCACAGCTGTGTCATCGGCCAACT
Organism: uncultured Microthrixaceae bacterium; assembly: GCA_963700425.1. Lineage (GTDB taxonomy): Bacteria > Actinomycetota > Acidimicrobiia > Acidimicrobiales > Microtrichaceae > CAVOXO01. The sequence continues at coordinate 63,292 of CAVOXO010000007.1, read as the reverse complement.
CTCGGGGGCGAACGGGGCCACCGCCAGGCTGCGGGCCGGATTCACAGACGTCCTCGATATCGGGATCGACACGAGGTGGATCAACCACAACGTGATCCCGACCGCCAGACCGCCCGCCGCGGCCGGGAACTTCGGGTGGGTCGTGCCCAGCACGACGAGCACGAGAAGTGCGGTCATCAGCACCTCGACCAGCGCCACCGATCCCAGATTCATCCCGAGCGGGGAGTGGTCTCCGAACCCGTTCGACGCGAAGCCGGGCGGCCGGTCGATGTCGCTCATGGCGAAGGTCGCCCACAAGAGGCCGCCACCGAGCAGGCCGCCCACCAGCTGGCCGATGAAGTAGAACGGCGCAAGGGCGGTATCCACCTTCCTGGCCAACAGCATCCCCACCGTGACCGCCGGGTTGATGTGGCAGCCCGAGATCGGACCGATGGTGTAGGCCATGACCAGGAGAGACAGACCGAAGGCCGTGGCGATGCCGGCCAGCTCCATGGACACGCCGGGTTCGACCAACGAGAAGACCGCGGTCCCGCAGCCTCCCAGGACCAGCACGGCGGTCCCCACTCCTTCGGCGAGACGCGATTCGTGCTCTGTGATCGATCATGTCGTGTCCCTCCGGCCCGCGCCCACGGTCGCCGGCGGATGAGCCGACAGTAGCGATTCAGTCGCCGGCGGGAACGAATATCCGTGATCGCCAGAAGGCCAGCTCCTCGATCGACTCACGGATGTCGTCGAGAGCGCGGTGTGAGGTCTTCTTGCGGGGCGCCTTGTTGATCAGCGCCGGATACCAGCGCCGGGCGAGCTCCTTGATCGACGAGACGTCAACGGACCGGTAGTGGAGGAACTCCTCGATCTCGGGAAGGTGGGCCGTGAGAAAGCGCCGGTCCATTCCGATCGAGTTGCCGCACAGCGGAACGGTGCCCGGTTCGTCGATGTGCTCGGCGAGAAACGCCAGGGTCTCCGATCCGGCCTGTTCGAGGCTGACGGTGGACGAGCGGATCGACTCCAGAAGGCCCGACGACGTGTGCATGTCCGAGACCACCTCGTCCATTCCCGCCAGCACGTCCTCGCTCTGGTGGATCACCAGGTCGGGTCCCTCGGCCACGATGGCGAGGTCATCGTCGGTCACGATGGTGGCGATCTCGACGATCGCGTGGCGCGTCGCATCGAGGCCGGTCATTTCGAGATCCATCCATGCCAACATCGGCAGAACTGTAACGGGTCGACCCCGGCGCCCCTGTTGGTCGGGTCGTCGGGGCCACTATCCTCCGCCAGCGTGAGCCCCTCAGATGACGACGTTGCCTCCCCGGAACTCGAGATACCGCTGGTGCGGCTCGACGAGACCGTCGCGGTTCCGGTCGTGGCCAAACCAGGTGATGCAGGCGTCGACCTCCGGGCGTCGGAGTCGGTGACCCTTCGGGCGGGCGGACACCGGGCCCTGGTCCCCACCGGTCTGACGGTGGCGATTCCCCCCGGGTACGCGGGGTTCGTTCAGCCGCGGAGCGGGCTCGCCCTGACACACGGCATCACCTGTCTCAACACCCCCGGACTCATCGATTCGGGATACCGCGGGGAGCTGAAGGTCCTGCTGGTGAACACCGATCCCGATCACGACGTCACGCTCGAGCGCGGGGAGCGCGTGGCCCAGCTCGTCGTTCAGCGGGTCGAGACGGTCCGGTTCGTCGAGGTCGACCGGCTCGACGAGTCAGATCGAGGTGTTGGCGGGTTCGGCCACACCGGCCGGCAGTGACGAAACCCGGGCCACCAGGCGATCGCCGACGGGACTGAGCTCGTAGCGGGTGGGTTCGACGTCGGGGCCGTCGGCATCCGATGACCAGATCACGAGGGTGACCGAGACCTCGTCCCCGGTTCCGTCCACTTCGACGGCGGTCATGGCGTGGTGGAGGACACCGCTGCCCGAATTGGCGTACCGACTCCACGAATCGCCTCGCCGCGACACCGGCGACGCCACGGGCGAGTGGGTGTGGCCCATGATCACGAAGGGGCCGTCGCGTCGGCCGCTCAGCGCCTCGTGGAGCAACTCCTCGTCCATCGTGTCGAAGGTCGGCGTCGCTCCGAAGATCGGGTGTACCGGAATGAGGCGATTCGGTGCGTCACCCCCCACCAACCTTGACGTCGCGGCAGGAGACGGAGGACCCCCCGGCTCGGCGACCAGGGGGATATCGCGCAGCATCGAGCCCAACCAGGTCGCGAACTTGCCCAACGTGTCGCGACCCGGTCCGTTCCAGCCGTCGGTGTGATGGCCGTGGGTGATCACGACCTCGGCGGTCCCGTCGCGCTCCGCGACGATGAAGTCCGCACCGACGATTCCCTCGCCCAGTCTCGAGCGGAGGACGTCGAACACCCGCGGCCGGCTCAGCGGATCGTCATGATTGCCGATCACCCGCAGGTAGCGACCCGACGCCGCGAACCCATCGCGGATGATGTCGTAGGTGGAGTCGTTGTTGGCGATGATCGCCTCGAGATGGTCTCGGTACACGCGGTCGAGGATGTCGGGTCGACCCAGGGCGTCGGCGACCGAACCCGCCAGGCGCAGCCCGTCGTAGGCGACGCCTTCCGTGGTCCCCCCGACCATCCAGAACTCCTCCACGTCGCCGTTCTCGCACAGGGTCCACCCTTCACCGGCGTAGCGGACCAACACGGCGTCGACGACCGCCGCGCTGTGCTGCCGCCGTGGCCAGTCGAGTGGGCCCGCCGGTCCGCGGTGCAGATCGGAGATCACGACGAGGCGCTGTGCGCCGTCGATCCGGGCGGTTCGGTTGGCCGGACCCAGGGGATCCTCACCGGCCGCGATTCGGTCGAGCTGATCGGGGAAGTCGGAGGACCGGTCGGTGGCCATCGAGTGGTTGGCGACCATCCGTCCGAGCACGAGTGGTCCCCACAGCGGCACGGTCACCCCGAGCGCGGCGAGCCGTCCGAGCGCCCAGCCGGCGACGAGCGGGTCGAGTCCGGCGGTGCCGTCGGGGGATCGCACCCGATCGCGCAGTGTCGCCCTTCTCCGCACCGCCGCAGTCCAGTGATCGGGAGATGCGGTCGTCATCGCGAGTTCATGGTGGCAGATGAGCGGCGAGGGGTGACAGCTCCGTGGTTACATGTCCCGATGCCGACCTCGGGCCGCTCCGCCGACCGCACGATCGTGGCCGACCCATGACTCGACCGCTCGACATCGACGACGAGTTGGTGGTCGAGCTGGCCGAGCGCCGCGACGAGATGGCCGCCGCCCGACGGCTTCCTGCCGACCTCGCGGGCCGGATCGCCCACGCGGGCCTGTTCCGGATGCTGGTTCCCGCGGCCAGGGGAGGCGGCGAGGTGCATCCGGCGGTCGTGGCCGCCACTCTCGAACGCCTCGCATCGGTCAACTCTTCGGCGGCGTGGTGCGTGATGATCGCGACCACGACGTCGTCGTTGGCCGGCCGGATGCATCCCGCGGGTGCCGACGAGGTCTTCGCCGACCCTGAAGCGGTGTGGGGCGGAACCTACGCGCCGGTGGGGGCCGCGTCGCGTTCGGGCGGCGAGTGGTTGCTGAGCGGGAGCTGGCAGTGGGGGAGCGGCTCGGAGAACTGTTCGTGGTTCGTGGGAGGAGCAGTGTGCGACGACGGTGTCCCCCGCCTGTTCTGGGTGCCGCGCTCTGCGGTGTCGATCGAACCGAACTGGGACGTGATCGGCCTCGAGGGAACGGGTTCGCATGACTGGTCGGTCGACGCCGTGACCGTGCCGCCGGCCCGGGTCATGGAGTTCGACCTCGGCGACGCCGATCCCCGCATTGACGCGCCGCTCTACCGCTTTCCTCTCTTCGGCCTTCTCGCCGTCGGCATTGCAGGCGTCGCGCTCGGCGTCGCGGCCGGAGCCCTCGACGCGTTCGTCGATCTGGCCTCGGCCAAGACCCCGACGGGATCGAGGCGCCGGCTGGGCGATCGTGAGGTCGTCCAGGGCGACGTCGGGAGATCGTCGGTCGAGCTGGCTGCGGCCCGGTCGCACCTTCACGCCACCGTCGACCGTGTTGTCGACAACGTGTCGGTCGGACGGGCTCCCACCGTCGCGGAGCGAGCGGAGCTCCGGCTCGCCGCAACCCACGCGGTCCGGACGTCGGCTCGGGTGACGACCCGCCTCCACGATCACGCCGGGGGGTCGTCGGTACGGAGCGACTCCGCCATCGGACAGGCGTGGCGCGACGCCCACGTCATCACCCAACACGTCATGGTCGGTCCCGCCACCTTCGTGGTCGGCGGTCGCGAGATCCTCGGTCACGACGTCTCGGCGGGAGAGTTGTGAACGACCCGTTCGACGGGACGGGGCTCGCCGATCTGACGTCACGACGAACGCTCAAGTGGACGCGGTACCCACCCGGCGTCCTCCCCGCGTGGGTGGCCGACATGGACCTTCCGACCGCGCCGTTCGTCACCGAGGTCCTGGCGGAGGCGGCGGCCCGCGGCGAGCTGGGCTACCCACGGGATTCCCTGCGTGCCGAGCTGATTGCGGCGTTCGTCGACCGGGCCGCCCGGTTGTGGGACTGGACGGTCGACCCCGCCGGGGCGGTTGTCGTCACCGACGTGATGACCGGCGTCTGCCAGCTGGTGGAGGCGCTCTCGGACCCCGGCGACGAGATCCTGGTGCCCACACCGGTGTATCCGCCGTTTCTCCGCCGGCCCGCCGACCTCGGCAGGACGGTGGTCGAGGTGCCGTGCGTCGCCCCTGACGACGGATCCACGTTCGACGTGGCGGCCCTCGACGCGGCGGTGACCCCCAGGACCTCACTCGTGGCCGTCGTCAACCCGCAGAACCCCACGGGCCGGGTGTTGACCCGCCCCGAGCTGGTGGCGGTCGCGGAGGTCGCCGAGCGCCACGACCTCCTGGTGATCGTCGACGAGGTCCACGCCGAGCTGCTCCACGACGGGAATCGTCACGTGCCGATGGCCACGGTCAGCGACGCGGCGGCCCGTCGGACCGTGACCGTGAACGCGGCGACGAAGGCCTTCAACGTCGCCGGATTCCGATGCGCGGTGGTGGTGCTGCCCACAGCCGACCTGGTGAGTCGCTTCGACCGTCGACCCGCCGCGGTCCGCGGAGAGATCTCGACGCTGTCGGCGGAGGTCACCATCGCGGCGTGGACCAGAGGTGACCAATGGCTGGCCGGTGTGCGTGGCGCGCTCACCGCTCGCCGCGACCACCTCGCCCGGCGTCTCGCCACCGAACGGCCCGACATCGGCTTCTCGCCTCCCCAGGCCACCTTCCTCGCCTGGCTCGACCTCACCGGGCTCGGACTCGGCAAGGATGCCGCCGGGCGTATCGAGCGCGCCGGCCGACTGGCGGTGAGTTCCGGTCGGGACTTCGGGCGGGCGGGGGCGGGTCATGTCCGGCTGAACTTCGCGGCCCCGTGGCCCGTGTTGGACGACGCGATCGACCGCCTGATCCAGGGGGTCGGTGGGTAGCGCCGCTCGCCCGGTCTGTGTACCTTCCGAACACAGGGGTTGCGGAGCGCGACCCATGGCTGGGGAGTCGTCGATGCTGCGAAGAGGAACGATCGGGTTGGTGTTGGCCGCGTGTGTGGCGCTCACGGGGTGCTACGGCGACGGGATCTGGCAGGTGGGATCCGGCGGCGGTGAGATTCCGCCGGGTCTCTATTCCGCGCCGGCGGGACCCCAGTGCCATTGGGCTCGCTACCAGGGAGGAAACCCCGGCTTCGTCACGGCGGAGAACTGGGCGGTCAGCCGCATGTTCGTCGAGATCACCGCCGACGACGATCGCTTCCTGTCCGAGAGGTGTGGACCGTGGACCGCCCCGCAGGCCGGCGCCTACACGGCGCATCCCGGGGCGTTGGTGGAATCGGATCAGAACCACCGGGTGGGCATCGACATGATGGCCGGAACCTGGAGGAGCTCGGGCTCGGGCGACTGTCTGTGGATCCGGCTGCGGGACTGGAAGTGGGACTACGACGGGACCGGGGTGATCGCGTCCGGAACGGCTCCCGGCCCGGTGAGCGTCACGATCGCCCCGACCGACGTGGGCTTCGAGTCCGTCGGCTGTGGCGGTTGGTACAAGGTCGCCTGAACTAGCTCCTCGTCCGCCGATCACCCCAGCGGTCCCAGTGGGTGACCCGTTCGGTCGGGCGGCGCCGCGCCCGCCCGAAGCGGCCACGGGGGTGACCCAGAGGGACGAGGGCGACCACCTGGTATCCGTCGGGTATCCCCAGCACGTGGCGGACTTCGTCGTGCCGGACCCGGTAGACGGTGGTGAGTGCGGAGCCGAGCCCCCGGATCCGGGCGGCGATCATCAGGTTCTGCACCGCGGGGTACACCGAGGCGAACGGGGTGCCCACGTCCATGGCGCCCTCCGCGTCGCTGACGGCCATCTCGATGTCCGCCATCACGACGGCCACGAGCACGGGTACCTCGGCCAGATGATCGGCGAGGTGGCGTGACGCCTGGAGGGTCCGTTCCCATGACGCGGCGTCCTCGGGTCGGGGCGGTGGCGCGACGGCCAACATCGCAGCCTCGTAGCGGCGGTAGCTCGAGCGGTAGAGCTCGGCGAGCTCGGTCCGAGTGTCGGGGTCCCGGACGACGACGAACTGCCACGGTTGGATGTTGCCGCCCGACGGACCCTGTTGGGCGGCATCGAGGACCGACCACAGATCGTCCTCCGACACGTCCTCGGAGGTGAAGCGCCGCATCGCCCTCGTGGTCATGACGGCTTCGTACGCGTCCAACGGAGCGACCTCCGCCTCGGCCGAGTCGGGTCGATCCGGATCGTTCTCTGTCATGGCGGGTCCCTCTCCGACGGGGCTCATCGACCCCGGAAGGTGGGCGATCGGCGTTCGACGAACGTGGACACCGCCTCGGCGTGGTCGTCGCTGCGGAAGGTCTCCAGCTCGAGGGCCGTGGCGAAGTCGAAGACCACCTCCATCCGGGCGCGGATCCCCTTGTTGACGGCCGCCTTCGTGTAGCGGACCGCGAGAGGCGGGTTCGCCGCGATCTCTCTGGCGATGCCGAGTGCAGTGTCGTCGACGTCGGCCCGGCCGACCACGCGATTGACCAGACCCCGCCGCTCCGCCTCGGCGGCCCCCAGCGGACGCCCCGTCAGCAGGTGCTCCTTGGCGATCGCAGGACCCACCGCCATCGGCCAGATCACCGCCCCGCCATCGCCGGCCACGAGACCCGCCCTGACGTGGGGGTCACCCAGCACGGCGTCCTCGGCGCAGACGATGACGTCGCAGAGCAGGGCGATCGACGCGCCGAGGCCCATGGCCGCTCCCCCGACGGAGGCGATGATGGGAACGTCGACATCGAGCAGGTCCCAGATCATCCGGCGGGCGTGGGCCCGGAGTTCGGTGAGGGCCTCGGTGGATCTCAGGGTCGGGAACCACGAGAAGTCACCACCGGCGGAGAAGGCGTCACCCTCGGCCCGCAGGATGATGGCTCGAAGGTCGCGTTCGTCGCGCAGGCGGCCGAAGAGCCGGCGGAACTCGTCGTGGAGCACCGAATCGACGGCGTTCACCGCGCTGGTGGGGTGGTCGAGGGTCACGACGAGGATGTGGTCGTCGACGATGTCGAAACGGAAACAGGTGAATCCTGAAGTGTCGATCACGATTCGTCCTTGCCCGAGCGACGACTCCAGGGTCGCGCCGCGGTCGGGATCTGATCGTGTGGAAGGCCCAGTTCGCGCTCGGCGAGGATGTTCCGTTGAACCTGGGTGGTGCCGCCGCCCACCGTCAGAGCGCGTGCGAAGAGGAACGCCCACGGCCACTCCCCGGGAGGCGCACCGAGCGGCCCCGCTGCGTCGCCGCCATCGAGCATCGCAGCGGTCCCGGTGAGGTCTGCTGCCAGCTCGGTGATCCGCTGCCCGAACTCGTCGGCCATCAGCTTCTTCAGCGACGCCTGCGGCCCCGGGTCGGTGCCCGCCAGGGCGTCGGCGAGGACCCTCTGGTTGAGCAACGAGCCCAGCGTGGCCTCGATGTGGACCTCGGCCGCCCGCTGTCGCAACAGGGGGTCGGCCAGACCGCCGCGGTCGCGGACGACGTCGAAGAAGTCATCGCTGGTCGGGCCCATCCCCCAACACACCCCGCCCGACGACAGCGATACCCGTTCGTTGCCGAGGGTCACCCGCGCCAGTCGCCAGCCGTCGCCCTCCGCTCCGATCAGGTGCTCCGATCGGACGCGGACCCCGTCGAGGAAGACCTCGTTGAAATGATGACCACCGGTCATCTCACGGAGCTCTCGGACCTCGATCCCGGGGAGGTCCATCGGGAGGACGAAGTAGGAGATGCCCCGGTGTTGAGGAACGTCGGGATCGGTCCGAGCCAACAGGATGCCGAACGTCGACCGATCCGCCCAGGTCGTGAAGATCTTCTGGCCGCTGATCACCCACTCGTCGCCGTCGCGGACCGCCCGGGTGCGGAGTGAGGAGAGATCGCTGCCCGCTTCGGGCTCACTGAACAGCTGACACCAGAATTCCTCACCGGCGAGCAGTGGGGTCAGGTATCGGGACTTCTGTTCCTCCGACCCCGCCGCCAGCAGCGTGGGCCCCGCCCACCCGATTCCGATCGGGTTGTCGGGGATTTCGATTCCCGCGGCGTCGAGCAGGGCTCCGATGGCGATCTGATCAGCCGGCTCGGCGGCGCGTCCCCACGGTCGGGGCCAGTGCGGGGCGACCCAGCCACCCTCGGCGAGCTGGCGTGGGCTCGGGTCGGGGTGGGCCGAGATCCAACGATGCAGTTCGCCCGCGATGTCGGCGGTGTCGCCGATCGTCCCCACGTCCACGGCTCGACCGTAGCCAACGCGGGTGGGCGAATGGACCGGATCTCGGGCGATTCCGCGCCTCTATGGCACACTGAGCGCCGATGAGGACCGAGGTGTGGGCGTCGCTGGGCGACAGGGGCGGGGCCTGGGACTCCCTCGTCGAGAAGATGGACCTCCCCTCGCCGTTCCTCAGATCGTGGTGGGTCGACGGTGCCACCGAGGGATCCCCGGTGATCGTGGCGGTGAGCGAGGGCGATGGGCTGCTCGGCGGTCTGGCTCTCCAACACTCGACGTTGTTCGGCGTCGAGACCCTCAAGGTGGCCGGGGGCGGCGCGCTCGAGCCCGATCATCTCGACGTGGTGGCCGCGCCCGCCGATCGCGGGAGGGTCACCGATGCGGTGTGCGACTGGCTGGGTCGCCGCGGGTCGAGGGTGATCGACCTCGATGGTGTGGCCGCCTCCTCGCTGCTCGTCGAGCGGGTGCGGGGTGTCGGGGAGGTCACGGTCCGTGCGGTGGCGCCCTACGTCGAACTCCCGAACGACGCCTCGGACTATCTCGCCGGACGACCGGGGAGGGTTCGCTCGACCATCACGCGGACGTCGAAGCGCCTGGACCGCGACGGGATCCGGTTCGAGCGGGTGGACGCCGGCGGGATGGTGACCGCGCTCGACGATCTCGAACGTCTCCACGGCACTCGCTGGGGTGGCGCCTCGGGGGTGGCAGGCGCGTGGGAGTCGTTGAGGCGAGCGGCGGTCGCGGGTGCGGAGTCCGGGGACGTGTGGTTGTCGCGCCTCGTCACCGCCGAGGGTGTCACGATCGCGGCGGAGATCGAGTTCGTGGTGGCCGGGCGCGCCTCGTTCTATCAGGCGGGGCGCCTGACAGATCACGAGTACCGGGGGTCCGGATCGGTACTCAGACACCGCATCGTGAACGAGGCCATCGCCTCGGGCTGCACGGAGTTCGATCTGCTGCGAGGCGACGAGCCCTACAAGGCCGAGTGGGCCGACCGTGGCCGCGAGCTGGTGCGCATCCGGCGAGGGGTCGGTCCGCGGGGCGCCGCGGTGGTCGTGGCCGCCCGCGTCAACGCGGCGGTGGCGGCGCGACGCGCCGCCCGGGAAGACGGCACGCGACCGACATCGTGACCGTCGGTGGTGGACGGAGGGCCGACACCCCGGCCGCTCCCGCTCCCGCTCACGACCCTGAGCGTTCCCGGAGTCCGGGGGACCGCACACGGGCCTGTGCCACGGATCGCTCGGCTGCGCCGACGCGTCGCCGACGCGGCGGAGAGCGACGGATCAGAGCCACCTGATGGCGAGGCGATCGGACCGCTACAGATTCGGCCGTCCACGCCGATGGTCACGGTATGGACCCCGCGCCCACCCCGCTGTGGTTGTCCCATCACCATCCCGAGTCCTACGACCGCTGCGTGGTCATCGGGCGCCGGCACGTCTGCAGGCGATGTCTCGTCCTGTACCCCGTCGCGTTGGTGATCGCAGCGGTGATCGTCGCCGGAGCGCGGGCGCCGCAACTCGAGATCGCTGCGATGTGGCTACTCCCGATCGGGGTCGTCGTGGAATGGGTGGGCGAGCACGTCGGGGGCTGGGCGCACAATCCCCGCCGTCTGGTCGCGCTCAGCGCGATCGCGGCGATCGGTGCGGGCGTGGCTCTGGGCCGGCACATGCTCCATCCCTTCGAGACCGCGGCGTTGCTGCCGATGCTCGTCATCGCCGCCGTGTGCGGCATCAGCGCACTGTGGGGCTCGGCGGTGACGACGGCGCGACTCATGGAGGAGGGGTGGGAAGCGGATCACGAGGCCGAGGAGCGGGCGCGTTGGGACAGGTTGAGGGATCTCGCCGACGTCGACTCAGCGGAGTGACGTCCGAGAGCGGACGCCGTTGTCGAATCGACCCGCTCGTGTCATCCTGGGTCCGCCGATGAACCCGGGAGGGACGCGTGGCTGGAGACTCGGGGTCGACGAACACCCCCGCTCAGAACGGCAGGGACGAGGTCCGCGCCCGCGCCGAACGCGAGCGTGAGTTCCACGACCAACGGTTCGCCGATGACACCGAGGCGCGCAAGGCCGATCGTTTCTATGCCGTGACCGGGTCGAGCGGGGACGCCTATTCCGCTGCGGTCGAGGAGATCCCCACGGGGTCGACGGTGTTGGAGGTCGGCGTCGGAGAGTCGATGCTCGCCCTCGTGCTGGCGGCTCGCGGCTGCGAGGTGGTCGGCATCGACATCTCGCCGGTGGCGATCGAGGCGGCACGAGCGTGCGCGCCGCCGATCTACCGGGCGCCACCTTCGAGGTGATGAACGCGGAAGAGCTGTCCTTCGACGACGAGAGCTTCGACGCCGTGATCGGATCGGGAATCGTCCACCATCTGGACATGGCGACGTCGATGGCCGAGTTCGCCCGGGTGCTGAGGCCCGGCGGTCGAGCTCTGTTTCTCGAGCCGCTGGGATACAACCCGGCCATCGAGCTGTACCGGCGGGTCACGCCCTCTCAGCGCACCGACGATGAGCATCCACTCCGACGGGTCGACGTCGACCTCATGAAGGAGAGGTTCGGCCACGTGGAGATCTCGTACTTCCATCTGACGTCGCTGGCAGCTCTCGCCTTCAGGTCCCGCCCATCGTTCGAGGCCGTTCTCGGTCGCCTCGAGGCGACCGACCGGTGGCTGTTCTCCCGGGTTCCCGCTCTGGGTCTGCTCGCCTGGTTCTGTTTGGTGGAGCTGGAACACCCCCGGCCGTCGGCGGTCGGTCGAGCCGGGGGACCGAACGCCTCGGCATCGTCGTGACCCCGGGCCACCACCACTAGGCCCTGCACACACCGAGCAGGTCGCCCGACCAGCCCGGCAGCACCGTGGCCACTCCGTTCGCCGGCAGCCCACCACGCGTCGTCAGCACCTCGGCCAGGATCGACCGGCTGTCGTTGAGCACCACCAGGTCGCCCTCCGGTCCGTCCGACATCTCGTCGGGGAAGACGCCGTGGACTCCTCCACGAACCCCTCCGCCCATCACCAGTGCCGCTGATCCTCGACCGTGGTCGGTACCGCCCGATCCGTTCTCTCCGATGGTCCGGCCGAATTCGGTGGCGACGATCACCGTGATCTCGGACATGTCGGCGCCCATGTCCATCCAGAACGCGGTGAGAGCGTCGGACAACTGGCTGGCCTTCCGCCTCATGTAGGCGTCGGGATTCTCGGGCGAGCCCTCGTCGGAGTGGGTGTCCCATCCGCCCAGGTCCACCGCCGCGGCCCGGAGCCCGATGTCGGCCTTGATGGCCCTGCCGATCTCCTGAAGTCCCTCGGCCAGTTCGTCGTGGGCGTAGACGGCCCCATTCCCCGGTTCGAAAGCGGGGAGTCCCACGCGACGCCGCCGACCAGATCGAGGACCCCGAGGGTGTCCGATGCGGAGCTTCCCAGGGGATCTCCGGTCGATGCCCGGTACCAGTCGCCGATGATGTTCGTCGCCAGGGCGTTGTCGGCGAAGCCCCCGACGCCGAAGGAGTCGAGATGATCGATCCCGAACGCGGGGGCGGGACCCGACAGGCTTCGCTGGAGGGTCGCTCCGCGGCCCATGCCCGCCAGACGGTCGTCGACCCCGATGGACTCCAGATATCGGTTCAGGAATCCGCCGTCCGTTGCGGGATCGGCTCCGCCGCGTTCCCAGACTGCCATGGCGTCGAAATGCGATCTCGTGGCCGAGACCGCGGCAGGGAGCCCTGCGGCATGGACGATCGCCAGCTGCCCCGCCGTCCAGGGCCCGGCATGCAGGGCATCCATTCCGGGGTGGAGGGCGAAGACATCGGAGAGCGGAAACGCCGGTACTGATCCGCCGGCCACGAGGGGCAGACCCGACACGCCGGTCGGGTCGGCGAACTCCTCGGGGGAGCGAACCCGGATCGACGGTCTCAACTGCCGGTACGACTCCATTCGGTGGGGCGCCACCAGGTTCAGGCCGTCTGCGCCGCCGCGGAGGAACACGACGACGATGACGTCACCGTCGCCGGCATGTGAGGGTGATGCGAACGCGAGGCGGGGACCGACCACGGTCGCGGCGGCTGTGCCGCCGATGACCGCGCCGCTGCGCGCCAGGAACGTCCGACGGTCGATGTGGGAGCGGGGGAACGGACCGCTGGTCACGACGGTCCTCAGCGGCGGTGGTAGGTGGGGTGGGACAAGAGGATTCCGAGGACGAACTCGATGGCGCCGTCGGTGCTGGTGAGCGTTGGCGCTGCGGTATCGGAGGCCACGCCGAGACGTGAACACAGCGAGTTCCGATCCGCCGGTGGCAATGGAGCTCCGGCCAGCCTGATGGCGAGGGCGTCGAGCAGGTCCCCGACGGTTGCGGGGAGCGGCGAGGGGATGAGAGGCGCGAGGTCGACGGCGACCCGATCGGTCAGGGGTGTGGAGGATCCCCCCACCCGATTGCGGGCGAGGGTCGCGGCGAAGGACCATCGGGTGAGCAGGCCGTCGCTGCCCACCCAGTAGCCGTCGACGTCGGGGTAGCCGTCGGGACTCGGACGCTCGTGGATCGGCTGGCCCATCCGGTCGAGGGTCGATCGAAGCGCGACGGAGCCCTTCGCGAGGGGATCGGTGGGCACGTCCGCCTCGAGAGAGCGGAGCGTCGCGACGAGGGCCTCGAGTGGACGCCGGACCTTGGTCTTCGACGCCGCGGCGACGTCGTCGGAGAGGAGGATGTGGCGAAGTGTCGGGGCGATCTGGGTGTCGTGCATCCCGAAGACCTCGGCCGTGGAGTCGACCAGGGAGGACGAAGGCCGATCTCCGACGAAACGACGGCACAGCTTCAGCGCGATGTGGTGGGCGGTCCGCTCGTGGTGGGCGAGGTGGTCGACGAAGTCGACGCCGTCGGCGAATCCCTCCCCATACGCCCGGGCGGGCCGGGTCCAGAGTCCGCCGAACACCGACACCTCGCGGCGGTCATGGGCCCAGGGGTGGAAGCGGAACGTGTACTGCGACGCGTCATCGTCCCAGCTGAGCCCCCATCCCGACAGCAGGCGGGCAACCGCTCTGACGTCGGCCTCCGAGTGAACGGTGTCACCGTCGATGATTCCGAGGGTGTGGAGCTCCATCAGCTCGCGGGCGTAGTTCTCGTTGACGCCGCCGGGTCGCGATGCATCGGAGGTGATGTTGTCGAGGTAGTTCAGCATGGCCACCGACCGGGTGGTGGCGGCCAACAGGTCGGAGAACCGACCGAGGGCGTGGGGCCGGATCACCATCTCGCGGTAGCGGGGGTAGAGGAACGCCATCCAGTTCTTGTGACGCCACACGTTGAAGTGGTTCACCCAGAGATCGCACATCATCTCCCGGAGCTGCTGCTCGCTGAAGATGGCCCGGAGGATCGACGCGTGGTCTGTTTCCGCGACCAGCCGCTTGTTGCCGCCGTCGGCCTGGGCGACCTGACGGTTCTGCCGGTCGGTGTTGGTCAGCGTGGCGAAGGAAGCGATCCGGTCGGACGCGTCGTAGAGGCCGGTGGGTTCGAGCTGGCGATCGATCCACGCGAGGGAGCCCATCGACCGGATCGTGGCGAGAAGGGCCGGGGTCGGGCCGAAGGTCACCTTGTCGGCGAGAAGATCGGCGGGCGGCCCGTCCGTGCCGCCCGGAACGGTCGTGGCGGGAGCGGTGCTGGGAGGGGTGGTGGTCGGACCCACCGCGGCCGACCCGGTGTCGGTGGAGTCGGGAGGAACACAGGCCGCCGCGACCATCCCGGCGAGGGCGCCCAGCGCCTCTCGCCTGCTCGACCGTCGGGGAAGGGCCGCGACGTCGTCGGAGGTGGCCATGGCGGATCCAGGCGGTTCATCGGCCGTCTCCGCTGTCCCGGTGGCGGCCGTCTCGTTGACCCGGGTCGGCAGCGGCGCCGGGACCGAGCCCGGCCGCGGGGCGATGGTCGGGCTGTACGACGTCGCGGTGTCGACGGTCGGGATCTTCAGCGCACCCGCCGCCGCCGCAGCTCGGGCGGTGGCGGCCGTATCGATGCCACCGTCGTCCTGTTCGCCGGCTCGACCGTCGTCGAGGGTCCTGTGGGTCCGTTCCGCGTCACCGCGGAAGGCCCCGACGGACGGATCGCCACGGTCGGACAGGTCGATGTGTGCCTCGGTACCGGCGGATACGCCGGTACCGGTGCCACGGATGGAGGGGGCGTCGATGGTCTGGATGTCACTCACGTGGGGTACTTCGACCCAAAGGCACCTGGGCCTTTAGGCCCATGAGCCCGACGGTTCCCCGATGATCCGGATCGACGACCCCGCCACATCCGCGCACATCGTGGCTGTGTTCCCCGACGAACAAGCCCACGTCCCACTCCCGACAGCCGGCCGATCCGTGGCCTCACCGACTCGATCGATCGCTCGAGGAGCGCGCCGAATCCGGCCGGCGGCAACGCGCCTAAGGTGCCGCGATGATCTTCGGAATCTTCGTTCCCCAGGGCTGGAAGATGGAGCTGGCCTCCATCGCGGATCCCCGCGACAAGTGGGCCAAGGCGGTCGAAGTGGCCGAGTTGGCCGACCGGGTGGGGTACGACTCGGTGTGGGTCTACGACCACGTCCACAACGTTCCCGTCCCCGATCATGAGACGGTCTTCGAGGCGTGGTCGACCGTCGCTGCCATCTCCCAACGGACCGAGCGGGTCAGGCTCGGTCAGATGGTCGGCTGCGCCGGCTACCGAAACCCCGCCCTGCTGGCGAAGATCACCTCGTCGATCGATGTGATGTCGGGTGGTCGGCTCGACTGGGGAATCGGAGCGGGGTGGTACGACCAGGAATACCGGGCCTACGGATACGACTTCCCCTCCAACGCAGACCGCATCCGGATGCTCCGCGAGACCGTCGAGATCGTGAAGCTCATGTGGACCGAACCCGACGCCACCTACGAGGGTCGTCACTTCGCCGTCGATGGCGCGCAGTGTGACCCCAAGCCCCTGCAGGATCCGCATCCACCGATCTGGATCGGCGGAGGCGGAGAGCAGCTCACGCTCCGGGTCGTCGCCCGCCACGCCACTCACTCGAACTTCGGAGGGAAGCTCCACGAATGGACTCACAAGCGCGATGTCCTGCGGCGGCACTGCGCCGAGGTGGACCGCGATCCCGACGAGATCACGATGACGTGGTCTCCCGAGGTGTTCATCCGCGAGACCGAGGCCGAGATCGGCACCGAGACGCGAAGCTTCTGGGGCGAACCGTTCGAGTCGTGGAGGGATGGGAACCTCGTCGGCACCCCTGAACAGGTGGCGGAGAAGATCGAGGTCTACCGCGAGGCCGGGCTCGGTGGGATCGTCGCCTGGTGCGCCGACTACCCGAGCACCGAGACGGTCGAACTCCTCGCCCGCGACGTCATGGGGAACTTCAGGTGACGCCCAGGTGAGCACCTATCACCGTCTCACCCTCGTGTACCACGCCGACGGCGGTGTCCGGGGAGAGCTGAGTTATGCCTGGGGGAAGCTGCGGGGGACGGCTCACTGCGCTCTCTGCGACATCACCCACGGGGCCGTCCGCCCGAAGCCGGGTTGGGACACATGGCGTTGCGCCCAGACGGTGGACGTCGACGTCGTCCATCTCAACGAGAGGTCGGCAGAGGTGGTGCAGGCCACGGAGGGTGCGACACCGTGCGTCGTCGCGCACACCGACCACGGTCTGGAGATCGTGGTCTCCGCCGAGGAGTTGGAGAGCTGTGGCGGCGACATCGGCTCCTTCTCGGCACAACTCGACGCTGCACTCGACGAGCGGGATCTCCACCCGCCCGCCGATCCGTTCGGGTCCCGCGGCTGAACGACCTCAGTCGATCGCGGCGACGAAGTCGATGAGCTGCTCGACCGCCCCCACGAGGGACGGGTCGAGATCCCTGAACGACTCCACCCGGCCCAGGAGCTCCCGCCAGAACCGGCGCACATCGCCGCCGGTGTCGAGGGTGCCCCGAGCAGCGACCTCGTCGACGATGCCCTCCTTCCAGGACCGGCCCAGCGGAATCTCGGGCCATCGGTCGAGGCCGACGACCCGGGGGTGGACCGCGGCCCACACGTCGACGAAGGCGTGGCCACGGATCAGAACGTGGGGATCGTCGACGGTGGCGGCGAGACGGGTTTCCTTGGTATCGGCCACGAGATGATCGAGCAGGATTCCGAGGCGGCGACGCGGACCGGGGCGGAATGAGCGGGCGATGGCCGCGAGGTCGTCGGCTCCGTCCATCGATTCGACGACGATGCCCTCCGCCGCGGAGGTCGTCTCCCCAGACCTTCTCGATGAGTTCGGCATCGTGGATCCCCTCGACCATCAGACGGCTGGCCCGGGCCATGCGGGCCGAACCAGGCGCCGTGGCCACCGATCCCGAAGCGGTCGTTGCCGACGGCCTCGTCAGCCGCCTGGGCCGACCGAGTCGAACCTGGAGACCGTCGACCGAGAACGATCCGGCGATGTTCCGGTAGCGGTGGTCACGACCGCTTCCGTCGCGGAGGCCTATCCAATCGGGGCTCCACTCGATCACCGTTCCGGACGTTCCGGTCGCGGTGTGGGTGACGGGCAGGTGCGGGTCCGCCGCCACCGCCGGGTAGTCCTTGCGCCGCATCGGCGGCGCATCGATGTCGAGGGGATCGCCGAGGATGCCGTGTCGATAGGTGTCGGTCACGCCCCGAGCCTATGAGCCGCCGCCCGCTCGGGCGGGCATCGGATCGACCGACGCCGCGTGCCCCGTCGCGGCCGGTCAGCTCGACATCGACGACATGCGTTGAGCGATCTCGTCGGGACTCAGCCTCTCGATGTTGTGCTGGACGTTCCATCGGTGTCCGAACGGGTCCTCGAAGCTCGCGGTCCGATCCCCATAGAACTGATCGCTGGGCTCCTTCAACGATGTCGCTCCGTGTTCGAGCGCGAGCGCGTAGGTGACGTCGGCCTCGGCGACGCTGAGCGAGATGTGCATCGGGTATCCGCCGGATCCCTTGACGGGCGGGATGGCCGTGGACTCCGGAAACGGGTCGGAGATCATGATGGCGCCATCACCGATCTGCAGCTCGCCATGAGCCACCCGTCCGTCGGGAAGGTGCAGGATCATGCGTTGTTCGGCACCGAAGACCTTGGTGTAGAACTCGATCGCGTCGGTCGCGCCGTCGACGCACAGGTAGGGGACGACGCTCGGGTAGCTGAGCGGTGTGGTCGGATCGATCGCCATCGCGTCACCGTAGTGTGTGCTCGTCGAGGGGGAGAGGGACGCGATGGGTGCACGGATCCTGGTCCTGGGTGGGGGCAGCGACATCGCCCGCGCCGCGGTCGTCGCCCTCTCTCGTGACCGGCCACTCGACGTGGTCGTCGTCGCAGCCCGCTCACCGTCCGACGCCGAAGCGGACATGGGACGAGCGCTCGACGCCACCTCGGCCGGCACGGTGGTGACAGGTGAATCGTGGGACGCCACCGTGGTGGGGGGTCACGGCGACTGCGCCGCTCGATGGACCACCGATCACGGTCCTTTCGACGTGGTCATCTGCGCGGTCGGCGTCCTCGGACATCACGCGGGATCGTCGATGGCGCCGGTCGACGTCGAGGCGATGTTCGCCACCAACTCCGCCGGGCCGGCGTCGATGCTGGCCGCGCTGGCTCCTCACCTCATCTCCCGGGGGAGGGGGGTCGTGGTGGTCCTGTCGTCGGTTGCGGCGGCCCGGCCGCGCCGATCGAACTTCGTCTACGGCGCATCGAAGGCGGCGCTGGACGCCTATGCCCAGGGGCTGGGCGACGCCGTCGCTCCCCATGGGGTGCGAGTGGTGGTGGTCCGCCCGGGCTTCGTCCGCTCGACGATGACCGAGGGTCTCGATCCGGCTCCGTTCTCGACGACACCTGACGTCGTCGGCGCGGCGATCGCCCGAGCGGTGGGAGACGAGGGCGTCCACACGGTCTGGGTTCCGACCGTCCTCGGGCCGCTCATGGCGGTGATGCGCGTCATGCCCCGCTCGCTCTGGCGTCGAATCGCCGGCGACCGCTGAGCTGTGTCGGCCACCGTCTGCGACCGGATGCTCCGTCAGACGGATCAGCGGACGAGTGAGACCTCGACCACGCCATCGACATCGGCCGTCAGCGACGGGTCGTACCGGTAGCCCTCGGGGTGATCGAACGCGGCGAGGCCATCGGGTTCGTCGGTCCCCGTCGCGAGGATGTGGCGGACCAGCGCCCCCTTGAGGAGTTTGTTCCAGTGCGACACCGTCGCATAGCGGGGCGCCCGGGCGGTGCCCTGGTTGTCGAGGAAGCGGACGCGGAGGCGGGCCCGGGTTCCGGCTCGGCCCGCGGCCCACGCTGCGCGGTGTTCGCCCGGAAGCAGATCCCAGACCACCCGGCCCTCGGTCATCGGCGCCAGTGCCGAGGTGAGGCGCGGCTTCCACCACGTGGCCAGACGTCCGATCCCCGGCAACGACGCCCCCATCTTGAGGCGGTAGTCGGGGAGGGGATCTCCCGGTGCAACGAGTCCGAACAGCCCGCTCACGATCATCACCTGTCTCGCGGCTCGGGTCTTGGCGGTGGTGTCGAGCGACGACGGGTCGAGAGCGTCGAAGAGCACGCCCGAGTACCGCCGGAACGCGGTCGTCGTACCCGATGTGAGCAGTGACGTGTCCGCCGTGATCGCCCGTTCGAGGTTGTCGCCCGACACGCCGAACAGTGCTGCGGGGTCGACGGTCCGATCGGTCACGGCACCGGTCAGCGCCTCGATGACCACGAGACGGTCGTCGTCGAGAGAGGTGACGCGCATGCGACCCGGGGTCCAGGGTGCTCCTCGACCCCCCGTGGTCTTGCCCTCCGACGGCGGCAGGAGGATGAGCGGGCGGCGGGACACGGTCGCCATCGTGTTGCGCCACGGTGGCGGCGGTCGAATCGGCGCCGCCCATCGACCCGCCCGTCGGATGGACGGGAGTGAGCCGTGCCCCCATCGTGATGGGGATCGGTGGGACGACGGCAAGGACTCGCGTGGACGCGGGTATCACTCAGGAGGATGCGGCGAGACCAGCTCGGCGAGGCGCTGTTCCACGGCGTCGCGGAGGACCTCGAGGTCGGGGACCACATCGGGGTCGGTGATGATCGTGACCGTGAGGGTGCCGGCGTAGGACAGCGCGGCGAACGACACGGCCACGTTGCCGGTGACGACCGAGAGGGCGACCGCACCGGTGATCGGGGCGCCGAGGAAATGCAGTCGGCCGGCGGGGCCGCGCAGGTTGGTGACGAAGGTGTGGACGACCCGCTGCCGGTCGATGAACCAGTTGAACAGGCGCAGACGGGCCAGCAGCCGGAACGCGGGCCCTAGCAGAGCGGCGGACGCACCTCTGGGGGTCTGCAGGGCATCGCGCATCGCGACCGACGTCGACTCCAACCGGCGACGGGGGTCACCTGCGACGGACAGCCGAACCGGAATCGCGTCGACCGTGTTGCCGAGTTCGTCGGCGGTGGTGGCGCGGCGACCCGACACCTGGACGGACGCGACGACGGCGTCGATCGACTCGTCGCGCGACGCCAACAGGTCCCCGAACGCGGCCGCGACGGCGGCGAGAAGGACGACATTGACCGTGACCCCGTTGGCCCGCGCCGACCGGTGGACGGGATCGAGTGCGGTGGAGACGATCCCATAGCGACGCCGAGGGCCCGTCGGCCGGGTCAGCGAACATGGCGCGGCGCGTTGCGAGGTGGCCGCCCGGAGCTCCGAGACGGTGAGGCGGACCTGCCGGGCCCGGACCGGGAGTCGACCGAGCGCCAAGAACCGCTCGTGGGCCGCGTCGACGACGAGCTCCGCGGGGGTGGGTGGTGAACGGGGGAACTCTGCGCCGGCGGCATCCGGGGCGCCGTCCACGAGGCTCGCCAAGACCGCGAGTCCGCCGATTCCGTCGGCCATGACGTGATGGAAGACGATGACGAGGGCCGTCGCACCGTCTGCGAGGCCGGTGATGAACGTCGCCGACCACAGGGGCCGGTCGCGTGGCAGAGGGGTCTCGAGGATGCGGGCGGCTGCGGTGAGTACCGCCTCTCGGTCCCCGCGGCCGGGGCACGGTCGAACGGTCACGTGCCGCGAGAGGTCGAGATCGGCGTCGTCGACCCAGATGGGGCGGCCACACCCTGGCGGCACGGACTCGAGCCGTTGACGGAGTCGCGGCACGGACCTGATTCGCTCCGCGATGGCGTCGACCGCTGCCTCGGTGTCGAAGGCACCGGCCGTGCCGAGGAAGAGCACGGCACCGACCTGCATCGGAGCGGAACCGACGTCGGTGGTGAGGTTGGTCAGGTCCTCGGGTGTCACCCTCTCGATCACGGGACCATCGTCCCGCGTCGGTGGCGTGGGAGTCGAGGAATCCCGTGGTGCCCCTGGTGGGACTCGAACCCACGATCTTCGGATTAAAAGTCCGCTGCCTTGACCGCTTGGCTACAGGGGCGGAACAGGTCTAGTACGTCCCGGTCGGCTGCGTCAGGTGCGTCGGGTTGGGCGGTCGTCGCTCAGGGGCCCTGGAGGTACTCGACGAGTTCGATGCGACCCGCGCCACCCTCGGTGACCTCTTCGAGAACCACGCCGACGCCCGGCGCGTAGTACTTCTCCTCCACCACGTCGGGTTCGAGGGGGTTCCATTCCCGGATCACGACGAGCCGATCGAATGCGCCGGCGGGCACGGACTCGGACGCGCCCAGCTCCACGACCTCCGCCATGTCCTCGGCTTCGCCGACGAGGAATTCCTGACGGTACGCATCGCCGACCTCGGGCGTGGCCTTCATGACGATTCCCGGTTGGGCGCCGTCGACTCCTGCCTCCCACGATCCCGCCGTGCTGACCTGCTCGCCGTCTTCGAACTCCCGGGAGTCCTCGCCGAGATACCAGACGTTGCCCTCGACATCCTGCGCGTACCAGTCGAAGGTGTCCTCGACGATCTCGCCGTTCTCGGACACGGTGTCATGCACCACCACCGCGGAGATCCCCATGACCTCCCGACGTTCCTTGGTGACCTGCACCTCGATGTGTTCGGTGGTGTCGCCGTCGGTCCCCTCGTAGATCCAGGTGGAGCCCGGGCTGAGAGGCATGTGGGGATTGTCGATCACCTCCACGAACGCGGCCGGATCGATCGCCGGTGCGTAGGAGTCGCCATCGCCATCGCCGACGTCGATCACCGGCGCCGACGTGGCCGACGCGGCGTCGTCGTCGGCGCTGTCGCTGCTGCACCCGGCCGACGGCAGCGCCATCACCGCAGCGGTGACCACACCTGCCGGCACCACCCACCATGCCCCTGCTCTTCGGAACCGCATCGGGATCACCTCCGGTCCGTCATCACAGCCGCGAAGTGCGGGTGACGCCAGTACGGGGGCCTCGCGACGATGCGATGGCGGGCGGACCGTCACCCCGTCGGCCCGTCGGGCGGCCCTGATGGGTGGCGCTCGTGCGACCCATCGATGCCGCGGCATCGACGGCGAGGGCCACGAACCAGGGAACGTCGGTCACGATCACCTCTCCCTCGACCCGAGCGTCCCAGCAGCTGGCCTGTCCGCTGTCCACGAAGGTGAGGTTCCAGTCGATGTCCGCCACCCGCCACAACGTGAGCCGGCTGCGTGATGACAGCGTTTCGTCGCCGACGGGTCGGGTGACGCGGACGGGCGGGGCCGCAGTGCCCAGGTCGGCGCCCATTTCGATGAGATCCGAGGTGACCCCGTCGATCAGCGCCTCGACGACGAACGCCTCCAATGACCCCTCGGCCGGCCCGTTCGCAGGGGCCCGACGTCGCCGACGCGCTGCGGCCTGGTCAGCGGGCCTCAGACGCTCCCACTCGGGCTGGGTGGCCAGTGGTGGAACGTCGATCGGATGGAGGTCGTCGAGGATCGGGAGCAGGCCGGCGAACTGGATCTCGGCCGACAGCCTGGCGGACAGTGCCGTGAGCCGTCTCGCCACGTCGGCGGGAAGTCGTGCCAGGGTCGCTCGGTACCGGCGGTGTTGCACCGCAACCGCGGCGATCGGCCCCGAGCCGGCCAGGCAGCGGCTCTCGACGGGCCCGCCGGGTGCCGCCATCGAACCGATCCGACGGCGAAGCCCGGCGAGCTGTTCTGCCACCTCGTCGCGAAGCCGGACGGCCAGGGAACGGGCGGACGGAACGATCACGGCCCCGACATCGGTCTCGACGAACAGCCGCTCGGCCTCGGACGCCGCCACGACCCACGCCACCGTGCCCTCGGTGGGGGCGTTGCTCAGGGCCCCGATGTCGCGTCGTAGCGCGACCAGCGACTCGATCTCCGAGGTCGAGAGCGCCCACCGACACCACGAGCACAGAGGAAAGGTCAGATGCGTGTCAGGGCATTCGGCGAGATGATCGGAGACGCCGAGCGACGTGACGATGCCGTCGGGCCCGCACAGCGCCGCCGTCATCGTCGATCCTCGATCCTGACCGCGGTGATGCCCGTCCCCGTGGGCAGCGGAGCGTCCTTCCCGATCACGACGGCGATCAACGACGCCCGTGCCGGCGCCGCAGGGGGCCACGGCGTCCAGCCGTCGGTCAGCACGACGATGATCGAGGGGGTCGGCCGCATGGTCGCAGCGACGTCGATGCCCACCCGCAGGTCGGTTCCCCCGCCGCCGCGCAGGGTGAGGTCGCCCAGTCGGCGGACCCGCTGAGGACGGACGGCGGTCGCGTCGCAGACGACGACGACGAGCTCCCGCAGCCCTCCGCGATGCAGGAGGGCGTTGATCTCGGTGACCGCCGCGTCGAGCAACGCGGGGGACATCGATGCCGAGGTGTCCACGACGACCGCGACGAGGGGTCGATGGTGTCGGGCCCCCGGTCGGGGGAAGTCGGGCCGGCTGTCGGCGCGACGGTCGACGCGGGTCCAGTCCGGATGACTGCGCGACGTCATGGCCCGCACGCTGTGGCCCAGGGCGGAACGAAGCAGGCTCTGCCACGGCACCTGAGGGGCGAGGAGATCGCGCGCCCATCGGGCCAGACCGGGCGAGGCGGCCCGGTCGGTCCCGACCGACGCGACCACCTCGTGGGCCACCCCCCGCCGGATCGCGGCGGCGTCGACGTCGTCCACACCCTCTGTTCCGGTGGGATCGGTGTCGATCTCGCCCGGTACTGGTTCGCCCCCCGCTCCTGATCCGCACGATTCACGTTCGGGCCGTTCGTAGGTGTCGAGGAGGTGGCGGTAGTAGACCTCCTCGACTCCTCCGGCGGCGACCCCGAGGTGTCGAGGCAGCAGTGGATCGGGAAGCGCAAGTCCGTCGGCGACGAGATCGTCGTTGATGGCCGCGTCACCCGCGAGGTTCCAGAGACGGGAGCGATCGGGGTGCCTGGCCACCCGATCGCACCGGCCGTGGTGATCGCGCACGACGTGGTGCGCCTCGTGCAGGAGAACGGCGGCTGTCGCCACGACTCCCCAGCGGCGCGCCACGTCCATGTCGACATACACGCGCCACCAGCGGTCGACTCCGAAGGTCCCGTAGCCGGGCGAGGCGATCGGCACGAGACTGAACAGCGCAGTGGCGAGATACGGCTGTTGCCGAGCGGCCCGAAGGCGTGCCGCGGCAAAGAACTCCGTATCGCCGGGGCCCAGGCCGGGCGCCGCAGTCGAGGTGACGGCGGTCATGAGGTCACACCAGCTCGGCGGAGCGCAGCATGGGGGCGAACGCGGCGGCGGCCGGCGGGGCGGCCCATCCCCGCTCGCGCAGCTCCAGAAGGCCGACCGCGCTGATGGCCGCGACATCGGCTCGACCGGCGGCACAGGCGAACTCCAGCACGTCCCATGCGGCGGCCCAGCGCTCTTCGGTCGGCTCGGCGGCCACCGCGGTCGTGACCGACGCCAGCGACGCCAGCAACAGATCGATCCGGGAGTCGGCCTTCAGCCCCGACGGATCGACGAGCAGCTCTTCGGGGTCGGGGAGGTCCACGTTCTCGGCGAAGCGGAGGAACTCGATGGCCGCTCCCGGTCCGACGAGGCCTTCGACGAGCACGGCCCTGGCCCCCTTCGATGCTCCGGCGGCGTCGGCCGCCGCGGCGAGCCGGTGGGCCCGGTCCCATGTGCGCGGTGACGGCCAGGCGCGGCCCTGGGCGACCAGGTCGGTGGGTACCTGGCGGAGGATCGAGGGCCGGGCGCTGATGAAGCCGGCGAGGACCGCCCGCCAACGGTCCTCGAAGCCGGTCCTGCACTCCGGTACGACAGGAATCGGTGAGGGTTGCCAGCCCCGCAGCATTCCCGACACCCACTCGGCGGTCTCCGCCTCCCAGTCGAGGTGGCAGAAGCGATTGGCCAGCGGAGGGGCAAGGTCATCTCCGCCCGCCGACACCTCAGGCGGGTTCGCCGCGGCCACGAATGACACCGTGTCCGGGAGCCGCAGATCGCCCACGGCGCGTTCGAGGACCACCCGCAACATCGCTGCCTGGACCGACGGTTGGGCGGTGGTCAGCTCGTCGAGGAACACGACCGTGTCGGGCTTCTCGAGACAACGGGTCGCCCAGCTGGGTGGGGCGAAGTCGACCGACGCCCCCGTGCGGACCGGGAGGCCCACGAAGTCGGATGCCTCACGCACGCTTCCGACCACCACCTCACACGGTCGGCCGAGTTGATCGGCCACCTGCTCGATGACGGTGGACTTGCCCTCTCCCGGCCCGCCCCACAACAACACCGGTTGACCGATCTGAACGGCGATCGCCAGCGCGTCGCGTACCGTGTTTCCCACCGGTCGTCACCTCTCCGTCGAGCCCCCGCCCATACGAACACATGTTTGATGGGCCCGCAAGGGGAAGGGCGCGAATCCTCGACGACGTCGTCTGGAATACGATCTGGTCGTGGGATTCCTCGCCGACATGCTCGCTGCGGTGGTGATCGTCATGGCTGTCGCCGTGGGGACCGCCACGCTGTTCATCGGGTTCGCAGTCCTGTCCCTGCGCAGGGCGAACCGGGTTTCGCCCCGCCGGCGGGGCTGGGCTCCCACCCGGTGGATGTGGAGCCCGAGCCGGCAGGCCCGGCTTCATCGACGACTGCGTGACGCGGTGGCGTCGGTTCGTCTCGCCGTTCCCCCGCCGCGACGTCGGCGTTCGCCGACCCCGCTGCAGGACATGGCGGACGAACTCGAGGAGCTCGCCGCGGACACCGACCGGAGCCTTGCGCTGTCACGCAGCGTGCACGGTCGCGATCGGGCGGTGGGCCTGTCGGTGATCGCCGCTCGAGTGGAGTCGATCGAGCGGTCGGGGCGGCGTCTCGTCACCGTGGCGGCGGAGCTGGATCCTCAGCTGATGTCGGCGACGGAGTGGGACCGCCATCACCGCGACGTCGATGAGCGGATCCGTGCGCACGAGGACGCGGTGGAGGATCTCCGTCGCTTCGATCTCGACTGGGACGGAACCGTACCCACCACGATGCGATCGAACTGAACCGACCGTCACCCCGTCCGACGCCGCACCACGAAACGGGGGGGAGTGGTGGCCGGGTCACGGACCACCTCCACTCCCGACCGGGCTGCGGCATCGGCCACCAGCGCGGCCACCACGGTGTCGTCGACCGGCCGACCGTCGAGGGTCAATCCGGCAGCCGGCGCGATGATCAGCTCGTCGATTCCGTCGGCGTCGAACCGGTCCGGCGCATCGTCGATCTGGGTGATGACGAGTCCGAGGTCGCCGGGGTCGATGTCGTGGCCGGGAGGCGGAGCTTCGTCGGTGTCCCCAGGCGAACGACGTGCCCACCGATCGGCACGAAGGCGCCGCACGGTCGAGAACGCGAACGGCGAGATGATCAGCGCGGCCACCAGGAACAACCGGACCATCGTGTCGAGCCGGCTGCCCTCCGTGGCCGTGACGGCCAGTTGGTGCAGCGTCATGGGCGGCGATGATACCGAGCCCTCTCGGTCGTTATGATCGGCGACGTGCAGCACACCGACCTGGTCACCCCGGCCGTCGACGAGGACCGGCTCTCGGCCCTCGAACAGGATCTGGCCGACGCGGCCGCCGCCCTCGAGGCCATCGAGCGGATCATGGCGAGCGATCTCGCCCCGATCGACCGCGTCTCGGCGATCGAGGCGTTGGCTGCCGGCGCACGTTTCGACGTCGATGAGCCGGCCCCCGCGACGCAGGGGACCCTACCGGGAACGATCGACGACGGGCCCGGTGCCGCGGCCTCAGATCTGGTCGGGGATGGTGATCTCGCCGCCCTCGAGCAACTCGATTCGCTCCCCGAGGACGAAGCCTCGGGGACCTGACTCGACCCATCGCCCTCCGAGGTTCGAGATTCGCTCGAAACGTGCGCCCAGATCGCCCTCGATCCGGTAGATGAGGCCGCCGTGCGTCACGACGATGGCCTCGCCACCGTCGAGGATCGAGTCGATCGCGTCGAGCGCGCTCCAGGCCCGGATCGAGAGGTCGTCATCGGTCTCCCACCCCGGTGGCCGCCGGCCCTCGGCGAGATAGCCGGGGTACGACCGGTCGATCTCCTCACGGGTGAATCCCTGCCATTCGCCCGCGTGGCGCTCCATCAGCTCGTCGACGATCACCACCGGACCCACGCCCAGCGCGGAGGAGATGATCTCCGCGGTGTCCCGGGCCCGCTGGAGAACCGAGGCGAAGATCCCGTCCACCGTTCCCAGCGCCGTGGCCGCGTGGGCCGCCTGCTGCATTCCCAGCTCGGTCAACGGGGGGTCCGCCTGGCCCTGCCATCGGCCGGCGGCGTTCCACTCGGACTGTCCGTGACGAACCAGCAGGAGCCGTGACATCCGCACCACGGTACGTGGCGACGCCACGGCTACGCTCCTTCGGTGGCCGTCATCCGACTCTTCGCCCAGGCACGCGAAGCCGCCGGAGTTGGGATCGACGACATCGACGCGACGACGGTCGACGGAGTTCTCGAGGCGGCTGCCGATCGTTACGGCCCCGACTTCG
Organism: uncultured Microthrixaceae bacterium; assembly: GCA_963700425.1. Taxonomy (GTDB): domain Bacteria; phylum Actinomycetota; class Acidimicrobiia; order Acidimicrobiales; family Microtrichaceae; genus CAVOXO01. Next base: position 35,669 of record CAVOXO010000007.1, on the reverse strand, counting down.
TGGCCCTTCTGCCTCTGTGCCGGGTGTGGGTGAACGGCGAGCCGGCGGAGAGCGACGCCCCGGTGTCGGGTCGCGACGAGGTCGCGGTGCTGCCGCCGGTGTCGGGAGGGTGACGCCGACATGAGCGACGTTCGCCAACGGCTCGCCACCTATGTGGCGGAGCCCGACCTGACCGGGCCGCGGATGCGATTGGGCGTCGTGTGGTTCCTCGCCCTCATCGTGGCGTACCTGCTCGGCGCTTTCGCCATCGCGCTGCTCTTCGGGCTGGTCGTGGGGGTGGCCGCGCTGCAGACCGCGGCCGCATGGCGTCGTCACCGGGTCGCGGTCAACCAGCTGGTGGCCGGGGTCGGAGCCGCCCTCGCGCCGCTCGCCGCCTGGTTCGGCCATCGGGTGCTCGGTGGTGTCCTCATCCTCCTGGCGCTGGCTGCGGTCGCACTGGGCCCCGAGACCTCGTTGCCCAGAGCCGTGCCCCGGGGGGAACAACTGGCCGCCAACCTCGAGGCGGCGTCGGCCACTCTGCGTTCGGGCCTCTTCTTCGGTCTCGCCGGAGCCGCTGCGGTGGCCACGGCTCAGGTCGATCCCATGGCGTTCATCTTCCTGACATCGATGGTCTGTGTCTTCGATGCCGGTGACTATCTCATGGGCGCGGGGTACGAGAGCCGGCTGGCCGGCCCCATCGGCGGCATCGTCGGTATCCTCTTCGCCGCTCTCGCTCTCGCCCAACTGCCCCCGGCACCGTTCACCGCAAGGTCGACGCTCGTCGTGGGTCTCCTGTGCGCCATCGCATGTCCTCTCGGACAGCTGCTGGGGTCGTGGATCCTTCCCCGGCCGCGAATGGCCGCTCCGGCAGCCCGGCGGCTCGACGGATGGTTGCTGGCCGCCCCGGTGGTGGCCATCTCGGCCACTCTGGTGTCATGACCCCCTCAGGAACGGACGGCGACTGCCGATGAACAAACGTGAACCCACGCAGCATGCCACCACCTCCGGGGAGCGACTTCTCGTGATCAGCGAACTCAACGAGATCATGGAGTCGACGGACTTCGATCGTCTGGGCGACCGTTCGATCGACGAGCTCCGGACCCTCCGCGACAGCCTCAACGCGGTGGAGGCCGGACTGTCCTTCGGTCGCCGGATGGCACAGGGCCGCCTCGACATCATCCAGGCCGAGGCCGGGTCGCGCGGCGGCGACTCCGAGGGCGTCACGCCCGAGCTGCTGGGGATGTTGCCCGACGCCCTCTCCCAACACAGCAGGGGCGGCGGGAACCCGAGACCGGTGCGCGACGTCGAGTTCCCCCCCTTCACCGAGGAGATCCAGGCGAGCATCGACGCGATCGTCTCCCCTCGGCAATTGGGCGAACTCGACGTGCTCTCCGACGACGAGATCATTGCGATCGCCGAGTCCCTCGCGGACTACGAGCGCACGGTGTCGTTGACCCGCATGAACGTGCATCGAATCGTCGACGACGTCCAGGAGCAGATCATCGGTCGATACCGCGATGGCATGGCGTCGGTGGACGATCTGCTGAAATGAGTGAACAGGCCGAACCAGGATGGAGCGCAGTGGTTGAGTCTGACCAGGATCCCGCTGAGCGGAACCCCGGCGTCGACGGCGTTCGGGACGAACTCGACAAGCGGTGGAGAGAACTCGGGGAGTTCATCCGCGAACAGCGCAACGTCGGGCAGATGTCCTTGCGCAAGCTGAGCGAACTCGCCGGCGTCTCCAATCCCTACCTCAGCCAGATCGAGCGGGGGTTGCGGAAGCCGTCTGCGGAGATCCTTCAACAGATCGCCCGCGCCCTGGAGATCTCGTCGGAGACGCTGTACGTACGTGCCGGCATCCTCGACGAACCCACCGAGACCCGAGACCTGATCTCGGAGATCCGCCGCGATCCCGCCCTCACCGAGGATCAGAAGCGGTCGCTCATCCACATCTACGAGTCTTTTCGGCGCGAGAACGCCCTCGACTGAGATCTCGCGCAGCGGCCGGTTTCCCGTCCGCCGGTTCGGCCGCCTACCGTCAACTCGGTCATGTGGGAATCCGAGCGCCCCTCGCCGTGTTGAGGCCCAACGTGGAACGTGTCGCCATTCTCAGCCTGCACACCTCGCCCCTCGCCCAGCCGGGAGAGGGCGACAGTGGAGGCATGAACGTCTACGTGCGTGAGTTCGCGTCCTCGCTCGCCCAGGCCGGGGTTCCGACCACGGTGTACGTGCGACGCTGGGACGACGGACTCCCCGACGTGGTCGACGTCGAACCCCTGCTCGACGTGGTGCACGTCGATGCCGGGCCTGCCGACCTGCCCAAGGAGCGCCTCGAGTCGATCGTCGATCAGTTCGCGGACGGCGTCTCGGGCGACCTCGAAACTCGTGGTGGGGCCTCCGTGCTCCACGCCAACTACTGGCTGTCCGGCGTGGCCGGGCACCGCCTCAAACACGAGATGAACGTTCCGCTCATCTCGACGTTCCACACTCTGGCCCGGGTCAAGGCGGCGGCCGGCGACGTCGAGCCGCTCCACCGAATCGAGGCCGAGGCCTCTGTCATCGGCTGCAGCGACGTCATCTGCGCGTCGACTCCGATCGAGGCCGATCAACTCGTCGACCTGTACGGCGCCGAACGTTCTCGCATCGAGATCGTCCCGCCGGGCGTCGACCACGCCTTCTTCTCGCCCGGCGATCGCGCCGGCGCCCGACGTGCCATCGGCCTGGGGGACGGCCCCGTGATGCTGTTCGTGGGTCGGATCCAGCCGCTCAAGGGCCTCAACCTCGCGGTGGAGGCCCTGGGCGCCCTCGACACGCCCGACGTCACCCTCGTGGTGGTGGGCGGCCCCAGCGGTGCCGACGGCGAACGGGAGCTGGAGCGAGTCGAGAAGTCGATCGCCGATCGGGGTCTGTCCGATCGGGTCCGTTTCGTCGACGCCCAGCCGCACCATCTGCTCTCCACGTACTACCGCGCAGCCGACCTGTGTGTCGTCCCCAGCCGGTCCGAGTCGTTCGGACTGGTCGCGCTGGAGGCCGCCGCGTGCGGAACCCCGGTCGTGGCCTCGGCCGTGGGCGGCCTCACCGCCCTGGTGGAGCACGGCTCCACGGGATTCCTGGTGGATTCGAGAGAACCCGGCGACTGGGCTCGGGCCATCGATTCCATACTCGGAGATCACCACCGGCGGCTGGCCATGGCCGCGGCGGCGGGAGCGTCAGGTCGTCGGTACACCTGGTCGACCACCGCGGCTCGACTCCGACGCATCTACGCGGACGTGGTGGCGGCCAACGAACTGGTTCTCTGCCCGGCCGCCTGAGGTCGGACGCGACCGTGATCGACCACCTTCCCCCATCCACCGCCGCAGAGCTCGACGGGGTCGCAGGGATCATCGACGCCTGGGTGGAACATGAGATCGACTCGGACCCCCTGGTGCTCGATGCCCGACGAGATCCGCTCGAGCGCCGCTGGTGGGTGAACGTCTCCGGTGAGGAGAAATCGGAGATCGCCGTGTGGTTCTCACTGCGCCAGCGGACCGTGGAGGTCGAATCGGCGTTCATGCCCGGGCCGATCGACAACCGTGACGAGGTGTTCGCCATGTTGTTGCGTCGCAACGCTCTCCAGGTCGGCGTGTCGTTCGATCTGAGCGCGGAGGGCGGCGTTTTCCTGCGGGGGCACCTGGCGAACGGCGACGTCTCGTTCGCCACACTCGACGGCGCGCTGGGTGCGGTGTACGCCTACACCGAGGCGTCGTTCCGCCCGGCGATCCGGCTGGGCTTCGCCTCGGCGTTCGATTCCTGATGGTCGTCGAGAGGCCGATGTCATGAATGTCTTGCATTTTCGTGCAATTTCGAGTGAACTGACGACGCGGCCGGAGGGCACGGGTCGGACGTCGGGGAAGCGGACCGGCATCGTGCCCTCCGGTTCCGCACGTCGGAGCCACCGGTAGGCTCCGACAATGACCCGACTGCAGATCATCGGTGGCGGCCGCATGGGCGAGGCCCTCGTCTCGGGGATCATCTCGTCGGGGAGCGTCGCCGCCCGCGACGTGACGATCGTGGAGGTCGACCCCGATCGTCGAGCCGACCTCGCCGATCGCCTCGACGGGGTCACCCTCGTCACCTCCCCGACCGCGGCCGACGGGACCGTGCTCGCGGTGAAGCCCCCGCAGGTCTGTGACAGCGCACGGGCGGCCGCTGCGGCGGGCGGCGGTCGGCTGCTGTCGATCGCGGCCGGAATCACGACGGCGAGTATCGAGGAGTCCGTCGGCGCCGGCTCGGTGGTCGTCAGGGCGATGCCCAACACCCCTGCGCTGGTGGGACAGGCCGCCACCGCCATCGCCCCGGGTTCGGCAGCCGGCGCTGCCGACCTCGACTGGGCAGAAGAACTGTTGACGGGAGTGGGTGTCGTCGTGCGGGTGACCGAGTCGCAGCTCGACGCGGTGACGGCCCTCTCGGGGTCGGGCCCCGCGTACGTGTTCCTGGTCGTCGAGGCCCTCATCGAGGCGGGGGTGTTGTGCGGACTGGGCCGGGACCTGGCCACGGCACTCGCCACCCAGACCGTCCTGGGTGCGGCGACTCTGCTCGACCGGAGCGACGACGGCCCCGAGGCGTTGCGTGCCGCGGTGACCTCCCCGGGCGGTACCACCGCCGCGGGTCTCCGCGCCCTGGAGGATCGTGCCGTGCGGGCCGCCTTCATCGACGCGGTCACCGCGGCCGCTCAGCGTGCCGAGGACCTGTCGAAGTGAGCGAGCTGCGTCACGACACCATCACGTTCCTGTCCGATTTCGGGCGTGCCGACCATTTCGTCGGTGTCGTCCACTCGGTGCTCCGTCAGATGGCACCGGGCGTGAGCGTCGTCGACCTCACCCACGAGATCGCCCCTTTCGACGTGCGGGGTGGGTCGCTGGCCCTCGCCCGCGCCGTGCAGTACGTCAGCCCCGGAGTGATCATGGCGGTCGTCGACCCCGGGGTGGGTTCGACACGGCGTGCGGTGGCGATCGAAGCCGCCGAGGGCCGAGCCGTTTTCGTCGGGCCCGACAACGGCCTCCTCGCCTCGGCGATCGGGCTGATCGGGGGAGCCGAGACGGCCGTCGTACTCGACGATCCCGCCTACCACCTCCCCACGGGAGCCTCGACCTTCGACGGCCGTGACATCTTCGCCCCGGTTGCCGCCCACCTCTGCCTGGGGGTGCCGATCACCGATCTCGGAACCGCCATCGAACCCGGGGCGCTGACCCCTGGGCTCATTCCCCTCACCCGTGACGAGGGCGGACGGGTGGTGGGCGAGGTCATCTGGGTGGACCGATTCGGCAACGTCCAGCTCAACGTCGACCCCGACGAGATCGCCGGGTTCGGGGAGGTCGTCTCGGTCACCTTCGGAGACGCCGAGCGGGTGGCTCACCCGGTCTCGTCGTTCTCTGAGCTGGGCCCGGGCGGGCTCGGGGCGCTGGTGGACTCCGACGGCCTGGTCGCCCTCGTGATCGATCAGGCGTCGGCCGCCGAGATGCTCGGACTCGCCGTCGGTGACGAGGTGTCACTCGGCCCGGTGGACGACGGTGAGTCGGCGCCGCGGGCCGACGTCGTCACCGAGGTGGACGGGCCCCGTCGCCGATCGGCAGACTCTGGTCGATGAGACGGGGAACGACCATCGCGATCGTCTGCCTGCTCGTGGCCCTGGTGGGCGCGGCGGCGATCCAGCTGTACTCGTTCCTGTGACGCCCACGTTCGGGCGACGACGGTCCGCGCACAGGCTCCCGTCCGTGCCCGTCAGCTAGAGCCGCGACGCCACCCGGTCCCGAGTGAACCGGTTCATGCCCCCGCGGATCAACATCAGCGCCATGATCCACGTGACCAGTCCGGAGGCGATGACCCAGATGACGTCGACGGCGAGGAGTCCGGTGGTCTGGCCGACCGCGGCCAGGGTGAGTGGCATGATGACGGTACCGCCCAGCTGATTGGCCTCCTGGGTGGTCGACGCCCGTGAGGACACCCTCACCATGACGCCGAGACCGAGGGCTGCCACGGCCGGCGTGAGCCAGAAGATGAGCAGCCCCCATCGAACCGTCGGCAGGAACACCCTCTCCATCACAGGCCAGGCGACGACGTTGGCCGTCACCACGTAGGCGGCGAAGCCGATCCACGACACGAGGATCGAGGGGATCCAGGCCACGAGGACCTTGGAGATGAACATCTCCCGCACCGTGATGGGCAGGTGCAGGAGCGACTCGAGCGTCCGCCGCTCCTTTTCGCCGGCGAAGGCATCGGCCGCGAGCGCCGCGCTGACCATGAGGGGAACGACCAGGAACAGCGGAGCCACCAGATACCCCAGCACCAGCACCATCAGCTGCTGGGAGGGATCCAGCGTGGCGAGGGTGTCGGTCACTCCCGAGGGCATCCGGTCGATCAGGCGCGAGAGGTCCGGACCCGTCTGACCTCGGGCCATGAGGCCGATACCCGCCGGCAACATGACCAACAACAGCAGTGGCACCGCGATGATCGGAACCACGATCGCCTTGGAGCGGCGCGTCGCGGTGAGGTCGCGCCGGAGCATGGCGGCGACGATGGGTGCCCGGACCGTTCTTTCGGTGACCTCCGGAACACCCCGCTGAGCCGATGACCCTCCGGTGGACATCTGATCGGCCGTCAGCGCGCTCACGTGGGTACCCCCACGGACGTGTCGGCGGGCTCGGTCACGATGGGACACACGACCTCCGCGAGATCGAGTGAACCTTCAGCGTTCTCGTGGATGGAGTGGTACACGTCGCGCAGGGTCCGCGGACGTGCCGTGGTGCCGTAGACGGCCAGCCCGTCACCCACCAACGCAGACAGCGCCGCGGGGATCGCCTCCCGATCGTCGACCGCCAGCTGCAGTCCGGCAGCCTCCGCGTGGTCGACCCGGATCCCCGCCAGCGGGGTCAGTATCTCGACGGCCCGGTCGAGGGACCCCGGGTCGATCTCGACGTCCACCCGCAGCTCGGGCCATCGCTCGCGCGGCGAGCTCCTCGGGTCGACCGAATCCGAGGAGGCGGCCACGGGCCATGACGGCCATGTAGTCGGCCACCCCGTCGGCCTCGTCGAGGAAGTGCGTGCACAACACGACGGTTCGACCCCGCTCCCGGGTCATCTCCGAGATCAGGGCGAGGACCGCCGCCGCGCCGTCGGGATCGAGTCCCGATGTCGGTTCGTCCAGGAAGAGCACCTCGGGATCGGAGAGGAGTGCTCTCGCCAGGGCGACGCGTCGCCGTTGCCCTGTGGAGAAGCCGCGGCACTCACGGTCGGCCTCGCGTCCCAGATCGAAACGCTCGAGCAGATCACTGATCGTCGCGTTGATCGCGGCCCCGCGGCGCCCTCGGAGCGCAGCTGTCATCTCGAGGTTCTCGCGTGGCGTGAGCCGATCGTCGACCCCGGCGTTCTCGGTGAGCACCGACGTCCTCGAGCGCACCGTCGCACCGTGGGCGATGGGGTCGAGGCCCAGCACCGACACCGAGCCCGAATCGGGCGTGAGTACTCCGTTGAGGAGCCGGATCGTCGTCGTCTTGCCCGCGCCGTTGTGGCCCAGCAGGGCGAGAACCGAACCGTCGGGAATCGAGAACGACACCTCCGACACGACCTCGAGGTCGCCGAATCGACGGGTGAGGTCTCGGCATTCGATGGCGGCCGCGCGGCGGGGGAGTGTCACCGGTGTCCCTTCATGATCGGGTGGGCTCGATCCCGGCCAGGGCGGCGAGTCCTGCCGTGACGGTGGCGGGGTCGGCCGGGGGCGGTGTGCGTGGCGCGGCGGCAACGGGTTCGTCGACCGCGGAACCCGCGGCGGCCGCCGCCGTCGCGGTCTGTGGCGCCGGGATCGACTCGGGCGTGGCCGCCGGCGTGGCCGGGGGAACGGCGACGACCCGGTCGGGGCGGCTGGTAGCGGCGGGTTGGGGGGCGATGGCCATGAAACGGTGGGCGGTGAACATCCGGTCCCCCGACCAGACCACCCCGATCCCGATTCGCGTGAACGAGGGATCGACGAGGTTCTCGTAGTGGGTCGGGCTCGCGACGAAGGCGTTGAACAGTGACGTCACCGTCCCGCCGACCCCGACGTTCTCGCCGAGCTTCCGCCAGTTCGCGGAGATCCCCGCGGACAGGTCGCTCGAATGGAAGATCGAACCGCGGTCCGCCATGGTCTGCGACCACGACCGGGCCTGGGTCACGAGTTCGATGTCGATGCTCACCGTGCCCAGTCCCTTCGAGGCGCGCAGCTCGTTGATGAGACCGACGAACTGTTGCTCCTCGGTCACGCCCCAACCGGCGGACGCGTTGGGGGTCGCTCCGACCGATCGCGTGTCGGTGACGATGATCGCGAGACCGATCGCTGCCGCCAGAAACGCGATGAGAGCGAGTCGCGGCGCCGTCGGGCGGCTGGTAGGTGTGTGGGCGGTGGGAGACATCGGAGCGGGGGCGCCACCGGTAAGGTGGTGGTCGCTGAGGGATCGGCAGTTTCCCGGGGTGTCTTGAACTTCGGCCTGTGCGTCCGCGACTTCGTCGCGGTACCGTCTCGTAGGGCCTCGAGCTCGACGATGAGGAGCGTTCACATGAATCTCGCCACGGTGCTGGATCGGCATACGTCGGACGACGTGGCCCTCATCTCCAGGGGAAAGACCACCACCTACGCGGAGCTGCACGACCAGGTGGCGCGATTGCGGGGTGGGCTGGCCACGATGGGATTCGACCCCGGTGATCGGGTCGGCATCGTCTGCGCCAACAACTGGTATTTCGTGGCGAGCTATCTCGCGGTGATCGGCTCGGGATTGGTGGCGGTCCCCCTCAACCCGATCAGCCCACCCGCCGAGCTGTCGACCGAGCTCGCCACCGTCGGCGCCAGGGCCGTCATCGTCGGCCCCGCGGCACGCGATGCGTTCTCGACGATCGATCTGGGAGATCTCCCCGACATCGAGTACCTGATCGGCTGCGGTTTCCAGTTCGCCGAGGGCCTCGAGCTCGAGAAGCTGATGGACTCCGATCCGACGCCCATCGTCGACGTCGACGACGACGACATCGCGGTGATGGTCTTCACGAGCGGCACCGCCGGGTCGCCCAAGGCGGCGATGCTCAGTCACGGGAACCTGCGCTCCAACATCGCCCAGGTCCTCTCGATGCCGGGAACGAAACAGGAGCCCGAGGACATCGGATTCGGTCTTCTGCCCCTGTTCCACATCTTCGGCCTCAACGTCGTCCTGGGAGTGTCGCTGACCGTCGGCGCGGCGGTGCTTCTGGTGGAGCGCTTCGACCCGATGTCCGCGGTGGAGGCCATCGAGAAACACAACGTGACCGTCGTGCTGGGACCGCCCACCATGTGGGCGGCACTCGCAGCGCTGCCCATCGACGGAGCCGGCGCGTTGAGGTCGGTCCGTATCGCCGTGTCGGGTGCAGCCCGTCTGCCCGAGGAGGTCGTTCGCAGCGTCGAGTCCCGCTTCGGAATCCTGGTGAGGGACGGATACGGCCTCACCGAGGCGGCGCCGGTGGTCACCGCATCGGCCGGCTCCGATGCTCCGGTGGGCTCGGTGGGCGTGGCGGTGCCCGGCATCGAGCTGCGCATCGTGGACAATTCGGGCGACGACGTCCTGGTGGGAGACGCCGGCGAGCTGTGGGTGCGGGGTCCCAACGTGTTCCGCGGCTACTGGAACGATCCTGACGCGACCGCTCGCGCCGTGGACGCCGACGGGTGGTTGCACACCGGCGACGTCGCAACCGTCGACGACGACGGGTACCTCTATCTCGTCGATCGGGTCAAGGATCTCATCATCGTGTCGGGTTTCAACGTGTACCCCGCCGAGGTGGAGGAGGTCCTCATGACCCACCCCGCCATCGACTCGTGCGCGGTCGTCGGGGTACCCCACCCCTATTCCGGAGAAGCGGTGAAGGCCTACGTGGTGACCGTCGCCGGCGAATCGGTCGAGGAGAACGACATCATCTCGTTCTGTGGCAACCGCCTGGCTCGCTACAAGTGTCCGGAGAAGATCTGGTTCGTGGACGAGGTCCCGATGGGGATGGGCGGGAAGATCCTCCGTCGAGCGCTGCGCTGACGGCACGTCGCCGCGGCCGCCTTGCGGAGCCGGCCAGCGGGTCACCCTTCCTGGGCGATCGCCCTCAGTTCATCGGTGAAGGCGTGCGAGGGGGTGCGTTCGTGCGCCGCGGCGGGCGCGTCGATGCGACGCGCGGGCGGGGTCGAGACGAGGAAGCCGGCGAAGAGGATCGTGATTCCGGCCACCAGGAAGACACCGAACGCGACGAGGGCGTCCCGACCGGTGAAACCCGCTCCGCCGATCCCCAACACCAGCGAACCCGCCGCGATCAGGACGTTGGTCAGCGCCAGTCGCCCGGGGCTCACGGGTGCGGTCCCCTCGATCGGTCGGGGGTTGCGAATGAGGCGGACCGCGCTCCACAGCGCTCCGATGATGAGGATGCTGGCGCCGACGCCCGACCCGACGGCGGCCATGACCCTGGGCCCGATGCCGAAGATCTCTCGCCCCGACGGCAACCCGTCGGCCGGCACGGCGGCGAGGAGTGGCGCCGAGATCAGCACACCCGTGACGAGCGCGGCGGTCAGATCGAGGCCGCGGTGGACGATCGAGCCGACACGCACGCCCGCGAGCAGATACACGGTCCCGAGCGCCAGATAGGGGACGTTGAGGATGGCGCCGAAGAGGTAGAAGGCCCGGAACGAGGCCGAATCCCACCCGAGCGCGGCGCCCCACGTGTACGCCAGGGAGGCGGCCGCGAACATCCACAACGACACCGTCCATGCCAGTTCGTGGGGACGGCGCCGCGCCAGATACCTCTCGAGGGTGCACATGGCGAACGCGATCGAGACCAGGGTGGCCGTGGCCCCGAGTCCTGCCACCGGATCCATGGCAGGAAGCGTAGCCACTTTGTGAATCTGTGAACGAGGCCGGTACTGTCGCTGCCTCATGGGTGGTGGATCACCTCGAGCGACGATTCCCGAAGCGACCGTGGCGCGCCTTCCGGTCTATCTCCGCTGTCTGCAGGACGTGATGTCGGAGGACATCTCGACGATCTCGTCCAACCGACTCGCCGAGATGGCAGGGGTCAACGCAGCCAAGGTCCGCAAGGATCTGTCGTACTTCGGCAGTTACGGCACCCGCGGGGTCGGGTACAACATCGAGTCCCTCCTCTTCGAGATCCGTCGAGAGCTGGGCCTCACCCACGACTGGCCGTGCGTCATCGCCGGGGCGGGAAACCTGGGACAGGCGCTCGTCAACTACGCCGGTTTCGCCGAGCGGGGCTTCCTCGTCGCCGGCATCGTGGACACCGACCCCGACAAGGTCGGTACCGAGTTGTCGGGCCTGGTGATCCGTCACAACGACGAGCTGGGTGATGTCATCGCGGAGAACGACATCACCATCGGGATCATCGCCACCCCTCCTGCCGCTGCCCAACAGGTGGCCGACCACATGGTCGAGGCGGGAGTGTCCTCGATTCTCAACTTCGCCCCGACGGTCATCTCGGTTCCCGACGGCATCTCGGTCCGCAAGGTCGACCTGGCCGTCGAACTGCAGATCCTCAGCTTCTACCAGGAACGGCGGCATTCGGCGGAGGCCCGCGAGGCCACGTGACCATCGACCGGCCGGCCGGGCTTGGACATTCCGCGGCTGTTCGGAGAAGCTGTAGGGGTTCCCCCGTGCCCGGAGGGAACGCGGATCGAGGAGACGTCGTGTCGTCCGTCATTGCCATCGGTGCTCATCACCGCAGCGCTCCGTTGGAGCTCCTGGAGAAGATGGCCATCGACGGACCGCGCCTGGACAAGTTCCTCGATGATCTGACCGCCCGCCCCGACATCAACGAGGCGGTCATTCTCTCGACCTGCAACCGTACCGAGATCTTCGTGGCGGCCGAACGGTTCCACGGTGCGTACCGCGACGTCCGCGACTTCATCTCCGATCTCACGTTTCTTCCACCGGTGGATTTCGTCGATCATCTCGACGTCACCTACGACGAGGAAGCGGTGAGGCACCTCTTCGGGATCGCCTCGGGAGCCGACTCGGTCGTGGTGGGCGAGAGCGAGATCCTCGGCCAGGTCCGCGAGGCCTGGGACACCGCTCGGCGCCTCACGGCGTCCGGTCCCGTGCTCAACCTGCTGTTCCGACGCGCCGTCGAGGTGGGGAAGCTGGTGCGGACCGAGACCGCCATCTCACGTCACGTCACCTCGGTCAGCCACGCTGCGGTGCTCCTGGCCGCCGATCATCCCGACGGCATCGCCGATCGGGATGTCACCATCGTCGGTGCGGGTTCCATGGCCCGAGGCGTTGTCGATTTCGTGCGTCGCGAGGCTCCACGGTCGGTCACCATCGTCAATCGGAGCCCCGACAACGCCGCCGACCTCGTGGCGGACGGCGAGCGGCATCTCCCGCTCTCGGAGTTGAACGACGCCCTCTCCGCGGCCGACCTGGCCTTCTTCGCGACGTCGTCGCCGGTGACGCTGGTCACCGCCGACGAGATCGAGCAGGCAACGGCTCACCGCAGTGGGCGGCCCCTGAGAATCATCGATGTGGCCATGCCCCGTGACGTCGATTCCGCGGTCGGTGCCATCGAGGGAGTGACCCTTCTCGACATGGACGATCTCGCGGCCCACGTGGAGGCCGGACGAGAGCGGCGCCGCAGTGAGCTGCCCGCCGTCGCCGCCATCCTCGATGCCGAGGTCGACCGCTTCCTCGCCGAGTCCTCGGCGCGTGAGATCGCCCCGCTCGTCGTGGCGTTGCGGCGCCGGATCGATGACGTCATCGATTCCGAGCTCGATCGTCACGGGTCGCGGTTGGCCGGTCTGGACGACGCCCAGCGCGACGCGGTCGATGCCGTGATCCGCTCGTCGGTCGCCAAGATGGTCCACCAACCGACGGTCCAGTTGAAGAGCGCGGCCGGCACACCCCGGGGCCAGCGGCTCGCGGCCACTCTCCGCGAACTGTTCGACATCTGAGAACCGTGGCCCCGCTCCGGTTGGCGACTCGGGGTTCGGCTCTCGCCCTGTGGCAGGCACGACACGTCGCCGGCCTCATCGGTGACGAAACGGGTGAGGACGTCGAGATCGTCGCCGTGTCGACGGAGGGGGACCGGCGCACCGACGTTCCCCTCCACGAGATCGGCGGCAAAGGCGTCTTCGTCAAGGAGATACAGGCTGCGGTGCTCGACGGGCGCGCCGACATCGCGGTCCACTCTGCGAAGGACCTCCCGGCGCTGACCCCCGAGGGTCTCGTGGTCGGTGCCGTACCGCCTCGGGGCGATCACCGCGACGTGCTGGTCGGCTCGACGCTGGGCGGCCTGGCCCGGGGTGCGATCGTCGCCACCGGCTCGGTTCGTCGACGGGTACAGCTCGCCGGCCTCCGCCCCGATCTGTCGTTCCGGGAACTCCGCGGCAACATCGACACCCGACTTGCCGCGGTCGGCGCCGTCGACGCCATCGTCATGGCTCAGGCCGCGCTCGACCGACTCGAGCGCGAGGTCGGCGTTCACGACATCCTCGAGCCCGACGTGATGGTGCCCCAGGTGGGACAGGGTGCCCTCGCCGTGGAGTGCCGATCGTCGAGCGCCGCCCTCGAGGCCGTGGCGGTGTTGGACGATGCCGACGCTCGCCGGGTCTATTCGGCGGAGCGGTCGTTCCTCGTCGTCCTGGGCGGGGACTGCGACCTGCCCGCCGGAGCCCACGCCTCCCTCCTGGCGGACGGCACGGTCACCATGGTCGCCATGCTGGCGACCGCGGACGACGTACCTCGACGCGCCACGGGCCGAGACGTCGATGGCGACGCGCTGGGCGCCCGACTCGCCTCCGAGCTCCTGAGGACATCGTCGTGACGGTCCATCTGGTCGGTGCCGGTCCCGGTGACCCCGGTCTTCTGACCGTCCGCGCTGCCGAGTTGCTGGCGAGGGCCGACGTCGTGGTCTACGACCGCCTGTCCGCCCCGCATCTCTTGGATCTGGTCCCGGCGGAGTGCGAGCGCATCAACGTGGGGAAGGATCCTCATGGGCACTCCGCACGACAGGACGACATCAACGACCTCCTCGTGGACCGGGGCCGCGGCGACGCGTGCGTGGTCCGTCTCAAGGGGGGCGATCCCTTCGTCTTCGCTCGCGGCGGAGAGGAGCTGGTCGCACTGGACGAGGCGGGGATCGAGACCGAGGTGGTCCCGGGAATCAGCTCGGCGCTGGCGGCACCCGCGTACGCCGGGATCGCGGTCACCCGTCGGTACTCGTCGACCGCATTCACGGTCGTCACGGGACACGAGGATCCCACCAAGTCGAACGATGCCATCGACTGGGATGCACTGGCACGCATCGGCGGCACCATCGTCGTGCTGATGGGTGTCGGCAACATCTCGACCATCGCCCGACGGCTCCTCGACGCCGGCCGCGACGCCGACACACCGGTCGCCGCCATCCGCTGGGGAACGCGTCCCGATCAGGTGACCGGCAAGGCGACCCTGGCGACGGTCACCACCCTCGATCTGGCGCCTCCCACCACGTTCGTCATCGGTGAGGTCGTCGAGCATGCCGTCGAGTGGTTCACCAAGCGCCCCCTGTTCGGGAAGCGGATCATCGTGACCCGTCGACCCGATCAGGCATCACGGCTTCGGGTCGGCCTCGAGTCGATGGGAGCCGCCGTGGTTCCGGTACCCACCGTCGCCATTGTGGATCCACCCGACGGCGGAGCGCAGCTGCGTCGGCTCGCCGATCACGTCGCGGATCTCGACTGGGTGGTGCTCTCGTCGCCCAACGCCGCCGAGCGTTTCCTGGACGCAGTGGGGGACCCACGACGCCTGGCGGGGGTCGGCCTCGCCGTGATGGGACCTGGCACGGCGGAGGTCCTCACCCGCCGGCATCTCGTTGCCGATCTCCTCCCCGAACGGCACGTGGCCGAAGGTCTGCTCGAGGTCTTCCCCGACCCTCCGTCCTCGGCGGGCGGCAGCACGCGGGGGACGGTCGGCGTTCCGAGAGCGGTGGGAGGTCGTGATGCGTTGGTGGACGGACTGACCGAGCGCGGGTGGACGATTCACGTCGCCGAGGCGTACGAGACGGTTCCGGCAGAGGTGCCGCCGCATGTGCTCGACGACATCGCCGGCGCCGACGCCGTCGTGTTCGCCTCGTCGTCCGCGGTTCGGAACTTCCTCGACGCCGTCCCGGCGCCATCGCGGGCTTCATTGGCGGTGTGCATCGGTCCACAGACCGCGGCCACCGCCCGGAGGGGCGGATTCGTCGACGTGGTGGAAGCCGACCCTCACTCGATCCCCGGGCTTCTCGACGCCGTGCGCGCCAGACTCGCGCCCTAGCGAGGTCCCGATCGGCGGAGCGTCGTCCGCGGGCGGACACCGGTCGGCGCACCGTAGGGTGATCGACCGTGCGGGGTGCGAACTGGGGAAGGGTCGTGGGCACCGCCTTCGACGGTGCGTTGGTGGCCGTGTGCGCGTTCGTCGTGGTCGTGATGGTGACGATCGTGTTCGGGGTGGTGGGGTTCGGTGCCACCATCGCCGCTCAGGCTTTGGCGCCCTGGATCGGAGCCGCGGCGCCCGTCGCGCTCGCCTGCGCCGTCCTGCGCCGCCGTCGCGCCGTCGCGGTGTTCGCTCTCGTGGCCTCTCTGCTGTACATCGCGGTACTGGCACCGTTGGCCGTGGGGGACGCGATCCCCGCGTGGGCGGACGATGCTCCCACCTTCACCGTCTTCTCGGCCAACGTGAACTACCTCAACGATCGCCGTGACGATGTGGCCGCGGCGGTTGTGGCCGCCGATGCCGACGTGGTCGTCCTCCACGAGATGACCCCCTCGCAGCGGGCCGCGCTGACCGCTGCGGGAGTGGACGAGATGTACCCACATCGGCTCCATTCCGCGGACGCGGAGCACTTCGGGGAGATGGTGTTGTCCCGGCTGGACTCGGTCGATCTGGGCGAGGAATGGATCGATCCGTTCGCCGCGCCCGCTGTCACCGTCACGGTGGCGGACACCCCGATCCGTATCTACTCGGTTCACCTCCGGGCGCCCCACCAGCCCCATGAACTCGATCCGTGGGTGACCCAGTTCGACATCCTCGGGGAGCTCGCGACCGAGGCGGACACCGAAGTGGTCTTCGCCGGTGACTTCAACGCGACTCCCTTCCACCCACCGTTCCGGAATCTGCTCGACGCGGGCCTGACCGACGCACACCAGGCGACGGGGTCGGGTCTGTCGAGCTCGTGGGCACCCCTGGCGGTTCCGGAGGTGCTCGCGGGTCGGCTCATGCGGCTCGATCACTCCGTGAGCACGTCGGGCGTCGTTCCGCTCGAGGTGGTCGATTCGGACGTCCCGGGCAGCGATCACAGATCGCTGCTCGTCACCTACACCGTTCGCTCCTGAGGTTCGTCCCGTCGATCCTGCGAGCGTCGCGCCCGAGGGCTCAGACCGTTCGCCGCGGGGTGAGGAGGACCTCGGTGAGTTCCCGGCCGTCAGCGCCGGGCGTTCGGCGCGACGAGGATCCGAGGGAGTAGGGGTCGGCACCGCCCAGATCGATTCCCGAGTATCCGAGGTCGGCGAGGTCGGCGATGGTGACGATGCTCATCGGATTGGTGGAGTCGATGAATCCGGTCATCAACTCGCTGCCGAACGTGGCCTCCCGCCAATGGGACTCGACCGTTCCGGCTCCGCCGACGTTCTCGAGCGGAACGTTTCCGCTCGCACCGAGCATCGAGTACGCGGCCCGCGTCGTGACCCCGAGATGGGTCGGGTTCGACGTTCCGGTGCCGCCGATGTCGGCGGGATCCCAGAGCGTTCCGATACCGAGCACGTGGCCCATCTCGTGGAGGATCACGTCCTCGAAGGTGCCGTCGGCCTCGAGGTCGACCACGTCGGCGGAATCGAAGGTCATGGTCCCGTAGATGGGCAGTCTCGACGAGCCCCGCACATAGCAGGGGCCGGCTTGACCGAGGACGCCCCCGGGACCGTCGATGGGAGCGATGATTCCGTCGATCATCACGTCGTCGATCGTGCCGTCGAACTGGGCTGCGGCGGGATCGCAGTCACCGGCGGGGATGGTGACCGTCCGTGGATCGAGTCCGGCGGCGATGACGGTCGACCACCGGGCGGCGGCGTCATCGAAGGCCTGGGCCTGCGCCGACGTCATACCCGTCGAGAGTCGGAGGGTGATGTCGAAGAGATCCGACGAGGGCGCCGAGACCGTGGTCGATGCGGTGGCCGACGCGGGTGTCGAATTCTGATCGTCGACGACGAGGGTCGTCGTGAACGACCCGGCGGACGGGTAGGTGTGCGCTCGCAGGGACGAGTTGGTGCAGGGTGCCACGGTCACATCGACGGTCCCGTCGGTCGTCCAGTCCAGGGTGCACGTGAGCGGGTCGTTCTCGGGATCCGAGATGGACCAGGAGAACGCGGCCGTGTGGGGTGCGGGCCCCGAGGGGTCGGACACCGTGAAGGAGTTGATCGTCGTGTCGGTCGGCGGCGTGCCACCTCCGGGCGTGGGCGTGCAGGCGGCGAGCGCGCTCACCCCGGCGATCCCGGCCACGAGGAGTGATCGACCGGGACTCGGCGAGGACGAGGCGCTCCGCAGAGGTGGGCGCGGCGAGCGCCTGGGGACGAAACGGAGAAGCGTCACAGGTGCGAGGGTACAGCCCGTCGTCTCCTCGCGTCCCGGACGTGGCCCCCGAACCGATCCGGCCCTCGTGGGGAAGAACTCAGCAGCGGGCGCCTTTCCGCCTCGGTGCACCGACGGGTGCAGCCGATCCGGGCAGGGGAGACGCCGCCCGCTCCTGAGGTTCCGGTCCTTCGTCGATTCGGGTCGAGACCTCTACCATGGCGCCGTGTTCCCACAGCAGCGACTGCGACGACTCCGACGCACCCCCGCTCTCCGTTCCCTCGTCGCGGAGACGTCCCTGCACCCCGGCGATCTCATCGCCCCGCTCTTCGTGCGCGAGGGGATCGACGGGTCCGTCCCGATCCCCTCCCTCCCGGGGGTGTTCCAACACGGGGTCGACTCCGCGGTCGAGGAGGTGGGGGAACTCCTCGACGCAGGGATCGGCTCGGTGATCCTGTTCGGAATTCCGGAGTCGAAGGACCCCACCGGCTCGGGGGCGTCGGACCCCGACGGCGTGGTGCAGGTCGCTCTGTCGCGAATGCGTGAACGATTCGGCGACGAGGTCGTGCTGATCGCCGATCTCTGCCTCGACGAGTACACCGATCACGGTCACTGCGGAATCGTGAGGGCCGACGGCACGGTCGACAACGACGCCACTCTCGATCACTACGGAGCGGCCGCGCTCGCCCAGGCGGCCGCAGGGGCCGACATCGTCGCCCCCTCCGGGATGATGGACGGGCAGGTCGCGGCCATCCGCGCCGTGCTCGACGGCTCGGGTCACATCGACACCGCGATCCTGGCGTACGCGGCCAAGTTCGCCTCCGCCCTCTACGGACCCTTCCGGGACGCGGTGAACGTCTCCATCGCCGACGGCGGTGACCGCCGCACCTACCAGCAGGATCCGGCCAACCGCCGCGAAGCCCTTCTCGAGATCCGCGCCGACCTGGAGGAGGGTGCCGACATGGTGATGATCAAACCGGCGATCACGTATCTCGACGTCATCGTCGACGCCCGGCGGATCTGCGACGTGCCCCTCGCGGCCTACCACGTGTCGGGCGAATACTCGATGATCAAGGCCGCCGCTCTGCAGGGATGGATCGACGGCGATGCCGTCGCGCTCGAACAGCTCATCGCCCTCCGCCGGGCGGGCGTGGACATGATCCTGACCTACTTCGCCAAGGAAGCCGCCCGCTGGCTGGCCTGATCGGTTGAGGACTGCATGACGCCACTCACCAACGACGCGTTGTTCGCCCGTGGGCAGGCCGTCATCCCCGGAGGGGTCAACTCCCCGGTTCGGGCGTTCCGCAACGTGGGCGGCACGCCCTACTTCGTGGCCGAGGGTTCCGGTGCCCACGTCGTCGACGTCGAGGGCACTCGATTCCTCGACTACGTGCAGAGCTATGGAGCATCGATCCTCGGCCATGCCCACCCGGCGGTCGTCGAGGCGATCAGGACAGCGGCCACCCGAGGATCCACCTTCGGAGCCCCCACCGAGGGGGAGGTCGTTCTCGCCGAGACCATCTGTGGGGCGGTGCGGGGCCTCGAACAGGTTCGACTCGTGTCGTCGGGCACCGAGGCCACGATGTCGGCCATCCGACTGGCACGGGGAGCAACCGGTCGTCCCGGCATCCTGAAATTCGCCGGGCACTACCACGGGCACTCCGATGCGCTCCTGGTGGCGGGCGGTTCCGCGCTGGCCGAGGCCGGTCTGGCCGATTCCGCCGGAGTGACCCCCGGCGCCGTGGCCGACACGGTCGTCGCTCCCTGGAACGTCGTCCCCGCCATCGCCGCCGAGATCGCCGTCGTCGTCGTCGAACCCGTGGCCGCCAACATGGGGCTCGTGCCGCCGGCGCCGGGGTTCCTCGCCGAGCTGCGCAGGGCGTGCGATGCGGCAGGGGCGCTGTTGATGTTCGACGAGGTCATCACGGGCTTCCGACTCGGTCGGGGAGGCGCCACGGAATGGTCGGGCGTCACCCCCGACCTGTGGGCCTTCGGCAAGGTCATCGGCGGTGGGCTACCTGTCGGCGCATTCGGAGGGTCCCGCGACCTCATGGCCAACGTGGCGCCGCTCGGCGACGTGTACCAGGCGGGAACGCTGTCGGGTAACCCGCTGGCGACGGCAGCCGGGCTCGCCGTGCTGGGCCTCCTCGACGACGACGCCTACGCATTGCTGGTCGGCACCGCGACCCGCCTGGCCGACGGACTCCAGGGCGCCTTCACCGACGCAGGCGTCCCCGTCGTGGTCCCGAGGGTGGGTCCCCTGGTGGGCTTCTTCTTCGGGGAGGCCCAGCCGCTGAACTACGCCGACGCGGTGGCCTCCGTGACCGCCGGTCGATATCGCGACCTCTTCTGGGGCATGTTGCAGCGCGGGATCGCCATGGCACCCGGCGCCTACGAGGTGATGTTCCCGTCATTGGCCCACTCCGATGCCGACATCGACCGCACCATCGAGGCCGCATCGGAGGTCGCTGCGGAG
Source organism: uncultured Microthrixaceae bacterium (assembly GCA_963700425.1). Classification (GTDB taxonomy): domain Bacteria; phylum Actinomycetota; class Acidimicrobiia; order Acidimicrobiales; family Microtrichaceae; genus CAVOXO01. The sequence goes on along the minus strand of CAVOXO010000007.1, from coordinate 15,617 downwards.
ATCGCGTCGAGCCGCTGACCCCGGGGGATCGGTGTGACGCGGCGTTCCCCTCCGGGGTGTCCCAGGCCGCGGCGAGCACCCCGGCATGTCCGAGATCGGGGTTAGGTTCTCATCCATGCGCATCGGCGTGGTCATGATTCCGACCGATCCGTGGCCCGAGACGATGGCACAGGCTCGCCGGCTGGACTCGCTGGGCTTCGACCACCTGTGGGTCTACGACCACCTGTCGTGGAGGCGTTACCGGGACCGTCCGTGGCACGCCACCTATCCGTGGTTGGCGGCAGTCGCCGCGGTCACCGAACGCATCCGACTCGGCACGATGGTGTCGAACCCGAACATCCGCCACCCCTATCTCCTGGCCAAGGACGCGATGACGATCGATCACGTCGCCGGTGGACGGCTGGTCCTGGGAATAGGTGCGGGCGGATCGGGCTTCGATGAGACTGCCCTGGGGGGCGGGGAGTTGGCACCGGGTCGGCGGATGGACCGGTTCGAGGAGTTCGTCGGCGTTGTCGACGAACTCCTGCGCGGGCAGCTCACCGACCATTCGGGGGAGTGGTACGAGATCGACGGCGCCCGGATGCTCCCCGGTTGTGTCCAACAGCCTCGGGTCCCTCTCGCCCTGGCGGCAGGTGGCCGGCGTGGGCTCCGGACCGTGGCCGAGAGGGCCGATGCCTGGGTCACCCTCGGCGATCCGACCGATTCGGATCCCTCGGCGGGGGCCACGTTCGCGGCGGTCCGCCGCCAGACCGACATCCTCGAGGCGCACTGCGAGGCGATCGGTCGAGATCCGGACACGATCGACCGGGTGTTCCTGGCCGGGCACGGTGATCTCCGGCCACTCCGCAGCCTGGAGGCCTTCGACGACGCGGTGGGGAATCTCGGCGAGCTGGGGGTGACCGATCTCGTGGTTCATCATCCCCGCGCCGACGATCCGGCATGGGACGATCCGCCCGGCATGATCGATGCGGTCGCCCCTAGTCGGCGGAGCGTCTGAGCACGATCCTGACGGTCGCGACCTCGCCGCCGGTCACCACCTCGATGGTGCGGTGTCCCGCGTCGACGTCATCGTCGGCTCCTGCGATCTCGCCCGCGGGGTTGAGCTCCCACAGCGGCGAGGCATGGGTGATGGTCCGTCGTCCGGCTTCCAGGGTGAGCCCGGAGTCGTCGACCAGCTCATCGATCTCCGCCGGAGCGATGTCGAACACGACATGGGACTCGTCCTGGTCGATCTGAGTCGACAGGAAGCCCGACACGCTCTCCGGTGCCGTGATGCCCCAGATCTCCTCGAGTGACGCCGGTACCAGCGGTTCGCCGGACGCCGGGGTGTCCGACGAACAACCGGCCAGCAGGACCACGGCGCCGCCGAGGACGGCGATCCTGCCGAGCGCGACGAGGGCCCGCACCGAGATGCGGGCCCTCCCGTTCATCTCGAACGCCCGAGACCGGCTCAGGGCTCCCAGCCCTCGACGACGGTGAGCATGTTCGCGGCTCGGGCCGCGACGACCTCGTTGGGGTCGTCGGCGAGAGTCGAGATCGAGTCGATCCACACCTGTTGGTCGTACTCCTCCTCGCCGAAGGCCTCGCGCTCGTGTCGAACGACGGCGAGCAGGTGGTCGTCGTCGAGCGACTCCTGGGACGGCATCGCACCACCGCCCCCGACCGGCTTGTCGGTCGCGCCATAGGTGGCCGTTCCCTCGGCCTCGTACCCGCTGGTTCCCAGCAGGACCCAGCGGACCATCTCGGCGGGTTCGGGGAACGTCTCGACCACGGCTCCACCGGAGAACGCGGGGCCGACTCCGCCGCCGCCACCCCCTCCGTGACACGCGGCGCAGGTCGAGTACTGCTCCTGGCCGAGCTCGACCGCCCCGAGGGTCTTGGCGGACTCGGGGTCGTTGGTCGTCATGTACATCACGGCCCAGATCGGCAGGAAGGCGAACACGGGCATGACCCAGATGGGAATCCTGGTCCGGGACTTGGCGGCCGCGACCCAGGGGAGATCGGGCTCGGGCGGCGCCGCTTCCACGGGTGCCGCCACAGCCGCGGTTGTCGGCGCAGCGCTCTCGGCCGCCTGGTCGACATCGGTCGATCCGGTCTCTGCCGGCGCCGCTGAGCCGGGGTCGGCGCCGGTCATGCGGGCACGCGCCGCCCTCGATCGTTCGAGGAGGTGCTCGGGTACTTCGCTCAACATTGCCTCCGAGGCCACGGGCGACGGGAACGCTGATGCGATCCCACGGATGTGCCGACGGAACTGACCGCCGACGGGTTCACTCTAGGCGTGGCGCGCCACCCCTCACCAAGTGACCGGCGTGGGTTCGGGACCGAATGTGATCGGTGCGACTGGGGCGTGATAAACCTCTGATCTACAGCGGCCGGTGCCGCGCCTGTAGATTGTGAGCAGTTTCACGAGGGAGGAACCTCGAACGTGAAGACCGCAAAATTGGCGGCGAAGGTCAGTGGTGTGATCCTGGTGACTCTTCTCGCGCTTCCTCTGGTCGCGGCGTTCCTCGTGTGGCTCGCCGACGGAACCGAACGCGGCGGCTTCGACGATGCGAAGATCCTCAACACCCGCTACGTCGTCTCCGTACTCGTGTTCGTGGTGATGCTCATCCCGTTCTTCGTCGTCGCCGACAAGCGCAAGCCGGGTACCCCGCTCACCTGGGGCGAGGCGATGGTCGGTGCCTCCTACGTCTTCCTCCTGCTGTTCTGGATCTACGGGGTCATTCCCCACGAGTACCTCAACTGGGCGGACTCCGAGCTCTCGTGGCGCCCCGACAGCGTCGTGATCGGTCCGGGAGGCAGCTGGGAGACGTGGGCGTCGGTGTGGGCCAGGGTCCCGATGGCGATCAACAAGCAGATCTTCCGGGACATCGTCGCCGTTCTCATCTACGTCGTCGGGCTCGCCGGATTCATCTGGGCGTGTGCGTTCTGGCAGGACCGTGAGAAGAAGGCGGCCGAGGCCGCGGCGGTCGAGCCGGTCTCGAGCTACGGGCGTCCTCTCGTGGCCAAGGCGAAGGGATGAGGAGCCGACCATGGGTGTGACCGACGCCAACCCGCCGATGCCCGAGTTCCGCGCGGACTACGTGCTCCAGGAGGTCGACGCCGACTATCTCGCCAAGGCCGTCAAGCCGAAGCAGTTCATTCACATCGACCAGTCCGAGTGCATCATGTGCGAGGGCTGTGTCGACATCTGCCCGTGGAAATGCATCCACATGGTGCGGCCCGACGCCATCGATGACGCCGTGGGAGTCGACCAGCCAGGAGACGATCCGAACGACAACGTCGTCTTCCTGATCGACGACGATGTCTGCACGAGGTGTGCGCTGTGCGTCGATCGGTGTCCCACAGGAGTGATCATCATGGGCAAGATCGGCGACCCCTCGGGCGCCGGCGATCCGCACGCACGAACCAACACCCACGGCTACGGCTACGGCATGCGGCTCGGCTGACCGGGTGGACGAGGATCGGATTCGACGAATGAAGAAGAACCGGAGTAGGGAGTAGCCCGATGGCGAAGACCATGCAGGGAAGCCCGACCCAACGGGCAGCTGAATCGATGCGCAACACGTGGGACAACGTCCAGGCCAGTCAGGCCTGGAACTCGATCTTCCGTCCGGGCTCGATCTTCCGTCGTGGGTACACCGACAGCCCGCGAAACCGCAGCTACGTGATCATGAACTCGGTGCTCTACCACCTCCACCCGGTGAAGGTGAAGCGCCACGCGGTCAAGGTCAGCTACACGCTCTGCCTCGGCGGACTCAGCTTCTTCCTCTTCATCCTGCTGACGGTGACCGGCATCTTCCTGATGTTCTTCTACCGGCCGACGGCCATGCAGGCGTGGGACGACATCTACGCCCTGCGCACCTCGGTGACCTTCGGCCTGTTGGTACGCAACATGCACCGATGGGGCGCCCACCTCATGGTGCTCACCGTGTTCCTCCACATGGCGCGCGTCTTCTATCACGGCGCCTACAAGGCCCCCCGAGAGTTCAACTGGGTGATCGGCGTCATCCTGTTGACCCTCACGCTGCTGCTGTCGTTCACCGGCTACCTGCTGCCGTGGGATCAGCTGGCCCTGTGGGCCGTGACCGTCGGCACCAACATGATGGGCTACACCCCCGTCTTCGGAGGTCAGGTCCGTTTCGTCCTTCTCGGCGGAGCCGAGATCGGGACCGACACGCTCCTCCGATGGTATGTGCTCCATGTTCTGTTCTTCCCGTTCATCATCGTCATCTTCATGGCCATCCATTTCTGGAGGGTTCGTAAAGACGGCGGTATCTCGGGGCCCCTGTAGGTCGGCGGAGAGGTAGGTATCGATGGCTGATGTACCCGAACATCTCCTCAAGCGGGCCCAGGCGGCCCGCGACAAGGCTGCGGCGAAGTCGGCCGCGCCCGACGCTGCGCCGGCGGAGTCGGCCGCGGCGTCCGACGCAGGCGACAGCCGCATTCCCGCGCACCTGCTGGAGCGTTCCCGGGCTGCCAAGGCGAAGGCGGAAGGCGGCGGCGTGACCACGGCGAGTCCGCCGGCGACGTCCGGTGGCGGTGGTGTCGCGGCCGCGGCCCCGCCGCTCGCGGCAACGGGGCCCGGAGGCCACACCCAGCGTCTGCTGACGGTGGTGAAGTCGGGATCGATCCAGGACGTGAAGTCCAAGCCACAGGACAAGGTTCACGTCTGGCCCCATCTGTTGGTCGTCGAGTTCGTCGCCGCCCTGTTCATCACGGCCTTCACCACGATCTTCTCGATCTTCGTGGACGCACCGCTGCTCGAACTCGCCGATGTGAACAAGACCCCGAATCCCTCCAAGGCGCCGTGGTACTTCCTCGGGCTCCAGGAGTTGCTCACCATGTTCCACCCGATGGTGGCGGGTGTGACCATCCCCGGCATGGGGATCTTCCTGTTGATCCTGGCCCCCTACGTCGACCGCAACCCCTCCAACAAGCCCGAGGACCGGAAGTTCGCCATCTCGCTCATGACGATCCACCTGATGTTCTGGGCCGTACTCGTCATGATCGGTTCGTTCTTCAGGGGCCCCGGCTTCAACTTCACGCTCCCGTGGCGTGACGGACTGTTCTTCGAACTCTGATCGACATGCCAGCATCGACCCCTCTCGCCGACAGGAGCATCCCGTGGGACCTCTGATCGTCATCGCCATCATCGCCATCGTCGTCGCGGCCATCGCCCTCATCGCCGGTGCAACCCGTCGCCGGGAGATGGGTTCGGCGACCGGTCAGCTGTCCCGCGAGACTCTCAAGGCGGACAAGCGCCGTCGCAAGGAGGACGCCGTCGGGGCGGCGACACCCGGATTGACCGGCCGCGACCTCGAGCGGGCACGCCTCAGCGCCGGAGCCACCGCGGTCGTGCCGGCGTCCGCCTCAGCCCCCACCATGTGGGTTCCACCGGACCCCGAGACCATCGGGGTGACACGGCGCCAGTTCCTCAACCGATCGATCATCGCGATGATGGGTCTCGCCATCACGACGTTCGCCGCCGGTGCGTTCACCGCATTCCTGTGGCCCACCGGGGCCGGCGGATTCGGGTCCAAGATCCGGGTGGGGAAGCTGTCCGACATCCAGGACGAGATCAAGAAGAACAGCAACTTCCTCTACAAGCCCGAAGGCCGCATGTGGCTGGTCAACTACCCCCCGACCGCGTTGCCCAAGGCGCAGGTGGCCTACGCGGGTCAGTCGTGTCTCCCGGGCATGGAAGCCGGAATCGTCGCGCTGTACCAGAAGTGCCCGCACCTCGGCTGCCGCGTTCCCGACTGCAAGACCTCGCAGTGGTTCGAGTGCCCGTGCCACGGCTCGCAGTACAACCAGGTCGGCGAGAAGAAGGGCGGCCCCGCCCCGCGTGGCATGGACCGCTTCGGCGTCGAGGTCGGGGGCGACGGTTCGGTCGTCGTCAACACGGGCGACATCAACCAGGGTCCTCCCATCGGCACCAACACGACGGGCCAGGAGGCCCAAGGCCCCAACTGCATCTCCGGCGGCGAGTGACGACGGCGATCACATGCACCCGATGATCGAGACGACAAGGACTGTTCACAGCTGATGATTGCGCTCATGACCACCCAACGGTCCATCGCGTACGTGATCGGAACCGTGATCTTCATCGGGGCGGCGTTCGTCGTCATCTCCCAGATGCGCAAGGGCCGCGCCGAGATCGGCTCGGAGATCGAGCTCGCACCGAACCGCGAGCCGTACCTCCCCGACGAGGAGCTCGAGGGCCCGAAGCTGAACATGGCGCTGTGGGGGGCGTTGGGCCTCCTCGTGGTCATCGCGCTGACCCTGCCCCTGTACTGGCTGAACGAGCCGGCGCGACAGGAGGGGGCGGAGGAGTATTTCGTCAACGAGATCTTCACCGAGCGCGGCAAGGAGATCTACGAGGTCGAGCGCGCAGTGCGTCAACTGCCACGGTCCCGAAGCGGTGGGCGGTTCGGCTTCCTTCATCATCACCGACGAGAACGGTCAGTTCGTCGATCAGGTGAACTGGACGGCCCCGGCCCTGGACAACGTCCTGTACCGATTCTCCACCGACGAGGTCCGCGACATCCTCCAGTACGGCCGCCCGGGATCTCCGATGGCCGCCTGGGGGACCGAGGGCGGCGGACCGATGACGACCCAGCAGATCGACAACGTCATCGACTATCTGTGGTCGGTCCAGATCACCCCCGATGAGATGCGGGCGCAGGTCGATGATGCGATCGAGGCCTACGACCCCGAGCTGTTCTCGGCGATGATGGCGAATCGCGAACTCAATGCCGACGTCGTCGACCCCACCTCGGACGAGTACACCCAGATGGATCTCGCCGATCAGCTCGAGTTGGGGGAGTTCCTCTTCTATCTCAACAGCGCCTCCACCGGTACCAACTCGTACTCGTGTGCTCGGTGTCACGTGCCCGGTGCCTCCTACGGTCAACCGTGGACCGACATCGCCGACTCGGGCAGGGGGCGCATGGCCCCGAATCTCGTCGGCATCGAGACGAACCTCACGCCGACCCAGCAGTTCAACCTGGTATGGACGGGCTCCGAGTTCGGAAAGGTGTACGGCGCGAACAGCATCGGGTCCGGTCGTATGCCCGGGTTCGGTATCAACGCCAACGACGCCGCCGACGACGATCTTCGCGGCTTCGGACCCGAGGGTCAGCTCACCGCCGAACAGATCTGGGCGATCGTGATCTACGAACGCAATCTGTCAGTGGAACGGGCCGACGTCATCGCGACCGAAGCCGCAGCCGCCGGCTCCCCCGAGGAAGGATCCACGGAGTGATGAACGCACTGTCGCTGGTCGGCGCCATCTCTTTCGACCCCAACATCCGTGGGCTCCTCGTCGTGCTCACCGGAGTCGTCGTGCTCATGGGCTCGGTGTACATCATCCTGGCCACGAACTCGGGGGCGCGGCTGGGTTTCCTCATCGCCGCGGCCGGGTTGTTCGCGTGGATGACGATCATGTCGAGCGTGTGGGTGATCTACGGGATCGGCCTCAAGGGTCGTGATCCCGCCTGGATGACCGACGAGATCAATCTCACCCGCGAGACGTCCATCCCCCTGGTGCCCGAGATGGAACAGCTGCCCGCCGAAGAACCCGTCGAGGGGCTCGACGAGCTTCCGGACGCCGCCGACCTTCTCGACGCCTACCCGCTCCTCAGAACCCTGGCCCTTGCCACCGAGGGGGAGGAGTACGTCCCCGACACCCTGACGGAGCTCAAGACGGTGGTGGAACCATGGGTCACCGTCGAATCCGACGACCTCACCGCACTTCTCGAGAGCGTTCCGGCGAACGCCGGTGACTATCTCGACTCCCAACCCGAGGTCGTGGCGCTGCTCGAGGGCGACCCCGATGAGCTCCTCGACGAGGTCCATTCCCAGGCGGCCGACCTGCGTGACGAGATCGAGCAACCGATCGGCGACTGGTGCCTGCTCACCGAGGCCGATCCTCGCCGCGGCGACGCCCAGGCTTCCGCCGATGCGTCGATCGCCGAGGAGGAGATCTTCGGAAGCGGAACGTCCACGTCGGACTACATCGTCAAGGACGTCTTCTTCTACGGCGGCAAGGAGCCGTGCGAGCCGATCGACGAGCTGTCGACGATCGAGAGGGTCGGACATCGGGTCTACACGACCTTCCAGGTGAAGAACCCCGAGCTGATCGCCGCGGTGACTCTCCAGAAGACCGTCGACGTGGTGGTCGAGCCCGGTCAGGCGCCGCCCCCCGCCGAGATCGACGAGGACGCGTCCACCGTCACGGTGATCATGACCCGGAACCTCGGTAACCGACGGTTCATCCCCTTCACCATCGCTCTCGTGAGCCTCTCGGGGTTCATCATCTTCGCCACGTTGCTCCACTACCGCGACAAGAAGTTCATGGAGATGCGTGACGCCTTCGCGGGAGACGGCAAGGGCGGCTGAGAATGGGTCAGTACCTACCCATCCTCGCTCTGGCGGTGCTGACGGCAGTCTTCGCCGCTGTGAGCCTGGCCGCGTCCAGACTTCTCAATCCGCCGCGTCCCACCTCCGCGAAGAACGCCCCCTACGAGTGCGGAATCGTCGACCAGGTGGAGCCCCCGCAACGGTTCGGGGTTCGGTTCTACCTGGTGGCGATGATCTTCATCATCTTCGACATCGAGATCATCTTCCTCTATCCCTACGCCACCGTTGCAGAGAGTCTCGGCGCATTCGGTCTGCTCGCCGTCGCGGAGTTCGCGATCGCGGTCTTCGCCTCGTTCGTGTATCTCATCGCGAACGGTGCGCTCGACTGGGGGCCGCTGAAGATGGACCGTCCCGTCCGCTCCTCGTCCCACGTCGGTAGGACGTTGTCGACGACCGTGCGAAGGGTGGGCCTCGAGGGCCGAGGAGACGTCGCCTCGGGTGATGACGGCGGCGCCAGCGACGACGAGGCCGCCTGATGGGCGTCATCGGCGACATCTCCGACGACGGGCTGGCCGGTCTGTCCCACAACGTGATCACCGGGAAGCTGGAGGACCTCATCGACTGGTCCCGGGCCCGGAGCTGCTGGCCCGCCACTTTCGGGTTGGCCTGTTGTGCCATCGAGATGATGGCGGCGGGCGGCTCGCACTACGACCTGGCCCGCTACGGCATGGAGGTCTTCCGGGCATCACCGCGGCAGGCCGACCTCATGATCGTGGCCGGTCGGGTCAGTCAGAAGATGGCGCCGGTGCTCCGCCAGATCTACGACCAGATGATGGAACCCAAGTGGGTCATCTCCATGGGGGTCTGTGCGTCCTCGGGAGGCATGTTCAACAACTACGCCATCGTGCAGGGCGTCGATCAGATCGTGCCCGTCGACGTGTACGTCCCGGGTTGTCCGCCCGGACCCGAGACCCTGATCCACGCCATCGTGACGCTGCACGACAAGATCCTCGACGGAGAACTCCTCAACCGTCGTGACGAGACCGGCGCCGGCGCCGGCCTGCAGATCGACCAGATCGATGGCCAGTCATCAGGAGCCAGCCCCGTCTCCCTGGGGAGTCGTGGTGGCTGACGATCCCGAGACCGACCAGGAGTCCGAGGAGCCCCACCCCCCCGAGCCCACAATGCACGGCGCCCCGTCGACGACGTCACACGGCCAGACCGTCCTCCACCCCGGCCGCGACGAACTCGTGGACCTCCTGGCGGCACTCCGCGCCGACGGGTACCTGATGTGTCTCGACGTGTGCGCCGTCGACTACCTCGTCCATCCCGGGCGAAGCGGTCTTCCGTCGTCGGTGCCGCCGGAGCGCTTCGAGGTGGTCTATTCGCTGTTGAACCTCACGAACCGCACCCGGCTGCGTCTGCGGGTGCAGGTACCCGCCGACGATCCGGTCGTCCCGACCGCCACCGCTCTGCACCCCGGAACCGAGGGGCCCGAACGTGAGGCCTTCGACATGTTCGGAATCCGATTCGACGGTCACCCCGACATGACCCGCATCCTCATGCCCGACGAATGGGTCGGTCATCCGCTCCGCAAGGACTACGACCTGGGCCGGATCCCGGTGCAGTTCAAGGACGCTCCGGCGGCGAGGTAGGCGATGACCACGACCGACATCCAGCGGCTCGACGCCGCCATCGAACGCCTGTCTGCCGACGACGCGGTTCTTCGCATGTCCGAGACCGAGGCAGAGGAGCGCTCCGGTCACCAGCCCGACACCGATCGAATGATCATGAACATGGGGCCGCAGCATCCCTCGACCCATGGGGTGTTGCGCCTGGTCCTCGAGCTGGAGGGTGAGACGGTGGTCCGGTCCAAGCCGGTCATCGGGTACCTGCACACCGGCATGGAGAAGACCGCCGAGCAGCTCACCTACACCCAGGGATGCACCAACGTCACCCGGATGGACTACGCCTCACCGTTGTTCTCCGAGTTGGCCTTCTCACTCGCCACGGAGAAGCTGCTCGGCATCGACGTGCCCGAGCGGGCCCAGTGGATCCGCATGCTCATGTGCGAGATGAACCGGCTCGGAAGCCATCTGCTCTTCATGGCGACCAACGGCATGGACATCGGCGCGGTGTCGATGATGCTCTACGGCTGGCGCGAGCGCGAGGAGGTCCTGCGGTTCCTCGAGATGGTGACGGGACTGCGGATGAACCACAACTACATCCGACCCGGGGGCGTCGCCGCGGATCTGCCCGACGGGTGGCGCGAGGCCGCTGAACACATCATCGATGTCCTTCCTGATCGTCTCGGCGAGTTCGAGGTGCTGCTGAGCGGCCAGCCGATCTGGCAGGACCGGCTTCAGGGGGTGGGCGTCATCACCGCCGAGGAGGCCATCGCGCTGGGAGCGACCGGCCCGATCCTGCGCTCCGCCGGGCACTCCTGGGATCTCCGTCGCGACGAGCCGTATCTCCGCTACGACCAGGTCGACTTCGACGTGGTCGTCGGCACCCACGGGGACTGCTTCGACCGCTATGCCATCCGGCTCGCCGAGATGACCGAGTCGATTCGCATCATCGGACAGATCCTCGACAAGATGCCCGGCGGCGATTACCGGGTTCAGGACAAGAAGGTGACGCCTCCTCCGCGAGCACGCATCGACGAGTCCATGGAAGCCCTCATCCACCACTTCAAGATCTTCACCGAGGGCATCAAGGTCCCCGAGGGTGAGGCCTACGCCGCGGTGGAGTCCCCACGTGGGGAGCTGGGGTGTTACATCGTGTCGGATGGCACGGGAACGCCGTACCGCATGCACATCCGAGGGCCGAGCTTCGTCAATCTGCAGACCCTGCCCCACCTCATGGCCGGCACTCTGATCGCGGACACCGTCGCGGTGATCTCGTCGGTGGATCCGATCATGGGGGAGGTCGACCGGTGAGTCGCCTCTCTTCCGAGAACGAAGCGCTGGCCAGGGAGATCATCTCGCGCTATCCGCGAGCGAAGTCGGCGACGATTCCTCTCTGCCACCTCGCCCAGGAACAGGACGGGTATCTCAGCGACGACGCGATGGGCCACATCGCCGAACTGGTCGGGGTCACCGCCGCGGAGGTCCGGGGGACGGCGACGTTCTACGAGATGTTCAAGCTCGACCGCGTCGGCCGCTACGTGATCAACGTCTGCACCAACATCAGCTGCCAGCTCGTCGGTGGCGAGGAGCTCCTGGCACACGCCACCGAGTCCCTCGGTATCGCGCCCGGCTCGACGACCTCCGATGGCCTCTTCACCATCGAGGACGTCGAGTGCATCGCGGCATGTACCGAGGCCCCGGCGTGTCAGGTGAACTACCGCTACCTCCATCGGGTGACGCCCCAGGACTTCGACGCTCTCATCGAGGATCTCCGCTCCGGAGCCCGCCCCGACGTCCCCGACCACGGCTCGCTCGGACGCGAACGGCAGCGGATCCCCGCCGAGCGTTTCGGTGGCGTGGAGCCGGTCGACAACGCGGTCGAGCCCGACTGGTACGCCGCCCGCAACGCCGCCGCCGCCGGCGCCGAGGGTGGTGACTCATGAGCGACGCGCCCCGCATCGTCAGTTCGCGGTGGGATGTTCTCGATGCGCACACTCTCGAGGGCTACCGGGCATCGGGGTCCTACGGCGGTTACCGCGGTCTCGCCGCGGCGCTCGAACAGGCACCCGTCGAGGTTCTCGACGAGGTCCGGGCCGCGGTTCTCCTCGGTCGGGGCGGCGCGGGATTCCCCGCCGGCGTGAAGTGGGGCTTCTGCCCTCCCGGCGTCTGGCCGCGCTACATCGTGGTCAACGGCGACGAATCGGAGCCCGGCACCTACAAGGACCGCGTTCTGATGGAGCGGGATCCCCACCAGCTCATCGAGGGCTGCCTGATCGCGGCATACGCGGTCGGGGCGCGGCAGGTCTTCCTCTACGTGCGCGGCGAGATGGCGCACGCCCAGGAGAGGATCGCCGCGGCGCTCAACGAGGCGTATGAGGCCCATCTCGTCGGGCGCAACATCCTGGGCTCCGACGTGACCATCGACATCGTCCTGCACTGGGGAGCGGGCGCGTACATCGTCGGCGAGGAGACCGCGCTCATCGAGTCCCTCGAGGGGAATCGCGGCATGCCTCGGCTCAAGCCCCCGTTCTTCCCCGCGGCCAAGGGCCTCTACATGAAGCCCACGGTCGTCAACAACGTCGAAACCTTGTCGAATCTGCCGTGGCTGATGGTCAACGGTTCGGACCGGTACAAGGACATCGGGTCCGAGGCCTCTCCCGGAACGCGCCTCGTCGCGGTGTCCGGTCATGTCCGCAACCCCGGGATCTTCGAGGTTCCCCAGGGCACCACCACCTACCGCGAGTTGTTCTATGACGACCGGTTCGGCGGTGGGATCCGCGACGGGAACGAATTGAAGATGTTCATCCCGGGCGGTGCGTCTGCTCCGTGGTTCTTCCCCGAGCAGGTGGACCTGCCGCTGGAGGGCCGAGTGGTCGGTGCCGAAGGCTCGATGCTCGGCTCCGGAGCCATCGTGGTGATGGACGAGACGACTGACGCGGTGGCGGCGTGTCTGCGGATCGTGCGGTTCTTCGCCCGCGAATCGTGCGGCAAGTGCTCGCCGTGCCGCGAGGGGACGAGTTGGGAGGAGAAGATCCTCCGGCGGATCAACGACGGATACGGTCGACCGTCCGACATCGATCTCCTGTTGGATGTGGCCGACAACATCTCCCCCGGGCCGTATCCCGTCGCCGCTCATCGCGCCGCGGGACTCGACGCCGTCCCGTTCCCGCCGCAGCAGACGACCATCTGTCCCCTGGGGCCGTCGTCGGTGGCACCGATCACCTCGGCCATCAGACGCTTCCGTCACGAGTTCGAGGCCAAGATCACCCGTCGCGATCCGATACCCGTCGGGGTGGAGGCGACATGAGCGAGACGCCGCGTCCCGTCACCGTGACCGACCCGGTGGAGATCACCGTCGACGGAGCGGGCTTCACCGCGCAGAAGGGCGAACTGCTCATCGATGCCGCGGAGCGGGCCGGTTCGTACATCCCGCGGTTCTGCTACCACCCGCGGATGTCACCGGTGGGCATGTGTCGCATGTGCCTCGTGGAGGTCGACACCGGGCGCGGCCCGGCGCTTCAGCCGAGCTGCATGCTGGAGTGCGCGGAGGGGATGGTCGTCGACACGCGGTCCGACAAGGTGGTCAAGGCCCAGGACGGCGTGCTCGAGTTCCTCCTCGTCAACCATCCTCTCGACTGTCCGGTCTGTGACAAGGGTGGCGAGTGTCCTCTCCAGGACCAGACGATGGCGTACGGCCCCGGCGAATCCCGCTTCGTCGAGGAGAAGAGGCACTTCCCCAAGCCGATCGCGATCTCGGAGACCGTCGCCCTCGACCGTGAGCGGTGCATCCTGTGCGATCGCTGCACCCGCTTCGCCGACGAGGTCGTCGGAGACCCGCTCATCCACTTCATGGGACGTGGGTCGGGGACCGAGGTCAACACCTTCCCCGACGAGCCGTTCAGCTCGTACTTCTCGGGCAACACCGTCCAGATCTGCCCGGTGGGTGCGCTGACCGCCACGCCCTACCGCTTCAAGGCCCGCCCGTGGGATCTCGTCTCCCAGGAGTCCACGTGCACGGGGTGCAGCGTCGGATGTCGCATCACCGTCCAGACCTCCCACAACCAGATTCTCCGCTACCTCGGGGTCGACTCCGATCCGGTGAACTGGTCGTGGCTCTGCGACAAGGGGCGATTCGGCTTCGAGGCGACCGGCAGCGAACACCGACTGACCGCCCCGCTCGTGCGTGAGGGTGACGGCCTCGTCCCCGCTCGATGGTCCGACGCCGTGGCCGGCGCAGCAGAGCTGATCGCCGGTGGTCTCGCCCGCTCGGGCCCCGAAGGGGTCGGCGTGATCGGCGGCGCCCGGCTCACCAACGAGAGCGCCTACGCCTGGGCGAAGCTCGCCAAGGGGGTCATCGGAACCGACAACGTCGATGCCCAGCTCGGGGACGGCCTCGACGCCACCGCCATCGCCGCCCTGCCCCGCGCCACCATCGACGAGGCCTGCCGGGCGGGTGGAACGGTGATCTACCTGGGACCCGACCCCCGAGAGGAGCTCGGCGTCCTCTTCATCCGGCTGCGGCACGCCGTCCTCAACGACGGGGTCTCGTTGATCGCAGTGACACCCAGCGCCACGTCGTTGTCGTCGCTGGCGACGACGACGGTGACATATCGGCCGGGCCGGGCCGCCGATGCCATGGCCGCGGTGTGGGGAGCCACGCCCGACGCCTCCGCGGTCGTGGACCCCGATGCCGCGCTCGCGGCCGCCGATGTGGTCTCCCGAGCCGACGGTCCCGTCGTCATCGTGATCGGCCGACCGTCCCTGGCCGAGAGCGGGAGGACCGTCGTCGACGCGGCGGGCGTTGCCCTGGCCGCGCGCCCCGACGCCACGTTCCTGCCGGCATTGCGTCGTTCGAACGTGATGGGTGCCATCGACGCAGGTCTCGCTCCCGGGCTGTTGCCGGGCAGGGTGACGCGGTCTGCAGGCGCGGAGTGGTTCTCACGGGACTGGGCCGCGGTACCCGACGGCGACGGCCTCGACGCCGAGGGAATCCTCATTGCCGCCGCCGAGGGACGACTCGACACACTGATCCTGTTGGGGGCCGACCCCCTGTCGGACTTCCCCGATCGTCGCCTGGCCGAGCGGGCCCTCGCAGGAGCGCGAGCGGTCATCTCGGTCGACACGTTCCTCGGCCCGTCCTCCAGCAGGGCCGATGTGGTGCTGGCGGCAGCGGGCTTCGGCGAGGTCGACGGAACCACCACCAATCTCGAGGGTCGGGTGACCACGCTCTCCCAGGCGGTGACACCGCCCGGAACGGCGCGAGCCGACTGGGCCCTGGCCGCCGACCTGGCGACGGCGCTCGACGGCGATCTCGGACTCGACACTCTCGAGGCCATCTGGAACGAACGCGAGAAGCTGTCGTCGATCCACGCCGGTTTGACCCCCGAGCTGCTCGCCGCCCATGACCACGCCGACGGCGTGGTCATGCCGCTGTCGCCGGACACGACCGCCGACCGCCCCGCTCCGGTGGCCTTCGAGGCTCCGGCCCCGACGTCCGCCGAACACGCCGACGCCTACAGCCTGGGGCTGGTCGTGACCCGCTCGACCTACGACCACGGCACGTTGCTCGGTCACAGTCCCGCGTCGGCGGGGCTCGCCGTGGGGACCGAGCTGTGGCTCCACCCA
>CAVOXO010000006.1:0-15838 GCA_963700425.1 uncultured Microthrixaceae bacterium | reverse complement strand
GCGATGGTGCGGGAGGATCTCCTGCGAGCCGGTGACGTTGAGCAGGATGTCGGCGTCTCGGTACCACCGGTCGATCTCGGCGTCGGTCATCCCCATCGTCCGCGTGGCCGACGCCCCTGTCGCGGTAGGCCCACCGGTCCCCGAGACCGTACTGCTGGGAGGCTGGGGGACGACCTTGCGCACGTTCGTGGTGGCATCGTCGGTGAGGTCGTTGATATCCGGGTCGTACACCCACCGCGTACGAGTCCCTCGATGTAGACGACGTCGTGGCCGAGGGCCCGGAGCCCCAGCAGGTAGTGCAGGAACTGATAGGTCACGCCGGCCATTGGATAGAAGAACAGGATCCCGGTGACCACGATCTTGCGCGGCGATTCGTTCATCTCGGGACCTGGGGGCTGTCCGACCGACCGGAACCGCCGGGTTGCCCGTGACCCACCGTGTAAACGGGATCGACCGTGCCCGCGACGACGGATCGGGCGGCAACGATCGAACCTCGGCCCAGCTCGGTGCCGGGGGAGGATGCTGGCACCGAACCCGAATCCAGCAATCCGGCGCGATCTTCACCGGTCGCACGGGGGCGGGGTCGCCTCGGCGGCGGGCGTCCGGATCGACGGCCACGCGGTAGGTGTCCATCACGGACCACGCCCCATGAGATCAAGACGTGGTCACCGATGTCCAGATCACCGTCGATGATCAGCTGGGGCCGCGTTGACCAGTGAGGAACTCTCCGATGCTGACCCGAGCGTCGGGCCCGAGATCGAAGGTGGTGCCCAGATACACGCTCGCCGCGTGATCCAGCACGACGGCGTCGGTGCGACGACTGCGGAACTGATGGAAGGAGTAGCTCGTCTCCAGGTACGCGGTCTCGCTCGAGCTCGACGTTGTCCGGGATCGGCACGTCGTGCCAGTCCCAGGCAGGGTGCGCGGCGTCGTCACAGCGTCTCGAACCACCACGGCGGGGTTGCCCAGGACCCGTCGGCGAGCCGGAATGGTCGTCGGTCACCCACCGAGCCCGGTTCGATGAAGCAGCCCTCACCGATCTCGACTCCCTTGAGGATCACGGCGTTGGGACCCACCCAAGTGTCGCTGCCGATCGTCACCGGCCTCGGTGCCGTCGACGGCCGCTCACGCTGGTCACCGAGGGGAGAGACCGCTTCGGCGTCGAGGCGTCGGGCGGACGGCTCCACCGGATGGAAGTCGGGAGTCCGCGACGGGTGGTGTTCCAACCGAAGCATGACCCGGTCGCCGATGGTCACCGCCTCCTCCGCCAGGATCACGGCGTCGGGAGAACCGGCAATCGGATCCGATCGTGATCTTTCCGCTGGGTCCGACGCCGAAGCGCACTCCGTCCATGATCGACCGGTCCGCCGATGCGCAGGGGCGCCGGAGTGCTCGCCGAAGAACCGCGGTGAAGGCCTTCGAGCCGGTCAGCGCCACGTCGGCACCGATCTCGACGTTGGCCGGCATCTCGTCGATACGCCACCGATGGTCGACCTCGCGTGGCCCCGCTGCTCGTCCCGGCTCGGTCATGGCACGACCGGGTGGTCTTGGAATTGGGTGGTGTAGAGGGTGTGGTAGAGACCACCGGCGGCGAGGAGCTCCTGATGGGTCCCGGCCTCGGCCACGGTCCCGTGATCCAACACCACAATGGTGTCGGCGTTGCGAATCGTCGACAACCGATGCGCGATCACCAACACCGTCCGACCCTCGACCAACCGGTCGATCGCATCCATCACCTCGGCCTCGGTCCCCTGCATCCAACGCCGAGGTCGGCTCGTCGAGCACCAACACCGGCGCATCCTTCAACAACGCCCGGGCAATCGCCAGCCGCTGCCGCTGACCCCCCGACAGGCCCGCCCCCCCATCACCGACCACCGTCTCGTACCCGTCCGGCAACGCCTCGATGAACTCGTGCGCATTCGCAGCCCTCGCCGCCGCCACGATCTCCTCCAACGACGCATCCGGCCGCCCATACGCGATGTTGTCCCGCAACGACGCCGGAAACAGATAACGGATCCTGTCGCACCACCGCTGATCAACTGCCGAAGGTTCCCCAACGGAATCCGACGATGATCCACCCCGTTGATCGTGATCGACCCCACCACCGTATCGATCAACCGCGGCAACAACGACACCAACGTCGACTTCCCCGCCCCCGTCCGGACCCCACCAACGCCGTCACCGTCCCCGCCGACGCCGTCAACGACACCCCATCCACCACCCGCTCCTCACCCCATACGACATACCCCACCCCCCGAAACACCACATCCACCCCACCCTCCGGCAACACCACCACCGGCGATGTGACGGTGACGCGGTCGGCGTCGGCCAGGAACTCGGTGACCCGTCGCGGCTGTTCCGCAGACGCTCCTGCTGCGTTCGGGATGGCGTAGGCCAACCCCTCGACCGGTCCCTGGAGCGCCTGCACGTAAGCGAGGATCACGAGGAGGAAATCACCGACCGTCCAGCTCCACCGCTGAAGACCCGCTGCACGCCCACGAGAAGGACGAGGCCGTTCCCGACGGCGCCGAGGAGCGAGGTGTTGAGCCCGAACCGGAGGAGCACCCGTATCGGTGCGTCGAGCGGCTTCGAAGGTCCTCGCTCGCGACCGTCTCGAAGTGCTCGACCTCCCGTTCGATCGCCCCGTTCACCCAGATCTCGTCGAGGCCTTCGAGAGAGTTGTCGACCGTCGCCATCAGCTCGGCCTCGGCCCGTGCCCGGCGCTGCGTGGGGCGGCGTGGGTCCGGCAAAGCGTCGGGCGACCACCGCCTGGCCGATCGCGATCCCCCATGCGATCGCGCCGGACAACGGATCGAGACGCCAGAGCAGGAAGGTGTAGACCACCACGTAAGCGCCCTGCTGCAGCGTGCTGACCCCGACCGCGAGGATCAGGTTCTGGGCCGCCGACGCGGTCGCGGGTGACGCGAGCGACGACGTCGCCCACCCGGTACCGGCGAGCGTCGGTCAAGCTGACCTGCTGGAGGCGGTCGAATAGGTCCGCGCCGACCTCGACGGTCACGGCACGCGAGAGGCTGACCTCCAGGCGACGCTGCACCAGGACGACGACTTGAGCGAGCACGAGTACACCCACGAGCGCGATCGCCGTGAGGATTCAGCTGGGTCGCGTCCTGGGACCCCTCCGGCCCCAGCACGTCGTCGACCGCGTACTCTCAGCGGCCAGGGAACCGCAGCGGCCACGACGGCGGCGATGACCGCGAGCACCACCAAGGCGCTGAGGCCCAGCCAGTGCCGGCGGGCGTAATGCAGCGCGAAGCGGAACACGGAGATCATTTCCCGACCGCCGTCGGTCGCCGTGACGGAGATTCGAGCTCAGATCCGACCGGGTGGTCTTGGAATTGGGTGGTGTAGAGGGTGTGGTAGAGACCACCGGCGGCGAGGAGCTCCTGATGGGTCCCGGCCTCGGCCACGGTCCCGTGATCCAACACCACAATGGTGTCGGCGTTGCGAATCGTCGACAACCGATGCGCGATCACCAACACCGTCCGACCCTCGACCAACCGGTCGATCGCATCCATCACCTCGGCCTCGGTCCCCGCATCCAACGCCGAGGTCGGCTCGTCGAGCACCAACACCGGCGCATCCTTCAACAACGCCCGGGCAATCGCCAGCCGCTGCCGCTGACCCCCCACAGGCCCGCCCCCCCATCACCGACCACCGTCTCGTACCCGTCCGGCAACGCCTCGATGAACTCGTGCGCATTCGCAGCCCTCGCCGCCGCCACGATCTCCTCCAACGACGCATCCGGCCGCCCATACGCGATGTTGTCCCGCAACGACGCCGGAAACAGATACGGATCCTGTCGCACCACCGTGATCAACTGCCGAAGGTTCCCCAACGGAATCCGACGATGATCCACCCCGTTCATCGTGATCGACCCCACCACCGGATTCATCAACCGCGGCAACAACGACACCAACGTCGACTTCCCCGCCCCCGTCGGACCCACCAACGCCGTCACCGTCCCCGCCGACGCCGTCAACGACACCCCATCCACCACCCGCTCCTCCACCATACGCATACCCCACCCCCCGAAACACCACATCCACCCCACCCTCCGGCAACACCACCACCGGCCCCAGGGCGTCATCGACCGGCGACGCTGGCCCGCGGGTCCGTCTGCAACATCTCGTCCACCCGGTCGATGCCGGCCTTCGAGGAGCGCCACTGGTTGTGCATCGTCGCCGCCGAACGCTGCCTCGCGAGCGAGGATCTCGGCGTAGCCGAGGAAGACGACCAGGGTGCCGACCGTCGTGGCGCCCCAATGACGCGAGTCCGTCCCATGGCCAGGATCCCCGCCCTCGCCGTGTTGGTCAGGGTCACGTTGATCGTTTGCGCCCACACGGTGAGCGAGACGCTTCGGATGCTCTGCAGCCGCCACTGTTCGCCCCGATGGCTGAACTGCTCGCGGTGTCGTTCTCCCGCTGTCCAGGTGGAGCACCTCGGGAAGCCCTCGTGCCGTGTCCAGGACGACACCGGCGAGGACGGCGCGCAACTTGCTTCCGCCCTGCTCCGGCGGGTCAGCCGGCGACCGACCACCCGGGCGATGATCGCCAGTGTTGGACCGAGGGCGAACAGCCAGACGGTGAGTGCGGCATCGAGCTGCCACGCGGCGATCCCAACTGCGAAGACGGTGGGCAGTCGGGTGGCCGGCATGCCGACGATGAGGTTCGCGACCGTGTAGACGGCCCAGTTGTCCGTCGTCATCCGGACCATCTGGTCGGCCGGTGGGATCCGGCGATGGAAACGACTCGAGCTCCACAGCGACGAACGGAACATGCCGTTGGTGACCTGCTCGACCAGCCGGTTCCCCAGGACCGCCCAGAGATACCCGGTGACGGCACCGCCGACGGCGAGGAGCGACGCAAGAACCGCGAACGCGACAGCGGCGACCATGCCCAACCCCTCGCCGGTCGTCGGGAGACCAAGCCGCTCGAGTGCAGAACCGAGCGCATCACCGACCGGGTCGCCCCCCAGGGCATTGTCGATGAGGACGCGCAGCGGCAGCGGTGCGATGGCCGCGAGCACCGCCGTGCACACCGACGCGAGCACGATCACCGCGAACCGGGCTCGATGGTGTCTCAGGACGGACAGCGCCCGCGAGCGACGGGGGGAACCACCGCTGCTCCCCGTCGTGGCCCGAGCGCGCCGCGAATCGGACCGGATCGCCGCCCGGTCCGTGCGCCAGCGCCTCATGGGGGTGTGGCTCGGTCCGGCGCCTCGACGCCGCCGGTGGACCGTCGCAGCGCCGCCTGGACGCGCCGTCGCAGCACGAAGGCTTCGATCACGACCGCGCCGAGGCCGAGCGTCGCCGCCGTTGGCGCCCAGACCGCGCCGGTCGCAACGACGGCTGCGAGCGCGATGCAGCCCAGCCAGAACCATCCGCTCACGCGGTACTCGACTCGGGCTCGCGGCGTCCAGCCCCAGGCCACTGCCGTGACCACCTTGGCGCGGAGGAGTGGCCCCGCTGAGCAGCGGATGTCCCACGGGTCGGTTTCGGCGCCGGTCTTGACGCTGAGGTGCTGAGCGCGGGCCTCATGGACCAGGCGGTGCAGCCAGTCCAGGCGATCCCCGGACCAGATCGGAGCATCGCTCTCGATCGGGCGCAGGGGCGTGCGCAGCCGACCCCAGCTCCGGACGATCGGTTGAGCGAGATGAAGGTACACGACCAGGAGACGCGACCTGATAGAAGCCGGATCGGCCGAATCGATCGGAACCGACACCGCTACCGCCGCTGCATACGCCAATGTGACGAGCAGAACGGCCACCGCACCGAACGCTGCCGGGGGCCAGAGCACACCGGCGAGCAACGCCAGCGCAGCCAACACCGGAGCGAGCGGAACCAGAGCGCCACCCCACATGGCGAGCTCCAGGGCCGGTCGGGACGCCACCTTCTGGTACGGGGAGATGCCCATGGGTCCGTGGTACACGATGGGGCGAAGAAGTCGAGGGAGGACGGTCATGTCCCCGTAGATGAAGCCGGACCACCGGGCCTGCCCCAGTCGGTTGAACCGGTTCGGGTGGGCCGGAACGAGGAGCCGTTCGGCGCGCCCGTACCCACGTTGCTGCCGTAGATACCCCTTCACCGAATTCCGTCGATGGTGGGTCACCTGCGCCATCGGGGCGAACGCGATCTCGCCTCCCTGATCCAGAAGCTTCCAGCACACGTCGACGTCGTCCCCGGCCGAGGTGTAGATCGGATCGAACCCACCGATTCCCCGCACGGCGTCGGCTCGGAAGGCCATGTTGCAGCCGGGGACGTGTTCGGCCCGATCGTCGGACACGAGCACCTCCATCGGTGCTCCCGGCGACAGGGCGACGGCCCGCTCGACCATCGCGGCGTCAGGAAACGGGAGGTTCGGCCCGCCGCTGGCGACGACCCCCGGTTCCTCGAAGGACAACGCAAGGTGGTACGGCCACTGGTGATGACAGGTGGCGTCGGCATCGAGGAAAGCGATGATGTCGCCGCTGGCCGCGTCGATTCCGGCATTCCGGGCTCGGCTGAGGCCCCCGTGATCGAGGTTCAGGATCTTGAACGGGAATCGTCGTGCGATCTCCAGCGTTGCGTCCTCCGATCCGTCGTCGCAGACGATCACCTCGAGATCCGGGTAGTCACAGGCTTCGAGGGACTCCAGGCAGGCTTCGATCATCGACGCTTCGTTGTAGGCACAGACGACCACACTCACCCGCGGCCATGCGGGCCGAACGTCCCGCACCTGACGGTGGGCCCAGGCCGAGGCCACGTCGAGGGCCGGCTTGGGGGTCCGATCGGCGTCGGTGAGGCCGAATCCCCAGCCGTCGACGGGCTCTCCGTCCACTCCCCATTCGTCGGTCCACGAGAAGATCGTCGCTCCGGCGAGTCCGGCCTCGTCGACCACGTCGAGCTGCCAGGAGAGTGCGGCAGCCTGCTCTTGCTCCCCGTGCACCTCACTGGCCAGACCCAACTCGGTGACGACCAGCGGGATCGGACCGGTTGCGACCTGGAGGTGCCGGAGATACCGGGCGAACGCGGCTCGGTCCTCCAGGAAGATGTTGGTCGTGGCCAGATCGAGTCCGGGTACCTCGAGGTAGCCGGTGGTCGGGAAGTTGGTGTACGTGACCAACATCTCGGGATCATCGTCGTGGATCCGGTCGACGAGCTCACCCAGCAATCGCGCCACCTTGTGCACCCCGTGAAGGCGGACGAGGTCCCCCGGGAACTCGTTTCCCACGGAGAGAGCGAGAACCTCGGGACGACCGCCCAATCGGCCCATCGCCTCCTCGATCGCCTGGAAACCAGCGTCCCGAATGCGCCGACGCCCGGACCGGTTGACCTCCGGCTCCATGCGGAAGTCGTGGTAATCCAGCCCGACGAGCAGCCTCAAGCCGAGAGCCGCGGCACACTCGAGGAGCTCGACCGGCGGAGGGGTGTAGAGCCGGACAGTGTTGAGCCCTTCCGCCGCCATCGTGGTGAGGTCCCGCTCGATCACGTCCTGCTCGGGGTAGAGCTCCCCGTCCCGTCGTGGGACGAAGGACCCGTAGGTGACACCCTTGACCACGAACGCGGCGTCCTCGTGGGAGAGGAACCTCCCGCTGACCTTCACCCGCTCCATCGCACGAACCGCCCTCGCCATCGCCGGCGCCCGCGGATCGACCGGTGTGGTCATCCCCGCGCCACATCGCGGCACCGTGATCAAAGGGTACGAATTCAGCCTCCCCAGGTGCAAGGGTGCTGTGGGCCGCTGACGATCGATCAGGGTGCTGCGTAGGCGCTCATGTCCATGTCCGGATAACGCAGCCCGACATCGTGCACCGTCTGTTCGTTCCAGTACTCGTGGCCCGGCGGGGGGAAGCCGAACAGGTCGCGCTCCCGGACCGTCGCCCGCGTGATCATGTCGGACCACGACGGGT
This sequence comes from uncultured Microthrixaceae bacterium, assembly GCA_963700425.1. Taxonomy (GTDB): domain Bacteria; phylum Actinomycetota; class Acidimicrobiia; order Acidimicrobiales; family Microtrichaceae; genus CAVOXO01. Next base: position 7,930 of record CAVOXO010000006.1, on the reverse strand, counting down.
CATTCGCCACGTTCGGCCAACTCATCTTGCCCATCCACGGGTTGCCGCGAACGGAGTAATCGGCGAGCAACGCAAAGCGGCTGCGTTCGAAGCCGCACATGGCGGACCCGCGATGGAGCACCTCGGTGGTGTAGAGGAAGAGGGTCCCGGCCGGCCCGGTGACCGAGACCTCCACGCCGTTCAACTCACCCGGCTCGCGATGAATGGGCAGCATCGGAACGTCGTCTCCGACCTCGCGTGGAACAACCTTGGTGGGCCCGTCCGCTTCGGTGACGTCCGACAGCAGGATGAAGGAAGTCAGCTGTGGCCATCGCCCATCGACCCTCGGAACCACCAGGCTGTGGTTGCCGAAATCGCGGTGATGCGCCTGGTCGTAGTCGACCGCACCGCTGTACTTCCCCCAGAGCTCTACCTTGTAGAGCTGAAGATCGGTCGAGTCGCAGAATCGCTCGGCAGCATCCACGAGATCCGGGTGGAAGGCGAGCCGATTCAACTCCCACGACCGAAACGGAGCGAGCCGCAGTCCGGCGAACTGATGCTCGACGAGGTGACGGTACCGCTCGGGCTCCGCGAAGTAGTCATCCGGTCGCGGGAACTCGAGGAACATCCCGCTCCTGTGCAGCGGCGAGCTCGCCCGCATCGAGGAATCCCTCCATCACGGCATAACCCGACGCCCGAACGGCCCTCATGACGGAGTCAGGAATGTGCACGATGGCTCTCGTCCTTGGCCGACCTGTGCGGAGAATTCATTCGGTCGGACTCTATGGGGATCCACGATCGACGACTCGGCGGTTCGGGATACGGCCACGCTGGGCGCCAGGTAGGGCCCCATCGGGTTCGCGTGAACCGACCACGATTCGCTCGACCGGGCCGTGGGCGTTCACCCGGTCGGGGCCCGCATTGCGCGGATATGGCGCGATCGCGCTTCGCGGCCCTCCCGGCCGTTTGCCAGTACGGGCAGAGGTCTCGGGCAGTGACCTACGCGCCAGCTCCGCCAGCTCGCGGAGCTGGCGCGTAGGTCGCGCTGCGTTGCGGCGACTTCGTCCCTCGAGCATGGTCCGGTCGGGCAAACGAGATCGCCGTTCTCGCTGGCAACTAGGTGGACTTGAGGCCTTCCGAGAGCTCGACCATCCGCGCTCGTTGGTCGGGATCGAGGGTTGGCACGATGACCGGACGTCCTTCGACCTCGGTCTGCGCGAAAGCGCCGAGCTGGGGCAGCAGCCGCCGGGCGATGACCTCGACCCACTCCTCGTCGGAGGCCTCCAGCGCCTCGGTGATCGCGTGGGCGACCAGAGTCACGTCGTCGACCAACTCGCGTGCCGAGTCGGGCGTATCGTCGCATCGGTGAGCTCGCAGGAGGACGGTCGTCGTTCCATCGGCGTTCCGGGAGAGCGCCGGCGTCACCCGTTGCTGACCGGCGAGGGCCGCCAGGCGGCCCAGGAACAGGTATGTCGTGTCGTCGTCGCCCAGGTTCGGTGCGGGCACCTCTGCGACGGCGTCTATCCCTCTGCCGGGGAACAGCAACGCGGTTCGTCGCCCTCCACACTCGTCGGGGTCGAGCTCGACCACCTGCCCGTCGGGTGTCTCGTCGATGTTGATCGCGCTCAGCTGGGCTCGTTCGGCGAGTTCGAGGCTGCGGGGCCGCCGACTCCGTGGTCGGCTGGCTTGGCTCGGCGATTTCCGTGTCTGCTTCTTCTCGGGCATGACGACCCTCCAGGCTCAGTTGGGGAGAACGGCGAGTGCGATGTTGTTGTCTGCGTTGTCGCTTCGAAAGCCGCTCCGGGCACCCCTACCGGGGAGGAGATACAGCATGTTGAAGCCACGCCCTCGGGCGAACAACCCGAGGCCGGTGTTGAGCAGGTTCCCGAGTGTCCCCACCCCGTCCGGTACACCTGCGTTGAGACCGTCGCGAAGCGCGCCGTTGCAGAACCCCGCGCCGTCGTGCCACCACGCCCATCCGTCGATCCGGGCGCGGAGGTTGCCGCCGCCGTCAAGGAAGAAGAAGACGTAGTAGGTGATCGTGCCGTCGGCGTCGGGGCAGTACCAGGGCATCGACGCGTGGAACGGGATGTTGAGGGTGGCCAGGAGCTCCCAGTCCTGGTGCGAGGTCGGATTCGCAGCCCGGACCCCCGGATGCACGCGATCCCACGTGACATACGACGTTCGGACCGCGCCACTCCGACTCAGCGGCGAGGTCAACACACCGTCGATCGCCGTCAGCGCGAGCGCGTTGTTGGCCTGGGCCGACAGGTCGAGGACATCCTCGTTGTCGGGCCGTTCCCAGGCGAGAACGGCGTTGGAATCGGGCAGGTTGGAGATGGACGCCCACGCCCACCCGCCGGCCCCGTGGGTCACGTGAGTCTCCCAGAATGGCCCAGCGCGACTCGCTGACTCCCGCCCGAAAGCGTATTCCGACATCGTGGGCATCGGGCCCTCCTCAGGTACTCGACGTTCGCCATCTCGGCCACGTCGTGAGCTCAGTTGTTGTTGCGTGACGGATTGTCCGAGGCTCCCTGCGCATCGCAGGCAGCGGATGTGCACCAGGATCGAGTTGTCGACGAAGAGCGGAACCTCGATCGTGTCGTCGGCCCAGGCCTCACCGTCCCGCCTGTAGGTCCTCGCAGACCTGTTGGTGAGCTGGTCCGGGCCGAGCTCGAACTCTCGGTACCCGGGCCGGGGATCATGGGTCTCGTCCTCCCAGGGTCAGCTCTCCCCGTCGCGTCCGTCGTGCCAAACAAGAAGATGATCTCGCCGGGTACGTATGGTGTTCATCTCCTCCCCATACTCTTCCTGGCCATCGGCCGGCTGCGCTTGCCCCATCGTCAGTCTCCTTCAGTCAGCATCTGGACCGGCCACGAAGACCCTGACGCGGAACGCGACTCCTCCGCCGCGAGTCCCCGACCAAACCGCACTACCCCCGCCAGCAGACCTGCCCCTGGCGGATGATCTGGTCGCCGAACGACAACGACGCTCGATCGTCTGCCCGAGACGGGAACAAACCGCTGGCACCACCAGTAACGACACGAATTCCCCGCGCCTTTAGGCAAAATTGCCCATAGGCGTGAGACCAACGACCCACCGATGCAGAGATGCCAACGCCCCGCCCACGTCGTGCCCCTGACGATCGTCGACAGCCTGGTTCACCTTGCCCCGAGGCGTACCGTCGAAGCCGTGTCCTTGGCCGGTGAAGAGACCGTTGCCCTGGCGGTAGCGCAACCCCCGCCATCCCAGTGAGGATCCCGGAACCGCCGCCCGACGGGGTTGGCGGACTCAGCCGAGGCCGGCAACGGTCCTGAGGATGCTTTCAGCGGAGGGCAGCGCCGCGGCCTCGAGGTCAGGTGCATAGGGAATGGTGGTGCTGACGCCTGTGCGGGCGTAGTCGGCGCTCACCCCCTCCTCAGCAAGTACCGCCGCAATCTCGCCGCTCAGACCGAAGTGCAGATAGTCCTCATCTACCACCACGACCCGGCCGCAGGGCTCCACAACATCCACCAGAGTGGCTACATCCATCGGGCTGACGCTGCGCAGGTCGAGGACGGCGCTGTCGACGCCCTCTGCGGCGAGTTCCTCAGCGGCTTTCATGCAGTGGTGCACACCGATACCAGCGGAAACCAGCGCGAGATCGCGACCTTCGCGCCGCAGTGTGGCCGAACCGAGTGGGATCGGCTCGATGGGAACGCGCACCTCGCCGCGCACCCCTTCGGCGGGCACCGGGAAATCGACCGTGGTCCGGCTTGTGCCGCCCATCCAGTCCAGCCAGACGGAGGAGAGCAGCTTGTGTTCGAGGAAGACCACCGGACCGTCGCAGTCGATGGCCGACGCGATCAGGCCGGCGGCATCGGGAGGTGTCGACGGCAGGACCACCGAGAGCCCGGGTACTCCGGCCATCAGTGAAGCGAGCACCTGCTCGTGTTGGCCCCCATCGCCGTAGCCACCGCCGCAGGTTGCCCGAATCACCATTGGCGCGTTCCACCGGCCACCGGTGAAGCCGTCAAGCTTCGCGGCATGATTGAGGAGCGCGTCGAAACAGACACCGATGAAGTCCACGAGCATGATCTCCACGATCGGACGCAACCCAGCCATGGCTGCGCCGACCCCTGCGGCCAGGAAAGCGGACTCGCTGATCGGGGTGCCGCGTACCCTGTGAGCTCCGAACTGCGCCGCGAGGTCCCTGCGGATGAGTGCCACATCCTCCCCGAAGACGACCACCGATTCGTCGGCCTCCATCTTCTCTGCGACCGCCGTGTCAATTGCCTCCCCGAAGCCCATCTCAGCCATGGCCTGCTCCTCCGGCGGGTCCCGCACCCGACGTGACGGGGATCGCTGCCCGGGCTGCAGCCACGGCCTGTTCAACCTCGCTACGAACCCGCTCTTCCATCGCGGCCGCTGCAATCGAGTCGAGTCGAGCGCGGCTCGGCGCCAGAGGATCGCGCCGTGCGCGGGCGGACTCCAGCGCGGCGGTACGGGCCGAGTCGGCGATCCTCACCAATCCCCTGACGCGATCGCCGCCCGGAGCACCGGGCCGACGCAGTGCCTTTATCAGCGACGGTGCTATCTCCTCGGTCTGGCCAGCGGGGTCGCTGAAGATCCGAAGGAGCGGGTCCCCCAGAAAGTGACCGTCAGGGCGGTGCACCTTGCTCAGCAGGAACGTCGGACCACGGCCGCGCCGCGCTCGGCGGATGGCGAAGCCGGCGGTTCTCCATGCCGCCTCGACATCGTTCCCAGACATCGACCGCGCCCGCATGCCGAAACCCCTCGCTCTCCGCAGCAGTGAGGCCCCGAAGGTATTCCTGTTGGTGGTCGTGATCGCGAGACCGCTCTGCTTGCAGACGAAGACCACCGGCAGGTTCCAGACCACGGCAAGATTGAACGCCTCGAGCAGCATCCCTTGGCTGGAGGCACCTTCGCCGAAGAAGGCCACGGCGACGCCACCGCTGCCGGCGAGTTGTGACTCGAGCGCGAATCCGCAAGCCGTGGGTGCGGAGGAGCCTACGATGCCGTCCGCGATCGCACGGCGCAGTGGGTCCGCGAAATGCATGTGGCCGCCACGCCCCCCGCACAGGCCTTGAGGGGAGCCGAGCATCTCGGCGAACAACTCGAACGGCGGCACGCCCCGCGCCACGAACGGCGCGGTGCTGCGGTGATCGGAGGCCAGCCCGTCACCGTCGCGCAGGTGATCGACAACGCCCACGACGACCGCTTCTTCCCCCGCACTGGTATGAAGCTCACCAGAGATGAGTCCGTCCCGCCAGAGCTGCGAACTCACCTCATCGGTGATTCGTGCTCGGAGCATGGTCTCGTAGCGACGGGCAGTTCCCGATTCAGAGGGCTGCCCGAGGTTCATCATCCGCCTCATGGCAACAGTCGTCGCGGACACGGTTCGCCACCCCCGATCGACCCAGTGCTGGCCACCTTCGTAGCGCAATGGACTGCCTTGCGCAACGGTCGATATCGGAGACCTCGGACTCATGGTCGACATCGTCGACGGCTCACCGACGATCGACCCATGCTGCCCTCGGTGATCGACCAGCCCGACCCGCAACCCCGACCCGATCGGCGGGATGAACGCAGCCTGGTTGGACCTGTGGCTCGACAACCGCCGACACAGACCATCCCAGCATCGTCGTCCCCGAGCGACCAGCGCTCCGGACCCACCCATCTGTCACGCGTGGATCGATCCTCCCGATCATCGTGCGACCATTGCGCGGACGCTCACGTCCGTCGAGGTTCGTCGTCGTCCGGTTCGTTGGAACGACCGCCGTCTTCGTCCACTGGCATTCGCTCTGGTTCGTTCACACGGCAGAGGTCGCGGGCCCTGAGACCGTCTCGCCGTAGGCTCCGAAGATGACCGCCGGTCGGGGACGGTCAGTCGGCGATCTCGGCCGAGCACGACGAAGAGGACCGCCATGACCGTGGCGTTGTTGGCGACGAGCCATTCCTTCATCTCGGTCAGGGTGTGCACGGCCTTCGACCTGAGAACCGGGTTCAACACGACCGGCGCGGCCACACCGATCGACGCGATGAGCACGAACACCACCAGCACGACGAACTCGTCGCCCGAGCTCAGCCCACTGGCACTGATGCTGGCCGCAGCGGCGATCGTCAGACCGAGGTTCTTCGGGTTGACAGCGGAGAGCAGCAGAGCAACGCCGAACGACTTCGGTGCACTGAAGTCGTCGATGGAGGACATCCAAGCAGGCGGCTCGGGCGTCACGCTCGGCTTCGGGCGACCTCTCCGCTGCTTGACTGCGAGCCCGGCGAACAACAGGCCGATGACGATCTTGATGACACCGCTGGTGGTCGACGGAGCGCCGTCTGAGGCGGTCAAGCCCAGGGCCAGCACGACCAGTCCGGCACCCATGAGCCCCGCGAGCCAGCCGAACAGGAACGACAGGCTGTTCACGGTCGCCGACCGGGAGAACAACATCAGGATCACGGCGATCACCGGCACCGGGCTGATCGCCACGCCCACCGCGGAACCGAGAATCGCGCCGATCGCCTCACCCACCGGTCGCACCATCCGCAGTCGGTGCGTCAGCAGCGGCCGGGGACGCGGTGGAGCCGCTCATCGAGCTGCCAGATCCCGGCGCGGTGCGGTGAGGGCCCGATGATGGCGATGTCGACTGCGATCGCGACGATCGACCCTACCCCCCAGGGGGGGTAGGGCATCCACGAGAAGCGGACGATAGCGGTGACGCCCGCGACGATCGCGCGGACCGTACGCCCAACCTCGCAGGAGTCCCCTCACCGTCGCCCGGATCGTTGGGACGGCCTCTCTCTCGCCGCTGACGTTCGCCTCTTGCGCCGGTCCGCGCTGCCATCGAAGGGTAGGGCTGGAGAAAGGAGGATCATGCGACTCATCTTCGGAACCATCATCGTGGCCGTCGTGGCGCTTGGCTTGGCCTTCTCGGGGGTGGCCACGGCCCAGGACGACATTGACCTAGGTGCAGAGAAACAGAAATGCGAGGCTCAAGGCGGAGAGTTCGTGGCCAACCCGTCGGGGTACTTCTGTCAGGGTGTTGACGGCGGGGGCGACTACGTCATCGTCTGCGGCTACCCGGATCCCTCCGCCTGCGAGTCGGACCCGTCGCTCGAACCGGCGGCTGAGGCCCCAACCGCAGAGGCTGAGCCGTCCACCGAGCTTCCGGCGACCCAGCCCGCGACAGCCCAGCCTGGGGCGCCTCAGTACACCGGCTGACCGCTGGTCACCCCGGGCATTTTCGGGTCTTCGGCGATCTCATCCTCATGGTCAGTTGAGAACGGAGCCCGCCCCAATTCTCACCGAGGCCCATTGAGGTGGTTCTTCATCCTGGGCAATCGGGAAGCTCTGTCGGTTGACATGAGATCTTGCGCATAGGTCGACACGGACGCGCGGTGATGGTCTGAAAATCGCGGCCGCTCAGCTCTGCTCGTCGGGACGGGTGCGGTCGGCGGCCTCGACCAGTGCCGCGAACCCGTCCAGCTCGGCTGCGTTCGGCGAGTGGCTCCAGACGAACAGGCGCTCGAGCAGGTGGGCGTAGGTCTGCTCTTGACCGGGCTTGACCGACGCGGCGATCGGCATGTCGGCGGGGATCGTCTCTTTACGCCTCCAGGATGCGGCGGTGGTACTCCCGGTCGAGATCGAGCTTGAAGACGACACCGTGCGCTCGGTTCACCTCGTCGCACGATCCTTCCTCGAGCAGCGGGCATTCGTCCAGCCCCTCGGGCCCGTGACACACCATCACCGGATGGCCCGTTCCCTCGAGGAGGCCGCGTTCGAACCCCTCGTGATCGCCGGGGGTTACGTCGAGGATGGGGCCAAGTGCGTCGCTCATGCTGGAAGTCTTCGCTCCCATCACTCGGTGAACAAGGCGCACGAAGTCCCATCCTCCGCACCCGACTTCCGACCGGCCGGGCGCACCGGTCCGTCGCAGGCACGATTCGCCACGTG
>CAVOXO010000005.1:0-138244 GCA_963700425.1 uncultured Microthrixaceae bacterium | reverse complement strand
TCCGTGGCTGGGTCGGGGCGGCCGCGGTTGAGTCGATGGCGTGGGCCCTGAGGTCGGGGCGCGTCGAAGCTGCCACCTCGGAGTGCTGATGTGGCCGCCGGTGGGTGTTCAGGCTGCGGTGTGGGCGGTGCTCGTTGTAGTGGGCGAGGTACTCGGTGAGCAGGGTTCGGAGTTGGCGTTCGTTCCAGATGATCGTGCGGTCGAGGAGCTCGTGGCGGAGGGTCCGGACCCATCGTTCGGCGTACGCGTTGGCCTGCGGGGCGCGTGGCGGTGTCCGGATGGCCGTGATCCCGGCGCCAGCGAGGACGGTGTCGAATGACGCGGTGAACTGTCCCGCGCCATCGCGGATCAGGAATCGGAAGCCGTGCGTGTCAGGGAGCCGCATGAGGAGGTTGCGGGCCGCTTGGGTGGTCCAGGGCCCGGTCGGGTGGGTGGTGATCCCCGCGAGATGCACCCGACGCGAGCCGATCTCGATGACGAACAGGACATGAAACCGGCGGAGCAACGCGGTATCGACGCACGCGGAATCGGTGGCGACGATGGCTGCTGGCTTGGGAGCGGATGAAGTCGGACCATGACGGTCCGGTGCGGTCGCGGGTCGGGTCGACGCCCGCGGTGCGGAGGATCTTCCAGACCGTTGACGCGGCGACACTGCGGCCGAGGCGAAGGAGCTCGCCGTGGATACGGCGGTAGCCCCAGGTGGGGTTCTCGCGTGCGAGTCGGATGGTCAGTCGCCGGAGTTCGGGGTCGATCGGTGGCCGCCCGGGTGGGGCGGTGGGTGGCTGGGTCCAATGACGCGCAACGAGGCGGCGGTGCCAGCGCAGGATGGTCTCGGGGCGGACGATCAGGAACGCGGTTCGCTGGCGGGCGCGTCCCATCGCTGAGGCGAGAACCGCGAGGATCGTCCGGTCGGTGTCAGTGAAGTGTGGTCGTCCGATCTGGCGTTGCAGCACCAGCAGGACCTGATGACGGAGGGCGAGGATCTCGGCGTCGAGAGCGTCTCCGGTGGCGAACACCCACCGGAATCGGGTCACGGGCAGGCGGGCGAACGTCCGAAACAGGGTCACGAGCGCCGCACGCGATCGACTGGTCACACCGATGGAACGCCCGGAACACAGGGCGGATGCGTATTCGACACCCTCACGCCGATCGTAGGCAGCGCTGCGACGTTCGTTCGATCGCGCCGCGACGTGCCCCGGCCGCCGCCGACGGTACGGTCGGGTGCTGAAACCAACCTGTCCGCCGACCATCGCGTGCGGGAGAGGAGCGGGCCATGCGCCGCAGCACCGTGAGGTACGTGCTCGATCTGCTGCTGCTCACGTCGGTGGTCGGCGTGGTCGCGACCGGGATCTTCGTCGACCGGCTCGACCTGCACGAGTTCCGACTGCACTCGCGGATCGGGTACGCGATGACGGTCCTCGTCGCCGTTCACCTCTATTTCCACTGGCGGCCGTTCGTCCGCGCCCGCTCAGCCGGCCGGCGGACCGGTGAGGTCGCACTCCAATCGTCCGAACACCGTCGGAACACCGGAGAGCCGACCACGTCGACCGCGGGGCGCGCCGGCCGCTCCCGACGATCCGTCCTCACCTCGCTCGCGGCGGGTACCGCCGGTGGGGCGCTGGGGTGGATCGCCCGGTCCGAGGCGTCCCCGGGGCGCTTCGACGGTGGAGACGTCGGATTCTTCTATCACCGTGAGAGCTCCCTGGGCGTGAATGGTCTGCTGAGCAACCTGCTCGACTGGGGGCGCCGACCGGCCCGCTACAAGGGGTCGGCCGGGGTCGACTCGATCGCGCTGCCACCCGTCGACCGTCCACCCGACATGAGCGTCGCGGAGGCCATCGGGCAGCGACGGTCACGGCGTGAGTACGCCGACCGTGCCATGACGGCCCAGGAGTTGGCCTGGGTCGTGCACGCGGCGACCGGCATCACGTCTGACGACGGGCGGCGCACCGCCCCGTCGGCGGGCGCGTTGTATCCGATCGAGACGTACGTGGCGGTGAACCGCGTCGAGGGGATCGACGCCGGCGTCTACCACGTCGATGTCCGGCAGCGGGCACTGGATCCGGTCCGTGTCGGTTCGGTCGGAGGCGATCTGGTGGTCGCCGGACTGGGACAGAACTTCCTCCGGACCGCACCGGTGGTCCTGGTTCTCACCGGGTACTTCCAGCGGACACGATGGAAGTACCACCAGCGCCACTACCGGTACGTCTGTTGGGAAGCGGGGCACATCGCTCAGAACGTGTACCTCGCCGGCGAGGCCGCGGGACTGGGGGCCTGCATGGTCGGAGCGTTTCTCGACGGGCCCGTCAACGATCTGCTGCGGGTGGACGGCCGCGAGGAGGCAGCGCTCGGTGTCGTCGCGGTCGGCCCCATCGAGTGAACCGCGTCGCACGCGCTGGCCGGCGCCCCCGCGCCCCGCCGCAAACGACGAATCCTGGTCGGATGAGTTCTTCCCCGGGCCCGACTCGCCGTCGTGCTCACGGGCTGGTTCCCGCGGTCACGGTCTGGAGCGGCTCGGGTGTTCGTAGCGGGACGTGGGGCGCCACCCAGTGCAGGTCCTCGACGAACCCTCCCAGGTTCACGTTGAACGAGAAGCCCATCGGCGCGTCGACCGGCCGGAAGAAGTCGTCGTGGTGGTGGGCCACGACCAGCGCCGGATCGAGCGCCGCGACGACACGACCGACGAAGCCGCGGGTCCACATCCGACCGGCGATCAGCTTCGAGTGGCGGCTCGGGACGAACCGGACGGTGAACGGTCTGATTTCGTAGCGCCGATGGGCGACCTACGCGGCGATCATGCTCTTCGGCGGTGGGATCGTCGGGCTGGTGAACGGCGTGTGGGCGTTCCGCTACGACGATCGGCAGGCCGACCTGGTGTTGGCGGAGCGGAACCTCGAGCTGTGGGGCGGAGCGTCGCTGGTCGTCGGGACCGCCGTGCTCGCGGCGGGCATCGGCGCCTTCTACGGAAAGGGCTGGGCCCGCTGGACCGGCATCGCCGTCGCGCTCATGGCGACGATCGGCAACGTGGCGTGGGCGGAGATCCAACCCACCCAGTCGCTCATCGGCGCGGTGATCTGTGTCTCGGTGGTCTACGGGCTGGCAACCCACCCCGTCGACGTGGAGCTCCGCGAGTAGTCCGGTCGAGAACACCCAGCGGAACCGGGTCAGACCCAATCGAGCGAAGACGGGGAGCGGGGTCACGAGCGCCGAAGAATACCGACGGTCGAGCCACCTCGGAACGTCAGCCGAACGCGGCAGGACGAGGTGCCCGTGGTGGAGTTCCCGGGGGCGGTGCCGTCGATGCTGCAGGTTTCCCGTGGCGTCGACCGACACCGGTGCCCAGCGCAGATGCCGTTCGTAACCACCCTCGTAGTCGTCCTTGGTGTGGAAGAACATGACCAGGTCGCCATCGGGTCCCTCGGTGATGGCGTGGTGCCCGGGTCCGTAGAAGCCGACGGATGGGTCGTCGTGGAGGAGGGGGGCGGGTCCTGTGCGGGTGAATGGGCCGAGAGGGTTCGTGGCGGTTGCCTCACCGATCGCGTAGCAGGTCGTGTCCGCCCCGGCCCCGGAATAGGTGAGATGGAACACCCCATCTCGTTCGGTCACCCACGGGCGCCTCTCGGATGAAGAGCTCCCAGCTGAACACGTTCGCCTCGAGGACCACAGTGGCTGGTCCCGGTGCCGGCGTGATCTCGTCGATCATCGGTACTGCGGCGAGCACAGCGATGCCCAGCACCGGGTACATCGAGAAGTACAGGGTCAGCGAACCGTCGGACGCCTCGAAGAGGAACGCGTCGATCGCGTTCTCATCCGAGTCGAGCAGCGGGACCGGAGCATCCGCAGAGCCCCAGTAGTGACCGTCGCCCACCCCGCCGTAGCCGCTGCCGACGAGGGGATGATCGAACACCTCGACGAAGGGGCCGAGTGGAGACTCGGCGCGGGCCACGCCGATCTTGTTCCCGGCGGTGTAGTAGAGGAAGACCCCGTTCGGGCTCGCGTAGAGATCCGGCGCCCAGTACGCACCATTGTCGTTCCACGACCCCGGTGTCGGCGTCCACACGAATCCCTCGTAGTCCCAGGTGATGAGATCGTCGGAGCTCCATGCTTCGAAGCCCGCCTCGGTGTTGGTGGTCGCATACAGGTACCACGTGTCGCCGACCTTGAGGATGTCGGGGTCGGCAATGCCTATCGGTATCCCGTCGGACCGGGTGAGGTGCAGCTCGGAGAACGCCGCCGAGCTGCCGAGCGGCTGGAACCGAGTCGGCGGGTGAGGGCTGCACGCAGCCATCACCAACGTCACCGCCGCCAGAACCAGTCCCGCCCGTCGCCGAGAAGACCGCAAAATTGCCCCTCCCGCCATCTCGCGAGGGTACCTGCGGCGTCTCGTCGGGTCGATCTCAACAACAACTGCGTTCTACCCCGACCACCAGATCACCCCAACCGGGGCTGAATACCCAACCCCTGAGCCTCCATCAGGCCCAGGGCGATTCACTCGGCACACGCTCGGTCACGCGCCACGTGCCGGGAGAGGAGCTTCCGATGCCAAGCGAGGACCGAAATGTTGCCAGGCCGGTTCCTCCGGCCGATGTCGTTGCCGCGGCGCAGCAGAGGGAAGCAGAACGCGAGGAGCGACCGCAGAAGCCCGAGTGGGTGGATCGGTTCGTCTGGGAGTCCTTGTGGAAGGTCGTGGCGACGGGAGTTCTGGTGGCGATCGGGGTCGTTGTGGTGTTCCGCGCCGAGCACCTGGTCTTCCTGCTCGTGGTCTCGGTGTTCTTCGCGGCTGCGATGATCCCAGCGGTTCAGCACCTGCACGAGAAGCGGGGATGGCGTCCGGGCGCCGCAGTGGGTGCCATCTACGCGGCGCTGGTGCTCCTGGTGCTCACGATGGTGCTGCTGTTGATCCCCGCGATCGCCGACTTCGCGGGTGAGGTCGCCGACAACGGCGATGACTGGATCGAGAGCGTGAACGAGTGGACCGAGGATGGGCTGGGTGTCACCGCCATCGAACAGTCCTCCGCCCGCGATGCGGCCGGCAAGACCGGTGACGCCCTCAGCGGCTGGACCGACAAGGTTCTGGGACTTGCGTCGTCCGGGCTGGGAATCGTGTTCGACCTCGCCACCATCGGCCTGTTCACGTTCTATTTCGCCGCGGACAACCAGCGGATCCGTCGCTCCCTGCTGTCACGCATGCCGCCTCACCGTCAACGCGTCTACTCGTGGATCTCCGACACGGCCATCGAACAGACCGGCGGCTACTTCTACTCGCGCCTGTTGCTGATGATCATCAACGGCACTCTGTTCTTCGCCGTCATGGTCGCCGTGGGTGTGCCGGTGTCCTACGCGCTCCCCCTGTCGCTGTTCGAAGGTTTCGTTGCCGAGTTCATTCCGGCCGTGGGCACCTACATCGGGGCCGCGGTGCCGATCCTGGTGACCCTGGGCGACCAAGGCCTCGCCTCGGCACTCATCCTGTTGGCGTGGACCCTCATCTATCAGCAGGCCGAGAACTACTGGCTCAGCCCCCGTCTGAGCGCGGAGACCATGGAGCTGAACGGTGGAGTCGCCTTCGGGGCAGCACTTGCAGGAGGGGCCATCGCCGGACCCATGGGTGCTTTCATGGCGCTCCCGGTTGCCGCCTTGATCACGGCGACAGTGTCCAACCTGGGTCACACCTACGAGATCGTCTCCGAGTCGAAGACAGACACGAGCGCAGAGAGCAGCTCGGCCACAGGGCCCGACGCCGGCACTGAACCGTGATCGGCCCAATCGGAGTGGACCGCGGCATGCAGGCCGCTGGGGTCGTGCACGCCGGTCTCGCCCGCATGGAGCAATAGGCATGGGTGACGACGTCCCTCCCGACACCGACACCGACCGGAACAGGAGGCGGGGAGACCCGGAACGGGTGAAGGCGTTCACCGACGGGGTCTTCGCGATCATCATCACGATCCTGGTCCTCGAGATCAGCGTTCCCGCTGATCTCGGTGAGCAGGGGCTGAGGCGTGCACTCGACGAGATCGGGCCGACCCTGTGGGCGTGGGTGATCAGCTTCCTGATCGTCGGCATGTACTGGATGTGGCACCGTGACCTGTTCGCACAGATCCGCTCGGTGAACCGGGACGTCGTGTGGCTGAACCTGGTGTTCCTGCTACCGACGTCGCTGATTCCCTTCGCCGCCGCGCTCCTGGGCGAGTACCCCGACGAAGCGATCGTGCTCCGCGTCTACGGCGGCATCCTGATGCTCGCCAGCTTCGCCCGGGTCGCGATGTACTGGTACGTCATCCGGCACCCCGCCCTGCTGTTCGACTCTCCGACGATCCGGGGTCGGCGCTTCGGACTGGCCCTCGCGGCCGCTCCGGTGCTCGTCTACGCCCTTGCCATGGCGGTGGCGGGAATCACGCCGACACTCAGCATCCTTCTCTACCTCGGCCTGCCGCTCATGTACTTCGTCCTCATCACCCTCCTCCGCAAGCACCCCGAAACAAGCGAAGACGCGGACGAGTACTCCTGACGCCAACGGCGCGGCCAGGTTCGTCGCGTCGAAGGTGCCGAGAACTCGCGTGTGGGTGCCCGATATTGCGTCGTGCGCTGGTCAGGCGGCGTTTCGGTATTCGTTGATGAGGCCGTCGCACCGAGTGGTTCGGACGACTCGCAGGCCAGGCTGGGCGGGTTGGTCGGGGTCGTGCGGGTCGCGGCGGGCGCTGGTCGAGCGAGCGGTGCGGTCGGTGGTCGTTGTAGTGGTCGATGTAGTCGATGACGAGGCGTTCGAGCTGTCGGTGGTTCCAGATGATGGTGCGGTCGAGGAGTTCGCGGCGCAGGGTGCCGATCCAGCGTTCGGCGAACGTGTTCGCCACCGGTGTACGGACCGGGGTCTTGAGGATCTTGAGGCCTTCGGTGCGGAAGATCTCGTCGAAGCTGTCGACGAACTGGCTGCCCCGATCGCGAACCAGCGCCCGGGCGGTCGTCGAGTCGGTCGCCGTGGCGTAGGAACAGGTTTCGTGCTGCTTGGGTGGTCCACGGCGCCGGTCGGGTTGGTGGTGATGCCGGCGTAGAACACCTCGCGGGTGGTGACGTCGATGAAGAACAGCAGGTAGTAGCGGCGCAGGAACGCGGTGTCGATGGTGGCGAAGTCGCAGGCGACGGCGGCTTGGGATCGCAGGAACTGGGTCCAGGTCACGTTGGAGCGGTTCGGGGCCGGGTCGATGCCACGCTGTTTGAGGATCCGCCACACGGTCGACGCGCCGATCGTGGTGGCCGAGCCGGTGGAGTTCGCCGGTGATGCGCCGGTAGCCCCAGGTCGGGTTGTTGGTGGCCATCTCGACGATCAGGTCGCGGATCGTCGGCGGCGGTGGGTGGCCGGCCTGGCCGTCCGATGGCGCTGGGTCCAGTGTCGGGCGATTCGGCTGTCGGTGCCAGCGCAGCAGGGTGTCGGGTGTGACGATCCAGCCCGTGGCGGAGCCGACGGGGGAGCGCAGCGGCGATCGCGCCGAGCAGTGTCCGGTCGTCATCGTCGACGGCCGGCCGGTTCGACCTGGCGGCGGAGAACGGTGAGTTGGTGGCGTAGCACGATGATCTCGAGGTCCTTGGAGCGGCCTGACCGAACCGCGAGCCGTAGCCATCGTGCTGAGGAACGTGTAGAGGATGCGGAACATGGACGGCAGACTGGCGGGAATCCGCCCAATTCCGCTCCACGACCGAATTCTGGGCACCCACACGGTTCATCGCTCTGCGACGGTATCCGTCGGATGTCCGAAACCCGCAGGATCACGGGTCGTACGTGTTGCAGGCACCCTCAGGGTCACGAGCGCCGCACGCTATCGACTGGTCACTCCGATTGAAACGCCTGGAAACACTGGGCGGATAGGTATTCGCCGCCCGCAGGGGAGATTCAGTGTGTCGTCGGATCGTTCGGGCTGAGCCGGTTGGGGCGACGTTGCTCGGGGCTGCCGTGCGGGTGTCGTCTCGGCAGGTTCAGCGTCAGGGTTGTTGTAGCCGGTACTCGCGGCAGCAGGTGCGGCTTGACTGCGGATGCTGACATCTGGTCGCCGTGTAGGACGTCGGGGTCGAGATCGATTCCGTTGGGCCAGGCGACGGTTCCGGCAACCGGGTCGACCCAGGCGTCGGCGAAGGCCTCGTCGTTGTCGATCGTTGTGAGCACTCCGGGTAGGGCGCTGGTGAAGTCGAGCTCACGTACGAGTCCGTCGGTGAAGGTGGCGCGCGAAGGACCGGCCGCCGAGATACTCGACATCGCTGACACGGGCGAGTGTGCTCATGTCGAAAGGCTTCGGGAGAGGATCGATCCTCGAGAGTGCGGCGGGTTGTGATCGCCGAAGTACATGTAGATGGCGATTCCGTAGAACTCGCTGAGCCGTGGCATCGGCACACCGTAAGGGCGTTCGGAGCCAGCCCGAGCGGCCCCACTGGAACCGTGTCACGTGGCCGGCCCGTTTCTGGTGCGAACAGAGCCCGCTACCGTCGGCGGGGTGGCCGGGCGGCGAGCTGAGGACGAGACGCCGATCGACGAGCTGGTCGAAGGGCTCGAGGAGCAGGTGGCGCGGCGGCTGTTGGTGAACGCCGCGGGGTCGCCACGAGGACGTGATGCGCGCGGTCCGACTGGCGGCCGTGGACGAGGGCGAGCGGCTCGCTGTGCTGAAGGCTGCGGTCGACGACGGGCTGCGGACCCGCCGCCACCTTGACTACCGGGAGTCGTCTGCGTGGGCCCGCGATGCGACCCCGGTGGTCGACGCGCTCGCGGAGGAGGTCGCCACCGAACCGTCGGCGGAACTGGTGGTTCTGCTGCAACGGGCCGCGGGACACCTTGTGAAGGTGATCATGCGGGCGGACGACTCCGACGGGATGATCGGCGACCTCGCCCGCCGTGTGCTCGATCTGCACCGCGAAGCCTGTACGGCCGGCGTGGCCGACCCGCGAGGCGCTGGCGAAGTGGATGGTCCGCTTCTCCTTCGAGGACCAGGACTTCTTCGAACTCGACCCGGTCGTGTACGTGCGACGCGTTGGGTGAGGAGGGCGTGGCCGTCTACCGGCGTGAGGTGGCGAAGCGGTCCGACCCTGGCGACGTGGACGAGGACCGGTCTCCGTTCCTGCGCGACATGTACGGGGGGTTCCCGAGTTTCGCTGCGAAGTATGCGGCCGAGCGGCTCGCCATCATCGACCGCGACGAAGACCGGCTCGTCGAGCTCCTCGGCGGGGACCTGTCCTCGCCGCACCAGTTCGTCCGGGTCGCCGAGGCCATGGTCGAGCTCGGTCGGCTCGACGACGCGCTCGGGTGGGCGCGCCGGGGCATCGCCGAGACCACCGGGTGGCAGGTGGCGAAGCTCTACGACCTGGCCGCCGACGTGCTCGGCGACGCGAACGACCTCGGCGGGGTGGTCGAACTCCGCCGGCACCACCACGAGCGCATGCCGAGCGCCTCCACCTACGCGCGGTTGCAGGCCGCGGCCCGAGCGACCGACACATGGGACGCCGAGATCGCACCGGCCCGGGCGCTGCTGGCGGAGCGAGACCCGGCCGGCCTCGTCGACGCACTCCTCGCTGACGGCGAGGCGGACGAGGCGTGGGAGGTCGCGAACCGCCGGGACATGGCGAGGTCTCGTCCACGCAGTGGCTCCGACTCGCCGAAGCCCGCGAACCGACCGCACCTGCGGACGCCATGGTGGTGTACCTGCGACTCGCTGACGGCGTACTCGAGAAGGCCGACAAGCGCGCCTACCGCGACGCCGTCCGCCATCTCAAAGCCGCCCGCCGCGCCGCGACCGCCGCGGACCGGCTCGGCGAGTTCACCGAGTACCTCGGCGACGTCCGAGAGCGGAACCGGCGGCGCCCCTCGTTCATGGCCATGCTCGACAAGGCGGGCTTTGCGGTGAGCCGGCCATGACCAAGTATCGACACGTCCGCAACGGCGACCGCCTCGACGACGACGACACCGTCGTCATCCGAGGCGGACGAGCTCGACCCGGACCTGCTGCGCGCCGACGCCAGCCGCTACCACGACATCTACGGCCACTACGGGATCTCGGTGTTCGCCGCCCGGGACGCCACCGTCGACGAACTCGCCCAGGAGGTTCCGCTGGTCCGATTCGCGACCTGACCCTCATCCGGGCGGTGCGCTGCGCGCCGCGGATTCCGACTCGACCCCACCGGACGCAACCGGCGGCACTTCACCGTCGTGTTCCCACGCCTCGACGAGGGCGTCGGAGCGCTCGCGACCTGCGAGCACCTCAACTGGGTCAACCCGTATCATGAGACCTGACCGACAAGCAGGTGATCTCGTGGACGATCTCGATCTCGTAGCCGACCTGAACGCACAGGACGACGACGGCCTCGGCTGGTCGACCCTCGCCGACGCGCCGGCCCCCGAGCGTGTCCGCCCCGGAGCGATGCTGCTGGCCGGCAACGACCAGGCCCGGGCCGTGGTCCGCGTGGTGATCGTCGACGACGACGGCCAGGTCCACTTCGCGATCCTCCCCGGCTCGGTGGCGAAGAACCGCCACCTCCTCGACCGCTCGGTGGCCTGAACCGCCATGTTCGGTGTTCGTGGCTGCGTCGGGCGTCTGCCAGGATTTCTGCCTGAACGGGCCGAGAACTCATCCGACACCATGAGTCTCGGGTGAAGGGCGATTCGGTTTCACACTGTGAGGTGTCGAGGGCGCGCCGAAGTTGAGGGTCGTGGTCGGGCTGGTTGGCCGATGGGGGTGTTCAGGCTGCGGTGCGGTACTCGTTGATGAGTCCGCCGCAGGTGGTGTGTCGTCGGATCGGTTGGCCTGAGCCGATCGGGACGACGTCGCCGTGGTCGTTCGGGCGCTCGCTGTTCGAGGCTGCGGTGTGGGCGGTGCTCGTTGTAGTGGTCGATGTACTCGACGAGCAGCCGGCGGAGTTGGCGTTCGTTCCAGATGATGGTGCGGTCGAGGAGTTCGTGGCGGAGGGTTCGGACCCATCGTTCGGCGTACGCGTTCGCTTGTGGTGATCGCGGTGGTGTCCGGATCGCGGTGATCCCGGCGCCGGCGAGCACGGTGTCGAACGACGCGGTGAACTGTCCGGCGCCGTCGCGGATCAGGAACCGGAACCCGTGAGTGTCAGGGAGCCGCATCAGCAGGTTGCGGGCCGCTTGGGTGGTCCACGGTCCGGTCGGGTTGGTGGTGATCCCGGCGAGGTGCACCCGACGCGGTGCCGATCTCGATGACGAACAGGACATGGAACCGGCGGAGCAGCGCGGTGTCGACGCACGCGAAGTCGGTCGCGATGATCGCTCTCGGCTTGGGAGCGGATGAACTCGGACCATGACGGTCCGGTGCGGTCGCGGGTCGGGTCGATGCCTGCGGCGCGGAGGATCTTCCACACGGTCGACGCGGCGACACTGTGGCCGAGTCGGCGAAGTTCGCCGTGGATACGGCGGTAGCCCCAGGTGGGGTTCTCGCGTGCGAGTCGGATGGTCAGTCGCCGCAGTTCGGGGTCGATCGGTGGCCGCCCGGGTGGGGCGGTGGGTGGCTGGGTCCAGTGACGCGCAACGAGGCGGCGGTGCCAGCGCAGGATGGTCTCGGGGCGAACGATCAGGAACGCCGTGCGCTGACGAGGCGCGTCCCATCGCTGAGGCGAGCACCGCGAGGATCGTCCGGTCGGTGTCGGTGAACTGCGGTCGGCCGATCTGACGTTGCAGCACCAGGACCTGGTGTCGCAGGGCGAGGATCTCAGCGTCGCGAGCGTCGCCGGTGGCGAACACCCACCGGAATCGGGTCAGAACCAGGCGAGCCAGAGTAGGGAAGAGGGTCACGAGCGCAGAACGCTACCGACCAGTCTCCAACTCGAAACACCCGAGAATCCAGGGCGGATGAGTATTCGGCCCCCTCACCCTTGGTCCCGCCCCATCAGCGTTGAGAGGCGCCGCGACGGATGGTTCGGGGAGGACGGCGACCGCAACCCTGTCGCTCGGGCGGGGTCTCGCAAGGAGGCGGCTGTGGCGAACAGGGTCTCGAGCGCAGAACGCGTAGACGATCCGTCCGACGGCTCTTCGTGCCCCCGACCCGATGACGCTGTCAGACGTGTCCGTAGGCGAGCATGGCGTCGGCGACCTTGGTGAAGCCGGCGATGTTGGCGCCTGCGACGTAGTCGACGCCGTCGTCGTCGGGCCGTGGTCGACGCACTGGTCGTGGATGTCCTTCATGATCGCGCGGAGACGGGTGTCGACCTCGTCGCGCGACCACGAGATGCGCTGGGAGTTCTGGCTCTGTTCGAGCCCGGAGACGGCGACGCCGCCGGCGTTGGCCGCCTTGCCGGGGGCGAACAACACGTTGGCGTCCTGCAACGCGTGGATGGCGTCGATCTGGGTCGGCATGTTGGCCCCTTCGGCCAGCGCCAGGAGACCGTTGCCGATGAGCCGGCGGGCGTCGTCGATGCCGAGCTCGTTCTGGGTGGCGCAGGGGAAGGCGAGGTCGCAGGGCACCGACCAGGGCGTGGCGTCTGGGTGGTAGTCGCAGCCGAACTCGTCCGCATAGTCGCTGATGCGACCCCGGCGGTTCTCCTTGAGGTCCTTGAGCCAGTCGAGTCGGTCACCGGTGATGCCGTCCGGGTCGTGGACGAACCCGCCCGAGTCAGAGGCGGTGACCGGGATGGCGCCGAGCTGTCCGAGCTTCTCGATGGCGTAGAGGGCGACGTTGCCGGAACCTGAAACGGCGGCCCGTTTGCCCTCGATGCTGTGGCCGGCGTGGGCGAGCATGTCGTTCATGAAGTAGACGGCGCCGTAGCCGGTGGCCTCGGTTCGGACGAGGCTGCCGCCGAATGCCAGTCCCTTGCCGGTGATGGATGCCGGTGAAGCGGTTCTCGAGCCGCTTGTACTGGCCGAAGAGGTAGCTGATCTCCCGTGGCGCCGACACCGATGTCGCCGGCGGGGATGTCGATGTCTTCGCCGATGTGGCGGTGGAGTTCGATCATCAGCGACTGGCAGAAGCGCATCACCTCGCGATCGGACTTGCCTTTGGGGTTGAAGTTCGCTCCGCCCTTCGCCCCGCCCATGGGGAGGGTGGTGAGGCTGTTCTTGAAGGTCTGCTCGAAGCCGAGGAACTTCAGGATCGACAGGGTGACGCTCGGGTGGAACCGGAGACCGCCCTTGTAGGGGCCGATCGAGTTGTTGAACTGCACCCGCCAGGCCCGGTTGACGCGGACGTTTCCGGCGTCGTCCTCCCACGTGACCCGAAAGATGACGATCCGGTCGGGCTCGGTCATCCGCTCGAGGATCCGGGCCTCGCGATAGTCCGGGTGTGGCGTCGATGTAGGGGATGAGCGTTTCCGCCACCTCCTGGACGGCCTGGTGGAACTCCGGTTCGCCGGGGTTGCGCTTCGAGGCCGGTCATGAACCTCTCGATGTCGTCACGGTGCTCACCGGTCGATGCCGTCATGAGGTGCGCTCGTCGTTGAGGATCGCCGACAAGGCAGCGCCGGTGAACACCCCGATGGCGGGCAGGGCGCGCTTCACCGGATCGTTGACCTTGATGTGCATCCCGATGGCGCCGAGCATCAGCGCTGCAAGGCCCGCGGAGGCGGGACGTGTGACCTTGGGTACGAAGAGTCCGACCAACATCGCGGTTGCGAGGCCGACCTTCGTTGCTCCCACGGCATACATCGTCGTCTCGGAGAGACCGTACTCCTCGAACTCCTCTCGCATGTTCTTGGCGTCGCCGCCCCGGTACCCGGTGTCCTTGTCGAACCTGTGGAACCAGACGTTGTAGATCCAGAGCGACGATCCGATCTGGGCGACCTTGCCGATGACGGTCATGAGCATCCTTTCGTTCGCGCCACCGCGGATCGGTGACCGGGGATGGGTTGGCGAAACAGCCCCTCGGGAATGGCGGCGCCACAGCGCACCAGGGCCAGCTGCCAGGACGGCGACGCGCCGAGCGCCCAGCGGAGTGCACCCGTGGCCCTCCGCCCGATGGCGCCGGCCCCTGGTCGGGGCTGGACCTCGAGTTGGCCCCGGACGTCGGCGGGGACGGTGGTCAGCGCGGCGTCGAAGAGCAGTCGGTAGGCGATCTTGACCGGTGGGCTCAGCGGGGGGTTCCGCAGGAAGATGATGGCGTTCGCCTGCGCGTTGGTTGCGACGCGATCGGGGTGGTCGACGATCCAGGCGGCGAGTTCCTCCGCCGTCTCGGGGAGCGGATCCGCTCCGAGAAGCCTGCCGATCCTGGCCTGCTCGGACACGAACCGATCGGCGTCGGACACGTTGAGCGGATCGGGCCCGAACGCCTGGTGGCACGCGAGGAACGAGTCGGTCAGGACGTTGTGGACCCACGCCGCCAGCGCGGCCTGGCCGGCGCTGTAGGGGAGGTTTCGTTCGGAGGTCCCCGTCACCCGACGGTGGGCTCGACGGACCGTCTGGACCGCGGCCTCGACCTCGGGCATCGCTCCGTAGGTCGTCTCGGTGACATAGAGCGAGGTGCGCGACAGCCGCCCGAGCGGGTCGGAACGGTAGGTCGAGTGGTCCTCCACGCCGGCGACGACCTCGGGGTGTGCCGATTGGACGAGGAGGGCCCGGATGCCACCGACGAACACCGCCGCATCGCCCAGCACCCGCCACGACACCGAATCGGGCCCGAGCAGTCCCGGATCTCCGGGGTGGTCGAGCGTGGCGGCCAGGGGTGTCGGACCGTGTGAGAAGAGGTCGGTCAGCGCGGAGACGACCGGGTCCCTGAGGCTGCGGCTCAACCGGTTGAGTTGTGACATCTCGGCGCTCTCTCGAGGACGGGTATGAGCGGACCGCGCCCCGGGGTCGTGTCGATTCGGTGGGCGAGGAGGCGGGCTACTCGACGGACACACGCTGTCGGCGTGCTGTGCTCCTACTTCGGTTCCCGACCCACGTACGGATGCGGTTCCGGGCGCGGCGGCACGGGGGTGGGGATCCTGTGGGGCTCGGAAACTCGATCGCTGTCGTTCAGGCGGCGTAGCCGTCTTCGTCGACGAGCCCGTCGCAGGTCGTCCTTCGTCCCGCCGAACCGGTCACCGGTGGCGTGCTCGGCGGATCGCCGGTGGACGTTGCTGGTCGTCGCTGGAGAGCATGGCGTGGCCGATGCCGGTCGTAGCGCTCGACGTCGTCGGTGACGAGGCGTTCGACCCCTTCGAAGCGCCCACGATCCAGGGCGGCCGGGTTCTCGGCGCCCTGACGGCGCCCGGATCTAGCCGATCGACACCGAACCGTTCACCAGGCCGACGGGCGCATCGAACGTTGTCGAGAACGTGAAGGGGCCGAGAACCCATCTGGCGTGCTGTGGGGGAGGCGAGTCGAGGTGGCGGTGACGGTCGCGGGATCGAGAGCGCGCCGAAGTTGAGGGTCGTGATCGGGCTGGTTGGCCGATGGGGTTGTTCAGGCTGCGGTGCGGTACTCGTTGATGAGTCCGCCGCAGGTGGTGTGTCGTCGGATCGGTTGGCCTGAACCGATCGGACCGACGTCTTCATGGTCGTTGGGCGCTCGCTGTCCGAGGCTGCGGTGTGGGCGGTGCTCGTTGTAGTGGGCGACGTACTCGACGAGGAGCCTGCGGAGCTGGCGTTCGTTCCAGATGATCGTGCGGTCGAGGAGCTCGTGTCGGAGCGTTCGTACCCATCGTTCGGCGTACGCGTTCGCTTGTGGTGCTCGAGGTGGGGTTCGGATGGCGGTGATCCCGGCGCCGGCGAGGACGTTGTCGAATGACGCGGTGAACTGTCCGGCGCCGTCACGGATCAAGAACCGGAACCGGTGAGGATCGGGGAGTCGCATCAGCAGGTTGCGCGCAGCCTGGGTGGTCCACGTACCTGTCGGGTGGGTGGTGACCCCTGCGAGGTGAACTCGGCGGGTGCCGATCTCGATGACGAACAGCACGTGGAATCGTCGAAGGAGCGCGGTGTCGACGCACGCGAAGTCGGTCGCGATGACAGCTCTGGCTTGGGAGCGGATGAAGTCGGACCATGACGGTCCGGTGCGGTCGCGGGTCGGGTCGATTCCTGAGTTGCGGAGGATCTTCCACACGGTTGACGCGGCAACACTGTGGGCGAGTCGGCAAAGTTCGCCGTGGATACGGCGGTAGCCCCAGGTGGGGTTCTCGCGGGCGAGTCGGATGGTCAGTCGCCGCAGTTCGGGGTTGATGGGTGGCCGCCCGGGTGGGGCGGTGGGTGGCTGGGTCCAATGACGCGCAACGAGGCGGCGGTGCCAGCGCAGGATGGTCTCGGGGCGGACGATCAGGAACGCCGTGTGCTGACGAGAGCGTCCCATCGCTGAGGCGAGAACCGCGAGGATCGTCCGGTCGGTGTCGGTGAACTGCGGTCGGCCGATCTGACGTTGCAGCACCAGGACCTGGTGCCGCAGGGCGAGGATCTCAGCGTCGCGAGCGTCTCCGGTGGCGAACACCCACCGGAAACGGGTCACGAGGAGCCTGGCGAACGTCGGAAACAGGGTCACGGGCGCCGCGCGCCATCGACTGGCACACCGATGGAACGCCCGGAACACAGGGCGGAGGAGTATTCGGCCCCTTCAGGCCGGTCCTCGATCTGTGGACGGGACTGCCGCGCGGAACCGCGTCACCCGATGCCCACGAGATCGGCGATGGCGGTGGCCGCGGCGAGGCCGGACAACGCCGCACTCTCGATGCTGCCACCCGCGCCGAAACCGTCGCCGGCGACGACGGCCGGCGCGGTACTGCGAAGGCGCAGGCACGGCTCGGGGAGGGACGTCACGGTCTTGGCATAGCGCCACCGATGGACGTGTGACTCGTGGACTTGGGCGCCGGCGAGTTCGAGGCCGTCGAACAGCTCGGCGATGACCACGTCGTCGTCGGCTTCCCACAGTGCCCGGCTCGTGTCCGGTCTGGCGTGGATGGTGAGCGCGGGCACCGCCGACACGCCCTTGCCCTGGTTGTCCGCGTACCAGGCGACCGGCCCGGCCGACGGGCGTCGCGCACCGGGCCAGGACAATCCCGGGCGACCGGTCGAGCACGGCGAGGACGGCGATGCACGGGTCGTAGACGATCTGCTCGAGGCGCGTGTCGGTCGTTCGGATCGATCGACGCTCGGTCGAGCATCGAGAGAGTCTGTGGCGCGGGTGCCGTCAACACAACAGCGTCGGCACCGATGTCCTCACCGTTGACGATCTCGACTCGCCAGCGCTCATCGGTGAGGTGCACTGAATCCACTCGCACCGACAAGCGCACATCGACGCCAACGGCGAGGTGCTTCGCAATTCCGGTCATCGCCGGAACGCCCCGGTATCGCACCGGGTCGTCCGTCGTGATGACGCCATCGGCGCCGAGCACGCCGCTGAACCACGGTGTTGCGGGACCGGCGCTGACCCAGGCCGCAACCTCAGACCGGAATGCCCGGGTTCGAGCGGTGAGGAACTGGGCGCCATGGTCGACGACCGCGTCTCCGATGCGTCGAGTCGCCATCCGCCCACCGACACCCCGACCCTTGTCGAGAACGACGACCTCCGCACCCGCTCGGGAGAGTTCGCGAGCGGCCAGCAGGCCTGCGACGCCGGCACCCACAACCACCACCCGTGGAGTTGACGGGTCCTGGTTCACACGCATGAGTCGAACACGTTCGGCAGGCCGTCGTCCACCACGAGGACCCTCGACGAGCGGGGCCGTGCGTTGGTCTCGGGGATTTCTCCCGAAACTCGCATCTGGACATCCACCTGCGTTCGAACAACGCCTGGAGGTCGTTGCGACGACCTTCCCCAGCGAGCCCACCAACGGAGAGTACCGATGCCCCACTACAGCACCTCAGTCGACACGCCATGGTCACAGCAGCGGGCATTCGAGTACCTGAGCGATCTCGAGCATTTCGCGGACTGGGACCCTGGGGTGAAACGCTCGGAACAGGTGACGGGAGACGGCATCGTCTCCGGAGCGGAGTTCGACGTGACCGTCGGGGGCGTGGGCCGCGACCTGGCACTTCGGTACGAGATCGTCTCGTTGGATGAGCCCGATCGCGTCGAGGTTCGAGCCGAGACCGGGACCCTCCTGTCGGTCGATGTGATGACGTTCGAGCCGAACGGGGATGGCGGATGTCGAGTCACCTACGACGCGGATCTCTCGCTCAAGGGAGCGCTCCGGGTCGCCAACCCTCTTCTCGGTGTTGTGTTCGGACGCATCGGTGATCGGGCCGCGGCCGGGCTCCGACGAGTGCTCGACGGAACTGCCGCATAGATGAAGGCAGCATCGATCATCGACGAGATCCTCGAGGTCCCGATCGTTCCGAGCTTCACCCGAATCGGCTCGGACGTTCGCCGCCGGCTGTTCGGGTGGAGCGAGCTGAGTTCGTACAGCCTCGACGGCCGGGTGATCGCCGTGACGGGCGCAACGTCGGGGCTCGGCCGTGCCGCCGCAGCGCAGCTCGCGGGCGACGGAGCGACCGTGATCCTCGTGGGTCGCAACCCCGACAAGGCTGCCTCGGTCGTCGCGGAGATCCGCGAGGCGACCGGCAATCCCCATCTCTCTTCGGTGATCGCCGACATGGGCGACCTCGACTCGGTGCGGCGAGCGGCCGAGCAGATTCTGGACGAGCACGACCGGCTCGATGTGCTGATCCACAACGCAGGGGCGCTCACCCACGAGCGGGTGGATTCGCCGGACGGCACCGAGGCAACGGTCGCCAGTCAGGTTGTCGGCCCGTTCCTGCTGACGTGCCGGCTGCTGCACCGACTGGAGGCCTCGGCACCGGCGCGGGTGATCACGATGTCGTCGGGAGGGATGTACTCAGCGGCGCTCACCGTCGATGGGTTGCAGATGGACGAAGCCGAGTACAACGGGTCGAAGCAGTACGCCTTGGCGAAGCGCGCCCAGGTCACGCTCAACGAGATGTGGGCTCGACACGTCGACCGGCGCTCGGTCGTGTTCCACTCGCTGCATCCCGGCTGGGCCGACACACCGGGAGTCGAGGAGGCGCTTCCGACGTTCCGCAAGATCGTCGGACCGCTGCTTCGCGACGTCGAGGCCGGTGCCGACACGATGGTGTGGCTCGCCGCCGATGATGGTGAACCGCTTGCGACGACCGGCGGGTTCTGGCTGGATCGTCGGGTCCGACGAATCCACCGACTGGGAAGCACCCGGCGATCCGACACTCCCGAACGTCGCGAGCAACTGTGGAAGTGGGTGACCGAGCGTGCCGGCTGCAGCCCGCCCGCCCCGTCATCGCCGCGGCGGTGACGGGGCCGAGAGCTCATCGGGGGCTGGGACGGGGTGGCTGAGCCGTCGGGTTCGGGCCCGAAGTTGCCGAGAACCCTTGTGCCTCTGCGGGAAGCGGCATCAGAAGGGACCAGCCGGAACGAGCCGCGGCATTCTCACAACGCGGAGTTCGCGGGCCCGAATCCCGCCCGCGCCGCCAACTGATGTGCCTGGTCAGAGGCTCTTCTCGAGACACCGAGGAGGGCTTCTGCGTGCCGAGCCACGAGCCAGGTTGGGCACCGTGTCGATGCTGGTCGGATCCACGAGGACCATGGCGTCGGCACCAGGTCTGCGGACATAGCCCCAAGGTCGGCGGGTACGCTCGCTCCGTGTCAGTTGCGTGGATGCGACCCTGGGGCCGCCGTGAGCTTCCCACGCGTTGCTGATGACAGGGCTCGCGGGAGGCGGCGTCGAACACTGACCTCCGGCAGCCGACGTCCTGTCGTTCGCGGTGGCGTTCGTGGTCTCGGTGCTGCTCGGGTGCTCTGCGACCGAGGAGCGAGGGGGAGAGCCGGGGGCGGCGTCGACCGCGACGTCGGGCTCGGTCCCGGCTGGGGATGACGCGCCCCTGCGTCGAGCTGCGCAGGAGTCCGGGGTCGACATCGGTGCTGCGGTCGATGCTGACGCCCTCCGTTCGGACGGTGCCTACCGTGAGGTCGTCGCCACGAACTTCACTTCGGTGACCCCCGAGAACGCGATGAAGTGGTCAGTGATCCGTCCGGAAGCTGACGAGTGGAATTGGGACGCCGCTGACGAGATCGTCGAGTTCGCCGAGCGGGAAGGCCTCGATGTTCGGGGCCACACTCTCGTCTGGGGCCAGGAAGCGGGCAACGGGCTTCCTGAGTGGCTCAGAGCGATCGAGGATCCGGCGGAGTTCCGCGCAGCCGTGGAACAGGGGATCCGCGATCAGGTCGGTCGGTACCGGGGGCGGGTCGACCGCTGGGACGTCGTCAACGAACCGTTGGACTACGTGGGCACAGCAGCTCAACGACAACGTCTACCTCGAGCGGTTGGGGCCCGGCTACATCGGCGACGCGTTCCGCGTCGCGGCGGAGGCCGACCCCGATGCCGAGCTGTGGCTCAACGACTTCAGCACCGAAATCCAGCCCGACAAGGCTGATGCGTTGGTGGACCTCGTGGAGCGGCTGCTGGAGGATGGCGTACCGATCGATGGAGTCGGGTTCCAGACCCACCTGAGCGTCGACGTGGCGATCGAGGATGGGGCAATCGCTCGGGCCGATGGAGCGAATCCGGGAAATGGGTCTCGACGTCGCCATCACGGAGCTCGATGTGCCGATCGGACCCAACCGAACCGTCGTCGGAGCAAACCGCACTCTACGAACAAGTCGTGAGGGAGTGTCTCAGGGCCGAGTGCGTCGAGATCACCACCTGGGGAGTAGCCGACCACTGGACCTGGCTCGACGACCAGGCTCTACGTGACGCGAATCCGTTCCTCGAGGCATGGTCGCTTCCGAGCGAGCCGCTGCTGCTCGACGCACGGTACGAGCCGAAGCCGACCTACTCCGCCGTCGTCGATGGTCTCCGCAGAGCAGGCGACTGAGGTCGTTGACCAGCGCGGGCGATCTTCTCCTCGGTGAAGCGGGTCTGCGGTCGGTTGGCTGACGCTGGTTGTGGGTCGTCATGTCGCGTCGGCGACGAGGAATTGGTGGGTCGCGGTGGGCAGGCGAGTCCGGCCTGCCGGCTCATTCGTTGGTCGTTCTTCGCCACCGCCGTGAATGAAGCAACATGGTCACCGACTCGAGGAGAAACGCTCGATGAGTGACAGCAGAACCCAAACCGCTCGAATTCCTCGACGGAGACCTCCGGTCGCCGGAGATCGAGATGGCAGAGCTCGGCGCGGATGTGGGCAGCGCCGCTGACCTTGCGATCGAGGACATCAACCCGGCCAACCCGCACCTGTTCAAGAACGACTGCTGGCACGACCACTTCGCTCGTCTGCGTGCCGAGGACCCCGTGCACCTCAACGAGCTCGAGACCTCGGGTCGCTACTGGTCCCTCACGAAGTACGACGACGTGCGGGCCACCGATGGCGACTGGGAGACGTTCTCCTCTGCGGGTGGCATCACGCCTGGGGCTTCGGCCCGGCCCGGAGAACGACGAGCTGTTGGACCGAGCTGTCGCACCTTCATCGCGATGGACCCGCCGAAGCACACCGAGCAGCGCAAGACGGTGCGAGGGGTGTCGGCGCCGAGCAACCTGCGCAACCTCGAGCCGATGATCCGCGAGCGCACCGCGAACGTCCTGGACTCGCTGCCCGAGGGCGAGACGTTCGACTGGGTCGACACCGTCTCCATCGAGTTGACGACGCTGCTGCTGGCGACGCTGTTCGACTTCCCGATGGAGGATCGGCGCATGCTCACCCGCTGGTCCGACATCGTCTTCGCCGTGCCCGAGCCCGGAGGCATCGTCGAGAGCCAGCAGCAGAAGTTCGAAGAGATCGTGGGGTGCCTGCACTACTTCGAGGGCCTGTGGGAGCAGCGTCGTGGCGCTCGAGGGGTCCGACCTCGTCTCGCTGCTCGCCAACGGTGAGGCCACCAAGGACATGGCAGCGGTGGATCACCTGGGCAACCTGCTGTTGTTGATCGTCGGCGGCAACGACACGACCCGCAACACCATGACCGCGAGTGTCTACGGTCTGAACAAGTACCCCGATCAGTACGACAAGCTGCTTGCCGACCCCGGCCTGTCTCGAACCTGGTGCCGGAGATCATCCGTTGGCAGACGCCGCTGCCCTACATGCGTCGCACCGCGACACGCGACTGCGAGATCCGCGACAAGCAGATCCTCGAGGGCGACCAGATCCTGATGTGGTACCTGTCGGCCAACCGCGACGAGGACGTGTTCGACGACGCGGAGGCGATCGACCTCGAGCGCCACAACGCCGACCGTCACCTCTCGTTCGGCTACGGCATCCACTACTGCATGGGAAGCCGACTCGCCGAGCTGCAGCTCCGTGTGCTGTGGGAGGAGATCCTTCAGCGCTTCGAACGCATCGAGATCCAGGACGAACCGGAGCGGACGTTCTCGTCGTTCGTCCACGGGTACACGAGCCTGCCCGTCACCGTGACCCGTCGCTGACCCGACTCGATGCTGGTCGTCGGGGTCGATGGGTGGCTGGGTCGCTGATCGGATGACGTCTCGGCCCCTTCGGGATCAGGGTTCGGTCGTCGGCGTGCAGCTGATCGGGACCGAGGCCGTCGTGGTGCGGGTCCCGTCGCCGGGGTCGAAGGTGACCGTGAACGTGAGCGTGCCGGTCGCGTTCGGAGGAGCCGTCGTCGACCTGGGAGAGCTCCAGTTCCGTCACCTCGGCGTCGAACTCGGCCCCGCTGACGGCGTCGGAGGTGAACGCGAGGGGTCCGAGCGTCTGGAGCGTGGACCGGACCGCTGCCGTGAGCAGCCCGTCGTCGACGGTCACCGTGTCGCCCGACGCGGTGGCGTCCGCATCGAGGTCGCCGGCGAACATGGCGTTGGCGAGGAACGCGGCGATCACCGGGACCGTGTCCCAGTCGACGCTGGTGGTATCCGCGCGACACGCTCCGGGTGTGGGGGGAGCCGGTGCAGCAATGTCGGTGCTTCCCGTGTAGCCCTGTTCGGCGGCGCCGCGGAGGAGCCCGGCGAAGCGGTCCGGCGCGACGGGAACGACGTCGGGACCGAACTGTTCGAGCGCCGCCGCCGCGTCGGCGGCGTTGGTGCCCCACGTGACCAGGCCGATGGCGACGAACGTGGGGCCCGTCGGGCTGCAGCGCTACGGATTGGCGGATGGCTTCGGCGATCTCGTCGGGTTTGGTGGCCATGGCGATGCGCACGACCGGGACGTCATCGACGAACGAGACGACCGGTGACAGGGGCCGGAGCGGGGTGTAGTCGGCATAGAGGATCGACGGGTCGTAGGCGTCGACGATCCGCGCCAGGTCGTCATCGGTGGGTGACGCGGTCAGCGGGGGGTTGATCACCCAGGTGGAGCGAAGACCGGTTGCGTCGAGATCGGTTCGTGACACGCTCCAGGAATCGATCGAGGTCCTCCTCGGCGGCGTAGGACGGGAAGAAGTACGCGGAGCCGGACGGTCCGGCGACGAGGCGGGCGTTGTCGGGCAGCTGGTCGAGGTACCAGTTCCAGATGTTGGGTGCGACGTCTGCGAGCAGCGGCGAGGTCGAGATGCCGATCGGGATGGAGTCGTCGTCGAGGTAGTCGAACTGCAGCGACCGGGCGAGGGTGAGGTCGTAGCCGAGAGCGTCGCCGTCGCTGACCACGAACGAGACGTACGTGGTGGCGTCGTCGGGCTCGACGACCTCGTCGTCCCACGGCGCCCGACGGGGCGTTTCGGCGCCGTGGGCGTGCACGGTCATGTTCACCGAATCGGTGGTCGGGATGAGCCAGTCGCCGCGCTCGGTCAGCTCACCGACGCCGAGCGCCTCGTTCACCGGCAGGCCGATCTGCTCGTACAACGGCGTGTCGAAGAACAGGTAGCCGTAGACGCCGGTACCGCGTGGGAACTGTTCGAGGACCTGTCGGAGCAGGCCCGGCTCGGCTGCGGGGTCGGCGTCGAACACGAACGCCCGGTTCGCCACTGCCCAGTCGCGCAGGCCCGGTTGGATCGGCTTGCCGTTGCGTGGGCGGCCGGTCCACACCGGGAACGCCCAGCCGCCCTCCGGCGGGGTGAGCTCGTCGATCGCCCACTCGGTGAACTCCCGGTCGGTGTCTGAGCCCGAGGTCGCGGAGGTCCGTCGTCACCTCGAGGCCGTGGTCGGCGGTGAGCCGGTCGGCCATCTCGGGGCTGACCGGCACCACGTCGTCGCGACCGGCGATGGTGGTGGCGACGTTCTGGCTCTCGTAGGGCACGTCGGGATCCCAGACCACCATGCCCTCGGTGCGGTCGAGCAGCCGGTCGAGTGCCTCGTCGGGGGAGACCGTCTCGTGCGGCACGTCGACCACATCGGCCAGCCACACGTCGGCGGACGGGTCGACCTCGAAGTCCTGGGCGCTGCGAACGCCCACGAGGTACAGGGTCGGGCGCTCGCGGTTGACGATGCCCTGGAGCGCCGCGAACGTCAGCTGCTCCTCCGACCGAGAGCGCTTCGACGTCGACGACCAGCATGGGCTCGTCTGGAGCGCTGGACGTCGCGGGGCCTGCCGGCTCGTCGTCGCGGTCGGTGCAACCGACGGCGGCGGTCGTGATCGCGAGCACTCCCGAGCGTCGCGACCACGAGGCGCACTCGTCGACGGTATCGGGGCACGTGGTTCATCTCCGGGGTGAGCGGGCTGTCCGGTCCGGTGGCCGGACGGCGTTGATGCCACGCCGACTGGTCGGTGGCGCGGACAGTCTCCTTCACAGAACCCCCCCGTCAACGAGCCCAGCGAGATCAACGGTTGGACGCTCACGCACCCCCACGATGCGGATGCTCACTCTTGGATCGACCAGTTCCTGACCAGCCACGACTTCTCTCCTTCTTCGGACCCATCTCATGTTGTTGTCGGTCGGGAGCTGCAGGTCTGGGCGTGCTGTCGGATCGGTGCCGCTCCCCTTCGGTGGTCTGGACGCGTCCTCCACCTCTTCGATGCCCATGAGCAGGAGCCACAGCCCGAGTCCGGCTTCGGCAATGAGGTCGAGCGCCAGCCCAGGAGAGCTCAGCGCGGGGTTGTCGGGCTGGAGAATACCCTGACCGAACCTGAAGGTGCCGAGACCTCGTCCGCCATCATGTGTCTCGGGCCAAGGGCGATCCGCTGTCACAGGGTGAGGCGTCGGGAAGCGTTGAAGCGGGGAAGGTTCGCTGCTTGTCGGTTGGCCGTCGGTGACCATTGTCGTGGGCGAGGCACCCATCGAGGAGTAGGCAGAGTTGGCGCTCGTTCCAGTTGGTCGTCCGGTCGCTCTCGGTTGCCCATTCAGCCCCCATACTGGGTCTTGTGCTCTCGATGGGCGTTCGACTGTGTTGTTCGACGTGGTGCTTGAGCCCCTCGAGCACCTCGCGCATTCCGGCCCGGTAGTTGCGTCAGACAGGGGGAGGTCCAACGTGCACTTCAGCGCTCCGAACAGCCCCCCAGTGGAGGCGAACGTCACATCGTCACGAGCGCCGCGCCATCGCCGGTGACCAGCACGGTGGGCCAGATCACCTTGACATTCGGCGGTCTGCTCAGGCGTCTCCGCAGGTCGACGGTGGGTCGTCACCGGCGACACGGCCCGCCAGCCAGCGGGCGGTATCGTCCGCGGAGGTGGCCAGCACACCGTCGTGGCTGGCGCCGGGATACGTGCGGTACTCAACCGCAATGCCGGTGGCGCAGAGCTCGCGAACGAGTTCGTCGGTGAGCACTGGTGGCAGCGACTCGTCCGCCTCGCCGTGCACGACCAGCAGGGGGCCGACCGCCGCGGTGGCGTCCGAGGTGCAGCAGGTGTCGAGCACTTCGGCGAGACGCTCGCCGACCGCCGGGCTCGTCAGCATCTCGGCTGCGTCGAGATCATCGAATCCGGGGACCGCCTCCTCCCAGCATCCATGGGTGAGCAGCGGCGTGCGTGCCGCTGCAGCCGGCTGCAGCGCCACCGCCGGGTCGAGGCTCGGGTCGAGTTCGGCCGCCGCCGTCAACAGCAATGCCCCGTAGCCGCGTCCGCCGGGGACCCCGAACATCACCGTGGCGATGGAGCCGAGCCGCGCTGACGGCGCCGCGACGACAGCGCCGCGGTAGTCGAAATCCGCCAGATCGTCGTCGGCGCGTTGGTCGGTGGCCAGGGCTGCGAGTCCGCCCTCGGAGTGACCGACGACCACCCACGACGACGACAGAGGGCCCGCTCGCTCGAGGCGGTGGGCCGCTGTGACCGAGTCGACGGTCGCGAGCGCCAGTTCGTCGCTGACGTGGTAGCTGTGCACCCCGGGAGTCCCCAAGCCGTGATAGTCGGTGGCGGTGACCACGAAGCCCTGGTCGAGGAGCCGTCGGGCCTGGGCTCCGTAGTCGTCGTAGAAGAGGTTGCCCGTCGCGCTGGGCGCGCACCGGTCGGCGATCCCGGTGGTTCCGTGGGCCCACGCCGCGACCGGGCGACCGCCGGGCGGCGGGGGATCGTCCGGCGCCAGCACCATCCCGCTCACCACGGCCGGGGACCCCGCCGCGGTCGTCGAGCGGTACAGGATCCGCCATCCCGATGCCCCCGTCGAGCGGGCCGGTCAGCTCAACGGGTTCAGACCTCAGCACATCGCCGGGCTCGGCTCCGGCGACGGCGACAGGGTCGAGCGTGCTGACGTCGTAGAAGGCCGGGTCGGCGGTCGCCACCGGGCTTGGCCCGTAGGGCCGCGGCGCGTCGGGGAGTTCCACCTCGGGTGCACCCCAGTCACTCGGGTGCGTCTCCGGCATCTCGTACTCCACCTCAGCGGGACTCGCCGTGGTCGGGTCGGAGGCCTCCGCAACCGGGCCGCCGTCTTCGCCGGCGCACGCGCCGCTGACAACCATCGCCGAGAGAACGGTGAGCAGCCAGAGCCGGTGCAGGGTCGGGCGCATCAACGCGGGCCGAGGCGCGCCGCGGCGTGGCGGGACGCCGCGCAGGACCTCGATCGTGGCGGCGATGCAGGCGCCCATCCCGGCTCCGCCAACCCGGGCATCTCGGTCATCGCCGACCCCTCGCCCGGGGATCAAAACGGAAGGTGCCCGGCCTGGAGAGAGCGAAGCTCGTCGAACATGGCTCGACATGATGCCTCATCAGGTGGTGAGCAGGGGTCCTCGATCACGGCCCGCAGCGCGAGATCGGGGTTGCCGGTGATGGCCGAGTCGACGACGAGGTCCTGCAGATCGGTCTGGGTGCGGATCCAGCCGGCAAGGGGCTCGCCGAGCGTCGGCATCTGATCGGGGTGCACGCCCTTGCCGTCGACCGTGGCGCCGACCTCGACGATGGCGCCGTCGGCAACGTCGGGAAGGAACCCCGCGTTGGGAACGTTGGTGGCCATGATCCAGGCGGACGTGTCGGTCCACATCGCGGCGATGATGTTGACGACCTCTTCGGGGCTGTGGCCGGCGAGGTGCAGCGGGAGCGGGACCTTCGTTGTCGCGGCCCAGCTCGCGGCCCGCTCTGCCACTTCCATGATCGGCTCGTGGAAGTCGAGCGGCGTCGGCTGCCACTCGGCGACGTCGAGCGCGAACGGCACGTACTCGCCGATGTGGCTGTCCACTGAGCAGGGCACGAGCCCGTACCGGCGAACCATGTGCACGACGAGGGGTGAGTAGTTGAACTCCAGGAATGTCGCACCAGGCAGTACGCGATCCATGACCTTCGCGGTTCGGACGGTGCGCGGCGAGTAGTCGAAGACGGGATTGGCGAAGAACGCACGGATGCGGGGGAGTAGATCCTCTCCGGTGCGACGATCACGGAACTCGGTGAAGAAGGTGAAGTGGTTGATGCCCGACGCCTTCGCCTGGATCGCCTTGCGGGGTACGCGCAGCCTCCGGGCCAGCCGGTTGATCCCGAGGGGCATCTCGTGACACATCCCCACGTTGCGCACCGAGGTCGCGCGGTTGATGGCCAGCGTGACACGACTCATCGGGTTCGTGAGGTTGATGAGGAACGCGTCCGGGCTGTACTTCGTCGATGCTCTCGCAGATGCCGAGCGTGTTCTTGATGCTGCGCAACGAGTGGAACACCGCGCCGGGACCGCCGTTTTCGCCGTTGATCTGGCGGGCGCCGTATCGGTTGGGGATCTCGAAATCCTGTTTCCAGAACTCGAACCGTCCGAACTCGGCACTGGACAGGACGAAGTCGGCACCGTCCAAGGCTGCGCCTGGGTCGATGGATCGATCGAGAATGACCGGAGCGCCCGCCGATGCATTCAGCTTGGCGGCGAACTGATAGGCGCGCTGCAGTCGTCCGGGGTCGACGTCGTGCAGCACCATGCGCGCACCACGGAGCTCGGGTGTATGGACGACGTCGTTCACCATCGCCGGTCCGAACGACATGCCGCCCGCACCTACGAGCGTGATCTTCGGCGGCGTGCTCATGGCGACCTCTTCGTGACGATGGACGACACCATCAAACCTCCGATCCAGGTGGACAGGCAACAGCCGGAACGTGAAGGCACCGACTACTCATCCGCCTCAGGTTGGCGGGCCCACAGGCGTACGCGCCGCGTCATCGTCGATGGCGACGGTGCGGCCCCACGTCGGGAGCAGAGCGGGCCTGCAGGCCCGTTGCTGCTGTTCCGGAGAGCTCGAAGGGCACACTGATCGCCGGGTTGTCTGACAGATTCGCGGGACAGATTCGCGGGATCGCGTCGTGAGGCTGTCCAACAAGCCCGAATAGACGCGCAGCGCGCTTCGACGACAACAGCGGCCCACGAAGGACCCGTCAGTCGTCGCGCCCATTGATCGTGCATCGATCGCAGCACCACCGTCGGGGTCACCGCCTGGGTCACCGTCGCGACTCGCCGACCCGGCGCGACGAGCCCGACGTCCGGCCCGCGGACATCGAGCGGGACCTGTGGTACGAATACGATGCACTACGCATCGAAGGGCGGAGGGGCGTGGCCGAGCAGTCGAGAGTCGGGCGGAAGGCCACAGCCCGCACCCGCACCCGACCCATCGCCAGCGAGGTCACGCACCCATGAAGCAGGTGATGCTTCACGGCGTCGACGACTGGCGCTACGACGACATCCCCGAGCCCGATCCCGGCCCGCGCGACGCGCTCGTGCGCATCGCCGCGTGTGGCATCTGCGGCACCGATGTGTCGTACATCCACATGGGACTCACCCCGGGCCATCCGATCCCCCTCGGTCACGAGATGGCCGGCACGGTGGAGTGGTTGGGCGACGAGGTCGACGGCCTCGAGGTGGGTGACCGGGTGGTGGTGTGCCCGTCCGATGGGACCGGCAACCCCATGGGCACCGGTGGCCCGCAAGGTGGACTGACGCCGCTGCTGCACGTGCCCGACGCGGCGACCGGCCGGCGGCTCTTCAAGGTGCCCGACGACCTGCCTCTCACCACTGCGGCGCTCGCTGAACCGCTCGCGGTGGGCATGCAGGCGGTGAACCAGTCCGAGGCGAAGCCGGGGGACAAGGTGGTGGTGTTCGGCTGCGGCCCGATCGGGCTGATGTCGCTGGCGACCCTCGCTGACCGTGGCATCGGCGACGTGGTCGCCATCGACCTGAGCCCGGCTCGCCTCGAGCTGGCGAAGCAGATGGGCGCAACGCACGTCCTCGATCCCACGACGGTGGACGTGTGGGCCGAGCTGGCTCGCATCCACGGTACGGCCCCTTTCATGTTCGGCCCCACCCCGGCCACCGACATCTACATCGAGGCCTCGGGTGCCGACCCGGTGATCGGTGACGTGCTGCAGCACGGTCGGGTCGACGGCACGCTCGTGATCGTCGCCCTGCACTACCGACCGGTGGAGACGAACTACGTCAACGTGTTGATGAAGCAGTTCACGATCCGTGGCTCGATCGAGTATCCGGAGCGCTTCGAGGACGCCATCGACCTGCTCGAGCGCCGTGATCTGTCCGGCCTCATCAGCCACGTCCTGCCGTTCGAGGCGTTCGGCGACGGACTTGGCGGTCCTCGAGGGGTCCAAGGACTGCGGCAAGGTCATGATCACCATCGGCGACGACCGATGACGAACGTCGTCGGCTTCGACTTCTCCGGAACGTCGGTGCTCGTCACCGGCGGCACCAGCGGCATCGGCCATGCCGTGGCCACGGCCTTCGCCTCGTCCGGCGCGTCCGTGACGGTCACGGGGACGAGAGCGTCGGTCAGCGACTACGACACCCAGCTGGCCGCGTTCGGGTACCGCCAGCTCGACACCCGGGACACTGGCGCCGTCGACGAGCTGGCCGCCGAGCTCGCGGTACTCGACGTGCTCGTGAACAACGCCGGAGCGACCTTCCCCGGCGGGCTCGACGAGTGGACACCCGATGGGTTCTCCGCATCGCTCGCACTCAACGTGGAAGGCACACAACGGCTGACGATCGGTGCGCGCTCGGCGCTGGCCGCCAGCTCGATGGCCGGGGGCGCGAGCGTCGTGAACCTGGTGTCGATGACCGCGTTCCGCTCCACGACCCTGGTCCCGGGCTACTCGGCGGCCAAGGCGGCGCTGCTCGCGCTCACCCGCAACCTCGCCGTCCACTGGGCCGGCGACGGCATCCGCGTCAACGCCGTGGCCCCCGGGGTCATCGACACCCCGATGACCGCACCGATGACGTCCTTCCCCGAGCTCCTCGACGCCGAGGTGGGCCGAGGGGTTGCCGGCCGGATGGGGACGCCCGAGGAGGTCGCAGCAGCGGTGCTCTTCCTGTCCAGCTCGGCATCGGCGTTCACCACCGGCACCGCCTTCGCCGTCGATGGCGGCTACCTCGCGCTCTAGCGGACGACGATGACCGACGAGATCCACATCGACGACCTGGCCGACCCGGTCCTGACGGAGCTCCAGCAGATGGGTCTGGACGTCGGCGAGACGAAGGAGACCGAGCTCACCGTTGACGCCGTGTGCGAGGCGGCCGTCGCCCGCACCGACCTCGACGACTTCGGGCCCGACGACTTCCGCGACCGCCTCGAGCTCCAGCTCAGCGAGATGGACGAGGACGGCGAGCGCACCGGGCTCGGCCGGATGCTGTTCTTCAGCGATTGCGTGCGCAGCGCCGCGAACCGGCTGCTCATCGGGGACCTCCTCGAACGCCACCCCGAGATCAGAGAGATCCCGATCGAACGGCCGGTGATCGTCGTGGGCCTTCCCCGCTCGGGCACCACGAACCTGGTCAACCTGCTCGCCGCGGACAGCAGGTTCCGCTCCATACCGTTGTGGGAGTCCTACGAACCGGTGCCGAACCCGAAGGACATGCCACGCGACGACGGTCTCGACCCCCGCTGGGCGCGAAGCCAGGCCGGGTGGGAGGCGATGCAGGCGGGGGCGCCGCTGTTGGCAGCGATGCATCCCATGGAGCCGGACCACGTTCACGAGGAGAACGAGCTCATGGCTCCGGACTTCTCCAACTACAACGTGGAGTGGGTGGCCCGGGCGCCTCGCTGGCGTGACCGGTACCTGGCTTCGGATCAGACCCCGCACTACGCCTACATGAAGACGGTGCTGCAGATCCTGCAGTGGTACCGGCCACGGGAGCGGTGGGTGCTCAAGTCGCCACAGCACCTCGAGCAACTCGGCCCGTTGCTCACCACCTTCCCCGACGCCGCCGTGGTGGTGACCCACCGCGACCCCGTGGCGGTGGTGCAATCCACCGCCACGATGCTCACCTACGGCGCCCGCACCCTCTACCGGTCCACCCGGCCCGAGTGGTATCGGGACTATTGGACCGACCGAATCGGTCGGCTCATCGACGAGTCACTGCGAGACCGGCACCTGCTGGCGCCGTCGCGCACCGTCGACGTGTTGTTCCACGAGTACATGGCCGACGAGATGGCCACGATCGAGCGCGTGTACGAGCGGGCCGGCATCGAGCTGACCGACCGGGCCCGGACCGAGATCGAGGCGCACCGGGCCGCGCATCCCCGAGGCAAGGAGGGGCGGATGGTCTACGACCTGCGCCGCGACTTCGCCACCACCCCCGAGGAGGTCCGGGCTCGGTTCGTTGACTACCTCGACCGGTTCCCCGTACGGATCGAGGTCTCGTGAACATCCACCAGCAGGTCGACCAGCTCATCGACACCCGGCCGGGCAGGGAGCTCCTCACTGCGGTCTACGACGACCCGGCCGTTCCGATGGTCGACGGGCTCGTCTACCGCTCCGGTGGGAACACGGCCTCCTACATGATCCTCACCGACACCGGCCGGGTCATCGTCAACACCGGCATGGGCTACGAGGCCCCGCACCACCGGCGGGTCTTCGACGCCATCCGCCCGGGACCAACGCACCACATCATCACCACCCAGGCTCACGTCGACCACGTCGGTGGCGTCGACCTGTTCAAGGAGCCCGGCACCACCTACATCGCCCAGGCCAACAACCCGGCGTGCCAGGCCGACGACACGCGCATCCAGGGCCTGCGCATGGCCACCGCGGGCATCTGGTTCGACCTGCTGGCCACCGACGCGAAGCGGATCCACCAGGAGAACCCCGGCGTCTCGATGGCCCAGTCCACGCCGACGCCCGATGTCCTGTTCGACAACCGACTCGCCGTCACCGTCGACGGACTGCGCATCGAACTGCATGCCGCGGTGGGGGAGACCACGGACTGCTGCGTGGTGTGGCTGCCCGAACATCGCGTGGCGCTGGTGAGCAACTTGTTCGGCCCGCTGTTCCCGCACTTCCCGAACGTGAACACGATCCGGGGCGACAAGTACCGGTTCGTCGAGCCGCAGCTCGAGACCAACCGGATGGTGCGCGACCTGAGCCCTGAGGTGCTCATCACCGGTCGCCACGACCCCATCGTCGGCGCCGACCTCATCGACGCGTCGCTCGAGCGGATCCACGACGCCGTGGTCCACGTCCACGACCGCACCCTCGAGGGTATGAACTCCGGCACCGACATCTGGACGCTCATGCGCGAGATCACGCTGCCACCCGAGCTCCGTGTCGGCCAGGGTTACGGCAAGGTCGCGTGGGCGGTGCGCACCTTCTGGGAGGAGTACGTCGGCTGGTTCAAGCTGCAGTCCACCACCGAGCTCTACCCCGACCCGGCACCGGCCGCGCTCGGCGAGCTCGTCGATGCCGTCGGCACCGACGCGACCCTCGGCCGCGCCGAAGCCGCGCTCGAGCGAGGCGACGCGGTCGTCGCCATCCGCCTCGGCGAGGCCGTCGAAGCCGCCGCCCCCGACGATCCCCGGCTCGCCACCCTCATGGCCCGAGCCCACCAGCACCTGCTCGACAACGGTGGCGACGTCAGCTTCTGGGAGAACGGCTGGCTGAACAACCAGCTCGAGCGGTGGACGAGATGACCGACACCGCAACGGTGGCCTGGCCCGGTTCCTCCATCGTCGAGACCGGCGTCGAACCCACCCCGCTCAGGACATGGAACCGACGGA
Organism: uncultured Microthrixaceae bacterium; assembly: GCA_963700425.1. Lineage (GTDB taxonomy): Bacteria > Actinomycetota > Acidimicrobiia > Acidimicrobiales > Microtrichaceae > CAVOXO01. The sequence goes on along the minus strand of CAVOXO010000005.1, from coordinate 105,097 downwards.
GGGCACCGGGGCACTACGGCTCGATCGAGATCACCATCCGTAGTTCCAGCGACATTCGGATCACGCGGCGGCGTGCCCGGCGCGAGGCTGCCAACCACTCCTCGGCCCCGTCGCCACACACCTGGGTGGGGTTGCGTGCCGCCTGCTCGGCAGCCGCCACCATCGTCCCGATGGCATCGCGGAGTGCGGGCGGCGCGTCGACCGGAGCGGTGAGGTCGAGGGTCTGCGAGCACGCCTCGGAGAGTGCGCCGGGATCGCCGTCGACGACCGCCGACTCGGCATCCTCCAACGAGCGGTAGCACTGCTCGGCCACATCCTCACCCGGCAAGGTGCACGAACCGTGCGGCGTGCTCAGGGTGTCGAACACGTAGGCGTGCCGGTGGTCCATGTCGGATCGGAAGTACCAGCGTTGGCCGGGATCGTGGAGGAAGGTCCAGATGTCGTTGATGGCCAGGTCGTCCTCCCGTTCGAGGAACGACGTCGTGGCGAGTCCGTAGCGGAGCTGGTGGCGGCGCCGATCGATGCTGCGCCCGTCGGCGAGCGTCAACGGTTGGGTGATCTGCTGAAGGGGGATCCAGAGGTTCACCAGCATCAGGCCCGCGTCGTGGTTGTGCCCATCGGGCGAGTCGTACCGGAACAGCGACGGAGCCCGACCGTCCATCACCTGGGTCAGTGGCGTGCCGTGTACGTCCTGGTCGGCGTGGATCGAGGTGGCGACGCCGTGGTCGTTCATGCCGTTCGGCCGTGGTCCCGCCACGGACATGCCGTTGGGCCCGGACGTGCGCATGATGAACCCCTCCTCCGCGATGTGCAGCACCGTGATGGGCCCTGCACCGGTGCAGCCCAGCACGGCGCCATCCAGCGCGGCACGCACCGCAGCGGCGTCTGCGTCGGTGACGCGGCCTGCTGCTCTCACCCGAGTGAACGTCTGCTGGAGCGCGTCGATGGGGGACAGGTCCGCCGTGTCGAAACCGAACCGGAGCAGTTCGGGAGCGACCGTCTCGTCCTGGCAGAGATCCGTCGCCCGACAGACCTGAAGTTCGACGCTCTCGCCACCGTAGGGAGCCGACGCTCGTGGACCGGCGCGCAGGAGTCCGGGGTGATCATCGTCGGGAATGGCGTGTGAGCGGGGCATGAAACCCAACGTCACCGGGATCGTCGCTTCGGGGGCTGCCATCGAGCACCCATGCTAGGGCCGCATCGGCGCATCACCCAGAAGACGGGCGGGTCGATCCGACGACTGTTCGGAGGGCTCGTGCGGTTGGTGGGCCCCGCAGCGCTCCGGGAGGTGCCGAGGAGGAGTCATGTGTGCCCCGCGGGGTGGTGATGTACGATCCCCGAAACGATTTTGGGGGAAACAGATGACACCAGCACGGACGCGACTGCGCATCACCGCAGCGCCCCTACTCGTCGGTCTTGTTGCAGTGCTGGGAGCGGCCTGCGCTCCGCCGCCCGCAGTGCCGACGGGGATCTCGTTCCACCCTCCGTCGGTCGGCTACGTGGGCAAGCAGTACGTTCCGAAGGCGACCGCCGCGAACAAGTTGCCGGTGTCGTTCTCGCTGGACGATCTCAGCACCGGCTGTTCATTGACCGGTGGGGTGCTGTACTTCGATGCCGTCGGAAGCTGCGTCGTCCTCGCCGATCAGCCTGGAGACGCGACCAACCCGCCGCTGGACCAGGTGCGGCGCACCATCACGGTCTACGAGTGCCCGCCGCTCCGTTCCGGACTGTGGACCGGCCCGCAAGGGACCTCGGCCACCGTGATCGCCGGTGGAGCGACGTTCTCGGGCACCGTCGACCTCTCCGCGTTCGGGGCCGGCGTCCAGCCATTTGCCGGCACCGTCGATTGTGACCTCGTGCAGATGACGTTCAACGGCACATCGCTCTCGGGACGACTGTCATACGACGGCTTGAGGCTGTCGAGTTCGTTCAACGGGATCTCGATCGTGCTGAACGCCCCACCCGCCTAGGGACCCAGGATGGCCGTGCGTCATCCAACCGTCGTTCCCTCGATCCGCGCGTCCTGGGCGGTCGCGGGCCACGTTGTGGCGAGCTGACCTCGATCGGGGCGACCTCGCCCCGATCGTCGGGTGCGCGCTGGTGGAGACCCCGGTGCGGTCGGTGGCTCCCGTGGTGGCCGAGGGGCCCGACGCGCCAGGGTCGGCGCCGCCTCGGATCCGGCGGGCTCGGTCAGGTGTGGTGGCGCGTCATGGCATCGAAGTCCAACGTCAACGCTGAGTCCTCGGACGCGAGCTCGTAGAGCTTCTCCAGACGATCGACCGTGCCCCAGGGCGAGTCGTGACGCGGGAAGTCAGCGATCACCTGCTCGTCCCCGTCGAGCAGGAACGGTGCGGTCGAGCCGAACGACAGCGTCCCGCTCGCCGGCGACGTCCAGTCGACGGTGAAGCCGGCGTCGTCGCGCTCGACGCTCGACCGCGGCGGCTGTCCGCTCGTCGACCCACTCGCCGAACGGCGCCTGGCCGCTGTCACCCACCTCGACGATCCACACGTTGTCGGGGCCCCCGTCGGCCACCAGGTCGAAGGGCTTCACCATGTCGCGGGTGGCATAGACCGTCGGGTCGTACTCCCGCCACGTCGGCTCCCGCCAGGAGTACAGGGCGACGTAGCCGTCGCCCGTGCGTCCGAAGGTCCAGTTCCCCTCCTGGATCACCTCGTCGAAGTGGTCCTGGGGGAAGAAGGCGTGGGTGTACGGCCGGTACTCGAAGACCGACCACAACAACCCGTTGGTCGGTCGCGTCCCAGGCCGGTTGGTAGATGTGAATCGCCGTCCGTTCGTGTTGAACGGTCCGGGGCATGGACGCTTCGCCCGTCCAGTAGCCGGGCTTGCCGTCCTTGCTCCAGTCGGTCGTCTGGTCCGGCTCGGTGCGCGGATGGGTCGTGTACACGAGGGCGTGCTCGTCGATGGTCGCCTGCCAGACGTGGACCTGGTCGCGCATCTCGCCGAAGCGGTGGTCGAGGACCGACGCCAGGGCCACCACGTCGTTGCGCCAGTGGTAGGTGTTGGCCTCGCGGAGCTGTCCGAAGTTGAGGATGGCGTGGTTCTCCTGGACGAAACCCTTCATCTTCTCGGGGTCGTTGTCGTTCAGCTGCGACCAGGAGCTGGATCTGCTCCATGGCCTTGGTCTCGAAGATGCGGAAGCGCTCGGCCTCGGCGAGACCGACGTCGACGAGCTGCCACATGCCGACGCTCCCTGGGACCACCAGAACTCGAGGTTGTCCGGATCGGAGAAGTCGTAGCCGAACGGGGCGTCGGGGTTGGCGGTGACCGGCGCCGATCGCGTCGACGAAGATGCCGTGACGCTCGCGCACGAGCGACTCGCCCGGGGTGACGGCGATGTCGACGATGGCCTGGGGCGGTCGGTAGCGCTGCGGCGGCGCAGAAGTAGGTGGTGGCGCCGTCGGCCCCGGTGCGGTAGGGGAGCTCGGTGTCGTCGAAGAGGAACTTGGCCACGGTGAACGTGTTCTCGTCGGTGGCCGCCGACTTGTCCTTCTTGTAGGTGCGACCCCTCGGCTGCGGTGTAGGTGCCCCGGTGGGTGTGCGCGGCCACGTCGAGCAGGCAGAGATCGAGCGCCATGCCGGCGGCGCGCACGAGCTCGGGATCCTCGGCCAACTCCGCCAGCATGGTGAGCGGCCGTGATGTTCAGCGTCATGTAGACGTGGCTGTGGAACTCGAAGAACCCGAATCGGGCGCGCTCGTCGATCCAGTCGAGGATCTTCGGCTTGCGACCGCTCGAGGTGCTCGGAGCCGGTCAGCCCGGTGATCTCGAACACGGTGTCGGGCAGCCGCTGGCCCGACAGGTACTCCCCGCACAGCCCGATGATGAGGTGGTTCTCCGACCAGAACCACTGGTCGTCGATCCGGCCGTCGGGGAGCGGATCGTCGTAGCGCCAACGGTTGGCCGCCATGCGGGTCTCGGCGGCCTCGATGATCGCCGGATCCAGCGTCGTCATCTCGGTGCCACCGTCGGCCAGATGGAGCAGCCAGTGCAGATCCAGGAACCGGAAGTCCCGGGTGTCCTCCCAGGCGTCGAGCTTGTCCCAGACCGCCTGGAACGACTCGACGGTGACCGATGAGGCGTCCCAGACGTAGCCGGGCTCTCGGGCGGAACGGATGAGATGGGCGGCCACGTTCGCCTGGCTCTCCGGATCGGTCTCGGCGGTGACGACCCGGAGGTAGTCGTCGACCCGCGCCTGCCAGGCGTCCTCGCCCACCAGGCCGGTGGAACCCGGGGCTTCGAGCGCGGGCGACGGGCCGGACGCGTCGGTGGTGGTCGACGGACGGGCCGTCGGGCCGTCGTCGCTGCAGGCGGCCAGGAGCCCCGCGCCGGTGGCACCGATCGAGGCCCCGAGGAATCGTCGTCGGTCGATGTTCACCGGTCTCCTCGTCGTGTCGTCGAGCATGTCCTGAGCCCGCGCGACCCTAGAGCAAGGCCGCTCCGTGTGAGGGGGCTCACGACCGAGCAGGGCATGGTCGCCTCCGCCATCGAAGTTGGCCTCGGCCCATCTTCCACATGGTGTTGAGTGCGACAACGCAGATGGTTGCCTCGCCGGACCCTGCGGTAATCGCGCCGTCGAATCCGAACGCAGCACCCGGCTGCCGTAGGGACGATCTGTGCGCGATGCGTCCCAGATCGGGTTGGCGACGAACATCGCGTCCACGTCCCGGCGCGACCGGTTTCCACGCCAGTGCGAACAGAGCGACAGCCATCAGAGTGGTCACCGCCGTCAGTCTGCGTTGCGTTCCGGTTCGGCTGTCGAGACGTGTGTCCACGATCCACGGCCTCGTCCATGCTGAACGCCCGCCCGACGCTCATCTCTCTCGGCGTGAAATCCAGGAAGTACAACATCGGACGAAAAGAGTCGAAGGTCCTTCACTCCTGTCGGGACCGGCAACCGTGTCGTCCCTGTGGGTGCCTGACGCCGCCGTGAACCGGTCGTCAGTCGCGCCGGCGCGACGCGGGCTGGTAGTTCGGGCCGGCGGTCTCGTCGACCCGCGCCAGCAGCGTCTCACACGGCGGTTCGAAGGCGTCGGCGAACCACCGGGACCGTTCTTCGCCGAGCAGTTCCCACGGCAGCGTGGTGAGGCGATCGGTGTCGTCCTCGATGCGTTGGCGCAGAGCGCGACCCTGGGGGAGCACCCGTCGCGCGTCGCCGGTGGCCTCGGCGAAGCCCTTGTCGACGAGTGCTGACCACCCGGCCTCGATCTCCTCGACGGTGGCGCCACGCGAGGTCGGCATCCAGTCGCTCTCGTAGTCCATGTGGGCGTTGTGAAGGATCGACGCTTCGGGGTGGGTCAGCCCGGCGGCGACGACGAGCGCCCAGTGGGTGTCGCCTCTCCATTCCCGGAGGCAGTTCACCGCGTGCCATCCCGACAGGAGCGGATCGTGGGGACGGGGCAGCGCGAGATGGGCGGCCATGAAGACCCTGCCGACCACGGGGAGGCGGTCGATCACCGGCCAGAGGTCAGGGCCGAGCTCGGTGAGTGGCTCGACGATGTCGGGCGCGTAGGTGCCAAGTCCGTCGACCACGGCCTCGTCGCGTGCCCGCCGGCAGGCTTCGAACCGGTCGACGTTGTGGCCCAGCACGTCGAAGGCAGCCCGGATGCCCGCGCCACTGATCGAACCGAATGCGGCGATCACCGCGTCGGGCCCGGCACCGGCCAGAGGCGCGCAGCGGGCCGCAACGTAGCCGAGGGGCTCGGCGAAGGCGGCGGGAAGGCCGCACTCGACGTAGCGCGCCGTCGCTCCCGGGTCCCAGAAGATCCACCCGATCGTGGTCTGAACCGACCGCGCGTTGCGGCGTGTGATCTCGAACCAGTCGGGACTCGCCGCCATGGCGACAGTGTCGCATCCGGCGAGGGTCCGGCGCTGTGGTCCCTGAAGTGGCCGAGATGCCGCAAGTGGGTTGACGTTGGAGTGTGAGGCCGGGTGCGATCGCCACGCGTCCCGATCGTTCGATGTCCGCTGTGGGCGCGGACGGGCGGCGGTGCGGAGACCCAACAGCAGGTCCCGCGTGGCGTGGGTGGTCCACGGCCCGGTCGCATTCGTGGTGATCCCACTCAGCGCGGCTGGCGTCACTTGCCAACGTATACGTAACTCTCTATATTCAGATATCGCGATGAATGAGCCACTCACCATGCCCGGACCCGACGTCGCACTCCGCGCCTTGGCACACCCGTCGCGCCGGGCCCTGCTGCAGATCGTCCGCGATCGCGAGTGCTCGGTCGGCGACATGGCGGCGCAACTCGACCTGGCCCAGCCGACCACATCGCAGCACCTCCGGGTCTTGCGCGACGCCGGTCTCGTCCGGGTCCGCACCGCGGGGAACCGGCGGCTCTACACCGTCGACAGCGCCGGACTCGACGCGGTCCGGGAGGTGCTCGCCGACGTCTGGGACGAGCGGCTGGGCGCGATGGCCCGCCACGCGCAGTATCTCGCACGATCCACAGCGGCCGCGGGAGCGACGTGAGCGACGTCATCCACGAGCTCGAGGTCGACGTGCCGGCGGATGTCGTCTACCGATGCTTCACCGTGGCCGAGGACATCTCGGTGTGGATGGACGTCGGTGATGTGGTCGCCGATGCGCGTCCGGGGGGCGAGCTGCGCTGGACCCATGCGAACGATCGAACCGTCGAGGGGGCATTCGTCGAGCTCGACCCGCCGCGGCGCGTGGTGTTCTCCTATGGGTGGGAGGACGGCTGGCACGGCGTTCCCGCAGGCTCGAGCGAGGTGGAGGTGCTGCTGACACCGGTCGGTGACGGCTCGTCCACCCGGGTTCGGTTGACCCACCGTGGCCTGACGTTCGCGGCGGCCGAGGCCCACCGCTCCGGCTGGGCCCACTTCCTGGAGCGCCTGAGCTCCCGCTACCCGGAGGCACAGAGATGACCGACGATCCCACCGCCGACTTCTGGGACCTGGCCCAGGAGTACCTGAGTCGTGACGCAGTCGAGAAGGGCAGGTTGATGAGCTTCGACTGCCTGCGGGTCGACGGAGAGTTCTTCGCCACCTGTGAGCACCGCAGCGGTGACCTGATCGTGAAGGTGCATCGAGACCGTGTCAGCGAACTGGTTTCTGACGGTGTGGGCGAGCCCTTCGCTCCGGCGGGCCGGGTGTTCCGCGAGTGGGTCCGGGTTCCGACCCGGGACGACGACAGATGGAGGTCGCTCATGGATGAGGCTCTGGAGTTCAACCGGCACGGTCACGGAGCTGACTCGTGAGCGCAGATGGGTTCGCCGGTTTTTCCGTCGAGGCGCTCGAGTTCCTGGACGACCTCGGAACGCACGACAAGGCGTGGTTCGACGCCCACCGGGGGACCTATGACGCCGAGATAGCGGTACCCGCCAAGCAGTTCGTGGTGGGGATGACCGGGGTGCTCGACGACCTGATCGGGCCCGGGATCGTCGGCGTGGCGAAGGTCAACGGATCCATCTCTCCGATCAACAATGACCGTCGCTTTGCTCCCGCTGCCGCGTCCTACAAGGACCACCTGCTGTTCCGGTGGTGGGAGGGTCAGAAGAAGTCGACCTCGCCCACCCTCTTCGTCCGCGTGAGCCCTTCGGGCACTGGGTTCGCAAGTGGTATCGCGCCCGTGTCGGTGGATCGTTGGCGGGCGGCGGTTGACAGCGCGGACGGTGCGAAGCTGAGTGAGGCGCTCGCGGAGCTCCATCAGCGCCGCTCGGCCCAGGTTGCCGGCCCTCAACTCAAGCGGGTGCCAGCGCCTTACGCCGCTGATCACGAGCGCGCCGAGCTGCTCCGCTACAAGGGCATCCAATGTCGCTGGAGCGAACCTTCGCCCCCGTCGATCCACACGGCCGGTTACGTCGAGTGGTGTGCGTCGCGGCTGGCGGAATGCATCCCGATCCACCGTTGGTTCGTCGAGCATCTGGGTTCCGACACCGCGGACTGACGCCGTCGCAGCGTGCCGCCACGGATCGAGTGACGGCGCCGACAAGGTGTCAGGTGCGGTATCGACCAGCGTGGCGTCGGCCGTCACCCGTCGTGGTCCGGTGGCCGGATCGTGTCGGCGGTGGCGACCGCCTCGGCGGCCAGAGCCTCCGCATGCGCCTCGTGGAGCCCGAGTGACCGCAACAGCTGGGCGACCACGCGGGCGTGGTACCCGTCGCTGACCGGGGCGTCGATGATTCGTCGCGCTGCGAAGAAGAGGGCACCGATCACCACGTCCACGGTGGCATCGTCGATCGTTGCCTGGAAGCGCCCGGCGTCCGCGCCGGCTGCGAGGTCGGCCCGCAGATGTGCCAACACGTCGCTGGTCACCGCGGCGCGTTGCACCCTGTCCAGGCGGAGTAGGACGCTCATCTCCTCGGGAGCCACCGCGGCGCGACGCAGGGCGAGGGCGGTGATGGTCGCGAACCGCGTCACGGGGTCGGTGTCCTCGAAGGCGGCGGCGCTCTCGGCACCGAACGCTCCCAGAACCTGCGGCACGACGGCGTCGATGAGCTCGTCGCGGCTGGAGAAGTAGTTGTAGATGGTTCCACTGGCGACCCCGGCCTGCGCGGAGATGTCGCTGAAGGTGAACGTCTCTCCCTTGTCGGCGATCACCTCGACGGCCGCGTCGATGAGCAGTCGGCGAGTTCGTTCCCTCTTCTTGTGGCCGCGGGTCGGGGGGCCATGGCTGGATCTGGCGGTCACAAGGTCCACGGTAGCTCAGTATTGACATATGACTCAAAAATGAGAAGACTGTCAATCTTCGACAACGGACGACGACAAGGACATCAACGACATGAGCGAACCGACGGTGTCGCCGCGGCTGACGCTGAGCCACACCACCATCTCCGTGAGCGATCTCGATGCAGTGCTGGCGTTCTACTGCGACGTACTCGGCTTCCAGGTCACCAACCGCGCCAAGGTGGGTGACGACGGCGAGGTGGCGTTCATCTCGCAGGATCCCCGCGAACACCACCAGATCGTGTTCGTCTGCGGTCAGGTGGTCCCTGAACACGCCTTCGTGATGACCGACCATCTCGCCTTCCGGACCGGGAGCCTCGACGAGCTCCGCTCCATCGGCGCTCGTCTTGCCGAGGCAGGCGTCGACGGGGTCATCCCCATCTGCCATGGAAACGCCTGGTCGCTCTACTTCACCGACCCCGAGGGCAACGGCCTCGAGTGCTTCGTGGATTCACCGTTCCACGTCGCTCAACCCCATGCCGCTCCGCTGGACCTCGACGCCGGCGATCAGGAGATCGAAGCCGCCACCAGGTCGATCATCGGATCTCTCCCCGAGTTCGGCCCGCTCGAGGAGTGGCAGGCGGAGTTCGCCGCTCGACTCGCCGGGACGAGGGGGTAGGCGTGGACCTGGGTATCGCCGGCCGTCGCGCCATCGTCTGCGCATCCAGCCGCGGCCTCGGCTTCGCATGCGCCGAATCGCTCGCCCGCGAGGGCGTGAACCTCGTCGTCAACGGGCGTGACCCCGAGGCGCTCGGAGCCGCCACCGATCTGCTCCGCGACCGTCACGGCGTCGAGGTGGAGGCCGTCCGCGGCGACATCGGCCACGAAGCGACACGCGTCGCCCTGCTGGAGGCGTGCCCCGAGCCCGACATCGTCGTCAACAACAACAGTGGCCCCGACCCGGGGCGCTTCGTGGACTGGGACCGCGACGCGTGGATCGAGGCCCTCGACGCCAACATGTTGGCGCCCGTGCTCATGATCCGCGCCGTGATCGACGGGATGGTCGAGCGTGGATTCGGGCGGATCGTGAACATCACGTCTGCCATGGTCAAGACGCCCGTCTCGGCGATGGGTCTGTCGACCGGCGCGGCGAACGGGGCTCACGTCGGTGGCGAAGGCGGTGTCGCGAGACGTGGTCTCGTCGAACGTGACGATCAACAACCTGCTGCCGGAGCGGTTCGACACCGGGCGTCAGCGCCAGATGGCGGAGCTCCACTCACTGATCGGGGGCATCTCCGTCGAGGAGGCCTACGAACACATCAAGGACACCGTCGCCGCGAAACGCCTGGGGGAGCCCGGCGAGTTCGGCGATGCCTGCGCCTTTCTCTGCAGCGCTCAGGCCGGGTACATCTCCGGCCAGAACCTCCAACTCGACGGCGGCAGCTACGAGGGTCTGTTGTGAGTGTGGAGGTCAGCGACATCGTCGACGTCGACGTGCTCGTCGTCGGGGCGGGACCGGTCGGCATGCTCGGCGGAATCCTGGCCTCACGACAGGGGATGAGCGCGCTGGTCGTCGAACGCCGGGACGGACCACAGCGCGCGCCGGCCGCCCACGTCGTGAACGCCCGAACCTTTGAGATCTGCCGGCAGGCCGGGTTGGACATGGATCGGATCCTCGCGGCCGCACAGGACCCCGCCGATGCCGGCCACGTGAACTTCGTGACCCGGCTCACCGGCGACCTGATCGGGCGGCTTCCCTTCGAGCGCCAGGGCGAGGAGTGTCTCGACGTGACCCCCACGCCGCTGCGGAACCTGTCCCAGCATCGCTTCGAGCCCATCCTCAGAGACGAACTGGAGGCCTCGAGCGGCGCGGAGCTCCGCTACGGCCATCGATGGGACCGTTCGGTCCCCGACGCCGACGGCGTGAGCTCGGCGGTGACCGATCTCAGCACCGGTGAGACCCTCCGGATCCGGAGCCGCTTCGTCATCGGCTGCGACGGAGCCGGAAGTGGGGTCCGTCAGATGCTCGGCATCGAGATGCAGGGTCCGCCCCTCATCCAGTGCTTCTTGATGATCCACTTCGCCGCCGATCTGCGCGACGTGGTGGCCGAGCGCCCCGCCGTTCTGCACTTCGTGTTGGACCCCGCCGCGGATGGCGCCTTCGTGGCCCATGACGTGGACCGCGAATGGGTCTTCATGCACCCGTTCGACCCGTCCACCGAGACCGTCGACGACTACACCGACGCGCGCTGCCGGGAGGTGGTCCGCGCCGCAGCCGGTGCCGACATCGATGCCGACGTGCTCGGTCGAGGTACCTGGTGGATGAGCGCACAGACCGTGGAGTCGATGGGGGCCGGCAGGATCTTCCTCGCGGGGGATTCGGCTCATCGGTTTCCTCCCACCGGTGGCCTCGGCCTGAACAGCGGGATGGCGGACATCCACACCCTGATGTGGCGGATGGCCGCGATCGAGGACGGCTGGGGTCATCCCAGTCTTGTGGACTCCTACGCGGACGAGCGGGTGCCGGTCGCCCGGAACAACGCCCATCAATCACTCACGAATGCACTCAAGATCGTGCATCTGGCAGAAGCGCTCGGCACCGACGTCGAGCCGACCACCGAACGACTGCTCACGTCCCTCGCCGATCCCGATCGGGCGGCCGCCATCGCGGACGCGGTCGAGATGCAGGCGGAGCACTTCGACATGGAGGGCCTCCAGCTCGGCTACGTCTACGACAAGGGCGCCCTCGTCCCCGAAGGGCCACCGCAGGAGCCTCCCAGCCCGCGAGCCTTCGTGCCGTCGGCCCGACCGGGGGCGCGGCTCCCCCATGGGTGGCTCGACGAGGTGGGGGGTCGATCGACGCTGGACCTGGTCCAGCTCGGCCGGCCCGTTCTGTTCACGTTCGGCGATCACGGCCTGTGGGCCGACGCCCTCGGCAGCCGCCCCGAACCCGTGGCCGTGATCCGGATCGGCGTGGACGTCGGTGAACTCGACGGGTGGCGGGCGATCTGCGGCGTCACCTCGAGCGGCGCCCTCCTCGTCCGGCCCGACCAGCATGTGGCCTGGCGCGGCGCGTCGTCGGCCGACCGCTCGGAGCTGGCCGTCGGCCTGGCGGCGCTCAGCGGCCACCTCGGGTGTGGCGGGTTCGACACGTCGTCGCCGTCGCAAGTCCCCTCCGCCGACCGGAAGGCAGGTTGATCGTGGCCGCCAACGTGATTCGATTCGCCTCGGGAGACCGAACCGGCTGGGCGGTTGTCGATACCGACGATGTGACCCGGGCCCGGCCGGTTGTCGGAGACCACCAGACCACCGGCGACTTCATCACCCAAGCCGCAACGGCGGTGCGACACGGCACCGCGGGGCTGGAGGATCCGGTGCCGATCGACGAGCTCGACGTGCTGTGTCCCATCACCGAGAACCAGCAGTTCATCTGTCAGGCCATCAACTACCGGAGCCACATGAAGGACTCGGGGCTCGACCCGGAATCGAGCCCCTTCAACATCTTCTTCAGGAAGGCATCGTCGTGCCTGGCACCGGCGGACACCGACATCGTCACCCCGCACCACGTCGAATTCCTCGACTACGAACTCGAGATCGGTCTCGTCCTCTCCACCGATGTGGTGGGGCCGGTGGATGTCGACGCCGGCGATCTCGCGTCCCACGTGGCGGCGCTCGTGATGGTCAACGACGTGAGCGCGCGCGACGTCCAGCTGCCCGAGCTGCAGTTCTACAAGGGCAAGAGCTACAGGACCTTCGGGCCTGCCGGCCCCCACCTGACGCTGGTCGATGAGGATGACCTGGCGCGTTTCGCCGAGCTGCGGCTCCGCCTCACCGTCAACGGACAGGTCCGCCAGGACGCCTTCGCCTCGGACATGATCCACACCCCCGCACCAACCCTCACCGAGCTCTCGGAGGTCCAGAACTGGCATCCGGGTGACATCGTCGCGACCGGGACACCGGGAGGATGCGCCCTCCAGGCACCGCCGAAGCCAGTGGCGATGGTCGCACAGATGGTGTCGGCGAAGCGCCGCGCCGGTCTGATCCGTCGCGCCGCGGTCCGCAACGACAAACGGCTCCGGCCCGGCGATCGAATCGAGGCCACCATCGCCTCGGACGATGGGCGGGTCGATCTCGGCCGGCAGGCCTGCACCATCGTCGGTGACCACCAGGGCGGCATCCCGACCTCGCCGTCATCCTGACGGCGCCCGATCCTCGGTTCGGCACCGTCAGGGCGACCGCGGCCCCGGTACCTGGCTGACGCCCCTGTGTGCCCGGGTGGGCGGATCGGTCATCGAGGCCGTTGTCGTGTCCCCTTCGTCGGGAAAAAGCTGCGGAGGCTCGGGAGCTCCGCACCGTCTACAGTCCTGCTCTCGGTCTCGGGGCGCGATGGGCCCCGCTCGAACCTCGGGAGGTCACGTGCCGGACGGCAAGCCGAACATCCTGGTCATCTGGGGAGATGACATAGGGATCTCGAACCTGAGCTGCTACTCCGACGGGCTCATGGGGTATCGGACCCCCAACATCGATCGCATCGCGGAAGAGGGCGTGCGGTTCACCGACTACTACGGCGAGCAGAGCTGCACCGCCGGCCGTGCCGCCTTCATCTGTGGTCAGAATCCGATCCGAACGGGTCTGACCAAGGTGGGCATGCCCGGTGCCGACATCGGGCTGCGGCCCGAGGATCCCACCATCGCCACGGCGTTGAAGGCGCACGGCTACGCCACCGGGCAGTTCGGCAAGAACCACTTGGGCGACAAGGACGAGTTCCTGCCCACAGTCCACGGCTTCGACGAGTTCTTCGGCAACCTCTACCACCTCAATGCCGAGGAGGAGCCCGAACTCGACGACTACCCGATGCCGAAGGACTTCCCCGACTTCCAGAAGCGCTTCGGGCCCCGCGGCGTCATCCACTCGTGGGCCAACGCCGACGGCACGCAGCGCATCGAGGACACCGGCCCGCTCACCAAGAAGCGTATGGAAACCGTCGACGACGAGTTCCTGGCGGCCGCCAGGACGTTCATCAGTGACAAGGCGGATTCCGACCAGCCGTTCTTCGTGTGGTTCAACTCGACGCACATGCACTTCCGCACCCACGTGAAGCCCGAGAGCAAGGGCCGCGCCGGTCGGTGGCAGTCCGACTACCACGACACGATGATGGATCACGATGACCTGGTGGGGGATCTGTTGGGTCTGCTCGACGAACTCGGTCTGGCCGAGGACACCATCGTCGTCTACTCCACCGACAACGGCCCGCACGCCAATTCCTGGCCCGACGCCGGCACCACACCGTTCCGTGGCGAGAAGAACACCAACTGGGAGGGCGCGTACCGGGTGCCCTGCGTGGTGCGGTGGCCCGGCCATGTCCCGGCCGGCGAGGTCAAGAACGGCATGATGAGCCACAACGACTGGTTCCCGACCCTGCTGTCCGCCGCGGGTGTCGAGGACATCGCAGCGCAGCTCAAAGCCGGAACCGACCTGGGTGGCACCACCTACAAGGTCCACCTCGATGGCAACAACCAGTTGCCGTGGCTGACCGGCGAAGAAGAGGACAGCGCCCGCAACTTCTTCTTCTACGTCTCCGACGACGGCGACCTCACCGCGGTGCGCTACGACAACTGGAAGCTGGTGTTCCTCGAGCAACGATGTGAGGGGACGTTGCGCATCTGGGCCGAGCCCTTCACCGAGCTGCGCGTGCCGCTGATGTTCAACCTGCGCACCGATCCCTTCGAGCAGGCACCGATCACCTCCAACACCTACTACGACTGGTTGTTGGACCACGCCTTCCTCGCCGTGCCGTGCCAAGCATTCGTCGCCCAGATGCTTCAGACGTTGATCGAGTTCCCGCCCCGCCAGGAGCCGGCGAGCTTCAGTCTCAAGGAGGTGCTCGCGAAGCTCCAGACAGGCATGCCCAGCGCGTGACCGCGACGCGCCGATGAACGACGCGGACCTCGATCGGATGGTGAGGATCCCCGCCGGCGAGTTCCTCATCGGGTCGGATCACCACTACCCCGAGGAGGGTCCGGCCCGACGGGTGGCGGTGGCGGGTTTCTCGATCGAGCCGTACCTCGTCACCAACGCGCACTACGGCGAGTTCGTCGACGCGACGGGGTACGTCACCGTGGCAGAGCGGCCGCTCGACCCCGCCGCGTTCCCGGGCGCGCCAGAGGAGAACCTGGTCGCCGGCTCGATGGTGTTCACGCCCACCGCCGGCCCGGTGGACCTGCGCCACCTCAGCCTGTGGTGGACCTGGACCCCGGGTGCCTCATGGCGTCATCCCGAGGGGCCGGACAGCGACCTCGTCGGACGCGACTCGCACCCCGTCGTGCACGTAGCGGCCGAGGACGCGGAGGCCTATGCGGCATGGGCGGGCCTCGCACTACCAACCGAGGCGGAATGGGAACGGGCGGCCCGCGGCGGGATCGACGGAGCCACCTACACGTGGGGCGACCACCGGGAAGGAAGCGGACCGCCGCTGGCCAACCACTGGCGGGGTGACTTCCCGTACCGGCCCGAGCCCGGCTTCGGTACCACCTCACCCGTGGGGGCCTTCCCGCCGAACGGGTTCGGTCTGTACGACATGGCCGGCAACGTGTGGGAGTGGACCGCCGACTGGTACCGCGAGGACCGGTTCGTCGGCTCGGCGCCCTGCTGCGTACCGCGAGATCCACGCGGCGCCACACCCGAGGAGAGCCTCGATCCGAACCAGTCCCAGTTCGGCACGCCTCGGCGTGTCGTGAAGGGAGGGTCGTTCCTCTGCGCCGATTCGTACTGCATGCGCTACCGACCGGCCGCTCGTCGCCCTCAGGCGATCGACACCGGCATGAGTCACATCGGGTTCCGCTGCGTCGACCGCACCCCACCCACCCAGACGCCCACCTGACCGGACCCCGCCGACCTGCGTCGCGCCTGACACGGGTCGCGGACCGCCGTCAGGGTGTGTCGGCCGCCTTGGGCTCGGGGAGTGCGGCCTGGATGAGGCGGCCGGTGATCAGCCCGACGAGGGCCGCGGTGAAGACCGCGGTCGCTTCTTGTGGGGCAACGCCGGCGATCAGGATCGTCAGGGTGGCGACGCTCAACGGGACCGGGATGACCGAGGAAGGGACCGCGGCCATCATCGCCGTCATGGCGAGCGCGAGCGGGATGTCGTCGATCGCCAGGTGGAGCACCGCACCCATGCCCCCGCCGACGAACAGCAGCGGGAAGATCGGCCCGCCGACGAACCCGAACGACAGGGCGCCGGTCGTGGCGAGGATCTTCGCGATGACGCTCGCCAGGATCAGCCCGGCCCCGAGAGCGGCCGGCTCGGAGGCGACGTCGGCGAGGCCCTCGGTGCCGAGGAACAAGGTGAGCGGCAGCGCCATGCCGAGCAGCCCGAGCACGAGGCCGGCCAGCGTGCACCGCACGATGGGATGGTCGGCCAACGGCGCGGCCAGTTTGCGGGTGGCGAGCGTCGAGAGCTTGAACACGGTGCCGAGCACCGCGCCGACCACGCCGAGCCCCGCCGCGATCGCCAGCTCGGGCAGGCCGAGGGTGTAGGACGGCAGATCGAGGAGCCGCAACACATCGGACCAGCCGGCGTCGACGGCGAAGAAGATGGCGAACCCGACGATCGCCGCGGCGGCGTCGGCGGCGATCGTGGCCCACCGCAGCACCCGCCGTTCGAACGTCAACTCGACGTTGAGCAACACGGCGGTGAACGGTGAGGTGAACAACCCACCCCACGCGCCGGAGATGGCGACGCTCATCGCGAACTGGGCGTTGCGGCGCAGGAAACCCCAGCGCGAGCTGGCCAGCGCGACGAGACCGGCGGCCGCCATCCCGGTCGGCACCTCCGGACCGAGGCTGAACCCGGCGATCAACGTCACGACCGCGATCGCCAGGCCACCCGGTATGGCCTGGGGGTCGATCCGCCCGGTGGCCAGCGCGACGAACACGTTCTCCTCCGCCGCGCTCGACACCGTGGCGTGGACGAGTCCGACCATCAGGCCGCCGATCGTCATGATGAGGGGGATGCGGAGCGATCCGGAGAACGCGCTCGGATCGATCGAGTCGGGCCACAGCACGTCCTGACCGGCCGATACGACGGCGACGAACGCCAACGCCGCGACCGCCCCGGCCGCACCGAGCAGCACGGCGATCCCCAGCAACTGGTGATCCGGCGCGACCGTCGCGTCGGCCGGCGAGGTCGTGGTGCCCGGCCGGCTCATCGCTTCACTGTTCGCCGAACGCTCACGGTGTGCACGTCGGCCACCGTAACGAACATCGAGGGACGCGGAGATGAACGTCGTGCCAACGATCAGTGCGGGAGGAGGTCGTGTGGGACCTCACAGGCCGGCCAGGGTTCCGATCCAGTAGACCGGGAGTCCCACGGCGAGGGCCATGCTGACGTTGCCCGTTCTGCGGACTGCGAGCACAGCTGCGGCGACGGCCAGCGTCTCGATGAGGACCGGAGGCGACAACCGACCGTGGTCGAGCACGAGGGCCGACACCACCATGGCGCTCAGCACGGCAGGGGAGACGAGGGCGATCGCCGTTGCGACCGTCGTCGACGACAACAGCCGGTCGCCGACGAGCGTCATCGAACTCCGGAGCAGGTAGGTGATGGCGGCGGCGATGCCGAACGCTGCGAACGTGGTCATGACCGGCTGTCCCTTCCGGTGCCGGTCGCGAGTGCGACGCCGAGGCCGACCCCGAGGGGGAGTGCGAGAGCACCGATCGCGCCGGCGCCGACGACAACGGTCACGACGGCCACCGCACCGGCGATCAGTTCGCGGCGGCCCTTCATCGACGTGGCGATCATGCCGGCGAAGGCGAGGGGAGCGGCGAGGTGGAGCCCCAGTTCGTCGGGCAACGCAGCTCCGAGATAGAAGGCCACCGGCTGGCTGAGCACGAAGGCCGAGGCGAGGACCGCAGTGGCGGTGAGGTAGTAGCGCTGCCGCCAGGCCGGGTCGGTTTCGGTCTCGAAGTGCTCCTGGCACAGCAGGAACGTCTGGTCCACGATCGGGAACGCCAGCAGCAGCCGTCGACCGAGCCGTGCGTCGGAGAACCAGCCGGCCACCCCCGCCCCGTAGAACACGAAGCGCAGGTTGATGAGAATGGCGACCGTGACAGCGGCCGCGATGCCGCCACCGGATCCGACCGCTTCGACCGCACCGAGCTGAGCGGCGCCGGCCAGCAGCACGACCGCGCCGAACATCGTCTCCGGGCCCGAGAGTCCTGCTGTGGCGCTGGCGCTGCCCACGGCCAGACCGAACGGGATCACCGCGAGAGAGAACGGAGCGATGTCGTGCACTGCCCGTCGAACGGCCGACGGTCGGACCAGGGGGATCGGGTCGAACTCGGCGGCGTCGACGGCAGTCACGACGCCACCGCCCCGAGGGTGGCTGACCCGAGGGAAACGCACCGGTGCCCCCGGTGGGTCTGCAGCGAAGACCTCGAGCTCGCTCCCGGTCGGCCGGCGGAACGTCTCCTGGCGGATCCACCTGCGATAGCGGTCCTCGCCGATCGCGGTCCGCGAGTGCTTCGGTCTGGCTGGCGTGGGCGGCGAGCACTGCTCGCTTGCGGTCGAGATCCTCGCCGTCGAGGTCGACGACGAGCTCGAGCTCATCGTGGCGCACGCCCGTGGGTTCCTCGGTCATCCACACGCCGAACTCGTCGTGGAGGTCGCGCCACTCGTCGAGCCACGCATCGGTCTTCGCGGCATACCAGAGATGCTCCCGAGGGCGCAGGCCGACCAGGCCGCGGGTGGCGAGTCCCCAGTGTCGCGACGTGGTCGTCGTGACCCGTGATTCCGTCGGGCCCGAACGTGACGACCGCGTCAGGTCGCACCTCGTGCATCGACCGCGACGATCGCCGCAACCGACCAGATCGCCCCGATGGCGTCGCCGCAGCGTCCCGTCGGCGACGCCGAGGAACCGAACGTCGTCGACCCCGATGGTGCGCCATGGCCGATCGCAGCTCGCCGGCGCCGGTGTCGCGGAACGCTCGGCCACCGGCGCGCGGGTCGTCGCTGGGGAACCCGCCCTCGCCGTCGGTGAGGGTCAGCAGGGTGACCTGGCCGCCGGCCCCGACCATCCGGGCCATCAGCCCGGCCGCGAGGTAGGCCTCGTCGTCGGGGTGGGCCCAGACGCCGAGCAGGCGCTCGCGGTGTCGGGACTGCGGTGCTCGGCGCGTCCGGTCGTCGAGACCGGGCGCCGCGAGGATGTCGGTGCCGCTGCCGCCGTCGGGTCCGGGACCGGTCGGGAGTCGATGGGTGCCATGGTGCGATCCGTTTCGTGTCGAGGTGCGCGGATCCGGTGACGGCGCTCAGCGCTCGATCGGGCCGACCGTGACGGTCGTGGGGCCGGTCAGCATGTCGAACACCGCGGAGTACTTGGTCGCGGAGGCGATGAGCGCGTCGATGGTGTCGTCGTCGGCGTCGGCGTCGATGTCGACGTCGACTCGCACCTCGCTGAAGCCCTTGCGGACGTCGGGGTCGACGCCCAGCACGCCGCGGACGTCGATGTCGCCGATCGACCGTCGACGACACGCGATGCAGCGAGATGCCACGAGCGGCGGCACCGGTCGCGACCCCGGCGGTGATGCAGGCCGCGAGGGCGTGGAGCACGTACTCCTGGGGGTCGGCCCGTGCCCGTGACCGAGGGTCGGGTGATCCGCGGTGAAGCGGTACTCCTCGACGTGGAGCGTGGTCGGCGCCGGCGCCGTGCCACTCGTGGATCGTCGAGGCGCTGGCGGTGCCGTCGATCCACTCGTTGCGGGCGGTGAACCGGAACGCGGCGAGCTCGCCGTGTTCCTTCATCTTGGCGATGGTGCCGAACAGCTTGGCGGTCGGGCACGCCGTTGGTCTCCTCGATCGGTCGTGGCGGATTCCGTGGTGGTGGTGGTCATCGCTCGTGCTCCTTGTCGCCCCGCGTGCGGGCTCGGTCGGTGGTCGGGTGATCCACCATCCGCCAGGAGTCGGCCGACCGAGGTCTTGGAGAGCGCGTGGAGAACTGTCTGGAGATCGATGCCCGTCGACCCGGTCAGCCCTCGACGCGCTGCGGCCAGCCGCTCGAGGCGTGCGCAGACCGGCCTCCGCAGCCTGCGGCGCCACCACCGCCGCCATCGCATCGGCCTCGGCCGCGTGGCCCTGCGCCCGTCGGGTGCGGCGCCAACCACAGGCGGCTCTCGTTGCTCCACAGCACCGATCCGCCGGCCGAGTCGGCCTCGAGGGCCAGGCCGAGCTGCTCCTCGGCCGCGTCGAGATCGCCGAGTGTGAGCGACAGCATCCCAGGTACCGGTCGGCCCGACCGAAGCACAACAGGCCGGAGCCCGTCGTGCACGTTCGATCCGGCGAGCCGCTCGAATCGGTCACGGAGCACGGCGCAGGCCTCGGTGTCGTCGAGCTGGACCATCGTCTCGATCATCATCACCATGACCGTGCTCCACATGGCGTCGACGGGCAGGTCGAAACCCGTCGATCTGACCGGCTCCAGAGCGTGCGCGGCCTCGTCGGTGGCCCCGGTCTCGACCAGGAGCAGAGCCAGGCCCGGGGTCCAGACGGTGCCGCTGTCGGCCTGCGCCAGGACGTGCCGCACGCAGCGGGGCCATGGCCGCGAGGCGGTCCTGCTCGCGGCGGATCATGAACATCCGCAGGCCGTAGGTGCCGGCGCCGTCCTCCTCGGGGAGGGCGTCGGCCAGCTCCAGGCAGTGCTCGGCCAGCCGCTCGCTCGCCTCGAGGTCACCGCGGTAGAAGGCCTCCATGGCCTCCTGGTTGCGTGCCGGATCGAGCTGCCAGAACCGTCGACTGCGAGCGCTGCTGGCAGCTCGGCCATCGTGCGGACCAGCTCCCGCTGCTCGTCGAAGCGACCGGTGAGGGTGGCGTGAGCAGGCGCAGGTGCACGGCGTGCAGGGCCATGTCGCCGTCGTCGATCAGCGGGCTCGAGCTCGGCCAGTCGGTGGATCATCGTCCGCGGCTCGACCGCCCCCGTGGAACATCACGTGCCCGAGGTAGACGTTGAGCACGCGGCCTCGACGGTGGTCGAGCCGAGCTCGACGGCCCGCCCAACGCCACCTCGAAGGCCTGGTCGGCCTCGTCGCGCCGTCCCGACATGGCCAGGGCCCGCAGCTCGCCGATCGCCAGTCCGGGCCCGCAGCTCGGGCTCGTCCTCGACGGCCTGTCCGGCCTCGACGGCGGTGTCGAGCACGTCGATCGCCTCACGGATGTGGCCGAGCGCGGCGACGCCGGACAGACCGGGACGCCAGGTGGCGTCCTCGTAGCGCAGGGCGGCCTCGACGCGCAGCAGCGGGTCGTCCGCTCGCCCGGGCCGCCTCGACCGCCTCCTCGAGCGTGTGCGTGCCGCGGTCATGTTGTTGCCGGCACGGGACTCGGCGATGCCCTGCTCGAGAGCGAGGCGGGCGATCTGATCGGCATCGTCGTCGCGGGCGAGCTCGTGAGCCCGCCCCAGCAGATGGGCGGCCTCCTCGAAGGACAGCTGCGACATCGACTCCTCGGCCGCGTGCCGTAGCCGATCGATGGCCAGTGGTCGCAGCGTCGGGTCGGCGACGCGCCGCTTCGGACGTGTGGTGAGCGAGAGCGGGGAGGTGGCTCGGGTCCTCGCCGAAGAGCTCGTCGATCGCGGTGGCGATCCGGTGCGTGCATCCTCGCCTGTCGCGACGAGCTGATCTCACTGCGCAGCGACGACCTGCACGAGCGCGTGGGTGAATCGGAACCGGTCGAGGCCGACGTCGTCGAGCAGTCGTGCGGCGACCGCCTCGTTCGAGGTCGTCGAGCAGATCGAGCTCGTCGCGACCGTCGCGGCGGCTGCCACCCGCAACTCGAACTCGAGGCCCAGCACCGAGGCCAGGCGCGAGGTCGTCCTGCACCTGGTCGTCGAGGCTCGCGAGCCGGCGACGCACCGCGCTCTCGCACGTCGACCGAGCCGTCGTCGGGATTGACGGCCTGGAGGAACAGCGGGTTGCCGGCTGTCTGGCGCATGACGTCGTCGAGGTCGACGTCGCCACCGACGAGCGCGCACGGCGTCGGCCTCGCCGACAGCCCCTCCAGGCGGATCACCGTCGCTGTCGGTGGCCCCTGGCCGGCCGCGAGGAGATCGGCGACCCGCGGGTTGACGTCCGGCGCGGTGTCCGCGAGCGGTGAGCACCAACGTCACGTCGGCCGGCGTCCTGGCGCCGCTGGAGGTGGCCGAGCAGCTGGAGCGTGGAATCGCGCCGCCCAGTGGACGTCGTCGATGATCAAGGTCAGCGGCGCTCCGGCGAGCGTGCCACCAGCCAGTCCGCGACCGCCTCGAACAGCTCGTATCGGCGCGTCTCGTCGTCGAGTCCGACCGTCGCTCGAGCGCCCGGCGCCGCCGGCGCCGGACTCGCGGCCAGCTCGCGGCGCCGGGGAACGAGCGGCTCCAGGGCACGCGGCGCAGCGACCTCGAGCCGAGTGCCGGCCGCCGGCCTGGCGGATCACCTCGATGAACGGCTGGTACGGGACGCGCAGATCTTCGCTGTTGCGCCCGAACAGCACCCGATGCCCGAGCGCGTGCGCACGCCGCGGCCACCTCGGCGGCGAGTCGGGTCTTGCCGATGCCCGGCTCACCGAGGATCCAGATCCAGCCGATCGACCGCTCCGCCGAGGTACGGGCCAGCACGTCGCCGCACTGGCCGAGCTCGGCCTCGCGACCGCAGAACGAGCGGCGGGCGTCGGCCCGCAACTCGTCGGGGAGCGCCGGAGGCGCGACGTCGAGCGACCGGATCGACGGTCTCGGCTCGGCAGCGGCAGCCGCATCGCGTCGGTGTCGACGCTCGGCGACGAACCGGTAGCCGCGGCCGTGCACCGTCTTGATCGCCCACTGTGTCCGGCCGTCGTCGTCGATCGCCCGGCGGGCCTGCTTGATGCGGGTGGTCAGCGTCGACTCGGAGACGAACCGGTCGCCCCAGACGTTGTCGAGCAACTCCTCCTTGGTGCACGAGCCGACCGTGCTGCTCGACCAGGTAGCGCAGGACCTCGAACACCTGCGGCTCGACCTCCCGGACGCCGTCGGGCCCGATCACCTCCACCGTGTCGGTGTCGACGGCGAACCCGCCGAACCGGTAGCGGGTCACGGCGTCAGCGGACGAACTCGTCGACCTCGGTGATCACGTCGGCCGGCAGGCCCGAGATCGGCCGCGTGGCGACGGAGCACCTCGATGTCCGCGGCACTCGTAGAGGCAGTAGGTCTTCTTCTTGTCGGCTGACAGGAACGACGTGAACCACTTGATGTCGTGGTCGTCGTGGTACTGGTCGACGAGTCGGATCGACTCCTCGTCGGGGTCGAAGCCCTCGGCGAACTCTCGTTCGACGATGAAGATCGGCATGGCGTCTCCTCAGCGTTCATCACGAACGAACGGCATCCACGAGCGTACTTCGATCCGGCCGACGATCAGGCGGGCTTTCGGCGATCACGAACTGCTGGTCGTTGCGGAACCGGTAGATACCGTGGTCGGTCGCGGAGGTCGCTGGATCGCCTCGATCACCTGGGGGCGCAACACCTCCGCTCCGACGTTCTCGAGCGCAGGGACCGCGGGGCCGATGCTCGAGATGGCTCGCCAGGCGGTGTCCTCGTCAGGCCATTCGAGTACCGAGGTGCGCCCGACCGCGCTCGACCACCTCGAACCCCGCCGCTGCGAGCATCGTCCTCGGCGACGCCCCGATGGCCGATGCCGTTGGTCCGCCGCATCCCGTCGAGATGGGCGGTCGGAGGCGTTGCGAGCGAACGCCTTGAAGCACGGCTTCAGGTCCAGGTGACCGCTGCCCCAGAAGCTGATGCCGATCCGCCCGCCGGGCCGCAGGACGCGGTGTGCCTCGGTGAGCGCGGCCTCGCAGCCCTCCCCAGATGCCGTTGATCGAGCTGACGGCGTCGAACGAGCCGTCGTGCCAGGGCAGCGCGAACATCGTTCCTGCTCGCACGTCGGCCTCCGGTGTTCGCTCGCGGGCGATCTCGACGAGTGGCACGGCCGCGTCGATCGCCGCGGTGCGCGGCACCCATGCCGTCGGCGATCCTGATCGCCAGACCCGATCCGCAGGCGATGTCGAGCAGCGAGGTGCCGTCGTCGACGCCCACTCGGCTGGAAGATCGCCTGGATCACGTCCAGGGCGTAGTGCTCGAACAGGCAGGCCCAGTCGCGGGCCCGGCCGACCCCAGGCCTCCCCGGCCTGTTCCCAGTCGTGGCCCTCGGTGGAGGACGTCGGATGCGTTCGGCGGTCGTCGGTGATCGTGGTCATGGGCCCATGGTGAGGATTCGGCGGAGCGATGTCGTGGAGGCCTCGTGGAGATCAGGCATCCAGGCGTTCTCCACGATCTTCTCCACGACTCGGTCCACCGATGCCGTCAGGGTGGAACTCGACATCAACCGAGCCCCGCAACGGGCCACCAACCAGGAGAAGACACCATGACCATCACCGATTCCCGACACGCCACGTCGACAACGGCGTGAACGTCGAGGCGCTGCTCGGAGCCAGAGAGGCCCTGCACCCAGGCCCCGCCGGCCGCCCAGTTCACCTTCACCGCCGCCAACGAATGGGTCCGGGGCACCCACAGCCGTTCGACCGTCGAGCAGTTCTTCGGCCTCGGCGAGGAGCAGAGCCACCGTCAGCCCTACACCGTCGACACCGACCACCCCGCAGGTCTTCGCCGTCCGAGGACAACGGCCCGACCCCGCCCGAGATGGTCCTCATCGGCCTGGCCGGGTGCCTCACCGCCGGCGTCGCCTCGGTAGCCCAGAACCGGGGCATCCAGCTGAACTCGGTACGCGCCACCGTCGAGGGTCGTCTCGACGTCGGCGGCATCCTCGGCATCGACCCCGAGTCCGCAACGGCTTCGGCGGCATCGCCGTCCGCTACGAGATCGACGCCGACGCCACCCACGGCGGAGATCGAGGCCGCTCGTCGCCCAGTCCCAGAAGCGCTCCGCGGTGTTCGACGTCGTCACCAACCCGCACGTCGGTCGTCGTCGACGTCGTCTGATCCGGCCGCTGAGCGAAGGAGTGGGTCCCATGGCACACGTCACGCACCATCGACGTCGTCGTGATCGGCGGCGGCCAGGCCGGTCTGGCCACGAGTCGTTGCCTGAGCGATCGTGGCGTCGATCACGTCGTGCTCGAGCGTGGCGGGACCGCCAACTCGTGGCGATCCGAGCGATGGGACTCACTCCGACTGCTCACCCCCAACTGGCTCAGCCGTCTTCCGGGCTGGACCTATCAGGGCGACGATCCCGACGGCTACATGTCCGCCACCGACGTGGCCGCCCACCTCGAGGCCTATCGGCGCTCGTTCGATGCTCCGGTGCGGTCACAGACCAGCGTCACCCGTCTCCGGTCGACCGCTGACGGACACGTGGTGGAGACCGACGACGGACCGTGGCGAGCGCGGGCGGTGGTCATCGCCACCGGGGCCTGCACCACCCCCCACATCCCCGATCGTCGCCGACGACCTGCCGACCGCATCGAGCAGCTTCCCTCGATCGCCTACCGCAACCCGGCCCGGGCTCGCCGACGGCGGCGTGCTCGTGGTCGGCGCATCGGCATCCGGCCTGCAGATCGCCGACGAGCTCGGTCGGTCCGGACGCGACGTCGTCCTGGCGGTCGGTGACCACGTCCGCCTGCCCCGTACGTATCGAGGCATGGACATCCACTGGTGGATGGATGCCGTCGGCCAGCTCGACGAGCGGTACGACGAGGTCGACGACATCGACCGCCGCCCGCCGCCTTCCGTCGCTCCAGCTCGTCGGCTCACCCGATCGGCGCGACCTCGACCTCAACTCGCGTCGCCGGAACGGCGTGACCGTCGTCGGACGGCTCGTCGGCCACCGTGATCAGCAGGCCCAGTTCTCGGGCTCGTTCGCCAACATGTGCGCCTCAGCCGACCTCAAGCAGCAACGACTACTCGATCGGCTCGACGAACATGCCCGCGAGCGGGGGCTCGACGCCGAGCTGGGCGAACCCCACCGCCCGGAACCGACCGCGGTGGGGACGCCGCCGCTGCAGGTCGATCTCCGCGGCATCGACACCATCGTCTGGGCGACCGGATTCCGGCCGACCCATCCCTGGCTGGACCCGTCGCTCCTCGGTCCGAAGGGCCAAGTGATCCACGACGGCGGCGTGCTCCCGGTTCCGGGGCTCTACGTGGTCGGGCTCCCGTTCCTGCGGCGCCGCAAGTCGAGCTTTCTCGACGGTGTCGGACCCGACGCCCGCGAGCTCGTCGCTCATCTGAGCCGGCACCTCGACCACGTCGCCGCCTCGGCGTGAAGCGAGGCGTCTCCGGCGATCAGCTGTGAACTCCACCCATCTGCCGGGGCATGACAGTCAGCCGATGGAGATCGTCCCGTTCACCAGACCGACCGGAGCATCGAACGTTGCCGAGAACGTGGCGCGGAGCTTGGTGATGGGGCGAATCGTCGCCGTGGCGGGCCCGGTCGGCGGACCGTAGACCACGTCGGTGATGGTGATCGAGCCGTCGAGGGACATGACCGGGTCAACGAGACCCACGGCGTTGATGAACATGACCTGGAGGGGGTCGAAGCCCCGAAGGGTGTAGGTGCCCGGGGCGATATCGGGTAGGGAGGCTGCGCTCTCCATGCGGAAGATCACGCGGGCCTCCTCCACCGCAGCCACCGTGGCCGTCGCCGATATCGACACGAGCGACGTGCTGACGAACTGGCTGTTGACGTGCGTGCCCGAGATGGCGGCGCTCGGCGCCGTCCATGTTCCGACGATGCCCAACTCGAGTGTCTCGGTCGGCGGTGCCGGCGGTGGCGTGCCGCACGAGGCCAGCACCAACGAGAACACCGCGGCGATGACGACAGGTATCTTCCCCATCTGCAAACTGTAACCCATTGTCGAGGGCGTGTCGAAGGCCCTGAGGGTGCTGGGCTCCCTCAGCTCGCGAACGCCGCGGCGAACGCGGCGGACCGGGCGGCGACGAAGTCCTTCGAGACCTGTGCCCGGGGCACGGTTCCGTCGAAGCCGTGGAACGCCCCGTCGACGACGACGAGCGCGCACTCGACACCCGCCTCACGCAGCCTGCCCGCGTACGCCACGTTCTCGTCGTGGAACAGGTCGAGCGTCCCGACGCCGATCCAGGCCGGTGGCAGGTTGGTCAGATCGTCGGTGCGGGCGGGGACCGCGTGCTCGCCGACGCCGCGGCTACCCGGAGGGACGCCGGTGTAGGACGTCCAGCCGAACCGGTTCGACGCGTTGTTCCAGAGCCGCATGCCCCGCTCGTCGATGTCGGTGCGAAGTGCGGTGCGGTCATCCAGCATGGGGTACACGAGCACCTGTGCGACCGGTTGCACCTCGCCGCGATCGCGCGCCATCAGAGCGAGACCCGCCGCGAGACCTCCGCCGGCGCTGGCACCGCCGATCGCCACCCGGTTGGTGTCGACCTCGTCACGTCCGGCCAACCAGACGAGCGCGTCGTGGCAGTCGTTCAGTGGGACGGGATGGGCGTGTTCGGGGGCGAGTCGATACTTCACGGCGGCGACGACCGCACCGAGTTCACGAGAGAGACGCCGGCAGGTGTGATCGTCCTGGGCGGGAGTGCCGATGACGTACCCGCCCCCGTGGATCCACAGGATCGCGGGTCGCGGACCGGTCGCGACACCCGGGGGGCGATGCAGTCGCACCGACACCTCTCCGACCGCGTGGATCTCCACGTCATCGGGAGTGCGAGCCTCGAGTCCGCGGAGCAGGAAGCGGATGGGGGGCACCATGCGTCGTCCGATCGGGCGTCGTGGAAGGAACCGCGCCGTCCGTCGCAATTCCGGGTGAATCGAGTCCGTCACGAGGCCGGGCTGTGGTTCGTCGGCCGTCGCGTCGGAGTCGTGGCTCGGGGCCTGCCATCTCCCCACAGGTCGCTCATGGGGATCTGATGGTATCGGGGTCCATGAGCCGTGACGTCACCCGCGTGGCGGTGCGCGTCGTGACGACATCCGTCCTCGGCGGACACCCTTCAGAGGTGATCGGTGAACCAGGAGGCTGCCAGCCGGCAGACCTCGTCGAAGCCCGGCCCCGTATCGAGGTCGATGTGGCTCATCCCGGAGAACGGCACGAACTGCTTCGGTCCGGGGGCGGACCGGTGGAGTTCCTCGGCGAGCCCGATCGGCGCGGTGTCGTCGTCCTCGCCGTGGAGGACCAGCAGCGCACATCCGGACAACCGGCGGGCATCGTCCTCCGGATGGAAGTCCCGCATCCGGTCGAGGGAGGAGAGATGGAAACGAGGACAGCGCGGCATGATCGCTCACCTGGGTTGTCGTGCCCTGGCCCGTGAGCTGCTCGTAGCGCTCCCGGAACGCCGGACTGAGCGGCAGGATCACGTCCTGGTCGACCATCGTCGACTCACCCCCCTGCACCAGGTGCGTCCGCTCGTCCTCGAGGCGACCGAGGAGGTCGATCCAGTCCCAGCTCGTGTGCAACGACTGCAGCCACCGGGTCCCGCAACCGGGACCTGACACCGAGATCGCGGCCCGTACCCGCCGGTCGCGCGACGCGGTCGCGACAGCGATCGGTCCGCCGTAGCTGTGGCCGTAGATCCCGATTCGACCGGTGTCGACCTGGTCGTGGCCGCTCACCCAGGCCAGCACGGCCAGTGCGTCGGCGCAGCGGGCGGCGGGGTCCATCCAGCCGGGCTCGCCCTCGCTGTCGCCGTACCCCCGGTAGTCGAACCGGATCGACGCGAAGCCGGACGACGCGAGGTGCTCGGCGATGTGGGGGAGCACGACGTGCTTGACGCCGCTGAATCCCTGACACAACACGACCGCAGGGTGGGGGCCGTCGCCGTCCGGCCGGCACCACACCGCGGAGAGTTGGTGCCGATCAGGCCCCCACAGCCTCACGACCGTCTCGACAGCTCCCATCGCGATGACGCTAGTTGTCGACGGCGCGGGGCTGTTTCTCGCACGGCTTCTGCCCGACCCGCAACCTCCGATCAGGCGGCTCTGGGGTGGACCCGTTCCCCAGGAGTGAACTCCACGGGAATGTGTTTGATGCCGCCGATGAAGTTCGAGCGGAGCCGCTCGATCTCACCGGAGATGCGCATGTCGGGCGTGCGGGAGGCCAGTTGGCTGAAGATGAGTCGTAGCTCGAGCCGGGCCAGGTTCGCGCCGAGGCAGAAATGGGCGCCGCCGCCCCCGAAGGCCACGTGGTCGTTGGGCGACCGGGTGATGTCGAAGCGGAACGGATCGTCGAAGACCTCGTCGTCCCGGTTGCCCGACACGTGCCACATGGCGATCTTGTCGCCCGCCTTGATCCGTTTGCCGCGGAGCTCCACGTCGCGGGTGGCCTGGCGCCGGAAGTACAGGACCGGCGACGACCACCGCAGAACCTCCTCGACGGCCGACTCCATCAGCTCCGGATGCTCCCGCAATTTCGCGAACTCGTCGGGATGGGTCATGAAGGCGTGCATGCCGTGAGCCGTGGCGTTCCGGGTGGTCTCGTTGCCGGCCACCGCCAGCAACAGGATGAACAGCTCGAACTCCTCGGGCGTCAGGCTGTCTCCGTCGATCTCGGCGTTGATGAGCTTCGTGACGATGTCGTCCCGTGGCTCGTCACGACGGGCGTCGCCGAGTGCGCTGGCGAACATGTACAGCTCGGCGGCGGCCATCGTCGCGTCAGCGCTGCTGTCGGGGTCCTTGTTGTACTCGGGGTCGTCTGCGCCGACCATCCGATTCGACCATTCGAACAGCAGATGCCGTTCCTCCTGCGGTACACCCATGATCTCGGCGATGGCCTGGAGCGGAAGCTCGGCCGCCACGTCGGTCACGAACTCGCACTCGCCCTGCTCGATGACCTGGTCGACGATGAGCTCGGCGCGATACGCGAGGTGAGCTTCGAGAAGTCCGATCATCCGGGGCGTGAAGCCTTTGTTCACCAACAACCGGTACCGGGTGTGCCGAGGCGGGTCGGTCATCACCATGATCTTGCCGCGCATGTCCATGCCCTCATCGAGGGTGGACGACTCGAGCAGCGTGATCCCGCCCAGCTCCGCGCTGAACGCCTCGGCATCGCGGTTCACGTTCTGGAGATCGGCGTGCTTGGTGATCGACCAGAAGCCCGGGCCGTCGGGCTCGTCGGTCCAGTGCACCGGATCCTCGGACCGCAGAACCGTGAACATGTCGTGGTGTTCCTGACGCTGGAACCGGTCCAGGTCCAGTAGATCGACGTCGTCCAGCCTCATTCATCACTCCCCGTTGGGTAACGGCGCCACCGTACAACCCGGGCGGCAACTCGGGGTCCTTCACAGCGGCTGACCGCTCCGTGTCGGCGTCACCCACCGGCGAGGCCTCGAAGGAGGCGCGATTCGCGTCGCTGCCGACGCTGTGCCGAGCGCACCGACGTCGTCCGGCGGCTACGTTGCGCCCGATCCCCACCGGTTTCCTACCAGCAGAGGAGTCCCAGCGTGATGATCCACGTATCGCCGGGTGGGGATGGCGACGGCAGCGAGGAACATCCTTGCGGGATGGCGCAGGTGCAGGCGACCATCGAGCGGGCGCAGGTGAGCGGCGACGGTGACGTGGTTGTCGAGTTCGCGGATGGTCAGTACGAGGTCGACAACACGCTGCGGATCCGGTCGCTGGGAGGCGGCGACGCCGACCGTTGGGTCCGGCTGCGTGCCGCCGAGGGAGCTCGACCGGTGCTGTGTGGCGGTCGCCCGATCAGCGGGTGGGTCCTGCACGACGAGGAGCGGGGTATCTGGCGGGCTGACGTCCCGCCGGGCACCGAAATCGATCATCTGTGGTGGGGCCATCGCCGCCTGACCCGGGCCTGGTCGGGTTGGAACCCGCCTGGCTTCACGAACTCCCGTCGAGGGCTCACGATGACCGGTGACGGCCCCGACGTCGCCACGTGGGCCAACGTGAACGATGTTTCGGTGATCAAGAAGATGATGTGGCGCAAGATCCCCGCGGCCATCACCGGCGTCGACGGCGACGAGATCTGCGTCGATCCCCACCAGCGTGCGTCGATTCCGGTGCCCTCGACAGCCCTGGGCGTGATGGAACCCTTCAGCCTCTACGGCCTGCTCAACGTCATCGAGGTTCGCAACGCGGATGTCGCCCTGGAGAACGCCTATGAGCTGCTCACCGACGAGGGGGAGTGGTACCTGGACCGGGACGAGGCCACCGTGTTCGTCAAGCCCTTCGCCGACAGCGGGTTCGGCCCCACCACCGAGCTGATCCGTCCGGTGGTGGACACCTTCGTTCTGCTCGACGGGTCGATGGACTCACCGGTCTCGAACGTCGAGCTCGACGGGATCTCCTTCGAGTACGGGCGCGGTACCAAGTACGGGGTCACGGCCGGGTTCCCGACCGAGCCGACCGCGGCGATCACTCCGAGGCCACGCGC
This sequence comes from uncultured Microthrixaceae bacterium, assembly GCA_963700425.1. Taxonomy (GTDB): domain Bacteria; phylum Actinomycetota; class Acidimicrobiia; order Acidimicrobiales; family Microtrichaceae; genus CAVOXO01. The sequence goes on along the minus strand of CAVOXO010000005.1, from coordinate 74,089 downwards.
CGCACTCCAGATCAACCGCGGCGTCGGTATCACCCTCCGGAACTGCCGGTTCCTGCACCTGGGATACGACGCCGTGCACTTCGACCTCGGCGGAGGCGACTACGAGATCACCGGCAACACCTTCGTCGACATCTCCCGGTCGGCCATCTCGTTGAACCAGACGAACGTCGTCGTCAGCAACAGGAGCAAACGCGGTGTGCTCCCCGAGAACGAGGACAAGTTCTTCCACGACGTCGAGATCCGCAACAACTACCTGGTGGGCTCGGGGATCGACGCGCCCGCACCCGCGGTGGGCTAGTCCGAGTTCACCCGCGGGCTGGCGTTCGTCCACAACGACGTGAGCCACTGCGGGACCCTTGCCGTCCGGACGGGCTGGCGATATCTGGGCTGGCGGGGGCACTGCGGAGACATCGAGTACGCGTGGAACCGAACCAGTCACGTGACCCAAGAAGGGTTGCATGATTTCGGCGCGTTCAACGTCTCCTGCTCGAACACGGGCTACACCCGGATCCACCACAACCTCATCGAGGGTGTCGGCGTCAGCCCGAACAACGCGGGCATCTACCTCGACGTGTTCACCGATGGCGCCGAGATCCATCACAACGTGTCGCTCGACATGCCCCCACAACGGTTCTTCTATCGCCTCGCCCGCGGCTGGGTCGTGCTGGTGATGTCCACCAACACCCGCATCCACGACAACTGGAGCGACCAGCTCAGCTACCGCGATTTCGACCAGGGTCGCTACCGGTTCCTCCGACACGATCGAACCAACCGGCGAGAGAACAACACCGTGATCAAGGACCGCTCCCGGCTACCTCCCGGCGCGCAGGAAGTCGTCGATCGCGCCGGGCTCGAACCCGAGTACCAGCACCTCAAGGACGACGTCCGCGCCCTCGTCGCGGATCAGGATCAGGACCCGGGGTTCGGCGCCAAGGGGCCCGGTCACGCCTCCTGAACGGTCCAGGTGGAGGCGTCGACGAGGCGCTCCATGTCCACGCGGAGCGCCAGCGTCTCGCCCCGGCGGACCTCTCGGTCGAGCCGGTACACGCGATTGCCCCAGCTGGTGTTGGGCAACAGGGGAGATGTGGTCAGCGTCGTGGCGTCGTCGAACACGGCCTCGAACCATACGCACGCGCCATCGACGATGGCGTCGGCAGCCGCGACCCGCCCCAGCTCGTGATGGAGTGGCAACGCTCCGGCCGACTCGAGCGTGGCAAGGTCGAACTCGATGAGCGGGTGGGGGGTGCCGATGGTGGTGGCGACCGACCCGGGTCGGGCCCAGAACTGTTCGAATCGGCCGACGTCGTAGGGGGCCATGGCCGGCGCGGTGGCCATGGCGCTGAGGTCGATGTCGTCGGGTAGGTCGATGTTGTGGAAGCGTCGAACCCTCATCTCCTCCCGGAACGACACCGGCTCGACGAAGAGTCGGAACCGGGAGGGAAGGAGTCGGCCCCCCGGCGCCAGCAGCCGGTCACGGGCGTCGAGCAGGTTGTCGAGGAGGTTCTCGTTGAACAACTCGTCGCCCATCTGCTCGTGGACGACGACGTCGACCGGTTCGGGCGGTGTGAAGTCGCGGCTGTTGGCCTGGACGAACTCGATGTTCGCGAAGCCGTTCTGCCGCCCGATTTCGCGGGCGACCTCGATGAAGTCGGAGTGTTCGACGGCGTAGACCTTGGCGGCACCGGCCCGACTGGCCATGAACGCGAGGAGGCCGGTCCCCGTGCCGAGGTCAACCACGACGTCCCCCGGCGCCACGTTGCGATGGATGCCGCGGTGATAGGCGTCGACCCGAACCGAATCGCTCAGCATCTCCTCGTGTTGGGAGATTCCCGCGAAGTTGGTGTCGTTCATGTTGTCGTAGACGAGTCCCATGAGCCGCTCGCTGGCGGCGATGCGGTTGGCGCCGAACGCGACGGTCGAGCGGATCGCCTTGTTCGTCGCCTGCCGGAATCGGGCACCCACCATGGCGCCATTGTGGTCGACCACCCCGTCCTCGGGGTCGGGCTTGGCTCAAGGGAGCTGTCCGATGTGCCGATGACGCCCACATCGAGCGATCGGGAAGTCCATCGATGACGGTGACCGAACCACAGTTGTTGGACGGACCCGTGGCCGACGTCGCGGTCGAGGCCGGCGGCGCGGACGATCCTGCGAGGAGGGAGCGGCGCGGACGGCGTTGGTTGATCTGGTCGTTCATGCTCTGCCCCTGTCATCTCCCGGTCACCATGGCGGTACTGGCGGCGATTTTCGGTGGTAGCGCGTTCGGCACATTGATCAGCCGAAACACCGTTGGCGTCGGCATCGCCTTCGGCATCGTGTACGCCGCCTGCATCGCCGTCGGCTTCCGCCACCTTCGAGCGGCGGCCGCCGGCAGGGACTGCTCGTCGGGGAGCTGCGACATCTGAGTCGTTCCCCAGGGTCGTGGGCGTCGCTTCGCTACAGTTCCGCCGAACCGAGGGAGCGCTGCGATGCCGGCCACCACCAGAGAGCTCTGGGCCGTCCACGACCACCACGAGGGAGACCGGTTGCGGCTCTTCGCCGCGGTGGCCGGCGCTGTCGACGCCGACACCGTCTTCTATCCGGGGTGCTACGTCGACATCGCGCCGTCGTTCGTGTTCCCGTCGGTCACCTACCTCGACACCGACAGACGCACCCCGGGGTTCTTCGCCGACCACGAGGGGATCCGCGACATCGTCGCCGAGCACGACGGTCCGTCGGCCCCCGACATCGAGTTCATCCATGCGGACTACACCGCAGCCCTCGACCTCCCCGAGCAGCACTTCGACCTCCTCGTGTCGCTGTATGCGGGTTTCGTGTCCGAGTTCTGCACCCCCTACCTGAGAATCGGGGGAACGCTGCTCGTCAACTCCAGCCACGGCGACGCCGCCATGGCGTCGATCGACCCCCGCTACGAACTGAGCGGCGTCGTCATCGCCCGCTCGGGCGACTACCGGGTCTCCACCACCAACCTCGACACGTACCTCGTCCCGAAGAAGCCGTCGATCATCACGGTCGACTCCCTTCACGAATCGGGCCGGGGCGTCGCCTACACGAGGTCGCCGTTCGCCTACCTGTTCACGCGGGTCGCATGATCGGAGGCGCGAGGGCGGTGCGGCCATGATGGTCAGCTCATGAGTGACGACCGACCGCCCATTTTCAGGCCCAAGGGTTACGAGGAACCGTCGGTGTTCCAGGTCGAGGGGTTGATGCGCGAGGCGCGTCGCCAACGAGGGCTCGGTACCCGGGCCGTGCCCGCGGTCTGTGTCCTGGATCCCGACGGTGACGTCGTGCGGCACCTCGCTGCAACAGGCGCGGCGACCCGTGACGACGACTGGGCCTGCTATCACTCCGAGCTGTGGGTGACGACGTGTGGGGACCGCGACATCGGCATCGTGCCCTGCGCCGTCGGCGCGTCGTATGCGGTGCTCGTCGCCGCGGAACTGCACGCGTCGGGCTGCGATCTCATCGTGTCGGTGTCCTCCGCCGGGCGGATCGTTCCGCTCGGTGATCCGCCCTATTTCGTGCTCATCGAACGAGCCTGGCGCGACGAGGGAACGAGCCTGCACTACCTCCCACCGTCGGAATGGGCGACCCTTCGGCCGGCGCTGGGCGCGGCGCTGACCGGGGCGTTCGACGGAAGTGACGAGCCGGTCGTGTGGGGCCGGTCGTGGACCACCGACGCACCGTTCCGAGAGACCGCGACGGCGATCTCGGAGGCCGAGGCGGCCGGAGTCCACGCGGTCGAGATGGAAGCGGCAGCGCTCTACGCGTACGCGGAAGCGACGGGACGCAACGTGGTGTGCGTCGCCCACGTGACCAACACCATGGCCGTCGACGGCGATGATTTCGACAAGGGTGAACACGACGGCACCCACCGCATCCTCGGCGTCGTCGACGCCATCGCCAGCCGACTGGAGACCTCATGAACGATCGATCCGACCGACGTCTCGGCCTCGACGCAGACGAGTTGCTGTCGACCACCCGGTCGGTCCGCAAGCGGCTCGACCTCGACCGTCCGGTGGACCGGGGACTGATCGACGAGTGCCTCGAGCTCGCGGCGCAGGCGCCCACCGGATCCAACGCCCAGGGATGGCACTTCGTGGTCGTGACCGACCGGGCCAAGAGGGAGCGGCTCGGTGAGCTCTACCGGGCGGGCTTCGACCTCTTCTATGGCAACCGAGAGGCGGCGGAGGCCGGTCTACCCGACGACGATCCCGACTTCGTGGCGACGACCCGCCGGGTCGTCGACTCCGCCGCCTACCTGGCCCAGCACATGGGCGAGGTGCCGGTGATGGTGATCCCCTGCATCGAGGGGCGCACCGACGGGGGCAACGTGATGATCCAGGCCAGCGTGTGGGGCTCGCTGCTCCCCGCCGCGTGGAGCTTCATGCTGGCCGCCCGGGAACGGGCACTCGGGACGTGTTGGACGACCCTTCACCTGATCCACGAGGCCGAGGCCGCCGACCTGCTGGGCCTGCCCGACACCGTGATGCAGGGGGCGCTCATCCCCGTCGCCCACACCCTGGGCACGGACTTCAAGCCGGGACCCCGGCGTGACATGGCCCGCATCGTGCACGACGACACCTGGTGACACCCCCGGGACCTCGCACTGCTCGGGCGGTTTAGCCTCCGGACATGGCCGATCCCGAGTACGACACCATCATCGTGGGCGGTGGTTCGGCGGGGTGCGCCCTGGCGAACCGCCTGAGCGCCGATCCGACCCATCGGGTCCTGGTGCTCGAGGCGGGCCGCAAGGACTGGAAGTGGGACGTCTTCATCCACATGCCCGCCGCGCTCGCGTATCCCATCGGCAACCGGTTCTACGACTGGAAGTACGAGAGCGAACCCGAGCCGCACATGGGGGGTCGGAGGGTGTACCACGCCCGGGGCAAGGTGCTCGGAGGGTGCTCGAGCATCAACGGGATGATCTTCCAGCGCGGCAATCCCGCGGACTACGAGAAGTGGGCGCAACAGCCCGGGATGGAGAGCTGGGACTACGCCCATTGCCTCCCGTACTTCAAGCGGATGGAGAACTGTCTCGCCGGTGGCGACGACTGGCGGGGCGACGACGGCCCCCTGACCCTCGAGCGTGGCCCCGCCTCCAGTCCGCTCTTCGAGGCATGGCTGGAGGCCGGAGAACAAGCAGGATTCCGCCGGACCGACGACGTCAACGGGTTCCGCCAGGAAGGGTTCGCCGCGTTCGACCAGAACATCCACCGCGGCCGCCGTCTCAGCGCCGCCCGCGCGTATCTGCACCCGGTACTCGATCGGCCGAACCTCGCGCTCGTCACCCGCGCTCACACCGATCGGGTGCTGTTCGAGGGCACGACGTGTGTCGGCGTCGAGTATCGCAACGGGGCCAGGACCGTCCGAGCTCGATCGAAGGAGGTCATCTCCTGCGGCGGCGCCTTCAACACGCCTCAGCTGCTCCAACTGTCGGGCGTCGGGGATCGCGAGCATCTGGAGGGACTCGGCATCGAGGTGGTCAGCGATCTCCCGGGCGTCGGCGAGAACCTGCAGGACCACCTCGAGGTGTACATCCAGTACGCCTGCAAGGAGCCGGTCTCGATGCAGCCTCACCTCGCGAAATGGCGTGCCCCGGCGATCGGCCTGCAGTGGCTGTTCAGGAAGGGTCCCGCCGCGACGAACCACTTCGAGGCCGGAGCGTTCGTGAAGTCGAATCCCGACGAGGCCTATCCGAACCTGATGTTCCACTTCCTGCCCCTGGCGATTCGGTACGACGGCTCTGCGCCCACCGAAGGCCACGGTTACCAGGTGCACGTCGGGCCGATGTTCTCCGATTCGACCGGAACGGTGCGGATCACCTCGACGGATCCACGGTCCAAGCCGGCCGTTCGCTTCAACTACCTGTCGACCGAACGGGACCGCCGGGAGTGGATCGAGGCCGTTCGCACGGCGCGTCGGATCCTGACCCAGCCCGCCTTCGACCCCTTCAACGGCGGTGAGATCTCGCCCGGACCGTCGGTCGAGACCGACCAGGAGATCATGGACTGGGTGGCCCGCGACAGCGAGACCGCGCTCCATCCGGGGTGTACCGCCAAGATGGGAACCGACGACATGGCGGTGGTCGACCCGTTGACGATGAAGGTCTTCGGAACCGACGGCCTGAGGGTCGTCGACGCCTCTGTCCTGCCGATCGTCACCAACGGCAACCTGTATGCGCCCACGATGATGGTCGCCGAGCGGGCAGCCGATCTGATTCTGGGCAACGACATGTTGCCGCCCGACCACACCGAGGTCCACCTCCCCGAGCGGGCGACCTGACCGGCGGGCGATCCGCCGGGCCCGGGCCTCAGGTCTCCCAGTTCGAGAGCATCGAGAACGCGTCGTCGAGCAGATCGGCGAACGAGCGATCGGTCGGATCGTCGAACCAGGCTTCTGCCGCGCCCACGACGACGCCGACGATGGCATGGCCGTGCACCCGGTCGGCCAGGCTCGGAGAACGGCGCCCGGCGCGATCGGCCAGGGCCCGGGCGGTCGCCTCGGCGACGCCGCTGATCCGAGAGTGAACCGCAGCGCGGAGCTCGGGGACCGCACCGACCAACGCGATCTCGGCCATGAGTGGATCGTCGGGGTCGAGCAACGCCGCATCGAAGAACTCGACCGACACTCCACGGGCGGCGTCGAGGTCGCCGACCTCGCGTGGCTGTGCCGACAGGCGTTCGAGGGCGAACGTCACGCTCTCGGCCATCGAGGCCAGCGCAATGGCCGACTTCGACTCGAAGTACCTGAACAGCGTCGCGTCCGAGACCCCGGCTCGCGACGCGATGTCGGAGGTACGGGTCGCCACGTAACCGCGTTCTGCGAACAGCTCCCTTCCGGCGGCGATGAGCCGTGCGGTCGTCTCGACCCGTCGGCGCTCGCGACGCGATCGGGGTGGTGCTGATCGAGCCATGTCCTCGTTCCTCCCCGCCACCGACGTCATTGTGAGAGTAGTCTCACTTTGCGTAGCATCCCAGAGGACGACGCTGCCTGTCTCGGGGGAGAGGGCACGGGGGAGAGGGAACCGGGGGACATGACGACACGGGGGACGGCCCGCCGCCGGCGGAGCCTCGTTGCGACCCTGGCGACAGCCGGTGCGTTCGCGATCGCCGCGCCTCCCTCTGCGTCGGCGCAGGACGTCCCCGAATTCGTCAAGGGAGCCGCCTTCGCCTCGGCCGACGGAGTGGAGTTCGTCGTCATCACCGGCGGCGCACAGGTCGGCATCACGCTGGGTCGCACGATCAGCACCTACCAGGACGATTTCGCCTCGGCCGAGGCCCGGGCGCTCGATCTCGGAGCATTCACGTCGCTCTTCGGTGAGCTGTCCCGGTGCGACGACCGCCTTCCGTATCTGCCCGCGGCCGCTCTTCCGCCGTTGACCGCTGACGACTCCGCCCTCGGTGTCCGACAAGGCGATCCGATCGAGGTCTACTTCCCGATCGTCGGGTCGGCCACCCCGTCGAATCGGGTGGCGGGAACCCAGTGGGCGGACGCCACGACCGGGCCGTCCGCTCTGGCCCGCACGACCAACCCGGTTCAGGACATGTTCTTCTTCCGGATCGACAACCCGCGAACCGAGGCGACGAGTCGCCTCGACGGCCACACCCGCACTGCTCACGCCACCATGACCGCAGACCGGATCTCGATCCTGGGCGGTCTGATCGAGTTGTTGGATCCGGTGTGGGAGGCGACAGCCACCTCCGGTGACACCGAGGCGTTGACGGGTGGGTTCTCGTTTCGGGCGGCCACCCTTTTCGGTTTCCCACGCGAGGTCACTCAGGCAGAGGGCGATCTCGTCGCGCTGTCGCGCAACATCGGTAGCGGGTTGTCGGCGTTGGGGGTCACCCTCGAACTCCCCACGTCGGAGATCGAGGGAGACCGCGTCCGGGTGAGCCCCCTGGCCTTCCGACTCAGCGACCCGCCGGCGGGCCCAGCGAGCATCCGGCCGTTCCTCGACGCCGCCAAGCCCTTCCTCGACATTCTCTTCGCCGATTTCGTCGAGGCGGACTGCCAGAACACCAGCGTGGTCCAGGTGGTGGACGTCGTGTTGCAGGTGCTCAAGGGGTCGGGGAGCATCAACATCGAGGTGGGAGGAGTCGAGGCGTCCACCGACGACACCTACTTCCCGCCCGCGGAGATCCCCGATCTGGGCGCCGGTCCGTCCTTCGACGGCGACGTGTCGGCCGGCGCGACGTTCGGTGACCCCGGGCCGATCTCGGTGATCGCCGACGGTGTCACGCCGCCGGCGCCCCTGGACTCGGGCGTCGGGTCGATCGGGACGTCGGGGTCGGTGGGAGGCGTCGCTGCGGGGATCGGGTCGATCGTCGCGGCCCCTGTCGAGGCCGACTCACCGCCGCCCACCGAAGCCGTCGACGATTCCGCGGAGATCGCGGCGCTGTTGCCGTCCGCGGTTCCGATCTCGAAGGAGACCCCCGGGTCCACCGGGGGCGCGGCGACATGGATCGGTATCGGGCTGGTGGCGGCGGCGTTGGTCATGGCGGTCGCCGACCGCAGGATGTTTCACGGCGCGACCCGGAGGATCATCGAATGAACGAACGACCGACCCCCGAAGCGGGCGCGCCGAAGCGCCTGATGCGCGGTTACGGGCCGCTGGTGGGATTCGGTGTGGGGCTCGTCGCGCTGTCGTTGATGGTGCCGACGCTGCCCGAGACGACCACGATCGAGTCGAGCTCGGTGCTCGGCGCCACCGTCGACGGCCGCGATGGTTCGTCGACCACGTCGTCTCCCACGACGGTGGCGGACGGGGCGGCCACCTCGACGGCCACCCCCGAGGAGATCGCTGCGTTCGAGGCCGCGGCGGCGGGGTCCGGAGCGGGGGGTGTCGGGTCGGGCGTCGACGGGACGACGGAGCAGTCGGTCAACGACGGTGTCGGCGCGGCCGGGAGCGGGCCCGCCACGATCAACGGGTGCGGTGAGTTCCAGGTTCCCGGTGACCCCTATTCGCCACCGTGTTTCCGGTTCACGGGGGACAACGGCGGAGACACGTCTCGGGGAGTGTCGCGCCGCGAGATCGTCATCTCGGTGAGATCCCAGACCTTCGACAACGGTGCGGTCGATGCCTTGTCCCGCATCGCGGGGACCCGCATTCCCGACGAATCCCAACAGCGGATCAGCGCCACGCTCCAGGGGATGGTCGAGTTCATCAACCGCACCTACATGATGTACGGCCGCAAGCTCCGACTCGTGATCTACGACGGCAAGGGCGAGGTCGAGAAGGAGATGCTGGGCGGAGGCCAGGAGTCGGCCCAGGCCGACGCGCTCGAAGGTCGCGTCGGAGATCGGCGCGTTCGCCGACATGGGCGCGGTCACCGTCCCCTATGCCGATGCCCTGGCCCGTCAACGGGTGCTCAACACCGGTGTCCCGTTCGTCTCCCGCGAGTGGTTGTCGTCGCGGCGACCCTACGCATGGTCGGCGTTCACCGACTGCTCGACGGTCACCGAGGCCGTGTCGTCGTACTACCTGGCGAAGCTGGCGAAGAAGCCGGCGTCGCTGGCGGGCGGTTCGCTGGCCAACCAGCCGCGTCGGTTGGCCATCATCGCTCCGGAGAACTCCTGGTACCAGGAATGTGTGGCAGCGGGGATACGGCTGATCCAGAACGGCGGCGCCGGAGGTGACATCGCGCTCAACGAGGCCTACCAGCTCGACATCAACAAGATGGCCCCGCAGGCCGCGACGCTCATCTCGAAGCTCAAGTCGAACAACATCACCACGGTCATCTGCGGGTGCGACCCGATCATCCTCACGTTCCTCACCGGCAAGGCCCGAGAGCAGTCCTACGCCCCCGAGTGGGTCGAGTCGGGCGTCGCGCTGACCGACGTGGACATCGTGGGCCAGATCATGGACCAGTCGGAATGGGACGGCGCCTTCGGGGTGAGTTTCGCCGGTCCGACCCTGGCTCGGCAGGCCAGCCCCGGGTACCGGGCCTTCAAGGCGGTCCGGCCGGCGGAGGAACCGGTTCTGGCCGCGGACCTGATGTACTACCAGCTCCAGATGCTGGCGATCGGCATCCAGATGGCGGGACCGAACCTCACTCCCGAGACGTTCGAGGCAGGGATGTTCCGCTATCCGGGGCGCAGCGGATTCCTGGGGACATGGAAGTTCGGTCCCGGCGACTACTCCACCAGCCAGGACGCCCGGGAGGTGTTCTACTCGGCGTCGGCGGTCTCGCCCTTCAACCGCGAACGCGGCGCCTGGATCGACCCCTCCGGCGGGAAGAACCGCTATCCCATCGGGAAGTTCCCCTCGGGTGAACCGGTGAACCGGTGAACGCCGCCGACCTCGGTGCCCGATTCGACGACCTGCCCCGGCCCCGGCGCTGGGCAGTGGCCGCCGCGTTGCTGGGTCTGGGTTGGTTCGTCGCGGCGCTGGTGTTGCCGCAGGGCGCGCCGGTGGGCCGAGTGGTCTCCGGCGCCATCCTCGGATCGGCCACCGCGCTCACGGCGGTGGGGCTGATCCTCATCTATCGGACGAACCGGGTGGTCAACTTCGCGTACGGCGCGATGGGCGCGGCGACCGGCCTCACCGCGGCACGGCTGTTCCTGGTGTGGGGATGGAACTACGGCGTCGCCCTGGCGATCGGGGTCCTCACCGGAGCGGCCGTCGGCCTCCTCGTCGACGTCATGGTGATCCGCCGTTTCGAGAACAGCTCACGGCTGGTGCTCAGCGTGGCGACGATCGGGCTCGCCCAGGTCCTCGGCGGAGTCGAGCTGTTGTTGCCCCCGCTGGTCTTCGGCGACAGCGGGGTCGTCACCCTCGGTGGTTTCGAGACGCCGCTGACCTCCACGCAGTTCTCGCTCGGCGTCGACGTCATCACCGGCGATCACCTCCTGATCCTCATGACCGTGCCCCTCGTCGTCGGCGCAGTGGGGTGGTTCCTCGCTCGGACCCGGGTGGGGGCCGCAGTGAGGGCCGCGTCGGAGAACCCCGACCGCGCCCGCCTGTTGGGCATACCCGTCCGTCGGATCCAGACCCTGGTGTGGACGATCGCCGGTTCGCTCGCCACCCTCACCTTCCTTCTCAAGGCACCCTTCGTCGGGACCCCGCCCACCGCGGCCGCCGGAGCCGCCCTGCTCCTCCCGGCCCTCGCCGCCGCCGTCGTCGCCCGCATGGAGTCGCTGCCCGTCGCCTGCGCGGCCGCGCTCGTGTTGGGTGCGGTCGACCAGATCGTCCGCTGGAACACGTCCCGGTCCCCCGCGCTCGCCGACGTGGTGCTGCTGGTGGTGATCCTCGGGGCGCTCCTGATCCAACGAGGCCCCAGCTCACGGGCCCGCGCTGGTGATGACGGGTGGTCGGAAAGGGCCACCCACGGCCCCGTGCCCCGCGAGTTGAAGAACCTGCCCGAGGTCCGCTGGGCCGCCCGGATCGCCCTCGCCGCACTGGCGCTGGTCGCGGTGGTCGCACCCCTGGTGGTGTCGCCGTCGGTCGTCAACACGCTGTCGATCGCGTGCATCTGGGGCATGGTCGGCGTCAGCCTCGTGGTGTTGACCGGCTGGAACGGTCAGCTCAGTCTCGGACAGTTTGCCCTCGTGGGGGTCGGTGCGATCGTCGCCGGAAATCTCATGAACCGTTGGGAGATCGACTACTTCCTCATCCTGGTGGTCTCGGCCGGGGCCGCCGCGCTGGTGTCGCTTCTGCTGGGCTTCCCCGCCCTGCGGATCAGCGGACCGTTCCTCGGGGTCGTCACCCTGGCCTTCGCCGTCGTTCTCGACGGGTACGTCCTCAACCCCAACGTGTTCCCCGAGCTGATCCCCGAGACCGTCGAACGGCCGGTTCTCCTTCAGCGCTGGAGGATGGAGGACGAGAGCGTCGCCTACTGGGTCACCCTCGCGGCGTTGGTCGGCGTGATGTTCGCGGCCGCCGGAGTGCGGCGTTCACGGAGCGGGCGGGCCATGATCGCCAACCGGGACAACTCCCGCGCCGCCGCGGCGATGGCCGTCCCCGGCCGGAGGACCGCGCTCGGCGGCTTCGTCTTCTCCGGTGCGATCACAGGGCTGGCGGGAGGGCTGCACGTGATGTTGTTGCACGGAGCCCGGGCGGGCTCGTACCAACCCCAGGACAGCGTCGACGCCTTCGCCTCCGCCACGATCGGCGGGGTGTCGTCGGTGATCGGATCGGTGGCCGGGACCGCGGGGCTGCGAGGCCTGCGAGACGCGGCCGACCCCGGGGTGCGGCTGCTGCTCATGGGCACCGGGCTCCTCGTCGTGCTGTGGGCCCTGCCCGGCGGCCTGGCCGGAGCCGCGCTCTCGCTGCGTGACCGGGCCCTCGCTCTGATCGCCCGGCGCCGACACATCCAGGTGGCCGGATTCCCATCGGAGGGCGATCCCGAGCCGTCGGCCGCCGTGTCCCCCGCCGTCCCGCCGGCGCGCCACGACGAGCCGCTCGGCGACGCGGTGAGCTGCCGAGGAGTCGACGTCTCCTACGGCCAGCTGCAGGTGCTCTTCGGAGCGAACCTCGACGTCGACGACGGGGAGATGGTGGCGCTCCTCGGAACCAACGGTGCGGGGAAGTCGACTCTTCTGAAAGCACTGTGCGGTCTGGTTCCCTCCCGGGGCGATCTGCGGCTCGGGGGAGTGGACATCTCGGGTCGCCGACCCGAGCAGATCGTCCGCGACGGTCTGGTGATGATGCCGGGGGGCCGCTCGATCTTCCCGACCGTGACCGTCGCCGATCACCTCCGGCTGGCCACGTGGACGTTCCACGCGGACACCGACCGCATTCGTACTGACACCGCCGAGGTCATGGAGCTGTTCCCGTCGCTCCGCAAGCGGGTCGACACCATGGCCGGCGATCTCTCCGGCGGCGAACAGCAACAACTCGCGTTGGCCATGACCCTGTTGCTCCGGCCCCGGGTCGTTCTGATCGACGAGCTGTCGCTCGGGTTGGCGCCTCTCATCGTCGGTCAGCTCATCGACGTGGTTCGCCGGTTGAACGCCTCGGGCGTCACGATCGTGATCGTGGAACAGTCGGTCAACGTCGCCCTCACGCTGGCCGAGCGTGCGGTTTTCCTCGAGAAGGGTCAGGTGCGATTCGAGGGAGCGACCAGCGAGCTCCTCGACCGTCCCGACATCCTCCGGTCGGTGTTCCTCGAGGGAGCCGGGGCCATGAGCGAAGACGCCGGCGAGGCCGCCGTCGACGCGGCGACGGACAACGCCCCTGCCCCGTCCCACGACACCGGCGGCGAGCGGGGCGTCGTGGTCGACCTGCGACCCGTGCTGGAGTGCCGCTCCGTCGAACGCCGTTTCGGCGGCGTGATCGCGGTCGATCACGTCGACCTCGAGGTGCGGCCTGGCGAGATCGTCGGTCTGGTGGGACAGAACGGTGCGGGCAAGACGACGCTCATGGACTGCATCTCGGGATTCCTGCCGATCGACGACGGCCGCATCGTCTTCAGGGATCACGACATCACCGACTGGCAACCCTTCGAGCGGGCCCGCGGACGCCTGGGACGGTCGTTCCAGGAGGCGCGCCTGTTCCCCTCGCTCACCGTCGAGGAGACGATCCTGGTGGCCGGTGCCCGTCTGGCGGCGCCGAGCTCGATGGTCTCCGACACGTTCGGCCAGCCCGCCACCTTCGAGTCCGAACTGGCCGCGCGTCGTCGGGTCGCCGGGATCGTCGAGATGCTGGGACTCGGCGACTACCGCGACACGCTCACCACCTCGTTGTCCACCGGTACCCGCCGCATCGTCGAGCTGGCGTGCCTCGTGGCCGAGGACCCGGTTCTGCTGTGCCTCGACGAGCCCTCGGCCGGAGTGGCCCAACGCGAAGCCGAGGCACTCGGGCCCCTCCTGGTGCGCATTCGCGACGAGACCGGCGCGGCGATGGTCGTCATCGAACACGACATGCCGCTGCTCGCATCGATGTGCGACCGGATGGTGGCCATGGACCTGGGACGCATCATCGCCCAGGGGCCTCCCGCGGAGGTCCTGGCGGACGATCTCGTCATCGCCGCCTATCTCGGCGACGACTCGGCCGCGATCCACCGCTCGGGCGCCGGGGTGGGCTGACGCCGAACGGTGGCGGTGACGGTCGGTTCAGTCGTGGGCCAACCAGGCGGCGACCTCGGCCTCGTGGTCGAGGAAGGGTTCGCCGGCGACGTCGATGACCACGGCCTCGATCTCGCCTCCGGTGAAGGCGGCCGGCGCCCTCACGTCGGGGTCGGCCGAAGGCGCCAGGGCCCGGCCCACCGTCAGCCCCGATCCGAGCCCGAACTTGCCGGGCTGGGTGCGGATGTCGCCGCGGCCGACTTCCTGCCGGTCGACGTAGAGCACCAGCGTGCCGACCGGGCTGGGGGTCGCCTCGTCGCGCCCCGTCACCGAGAACTCCGCGGTGTAGAGATGCCGGCCCGGTGACACATCCGCCGTCTCCGGCGATCCGCTGGATGTCCTCGCCCAGCCAGTTGTAGGCGTAGTGGAGACGCCCGTCGCGCAGCGAGAGGACGTGACCGCCCAGCAGAGTTCCCTGTGCGAAGAGCACACCATTCGCCCCGGTCGTCGACACCTCGACCGCCGCGGCGATCGTGAACGAACGCCCCCGAAGGTTGACCGCCACGGACTCGGGGACCGGGGCGGTGCCGGGGTAGTACCGGTAGCGGTCACGCGGCTCGCTGGGTTGGGGGCGTGGACTGCCCAACACCTCGACCGCGGTCCGGTCGTCGATGGGCAGACCGTGGTACACACCGGCGTCGTGCCACCAGCGCTCGATCATCGAGCGGAGCCTCGTCGGGATGCTCGTCGGCCAGGTCGGTCGACTGAGCCCGGTCCTCGGTCAGGTGGTACAGCTCCCAGACGTCGTGGTCGAAGTTCCCCCACCCCGAGATGGTGGGATGCACCGTGTTGGCCAGCCATCCGTCGAGGTACATGGCCCGCTGTCCGAGCATCGAATAGAACTGATCGCTCCGTCCCGGTGCCGTGGGGTCGTCGATGCTGGCGCGGAAGCTCTCGCCCTCGATCGGGCTCTGGGTGAACCCGTTGATCGCCTCGGGCGGGTCGATGCCCATGAGGTCGTAGATGGTCGGAACGACGTCCACGGCGTGGACGTACTGGTCGCGTACCTCTCCCCGGGCCGCGATTCCCGAGGGCCACGACACCAGGCACATGTCGGCGGTTCCGCCCTCGTATCCGGCGTAACGCTTCCAGTAGGGGAACGGGGTGTCGAACGCCCACGCCCAGCCGCTGCAGTAGTGGTTGTAGCTGCGCGGCGTGCCGAGGTCGTCGATGAAGGGAAGGTTGGCCTCGACGGTGTCGGCGACCCCGTTGAAGAACTTGTTCTCGTTGAACGACCCGTTCGGTCCTCCCTCGGCGCTCGATCCGTTGTCGGAGACCACCACGACGATGGTGTTGTCGAGCTGGCCCGATTCCTCGAGGTAGTCGAGCAGGCGGCCGATCTGGTCGTCGGTGTAGCTGATGAATCCTGCGTACACCTCGGCCATTCGGGCGAAGAGCCTTCGGGCGTCGGCGTCGAGCTCGTCCCACGGCCGGACATGGTCGAGTTGGGGCCAGGGCTGGCCGTCGGGACCGGTCGCGTCTGGCTCGCCGTGGGGGTTGATGGGCGACAACTCGGTGTCGGCCGGGAGCAGGCCCAGCTCCTTCTGCCGCTCGAGGATGTCGGCCCGGATGGCTTCGTATCCCTCGTCGAACCGGCCCCGGTACTTCTCGGACCATTCCTCGAACACGTGGTGGGGGGCGTGGGCGCAGCCCGGCGCGAGATACGTCAACCACGGTTTGTCCGGCGCGATCGTCGTGGAGTCGCGGATGAACTCGATGGAGCGGTCGGCGAGGTCCTTGGAGAGGTGATAGCCGTCCTCGGGCTCCGCCGGCGGTTCGATGGGGTGGTTGTCATAGACGAGCTCGGGGTACCACTGGTTCGTCTCGCCACCCAGGAAGCCGTAGAAGCGCTCGAAGCCGCGGCCGAGCGGCCACCGCTTCCGCCACGACGAGTGATCGGTCTCCTCCTCTGGAGTGAGGTGCCACTTCCCCACGCAGTAGGTGTTCCAACCGCGTTCGCCGAGGACCTCCGAGATCATGCCGTTCTCGAAGGGGATGCGTCCGCTCGATCCCGGATAGCCGGTAGTGGCCTCGGCGATGCAGGCCATGCCGTTGCTGGTGGCATTGCGGCCCGTGAGCAGGCTCGACCGCGTGGGGGAACACAGCGCGGTGGTGTGGAAGTTCCCGTACCGCAGACCCGACTCGCGCGATTCGCCGCATCGTCGGTGTCTCGATGGGGCCGCCGAACACGTCCATGGCCCCGTAACCCACGTCGTCCCAGACGATCATCAACACATTGGGTGCGCCGTCGGGAGCCACCGGCTGGGTGTAGGGAGTCCAGTCCGGTTCGGCGTCGCGGATGTCGGCGGCGAGTCTTCCGTTCCAGGACGTGGCCATCGGGGCTCCTTCGTCGTCGAGTCGCCCACCCTATTCAACGCGCGGAAGGCCGGCCGCCGGATCAGTGTCGAACTCCGCCTAGGGGGTCTGTGCGTTCAGGCCGACACCCGGCGCGACCCTGGAAGGATCCACGGATTCGTCGCCGAAGCCGAGGATGAGGTGTGACACACCGGGAATCAGGAAGAGGAAGAGCTTCCAACCCGTCCCCTTGCCGAACAGCTCGGCGGTGTCACTGGCGAGGAACCATGCACCGACGATGCTGATGCACGGGATCAGACACAGGATCAGGTAGATGACCGGATCGTGTTGGCCCCCACCGCGAGCGCCAATCCGAACAGCACGCCGATCACGGCGCCGGCGCGCCGGCATCGGTTGATGTCGAGTCCTGAAGAACAGTCGAAAGAAAAGTCACAGCAATCGCTCCCGTCGGTGGAGGGTCGCCTCGACCCTAGTGCTCGAGATCGCACTCGCGGCGCGAATCGGGGGGTCGGCACGGCCACAGGTCACGTTGCCGTCAGTGCGTCGATCCCCGCGATCCAGGCGCGACGTATCCGTCCGCGGGAGCGCCCTGCTGCCGAATGCAGAAGATCCCCGGGCAGAGTTGAATGGTGCGCGCAGCGTCGCGCCTCCGCGGCCCTGGCGAGCCGAGGAGCGATCGCTCATGCAGACCGTCCGGACCCCCGATGACCGTTTCTCGGATCTTCCCGACTTCCCCTTCGACCCTCACTACTCCGAGGTCGGCGACGGTGAGGGCGGCACGCTCCGGGTCCACTATCTCGACGAGGGACCCCGCGACGCGGCGCCCGTGTTGCTGATGCACGGCGAGCCGTCGTGGAGCTTTCTCTACCGTCGGATGATCCCTCCGCTGGTCGGGGCCGGTCACCGGGTGGTCGCCCCCGACCTGGTGGGGTTCGGTCGCAGCGACAAGCCCACCGAACGGTCGGACTACACCTACGCCCGCCACGTCGAGTGGATGCGAGCGCTGCTGTTCGACCACCTCGATCTCACCCACATCACCTTCTTCGGCCAGGACTGGGGAGGGCTGGTGGGCCTGAGACTCGTGGCCGCCGATCCCGACCGGTACGACCGGGTGGCCATCGGCAACACCGGTCTGCCCACCGGACACGCTCCTCCCAGTGACGCCTTTCTGGCCTGGCAGGCGTTCTCCCAGGAGGCCGACGATTTCCCCGTCGGAGCGATCGTCAACGGCGGATGCGCCACCGGTCTGCCCCCCGAGGTCATCGCGGCGTACGACGCGCCGTTCCCCGACGACACGTTCACCGCCGGAGCGCGCATCTTCCCGGTGCTGGTGCCCACCACTCCGTCCGATCCGGGCGGCATCGACAACGTCGAGGCGTGGACGGTTCTGGAGCGATTCGAGCGGCCGTTCCTGCTCACGTTCAGCGACAGCGACCCCATCACGGGCGGCGGTGACGCGCCGTTCCTCGCCAAGGTTCCCGGCGCGGCCGGCCAGCCCCATGTGACCATCGAGGGTGGCGGACACTTCCTGCAGGAGGACCGTGGCCCGGAACTGGCCGAGGTTCTCCTCGACTTCATCGAGCGGACCTCGTGACCGAGGTCACCCGGACCCGCACCATCGCCGCGGACGCGACCGCGATCTGGGACGTCCTGTCGGACTTCGGGTCGATCGGCTCGTGGGCCGACAACGTCGATCACTCGTGCATCCTCGAACCCGCCGCCGCCGACGGCGGCGCGATCGGTCTGGCCCGCCGAGTCCAGGCGGGCCGCAACACCCTCGTGGAACGCATCGCCGAGTTCGTGGAGCCCACCACCCTCGCCTACGACATCGACGGTCTGCCCCCGCGGTTGACCACGGTTCGCAACCGTTGGGTCCTGGCGCCGGAGGGCCCCGAACGGACCCACGTGTTCCTGACCACCACCATCGAGGCCGGCCCCCGGCCACCCCAACAGCTCGCCGCGGGCGTCGTGGCCCGCGTGTTCGCCCGGCAGTCAGACGTGATGCTCGCCGGTCTCGCCCACCATCTGGAGGACCCCCGTGTCTGACCGGCCCGACATCGTCATCCTCATGACCGACCAGGAGCGGGCCACCCCGCCCTACGAATCCGACGACGTGGCGGCATGGCGGCGGCGGACCCTGACGGGGCGGGGATGGTTCGACGATCACGGCGTCCGTTTCGAGCGTCACTACACCGGATCGCTGGCGTGCGTGCCGAGCCGCCCCACGTTGTTCACCGGCCAGTATCCCGACCTCCACGGGGTCACCCAGACCGACGGGCTCGGCAAGATGGCCGACGACTCGCGGATGCGCTGGCTACGCCGGGGGGAAGTCCCGACTCTCGGCCACTGGTTCCGAGCCGCCGGATACGACACCCACTACGACGGCAAATGGCACATCTCTCACGCCGACCTCAACGATCCGGCCACCGGTGAGGCCCTGGCCACCAACGACGACGACGGCATCGTCGACCCGGCCGCAGTGCGGACCTACCTCGATGCCGACCCGCTCGATCCGTTCGGTTTCTCGGGCTGGGTCGGGCCCGAGCCGCACGGTGCGTCGCTGGCCAACAGCGGCCTGCGACGCGATCCACTCATCGCGGATCGTGTGGTGGCCTGGCTCTCGGATCGCTACGCGCGCCGTCGAGCGGGCGATGATGCGGCGCTGCGGCCCTTCCTCCTGGTGGCCAGCTTCGTGAATCCCCACGACATCGTGTTGTTCCCCGCGTGGGTGCGCCGGAGCCCCATCGGGCCGTCACCGCTCGATCCGCCGCATGTGGCGGCGGCCCCCACCGTGGAGGAGGACCTCTCGACCAAGCCAGCCGCGCAGATCGCCTACCGCGAGGCGTACTACTCGGGTTACGGCCCGGCGCCCGCAGTCGCCCGGTTGTACTCGGCCAACGCCCAGCGCCACCGCGATCTCTACTACCGGCTGCACGCCGAGGTCGACGGTCCCCTCGACCGGGTGCGCCGAGCCGTGACCGACGGCGGATCCGACAGCGCTCTGCTGGTCCGCACGTCGGACCACGGCGACCTGTTGGGTGCCCACGGCGGCCTCCAGCAGAAGTGGTTCAACCTCTACGACGAGGCGACTCGCGTTCCGTTCGTGATAGCCCGGGTCGGAGACCGATCGACCGGGCCCCGGGTCGTGGATGCGCCGACCTCGCACGTCGATCTCGTGCCGACGCTGCTGGCCGCGGCCGGAATCGACGAGGCGGCCGTGGGAGCGGAGCTGGCCCGGTCGTTCTCCGAGGTGCACCCGCTGCCGGGCCGTGATCTCATGGCGGTCGTCGCCGGAGAGGCGGCCGACGACACCCGAGCCGTCTATCTCATGACCCGCGACAACATGTTGGAGGGCGACACCGGCGCCTCGGGTCTCGCCCGCCGGCTCGGTCGCGTCACGGCGCCGCCGGCGCCGTTGCGCATCCAGGTGCCGGCCCACGTCGGGTCCAACGTCGAGGGTCTCGTCGTCAGGGTGCCCCGTTCCGAGGGCGGTGACGACCATCTGTGGAAGATGGTGCGAACGTTCGACGATCCCGCCACGTGGACCGAACCCGGCGTCCGTCACCTCGCCGCGAACGGCCCCGGGGGGGCGGCGTACCGGACCGCCCCCCTCGACGATCAATGGGAGCTGTACGACCTGAGTGCCGACCCCGTCGAGTCCACCAACCGCTGGAACGACGCCGATCTCGACGACCTCAAGGAGCACCTTCGGATGACGATGAAGCAGCAACGGGCCGCCGCGGTCCCCGAGCGCAACGAACCGTGGCCGTACGAGGAACGCCGACCCACCGCAGGGCCCCCGGCGAAGACGCCCCCGGCTCCGGCTCTCCTGCTTCGCCGCCTGGTCCAGCGCATTGGCATGCACCCCGACGACGAGGCCGCCTCCGACGTGCCCGACCTGCCGGATCGCCGGGCGCTGGTGATCGCCACGAACCACGGGGTGCTCGACATCGGCAAGCCGACCGGCGTGTTCGCCAGCGAGATGACCGCGCCCTACTACGTGTTCCTCGATGCCGGCATGGATGTCGACGTCGCCAGCCCTCTGGGCGGTCCCATCCCCGTCGATCCGCTGTCGCTCAAGCCGGTGCTGCGGAGCGACGCGGACGACCGCTTCCTCGTCGACGACGAATTCCGCGACAAGGTGAACGACTCGTTGGCGATCGGCGATCTCGACATGGCCGACTACGACATCGTCTTCCTCGCGGGCGGGTGGGGAGCCGCCTTCGACTTCGGCACCTCCGAGACCCTGGCCGACAAGATCACCGAGGCCAACGGTCTGGGCCGGGCCATCGGCGGCGTGTGCCACGGACCACTCGGCCTGCGCAACGCCACCGCGGCCGACGGGCGACCGCTGGTCGAGGGCCGGAGGATCTGCGCGGTGACCGACAAGCAGATCCGTGAACTCGGCATTGCAGCCACCCCCCAACACCCCGAAACCGAGATGCGCAGGATGGGGGCGGTGTTCGAGTCGGAGACGAAGTTCCGGGATCCCCTCGCCAACCACTGGGTGGTCGACGGCAACCTGGTGACCGGACAGAACCAGAACGCCGGTCCGATGGTGGCCCGGGAGCTGGCGAGACTCGTCGCCGACGGGGTGACGACGTCGACGACGGACCCGAATCGGCTGGAGGCGCAGCGCGAACGCCGCGAGACCGCCATTGCCGACCCGTTGCGATGATCCTGAGGTCGGTCCCCGAATTCACATCTACCCTGCCCGCCGCCGCGCATGTACCTTTCGAGTTGTCGACCTGGGGAAGGTGTTGCATGTCACGGAAGAAGCTGGTTCTCGTCGCGCTGCTCGCAGTGGGATTCGCTGCGGTCAACTTCGCCACGGTGTCCGCCAAGGAGCCTCCCGGACCGGTCGAGCTGGCGGTTGTCGGCGACGCGCCCTACGGCCGGGGGGCACTGGAGCGGTTCCCCCTGCTCGTCGAGTCGATCAACTGGGACCCGAGCGTTCAGTCCGTCGTGCACATCGGCGACATCAAGGACGGATCCGCGGAGTGCACCGACGCGTGGAACATGTCGATCCGCGCCGCCTTCGATTCGTTCGCCGACCCGCTCGTCTACACCCCGGGGGACAACGAGTGGTCCGACTGCCACGAGTTCGACGGTGGAGCCACCGACCCCCTCGAGCGGCTCGACGCGGTTCGCGACACGTTCTTTCCCAAGAAGGACCGGACGCTCGGTGGCGGCAAGTTCAAGGTGAAGACCCAGGACAAGCACTTCCCCGAGAACGTCCGCTGGGAGGAATCCGACGTGATGTTCGCGACGATGCACGTCGTCGGTTCCAACAACGACCTCCTGCCCTGGACGAACGAGACGCCCGCGCAGACCACGGCCCGTTTCGGTGAGTTCCTCGACCGCAACGACGCCAACATCGAGTGGCTGGAGAAGACGTTCAAGAAGGCGAAGAAGTCGGCCGGGCTGGCCCTGTTCCTCCACGCGGACATGTGGAATCCCGTCGAACGGGCCCAGGGTGTGCCGTTCGACGGGTACACCAACTTCGTCGAGCGCCTCGCGGAGCTGTCGGCGGAGTTCGGGCGACCGGTCGTGATCGTCAGCGGTGACACCCACGGGTTCAGGGTCGATCCCGGAGTCGAGTGGTTCTCGCTCTACGGCGTCGCCCCTCAGCCGAACGTGACCCAGATCATCGTCGATGTCAGCGTCGACTCCAACAGCATCAACTGGTTGCGTCTGGTCGCGGACCCTTCCAGCCCGACGGTGTTCAGCTGGGAAGAGGTCGAGCTCTCCTAGCTCGCCGAGGGAGCCTCGCCGACGCCGGACCCAGGTGTGGGAGCCTTGGCCCCATCGCGTGCAGGTTCGACCCGGAAGTGCCCGCTGACATCAGCCGACACCGCGGCCTCCCCTCTCCCATCCCTCGGCATCCCCCTGTGGGAGCGACCCGAGATCCGCCAGCGGCGTTGGATGCTGCTGGGGGTCATGTGCCTGTCGTTGGTGATGGTCGTGATGTCGGTCTCGGGAGTGAACGTCGCTCTTCCGACGATCCAGCGTGTCCTCTCTCGCCGCCGTCGGGTCGCTACGGTAACTTCGGGGTTCGGAACAGCCGTCGTGGTGCGACGGTTCGGGGAGGATGACATGACGACACGGGAACTACGACCACTCGAGCGGGCCATCGTCCGGATGGATCGCGACGGGATGTCGGTCCCCGAGATCGCCTGGCGATTCCGTCGGAGCCCCGGGCACATCGAACGGGTGCTGACCCTGGCGCGGATCCCCCGTTCGGCCGCCGACAGCCCCACGGTCGAGCCGCTGCGCCCAGTGGAGCGGTGCGTGCTGAACGCCCGCCGACGCGGCGTCGACCGATCGGAGATCGCGGCCCGGATGCGGAAGTCGCCCGACCACGTGGGCCGCATCGAGCAGTACGCCAACTACAAGCTCGCCTCGACCGCGTGACGGTCTTCGGCGCCGGCACGACCACCGACGAGGTCCTCGACGGTGTGGATCTCACGGGCCGTCGCTTCGTGGTCACCGGCGCAGTCGCGTCCGTCCGCGACGTCGCCTCGGGCCATCTCGCCGATCACGACGCCATCGACGTGCTCATCAACAACGCGGGGGTCATGGCCTGTCCCGAGGGAAGGACGGCCGACGGCTTCGAGATGCAGTTCGGTACCAACCATCTCGGCCACTTCCTGCTGACCGCCTTGTTGTTCCCGGCGATCATGGCGGGGGAGCGGCCCCGTATCGTGAACCTGTCGTCCGCCGGCCACACCATCTGCGACGTGAACCTCGATGACATCAACGTCGAGGGCGGCAACCCCAACACCACCGGCTATGCCGAGTACCTGCTCGACGACGCCACCACCGACCGCTTGTGGTCGATGAGCGAAGAGCTCGTCGGCCAGTCGTTCCCGACCGGCTGACCCCGCTCCCGCTCCCGCTCCCGCTCAGGCCGAGGCCGCCTCCCGGTCCCGGGCCACCGCGTCGAGCTCCAGGTACTCCTCGCCGGTATCGGCGAGGTCCTCGAAGCTGATGACGTCCATCTCCTCGAAGCGCTCGCGAAGCCAGCCCTTCTGACCTTCGGGAACCCCGGCGTCCAACAGACCCAGCTTCTTGCAGTTGGGGACGATCTTCGAGAACAGCAGTTGCTGGAACAGGATGCGGGCGGGGTCCTGGCGGATGATGGGGATGAGCGGTCGCACGTCGATCTCGAACCGCTGCCACACCTCCTGTTGGAGGAACCGGTCGCGCATCCGCACCGCGGCTTCGAAGGCGAACTCCTGCCGCTCGCGCAGCTCGGCGCTCGACAGCTCCGCGTAGTACTCCTTGAGCGACAGAACACCGAAGGCCACGTGGCGGGCCTCGTCGCTCATCACGTAACGCAGCAGCTTCTTGAGCAGCGGCTCAGGGGTGGTCTGGTACATCATCCCGAACGCGGCCAAGGCCAGGCCCTCGACCATGATCTGCATTCCCAGGTAGGTCATGTCCCAGCGGTCGTCGTTGACGATGTCGTCGAGCAGCATCCGCAGGTGGGCGTTGATGGGGTAGTGGCCGTCCAGCTTGGTGTCGAGGTACTGGGCGAAGACCTCGACATGGCGGGCCTCGTCCATCACCTGGGTCGAGGCGTAGTACTTGGCGTCGATCCACGGCACGGTCTCGACGATCTTCGCGGTGCAGATCAGGGCACCCTGCTCACCGTGCATGAACTGGCTGAGGAGGTGGCTCTGCATCTCGATGCCGAGCGCCAGGTACTCCTTGTCGCCCCAGCTCTCCAGAGCGGTACCCGACACGTCGAAGGGTGGGACCAGGTCGGTGGCGCCGGGGTTCATCGTCTGGTTGAACTCGCGCACCGTCTTCTCGATGTCGACGTCGGTGTCCCAGTCGAGGTCGGTCTGGCCGTTCCACTGCGACGTCTTGGCCTTCTCGTACAGCTTGTCGAGGGCGGGGCGGGCGCCCTTGTCGTAGTCCCAGGTGAAGATGGCGTCTGCGTTGTCGAGAACGACGTGGATGGCCTCGGTCTCGTCGATCGTCGTGACCGAGAGGATCGCGTCGGGATCGTCGAGATCGGCTCGGCCGATGATCTCCTCGTTCGAGCGCATCTTCGAGCGGAAGTCGGTGATCGCCATGACGGAACCCCCTGGGTCGGCGGCGACGGTGCCGCACGTTGGAGGCTACCCGGGGCCGTCCTCATCTGCTCTGCGTCGCCGAGTACGGTCGTGCCGCCATGGTCGAGACCGGTGCGGGCCACCCGCAAGAGGAGCTGCGCCGGCGTGGTGTCCGCCTGGAGTGGGCCACCAACGCGTGGAACGCCATGGAGGTCGTGATCACCATCTCGCTCGGGGTGCGGGCCGGTTCGTTGGCACTGGTCGCGTTCGGGCTCGACTCGGTCATCGAGATCTTCGCCTCGACCGTCGTCATCGCCAACCTTCGTGACGGTCGACACGATCCCCACGACCGCCGCATCCACCGTTCCCTACGCCTGATCGCGGCGGCGTTCTGGGCGCTCGCCGCGTTCCTGGTGGTCCTCAGTATTCGGGGCCTCGTCGTCGGCGACCGTCCCGAGGCCTCCACGGTCGGGATCGCCTATCTGGCAGTGACGGCGTTGGTCATGTTCGGCCTGGCCCGGCTCAAGCAGGTGACCGCCCGGGATCTGGGCAGCGAGACCCTGGAGGCCGAGGCGGCCATGACCTTTCTCGACGGCTGTCTGAGCACGGGCATCCTGATCGCCCTCGTGCTCAACGCCTGGCGCGGCTGGTGGTGGGCCGACGCCGGCGCCGCGCTTCTCGTCGCCGGCGTCGCGGTGAGCGAGGGCGTCGAGCACTGGAGGGAGTCGCGTCCCCACGACGACGATCCCGGCTGACAGCCTCGGCGGCATGGCTAGCATCGGCCGGTGCCCATCCGCCTGGTCCTGGCCGACGACCACTACCTGATCCGCGAAGGGCTCGCCCGCCTGATCGAGACCGAGGACGACCTCGAGCTCGTCGACGTCTGCGACGACCTCGACTCGGTGGTCGCCGCCATCGAGCAACACGACCCCGACGTGGTGGTCACCGACATCCGCATGCCGCCCACGGGCACCGACGAGGGCATCCGGCTGGCCGCCGAACTGAGGGAGACCCGGCCGGGCACCGGCGTGGTGGTGCTCAGCCACTACGCCGAACCCGCCTACGCGCTGATGTTGCTGGAGAAGGGGTCGAACGGCCGGGCGTACCTGCTCAAGGAACGGATCGCCGAGCTCGACGACCTCGTGCAGGCGATCCGCGCCGTGGCGACGGGCGGCTCGTTCATCGACCCCGCCGTCGTCGAGTCGCTGGTCACGTCCCGCTCGGCCCAGGACCACTCGCCGCTGCAGCACCTCACCCCCCGTGAGCTCGAGGTGCTGGGCGAGATCGCCACCGGCCGGAACAACGCCGGCATCGCCCGCTCGCTGGTGCTCAGCGAGCGGGCTGTCGAGAAGCACATCAACTCGATCTTCGCCAAGTTGTCGCTCGGCGAGGAACCCGACGTCCATCGGCGGGTCAAGGCGGTGCTGCTCTACCTCGGCTCGCCCACCTGATCGTCGAGGGGCTCGACGGGTATCCGGCCCGACACCGTGGTGCCCTCGCCAGGAGCCGACCGCACCTCGGCGCTGCCGCCGAGAGCGCCCAGGCGGTCATCCATGTTCGTGAAGCCGTGGCCGCGGCCTTCGGCGGACATGTCGAAGCCTGCGCCGTCGTCGGTCACCGAGAACCACAGATCGGTGCCGTCGTGGCCGACCTCGACGGTCAACGAGGCCCCCTCCCCGGCGTGTTTGCCGGCGTTCTGCATGGCCTCCAGACAACAGAAGTAGACGGCGGCCTCGGCGTCCTCGTTGAAGCGGCCGATGCCCTCCGCGACGACGGAGGTCGGCAGGGCACCGCGTCCGGCCGCGGCGCCGAGGGCTTTGTGCAGGCCGAGGTCGGTCAGCACCTTGGGGTACAGACCATGGGCCAACGCCCGCACCTCCTCGACGGTGACGAACACGTCGGCCCGAGCCTCCTCCAGCAGAGCCTTGGCGGCGGCGGGGTCCTTCTCCGACACACGCTCGACGAGGCTCAGCTTCACCGCCAGGGCCACCAGGTTCTGCTGGGCGCCGTCGTGGAGGTTGCGCTCGAACTTGCGGCGCTCGGCGTCACCGGCGGCGACGATGCGCACCCGCGACTCCTGGAGCTCGACGTTCTTCTGTTGTACCTCGCGCAGGGTCTCCTGGAGGGCCACGTCGAGACCCGCGGTGTGCAGGGCGAGAGCCACCTGACGGGCCAGCTCGGCGAGGACCTGGTCGTCGTCCTCGCTGAAGTCGTCGTCGCCGACCGGTCGCTCGAGAACCAGCAGGCCGAACAGCTCGCCACCGTGCACCATGGGCACCACCCTCAGCGGCCCGTCTCCCCGCCCCTCGACGAGCTCGGGGAGCCACACCTCGGCCCACCCCCGTCCCGACACCCGGGCCCGGCTCACCACCGGAAGCTCCGCTTCGCCCAACGCGATCGGAGGTGCCGAGCGGTCGGGAACCGAGGCGGCCAGGCTCATCCGGCCGTCGGTTCCGGCCCACACCTCCGCATCCACGAGGGACAGATGTGTCGTGCACACCTCGGCCAGCTGGAGAAGCAGCTCGTCCATGGGGACCGCGCGGGTGAGGCGGCTGCCGAACGTATCGAGCGCCTGGGACGCTTCGCGCGAATCGCCGTAGACGAGCCGGTTCGCCGTCTCGTTCAACGCGGCGCGGGCCGGAACGTACACGAGGGCGGACGCTGCGGCGGCGGCCATCGACAGGACCAGAACGACTTTGTCGTTGTCGGTGGGCACCCTTCCCAGGCCGACCACGATCACCAGGTAGATGACGGTGACCACCGCGCTGAGCCCCGCGAACGAGACGACGTGGGACAGCATGCGGTCGACGCGCCCCACCAGGCGGGGTGACGACGATGCGGCGAGAGCGCCGGCCACGAGCACCAGGCTGGCGGCGATCACCGCGGGGCGGTTCGGCGGCCAGTCGATGAGAACGCCGAGAGCGACGACGATGAGCGCGATCTCGAGGCACAGGGCGACGGCGAGCCCGAGCCACTGCATCCGCTGTCGGGCGACGCCCCGGCTCTGGACGTACCGCCGGTTCGAGATCACCACGCCCGCCACCGCCGCCAACGAGCCGAAGAGCGCCACCGGCCAGACGGGGGGCGTCGGCTGTTGGGTCCAGCGGAGCACGCCGACGATCACCGCGGTGCCGTACACCGCCCCGGTGGCGTTGCGGACCGACCGGTCGGGGAGTGTGCCGTCGGGCATGGTGACCAGCAGGTGAAAGGCGATCGCGATCACGAGTACCGCGGCGAGGCTCTCGATCCCCTCGAGCAGCCCGTTCGGGCCACGATCCCCGCTGAGCAGCGCCGTGGCGATGATGCCGAGTCCGGCGACCAGGACCCCTGCGAGAACCAGGACACCGCTGCGGCGGGTGGTATCGCGGCGTACCAGAGCCACGCCGGCTGCCCCATAGGCCACGACCAGGACGACGCCGACCACATCGCCGACCTCGACGCCGGTCGTCACGGCGACCGCGGGTTCCCCGCGACCACGGCGGCGGTCGTGTCGTCGACCTTGCCGTCCTTCATCACGACGATCCGGTCGGCGGCGTCGGCGACCTCGTCGTCGTGGGTGACCATGAGGATGGTCTGGCCGTCGGCGTGGAGGCGGCGGAACAGCTCGAGGATCTCGTGGCCGCCCTCGCTGTCGAGCGCACCGGTCGGCTCATCGGCGAGGACCAGGGTGGGTTCGTTGGCCAGGGCCCGTGCGATCGCCAACCGCTGGCGCTGACCTCCCGACAGGACCCCGGGCAGCTGTCCGACCTTGTCGCCGAGACCGAGGAGGTCGAGGAGGTCGCGGGCGCGACCCTCGGCGGCCCGCCGCTTCTTCCTGGCGATCATGGCCGGAATGGCGACGTTCTCGAGGACCGTCATCCCTTCGATGAGGTTGAAGAACTGGAACACGATCCCGATGTGGCGGCTCCTCATGTGGGCGAGGGCGTCCTCGTCCATCTCGTGGACCGGGTCACCGGCGACGAGGATCCGGCCCTCGTCGACCTGGTCGAGTCCGGCGACGAGGTTGAGCATCGTCGACTTGCCGCACCCCGACGGCCCCATGACCGCCACGAACTCGCCGGGCGCGAGCTCGACGTCGAGCCCACGAAGGGCGCGGACCGGAGCCTGCTCGGCCTCGAACGTCTTGCGGACTCCCGTCATGACCAGCGCTGGTTCGTCCATGAGGTCACTCCTCTCTCAACGATTCGCCGATGGATCTCGACGCCACCTGGTGGGCCGGCCACAACGCCAACAGGTTGGCCGCGCCCCATGCCACCAGCGGCGTCAGCAGGATGACGGCCCACGCGGTGGGCGCCACGAACTGGATCGGGGTGTTCTCGGCCACGGTCTGCCAGATGATGCGACCGGCGGCCACGCCGAGGGGGATCCCCACGACGAATCCGACCGCGGCGACGAGACTCGACTGGGTGACGATGGCCCAGCGGGTCTGGCGACGGGTCATGCCGAGGGCCCGCATGACCATGAGGTCGTGATCACGGACCTTGGCGGTCGTCGCCAGCATGTGGCCGACCGCTCCGAGGGCGAGCACGAGGAGGAACGCGGCGAGCGACGAGCGGTATCTGGCGGATCTCGCGCAGCTCGGTCCGCTCGGGCGGCGGGAAGACCGGTCCCTCCCCGAACATCATGCCGCTCGGGGTCCAGTCGTGCCGCCACGTCTGCTGGCGTCGGCACCCGGCGCGACCTGGATGAAGCCGAGGTGGAACTTGAAGCCGGTGAACAGCGTGTCGTAGCCCTCCGGGGTCATCCACGCACCCGATGCGTAGTCGTTGTGGGGGCTGATGGGAACGAACGCGATCCCGGTCACGGTCGCCTCGCCGGACCCGTCGTTTCCGATGACGTCGATGGTGTCGCCGACCTCCGCGTCCATCGCCTCGGCGGTGCGCGGCCCGAGGGCGATCTCGTTGCTGCGATCGGGGAGGCGTCCCTCGACCAGCCCCACGTCGATCGGGTCGCCGATCCCGTCGTAGGCGAACACCGACATCGAGAACTCCCCGCTCTCGGCGACGTCCATCGGCGAGTCGATCACCCCGGTGACGTCGGGGTCGTCGGCCGCCGCCTGCAGAACCTCGTCCGCCGGCACGAAGTCGTTTCCGTTCACCCCGAAGAAGGCGGTGAGGTCGTAGAGCTGTCCGAACCGCTCGTAGTTGCTCGTCGCATCGCTGACCCCGGCGGAGAACGTCAGTGCCCCCACCACGCCGGCGACCCCGACGATCGCTCCGGCGAGAGCGGGGCGCACCGGTACGCCGCGGCGACCCGACCCGGGGTCGAAGGCGAGATGCGTGCCCGACGGCCGCCGGGACAGGGAGCGCCCCGACGATGCCCGGTTGCCGCGCCCGCACCACGCGCCGGGTGGCGCCACCGGGTCTCCAGACGGCGGGCGGCGACCAGAGCGGTCACATGCCACCAGGCAGGGAACCACGATCACCGTCGCCGCCACGACGATCCCGTCGATGTGGCGGCCGGGGTCGGGCTCGTAGCCGGCCGCGGTTCCGATGGGGAACCGATCCGACACCGCGACCGCGGCGACGGCGCCGATGAGCGATCCGACGATGGCCGCGGTCGTCGGGCCGAGGGCCGTGATCGTCCGACGGGTCCGTCGGGGGAGTCCCATCGTGCGCGAGCACGTCGACCTCGGCGACGGTTCCCGCCCCGTAGCGCGTGACGCTCTGTCCGATGAGGACGATGCTGGCGATCGCGGCGGCGAGGGCGAATGCCAACAAGGCGTTGGCCTCGAATCCGGTCACCTGGTGGACGTGGTCGACGAAGTCCGCGCGGCCCCAGATGTCGATGTCGTCGCGGCCCGACACCTCGGCCAGCTGCGCGCGGAACGTGGCGACCCCCTCCTGCCCGTCTTCGAGTCGGACGAGCGCGTTGATGTACTGACTCTGTTCGGCGCCGAGGAGGTTGTCCGGATAGGTGGCGTAGAGGCCGGGCGAGGGGAGGAGGCCGCCGTAGGGGGCGTCCGCGCTGTCGGCGAACCACGGGGAGCGGATCACACCCACCACGGTCGCCTCGATGGTGGGGCCCGCCGGCGGTCCGGGGTCGTCGCCGGCGGCTGACTGGTCGGCCTGCTCCGGCGTGGGCAGGTGCATCGTGACGGTGGATCCGACCGGTCGGTCCCACGTCGTGGCGAACCGTTCGGAGACCGCGACCTCGTCGGCCCGGGTGGGGTCGGGTACGCGGCCGTCGAGGACCACGGGTTTCTCGATGGTGCGCCACACCGCGTCGTCGGCCGGAGGGAACCCGACGACGTCGTCCTGTCGTTCGGGCGGGACGTCGTCGATGGCGAAGCCACCGACCACGAACGTGGTACAGGGATTCGACTCCGGGCAGCGCCCTGATGGCGTCCCAGTCGAAGCCGGGCTCGTTGGGGAGCACCACGATGGTGGCGGGAAGGGTGGTCTCGTTGAGCCGATCGATGGCGGTGCGGCCCCGCCGGGCACCGGCGACGGCTCCGATGACCGTGAAGCGTGCTCAGGGCGATGAGCAGGGCCAGGACGACGAGCGACCGCCATCGGGTCCGCAGTTCGTAGCGACTCCACGTTGTGATCACTGACGTCATGGTCGCACCGGCTCCGTCCGGCTGCACCCTCGTTGTCCGGGGTTCCATCGTCGAACGCGACGGGCGGTCCGGCAACCGTGCGACCCGGCGTGGCGGGGGTGGTGCCAGCATCACCGGGCGCGCATCGGTGCCGACCCTTGACGGCGCTCCGCGGTCTCGCTAGTTTCCTAGTCAGTTAATTAACCAGATGGATAACAACAGGGGGTGGGCCGTGGCGATGACGATGTCGATGGAAGAGGACCGCCTGAGCGAGACGTTCGCCGCCCTGGCCAACGCCACCCGGCGGGCGATCCTGGCCCGACTCGCCGACGGCGAGGCCAACGTCAACGAACTGGCCGAGCCCTTCGACATGTCGCTGCCCGCCATCTCCAAGCACCTCAAGGTGCTCGAACGGGCGGGTCTGATCGTCCGGGGTCAGCGGGCCCAGTTCCGGCCCGTGCACCCTCGACGCCGCGCCACTCGAAGAGGTCTCGACGTGGGCCGAGCAGTATCGCCCGGTCTGGGAGGCCCGCTTCGACCGCATGGACGACTACATCCAGCAACTCCAGAACCAACAACACCGGCAACGAAAGACAGGTACCGACCATGACCGATGACGCCGCCCAGAAGGACGTGGTGATCGAACGCACCCTCGACGCTCCCGCCGAGCTCGTCTGGCAGATGTGGACCGATCCCGAGCACTTCGCCGCCTGGTACGGACCCGACAGGTGCCTCGATCCCCGTTGCCAGGATGGACGTTCGGGTCGGGGGTTCTCGTCTGGTGTGCATGGAGATGGAGACCCCGGGCGGTCCCATGCAGATGTGGTTCACCGGCGAATACCGCGAGGTCACGCCCGATCACTCGCCTCGTCTACACCGAGGCCATGGCCGACGAGAACGGCAACGTGAAGTCGCCCGCCGACATGGGCATGCCCGAGGGGCACCCCACGTTCACCGAGATCATCGTCGAGCTCGAGCCGCGCCGGCGCCGGCACGAAGATGGTGATGACCCACGCCGGCGTACCCGCCGAGTCACCCGGTGCTGCCGGTTGGACGATGGCCATCGACAAGCTCGTCACCCACCTGGCGGCCCAGGGCGGCTGACGCCGGCGGTGCGCGCTCCGGGCCCCGCGATCAGCGGGGCTCGAGGACGACCACGGGGATCTCGCGAGCGGTGGCGCGTTCGTAGTCGGCGAACCCCGGGAAGTGCTCCTTCTGGGTGGTCCAGATCTCCTCGCGTTCGTCCCCGGCGGTGACCCGGGCGGTGACATCCACCGTGTCGGTGCCGACCTCGATCGTCGCGTCGGGATGGGCCATCAGATTGTGGAACCAGTCGGGGTTGGTGTCCGCCCCGGCTTTGGAGGCGAAGACCGCGTAGTGATCGCCGACCGCCTGGTACATCATCGGGCTGACCCGCTCCTGGCCTGATTTCGCCCCGGTGGTGTGGAGGAGGAGCAGCGGCGCGCCCTCGAACTGTCCACCGACTTTCCCGCCGTTGGCTCGGAATTCCTCGATGATCTGTGCGTTCCAGTCGTTCACGTCTGTCATGGCCATGTCCTTGTTCGGGGTCGGGTCACCCGGATCGAACCGGAACCGCGCGGGCTGCATTCCCCGCGACGATGTCGCCACGCTTGACGCCCGAGGAGGGGCGCGATCAAGTAGCCGCACGTGAGTCGGATGACGAGGAGATCGATGGGCACCAGCGAAGCGACGTGGACCGAGGACGACATCGGCGACCAGAGCGGGCGGGTGGCGCTCATCACCGGCGCCAACAGCGGTATCGGGTTCGAGGCCGCCCGGGCGCTGGCCCAGCACGGCGCGCACGTCGTGTTGGCCTGCCGCAACGCGGAGAAGGCCGCGGAGGCCGAGGTTCAGATCAACGCCCTCGACCCGTCGGGGTCGGTCGAGGTGCTGGTCATGGACCTGGGCGATCTCGAGTCGGTCGCCGAGGCGGCCGACGCAGTTCCCGACGCTCACGACCGGCTCGACCTGCTCGTCAACAACGCCGGGCTGATGGCCACCCCGCGGGGCACCACCGCCCAGGGGTTCGAGACCCAGTTCGGCGTCAACCACCTGGGCCACTTCGCGCTCACCGCCCACCTGCTGCGCCGCTCTGTTGTCGACCGAGGGGTCGCGGGTGGTGACGGTCAGCAGCACGGGCCACCGGTTCGGGCCGCATCGACTTCGATGATCTCCAGAGCGAGAGCCGCTATCGGCCGTGGCGGGCGTACTTGCCAGTCGAAGCTCGCCAACCTGTTGTTCACCATCGAACTGCAACGCCGCCTCGAGGCAGCCGGCTCGTCGACCATCGCGGTGGCTGCCCATCCCGGGCGGGTCGAACACCAACCTCGGCCACGAGAACCCCGGCGGCATCCTCAACACGATCGTGTTCGCGGTCGAACCGATCGTGGACCGGATTCATGCAGAGCGCGGCGATGGGCGCGCTGCCGACGTTGCGGGCCGCGGTCGACCCCGACGTGGTGGGCGGCGACTATCTCGGGCCGGGTGGCTTCGCCGAACAGGCCGGCCATCCCGTCACGGTCGGCATGACCGACCGGGCCGAAGGACGCCGATGTCGGCCCGCCGTCTGTGGGACGTCTCGGTGGAACTCACCGGAGCCGACTTCGGCCCGCTGGCGTGACGATCCCCGCCACGGCGCGGTGATCGTCGCGGCTATTGGCCAGGCGGGATGGTCGACGTGGTCGGCGCGGGCGGCACGGTGACCGGAGTGCCGGTCCGGGCTGTGAGCTCGTCGGCGACCAGCCGCACGATCAGGTCGTCGAGGCTCAGCTCCTCGTAGTCGGTGGAGGCGATGTCGGTTGACCCGCCCACCGCCGCGCCGCCGGCGCCGTAGGCGAGGAACACGAAGCGGGCGCCGGTGAACTGCGCCATCTGGCGGAAGGCCACCTCGGCCTGGTCATCGGTGGACGAGGCGGCGATGGGGATGATCTTGATGCCCCGCGCCGCTGCATCCTTCATGGAGTCGGTGTAGGGCCGTGGCACGTCACGCTCGGGGTGGCCGCCGGCGTCGCCGATCAGGAAGACGAGTTGGGTGGCCTCGCCGGCGTTCCGCCACGTCGGCTTGTCGAGGACGTCGGCGAGCGCCTCGTCGACGGCCTCGGGCGTGTCGCCGCCACCGTCGGCGCGCAGCTCGCCCAGCGCTTCGCGGAATGCGGCCACATCAGAGGTGAAGTCATGAGTCGCGGTGACGAAGGCGTCGCCCTCGTCGCGATAGGCGGTCATGGCCAGGCGAACGTCGGGGGTGCCGGGCAGGGCTTCGATCCGTTCGACCACCGACGCCACGCTCGTCTTCATCCGTTCGAGCTCGTCGCCCATCGAGCCGGTGGTGTCGATGGCGAAGGCGATGTCGAGGGGAACCACGACGGGCGCCCCAAGAGCCGAGTCGATCTCGATCGTCACGGCGCCTCCCGGTTCGACCTCGGCGGTGGAGTCGCCGACCGCCACCGTGAAGGGGCCACCGTCGGTGCCATGGGCACGGGGGTGGAAGCGGGTCGAACCGTCGGCGGTGGTGTGCAGGGTCACCACCTCGTCGTCGCTCTCGGAGACCACCACGGCGGCACCAGCCACCGGTCGGTCATCGCCGTCGATGACGGTGACCTCCACCCGTCCCGTGGGGTCGAGCGGTCGGAACGGCACGCCGGCGTCCGCCACCCGCGCCAGATAGGAGACGAACCCCTCGACGTCGTCGTTGTCGTCGATGTTCCCGGCGCGCAACGGCGACCCATCGACGGGGGCCGAGGCCCCGTCGTCCTCCGCCGCGGAGTAGTCGGCGCCCGGGGCACTTTCTGCGTCCATGCGGCTGTCCCCGCGCCGGCCGTCGGAGCGTCCATGTCCGGTGGACCGTCGATCCAGCCACCGTCGGAGGCGGAGCGTTGCCCGCCGACGACCTGGGCCGCCCCACCGCACGCGCCGGCGATGACCATCAGCGCGACGGAGATGCCGGCGACGCCCGATCGGGACCGTGATCGTCGGTGCCGTTCACCCGATGCGCCCGTCGACGTTGTCGTTGCTCCCCACATGAGTGATTCCCCTCGTGACCCCGCGCCGGACAGTCCGACGCGAGATACGACGACGCCGCTGTGCGAGAAGTTCCCTCGGGGGTGAATCGAAGGGCTGAGGTCAGGGGGTTCGTCGAACGATGTCGACCGAGACGATCGCTCCCGGGGGCGCCTCGACATCGAGGTGTGCCGAGTTCGGCACCGAGGTCACCGTTCCCCCGGAGACGGTCACGTCGTAGCCGTCGGGGAAGTGACGAGGGGGAATCGACAGGACCGTCGGAGCGGATCCCGACGCGGTGTAGCGGTACGTCGCGTGACCGGTCGACCGGTCGAACGACAACGACGACGGCGTACCCGACGTGGCCTCGGGGTACACCCGATTCAGTGCGCTCTCGATCTGTTGTGACCCGGTCGGATAGCCGTATGCCCAGTACAGCCACGAACCGAAGTACTCATCCGCAGTGGAGGTGACCAGGTTGACGTCGAGGGGGCTCACCGACGCGCCGAATTCCGTCATCAGCGTGGGGGCGTTCCAGACCTGGCCCCGCGAGGCCGCACGGGCGTGAGCCGTCTCGATCATCAGGTTGCACCGGGCCTCCTCGGCGGGATCGACCGGCTTCAGCTCTCCACCGTCGGTTCCGTTGCAGTAGGTGTGCCAGGCGAACCCGATCCCGTCTCCGGCGGGCCTCGCCATGGTCGTGCCGCCGTAGTGCGGGGCGGAGATGATCGGCTCGGCCCACAGGGGAATGGTGGGAGCCACCGATCGGACCGCATCGGTGACCTTCTGATAGCCGGCGAGGAGTCGGAGCTCCACGTCCCCGCAGCCGCCCACGACGCAGCGCGGGTAGTCGACCCCGGGGAAGGGCTCGTTGAGGATCTCGATGCCGGCGATGTTGGGCCGGCCCTCGAAGCGTTCCGCCATGGCCGCGGCGGCACCACCGAGGGCGTCCCACATCGACACGCCCGGCGTGGTGGCGGTGTCGACGTCGGCGAGCAGGTCATCCCATTGTCGAAGTGACCGCGGGCTCGATGTACTGCGCCGCCCACCCGATCGACGCCAGGAAGGCCGGCGCGGCATCGTCGAGGACCGCGGCCTCGGCGGTCGTCGCCCACTCGGGCATGCCGTGGAAGACGTCCTGGTGGAAGTCCAACAACACGTAGATCCCGTGGTCCTCGAAGACCCGAACGGCCTCCTCGACCCGGGCGAGGTAGTCCTCGTCGATGGTGCCGACTGCGGGCGCGAGTTTGCTGTACCAGACCCCGAGCCGGACGGCGTTGAAGCCGTTGACGGCCAGAGCGTCGAAGTCGTCGCCGTCGAAGACCTGGGGCCACGTCGCCGTGGTCGACTCCGACAGGGTGGGAGCGAGGTACGGCTCCGATTTCACCACCAGGTTCGTTCCCCGCAGCACGACGGTGCGCCCGTCCACGTCGACCAACTTGGCCCCGTCGATGCGCAGCGGACCGTTGACCTCGCCGGCGCTCGGGACGACCAAAGCCTGATCGCTCGCCGGAAACGTGGACC
The DNA here is from genome assembly GCA_963700425.1 of uncultured Microthrixaceae bacterium. Taxonomy (GTDB): domain Bacteria; phylum Actinomycetota; class Acidimicrobiia; order Acidimicrobiales; family Microtrichaceae; genus CAVOXO01. The sequence continues at coordinate 37,564 of CAVOXO010000005.1, read as the reverse complement.
AGGTGGTGCGGCCAGGGGGAACGCACGCCGTCGACGCAACGAGAAGAGCGGCGACAACACCGACGGCCCAGCGACCCATGTCGACGATGGTACGTGGCACCCCACGAGAACTCGAACGCCACGAAGGCGATGACCGACGGCGGCTGAACCGGCGCGCCATCAGGCCACGTTCCTGTGTGGAGGCGCCGGGTCGGATCGGGTTGCCCTGTCGGGGTCGGCGTTCGGGGGTATCCGTCGCCGTCGCCCGGTGCCTCGAGGGGGCGTGAAGGTCGACGATTGTCGGTGGCGTTGGCTGATGAGTTCGACACCGGCGGGGGTGGTCCAGCGGACTCGGTTGTCGCTATCGAGCGCCCAGGCCCAACCCTTGCGGTGCACAACCCCGTGGTGATGTCGACAGAGGAGCACGAGGTTGGCCATGTCGGTGGTGCCGTGGTCGTCCCAACGGGTGAGGTGGTGGGCGTCGCACCAGGAGGGGGGCGCGTCGCATCCGGGGAACACGCACCCGCCGTCTCGGATCTCGAGGGCCCGCCGCTGTGCCCGGTTGGCGAGCCGGCGGGTCCGGCCGAGGTCGAGCACGTCGCCGTTGGCGTCCAACACGATTCGCCGCCAGTTGGCGTCGGACAGCAGTCCGAGGAGGTGTCGGTCCGCGACGTCGGCAGAGCTCCCGTTCACCGTGGCGGTGTGGGGTGATTCGGCGCGGATGACGATGACGGCTTCGGTTCCGCGGGGGCGGTGGTGTCGAGGTCGACCGCAGTGCCCTTGCGGCACAACGACACCAGCGCTTCGGCCAGCAACTGTCCTCGCGGCGGAACCCCTACCTCGCCGCCGGATTCGTCGCGGTCGCGGGAGTAGCGGCGGAACAGCAGGTCGGCTTCGTCGTGGAGCGCCTTCGACACGACGGCGGCGTCGGCGGGGGACAGCTCGGCGTGGAGTTGGGTCGATCCATCGAAGAGCGGCAGGAGGTGCAGCACCGACGGTGCATCGGGCTGGTCGGGGCGGAACGACCCGTCGGCGTCGAGGGTCTCGACGATGCCCAACATTTCGGTCCGCCACATCTCGAAGGGGACCTCCTCGGCGCGTTCCACCAACAACTCCTGCAGGCCGATGAGGTGGTCGGCGACGCGAGGGTTGGCGACCGCGCGGGACAACACGGTGACGTGGTCGATCGACAGGCGACCGTCGGCCCATGCGGACGCGACGATCGGGAGTTGCCGGCAGCCCCGTCCCGCTCGCACTCGCTGATGAGCGGCGCGCTTCGCGTCGCGGGTGGTGTGCGACACCCAGGCGGCGGTGCGGTGGCCGGACACGACGTCGGATGATCCGCGGGCATCGGCGATCGCCAGCATCCGGGCGGCCATGGCATCGACCCGCCGACCCAGGCGGATCAGCTCGTCGATGGCGGCCAACAGGTCGGTGTCGCTCAGACCCGACGATTCGTCGTCGGTCGCGTCGGCCGTGTCGGCCATCAACCCGGTCACTGCCTCGAACATGTGTACGACTCTACCGATGACCCCTGACGCCAACTCCGGAACGCCAAGGTCGGTCAGGCCTTCTCCAGCTCCACGGGGATGGCGGTCAGGCGGGCCATCCCCGACAGGGGCTCGCAGGCGTCGGGCCCGTCGGGTGAGAGGACGTTGGCGTTCTCCCCCGGGGCGGCCTGGGCGACCGCGAGCCCGTCGGCCCGGCTGTGCCCCCAGCCGTGCGGCACGGCGATCACCCCGGCCATGAGGTCCTCGTCCAGCGCGACCGGCAGGGTGATCTCACCGGTGGCGGAGCGGACCACGGCCCGGTCGCCATCGGTGAGCCCGGCCCGGGCCGCGTCGTCGGGGTGCACGAACACCTTGTTGGTGGACCGAGTGCCGCCGACGAACGCCTCCGCGTTGTGGGTCCAGGTGTTGTGGCTGTGCCGCTCGCGGCGGGTGATCAACCGGAGTTGGTCGGCCGTGGCGAGCTCGGTTTCGTAGTCCACGGCGAGGATGCGGGCGTGGGCGACGAAGTCGACGGGGGCCAGCTGCACCTTCCCGTCGTCGGTCATGACCCTCTTTCCCAGGAACTCACCTCCCGGCGGCCGGTCGTCGGTTCGCAGCCCGTGCCGTGCCGCCCGCACGGCCGACGGGCGGAGCCGGGCCGCCGCCAACACGACGTTCAACAGCCGGTCGTCGGTCAGCTCGAGCCGGCGGCCGACGACGGGCAGGCGGGCCAGCGCGTCGGCCAGCGGCGAACGGCAGCGCCTGGAGCCGGTTGCCCATCATCGGCACCCCGCACGCGGCGGCGAGGCGGCGGTAGATCCACGACTCCTCCCGTCGTTGCGCGGCCGGGGGGACGACGGCGGGGGTGTACTGCATCCACGGGTCGAGCTGGAGTCCGGCGAAGGCGTGGACGTAGGGGATGTCGGGCCGCTCGAGCCACGACTGCGCGGGGAGCAGGTAGTGGGCGTGGTTGGCGGTCTCGTTGCGGAACATGTCGATGCAGACCAGCAGGTCGAGCTCGTCGAGGGCCGCCTCCATCCGGGGCCCGTTCGGGGCCGACAGGGCCGGGTTGCCGGCGCTGACGAACAAGGGCCCGGATCTGACCGTCGCCGGGGGTGAGGATCTCGTCGGGGAGAGTCGAGGTCGGGATAGGTGTCGAGGATCATCTCGAACCCACCGATGCGGGAGCGGCCGCGGTGCATGCCCACTCCGGTGGCCTTCATCATCTTGGGGAAGTCGAGCCGGGGGGTGCGCACCACCGCGCCGCCCGGCCGGTCGAGGTTGCCCGACACGGCGTTGATCACGTTGAGGAACCAGTAGGCCAACGTCCCCTGCGGGCCCATGTTCACCCCGGTCGACGAGTACAGCACCGCGCCGTCGGCCGCGGCGTACGCGGCGACCAGCTCACGGAGCACCTCGGCCGGCACGCCGGTCACCGCCGCGGTCCGCTCCGGCGTCCACGCGGCCACCACCGGTCGGAGGGCGCCGAAGCCGACGGTGTGGCGCCGCACCAGGTCGTGGTCGACGTGGTCGCCGGCCAGCAGCTCATGGAGGAACGAGGCGAGGAGGAAGACGTCGGTGCCCGGGCGGATGAAGACCTGCTCGCCCACGGCCCGGGCCGTCTCGGTGCGTCGGGGGTTGACGTGGATCACCCGGCCGCCGCGCTCGACGACGGCCTTGAGGCGCTGGGTGGCCTTGGGTGCCTGCACCACGCTCATCTGGCTGATGTGGGGGTTGGTGCCCAGCAACATCACGAACCGGGCCCGGTCCAGGTCGGGGATGGGTTGGAGCAGGGGCACCCCGTACATGCGCTGGGCCACGAGGTACTTGTTGGTCAGGTCCTGCGACGCCGAGGAGTAGACGTTGGTCGTGCCCAGTCCCAGCATGAACCCGTGGAAGGCCATCGAATGGAGGGCACCGAACGCCGCGGGGTTGCCGAGGTACCCGGCGACGGCGTCGTTGCCGTGGCGGGATCGGATGTCGTTGACCTTCTCGGAGATCTCCGCCAGCGCCTGATCCCAGGAGATCTCGATCCACTGGTCGCCGACCCGCTTCATCGGGTGATCGAGGCGGTCGGGGGAGTGGTGGAGCTCGCCGAAGCGGATCCCCTTCACACAGGCGTAGCCGTGGGAGCCGACGTGGTCCCTGTCGGGCTCGATGTGGACGACGCGGTCGCCGTCGGTGGTCACGGTGAGGCCGCACCCGGCCTCGCAGATCCGACAGAAGGTCTGGGTGGTCGCGGTCGCCATGGGCGAACGCTACCGGCGCGGCCGCCGTGCCGACGGTGAACGCCGCGTGCTGGCGCATCTCGAAGCCCCGGCCAGGTTGCGAGTCCGGCGATGGAGCCGTCGAGCTCCGATTCGACCTCGGCCCCTACGGCGTCGGAGGTGGGCGGTAGGTTCGCCGGGCATGGGAAAGAACAACAAGGCACGGCGGGCGGCGAAGGCGAGGAAGAAGGCCAAGGCGAGGTCGCGGGCGGCCGCCGGGCCGGGGTCCGGGTCGCACTCGCCCGGTGGTGACAGCCACGCGCATGGCGATTCCTACGCCTACGCCGACGACGTCGACAGGGTGCAGAGGCTTCTCGTGGAGGCGACCATCGGTCGACGCGAGAAACAGCCGACCGACCAGATCGTCGCCCGTCTGGCCCGGTTCGACACCGGCTTCGTGTTCCGCGAGGTGGAGTCCGTCCTCGACTTCCAGATCGATACGGTGTGGCAGGCGGGGTGGCAGCCCGCAGAACTGGTCAGGCGAGGTCGGCTCGCCACCTCCACTGCGGCGGCTGCCCGGCTGATGGCGCTGGCCGTGAGCAACGACGACGTCCATCGCCCGGCCTCCACGCTCGACCCGCGGTGGCTGGCCCAGGTGGCGGCGCTCGACCTGCCGACGGTCAACGGCCGCACCGGTTGGGTGGCGCGCTGGGCCGACGACGAAGGGCTCGGCGAACGGCAGGCACTCGAGGCGGTGATCGATGTGCTCGTTGCGGTCACGTTCCTGCCTCCGCTCGAGCCGCTGATCCCGCCTCCCGGCGCGCCCCCCGGTTCGACGTGGCCCCCGGGCGTCGAGGGCGAAGCCGGCGAGGCGCAGGGTGCCGACGCGGATCCCCTCCTCGACACCATTCGCAACCTGCTGGCCAAGGCCGAATCGAGCGAGTTCGAAGCGGAGGCGACGGCGTTCACCGCCAAGGCGCAGGAGTTGATGACCCGCCATGCGATCGACGCAGCGGTCGTGGCCAGCGGGTCGGGTGGGTCCGGCCGTCCCGACGAGTGCCCGGTGGCGATACGCGTTCCCGTCGAGGCGCCCTACGTCGACGCCAAGTCGCTGTTGTTGCAGGTGGTCGCCGAGTCGAGCCGCTGCCGGACGGTGTTCCACTCCGGGTTGGCGATGTCGACCGTCGTGGGGTTCGCGGCCGACGTGTCCGCGGTCGAGATGCTGTTCACGTCGTTGCTGGTCCAGGCGCAGACCGCTCTGGCCGATGCGGCCCGACACGCTCCACCGGGGACCCGGGTTCGCGGCCAGTCGTACCGGTCCGCGTTCCTGTTGGCGTTCACCGAGCGCATCGGCGATCGGCTCGCCGAGATCAACGACGCGGTGGTCGCCGAGGTGTCGGCCGAACAGGGCCCGTCGTTTCTGCCGGTGCTGCGGTCACGCGCCGACTCGGTCGACGAGTTGATGGACCGACGTTTCGGCGACACCGTGCGCGGCCGCGTCCGCGGCGGATACGACGCGGCGGGGTGGGCCAGCGGACGGGTCGCGGCCGACAGCGCCCAGCTCGCCTACGGCGACGTCGACGGCGGTTCGGTCGATCTGCGAGATCGCGCCGCCGACGCCCCCCAGGAGATCGCCCGCTGAGTTGGCGTCCCCCGGCGCGCCCGCAGAGTGGTCGTTATGCTGGGCCGCAACGCAGGCACGTGTGGGGGGTTGCGAGCCATGGCGGAATCAGGATTCTTTCGGCGGATTGTTCCCGCAGCGACGGCCGTCGTCGTGGCCGCGGCCGTGGGGTGCGTTCCACCCGAGCCCGAGCCGACGCCGCCCATCGCCGTGACCGAGTTCGGTGACGACGGCGACGGCGTGTGCGACACGTCCTGCACACTGCGCGAGGCGATTCAACAGGCAGAGGCGGAGCCGGGTGGCAACGAGATCACCCTCCCGGCCGGCACCTACACCGTCGGCGCCGGGTCAGGCCCGTCACCGCTCCGTGCCGGGCTGCGGGCCTCGCGTGCGGCTGTCGTCGGGTCCGACGGCGAGGCGTTCGCGGTCACCGACCCGCTCACCATCTCCGGAGCAGGCAGCGGGGCCACCGTCATCGACTTCTCGGGCGACGCCTACCGGGTCGGCTGGCTGACCTCCGCGAACCTGACGTTGGAGGACCTCGCGGTCGAGAACCTCTCGACCGGTCCCTATCCACAGGTCCGCTCCGTGGTCGAGGGCCGTTTCGCCACCACTGGCCGGACCGTTCGCATGGATCGCGTCGCGGTCCGCCGGGTCGCCCCCGAGGCCGGCCCCGACGATCACGCCGCCGGTTCCCTCGTCGGAGTGTCGCCCACAGATCCGGGTGAGCCGTTCGCCGTCGAGGTGGTCGACACGACCGTCGAGGATCTGGGACGGTTCCAGGTGCAGGAGGATGGCGCCACCGCGGGAATGAACGCCGTCCTCGTTCGCAATTCGGGGGGCACGCTGCTCCTCGACGGTGTCGAGGCCGACGACGTGAGTCCCGTCGTGGCGGGCACGTGTCCGGCCACGCTGCCGGCCGTGGGTGCACCGTCGACCGGCGATGGTTGTCCGTCGGTGGCGACGGTGTGGAACAGCCGGATTGCCGGGACCACGGGCCCCGTCATCCGGCCCGATCAGGACGTCGGCGGGTACACCTATCAGAGCCACTGCCGCAGGGCGTCCAGCATCATGGGCGTCGATGCCACCGTCGTGATCGGCTACACCCACGTGGAACCATCGCCGGCGACCCCCGCCTGCGCGGGCCTACCGGATCAACAGGCCGATCCGGCTACCTCCACTCCGTCTCCCGCCGTGTTCGTCGCAGGGGGCGACCTGACCGTGGAGCACTCGTGGTTCGCGGCCGATGCCGCCCTGGATCTCTCTCTCGTTCCGTTGGGCCTGCTCGTGGCGGGGCAGTCGGAGGGGCCGACAACGATCGCCCAGGTCACCGCGTCAGCCCTGACCGGAGGCTACGGAGGCTACGTCACCGGGACGGGGTCCTTCGGAGCGCCCGGCGTCGACCTCACCGTGGCGAACTCGACGATCGAGGGCACCGCCGGAGGGCTCCTGCTCGGCTGGGACGTGGACGGCACGGTCTCCCACACCACGGTGGCGGGGCCCACGCTGGCGTTGTCGCGGAACGTCGGGGCGGTCACCGGCCCCACGGTCGAGGAGTCGATCATCGACGGGCCCTGCTCACTCGACCCCGGGTCCGTGGTCTCGGGCGGTTCGAACGTCGTCTCGAACTGCGGGGCGTGGCAGGCCGACCCCTCCGACATCACGGGTGACCCCTTGTTGGGCCCGCTCGCCGACAACGGGGGGCCGACCCCCTCGCGGCTCCCGGCCCCGGGAAGCCCGGCGATCGACACCCACCCCTGCTCCGGCGGCGACCAGCGTGACGCCCCGCGGCCGGTCGGCGCCGACTGCGATTCTGGAGCGGTCGAGGTGGGCGGTGCCCCGGGGCCGCTCACCGGAACCCCTCCCTTCGCGGGTGCTCCGCCGGCACCGGTCGTGGGCGCGCCGCCCACGACGACCACAACGACCACCACCACGACGACGACCGTGCCGCTCCCGACGGCGTCGGCCGTCGATGTGGTCGGCGGACACTACGAGAGCTGCGCCCTCGTCGACGACGGTACCGTCCGGTGCTGGGGCCTGAACATCTTCGGCGGGGTCGGCGACGGCACGACGGACCAGCGGCTCAGCCCTGTGGAGGTCGACGGACTCGCCGGCGTGGCGAGCCTGGGGGCCGGCCTCGCCCACACGTGCGCGGTGGTCGGCGGCTCGTTGGAGTGCTGGGGGTTGAACGATCACGGTCAGCTCGGCAACGGGACGTCGGGTGGCTTCTCGGCCTCGCCGGTCGCCGTGTCGGGTCTCACCGACGTCGTGGAGGTTGCCGGCGGCGGCGCCCACACGTGCGCCCGCACCTCGACGGGCCAGGTGTACTGCTGGGGACAGAACCTCTACGGGCAGGTCGGGGACGGGACCACCACCCTGCGCAGCGAACCGGTTGCGGTGGCGGGTCTGGACGACGCCGTATCGTTGGCGGGCTCCGAACTGTCCACCTGCGCGGTGCGGGTGGGAGGCACCGTGTCCTGCTGGGGGGCCGGGCCCATCGCGGGTGGCGGATCGACCTCCCCGGTCGCGGTCGGCGGGATCTCCGACGCGGTGACGATCGACGCCAACCGAACCCATGTGTGTGTGACGCGGGCGTCGTCGACGTCGTTGCAGTGCTGGGGGGCGAACGGCTACGGGCAGCTCGGCAACGGGACGACATCGCCCACCCAGAGCCAGACTCCGGTCACCGCCGCGGTCGCCGGTGTGGAGGTCGGAACCGGCGCGGGTCACACCTGCGCCCGCCTCGCGGACAAAACCCTGTCGTGCTGGGGTTACAACGGCTACGGGGAGCTGGGCCGGGGGACCTCGGGCACCATCCTCCCCGTCCCTCAGGCGGTCGCAAGCCTGTCGGGGGTCACCGCCGTCACCGGAAGCGACCACAGCACCTGCGCTGTCGTCACCGGCGGGGCACTGTACTGCTGGGGGAACAACGAGTTCGGGGTGCTCGGAGACGGGACGACGACCCACCGGTCGACGCCGACCGCGGTCGTGGGGTTCGGCTGAGTCGACCGTCTCGGCACCGCGAGGCGGCCGCTACCGTTCCCCGGACACGGCGAGCGGGGTGGTTCGATGAGTGAGGGAGTCGATTCGTGAAGGTCTTCACCGATCGGGTGGCGGTGGTGACCGGCGCGGGCAGCGGCATCGGCCGGGCCACCAGCGAGGCGCTGGCCCGCAAGGGGTGTCATGTGGCGCTGGCCGACATCGACGACGACGGGGCCGAGGGCACCGCGGAGGTGATACGTCGGATCGGGCGGACGGCGTCGACCCATCACGTCGACGTGGCCGACGCCGGACAGGTGGCCGAACTCGCTGAACAGGTCGAGAAGGTTCACGGCGCCTGCCACATCCTCATCAACAACGCGGGGGTCACGTCGGCGGGGGCGTTCGAGGACGAGTCGCTCGACGACCTGCGATGGATCGTCGACATCAACGTGTGGGGCGTGGTCAACGGATGTCGAGCGTTCCTGCCGCTCCTGCGGCGGGCCGACGAGGCTCACATCGTCAACCTCTCCTCCATGGTGGGCCTTCTGGGGCTGCCCCACAACGCGTCGTACTCGTTGACCAAGGGGGCGGTGCGGTCGTTCACCGAGGCGCTGCGAAGCGAGTTGGTGGCCACGCCCATCGGGGTGACCGCGGTGTTCCCCGGCGCCATCCGGACCAACATCACCAACGCGGCCCGTGGAGGGGAGGCCGCACCGGCTGGCGGAGATGGGTCGGTCTCGCTGGGCGCCGGTGATGATGCGCCCGCCCTCGGCGGTGGCCCGGCGAATCGTCCGGGCGATCGAGCACAACCGGGCTCGCGCCGTCGTCGGGCCCGACGCCCACATGGTCGACCTGGTCAGTCGGATGATGCCGGGTCGGTCCGGGCTGATCGGACGGGCAACGGCTCGACTCGCCGAGTAGCGACCTGATCGTCACGATGACACCCGGACAGATCCGCGGGTCGCCGTCGACGTCGGCACCGGCGCTGGCTACGCGTGGACAACCGTGAGCCCCGGGACCTCGAGATGGTCGGCATCCTGGGTGACGAGCGGCACCTCGAGGGCGAGGGCGGTCGCCGCGATCCATGAGTCGTTCACCGGCATCCGCATTCCCGCGTCGCGCAGGTCGATGCGCAGCCGGGCCCACGCGTCGGCGACGGCATCGTCGACGGGAATCGGGTCGAGTTCGAGGACCCCGATCAGCGTCGTGAGCCGGCGATCGCGGGTGGTGACGTCGGTGGCGGCGAGCACTCCGGCCCGAAGTTCTCCGACCGTGACGACGGAGACGGCCAGTTCGTCCGGTAGCGCCGCGACGTCGAGCGGGCCGTTCGGATTCGCGGGCGATGAAGATGGTGGTGTCGGCCAGTCCACGGGTCACCATTCGCCGGTCGCGTCCGTTGTGTCGGGAGACAGGTCCCTGAGTTCCTCGGACAGCGCCGGATCGGCTTGGCGCGACGCCACACGGCTGACGAAGTCGGATGTCGCCATCCATCGTCGATGGCGGGAGACCGGATGCAACTCGGCGACTTCACGGCCGTCGACGGTGATGGTGATGACCTCTCCAGCGTCGACCCTGTCGAGGAGGGCCCGGGTGTTGTTGCGGAGTTCCCGGGACGCCACGGCGCTCATGCGACGATCGTAGCATATGTGCGACAGATCGGTTGAGCGTCTCGATCGGGGGATCTCGATGGACATGCCGTCCATGTTGGCCGTGACCTCTGACAGCGGTGATCCGCACGGTGCCGGGCCTGCGGACCCGCTCAGGTGCCGGCGTCGGGCGGCACGATGTCGATGACGACGTTGCCGATCTTCTGGCCGGTCTCGACGTAGCGGTAGGCGTCGACGATCTCCTCGAGGGGGTAGGTCGTGTCGATGACGGGGGTGAAGGCGCCCTGGGCCATGAGATCGGCCAGGTACTCGATCATGGCGCGGTCGACCTTCGGGATCGGGAATTTGACCCGGGTGCCGCGCCCGAACCGGGTGGTGAGGGCCAGGATCGGGTTCTGGCCGTGTGGTCCGAGCTCGCTCGACATGTAGAGGCCGCGGGGCCGCAGGAGCTTGCGGCACGCGGCGTAGGTGCTCTTGCCGACCGAGTCGAGGACGACGTCGTAGCGCTGGTCGTCCGCGGTGAAGTCGCCGGCGGTGTAGTCGACGACCCGATCCGCGCCGAGCCCGGCGACCAGCTCGAGGTGGTCGGTGGCGCACACCGCGGTGACGGTGGCGCCGAGGTGCTTGGCGATCTGCACCGCGGCGGAGCCGATGGCCCCGGTGGCGCCGAAGACCATGAGGTCGGTGCCGGGCCCGACGTCGCCGGCGCGGAGGTAGGCGAGGCAGTAGTGGGAGCCCTCGGTGCCCGCGGCGGCCTGGTGGAAGGTGATGCCGGCGGGGATGGGGGCGATGGGGTCGTCCTCGCCGACCACCACCCACTCGGCGTGAGCGCCCCAACGGCCTTCGATGTAGCCGAAGATCCGGTCGCCGACCGCGAGGCGGGTGACGCCGGGGCCGATCTGGCTGACCACCCCGGCGAACTCGTTGCCCAGGGTCTTGGCCTTGGGTCGCCGCAGGCCGGCGAAGAGCCGCACGATGGGCGGGGCCGCGGCGCGGAACCCGCAGTCCGTGCGGTTGACGCTGGTGGCGTGCACCTGCACGAGCACCTCGCCCTTGCCGTCGCGGGGGATGGGGATCTCCTCGACGCGCACCACGTCGGGCCCGCCGTAGGTGTCCTGGACCGCTGCTCTCATCACGTCACCACCTTCGCGCACCCGACCTGTCCCCGAACACGGCCGGCAGTCCGGTGTCCGATCCCCGACGGGATCATCGACCCAGTCGATTGCGTTCGTCTCCGGCGTAGGGTGCCCCATGGAGCGCGAGGCCGGTCGACGGGTCGAGGTGGAGTTCGAGTCCGAGGGCGCCGTGCTTCGAGGGGTGTTGTTCGAGGCCGCCCGGGGGGAACATCCGCTCCCGGTGGTGGTGATGGCGCATGGGACAACCGCCACCATCTCGATGGTGGCCGATCGCTACGCGGAGGTCTTCGCCCGGGCCGGAGTGTCCGCCCTGCTCTACGACCACCGCAATCTCGGCTCCAGCGATGGTGAACCACGCCAGGAGATCAATCCCTGGGTGCAGAGCCGGGGCTACCGCGACGCCATCGGCTTCGCCTCCGGGCTCGACGGCCACGACCCCGGACGAATCGCCATCTGGGGTGACTCGTATTCGGCGGGCGAGGTCTTCGTGGTGGCGGCCTGCGACCACCGGGTCAAGGCGGTCGTCGCCCAGTGCCCCGTGTTCGGCGCCACCCGACCCGAGACGCCACCGACGCTCGAGGCGTTCGAGGCGATTCGAGCGACCTTCGACTCCGGTGACGTCAGCGGAGTCGACGCGGACCGCGCCGGACCCATGCCGGTCGTGTCACCCGATCAGCTGCGGTCACCTTCCCTGTTGACGCCCATACAGGCGTTCCGTTGGTTCATCGACTACGGCGGACGGCCCGGAAGCCGTTGGCAGAACCTGGTCACCCGTGTCGTCCCCTCGGGGATTCCGCCGTTCAGCCCGTACCTGTGCGCCCCGCAGGTCGAGGCCCCTGCACTCGTGATGGTGGCTCCCGAGGACGAGATGCTCCACGCGAATCCCAAGATCGCCCGCGAGGCGTTCGACCTGCTGGCGGGACCGAAGGAGTGGCACGACGTCGACGGGGGCCATTTCGGTCTCGTGTACCACCCGAGCGATCTCTTCGATCAGGTCAGCTCGACGCAGGCCGAGTTCCTGGCGAGGCACCTGGCTCCGACGATGTGACGATGTGACGATCGACGGCGTCAAGAGGGCGTGGCCGCGGCGAGCACCCGGTCCACGGCGATTCGGGCCCGCGAGATGATGGCCGGATCGTCGTGGAGGACGAAGCCGGTGTTCGCCGCGATCACCAGGGCGTTGAGTTCGAACACGAGGGTCGCCACATCGGTGTCCGAACGAAGCTCCCCTCGCGACACCGCAGCGTCGGCCGCGCCGGTCAGGAGGCGGATCCAATCCCGCTGGTTCTCCGCGACCTGCACTCGGAGCGGGCCGGGCCGCCCGCCGAGCTCGGCGGCGGCGGCGGCGAAGAAGCAGCCCCCCGGCAGCGTGCGGTGTTCGACATAGGAGAGGAACGACTCGCACAGGGCGCGGAGTCGGTCGAGTCCCTCCGCCGCCAGGGCCGGGGCCACGACGACGTCGATGAACAGCGAACGTGCGGTCTCGATGGTGGCGAGTTGCAGGTTCTCCTTGGAGTCGAAGTGGGCATAGACCCCGCTCTTGGAGACCCCGGTCGCACTGGCCAGCTTGCCGATGCTGAGCCCGTCGAGGCCTTCGATGGTGGCGAGACGAACGGCGGTGTCGAGGATCAGCGCTCTGGTGCGTTCACCGTCGGATCTGGTTCGCCGACCCGCACCGACCCTTTCCTCTGCCACGATTGACAAGATAGCACGACCGGTCGTACTGTCTAGTGAGAACGACCGATCGTTCTCACTAGGGGGATCCCATGACCGACACCACACTGCCCACCGCCACCGACCGACGCGGAGCTGCGCCGAACCGTCTGGACCGACGCAGGACGAGGCTGGGGGGCGCGGGCCACCGAGTGGGCGTACCTGTTCGAGCCGTATGCCCTCCCCGCCAACCATCTGCTGTTCGACCGGCTGGGGGTGGGGGAGGCAACCCGTCACCTCGACGTCGGCTGCGGGTCGGGGTTGGCGGCGAACACCGCGGCCCGCCGCGGTGCCACGGTCAGCGGGCTCGACGCGTCGGCGGCGCTGATCGACCTCGCCCGGGTCCGAACCCCCGACGGCGACTTCCGGGTCGGCGACATGTTCGATCTCCCGTTCGCCGACGACAGCGTCGACGTGGTCACGAGCTTCAACGCCATCTGGAACGGGTGCGACGAGGCGCTCGGCGAGGCGCGGCGGGTGCTCACCGCCGAGGGACAGCTGGGGATGACCTACTGGGGTTCACTCGAACGGATGGGGCTGCTGCCCTACTTCATGAAGATCATCGAGCTGTCGCCCGAGAGCCATCAGACCGCGACGATGGCTCTGGGCGAGACCGGATCGGTGGCCGCCGACATGCTCACGCGGAGCCACTTCGACATCGTGGAGCAGGGCACCGTGGAGGTGACCAACGAGTGGCCCGACGTCGACACCGCGGTCCGCGCCCTCGCCGCCGCCGGCCCGGCGGTCCCCGCCATCGAAGCGGTCGGCTACGAGACGTTCTGCGAGGCCCTGCGCGACGTCATCGCCCCGCTGCACGATCCGGTCCTCGGCGTGCGCATCTCCTCCGACCTCGGGTGGGTGACCGCCCGACCAGCCTGACGAGATACCTGTCGCGCCGAGCCGCGATTCCTCCGAACGATCCCGCGGCGGCCATACTCGATTCGTGATGGTTGGCGGACCCATCCCGGACAGAGTGAGTCGATCGCGCCGGCGGCGTGCCGGATCGGTCGTCCTGGCGCTGCTCGTGGTCGCCGCGGCGTGCAGCCCGGAACCGGCCACGGACCCCGAGGTCGACACCCGTTTCGCCGACCACGCGTGGACGGAGGTGACCGCCGACGCGCCCTGGGGGCGGAGGGCCGGAGTGGAGGCGGTGGCCCTCGACGGCTCCTTCTTCCTGCTCGGTGGTCGGACACCCAATCCCTTCACCCCGTTCCCCAAGGGCCCGATTCCGGGCGATTCGACGATCTGGGGCGACGTGTGGCGCAGCGACGACGACGGTCGGAGCTGGACCGAGGTCGAGGCCCGGCGCACCGTGGCCGGCCCGCTCGTACCACGAGGTCGTCGTGCAGGGGGATCGCATGGTGCTGCTGGGTGGTCAGAACTTCCGTGCTCGAGCCGAACCCGGCCTGCGGTTCCAACCCGCTGCTGCTTTCCGCGTTTCACCTCGAACTCGGACTTCTTCGACGACGTGTGGGCCAGCACCGACGGCGCCGAGTGGGAGCTGCTCGCCGAACACGCCCCCTGGGCGGGGCGCGCCGGCCTCAGTGCCGCGGTGCTCGACGGCGAGATCTACGTCCTCGGCGGTTCGGTCAACGACGACCCCAGCATCGTCGGCGGCCCGCCGAGCCGCCGAGCTCTTCAACGACGTCTGGCGGTCCCCGACGGCGATCGAGTGGGAGTCGATGACCGATCGTGCACCCTGGCGGCCACGGGCCGGAGCGTCGGTCGTCGTCCTCGACGGCTACCTCTATCTCCTCGGCGGCGAGTACGGCTTCCTCGGCGTCCCGCCGCCCTACCTCAACGACGTGTGGAGGACCCGCGACGGTCGCGACTGGGAGCTGGTCACGGCGTCGGCCGGCTGGTCTCCCCGGCCGGGCCACACCTGCGATGCGCTCGACGAAGAGATCGTCTGCTTCGGAGGGTACGGCGCAGAGTCCCAACCCCCTCGACGTGTTCGGACGTTCCAGCCCCACCGACATGTGGGCCAGCGCCGACGGGGCCACCTGGCGTCTGATCGAGGGTGCCCCCTGGAACGCGACCTCCGAGGCCGGCATCCGCTACGACTACGACACGCTGGTCGCGCCGGGCGGTCCGGGAACCGAGGGCGACGCGATCTACACCTTCGGTGGCGACCGGGAGACCTTCAACTTCTTCGATCCCACCCAGTGGCTCAACGTCGACGACGACGTGTGGCGTTTCGCGGGGCCGTCGGCCTGACGGCCCCGCGCCGGCAGCCGGTAGGGTCGGCCCATGCCCAGCGACCTCGCCCTGAAGACCATGAACACCGTCCACCGGGCCCTGCTGACCATCTCGGGCGGCCGGCTCGGCTGGTCGGCGGGGAAGATGCCGGTTCTCGAGCTCACCACCACCGGCCGGAAGAGCGGCGAGCCGCGCAAGGTGATGTTGACCTCCCCGGTGCAGGAGGACGACGCGGTGGTGATCATCGCCTCGCGGGGCGGCGACGACACCCATCCGGCCTGGTTCCTCAACCTGCGCGACGACCCCGAGGTGACGGTGAGGCTCCGTGGGGGCCCCGAGCGCCCCTACCGGGCCGAGGTGGCCGACGCCGAGACCCGTGAGCGCCTGTGGCCCGAGATCACCTCGGCCGCGTCCAACTACGCCGGCTACCAGAAGAAGACCGACCGCGAGATCCCGGTGGTGCTCCTGCACCCCGAGGGCTGACCATCCCGACCAGAGAGGCACCGACGTGACGACCTACGACAAGTCGACCACCACCGACGAGGTGCTCGACGGGCCTCGACCTGACGGGCCGCCGGTTCGTCATCACCGGCGCGGCGAGCGGCCTGGGTGAGGAGTCCACCCGGGCCCTGGCGTCCCGGGGTGCGACGGTGACCATGCTGGCCCGCAGCCCCGAGAAGAACGAGGAGGCCGCGACGCGGGTGCGGACGCAGCGTCCCCGACGCCGATCTCGAGCTCGGCACGGTCGACCTGGCGAGCTTCGCCTGCATCCGCGACTTCGCGGCCGGCTACCTCGCCGACCACGACGCCATCGACGTGCTGATCAACAACGCCGGGGTCATGGCCTGCCCCGAGGGTCGGACCGCGGACGGGTTCGAGATGCAGTTCGGCACCAACCACCTCGGCCACTTCCTGCTGACCGCCCTGCTGTTCCCGGCGGTGATGGCCGGGGACGGGCCGCGCATCGTCAACCTGTCGTCCGCCGGGCACTCGATCAGCGACGTCGACCTCGACGACGTCAACGTCGAGGCCGGCGACTACGACCCGTGGATCGCCTACGGGCGCTCGAAGACCGCCAACGCCCTGTTCAGCCGGGGCCTGGCGCAGCGCTTCGGCGGCGCCGGTCTGCTGTCGTTCTCGGTGCACCCCGGGGGGATCGTCACCGACCTCGGCCGTCACCTCAACGACGAGCTCATCGGGCAGATGATCGAGCGGGGCCGGGAACGAGCCGAGGCGTCGGGGGAGTCCGGCGGCCTGGAGTTCAAGAGCGTCGAGGCCGGCGCGGCCACCCAGGTGTGGGCGTCGGTGGCCGACCTGGCCGACCACAACGGCGCCTACCTGGCCGACTGTCAGGTGGGGGTCGAGGGCGGCAACCCCAACACCACCGGCTTCATGAGCTACCTGTTGGACGACACGACCACCGACCGCCTGTGGTCGCTGAGCGAAGAGCTCGTCGGAGCGTCGTTTCCCGCTGGCTGAGCGGTCACGTGGGACCTTGGGTGGGTGACCGCGCGACAACCCTGACGAGGATCAGGTTCCGATGCCCGCAGCGGCCCGGTCCCGGAGTCGGGGGAGTGGCGTGTCGTCGGGTGGTCGTCGGCGTCGTTGGCTGGTGAGCACGGTTCCGTTGGGTGTGATCCAGCGGACCCGTCCGTCGTCGGGGTCGAGGAGCCAGGACCATCCGGCGCGGTGCACTACTCCGTGGTGGTGTCGACACAGGAGCAGCATGTTCGTGAGGTCGGTCGATCCGCCGTCTTCCCAGCGGTTGAGGTGGTGGGCGTCGCACCAGGAGGCGGGGGCGTCGCATCCGGGGAAGCAGCAGCCGCCGTCGCGGATGTCGAGGGCTCGGCGTTGGCCTCGTGAGGCGAGCCGGCGGGTGCGGCCGATGTCGACGACGTCGCCTTTGGCGTCGAGGACGATTCGACGCCAGTTGGCGTCGGAGAGCAGCCCGCCGAGGTGCCGGATGTCGACGGGGCGGTCGTCGCCGTTGACCACGGCGGTGTCCGGGGCGTTGTCGTGGATGACGATCACCGCTTCGGGTCGGAGCGGCGCGGTCGAGTCGACGTCGACCGCCGCGCCCTTGCGGCACAGCGACACGAGCGCCTCGGCCAGAAGCTGGGCCCGGGGCGGGATCTCGACCGAGCCGCCCGTCTCGTCGTGATCGCGGCTGTAGCGGCGGAACAGGGCGTCGGCCTCGGCGTTCAGGGCGGAGGACACGACGGCGTGGTCGGCCGCGCTGAGCTCGGCGTGGAGCTGGTGAGTTCCGTCGAAAAGTGGCAGCAGGTGCAGCACCGAGGGGGTGTCGGGCGCTTCGGGTTGGAACGATCCGTCGGCATCGAGGGTCTCGACGATGCCGAAGACCTCGTTGCGCCACGTCTCGAACGGCACCTCGGCGGCCCGGTCGATGAGCAGTTGCTGGAGGCCGACGACGTGGTCGGTCACACGTGGGTTCGACACAGCCCGGGCCAGCACGGTCACGTGGTCGACCGACAGCCGGCCGTCGGTCCAGGCGCCCGCGACGAGGGGCAGTCGTCGACAGCCGCGTCCGGCTCGTAGGCGTTGGTGGGCGGCGCGGCGGGAGTCGCGGGTGGCGTGGGCCACCCAGGTGGCGGTGCGTTGGCCGAACTCGACGTCCGCGGCGCCGCGGGCGTCGGCCTCGGCGAGAATCCGGGCGGCCAGGGCATCGGCCCGACGACCCAGCCGGATCAGCTGCTCGGCCGCGGCGAGCACGTCGGCATCGCCGAGATCGGCGGCCATCGACTCCACATCGAGCGCCGGGTCGGCGAGCAGGTCAGCAGGTGAATCGAACACGTGTTCCATCATCGCAGGGACCCCTGACAGCGAGTTCAGGTGGTCGTTGCCCCCAGTAAGGATTCCCCCCGGCGCTACTGCGCGCTACCGCCCCCACATGCCCCATTGGAGTCGACGGAGATGGCGGGCGCTGCCCGGCACGGGCACCCGCCCGAGCTGGAGGTAGTACCGGAAGAGTCCAGCGGTGGCGATGGTGCCGATGATCACCGTTGCCACCGCGCTCCCTGTGGGGATCGACCATTCCGAGATGTCGGCGGAGAACTCCGGAGCGACGGTCTCCATCACGAGGGTGAAGACGAGGTACGGCGCGAAGACGATGGCCATCCACTTCAAGGCCGGCCACTCGAAGGTCGTTCGACCCACCAGGTTCTTCGTGCCCTTCCATTGGGTGACCGCCATCGCGACGATCACCATCGTGATGGAGACAACGCCCGCAACGTCGAAGGTCACCGATCCATCGTCTCCGCGCCCGAGGAGGAGGCCGGAGAAGGCCGCGAACGCCGATCCCACGGCCACCCCCATGAGCGCCTGGATCCCCACGACCCTCCACGGGCTCGCGCCTTCCGTCGCGTCCAGAAGTGCAGTGGCCATCTCGCCCACCGGGCCGAGTTCGGTCACCGGATCCAGGCCCGACATGGCGACGTGGTCGTCGAGTTCGGCCACCAGCTCACCCACCCGCTCGCCGCTGAGCCCACTCGAGAGCAGGATTCCGGTCAGCTTCTCGAAGTAGATGCGGCGGGCCTCGGGCGTCGCACCCTGTTGTATGAGGGCGTACTGAGGGCTGCCGGGGGGTGGGTTCTCGAGTGTCCACGCCTGGGGGGCGGGGTGTGCTGTCGGGTCGATGCTCATGGCGGGCTCCCTCACTGGTGGTGGTTGATCAATGCCGACACGCCGTGGGCGAACACGTCCCACTGCATGGCGATGTGGTCGGCGGCAGCGACCCCGCTCGCGGTCAGGCCGTAGTACTTGCGGCTCGGCCCGCCGTCGCCCTCGATCCATGACGGCTCCACCAGGCCGTCACTCTCGAGTCGCGCCAAAATCGGGTACAGGGTTCCGCCCTTGGGTCGCGCGAAGCCCGCCTCCGCGATCCGTCCGGCGATGTCGTACCCGTAGGCAGATCCCGACCGGAGGATTCCCAGCACGCAGGCTTCGAGGACTCCTCGAAGCCACCGTGCGCTGAGATCTTCGGCCGTTGCTGCCACGGCAGTAGATGGTACGCCTACCTAGTTAGGTTGTCTATCTAGTTTCGCAGCTCAGCGGACCACCGAGTGCTGGGTCGCCCACAACGCGGCGGCGGCCCGGGTGGAGACACCGATCTTGGCGTAGAGGTTCTGGATGTGGCGATCGGCGGTCTTGGCGGAGATGAAGAGGCGATCGGCGATCTCCTTGGTGGTGAGACCCCGCGCCGCGAGGCGGAGCACCTCGACCTCGCGATCGGTGAGCCCGCCGGGCTGCTCGGCACGCTTCGGGCCCTGCGCCCGCGCCCCGTCGTGGCCGGCCGCAATGAGCACGCCCTCGGTCGCCACCGCTTCGAGCACGCCCGCCTCGGTGAGCTGGCGCAGCTCCGCGGCCGCAGCCGCATCGGAGAGCGCGGGACGATCGGCGCGATCGCTGGTGAGCCCCACGTAGATGTCGGTGGCGGCCAGCACCGCCGCGCACGGGTCCACGCCCTCGGCCGGTAGGCACTTGTGGTAGCCCGACCCGTCGGCCTTCTCGTGGTGGGCGGCGGCCACGCCGTTGAGGGCGGCGAGTGCCGGCGATCGTCGCAGCATCTGCTCGGTGAGCATCGGATGGAGCTCGACCCGGTCGCGTTCGGCCCTGGTGAGTGGTGCGGGCTTGTCCCAGATGGAGTTCGGCACGGCGGTCGTGCCGACGTCGTGGACCAGGGCGGCTCGCCGGCAGGTCGTGACCTGTTCGTCGGGGAATCCCATCACGCGGGTCGCCTCGGCGGCGAGCTCGGCGCATCGGCGGCTGTGGCCCGACATGAAGGGCGACTTGAGGTCGATGAAGTCGGCGATCACCTCGAGGGCGTCGTCGAGCGCCTGACCGGCCACGCGTCGATGCGGCTCCGGTTCCAGGTCCAGCACCGCGTCCCACGGCTCCAACTTCGCCAGCCGGTCGAACCAGGTGTCTCCGTGAGTGGCGAAGAGGAGGGCGAGTTCGGGGTCGTAGGTGCGGCCACCACGGTCCCGGGCGGCGTCGACCGCGTCGGCGGGCGAGAACAGCCGGCCGATCGCTTCCATGTCGTGGGTGAGGTGCACCACCCGCATCGCCAGGGGGATCTCCTCGCCCTGCGAGCCGTTGGGGTATCCGTTGCCGTTCCACCGCTCGAAGGTGAACGCCAGATCGTGTCGGACGTCGTCGCCGAATCCGAGTCGGTGGGCCAACATGTCGCCGACCTCGCACCCCGAGGCGAAGTTGTTGACCGCCCACGCCTGCACCCCCTCCTGGATGGTCCGGACGATCTCCTCGCTCTCCTCGGGGTCGCGTCCGGCGGTGGCGAAGGCGATCACGTCGCGCATGACCTCGGCCGGGTTGGCCGCGTCGTGGACCAGGGTCTGGGCGCGGATGGCGATCTCGTCGCCGAAGACGGTGGCGACCTCGTGCGCGTGGCCGGTGCATCCGACGTAGCGCAGCAGCGCCAGCCAGTAGACGGTGTCGCGCAGCTCCCGGTCGAAGCCGGCCTCGTTGCACAGGAAGTCGGCGAGCAGGCACGAGCGCAGTTGGGACTCCAGCGGCTGGCCGAAGGCGTTGTCCTGCGCCAGGGCGAGGGTGGCGACCAGTTCGCCGAGGCGGAGCGATGACTCGGAAATGGGGAGTCCTCCCGATGTCGTGGGGACGGGCCGTCCGTACGGTCGACAGTATCCCCGATGACGGGGCACGACCAGAGGAGAAAACCATGAGCACGACATCGAATTCGGACGTGACGGGAGCGAGGATCCGTTGGAGGTTGCTGGTGCCGCTGGCCCTCCTCACGGTTGCGGTGAGCGGGTTGGCGGTGAACCCGGCGTCGGCCGCGTCGCCGACCACGCCCTTCTCGGCCTCCACCGAGGGCACGGTCGCGGCGACCGGCGAGACCAGCTTCGCCCTCGCCGGCTCGGGCAAGGCGATCCACCTCGGCCAGGTCTCCTACCAGGGAGACGTGCAGGTCACCAGCGTGGACCCCGAGACCGGAGTGATCACCGACGTCCTCACCGAGACCCTGACCGCGGCGAACGGTGACACCCTCACGCTGCTGTGCACTCAGGTGGCGACCCCGGTCGCCCCCGGGGTCTACCTCGGCTCCGACCAGTGGACGGTGATCGGCGGGACCGGACGGTTCAGTGGTGCCACCGGATCGGGGACGGGCGAGACCCACGTCGACCTCAACGCCGGCACGTTCTCCAAGGCGTCCACCGGGACCCTCACCATCGAGAGGTAGCACTCCGAACGCAGCCGTGGCCCCGGGGAAACGCCCGGGGCCACGAGCGCGTCCCGAGCGGGTCATGACCGGGTCCCGACCGCACCGGTGCCTCCCGTGTTCGGGGGAGGCTGTTCGGGCCGACAGAATGGCCGCCCGAGGACGAGCCTGCCGATGGACACCGACACGAATCCCCCGACAGTCAACTCTCCGAGGCGCACGAGCGCTACCGGGCCGAACGGGAGAAACGGATCCGCTCGCGACGGGCTGGCGCAGTACTCCCAGCTCGCCGACGAGTACGAGGACTTCGACCGCGACCCGTGGGTGGAGCCCGGCTTCAGCCGCGACCCGGTGGTCGAGGAGGTCCAGGCGGTCATCGTGGGCGGCGGGTTCGCCGGGATGCTCACCGCGGTCAACCTGCTGCGAACGGGGCATCGACAGCTTCCGCATCGTGGAGAAGGGGGGCGACTTCGGGGGCACCTGGTACTGGAACCGCTACCCGGGCTGCATGTGCGACGTGGAGTCGCTCATCTACATGCCGCTGCTGGAGGAGACCGGCTACCGCCCGACCATGCGCTACGCGTCGGCGACCGAGATCTTCGAGCACTGCCAGCGCATCGGCCGCCACTTCGAGCTGTACCCCCACGCCCTGTTCCAGACCGAGATCGACACCGCCGACGTGGGACGAGGCGGCGTCGCCGCTGGCGGGTCGTCACCACCCGCGGCGACCAGCTGTCGGCACGGTTCCTCATCACCGCCGGCGGGATCCTGCACAAGGCCAAGCTGCCGGCCATCGAGGGCATCGGGGACTTCGCCGGTCGGTCGTTCCACACGGCGCGCTGGGACTACGACTACACCGGCGGCAGCCCCACCGAGCCGATGGACCGCCTGGCCGACAAGCGGGTCGGCATCATCGGCACCGGCGCCACGTCGATCCAGCTGGTCCCGCAGCTGGCCCGCGCCGCCAAGGAGGTCTACGTCTTCCAGCGCACCCCCTCCGCGGTGGGGGTGCGGGCCAACGCCCCCATCGATCCCGAGTGGTTCGACACCCAGGAGCCGGGCTGGCAGCGCGAGCGCATGCTGAACTTCACCGACGCGGTCACCGGCGAGCAGCCCGAGCGCGACCTGGTGGGCGACGGCTGGACCGAGGTGCTGTGGGAGGACACCCAGACCGAGGCGGCCACCCCCGAGGAGGCCGCCCGCCTCGAACGATCCGACTTCGAGACCATGGAGTCGATGCGGGCCCGCATCGACGAGGTGGTCGACGACCCCGCCACCGCCGAGGCGCTCAAGCCCTGGTACGGCAAGCACTGCAAGCGGATCTGCTTCCACGACGAGTACCTCCAGGCCTTCAACGAGCCGAACGTGCACCTGGTCGACACCGACGGGCGGGGGGTGCAGCAGGTCACCGCCGAGGGGCCGGTGGTGGACGGCAGACCTACGAGCTCGACCTGCTGGTCTACGCGTCGGGCTTCGAGGTGACCACCGGCCTGGTCAGCCGTCTGGGCTTCGATCCGGTGGGACGAGACGGCGTGCGCCTCAGCGAACGGTGGGCCGACGGCGCCCACACGCTGCACGGCGTGCTCACCCACGGGTTCCCGAACCTGTTGGTCTGTCACTTCATCCAGGCCGGGTTCGGGTTGAACTTCCACCACTACCTCAGCGAGCTGACCGACCACCTGGCCTGGATCGTGGCCACCGCCGACGGAGCAGGACATCGAGCGCATCGAGGCGACCGTCGAGGCCGAGGAGGCGTGGCTGGCCACCCTGTGGGAGGCGGGCAAGGGCTTCGGCCGGTACGCGGCGGCGTGCACCCCCAGCTACGGCAACAGCGAGGGCGTCCGCACCATCGCCACGGCCCGCAACGTGGTCCATCCCGGCAACCTCATGCGCTACGCCTCCCACCTGCACCGGTGGCGCGACGACGGTGGATTCGCGGGAACCACCGTGACCCGGCTACCCGGAGCGGATCCCGACGACGCTCGTCGTTAGTGGCGTGTCGCCGGGTGGTCGTCGGTGGCGTTGGCTCGTCATCGCCGTACCCGACGGTGTGATCCAGCGGACCCGTCGGTCGTCGGGGTCGAGGAGCCACGACCATCCGGAGCGGTGCACGACGCCGTGGTGGCGCCGGCACAGGAGAACGAGGTTGGACGATCAGCTGTGCCGGGGGACAGGGTGGGCTGTCCGCTCGCAGCCCGCAGGGCGTGTCGGTCGTCGTGGTGTCGTGGTCGGCACCCGATGTCGGTGACGTCCACTACCTTGGTCGACATGGCGAAGCCCACGACGCACGAGGCCAGCGATCGACTGGGCAACCTCCTGCCAGCATCCCCAAGCATCGAAGACGTCGAGCGCCTGGCCGACCGGTTGCGGGTCGTCCCCGATTCCAGCCTCTCGGGCGAGACCATCAACCGGGTCCCCGTCGACGACCTCGAACAGCGCCGCCGGCAAACCCTGGGTAGGTGAGTCGCCCGGTTCGGGTGGGCGCGACGGTCGATGACGACATCGCGAACCAACTCGACGCTGAGAAGGCGGACCTCTTCTGGCGTCACGATCTGGCCGCGGCGCTTGCGCTGCTCTCCCGCGACAGCGTCTGGGAGTCGTTGCCGAGACACGGCGGTGGTCGCCGCTTGACTGTTGAAGGCATCACGGTCGGCGCGTTCCACCTCTTCGCGACTCCAGACGAGCTCGATCCGCGGCCTGGCGCACTTGTCGTGTACGCCGTCGACATCTGGCCCCATGGCTTCCCGCGATCGACCGAGTGAAACTGTCCCAAGGCGCCGTCACCCCGCAGCCGAGAGGTCAGACCACTGCCCGGTGTCGAGGGTCGAGGGTCGCACTCGCCCCACCGACACGAACGCCCTCGGTCCATCACAGAGGGCGACCGGCGGCACGAGGGCTGACACCTGCTTGCGCGAATCACACCAATCCCCCGGGGAGGGGTGGTACCAACGATCCACGAGGTTCGACAGATCGGTCGAGCCGCCGTCCTCCCATCGGTGGAGGTGGTGGGCGTCGCACCAGGGGGCGGGGGCGTCGACGTCGACCGCTGTGCCTTTGCGGCACAGTGACACGAGGGCTTCGGCGAGCAGTTGGGCCCGGGGCGGCTTCTCGAGTTCGCCGCTGGTCTCTTCGTGGTCGGAGGTGTAGCGGCGGAACAGGGCGTCGGCCTCGGCGTTGAGCGAGGCCGCCCCGGTTCCGTGGCGCCCGGTCAGGCGAGCCCGGTCAGGCACCCTCGGTCAGTTGAGCCCCGTCAGTTGAGCCCCGTCAGTTGAGCCCCGTCAGTTGAGCCCGGTCAGTTGAGCCCGGTCATGCCACCGAGCTCGGCGAGGCGCGCCAGCCCCGCGTCCGCCACGTCGGCCAGCCGAGCGGTGGCGGCCACCACGGCGGGGTCGTCGCGCTGGGAGGGCTGCACCCGGGAGGGGTTGAGCGCGCACGCGTTGGCCCACTCGGCGATGTCGGGTTCCGCTCCGTAGGTCCGGGCGGCACGGGTTCCCCGCACCTGCATCCGCGCCCAGTCGGCAGGGGCGTCGGGCAGGTTGTTCGGCGGGCACAGGTGGTTCCGTTCGACGTCGTCGTCGCGGGTCGCCTCCACGTAGCCGGTGAGCGCGGCGCAGAAGCAGGGGAAGCCGGCGCGGATCATCTGGATGCGGATCCGGTCGGTCCCCCAGATGGGGACCAGCGGCGGGTACCGGAGCCCCGATGCCGCGCAGTGCACGACCAGCGACTCCGCGGGAAGCTCCACGACGCCGTCGTCGAACACCATCTCGTGGGCGCCCACCTGGCGGACGTGGCCGAGGCGGATGACGTGCTCGACGCTGCGCAACAGGTCGAGCTCCCAGGTGGCGAGGGTCGGGGTCTTGGCCATGGTGGGCGTGAGGGACGTGTCGATCCGCAGCATCACCCCGGCGGACTCGAGGCGCAGGAACAGGTCGTCGAGCGACTCGGCGGCGGCCGCCGCGGCCATGGTGTCGGCCACCATCCCGAACGCCACGGTGGGGTCGGGTTGGACGACCGCCCGGTTGAGCATCCAGGGCTCCCGGGGTCGCACCCAGGTGATCCGGTCGGGGGCCACGCCGTTGGTGAGCAACCACACGATGGCGTCGGTGGCGGTCTTGCCCGATCCCACGATCACGTAGGCGCCGGGAGCGTCGACCAGGCCGGCCAGCGCGTTCACGGCGACCACCCGGGCGCCGTCGGTCACGCCGAACGGTGGGGGAGTGGTGGCGGGGATGGTCGGTGCGAGATAGGTGGCGTCGACGACGCGACGCCGCACCGCGACGCGCGTGGCGTCGCCCGACACCAGGGAGGTGGCCAGGTGCTCGCCGTCGTCGTGGTGGTAGTCGTGGCCGCCGAGGAAGGTCACCTGCCCCGATCCGACGAACCGGCGGAACAGGAGGTCGTCGAAGTACTGCTGTATCTCCGATCGCCGTGCCCGCTCCCCGAGCCCGGCCTCGGGACCGTCGTCCTGGGTGGCACCCGTTCCGAGAACGGTCGAGGCGACCCCATAGAACTGCGATGCCTGGTGCAGCCGGACGAAGGGATAGGCGTCCTGCCAGTGACCGCCGGCCGTGTGGCGACGGTCGACCAGGGTGACGTGGACGTCCGCGTGGTCGATGAGTGCGTCGGTGAACGCCATCCCCATCGCACCCGCACCCACGACGAGGTAATCGGTCTCCAGCGAGCGCGGTGCCATCGGCAGACCTCCGGCGGTGAGCGCGATCGGTTGCCCCCGAGCCTACGGGTCGACCGTGGCGGTGTCGATCAGTCGCGCCGGCGCGACGCGGGCTGGTAGTTCGGCCCGGCGGTCTCGTCGACCCGCGCCAGGAGCGCCTCACACGGCGGTTCGAAGGCATCGGCGAACCAGCGGGATCGTTCCTCGCCCAGCAGCTCCCAGGGCAGCGTGGTGAGGCGATCGGTGTCGTCCTCGATATCCCGGCGCAACGCTCGACCTGCGGGCAGCACCCGACGGGCGTCGCCGGTGATCTCGGCGAGGCCCTTGTCGGCGAGGGCCGTCCACCCGGCCTCGATCTCGTCGGGAGTGGCGCCGCGGGAGGTCGGCATCCAGTCGTTCTCGTAGTCCATGTGCGCGTTGTGCAGTATGGACGCCTCGGGGTGGGTCAACCCGGCGGCGACGACGAGTGCCCAGTGGGTGTCGCCTCTCCATTCGCGGAGGCAGTTCACGGCGTGCCATCCCGACAGCAGCGGATCGTCGGGACGGGGCAGCGCGAGATGGGCGGCCATGAACACCCGTCCGAGAATGGGGAGGCGTTCGACCACCGACCAGAGGCCCGGCCCGAGCTCGGTGAGCGGGTCGACGATGTCGGGCGCGTAGGTCGTCAGACCGTCGACGACGGCCTCGTCCCGTGCCCGACGGCATGCCTCGAACCGGTCGACGTCGTGGCCCAACACGTCGAAGGCGGCCCGGATCCCCGAGCCGCTGATGGAACCGAAGGCGGCGGTCACCGCGTCGGGCCCCGCACCGGCCAGCGGTGCGCAGCGGGCCGCGATGTAGCCCAGCGGCTCGGCGAACGCCTCGGGAAGGCCGAGGTCGACGTAGCGCGCCGTCGCCCCCGGGTCCCAGAAGATCCACCCGATCGTGGTCTGGACCGACCGGGCGTTGCGGCGGGTGATCTCGAACCAGTCCGGACTGCCGGCCATCGCCTCAGTGTTGCAGCCGGCGTGGGCCCGATGCCGGGGCACCAGGACCGGGGGCTTCCCGTCGGTTCCTATCCTGTCGACATGTTCCGTCGTGTCGTCACCGCTCTTGCCGGGTTCGCCGCCGTGCTGTTCGCCTACCGCCGCTGGCTCAGGCCCTGGCACGAGAGCTGGGGAGCGACCGACGAGGAGCTGTCGATGGCGCTGCCGGGCGACGACCTGGTCGCCGAGCCGGCCGAGCAGATCACCCGGGCGATCACCATCGACGCCACCCCGGGCGAGGTGTGGCCGTGGATCGTGCAGCTCGGTGCCGATCGGGGTGGCTTCTACAGCTACGACTGGCTGGAGAACCTCTTCGGCTTGGAGATCCACAGCGCGGAGGAGATCGTCGAGGAGTGGCAGGATCTGCAGATCGGCGACATCGTCGCGGCCAGCCGGGACCGCTCCGGCGGCTGGGTGGTGGCCGATCTGCGACCCGACGACGCCCTGGTGCTGCAGGTGGCCGACGTGAAGACGCAACGGCCGATCCGCCGCGACCAGAAGTTCGGCTGGGAGTTCCTCTGGACCTTCGCGCTGCGACCCGCACCGTCGGGCGGCACGCGCCTGGTGGTGCGCGAGCGGGTGGGCTTCGGCAACGTCGCCATGGGGATCGTCATGGAGCCGGTCGGCCTGGTGAGCTTCGTGATGACCCGGGCCATGTTGATGGGCATCAAGTCCCGGGCCGAGGCCCGGGCCGGTCTCCCGCAAGGCTGAGCCGGGCTCAGGCCCCGGCGGCGGCGGCCCGATCGTCGAGGAGTACCGCAGCGGCGCGATGGTCGACTCGACGGCGCGCGACACCCAGGAGCGGTTGCGACGGCGCGGCATCCGCCTGGAGTGGGCCACCAACGCGTGGAACGCGATGGAGGTCGTGGTCACGGTCTCGCTCGGGGTGCAGGCCGGCTCGTTGGCGCTGGTCGCGTTCGGACTCGACTCGGTCATCGAGATCTTCGCCTCCACCGTGGTCATCGCCAACCTTCGCGATGATCGTCACGACCCCCACGACCGCCGGATCCACCGCTCACTCCGCCTCATCGCCGTGGCGTTCTGGGCCCTCGCCGCGTTCCTGGTGGTCGCCAGCATCAGGGGTCTCGTCGTGGGCGACCGCCCCGACGAGTCGCCGATCGCCATCGCCTATCTGGCGCTGACGGCTCTCGTCATGTTCGGCCTGGCCCGGCTCAAGCAGGTGACCGCCCGGCGACTCGGCAGTGAGACCCCCGGGGCCGAGGCGGCCATGACCTTCCTCGACGGCTGTCTGAGCGCGGGCATCCTCCTCGCACTCGTGCTCAACGCCTGGCGCGGCTGGTGGTGGGCCGACGCAGGCGCCGCGCTTCTCGTCGCCGGCGTCGCCGTCAGCGAGGGTGCCGAACACTGGCGGGAGTCCCGACCCCACGACGACGACCCCGGCCCAGATCGTCCGGCCATCTGGTGAGGGCGCGATCGTCGACTCGACGAAGAGGGGAGCGCGGTACACTCCCGTCGACGCATCGGAGCGAGCATCGCCAGGGGGGGTCGCCGTTGTCCGACCGTGGTCTCGTCTTCGTCATCGATCAGGACGCCGCAGTGGCGGAGGGGTTGTCCGAGCTGCTGGAGAAGGACGGCTACGACGTCGAGCGGGGCGCCAGCGGCGACGGGGTCGCCGAGCGGATCGCCGGGGCGGAACCGAACCTCGTGCTCCTCGACGCCCATCTCCGCGACACGAACCCCTTCGACCTCCTCGCCGAGTTGCGTCATCGCGAGCCGACGCGGGACGTGCCGGTCATCTTCATGACCACCCTCGACGACGCCGAGACCGGCGTCCGGGGGCTCGAGGCGGCCGACGACCTGATCGTCAAGCCGATCGACGCCCGCGAGGTCCTGGCCCGCATCGAGCGTCAGGTGACCGTGTCGAAGGTGCGTCGGCGCTGCGGGAATCCGAGGCGGAGTTCCGCTCGGTCATGGAATCCGCGATCGACGCCATCATCTCGGGCGACGCCGAGGGGAGGATCCGCTCGTGGAACAGCGCGGCGACCGCCCTGTTCGGGTTCACCGAGGCCGAGGTCATCGGACGTCCGATCGAGCTGATCGTGCCCGAGCGTTTCCGTGATGCCCATCGCGAGGGCATCCAGCGGGTCAGCTCGGGTGGGCCGTCCCACGTCATCGGCTCGACGGTCGAGATCGCCGCGATCCGCAAGGACGGATTCGAGTTCCCCGTCGAGCTGTCGTTGGCCACCTGGTTCCTCGACGACAAGCGCTACTACACCGGCATCATCCGCGACATCAGCGAGAGGAAGCAGGCCGAGCAGAAGTTCCGATCGGTCACCGAGTCGGCGATCGACGCCATCATCTCCGCCGACGCCACCGGGGAGATCATCAGCTGGAACAAGGCGGCGACGGCCATCCTCGGATACACCGAATCAGATGCGATCGGCGAGCGGCTCGAGCTGATCATCCCGGAGCGCTTCCACGACGCCCATCGCGAGGGCATGGCCCGCTTCACCAGGACCGGCGAGGGCCACGTCATCGGGACCACCGTCGAGTTGGCGGCGTGCACGAAGGCCGGCGAGGAGGTGCCGATCGAGCTCTCGTTGTCCACCTGGACGGTCCGCGACGAGCGCTACTACACCGGCATCATCCGCGACATCGGCGAGCGCAAGGAGGCCGAGGAGGCGCTGCGTCGCAGCGAGCAGACCCTGCGCGACAGGACCGAGGAGCTGAAGGAGAAGAACGACGCGCTCGAGGACACGTTGAACCAGCTCAACGAGATGAACAACCAGCTCATCATCCAGGAGAAGATGGCCTCGCTCGGCAAGCTCAGCGCCGGGATGGCCCACGAGCTGAACAACCCGGCCGCGGCGGCTCAGCGGGGTGCCGCGCAGCTGGAGGCCACGTTCGCCGGGTCGCAGCGGGTTCAGCTGGCGATGTCCGAGCTCGAGTTGGGCCGCATCGCAGCTCGACGCCGTCGTGGCGCTCGGCGACCTGGCACGCGAGCGTGGCCAGAACCCCGCGCCCCTCGACGCTCTCACCCGCAGCGACCGGGAGGGTGACCTCGAGCGCTGGTTCGACGAGAGGGACATGGAGGTCTCCGGTGAGATCGTGGCCGGGCTCGTCAGCATCGGGTACTCCGGTCGCGAGTTGGAGGAGCTCGCCGCGCTGTTCCCCGGTTCCCAGCTCGGGGTGGTCGTCGACTGGCTGTGCTTCACCTACACGATGCACAGCCTGGTCTCGGAGATCGGCCTCGGCACGGGCCGCATCGTCGAGCTCGTCAAGGCGCTCAAGACCTACACCTTCATGGACCAGGCGCCGGTCCAGTCGGTCGACGTCCGCGAGGGTCTCGACAACACCTTGATCATCCTCCACAACAAGCTCAAGAGCGGCGTGACCGTCGTCCGGGAGTACGCCGATGACGTGCCGGTCATCGAGGCTTATGCCGGCGAGCTGAACCAGGTGTGGACCAACATCATCGACAACGCCATCGACGCGATGGGAGGAGAGGGCACGCTGACGGTGCGGACGCGCCCGCGAGGACGGATGGGTGGTCGTCGAGATCGAGGACGACGGTCCCGGCATCGCCCCGGAGCAACCTGTCGAAGATCTTCGATCCGTTCTTCACGACCAAGGGACCCGGAGAGGGCACGGGACTGGGGCTGGGCATCAGCCGGAACGCTGATCGTCCAGAAGCACCAGGGCCGGATGTCGGTGTCGTCGGAGCCGGGTCGCACGTGCTTCTCGATTCGTCTGCCGATCGACTTCAGGCCGAGCGAGTGATGACGCGACCAGCTCGAGAACGAGAAGACGGCCAAGCCGGTCATCATGACCGTCGACGACGAGCCGCACGTGCTCAACGCCGTCGCCCGTGATCTGCATGTCGCACTTCCAGAGCGAGTACCGGATCGTCAAGGCGGCCTCGGGCGCCGAGGCCCTCGAGGTCGTGCAGGCGTTCGGCGTCCGCGGCGATCCCATCGCCCTGTTCCTCGTCGATCAGCGGATGCCCTCGATGACCGGGCGTCGAATTCCTCGAGGAGGCGCATCAAGCTCTATCCGGACGCCAAGAGGGTGCTGCTGACCGCGTATGCGGACACCGACGCGGCCATCTCCAGCATCAACTTCATCGGCCTCGACCACTACCTCATGAAGCCGTGGGATCCCGCCCGAGGAGCGTCTGTTTCCGGTGCTCGACGATCTGCTCGACGACTGGCGGGCCGCGGTTCCGGCTCCCTACGACGGGATCCGGGTGGCGGGCACGCAGTGGTCGGCGAGCTCGCACGACGTCAAGGACTTCCTGGCCCGCAGCCAGGTTCCCTACCAGTGGCTCGACATCGAGAAGGACGCCGAGGCCCGGACGCTGGTGGAGTCGACCGCCGAGGGCCCACCCCGGCTCCCGACGGTGTTCTTTCCCGATGGGACCGCCCTGGTGGACCCCGACATCGGGGAGCTGGCCGAGAAGGTGGGCATGTCGACGAGGGCGACGAATCCGTTCTACGACCTGGTCATCATCGGCGCCGGCCCGGCGGGTCTGGCCGCCGCCGTCTACGGGGCGTCGGAGGGGCTTCGCACGGTGGTGATCGAAGCGGGAGCGGCCGGCGGCCAGGCGGGGACCAGCGCCCGGATCGAGAACTACCTCGGTTTCCCCCAGGGGATCAGCGGCGCCGATCTGACCCGGCGGGCCACGACCCAGGCGCAGCGTCTCGGCGCCGAGATCCTCACCGCCCGCGAGGTCACCGGGCTGCGGGTCGAGGACCCCTATCGCATCGTCACCCTCGACGACGGCACCGAGTTGAGCTCGCACGCCGTGCTGGTCTCCACCGGGGTGCAGGCTGCGCAAGCTCGACGTGCCCGGGATCGAACCGCTGGTCGGTGCCTCGGTGTACTACGGGGCGGCGACGTCCGAAGCGGCGAACTACCGCGACAAGAAGGTCTTCGTGATCGGCGGCGCCAACTCGGCGGGGCAGGGCGCGATGTTCCTCGCGCGCTACGCCGCCGAGGTCACGGTGGTGATCCGGGGGGACTCGACTGAACAAGGGCCTGTCCCAGTACCTCGTCGATCAGATCGAGGGCGACGGAGAACATCTCGGTGCTGGTGAACAGCGAGGTGGTCGCGGTGGACGGCACCGACCACCTCGAGTCCATCACGCTCGAGAACAACCTCACCGGGAGCCTGCGAGGTCGTCCCGGCCGACGCGATCTTCATCTTCATCGGGGCCGAACCACATTCCGACATCGTCGCCGGCATCGTCGAACTCGACGACGCCGGATTCGTCTACACCGGCCAGGACCTCATCGGCGACGGGCGCCGCCCCCGTGGCTGGACGCCGTCGCGTGACCCGTTCCTGTTGGAGACGAGCGTGCCGGGGATCTTCGCGGCCGGTGACGTGCGCCACGGGGTGATCAGCCGGGTGGCCTCCGCCGCCGGTCAGGGCGCGGTCGCCGTGAGCCTCATCCACAAGTACCTCGAAACCGTCTGAGGTCAGGGCGTCGGCGGGTGGTGACGGTCGAGGAAGCGGTCGATGATCCTGTTCGTCGCGTCGGGGTTGCGGGACTGTGGCTCGTGTCCCTCCCCCGGGCGCTCGACGTACTCGCCGCCGGTGAGGCGGGCCAACTCCCGACCGGTGCCGACGTCGCTGATGGCATCGTCGGTCCCGTGGAGCACCAGCAGGGGGATGCTGGTGCTCCGGGCCAGGGCCGCGGTCTCGTCCGCGCCGAGGCCCGGCGCATCGGTGGTAGAGGCGATGACCTCAGAGGTGGTCTGCAGGCCCATCTGGACGAAGTGGTCGATCTGCGTGGCGGAATCGGGCTCGGTGAAGCACTGGCTGAAGAAGAACTGGAGGAAGTCGGGCCAGTCCTGTGACCAGTAGTGGCGGTTGAAGCGGAACCATCCTTCGTGGCTGTCCAGCTTGCGGTCGAAGGCCTCGAGCGAGGCGACCCGATGCGCAGCCGTCGGTCCGACGCGGAGCGCCGAGCCGATGAAGACGGCCGCGGGGATGCGGTCGGGGTGCTCTGCGGCCAGCACGAGGTTCCATCCCGCTCCCGCCGACACTGAAAGCGCCACGGCCTCGTCGATGCCGGCGTCGTCGAGCACGGCCAGTGCATCCTCGGCGAAGAGGCGGTCGTGGTAGTCCTCGGGATTCGTCGACCGGCTCGAGGTGCCGTTGCCCACCCCGTCGAAAACGACCACCGTGTACCTCTCGGCGAAATGCCGGACCTGATGGCGCCAGAAGTCCGAATGGATCAGCGACCAGGTCGGCAGGAGCAGGAGCGCCCGGGAGTGGTCACCGAACACCTGAAAGCCGATCTCCAGATCACCCCGCGCGATGGCACCCTCCGCTCGTGGCCGCTGGTCGACGATCACAACTCCTCCTTGCGGGATTCGGGCGGGAGTCGGCGCTGCCCGCCACCGTCAACCCGGCTCCCCCGTGACATCCGAAGAAGCCTCAGACCGACCTGAGGTACTGGTGTACCAGGTTGACGGCCGTGGCGCCCTGGCTCACCGCCGAGGCCACCCGGCGGACGACCCCTTCGCGGACGTCGCCCACGGCGAAGATCCCCGGCACGCTGGTCTCGAGAGTGTAGGCATCCCGTTTCAGCGGCCAACCGGCCGGCGGGCGCCCGTCGCGCAGCAGGTCCGGGCCGGTGAGGATGAAGCCGGCGGGGTTCGTGGCCACGACGTCGCCGAGGAACCCGGTGTGGGGCGTCGCCCCGATGAAGAGGAACATCGGCGGCCGCGGCCATCGCCTCGGTCTCGCCGGTGGTGGCGTCTGCCACGTCGATCTCCTCGACCCCGTCGTTGCCCCGCACCGCCGTCACGGTGCTGCGGGTGCGCACGTCGATGTTGGGGGTGGAGTCGATCTGGTCGACGAGGTAGTGCGACATGGCCGTGTCGAGGCACTCGCCGCGCACCAGCATCGTGACCCTCCGGGCGAACCGGGAGAAGTACATGGCCGCCTGTCCCGCGCTGTTCGCACCTCCGACGACGACGACGTGTTCGCCGCGGTAGTTGGCCGCCTCGGTCATCGCCGCGCCGTAGTACACGCCGGCTCCGGTGCGCTCGGCGACGCCGGGGACGTCGAGGGTCCGCACCGACACCCCCGTGGCGATGGCCAGGGCGTGGCAGCTCACGGTGCGTCCGTCGGCCAGCGTGACGATCCGGTAGGGATCGGCGACGTCGACGCCGACCACGGCCTGGGCGGTGAGGATCTCGGCGCCGAGCCGTTGGGCCTGGATGGTCGCGCGCGTCGGGCCAGGTCGACCCCGCTGATGCCCTGGGGGAACCCGAGGTAGTTCTCGATGCGGGAGCTCGTGCCGGCTTGGCCGCCAGTGGTGTCCTTGTCGATGAGGAGGGTCCGCAGGCCCTCGCTGGCGCCGTAGACGGCGGCGCCGAGCCCGGCGGGACCGGCGCCCACGATGACGAGGTCGTAGAACGGCCGGGATGCCTGGGTCCGGTGCCCGACCTTCTCGGCGACCTCGGCGATGCTCGGCTCGACAAGGTTCGTCCCGTCGGGGAAGAAGACGACGGGCAGCCGCGGCCGGTCGCCGGCCAGCGCCTCCACCGACTCCCGCGCCTCGGAGCTCCGCTCGATGTCGAGCCACTGGTAGGGGATCTGGGACCGGGCGAGGAAGTCCTTGACGTCATGCGAGGTCGCCGACCACAACGTCCCGGCGACGCGGATGCCGTCGTAGGGGTGGTCGACCGAGGTCGTCCACTCGTCGAGGAGCTCGTCGAGCACCGGGTACAGGTTCTCCTCCGGCGGCCCCCACGGCTTCATCAGATAGTGGTCGAGATGGATCTCGTTGATGGCGGTGATGGCCGCGGAGGTGTCCGCGTAGGCGGTCAGGAGGACCCGACGGGCGTCGGGGAAGATCTTCATGGCCTCGAGGAGGAACTCGGTGCCCTCCATCTCGGGCATCCGTTGGTCGATCAACAGCAGCGACACCTCGTCGCCGCGCCCCTTGAGGCGCCGGAGGGTGTCGAGTGCCTCGGTGGGCGACGTGGACGTGACGATCCGGTAGTCCCCGCCGAAGTGGCTGCGGAGGTCGCGGCCGACCGCATCGGAGACCTGGAGCTCGTCGTCGAGGGTGAGGATGACCGGCTTGGCCACGGTTCAGCTCCCCGCGGTCTCGGGCACGGCGTCGGCGACCGCGCCGGCCGCGTCGGCGCCGTCGGGGGTCGGCCGCGGCATCACCAGCGGGAGCTCGACCCGGAATGTCGCCCCGGCGTCGGAGGAGGACACGCTGATGGATCCCCCGTGCTTCTGGGTGACGATGTTGTGGACGATGTTGAGACCCAGCCCCGTTCCCCGCCCCTGGGGCTTGGAGGTCACGAACGGATCGAAGATGTGGTCGATGACCTCGTCGGGGACCCCGGGTCCGTCGTCGGCGATCTCGACCGACACGTGGTCGCCGTCGACGGACGTGGAGATGGCGATGACGCCTTCGCCGCCCATGGCGTCGATGGCGTTGTCCACGATGTTGGTCCACACCTGGTTGAGCTCGCTGCCGTGGGCCTCGATCTCGGGCACGTTGTCGGCGTAGGACCGCTCGACCTCGATGCCCGACTTGAGGCGGTGGTGCAACATGACGAGGGTGCTCTCGAGCCCTTCGTGGATGTCGATGGGTTGGCGGGGGGCGGTGTCGAGGTAGGTGTAGGTCTTGAGCGCGCCGACCAGGCCGATGATGCGGTCCATGCTCTCGTCGAGCCCTGCGATGAGGCTCTGTCGGTTGTAGCGCAGGGCGAGGAAGGTGAGGACCGCCTCCAAACGGTCGGGCCGGATCCGCGCCGCCAGGGCCTCCAGCTCGGGGACCCCGAGGCCGAGGCTGACGAGGGGGGCCGCGAGGTCCCAGGGGTGGGAGATCTTCCGGGACTCGAGGAGCTCACCGACGGCCTGCTCCCGGTCGCTGCGCTCGAGCGGATCGAGGAACTCGGGTTGTTCGACCCGCGCCGCCAGGTTGTCGAGCTGGCCGTCGAGGGCGACCACCTCGTCCCCGGTCAGGTCGAGCGCGGAGCGCTCGACGTCGAGTTGGGCGTCGCTGAAGAGCACGCCGGCCAGCTGTTGGGTGGCCCGCTGGGCCGCGGCGGCCGGGTTGTTGAGCTCGTGGGCCATGCCCGCGCTGAGCTTGCCGATGGTCGCCAGCTTGTCGCTCTGTCGGACGCTCAGCTCCTGGGCCAGGTAGGCGGACTCCAGCTCGCGGTTGCGGATGAGGACGCTGGTCAGCTCGTCGCGCTCCCGCACGTAGAACGACAACAGCCCCACGACGATGCCCATGACCGCGACGATGTTGAGGACGAAGAACCAGGTGATGACCGCGTCGGGGAGGTTGTTCGAGTCCCGCAAGAGGGGATCGACGATGCCGCAGATCACGGTCGCCGCCATGAACGCCACGACCCAGGCGGTCGCTTCGCGGCCCCGTCCGCCCCAGATGGCGCCGACCGGCGAGAACACGGCCCACATCATCACCGCGCTGCCGGGGACGAATCCCCCGAGGGACAACATGAGGACGATCGGCAGGACGAACATCAGGGCGAGCTGGCTGATCCGGAACCATCGCCACCGCGACGGCGACCGGCTGAGGGCGATGAGGCTGGCGAGGGTGACGATCGAGTAGCCGATCGGGATCATCCCGGGGCCGGTCTCGTCGTAGGCGATGTAGAGGAGACCCCACAGCGGAGCCAACATCCCCACGAAGAGGGAGCACCCGGTGAAGACCTTCCGCCGGGTCTTCTCGCTCTCGATGCAGTCGTCGGGGACGCCGATGCTCACCAGCCGAAGTCGCAGCTCGCCCGAGGCTCGACACGGATCGACTCAGCGGTAGGAGGGCGCGGGGGGAGCCCCCTCGAGGTTGAAGGCGACCCCGTCGAGATAGCAGTACCACCAGTTCTCCCCGGGTTCGTAGGACCGGATCATCTGGTGGTCCGACAGCTGGGCGTGGGCGGTGGCGTGCTTTCCGGGGGAGTTGTCACAACAGCCCACGTGGCCACAGGCCTGGCACACCCGCAGGTGGACCCAGTTGCGGTGGCCGGCCGCCAGGCACTCGGCGCACCCCTCGGGCGGCCAGGGCGCCACCGGGAGCGGCGGGACGCTGCGGGCGTGCTCGCACGGCCGGGCCATCTAGGTGGGCTCCGCTGTTGCGGCGGAGCTTTGGGGGCGGTGGGAGGCGCTCCGGCGACGCTTGTACTCACGGAGCGTCTCGGTGTCGACGAGGTCCTGGTAGTCGGGGTGGCGCCTCAACCACGCGGCGACGAACGGACACGTCGGCACGACGAGGGCGTCCTTCGACGCCATGTCGTCCATGGCGCCGCGGACGAGCAGCGACCCCGCTCCGTTCCCCTCCTGGGAAGGGTCGATCTCGGTGTGGACGAACCAGAAGCGCCCCTCCCGTTCCCGGTACTCGGTGAACCCGACGACCTCACCGTCGGCCACCACCTCGTAGCGGTGCTCATCGGCGTTGTGGCGCACCTGCACGGGTTCATCTTCCCCGATCGATCCGGAGCCCGCAACGAGTCCGGCGGCGGGCCGCCGACGCGGTCAGGCCCCGGCCGCGGCGGCCCGGTCGGCGGCGACCTCGTCGAGCGCCTCGTACTCCTCTCCGGTGTCCGCGAGGTCCTCGAAGGCGATGACGTCCATCTCCTCGAACCGCTCACGCAGCCAGCCCTTCTGTCCCTCGGGCACCCCCGCGTCCAACAAGCCGAGCTTCTTGCAGTTGGGGACGATCTTCGAGAACAGGAGCTGTTGGTAGAGGATGCGGGCGGGGTCC
>CAVOXO010000004.1:0-14712 GCA_963700425.1 uncultured Microthrixaceae bacterium | reverse complement strand
CCAGGTCGCCGAGGCCGACCTGGAGGCCTTCGAGGTCGGCCCCCGGTGAGCCACCGAACCCGTTGAACGCTTGGACGGTGCATCACCGGCGTTCACCCCGGTGGACCGCGACGGCTGGCCCCGGGGCGGCGCCTCAGCGGCCCGAATGCGCAGGTAGTGCTCCGTCGCCGCCGGGCGGGTCGGGCAGGGTCGCGCAACGCGGAACTCACCGCGGCGACCGCCAGGCACAGCACGATCATCCACCGCCACCGGTGTTGGTCCACCGGGTAGACGGCGAGCCACGTCGGCAACTGCAGCGCGACGACTTGGAACGCGAGCAGGGTCGGTACTCCGACGGTGCCGGCCACGGTCGTGACGCCGGCGGCCCACATCTCGGCGGACAGTCCCACCATCACGAAGGTGGCCAGCAGCAGCCATGCATCGCCGTCGGGCAGGGACAGGCCGTCTCGGCTGGCGCCGATCCGGAGCAGGAACCACCACGCGCGCGCGGCAGCTGGAGCGATCAGAGCCAGCCGCAGGGCCAGGCGATCGAATCGCGCCGTCGGGCTCGACGCCACCGTGACGGCTGCCGCGTCGGCCACGACGAACGAGACGCCTCCGGCGACGATCATCGACACCACGATCACGTCGACCGTCGGGTCGAACCGTGTGCCACCCAGGAACACGCCGGCGACCAACCACGACAGCGGGACGGCAGCCCAGCTCATCGATCGGATCAGGTGAGGAGTGGCGGGGCCGAGGACCCGACCGAACCGCCGCCAGTGCGCCACCGTCACGACGCGGCCGCCGATCGCTCGGGCAGGTCGGCGCACCGGCCGGTCGGCGGGATGATGCCGCCGTCCACCGTCCGGGTCGTGCGGGCCGATTCCGGCACAGGCTCATCGAGCAGTTCGAAGACTCTGCTCACGGGGGTCGACGGCTCGACCAGTTCGGTCCAATGCGTGCGGACGACCTCGGCGACTCGATCGTCGGACAGCGCCAGCAGTCGCAAGGCCGACTGCACGTCGTCGCCGGTGCTGAGCGTGCCGAACTGGGGCAGCACCGGCGGGATGGTGGTGTCGTAGTTCTCCCGCTTCAACAAGTCGACCACAACAGGACCCATGGCCGTTGCCGACTGTTCGGCCAGTGACCGCCGAGTGTGATCGGTGGCCTGGCCGGCCAGCCAGAGAGCGACCACCGCTCGCGCCTCGCCGGAGGAATCGCATGTGGTGAGGGCGCCGTCCATCAGCATCACGTACCGATCGGGGCCGTTGCCACGATGAAGCGCTCGTGTCGCCCATGACGGATCGGCGGTCGACTCGTCCCACCACGGCCGGTCGGGAAGGCCAACGGCGACCAACGCAGTGCCGTAGGCCAGCTCGAAGTCACGGTTCGGTTCGATGTCCGGGTGTTGCCAGGTGGGCTCGGACCATTCGAAGCCGGCGTGCACCACGCTCTCGCGGGGAACACCCGCCGCGGGTCGACCATGGCCCGCACGTCGGGGTCGACGAGGGCTCGCACGTCCAACGTCGGCCGCTGACTCACGATCAGGCCACCCGAGCCCTCGACGACGCTTCTCGGCACCTTGGACACCACACCTTCGACCGGCACCTGCCACCCCTCGCGCCATCCCGCATAGCGGGGCCAACTGCAGTACGTCACGCCATCCCGATCGATGCACTGCTGAGTCTCCAACGGACGCTCGAGACGACCGGCGATCGCTGCGGCTTCGGCAGGCGACGGCGGCCGCACCTGGGTGTAGACGCCGAGGGCGACCAGCGCGACAGCGACGCTCAGCAGTCCGAGGCGGGCGGTCGTCGGCGGCGAGCGGAGCAGGGCGACGGCGGCCACGAGCAGGATGCCGCCGACGAGGTAGACGAGGTGCCAGCCATGGCGCTCGAGCTGGAACTCGGGCAGGTCGAAGGTCGTGTCGTTCCCGTTGACGCTGAAGTGGAGCCACCGGAACCGGGCATCGGCCTGACCGAGGTTGACCTCCAGCAAGAACGTGGCGACCACCGCGATCCAACCGAAGACGGCCCACGGCAGCCATCGGGCGACGGCCACCCCCAGCATCGCCCCGCCGAGGACGATGAGCGGTCCGACGAGGAGCACCTCGGCGCGGGGCCAGCCCTGCCATCCTTCGAGACGCAGGATCACGACCAGCCCGGCCGCGAGGGTGACGCTGACCGGGAGCGTGGCCAGGCACGCCAGCAGGTGAGCGGCGGTCCGCGACCCGGGGGGCAACGTCGCAGCGCCGAAGAGCTCGTCGGTGCCGTAGCGGCGACTGCGGAGTGTGCACAGGTTGGCGGCCAGCGACGCGGCCCATCCGAGGGGTACGAGCAGAAGCGTTCGGGAGACGTCGTCCTGGCTGATCACACCGGCACCACCGCCGTCACCGTCGGCGCCGATCAGCAACATCAGCGGCATGAGCACGACCAGGCCGACGATGAAGGCGGGGTGGCGCACCAGCAGTAGGCCTTCGCGTCGGGCCAGGGCCACGATCGGCGCCCAGCCGCCCGGGGAGCCTTCGAGGGCGTGGGGTGGCCGGAAGGAGTCGGCCGGCTTGAACGAGACGCCGGCCGACCGTCGACGCGCTCGCACCACGAGCATGATCGCCCCGACGACGAGAGCCACGACGATGAGTTCCATCAGACCGTTCTCCCGTTCGAGCCGCCGTAGCCGTCGGCGTCGGGGTCGGGGTGGCGACCGACGAGCAGCAGGTAGCCGTCCTCGAGCGTGGGTTCGGTGATCTCGGCTCCTGGGGGTGGGTCGCCGACGTGGCGACGGCGACCGAGCCCGTCCACCCAACTGAGTCGGGCGGTCGGCTCGGGTCGGTCCGAGATCCAGACGTGCCCCGCACCTCTGGAGGCCAGTTCTGCTGGCGTGCCGCTGAACAGGGCGCGGCCTTGGTCGACCACGATCACCTGTTGGCACAGTGCGGTGACGTCCTCGGTCTGGTGCGTCGACAGCAGCACGATCTGTTGAGCGGTGCGCTTCGAGAGCAGCTCACGGAAGCGGAGTCGCTGTTCGGGATCGAGGCCGGCCGTCGGCTCGTCGAGCACCACCAGGGTCGGGTCGCCGATCAGGGCCTGCGCCAATGCGGTGCGTCGCCGCATCCCTCCGGACAGCTTGCGGATGGGCCGCCCGGCGACCTCGTCGAGCCCGACGAGGGAGATCACCCGGCGCACCTCGTCCTGGCGAGCCCGCCGATCGGTCAGCTCCTTGAGGATCGCCAGGTAGTCGAGGAACTGGAAGACCGTGAAGTTGGGATAGAAGCCCGGTTCCTGCGGTGCATAGCCGAGCTCGGAGCGGATCTCGTGCAACGCCTCAGGCCCTTCGGCCTGGCGGTCGCCGTAGCGGATCTGGCCGGAATCGGCGGGCAGCACGGTGGCCAGGATGCGCAGCAGGGTGGTCTTGCCGGCGCCGTTGGGGCCGAGCAGACCGGTGACGCCCGGTTCGAGCATCAGCGAGAGGCCGTCGAGGGCCACGGTGTGCCCGAATCGTTTGCCGAGTCCGGTGATCTCGATCCTCGTCATGGTGGGGGCACCCGGTTCGAGTGGTGGGGCACTGGTGTCGGGCACGGTCACGCTCCGATGTCGAGGGGGTCGGACAGGTGGGCCTGGGCGGCGTCGAACCGGTCGAGGCGCACCGCGAAGACGGCGGCACCGCCGAGCATCACCACGAGGGCGGCAACCTGGCCGGCGGGACGGAAGACGATCAGCCGGTCGAGCACATCGCCGGGGTCGGCGCGGGTGGCGACGAGGCCCGCCGTCACGGCGGTGACCCAGACGCCGGCCGACAGGGCGGCGGCGCCGTACGGGTGTCATCCAGGTCGAGAGGGCGAGGGTGGAGGCGGTGGCGGCAAGGGCGGGCAGGAGCCACAGAGCCGCGTCCCATCCTCCGAGAGGTACGAACGCCGACGCGACCAGACTGAGCCCGATCGAGG
This sequence comes from uncultured Microthrixaceae bacterium, assembly GCA_963700425.1. Lineage (GTDB taxonomy): Bacteria > Actinomycetota > Acidimicrobiia > Acidimicrobiales > Microtrichaceae > CAVOXO01. The sequence continues at coordinate 10,787 of CAVOXO010000004.1, read as the reverse complement.
CGACAAGCACGGCCACGGACCGGTAGAGGAACAGGCGCGCCGAGGGGTATGGCGTGGCGCGGCTCATCTCGAAGGCGGGGTCGAGGGCCGGGCCGTAGGCGGCGGCGATGCCGAGCAGCGGGAGCAGTGGGGTCACGATCAGGAAGATGGCCGGCGTCTTGCCAATGTCCTCCGCGGCGATCGACAACATCACCGCGATGCTCAGCGTGAGGACCAGTCCGGCCAACCACGAGAGCCGCAGGGACGGGGTGGCGGCGAGCAGGCGGGCCACGTGCGCGCGCACCCCGATCCGGCACAGGAACCGCTCGACCCACAACAGTCGAGGTCGGTCGACGGTGTCGATCAGGTCGGCCCACAGGGTGTCGAGCTCGTCGGTCGGGGAGGCGGAGGCCAACGGCGCGTCGGCAGTCGCCGCAGGCCAGCAGGTGCTGCTCGAGCGACGCGGACCGGGCGGCGTCGAGGTGGTCGTCGAGGTAGGCCTCGATCACGTCGGTAGTGGCGTGCCAGGTCATGTGAGCGAACCTCGGAGTTGGATGCGGGCCCGCATCATGCGGGTCTTGACGGTGCCGGCAGGGATGCCCAGCAGCTTCGAAGCCTCACGGGCGGTCAGACCGTCGAGGACGGTGGCCTGCACGACCGACCGGAGCTCGGGTGAGAGCTGGTTGAGCGCTCCGGCCAGGTCGCCGTGCTCGACCGAGATGAGCACCTGCTCCTCGGCCGAGATCAGCAGGGCCTCGTCACCGTGACGGTCGAGCAACGGCACGGTGGGACGGGGGCTCTTGCGGAGCTGGCCGATCAGTCGCCTCACCCCGATGCCCCAGATCCATGCCGCCACATCGCCTCGACCGTCGTAGCCCGACGCTCCCTTCCACACCGCCATGAATGTGTCCTGCACGGAGTCGTGGACGATCGTCGGGTCGGCACACCGACGTCGGAGCCGGGCGACGAGCCAGGGCGCGTGACGCTCGTAGAGCTCCCGTAACGCGAGTCGGTCGCCGTCGGCGACCGAGGCGAGCAGGTCGGCGTCGGTCGCCTGGCCCCTCGCACCCGTGTCCATAGCCTGACTGTCGCGCACACCGGGCCGAGCGGTTCGATGTGTGGGTTTCGGCCCGGTGGGCGCAGTGCAGCCGGTGTGGAGGATGTCGAGTCGATCAGCTAGAACTCGAGAGGGATGCAGGCCAGTCGCGGGCCGGCGCTTCCGTTCGGTGCTGTGGCCAATGCGTGGATCACAACGGCGTGAGCCCCACCCGGGGGGATGACGAACGGGACGTTGGTCGTCGCGACGCTGAGGCCGTGCGGCGAGACTTCGAAGTCGAGCCAGACCTCGGTCTGGTCGTCGATGTCGGCGCCGCCGGTGCTGTTGTAGTGAGGTCCGGCGGCGGCGCCGTTGCCGGCGACGCAGGGGCCAGTGTGGACGTGGGCCCCGAAGGTCGTGCCCGCGGCCGCGGGGTCGAGGCCCCAGACGGAGAGGCGCACGCTGGTGCCCGAGCCGTCACGGGCGATGGCCAGCGCGGCAGCCTTCGCGCCGTCGGTGGCGTCGGTGGTGCTGGGCGAGAGGTCCGACAGTCGGGCGACGTTCACGGTGACCTCGCTCCTGTTCACGCGGGCCTCGACGGGGATCGCCGAGCCCGCCAACAGCGTCGCGGTGGCCGCCAGGATGAGAACAAGGATGGGGATTCGGGTTCGAGTCATCTGTGCCTCCGGTTCGAGACGGCGCACGGAACGCCGCCACCCTGGCTGTCGCGGAGGAAGGTGTTGCGGGTTCATCCATGCGGTCCGGTGCCCGGCCGGTCGGGCGAGAGGGGGCCACCGCTTTCGGACCGCTGAGATGAAGATGACGGTTGGTGAGCCGGTCCCGCGGCTCTCCAGGTAGAGCGTGCGACTGTTGCCGATGTCGATCAGGCCGCTGACGTCCTGGTCGGCGGGCGCCTTCGGCGTCGGGGTCGTCGTTGCCGACGACAATGCCTTGCCGTTCGTCTCCGACGTGCAACGGGCCAACGGGCGGAGGCACGTGATCGTCGGGTCGGTGAGTAAGCCCGAATCGAGGCGTGACGGAGGAGACGCGTCGCCACCGGCGCTTCGGGGGGGGCTGTTGTCGGTCGTCGGTGCCAGCACCCGTCGAGCCTCTCAATCGGCGTGCACCGCAGTCTTCGGGCGCACGACGTGGTTCAACAGCCGGCCGCGGGCGCGACTACGGCGCAGATCTGCTCGTTCACCAGGGGCGCGTTCTCCTGGTAGATGCCGTGCGCGCTGTTCGTCCGGGTGATGTGGGTGGCGCCGAGCGACGCGGCGAGGCGGGCTTGCGACTCGAGCAACGCCATCGAGTAGTCGACCAGCGCGCCGTCGGCGCCGAAGGGCAGGATGAACCACGGTTGGTCGGAGCTGAGCACGACCACCGGGATCGGCGGCAGCTCCGGGAGGTCCTCGACGCGCGACGTTGCTCCCGACGAGATCCTTGGTCTCGATCCCCGTATCGCTCGTCGACGAGGCCGCGGCGACGTACTGCTCCCAGGCCGCAGGGCCCATGGTCGTCTCCATGAACTGCGAGGCGGGGTCCACGAGGACGATCCCGACGACCTCGTCGGGGTGGGTGCGGGCGTACGTCGTGGCGATCAGCCCACCGAAGGAGTGGGCCACGAGCACGTAGGGCCCGGGGACACCGGCGGCCATCAACAGCGCGTGGAGGTCCGCCGCGTCGTCCTGGCTCGCCGTCGGCTGGTCGACCGGGGACGAGCGGCCCGCGGAGCCATCCTCCCGCTGGGTGTCAGGGCGGTCGTAGGCGCAGACGCGCGTTGAGCGTGCTGTGGTCGGAAAGACCGCTCCGTCGTTCGGTGTGATGGGGGCGGCGGGGTCGTTCGCCGGTCGCGACGCCTGCCACACGTCGCCGGCGTTGCCGGTCCCGGAGATGAGCACGACGGTCGGCGAGCCGGTGCCGGCACACTCCAGGTACAGGCTGCGGCCGTCGTCGAGCTCGACCAGGCCGCTGACGTCACGGTCGGCGGAAAGATCTGCGAACGGGGAGGCCGACGTGGCGGATGCACGCTCGTCGGTCGTCGTGGCCGTCGCGCACCCCGCCAGGACGAGGCAGCCGGCCGCCGCCACTCCGACCAGTCGTGCGAGTCGGCCCACCGGGGGGACCCTGCGCCGCTGTCGCGGCTCGTCCCGCTGGAGCGACGACCGCGGTCAACTGCGGTGTCGCCTTCGTGGTCGAGAACGTCGTCACGCGTGCGCTCCGTGCCGGACTCGCCACGCGGACCAGGCGCCGGTCGACCACAGGGCCATGACCACGAGGACCGGCTGGAACACGAGCCGCACAGCTCGGGCCAGGTCGGAGTCGAGACCGAACGCAGCGTCGCCGTCGACGAACTGGGAGACGTTCCCCGGGAACACGGCGACGAAGAACGCCGCGGTCACCCACCCGAGCAGCACGCGGTGGCGGGCCAGGAGCGCGAGCGAGGCGCCGAGGGCGATCTCGACCACGCCGGACACGACCACGACGAGGTCCGCGTCGACGGGCACCCAGCCCGGTACCTGGGCGAGGAACGCCGAGCGGGCCCAGGTCAGGTGGGCGGCGCCGGCGACGACCAGCCCGACTCCCATGAGGACTCGGACGACATCCTGGACGTTCGTGGGCCTCGGGTCGCCGGGGTCGATGCGGGGAGCGACGGACATGTCTCCCGACGGTACTGGCACGCCCCGTGGTCGACGCCGTGGGTCGGCCGTCGCACGTTTCGTGGCGCGAACGGCGGGCGGTGGTGCCGCCGTGATTGTCGGCTACCTTCTGTCGATGGAAGCCCGGTGCGTGCCTCGTCCGGGTCCGAGAACGCCGGCGGGCAGGTCATCGGGTTGGCGGACCGCCGCTGTGGGCGTGGCTGTGTTGGCGGTAGCGGTGGTGGCGGCCGGTTGCACGTCCTCGAGCACCGATGCATCGACACCGACGTCGACCACGAGCGATCCGCGGGCGGTGTCCCGGTCGGGTATCCGACCGACGTGGACGGCGGCCTCTCTTCGTTGGTCATCTCGGCGCTGGCGCCGGCTCCGATCCCGGTGACCGGGACCGACGGCAAGGTTCACGTGGTCTACGAGCTCGAGGTGTTGAACTTCTCGCCACCGCGTGGCCACGTTGACCCGGCTGGAGACCCTCGCCGGCGGACCCGACGGCGAGGTCGTGGCCACGGTCGAAGGTGACGCGCTGGCCGAACGCACGATCGTGATCCCGGGTCCTGTGGGTGAACCGATCCCCGCCGGCGGGACCGGCCTGATCCTGGTCGACGATGCGTACGACAGCCGTGACGACGTGCCGCCGACGTTCACCCACCGGTTGGATGCCACGTTCGGCGCGGTCGCACCTGCGTACGAGGCGTACGCGGGCCTGCCGTACCCCGATTCCGTGTCGCTGATCGGTGGCCCGGTGACCACCAGCACCGAGTCGCCGGTGGTGATCGGTCCGCCGCTGGCAGGTGCGGACTGGTGGGCCTTCAACGGGTGCTGTGAGTACAGCCCGCACCGCGGCGCGATGGTGCCGGTCGGTGCCCGGATCAACGGAGCGGAACGCTTCGCCGTCGACTGGTTCAGGTGGGACTCGACGCTCGACCCTGCCGCTCTGTCCGCCGACCTTGCGGCCGGGGGACTTCCGACGTTCCGTGGCGACTCGACGACGCAACGAGGACTACCTGGCCTACGACGAGCCGCTGCTGGCGGTGGCCGACGGGACCGTCGTCAAGGTGGTGTCCGACGAGCCCGACGCCACACCGCCAGGTTCTGCTCGACCGGGCTGGAGCTCGAGGAGCTACGGCGGGAACGTCGTCGATCATCGACATCGGCGACGGCGTCTACGCCTCCTACACCCACCTGGTGCCGGGCTCGCCGACGGTGTCGGTCGGTGACACGGTCACCAGGGGTCAGGTCATCGGGCGCCTCGGGAACTCGGGCAACACCAGCGAGGCCCATCTCCACTTCCAGTTGCAGAGGACGCCGGCGATCCTGTCGGGCGACAACGTCCCGTTCGAGATCGACACCTTCACGTTCACGGGGTCGATCGCCGGCTTCGACGGGTTCGCCTCCGGCTCGAACGCCGGGGCCCGCACCAACCAGCTGCCCCTCCGGTACTCCATCGTGGAGTTCCCGGCCGCCCCGTAGCCGCCAGATCGATGCTGCTCGTAGCCGGACCAGGAGACCCCCCCGATGATCCACTCCGTTCTTCGTCCTCACCACTGATGCGCCCCTTGGTCGGCGTGGGGTCGGTCAGTACGGCGAGGTTCGTCGTGCGAACACCGTGGTGAATCGCCGGCGTCGCGGACGACTACCGTCGGCTGATGGAAGATCAGAAGTCGACTCGTCCGAGTGAGAAAGAGTCGGCCGTCAGGTCGTCGGGGCGGGCTGCGATCCACCGAGGGCGCAGTCGTCGTTGGTGTGGCTGCGGTGGTGATGGCGGCAGCGATGGTGGTGGCCGGCTGCACCTCGTCGAGCACCGAGTCGGGGTCGTCGACGGTGCCGACCACCAGCGACCCGCGGGGCGGTATCCCAGTCGGGTATCCGACGGATGTCGACACCTTGTCGCCGTTGGTGATCACCGCGTTGCCGCCGGCCCCGATCCCCGTGACGGGGACCGATGACAAGGTCCACGTGGTCTACGAGCTCGAGGTGCTGAACTACTCGCCTCGGGCAGCAACGTTGACCCGGCTGGAGACACTCTCCGGAGGTCCTGACGGCGAGGTGGTGGCCGACGTCGAGGGTGAGGACCTGGCGGCGCGGACGATCCTGGTCATGGATCCGTCGTTCTCGCCGAACCCGGAGATCCCCCCGGGCCGGACGGGGTTGATCCTGGTCGACGGCGTGTATGACAGCGTCGCCGACGTCCCCGCGTCGTTCACTCACCGGCTGAGCGCCTCGTTCGCTCCGCTCACCCCAGAGTACGAGGGACGGATCGCGGCCTTGTGGCCCCCCGGCCAGCCCGTCTCCCTGATCGGTGGACAGGTGAACACCAGCACCCAGTCGCCGGTGGTGATCGGGCCGCCCCTCGCCGGCACCGGCTGGTTGGCGACCCAGGCCTGCTGCCTCTCTCCCTCACACCGCCTGGTGTTGCCGTACTCCGGCCGGTTGAACGGCGGGGAGCGCTTCGCCGTCGACTGGGTGAGGGTCGACCTGACGGCTGGTCCGTTCGGCAAATACCTGAGGGCGGGTGGTCCCTCGACGAGCGTGGAGGACGTCTTGGCGGCGAGGAACGAGGACTACCTGGCCTACGGCGAGGAGCTGCTGGCAGTCGCCGACGGGACCGTCGTGGCGGTCGTGTCCGACATACCCGACAACGCCACGCCCGGGGTCATGGCCACCGGCATCCCTGTCGCGGAGCTCGGCGGCAACTTCGTCGTCATCGACATCGGGAACGGGGTCTACGCCCGTTACAACCATCTCGGCCGCGGAACGGCCACTGTGCAGATCGGTGACGAGGTCACCCGTGGCCAGGTCATCGGCCGACTGGGGAACGCGGGCGGCTCCAGCGGCCCGCATCTCCACTTCCAGCTGCAGCGGGCGGTGGTGGGGCTCTCGGGTGACAACGTCCCCTTCGAGATCGACGACCTCACCTTCGTCGGTTCGGTCGATGCCGACGAGGTGTTCACGCCGGGGCCGAACGCCGGGCCGCGAACGAACCAGCTGCCCCTCTCGCGCAGCGTCGTCGACTTTCCGCCGGCGCCGTAGTCGTTCGGGGGAAATGGCCACCGGGTGCTCGCGCACCGGTGAGGTCGTCGCCGCGGGTGGTTCGCGTGGTCGACCGATCTCCATCGTCCGGGTGGCCCGAACGATGGCCCTGTTCCGCCGGGCTACTCTCCGCCGATGGACGATCGGAAATCGCATCGTCTGTGTGCGAAAGGGTCGGCCGTCACCTCATCGAGAGGTGAAGCATGACATGCCGGCGGCGGACGTTGGTTCGATCGATTGCGGTGGTGGTGGTTGCGGTGGTGGCGGCCGGTTGTACGTCGTCGGGCACCGAGTCAGGGTCGTCGACGTCGACGATGCCGACCACGAGGGCCACGCCCAGCGGCATCCTCGCCGGTTACCCGACCGACGTCGATGTGGTCTCTCCGCTGTTGATCTCGGCGATGGCGCCGGAGCCGATCCCGGTCACGGGCACCGACGGCAAGGTCCACGTGGTCTACGAGCTCGAGGTGCTGAACTTCTCGCCACGGGAGGCGACGCCGACGCGGCTCGAGACCCTTGCCGAGGGTTCCGACGGCGAGGTCGTGGGCACGCTCGAAGGGGAGGCCCTCACCGAGCAGACCTTGGTGGTCCTGGGCGCCCGGGGCGGCCCGATTCCCTCCGGTGGCACGGGGGTGATCCTCGTCGACGATGTCTACGCCAGCCGCGTCGACGTGCCCGCGTCGGTCGCCCACCGCCTGAGCGCCACGTTCGGGCCGCCGACCCCTGAGCTGGCCGAGGCCTGGGCGCCGTCGTTCGACGGCCAACCGGTCACCGCGACCGGCGGACCGATGGCGATCAGCACCGACTCGCCCGTGGTGATCGGGCCGCCTCTCGCCGGTTCGGGCTGGTACGCGTGGAACGGCTGCTGCGCGGCGAGCACCCATCGCCGGGCGTTCTTCCCGGTCGGCGGGCGCATCAACTTCGGTGAGCGCTACGCCGTCGACTGGGTGAAGCCCGACCTCACCCTCGATGCTGCCGCGGTGCAGGCCTCCATCGACGCCGGGTACCTCCCCACCTTTGACGGTGATCCGACGAGGAACGAGTCCTATCGGGCCTACGGCGAGCCACTCCTGGCGGTGGCCGACGCAACGGTGGTCACGGTGACGTCCGACGCGCGCGACGAGACGCCCCAGGTCGTGCCCACCGGCCTGAGCGCGGCGCAGCTGGGTGGGAACGCACGTCGTGCTCGACATCGGCAACGGCGTGTACGCCTTCTACGCCCACCTCCCGCCCGGCGGGGCCACGGTGAAGGTCGGCGACAAGGTCACTCGGGGTCAGGTCATCGGACGGGTCGGGAACTCCGGCAACACCACCGAGCCCCATCTCCACTTCCACCTGATGCGCTCCCCGGCGCCGGTGACCGGCGACAACGTCCCGTTCGAGATCGACTCCTTCACCTTCGCCGGGTCGATGGTCCTCACCGCGGTGCCGTTCGTGGGTTTCACCCCCGGCCCCGACCCGGGCCCGCGCACCAACCAGCTCCCCCTCGAGGCCAGCGTCGTCGACTTCCCGGCGGCGCCGTGATCGGACAGCCGACACGCTCGCCCGACGTCCCCACCGGGCCGCGTCCCCCTCATCCTCTGCCCGGCATCCGACCCTCCATCGAAAGCGACCACCATGCCGCGACTCCGGCTCGTCCTCCTCTCGCTCGTGTCCCTCGTGCTCCTCGCCGGGTGCACGTCGTCGAGCTCCGATGGATCGTCGTCGACTCGGCGCCGACCACGACCGACCCGCGGGGTGGCGTCCCCGTCGGCTACCCGACCGATGTCGACGCCCTGACGCCGTTGGTCGTCGCAGGGGTGACGCCGGACCCGATCCCGGTGACGGGCACCGACGGCAAGGTCCACGTGGTGTACGAGCTCGAGGTGCTGAACTTCTCGCCGCGGGCGGCCACGCTCACCCGGCTCGAGACGCTGGCCGGCGGGCCCGACGGCGAGGTGGTCTCCACCGTCGAGGCGGACGACCTCGCCGATCTGACGATCGTGCTCATGGACCTGGCGCCGAATCCCGAGATCCCGCCGGGTCGGACGGCGGTCGTCCTGGTGGACGACGTGTACGACAGCCGCGCCGACGTGCCGTCGTCGGTCGTGCATCGGCTGACCGCGGAGTTCGCCCCCCTCGCCCCGGAGTACCAGAACCGGTTCGGGGCGCTCTGGCCCACCGGCGAATCCGCCTCGGTCATCGGCGGGCCGGTGACCACCAGCGCCGAGTCCCCGGTGGTCATCGGGCCGCCCCTCGCCGGCCCCGACTGGTTCGCCGGCGACGCATGCTGCGGGTACAGCAACCACCGCAACGTGATCCTCCCGGTGGCGGGTCGGATCAACGGCGCCGAGCGCTATGCCGTCGACTGGGAGCGGTGGGACACGACCCTCGACGCCGCCGCTCAGCGGGCGGCGCTGGCGTCCGGGGTGGGCGGAACCTTCCGGGGTGATCCGACCCGCAACGAGGACTACCTCGCCTACGACGCCCCCGTGCTGGCGGTCGCCGACGGAACCGTCGTTCGGGTGGTGTCCGGTGTCGCCGAGACGGAGCCCGGGGACCTGCCCACCGGCATCGGTGTGGCCGACCTCGGGGGCAACGTCGTCATCATCGACATCGGCAACGGGGTCTACGCCTCCTACCTCCACCTCGCGACCGGTTCGACGACGGTGGAGGTCGGTGACGACGTCGCCACGGGGCAGGTCATCGCGCGCCTCGGGAACTCGGGCAACACCAGCGAGGCCCACCTCCACTTCCAGTTGCAGCGGTCACCGGCGCCCTTCCCGGGGGACAACGTCCCGTTCGAGATCGACACCTTCACCTTCGTCGGGTCGATCGACCCGGTCACCGGACTCGTACCGGGCCCGAACGCCGGCCCGCGAGTCCGACCAGCTCCCCCTGCATCTACAGCGTCGTCGACTTCCCCGCCCTGCCATAGCCGTCCGTCGATCCCCCGAAACAGGTCAGATGACTCCCTCGATCCGGTCCTCCCTCGTCCGCCGTCGCGCCGCCGCCGTGCGCTCGACCTCCTCCTGCCGGCGGTCGTCGTCGTGCTCCTGGCCGCAGCTTGCTCGTCCTCGTCCTCGTCGTCGACGACCGAGGCTCCTCCGACGACGGGACCATCGGGTCTCGTCCCCATCGACCAGGCGGCGCTGCAGCGCACGGTCGACGAGACGGCCGAGGCGCTGCTGGTCCCCGGCGCGATGGTTCTCGTCACCACGCCGTCGGGCACGTACCGGGTGAGCAGCGGGACCACGATGCTCGGAGCGCAGGACCCGCCCGACGTCGTCGACGCACTTCCGCATCGGCTCGGTCACCAAGACCATGACCGGCGCCGTCATCCTGCAGCTCGTCGAGGAGGGCGAGCTCGCGCTGGACGACACCATCGGCGCCTACGTCGACGGCGTCCCCGAGGGTTCGACCATCACCATCGCTCAGCTCCTGGAGATGCGCACCGGCCTGCACAACTACCTCGACACCGAAGGGTTCAGGACCACCTTCGGGGCCGACCCCACCCACATCTTCACCCCCCAGGACCTCCTCGACCTCGCCTTCGCCGAGCCGATGGAGTTCCCACCCGGTGAGGGCTACGACTACTCCAACACCAACACGATCCTGCTCGGCCTCGTCGCCGAGAAGCTCGACGGCAAGCCGCTCGCCGCGATCTACTCCGATCGCCTCTTCGTGCCGCTGGGCCTCGACGACACGTTCCTGCCCGACGCCACCACCTTCGGTCTGCCCGACCCGTCCTCGCGTGGCTACCAGTACGGCCCCTTGCAGGTCTCCGATGCGCCGCTGACGGCGGAGGAGCGGGCCGCGGCCGAGGCCGGAACGCTCCAGCCGAACGACGTCACCGAGCAGAGCCCGAGCTGGTCATGGGCGGCCGGCGGTGTGGTGTCCACCGCGGACGACCTGATGGCGTGGATCCGCGCCCTGAACCGCGGTGAGGTGTTCGACGACGACACCCGCCAGGTGTGGAACGACAGCATCCAGGTGATGCAGCCCGAGGAACCCAAGGCCCTCTACGGCTACGGCATCGGACAGCTCCGCTTCGGCGACGTCCGCCTCACCTACCACGAGGGTCAGCTCCCGGGCTTCAACACCATGGC
>CAVOXO010000003.1:0-842985 GCA_963700425.1 uncultured Microthrixaceae bacterium | reverse complement strand
ATGTCGTCGACGGTGTCGTTGATGACCCGGCGGTGCCCGGGGTCCGACGGCAGGGTCGCGTCGGCTGCTCCGGCACCGGGGGCATCGAGAAGGGCCAGCTGGACCGGCCGCTCCGTGGGAGCGCCCAGACCCGAGGCGCCGACGCCGACGAGCCGGATGCCCCCGGCGATCGACTCCCGCGCCAGGAGATCCTTCGCCACCGCGGCGATCATCAGGCCGTCGTCGGTGGGATCCTCCAGCGTCCGTGATCGGGTGATGGTCCTGAAATCGGGGGCACGGAGCTTGAGGGTCACGGTGCGCGCCCGGAGACGGGCGCGGTCTCAGGCGGTAGGCGACCGAATCCGCGAGGCGCAGGATCTCGTGGCGCAGGTGGGCCCGGTCGTCGACATCCACGGCGAACGTCTCCTCGTGGCTGATCGACTTGGCCTGGGTATCGGAGGTCACCGGACGGTCATCGATGCCTCGGGAGAGGTTCCAGAGATGGCGACCGTTGCGGTCGCCCACCGCGGCGATCACCGCGTCGACGGGCAGCCGGGACAGCGCGCCCACGGTCTCGACGCCGATCGCGACGAGGCGCGCCCGGGTCGACGGCCCCACGCCCCACAGGGCGTCGATGGGAAGGGGGTCGAGGAAGGCCTCCACCTCGTCCGCTCCGACGACCCTGACTCCGAGACCGCCCACGGGACCTCGGCGCGACGCCTCGGGCTTCGCAGCCTCCGTCGCCAGCTTGGCGAGGAACTTGTTGGGGGCGACACCGACCGAGCAGCTCAGGCCGCTGGCGTTGCGAACCCTCTCTCGGAGGAGGCCCGCGATCTCCTCGCCGGTTCCCAGGGATCGGAGGCGACCGCTCACGTCCAGGAAGGCCTCGTCCAGCGACAGCGGCTCGACGAGCGGCGTGACGTCACCGAAGGTGTCCATCACCACTCGTGACACCGACGAGTAGTGCGCGTGCCTCGGGGCGACGATGACCGCGTGCGGACACCTGCGTCGGGCGATCGCCATCGGCTGTGCCGAGTGGACGCCGAACGACCGTGCCTCGTAGGACGCCGCAGCCACCACGCCGCGAGGGCCCGCTCCGCCGACGACGACGGGCCGACCGCGAAGCGACGGGTCGTCCCGCATCTCGACGGACGCGAAGAAGGCATCCATGTCGACGTGGAGGATGGTGCGCGACCCGCCCCCCGACGCCGCGGGCTGACCCGCGCCGGGCGCGGTCACAGGCGCACGATCCTGCTGTTGGTGAATCCGCGTCCCTCGAGTCGATACCGGTACACACGGGGAACGGTCCATCGCTGGGTGAGCCAGTCGACGAGCGGCTCGCGCACCCAGGCATGGCTGTCGGCCAGGTGCGAATCGCAGTCCGACTGGGCGACGAAACCGGCCGACGTGACGATGCCGTCGGGGTCGTCGCCCACGCTGAGGGCACCGTGGAACTCGTCGGCCCGGTAGACCTCGACCCGCATGATCCAGCCCAGATCGGGGGCCTCGGCGGTGACCTCGTACAGCAGGGGACTCCACCGGGACACGGTGAGCCCGGTCTCCTCGTTGACCTCTCGGGTCAGACCGTCGAGCACCGCCTCGCCGTCGGAGGTCTCGATGACGCCCCCGGGAGGCGTCCAGTCGCGGCGGCCGGTCTTGCGGACGTTCTCGACCAGCAGCAGCTCGCCGCCGTTCTCGATGATCGCCCCGCCGACGAGCCACTCGCGCACGCCGTCCATTGTTGCCGAGCGGCGGGCGGCGCGGGGACGTGTCACATCCAGAGCGCCGTGGTCTCCTCGGTGCCGTCCATGGTCCGCGCGTGGAACGGTCGAGAACCGCCGTCGAGCCATGCTCCGACCATGACGGCCAGGGGCCGCCGGGGCCGAGGGTCGGAACGCCCGTGGCGGCGAAGTCGACCCATGCCGATGCCGTGATGTCGGCCAGCCGGCGATGCTCGGGGCCGATGTCGCCCAGCATGATGTCTGCGCCGGGCGCATCGAGGTTGTCGAAGACGTAGGGGATCTCCAACCCGTGGGCCGCCCCGAGAACACCGTCGAAGGCGACCGACGGCTCATCGAACCGGTACATGTGGACCATCGACCCGCCCTCGCTCGCCGCGGTCGCCATCGACAGGGCCGGGAGTCGGAACGTGAGATCGGTGCCGATCGCCATCCACACCTGCGTGGGGGTGGAGAGGTGACGGACCCGTCGGTACGTGTCGATGATCTCCTCCGCGTCGACCATCACACCTCGTGCGGCGGCTGCACGCGACACCCGTCGCACGAGGCGGCCCTCGTCGAGGGATCGCGTGTCGCCGGTCACCGCGGCGACCCAACCGAAGAGGTTCATCTCGTCGGCGGTGGTGCCCACCAACAGGTCGATGTCCGACCGCGACCCGTTGCGGTACACCTCGAGTGGGGCCACCGGAAGGCTCGTCGGCTCGACGGTCGGTCTGAACGGGAGGGGCAGATCGCTGGGGCCGATCGCCGCGTTCGCAACCTCGACCGCCGAGACGAAGGCCTCGACGGGAAGGGACTCGAGGACTCCGAGTCGACGCCGGTCGACGCCGAGGTGGTCGAGCACGACAGCCGCATTGCGTTCACCGCTCTCGGCATCCTGGACATGGCCCGCGGCACCTGACTGAGCGATGATCCGGGCGGGACGACCGCCGGCTGAGGTCACTGCGACATGAGCGGCCGCGCTCATGGCCCCGGCGCTCTCACCGAAGAGGGTGACGTTGGCGGGATCACCGCCGAACGCTGCGATGTTCTCGCTCACCCAGCGCAGGGCGAACGACTGATCGGCCAGACCGAGGTTGGCGCACCCGGCGAAGCGCTCACCGCCGAAGGGTTCGAGGTGGAGGAATCCCAGGGGTCCGAGCCGGTAGTTGAGGCTCACCACCACGACTCCCCTCGCCGCCAGGCGGGCACCGTCGTACCAGGCAACCGCGCCCGATCCGCTGGTGAAGCTGCCCCCGTGGAGCCAGGCCATCACCGGTAGCGAGTCCCCGTCGCGCCCGGGACTCCAGACGTTGAGGTACAGGCAGTCCTCCTGCTCCGCCTCGTTCGCCGGAGCGAGCATCGAAAAGACCTGGGGGCACCGGGGACCGAACTCCGATGCGTCCCGCACGCCGGCCCATCCCGCCGCCGGCTGCGGAGGACGGAACCTGCGCTCACCGACCGGCGGCGCCGCGTAGGGGATGCCCAGGAACGAGCGGACGCCGCCCTGGGATCGTCCTCTGACCGATCCGGCCGCCGTCTCGACGGCGGTCATCGTTTCACCCGGTGGGCGTCTCGATGGCGTCGAGATCCACGGCCATGGGCACGTCGGTGGCGGGGCGGGGAGGCGCCGATTCCGCGTCCGCCATGTTCTCCTGATCGGCCGGTGCGGGCATCGTCTTCCAGTCGACATCGGGCGGCGCCGGCGGGACGTCGGCCAGGATGCCCGAGAGGTCACCGAAATCGGTGTCGGCGCCGCCGCAGGGAGCTGCGGCCTGGAGACCCTCGGGGAACTCGGTGGTGATCTCGTTGCCCTCGAAGCAGTTTCCGAACAGCGTGGAGGGATAGGCAACGGTGAGGTAGACGAGGTCGTACTGGTTGTCACTCAGGACGTTGTCGCGGACCCGATTGTTCTCCGGCTTGAAGTCCTGGGGGAGATCGGTGACCACGATGCCCCCGAGAAGGTGACCGGTTACCAGGTTGCGTTCGACGATGTTGTCGGTGACCCCGCCCAGCACGATGCCGTTGCCGTAGGCCACCGCGAATCCCTCGTTGCTGGGGGCGTCGGCGTTGTCGTTGTCCTTGACGATGTTGCCCACCATCGTCGTGCCGGCGTTGGGCGCCAGCTTCTCGCTGTCGAGCGAGTTGGGGTCGATGCCCGAGCGGTTGTCGTGGAAGTTCGAGTTGACGATGGTCACGCCGGTGGAGTTCGTCCCCGAATACCCCAACATGTTGAGTTCGGATTCGACGTCGGTGATCACCGCGTCGCAGGGGTTGCACTGGCCGATGTAGAAGGCCGAATCGGGGTGGCCCGACCCGTAGCTGTTGTCGAACTGCCCGGTCGTGGCGTTGAAGGCGTAGACGCCGTAGAGACCGTTGTTGTAGGCGGTGATGTAGCTGGCCCGGTAGCCGGTCAGGATCCGGTTCTGATCGGTGTTGTCGCTGTACTCACCGGTGAAGAAGATCCCGTTCTTCAGGTTGTTGCGCACCGTGAGGTTCTCGATGGCGACACCGTCGGAGAACACCCTGAGTCCGTTCTCGTCCTCGAACTCCCCGTCGATGATGACCTTGTTGCGGTCGACGCCGCGGATGACCACGTTCTCGGTCTCCACGTTGATGCCGCCGCGGTAGGTACCCTCGCCGATCAGCACGAGATCGCCCGGTTCTGCGGCGTCGATGGCCTCCTGGATCGTGGCGTGGTCTCCGGGGACGGTCAGCGTCGAGTAGGACGCGGTACCGCCAC
The DNA here is from genome assembly GCA_963700425.1 of uncultured Microthrixaceae bacterium. Lineage (GTDB taxonomy): Bacteria > Actinomycetota > Acidimicrobiia > Acidimicrobiales > Microtrichaceae > CAVOXO01. The sequence goes on along the minus strand of CAVOXO010000003.1, from coordinate 838,545 downwards.
CGTCGTCGGCGGCGGTGTCATCGGAGTCGGAACTGCCACAGGCACTGATGATCAGAGCGACTGCGGCACACAGGGGCAGGATTCGACGCATCGGGTCACCATAATGCGCAGCGGATCAGCGGGGGGGATGATCGCGAGGTCAGGCCACGACCCTGATGGCGCCCGTCTGTCCGTTGCGGGGTGTGCCGTGGATCGTGCAGTAGTACTGGTACTCGCCCGGCTCGTCGAAGGTCACGCTGTGGACCGACCCGGGGCCGAAGCCGTCGCTGTCGACGCCGGCGAACTGGCCCTCGACGCTCGGGGTCACGTTGTGTTCCACCTCGCCGTTGTTGGTCCACGTCACCGTCGTTCCGGCCGACACCGTCACATAGCGCTCCTCGAAACTGTTGTCGATGACGTCGATGTCGACGGCCTCGACCCCGGTCGACTCGACGAACAGCGAATCGGAGAGCTCGGGGAGCTCCTGGACCGCGGTCGTGGTCGCCTCGGTCTCGTCGGCCGCCTCGTCATCGGAGCACCCCACGGAGATCGAGACGAGGGCCGCTGCCAGGGCACCGGCAACGGCGAGACGGATCAGCCGGGGGCGGATCGGACGAACCGGGAGGGACAGGGCGCGGGTCGGTGACTCATCGATCATGGGCGGAGACGATAGAGCACGAACCGGCGCCGTCCACCCGTCGACGACCGGACCGCGACGCGGGGATCGTTGGATTCAGATGTCGTCCGCCGGCTCGTCGACGCCGGTGCGCTGCTGCACCGGCCCCGTCCCGCCTGCAGCGTCGCGTTCCTGGACGACTCCGGCACCGACGTCGACGTCGGCGGTCACTCCCGACCCCGGTGCCACCGCGGGCGCCGGCGCGATGGTGGACTCGGGAGCGGGGCGCGGGGCGGTGTCGGGATCGGTGTTCCCTGCGGACAGGATCAACGCCCCGACGCTGCAGAACGCGACCAGGACCCCCGCCGCCGGAATCAGGACCCGACGAGACAGCGCCGACGTCGTGGCGACGAGGGCGTCATCGGGGACCGCCATCAGGGCCTCGAGATCGGTCTCGACGCGGTCGCTCCTCAGATGAAGAGCCGTCCCGAGCACGTCGAGATCCTCACGACGGAGCGAGACCTTGGATCCCGGCGCGGCGTGTCGCATCGAATACACCATGGCCAGGTATCGAGACAGCACCTCGTCGGGACGGGTCGAGCGCGTCGCCCACGGCCTCGACCCGGATCTGGGTTCGCAGCACCCCCTCGGCAACGTCGAGCTCCAGGAGAGAACGTTCGGGGATGAGTGAGGACGTGGCGAGGCCGTACATGGCCGCCAGTTCGGCGAGCGACGAATCGTCGATGTCGGCGGTTCCGCGTTCGATCGAGGACAGCGCAGCCTTGGAGAATCGCCCGTTCGAGCCGTCCGCCACCTGGTCGAGGGTCATGCCGTGGTTCGACCGTGCGGTGGCGAGCAGCGTTCCCAAACGGCGGGGCGGTACCAGCGTCTCCTCGCGGGTCTCTTGGTCGTGTCATGTCCGTGTCCTCACGCTCAGCGTTCACTTCACCACGCACGGTAATGGACTGTGGCCGGATGTCCATGGGGTCGTTGGACCTATTCCGGAGGACGGGTGCCGGGTAGCCTGCCCGACGATGTCCGTCACGACTCCCCGACCCGACAACCCGCCTGACACCGCTCTACCCTCGGTGACCGCCCGGGTCGTCGCGTTCGCGGCGATCCTCGCCGGAGGCGCGGCCGGTGGGCTCATCGGGTACTCGTTCCTCGAGCTGCAGTGTGACGGCGACTGCACCGTCGCCGCGGGGCTGGCGCTCGTCGGCGGAGCGCTCGTGACGTCCGTCGGCGTCGCGGTCGTCGCGGTGCTCAGCCTGCGGGCGCTCGTCGAGTGGGACCGGAAGAACCAGCAATGACTCTCGATCCGCTCGACGTTCCGGTCGACCCGGCGGAACTCGCCGACCTGGCGCTCGAGGTCGCCGTCTCGGCGGCCGAGGTCGTCCGGCGGGGCCGAGCGTCGGGATTCGACCAGGAGACCAAATCGACCTCCACCGACATCGTCACCGACGTCGACCGGGCCTCCGACGCGCACATTCGCGACGTTCTGTCCCACCGGCGGCCCGATGACGGTTGGATCACCGAGGAGAGCGGGCACCAGGACGGCTCGAGCGGCATCTGCTGGGTGGTGGACCCCATCGACGGCACGACCAACTTCGTCTACGGCCATCCACCCTTCGCGGTGTCCATCGCGGCATGCGTCTCGGATCAACCGGTGGCCGCGGCCATCGTCGAGATCGCCCGGGACGAGCGCTACCGGGCATTCCTCGGAGGAGGCGCCACACTCGGCGGCGCCGCGATCCGATGTCGTTCGACCGTCCCTCCCGAGCTCGCGCTGATCGGGACCGGCTTCGCCTACGACCGCGCCCGACGGGGCCGCCAGGCCGCCATGGTCGCCCGGCTCCTTCCCCGCGTCCGTGACATCCGCCGGTTGGGGGCCGCCGCGTACGACCTCACCTCCGTCGCCGCTGGACGCCTCGACGCCTACGTCGAGGCCGGACTCCAGCCGTGGGACCTGGCTGCGGGATGGCTGATCTGTACCGAATCCGGCGTCACCGTCGAGGCGATCTGTGAGTCCGGTCCGCCCGGTGCCGACGTCCTCGCCGCACCAGCGGCGCTCATCGGGCCACTCCGCGAGCTGCTGTTGGAAGCGGGAGCCCGCGATGTCTGACCGTCCACGCGCGACAATGAGTCGGTGAGCACCCGCATTCTTACCGTCGAGGACGACGAACGCATCCGAACGGCCGTGAAGTTGGCGCTCGAGGACGAGGGCTGGAAGGTGTTCGAGGCCGAGAACGGCGAGGAGGCGGTCGCCCTGTTCACTCGCGACCCCGTCGACGTCGTGCTGATCGACATCATGTTGCCGGGGATGGACGGCTTCGACGTCTGCCGGGCGATCCGACACGAGAGCGACGTGCCCATCATCATGGTGACGGCGAGGTCCGACACCCATGACGTGGTCGCCGGTCTCGAGGCGGGGGCCGATGACTACCTCACCAAGCCGTTCGTACCCAAGGAGTTGTCGGCCCGGATCCGAGCGATGCTCCGCCGGGCCCGCAGCAGCGACACGGGCGTGACGCGAATGCGGTTCGGTGACCTCGAGATCGCACCACACGAGGGTGTCGTCACCAGGGCTGGAGAGCCGATCCATCTCACCAAGACGGAGTTCCGCCTCCTCGTCGAGTTGGCATCCGCTCCCGGTCGGGTCTTCAGCCGCGAGGCGCTCCTCGAGCACGTGTGGGGACACGACAGCCTGGGGGACGGTCGCTTGGTGGACGTCCACGTGCGACGCCTTCGCACCAAGGTGGAATCCGATCCCGCCAACCCCCGCTACGTCACAACGGTGCGTGGGCTCGGCTACAAGCTGGCTCCGTGACCACACCATCGCCCCTCCATGGCTGATCACAGATTCCGACCCCTGTCGCACCTCGGGCTGCGAGCCCGCATCATCGCGTCGTTCACCATCGGAGCGCTGCTGGTCGCATCGCTGGTGTCACTGTCCTCGGTGGCCCTGTCACGTCGGAACCTCCTCGACCAGCGCGAGAAGAACGTGGCGACGCGGGCTCGGGTCAACGCCGCGACGGTGGCGGACAAGGCGGCCACCGTGCTCGACCAACCGGTCGGTGCCGAACAGGACCCCGAATCCCTCTTCGGTTCACTGTCGGTCGGCGGTCGCCCGTCGGTCCTCTTGGTGAACCCCGACGACCCCGGCGAGCGACGGGCGATCTCCCTCGACCCCCGCTACGGCGCCAACACCGTTCCCTCCGACCTCACCGACGACGTGCTCCGGTCGGGCGAGGAGCGGATCATGCGCTACATCGCCGACGACGAACCGCTGGTGGCCGCGGCGATTCCCATCCCCGACGTCGGGGTGTACTACGAGGTCGGCGAACTGGACGACATCAGCGAGAGTCTCGACAGCCTCGCCCGACGGTTGTTGATCGTCACCGCCATCGCCGGCGTGCTCGGAGCGCTGCTCGGTGCGTGGGCGTCGCGACGAGTGCTGCGACCCCTGGCCGATGCCTCGCGGGTGGCCGAGGCCGTCGCAGTGGGCCGGCTCGACGCTCGGCTGGCCGACGCCGAATGGGGCGACGACCCCGACATCGCGCCGATCGTGAGCTCGTTCAACGAGATGGTGGCCGCGCTCCAGGACCGGATCGACCGCGATGCCCGGTTCACCTCGGACGTGAGCCATGAGCTCCGCAGCCCGCTGACCACCTTCGCCGCATCGCTCGAGGTGCTCGAGAACGCCCGCGCCGAGATGCCCGAGCGGGCCCAGAAGGCCCTCGACCTCCTGGTGAGCGACATGGGCCGATTCCGCCAGCTCGTCGAGGACCTGTTGGAGATCAGCCGATTCGACGCCGGAGCCGTCCGGGTCGAGCTCGACGACGTCTCGCTCGTCGAGATGGTTCGTCAGGCCGTGGCCAACCTGAGCTCATCAACGATTCCCGTCGTGGCCGACCCCCGGCTCGACGACGTCGTCGTCAGCGTCGACAAGCGGCGGCTGGCACGCATTCTCGCCAACTTCATCGACAACGCCCGGAAATACGGGGGCGGTGCAACCGGCGTCAGCATCGAACTGGACGAACCGCTTCCCGCCGCCGGCGACGACGCCCCCGATCCGCTGAGCACGATTCGAATCGCGGTCGAGGACGCCGGCCCCGGTGTCGGCGACGAGCTCCGCGACGCGATCTTCGACCGGTTCAACCGCGGTTCGCTCGGTGGGAGCAGGGGCATCGACATGGGCGTCGGACTCGGCCTGTCCCTGGCCGCCGAACATGCGCGGATCCAGGGCGGCAGCGTCTGGGCCGAGAACAGGGCTGACGGCACCACGGGGGCCCGGTTCGTCGTCGCCCTCCCCTTCGTCGAAGCCGAACACGTGGACATGGGACTCGATTCCGTCGGCTCCGAGGAGCCCTCGGGCGTCCATCCCGCCCTCCACTCCCAGGCCCTCCCGCCAACCGGGGGCACTGGCGGTCCGGCCCGATGATGGCGCGACGGCGCAGCCGGTCCGCGATGCGCGACGTGGCACCGAGGCGGCGAGGGCCAGTCCGTGGACCGAGGGCTGCAATCGGCGCGGCCACGCTCACCGCCGCTGCGGCCTGCGGCATCCCGATGGACGCCATGCCCCGGGAACCCGACATTCCGTCGACCACGAGAGAGACGGTGACGACCGCCCCCGTCGGGGACCAGAGCGCCTACGTCTATTTCTCCCGCGGTGACGAACTGGTCGTCGCCACCAGGGAACTGGGGTCGAGATCCACCGAGGCCATCGTCAACGCCCTCGCGGCCGGGCCGTCGCCCGATGAGGCTGCCGCTGGCATGATCTCCCAGCTCCCGCCCGGGGTCGAAGTGCTGAGCGCGGAAGAGGCCGGCGGTGTGCTGCGCCTCAACCTCTCCGAGGAGTTCGACAACATCGCCGGCCGTTCGAAGGCCCAGGCGGCCGCGCAGATCGTGTTCAGCGTCACCGAACGGTCCGACATCGAAGAGGTGGTGTTCTTCGTCGAAGGCGACCTGTCGTCGGTGACCTCGCCGCTCTTCGGTGACACCAACCGGGTGAGCGTGTGCGACTTCGTCCCGTATCTCGCGGACGAACAGACGCTGACCGACTACGGCTTCGACGCCGAAGCGGTGGACCACGTCACCGAGAGGCGCAACAATCTCGCAGGTCGCTGCCCCGTCCAGGGCGGTTGAGACCTGCGCCCTCAGCCCACGGTGCCGAAGGTGGCGAGCAGCTCGACGAATTCGGTGTCGACCGGTCGCGGCGGACCGATCACCTCAGTGAGGGGTACCGATTCCATCCGATCGGCCCGCAGCGCCACCATGCGACCCCACCGACCGGCGAGGGCCAGCTCCATCGCCGCGACGCCCATGCGCGTGGCGAGGACGCGGTCGAAGGCCGTGGGCGTGCCGCCCCGCTGGACATAGCCCAGTTCGGTCACCCGATTCTCGAATCCGGTGGCCTCTTCCAGGGCACGGCCGACCACGCGGCCCATTCCGTGCAGTGGTTCGTGTCCGTAGTCATCGACGTCGCGGCGCGGCCGTTCGAGACTGCCCTCGATGGGAACGGCACCCTCCGCGACCACGACGATCGAGGCGAACCGGCCGATCGAGTGGCGCCGAATGAGGTGGTCGGCCACGACGGCGATGTCGAAGGGCCACTCGGGCACCAACACCGCCGAGGCACCGCCCGCGATTCCGGCGCGGGCCGCGATGTGGCCGACGTTCCGCCCCATCACCTCGACCACCATCACCCGGTCATGGGATTCGGCGGTCGTGTGCAGACGGTCGATCGCCGCGCTGGCCACGTGGACCGCGGTGTCGAAGCCGAAGGTCATGTCGGTGCCCGGGATGTCGTTGTCGATCGTCTTGGGCACGCCGATGGTGGGGACACCCGCAGCGTTGACCGTCTCGGCTCCTGCCAGTGAGCCGTCACCCCCGATGACGATGTAGCCGTCGAGGCCGAGGCGCTGTGCAGCGGACCGGGCGGCCTCGATGCCGTCGGGGGACCGGGCCGCCGAGATCCGCGAGGTCCCGAGGATCGTTCCACCCATCGGCAGGATCCCTCGGCAACGCTCGATGTCGAGGGGCTCCCAGGAGTTCTCGATCACGCCTCTCCATGCGTCGTGGAAGCCCACGACCGCGACCCCCGACGAGGTGGCGCGGCGCACCACCGCGCGGATGACCGCGTTCAATCCTGGGCAGTCGCCGCCGCTGGTGAGAAGTCCGACTTTCACCCGCTCCACGCTAACGGTTGGCCCGATACGGTTGACGCCCATGGCCATCGTCATCTCCATCGACGCCGGCACCACCGGGGTCCGAGCCTTCGCCGTCGACGAGTCCGCCCGGACCGTCGGCATCAGCTACCGGGAGTTCCCCCAGTACTTCCCTCGACCCGGATGGGTCGAGCACGATGCCGACGAGATCTGGACCGCCGTCTCGGTCACGCTCGATGAGCTGGTGGCGACCCTCGACCAGCCGGTCGCGGCGATCGGCATCACCGATCAGCGCGAGACCGTCGTGGCGTGGGATCGTCGGACCTCGAGCCCGCGCGGCCGGGCCATCGTGTGGCAGGACCGCCGTACGGCTTCGCGCTGTGATGAGCTCGCCGACGACGGGCATCTCGATCGGGTCCGCTCCACGACGGGACTGGTGCTCGATCCCTATTTCAGCGGCTCCAAGATCGAGTGGATGCGCCGACACGGCGGACTCGAGCTCGACGAGAACACCGCAGTCGGAACGATCGACTCCTGGATCCTCTGGAAGCTGACCGACGGAGCGGTGTTCGCCACCGACCCGTCGAACGCCAGCCGGACCATGCTGTGCGACATCGGATCGATGACCTGGTCGGAGGAGATGTGCGATCTGTTCGGCGTACCGATCACCAGCCTGGCCGACATCCGCCCGTCGTCGGGTCGGTTCGGGGTCACGGCCCCCGGTGGGCCGGTCCCCGAGGGGATCCCGATCTCGGGGATCGCCGGCGACCAGCAGTCGGCGCTCTTCGGTCAGGCCTGCTTCCGGCCCGGCATGGCCAAGAACACCTACGGAACCGGCTCGTTCGTGCTGGCCAACGTCGGGGAGACGGCTCCGGCCCCCGTCGACGGTCTGCTCACCACGGTGGCGTGGACGGTCCCTTCGGCGGTCCTCGGCCGACCGGGAGGGCCCGATGTCACCCACTACGCCCTGGAGGGCGCGATCTTCGTGACCGGAGCAGCGGTCCAATGGCTGCGCGACGGTCTGGGGATCATCGACGCGTCGGACGAGCTCGAGGACCTGGCCCGCCAGGTCGAGAGCACCGAGGGCGTCTACCTGGTCCCGGCCTTCACCGGCCTCGGTTCGCCCTACTGGGATCCCTACGCCCGGGGCACCATCGTCGGTCTGACCCGGGGCACGGGCCGCGCCCACCTGGCGCGGGCGACCCTGGAGGCCATGGCGTATCAGACCCGCGACGTCACCGACGCCATGGCCGCAGCGACGTCGATCGACATCGAGGAACTGCGCGTCGACGGCGGGGCCTCGGTCATGAACCTCTTGTGCCAGGAGGTGGCCGACCAGTTGGGGGTGCGTGTGGTGCGCCCCGAGGCATCGGAGACCACGGCACTCGGTGCGGCCTTTCTCGCCGGCCTGGCCGAAGGGGTGTGGTCCTCGGCCGACGAGGTGTCCGACGCCTGGGCCGTCGATCACGTGGCCGAGCCGTCGGCGGACCGTGACGACGCCGACGTGCGCTATGCCCGGTGGCAGGACGCCGTGGCGCGTTCCAGGGGCTGGGCGGCACCCCGCGAAGGGATCTGATCGGTCGGGTGGCGCCTGACGATCACCGGTGAATCTGGGAGAGCCGTTCGGACGTGATGTCCGCCAGGCCCGCCAGCAGGTCCAGTTCGGCGCGGCGGAGCGGGATGTCGGCGCGCGAGACGAGGATCTCCGCTTCGGATCGCGGCATCTCGGCCCGGGCCAGCTCGTCGACCGCGGCGAACGACCCCTCACCCGAACGCGACCCGATCACGAACGCCGACAGCCACTCCCGCGACGGCAGGTCCACTCCCCCGTCGACGGCGAGCAGGTCCCCCGACGACGCGGTGACGACCGCGGCCCAGTCGGCCCCGAAGAGCCCACGGCAACCCCGGCACAGCGTGGCGAGAACGTCGTCGCGGTCCGTGCCGCGGACGACGCCCGCGGCGACACCCAGTGCGGAGTTGGCGCGGTCCGAGGCGGCGGTGCCCGCGGGGCGAACGTGTTCCACGTCGACGCCGTCGACCTGTGCTATCTCGTTGACGAGCAGACTCCATGAGGGACACGTCGTCGAGATCGATCAGGATCTCGTCGATCGCCCGCCCGGCGCCGCGCTCCAGCACCTCGATCCCGACGACGTCGGCTCTGAGCGCCCCGACCCGCGATGCCACGCCCCCGAGTGCGCCGGGTCGATCGGGCAGCCACACACGCACCACGAAGAGAGCCACGTCGGCACGGTAGTTGGCAGCGGAGCCCGTCGGTGACGCCGTCAATTGACCGACCGGTCAAGAATGCCTACGTTGACCCCGATGAGCGACCCGGCGGCAGATCGCAAACTGACGCCCCGGGGCACGAAGCGTCGATCGGAGCTGATCGGAACCGCCACCCGGCTCTTCGCCGGCAGCGGATACCACCCGACCTCCATCGCCGCCATCGTCGGAGAGCTGGGCGTCGGCAAGGGCGTCTTCTACTGGTACTTCGACTCGAAGGAGGAGCTCTTCCGCGAAGTGCTCCGGGACGCTCAACGCAGCCTGCGGCGATTCCAGCGGAACAGAGTGGCGGACATCGACGACCCCGTCGTCCGGATCGCCACGGGACTGCGGGCGGCGGTGGAGTGGTCGGCGGACGCACCGCGATCTGATCTCGCTACTCGAATTCGCCGACACCGACGAGCGATTCGCCGACCAGATGCGGCGAGGGCGTGAGATCCTCGCCGGCGATGTCGTCCCCCACCTGGAGGAAGCCATCGAACGCGGCAGCATCGCCTCGCGGGACCCCCAGCTGCTGGCGCATGCGATTCTCGGTGTCGCGTCGAATCTGACCCGGATCTTCATTCACCAGATGGACGCCGATGTCGACGCCGTCGGGAGATGAGGTCGTGACGTTCTGCCTCGTGGGAATCGGCGCCGAGGTCGACCGCCCGAGGTGCGTCGACCTCAGGCCAGCTTCGGCAGGCCCGCGACGCAGATTTCGAACAGCCTGTGAGATCCGCTGTTCGTTCTCGATCAGGGCGAAACGAACGTGACCGTCGCCGTCGGGACCGAAACCCACCCCGGGCGACACGGCCACCGTCGGCGTCGGTCACCAACGAGCTTCGCGAAATCGATCGACCCCAACTCGGCGTACGGCTCGGGAATCGGTGCCCAGGCGAACATGGTGCCCGCGGGGCGGCTCCATGTGCCAGCCGATGCGGGACAGGCCGTCGACGAGCGCGTCGCGTCGACGCTCGTAGATGGCGCACTGCTCGGCGGGGAAGTCGGCCAGTTCGTTGATGGCCACGGTTGCCGCGATCTGGATGGGCTGAAACGTGCCGTAGTCGAGGTAGCTCTTCAGCTTGGCCAGCGCGGCGATCACCTCGTGGTTGCCCAGCACGAAGGCCACCCGCCAACCGGCCATCGAGAACGACTTGGTCATCGAGTAGAGCTCGACGGCACAGTCGCGTCGCCCCCTCGGCCTGGAGGATCGACGGAGGCTTGCCACCCGTCGAATCCGAGATCGGCATAGGCGTTGTCGTGGACGACGACGACCTCCTTCTCGCGGGCGAAGTCGACGACCCGCTGGAAGAAGTCCAGGTCGACACACGTGGTGGTCGGGTTGTGCGGGAACGACAGGACGATCACCCGTGGTTTCGGCCAGCTGTACTGCCAGCGATCGACCATGGCGTCGAAGAACTGCTCGGCGCCGTTGATCATCGGCATCTCGCGGACCTCGGCACCGGCGAACAGCGGGCCGTAGATGTGGATCGGGTAGCTCGGCGAGGGGACCAGCGCGGCGTCACCCGACTGCAGCAGCGTCCACATCAGATGAGAGAAGCCCTCCTTGGCGCCGATGGTGTTGATCACCTCGGTGTCGGGGTCGAGGGTCACGCCGAATCGCCGTTCGTAGTAGCCGGCGATGGCCTCGCGGAGCTTGGGAATCCCCCGCGACGACGAGTAGCGGTGATTCCGGGCGTTGTGGGCCGCTTCGATGAGCTTCTCGACCGCGATGTCGGGCGAGGGCAGGTCGGGGTTGCCGAAACCCAGATCGATGACGTCGACACCCTCTCGACGGCGCTCGACCTTGAGCGAATCGATGATCGTGAAGACGTACGGCGGCAGGGAGGTGATTCGCCGGAACTCCATGGGCCCAGACGCTACCGGTCGTCCGGCACCCCTCCGGCCAATATCGCGGCACCGACGGCGCCGGCCGCCGAGCCCGACCGAGGATGATCCCGATGGCCGGAATGCCGAGAACCGACACGGTGGCCAACTCCGGCGACATGGTCGCGGACGGGCCGAGCAGCAGATCCCCTGCGGACGCCAGTCCGCCTCCGAGGACGACGATCTCCGGATCGACCATGTTGACCATGTTGGCCAGGCCGAGGGCGACCCACCACGAGAAGTCGATCCATCACGGCGAGCGCCTCGGGATCGCCTGCGGCGGCGAGAGACGTGACCACCGGGCCCGTGACGGTGTCGATCGCTCCCGGCGCGGCCAGGAGCGACGCACCCCGTCCCTCCGCCAACGGCATCCCGAGCCAGCAGCGCGAGCCCCGAACCCGACGCCCGTCGTTCCCAGCACCCTCGCTGCCCGCAGACGCACAGGGGGCCGTCGGGCTCGACGATCATGTGACCCGACCTCGCCCGCGAATCCCCGGCGATCCACGGACGATCGCTCCGTCGATGACCAGAGCGCCACCGATGCCCGGTCCCCAACGTGACCATGACCAGGCTCGTCGATCCGGGGGCATCGAGAACCGACGCGCGCACGGGCTGCGCAGTTGGCATCGTTGTCGACGGCAACCGGCGACGCCGAGTGGCGGAGGTGATCGCCTGCGCCAGATCGACGTCCACTGCGCACGGCAGGTTGGGGGCATGCCGGGCGATACCCGTGTGATCGATGTACCCCGCCACGCCCAGACCGACGGCGTCGAGCCGACCTCCCGTCGTCCGCTCTCACCACCTCGATGACGTGCCGCACACGATCGACGAGCAGCGACGCGTCGTTCGGCGTCGGCTCCACGACGTGCGCCAGCGTCTCCGAGGGTGAGGCCTCGGCGATCGAGGGCCACCGCCATGATCTTGCTGCCTCCGATGTCGACTCCGACGTGAACGCGACTCGACGGCATGGACCGAATGCTACGGCCACGTGAACCGGGGGCGGGTCAGGACGGGCACGGTCGAGCGGAGATCGAGCACCGAGGCACGGGTCGATCCGAGGCTGCGGGCCCACGCCGAGATGTCGGCATCATCGGTGAGCATGACGATCTGGATGACCTCGCTCATGCGCTCGAGCCGTTCGAACACGTCACGTAGTTCGTCGATCGACCACGCGGAGAAGGCGTCGTCGACGACGATGGGAACCGAGCCGACGAAGCTGACCGACCGCTGCTGGGCGAGTCGGGCCAGGACGTACCACTCGACGGCCTCGGCACCGGCGGAACCCATGGCGACACGGCCACGGGGAGGTTCCTGGGGTTCAGGGCGCCGCGAGCGGGCGGCGCGTGCCGCTTCGGCCTCGATCGTGCGGAGTTCCGCCGACGCGGCCTCGCGTCGGCGGTCCGCCTCGATCACCGTCTGCTCGCGTTCGGTGAGCGACGCCTGGATCTCACGGGCCGACATCTCGAGCCGCTCGAGCTCGGCCTGGAGCGGTGCGAGTTGACCGGCCGCGTCCTCGTGGCCGCGTGCGCGTCGCTCGCATTCCTTCACCCTGAGCCGGGCGGCGAGGAGCTCGGGGGTGGCCAGCGCCGCTGGCTCGATGCCCTGGGACTGGCCGTAGGCGGGAACCAGCGCCGAGTCGGTGACGGCGTCCGCGGCCCCGGGCGGTGTCGGTCGAGATGTCGTCCGACACCGCCGCGGTCGCGAGCGGCCTCCCGTGTCGCTGCGCCGGCCTCGAGCTGGGCCACCAGCTGGTCGATCTCCCATTCGATGTCGTTGCGGATTCCCTCGGCCTCGGCGATGCGGCCCGGCAGGCCGCTCATCGTCTCGAGCCAACCCACGGCCACCGACTCGAGTTCCTCGGGAGTGAGTGACCGCGCCGGGAGTTCCGCACCGGTGTCGAGCAGGGCCTGACGCAGCGAGCGAGCCGCGTCGTCGACGCTGATCGTCGAGACCTCGGGTTCGATCCGGTGGTTGTTCAGGGCTGCGATCGGGTCGAGACCAGGGTCGAATCCGAGGAATCGGCAGATGGACGAATGGATGCGGGCCTGCTCCCGGTCGCGCGTCGACGAGGTCGGGAGGGTCGATGCTCGGCGCTCCGTGCTGCGCTGCGGTGACCTTCGCCTCGGCCTCTTCATAGGCGACGTTGGCGGCTTCGAGCTCTCCGCGGCGGCGGTTCAGGACGTCCGCACTGGCGGCACCCATCACATAGGTCGTCCATGTGTCGAAGCCGAGCCGCTCGAGCAGCTCGGCTTCCTGGGCACGCAGTTCCTCCTGCCGGCGCCGGATCTTGGCTGCTCCGAGCCGGAGGCCCTTTCCCTCGATCTCGAAGATCTCGTCGTGAATCGATTCGAGTTCGGCGATCGCTGCGGGATCGTGCGACGGTGAGCGCAGCGCGTCCTGCGCGATGGCGAGCCTGCTGTACGCCTCGTCGCGGCGGGCGACGAGCGCCGCCATGTCCTCGATCTCCGCGCTGTGGAGCTGGCTGAGGCTGACGATCTGTTCGCTGATCGAATTCCACTCCCGGGCGAGCGCTTCGGCCTCTGGCGACACGGCCGGTTCGGTGGGTCTCGATGCGGCTGTCAGTTCCCGGAGGGCCCGATCCACCGGCTCCGGATCGATCGAACGGAGACGCTTCAGTTCCGACTTGAGCCGGTTCGACTCGGAGATCAGCTCCTCCACCCGCTGCTCCACCTCAGGCTGGTCGAAGACGACGTCGCCGACCGACACCCTCTCGGGGTGATCGTCGGGCGATTCCTCGAGGGCCGGCGCGGAGGGATCGGTCGGCTGCTGAGCGGAGGCCGCCGAGGTCCGCGCCACGGCCGCTTCGAGTGCTGCGAGCTCCTCGCGAGCGGCTGTGAGTCCCGCCACCGCGAAGGAGTCGAGACTGCCTCGGGCCGCGTCGACGTCGCCCGCCAGCGACCGTCGGTGGCTCTCGACCCGCTCGAGCTCGGACCGGAGCGCATCGATGGAGGCCAGGGTCGAGCGGTAGGTGTTGTCGGCCTCGGCGAGCGACTGCGCGGGCTCTGCTGACCCTGCCGGATCCGAGGCGATGTCGGACGAGTCCCGCTCGTCCCACGATGAGCCGTCCTGGTCCGGGCGGGCCGGCTCCGCGCCGGGAAGATCCGACGCCTTGAGGACGACGTCGAGGTCCTGGTTCATCTCCAGCAGATCGAGCGTTTCACGATTCAGATCGAGATAGACCCCGAAGACCTCCAGCGATCCACGGCCACCGGCGTCACCTCCGTGGGGCAACGCCGGACACGGTCTGTATCAACCGCTCCCGGATGTGGTGGGGCAGACCGCTGACGACGGTCAGCAGCGGATGGAGTTCGATCGCGAACCCCCCTGACTCATCCTCGAATCGAACCAGTCTCATGGTCTCTCAGATATCGGCCTCGTTGTCGGCGACATGAGAAGAACCGGGCTCGAAAAACTCGACATCGATCGGTCGCAGCCGCCGTGACGGCCGGTCCGTTCGATCCGGCTCCGCATCGGAGGGTCGATCGCTCGGCGCATCGTCGTCGACGCGTTCGATCCATCAGACGACTCACCGCCGATCCGGCGGACTCGACGAAGCCGGTGATCGATCCGACCGCTGCGCGACACCGTCTCGGAGTCGGCGAGAGCGTCCTCGACGGCGTCCAGGAATCCCCGCGCTGCGGCGATCAGCTCGTGCCCGGCAGTGACGAGGTGCTCGACGCCGTCCCGGTCGGTTGGCTCGGCGGAAGGGTCGTCGGTCATGGGTCCATTGTGCCCGACCACGCGCTGCGTCCGCTCCGACGCTCAGTCGAAACGGACGGTCAGCACTCCGTCGCAGACCTCGGCGCCCACCGACCTCGCGTCGACGCAACGAATCGGGCAGCATGACCGCCCGCCGATACGGCCCGACCGTGATGAACAACTCGTCGCGCCCGCGGGCCAGATCGAGATCGTCCCGTTCGACGAACGGGACGTCGAGATGCAGCGCGAAGCCCTCGACCGCCGGCGGTGACCCGGAGGGGTTCACGCCTCGCTGAGTACCGCGGTGGCGTCGAGTGTCCCCATAGGTCGCCGCGGCGAACTCGCGCCAGTCGGTCCACACCCGAGGACCTCGGCCTCCGCAAGGCAACCACCGCAGAACCGGCGTGGGAGCGAACCCGGCATCGATGACGTCGAGCATCTCGACCTGGTTGTCCTTCCACGCCGCGAACCAGGGATCGTCGATCTCGGCGGGCAGCAGGCGGTTGGCCACGACCGCATCGACCGCGTATCCGAACAGCGCGAGATAGGTGAAGGTGCGTCGGGCCTCGGCCACCACCATCTTCTCGGGGGTCACGACCAGCCGGACCGACGCCGAGTCGGAATCGCGCAACAGATCGCGTACCCGGTCGAGCTGCCGATAGAGGCGATCGACCGCGGAGAACACCGGATCCGATGCCACCGGCAGATTGGTGAGCCTGTTGACCATGGGGCCGACGGCCCGTGCCACCCGACGGCTGAGGGGGAACGCCCTGTCCATGTACCAGCTCATGACGTCGGGCAGGGACAGCAGGCGGATCGTCTCCGCGGTCGGCGCGCAGTCCACGACCAGGACGTCGTGGGTGCCGGCCTCGTCGACGGCGCAGATGTCGGTCAGCGCGAAGATCTCCTCCAGACCAGGGATCACGGCGAGTTCCTCCGCTTCGACGTCGTCGAGTCCCGCCCAGTCGAAGATCTCCCGCAGGTAGTCCCTGATCTCGCCCCAGTTCGACTCCATTCGCTCGGTGGCGTCGAGTTGGGTCGCGAAGAGACGGGGGGCGACCTCGGTCTCGCCGCCATCGAGATCCACCTCGAAGCTGTCCGCCAGCGAGTGGGCGGGGTCGGTGGACATGATGAGCGTCGAGTGCCCCCGACGTGCGCACGCCACTGCGGTGGCAGCCGCGGTCGTCGTCTTTCCGACCCCTCCCTTTCCGGTGAACAGAATCGTGCGCACGTCAGTCGCGGCGGTCGGAGATCGTCGGGAAACCAACCGAACCGGGCGCCCCACCAGCCACAGACGGCGATACCGAATGTCGGGACCAGGACACCGAACGCGAGGGCGGTGAAGGGGCGCCACGCCGCGGTTCCCAGCGCGACGACGATCTGAGCGGCGAGGGAGCCCAGCAGGGCGCGTCGCTGCGGTGTGGGCGCCGAGCCGGACAGGAACCACCAACCCGCCATCGTCATCTCCGAGTATCGGGACCGGCGGGCTCCCGCAACGAGCGCGGCCACGAACAGCACGAGACCGGCACCGAAGAGACCGAGGTCGATCAGGGCCGACGCCCGCCGCGCCGACGACGTGTCGAGCGCGGCCGCACCGAGAGCCACGGCGGCGAAGACGACGGTGGCCCCGACCGCCCATCGGACGATCGCGTCGCCGGCGTCGTTCTCGGCGAAGTGGGCGTCGAGAGCCGCGGCGTTCCTCGCCCGACGCTCGCGGGCGGCTGCCTGGGCCTCGGCCCGTGCCTCGGCCACTGAGGGCCCCCTCGGCTGAGGCGATCGTCGCGATCGGGCCGCCATCAGGTCGCCACCGAATCGACCGTACCGGGACGCGATCGCGCCACGCGATCACCGGTCGTCTCGATCGCCTGCGCCAGTGTCCCGGCGAGATCGTCGTAGTCGAAGCGGGCGGCCCACCGACGCGACGCGGCCGCCATGGCCTCACGACGCGGCTCGTCGTCGAGCACCGTGGCGAGCGCTCCGGCCACCTCCACGACGTCACGGGGATGATCCACGACCAGACCGGTGATGCCGTCGTTCACCGCCTCGTGCGACCCTCCGCTGCGGCCGGCGACCTGGGGCACCCCGCACGCGGCGGCCTCGAGGAAGACGATGCCGAAGCCTTCGGCCTCGAGCCCCCCCCAGCGGTTCCGACAGATCATGGCGAAGGCGTCCGCACAGCCGAAGAGCGCCGGAAGATCGTCGTTGTCCACCCTCCCGAGGAACACCACGGGCGCTCCGGATGCCGCGGCCCGCCTCTCCAGTCGGCGCCGGTCGCGCCCCGCGCCCCCGATCGCCACCGTGAGGTCCGGTCGGGCACCGCGCAGGCGGGCGGCGGCGTCGATCACCCGGTCGAACCCCTTGCGCGGAACGAGGCGCGACACGCACACGACGAGGGCGCCGTCGAGGGGAAGGCCGAGGCGCCGGCGTGCCGCCACGGCGTCGTCGGGCGTCAGCGGGACGAAGCGTCCGGTGTCGACCCCCGGCGGGACGATGACGTGGGGCAGCGACCTCCCTGCCGCCCGTTCCGCCTCCGCGAGCGGATAGCCACCTGCGGCGATCACGAGCTCCGCCCCTCGCAGGACCCTCGACATCATCCCCCTCGACAGGGGGAGGCGTCCGGGCATCGTGATCTCCGCGCCGTGTGCCACAACCCCATACGACATTCCGAGGGACGGCCCGAGAGCGCCCAACGGCAGCACCGGATCGATCACCACGAACTCGGCGCCCACCTCGCGGGCGAGCTCCCTGACCCGGCGTCGCAACGCCGGAGTGGGCAGCAGAACCGGGGTGCAGGTTCGGTCGATGCGGAATTCCTGGCGTCGATCCCAGTCCGCGGCGTCGGGGTGGGCCGCGGTCAGGACCACGACATCGGCGGGATCGAGCCTGCGCCACAACTCCCACAGATACGACTGGATTCCACCGACCTTCGGTGGGAAGTCATTGGTGACGAGGACGTGTTTCACGATGGGCCATCATCGCGGTCCGACCCGGTCGGCGCCATTGCCTCCTCCGATCCGCGTTCGGCGATCTCGGCCAACGCCCAGCGGGCGGCGTCCACGACGGCATCGTCACCGTGATGCGTCTGGGCAGCGACGGCGGCCAGCAATTCGGCATCGCGCCCGTCTCCGACGTTTCCGGCCACGATGAGCAGATTGCGCCGGATGACCGAGCCGTCCCGACCCGGCACGTACCAATGGGGAACCCGGGACATGAGCTCGACATCGTCCACCGCGAGGGCCTCGACGACGTCGATGAAGCCGATCACCGTGCCGGGCCCGTTCTGCCTGCGAAACCGCAGTTCGGCGGCTCGGGACGGCGGGCACGCCTCCTGGCAGTCGTCGCAGCCGTAGACCCGATGTCCCAACGACCGCCGGTACTCCATGGGGAAGCGACCCGGGGCCTGGAGGATCCACGACAGGCAGCGCCCGGCGTCGACCACGCCCGGAGCCACGATCGCGCCCGTGGGACACGCCGGCAGGCATCGTTCACAGGTTCCACAACCGTCCGGGCGGGGCTCCCCCACCAGCGGAATCGGCGCATCGGTCACGACCGACCCGAGGACGAACCAACTGCCCCGCCCCGGCACCAACAGCAGCGAGTTCTTGCCGTACCAGCCGATACCCGCCCGCCACGCGGCCTCGCGATCGACCAGGGCATTGTCGTCGGCCACCACCACCGCCCGGTGCCCCGCATCACGGATCACCGCCGCGGCCGCTCCCAGCGCGCGCTGGAGGCGACGGTGATGATCCATGGCGGCGTAGCGGGCCACGGCCGCACGGGCCACCGGACCGTCGGTGGGAACGTCATCGTCGGGCGCCACCGTCCGTCCTCCGTAGTCGACCGCTCCGACGACGATCCGGCGGGCTCCTGCGAGGATGCGGTTCGGCTCGGTGGATCGCGCCGGGGCCCGATACGTGAACTGCATCGTCGACGCGTACCCGTGGGCGCGGCGCCGCTCGAGGTCGACGCGGGTCGAGGTCCACGAACGGACGGCGGTGACGCCCATGACGTCGAGGCCCGCTCCGCGCCCCGCGGCAACAACCCTGCGCCACAGTTCGTCACTCATGCGGAGCGGTGTCGCCGCAGGGGGCGGCGCGGTGGGCGGCGCCGAATCGACATCATCCCCGCCGGCGACGAATCCGGGACCGACACCTCGGGATCCAGCCCTGGGCATCGTGGTGCGACGCCGCCGACGCCATCAGATCGGTGCCGACGAGCGGCGGGCCGTGACCCGGCAGCAGCACGTCGACCCTCAGGGGACGCAGCCGCTCTTCGGTCGCGACGGCCGCGTCGGCGTCGCAGACCTCCGGCGTGAACCACGCCCGGCCGTAGGCACTGAGGACCGCGTCGCCGGCACACAACGTGGCGGTGGCCGCGTGGTAGAGCGAGATCGACTCGTCGACGTGACCCGGCGTGGCGATCACCTCCCACTCCTCGGCCCCCGGCACGGCGGCGCCGTCCTTCAGGAAGGCGGGCCTCTCGAGTGGCCAGGCGAAGCTCGGCCGTATCCCGTATCCGACACGCGGAGCCCGCGCCGACTCGACCAGCGCCGACAGCTCGAAGGGTTGGCTTCGGAGGACCGGCGCTATTCGGGCGACGGCCCGGGGGCCCGGAGACCGCGGGATCCGGCCACTCAGGAAGGACTCGGCGACCTCGCCCATCGACACCGCCGGGGTCGCGACGTCGGCCAGGGCGCCGAGGCCGCAGACGTGATCGGTGTGACCGTGGGTCGCGACGACCCGAACCGGTTCGTCGGTGCCCATCCGGTCCGACCACCATTCCGCCACGGCGCGTCCGTGATCGGGAAGACCCACGTCGACGACGACGGGCGCCGCCGTGCCGGGGTCGAGGACGTAGCAGTTGAAGATCCAGCGGGACCGCACCAACTGGTCCACCGCTCGTGACCTCGCGCCAGGTGACCATCGCTGGAGTGTACGCAGTGGTTGTCGGTGGTCCCTGGTGAGATGGGTACTCGGCTCGCGATCACCTCACGTTCGCTCTCTGAGTGACTCACCCCGGTGGACGTGCCATGCACATCGATCCCAGGACCCCACGACCCGACCGTTCCGACACCTGGGGACGGCGGCTCGACGCCCAGCTGACCGACATCACCGCGGACGATCTCGTCGGCATCGACACCCTCGGTGACGTCACCTGGGTCCTCCGCCATCGGGGCCTCGCCTCGCTGTGGGGCATGGTGGCGCCGATCGACACCTTCGCCCTGGCCATCGATGCCCGGCTCCTCGACGCTCCCTCCGCCCCGCGACACGTCGTGGTCCTCCCCGACCGGGTCGACCTCGGTGAGAACCGGCGGGAGCGCATCGTCGAGACCCACCCGGCGGTCGACATCGCGCGCCGGATCCTCCGACGCCCGACCGCGCCCGAGGAACGCGGCATCGAGAGCCTGACCATCGTCTCGTGGCTCGAGCTGGTTCTCGACCGGGCCGCCGACCCACGGACCTCCGCGAGCGTCCGCCGGTGGGGTGACATCTGTGCGCTCCACCCCGGCTCGGGTGGCGATCGGACTCTCTCGCCCACCGAACTCGCCGGTCACACCCGGCGCGCCGCGCAGTCGCTGGGATGGGACCGTCTCCGGCGCGGAGTCGCCGCGGGGGACGTCGTGATCGCCGGAGCCGACTCCAGCGATGCCTCGTGGATGGACGGACCGATGTTCGCCCGCCATCTGCTCTCGACGCATCGCGACGTCGGCGATCTGCTCGCGGACCTGGAGCTCTTCATCGACGAGGCGCTGCACCGGCTCGTCTCGGACACCGTGTCCGCCACGAACAGTAAGGTTTCGCCGTTCAACCAGAGCGGAAAGGGCCCATGAGCAACGTCGCGTTCGATCGGGTGACGAAGACCTTCGGCAACCTCGCCGCAGTGGAGGAGCTCTCCCTCGACATCCGCGACGGCGAGTTCATGGTCATCCTCGGCCCGTCGGGCTGCGGAAAGACCACCGCCCTGAGGATGATCGCCGGGCTCGAGGACATCACCTCCGGAATCCTGTCGATCGGCGGATCCCCGATCAATGACGTGCCCCCTGCCGAGCGCGACATCGCCATGGTGTTCCAGAGCTACGCGCTGTATCCGCACATGTCGGTTCGCCGGAACATCGAGTCGCCGCTCATAGCCTCGCGTTCACGCCGGGTCGAGCGTGCCGAGGTCGACCGGCGGGTCGCCGAGGCATCGTCGATTCTCGGTCTCGATCCCTACCTCGACCGCAAGCCGGGAGAGTTGTCGGGCGGTCAGCGCCAGCGTGTGGCGTTGGCCCGGGCGATCGTGAGGCGTCCCGAGGTGTTCCTCATGGATGAGCCACTCTCCAATCTCGACGCCAAACTCCGCACCCAGACCCGGGCCGAGCTCGTTCAGCTCCACGAACGGCTCGGAACGACCCTGGTCTACGTCACCCACGACCAGGTCGAGGCCATGACCATGGCCGACCGCATCGCGGTGATGTCCGACGGTCGCCTCCAGCAGGTGGGAGAACCGCAGGCGGTGTACGACGCACCCGCCAACCTGTTCGTCGCCGGCTTCATCGGGACGCCCCCGATGAACATGTTTCCCGCGGTCGCCCGCGTCCGCGACGGCTCGGTACGTGCCGAGGTCTCCGGATCAGGAGTTCGCGGCCGGAACGCCCTGCGAAGAGGTGTCCGACGGGCTTTCGGTGGTCGCCGGAATCCGTCCCGAACACCTCGTGGTCAGCCGCGACGGAGGTCTGGATGTCTCGGTGGTCATGGTCGAGTCGCTCGGCCACGAACGACATCTGATCTGCGACCTCGATGGCAGCGTCACTCGTCGTGCGACAGTCGTCCGACGATGACCCGGTGTCGGCCGGCGACATCGTCACGCTCGAGCCGTCCGTCCCGCTCCATCTCTTCGATCCGGAATCGACGGCGAGGATCGGCCCGTGACCCGCCGGCGAAAGGCACGGGACACGGGAGTTGCTGTCGCCTTTCTGGCCCCCTGTTTCTTCATCTTCGCGGCGTTCGCCTACTACCCGCTCTACCGCCTGATCTACCTGTCGAGCCACGAACCCAATCGCTCCGCGTTCATCGAGCGGGAGGACACGTTCCTGGGGTGGGGCGCGATATGGGACTCCATCTCGTCGGCCGACTTTCTCGCCGGCCTCCGGGTGTCGGCGACGTTCATGGTGATGACCGTGCCGTTGGGTCTCCTTCTCGGCGTCATCCTGGCCGTCGTCGCCGATCGGCAGATCCGCGGCATCCGCTTCTTCCAGACCGTGTTCGCGTCGACGGTGGCCACCTCCGTCGCCGTGGCGTCGGTGGTCTTCCTCACCCTGCTCCAGCCCGAGACGGGACTCTGGAAGGACGTCGAGTGGCTCAGCCTGACCCGGTCGGACAGCGCCATCCGGGCCGTGGCACTGTCGTCGGTCTGGCAGAACGCGGGGCTGACCTTCGTCATCATCCTCGCAGCCCTCCAGGCCGTTCCCAACGAGATCAGGGAGGCCGCGACGCTCGACGGATACGGCACCGTCCGCCGCTTCCTCCAGGTGACCGTGCCCCTGATCTCCCCCGCCCTGATGTTCCTCGCCATCGTGCTGGTCGTGCACGGGCTGCAGGTCTTCGCCCAGTTCGAGATCCTCCAACCCGTGCGCTCGGCCGAGCCGCTGCTGTTCAAGATCGGCGACCCACAGGGCGTGCGTACGATCTCCGTCCGCGCCGCGTACAGCCTGGGCTTCTTCCTCCTGACCCTGGTCGTCTCGTTCACCCAGTACTCGCTGCTCGAGAAGCGGGTCCACTATGGCGACTGACAGCGCTGCGGAGAGGTCGGCCACGCGACGTCGGAAGCTCGTGAACGCGGCTTGGTACTTCATGTTGACCGCGCTCAGCGTGGTGATCCTGTTCCCCGTCTACCTCACGCTGGTCCGATCGATCAGCGAACCGGTCGCCTACCTCCGTTCCGGTGGCGGCGTCATGCCCGTCGACGCCGATTGGGGGATCTTCGGACGGGTCCTCGGCGAAAGCGACTTCATTCGGGCCATGGGCTTGTCCATGATCGTGTCGATCGTCATCGTCGCCGGTCAGACCGTCACCTCGATCCTCGCCGCGTACGTGTTCGCCTTCCTCGAGTTTCCCGGCAAGCGGCTGGCGTTCGCCCTCACCATCGGCACCATGCTCCTGCCCATCGAGGTGACGCTCATCGCCAACATCGAGACGGTCCGTGACCTGGGTTGGTTCAACAGCATCCAGGGCCTGGTCTTTCCGTTCCTCGCCACCGCGTTCGGCATCTTCCTCATCCGTCAGGCGTTTCTCGGCGTGCCCGACGACCTGCGAGACGCCGCAGAACTCGACGGCTACGGCCACATGCGGTTCCTCGTGAGGGTGGCGATCCCGCTGAGCCGGCCGATCATCGGGTCGTTCGTGCTCATCGCCTTCCTCGGCGCATGGAACCAGTACCTGTGGCCCCGCTTCGCCGCCGATCAACAGCGGTACCAGACCATCCAGGTGGCACTGCGTACTCTGCTGAACCGAGAGATCAACGAACTGAACTTCGGCTTCGCGGCCGCGGCTCTCTCGGCCGTCCCGCTCATCATCGTGCTCATCGTCTTCCAGAGACAGCTCATCCGCGGTCTCACCGCGGGCGCGGTCAAGGGATGATGATGTCGGTGGTTCCACCTGTACGCCCACAAGGAGACATGATCATGCAGTTGCGACAGCGTTGGCAGCACGTGGTGGCGATCGCCGCAGCCCTGGCCGTGGTGGCCGCCGGCTGCGGGTCCGGAGACGAGTCCTCCGACGGAGGATCCTCGGGAGACACGTCGCTGTGCGACCCCGCAGCGCTCGAGGGGGCGTCGGGTCCGGTCGATGTCGACATGTGGTACGCCTTCCAGGGTCTCGCCGCTCAGGCCCTCGAGGACATGGCCGCCGACTACAACGCCTCGCAGGACAAGGTCGTCGTCAACGTGTCGAACCAGGGCTCCTACGACGAACAGCTCCAGAAGTTCAAGACCGGTCTCGGCCGGCCCGAGACCCTTCCCGAGATCATGACCGGAGAGGACACCAACACCCAGCTCCTCATCGACTCCCAGTCCATCGTCCCCGCCCAGGACTGCATCGACGCCGACCCCGATTCGGCGGAGCTCTTCGACGACCTGGTCCCCGCGGTCGAGGCCTTCTACTCGAACGACGACCGACTCCTCGCGGGAGGATTCGGGATCTCGCACCCTGTTCTGTATTTCAACGAGCGCATCTTCGAGGAAGCCGGGATCACCGGCCGCCCCGACCACCCTCGCCGAGCTGCGCTCCGTCGCCGAACAGATCAAGGCGGCGAACATTCCCGGAGTCGAACAGCCCCTGGTGATGGGAATGGACTCGTGGTTCTTCGAGCTGTTCCTCACCGGCGACGGCCTTCCCGTCGTCGACAACGACAACGGCTGGTCGGACCGCGCCACCGAGGCCCTGCTCACCTCCGAGCCGGCCCGGGAGCAGATCGACTGGTTGAAGGGCATGGTCGACGACGGCCTGCTCAAGCCGATCGCCAGCAACGACGTGATCTCCCCCTACCTCGCGGTGGCAACCGAGTCGGGGGCGATGCTCATCCAGACCTCCGCCGCCATCACAACGATCGACGCCGCCATCAAGGGAACCCTCAGCGCGGAGATCGTCCCCGAGCTCGGAGACCTCGACGTCTCCGGCTTCAAGTTCGACACCCTCCGGGTGGGTGTCGCCCCGCTCCCGGGGATCTCCGAGCCGGGTCGTGGTCAGATCTCGGGCAACGCCTGGTACATGATGCGCAAGAGCCCCGAGGAGATCGCCGCAGCCTGGGACTTCCTCACGTACGCCAACAGTCTCGACGCCCAGGTGAAATGGACCGCCACGGGTGGCTATCTCCCTGCCCACCAAGACGTGGCCGACGATTCGCAGATGGCAGCGGTCTGGGAGGGCGACCAGAAGGGCGAGTGGCTGAAGACGGCCTATGGCGCCATCCTGACCCTCGACCCCGACTACCCCGGGCCACGGATGGGGGCCTACGCCTCGTTCCGTTCCGAAGCCCGTGGTGCGCTCGACCAGATCGCCCTCGAGGGGGCCGACCCCGGTCCGGTGCTCGAGGACGCGAACGCCACCATCAACGAGGCGTTCGCGTCCTACAACGCCAACCCCGGGCAGTAGGCCCGGACGCCCCGGGGTGGACCGATCCGACGATTCAGCCGGCCGGCGATCCCGGAGTGGTCCGACACAGCCCCAATCGTCGGCCCAGATCGCTCTGGATCCGATTCTGCGGATCCAGCTTGTCTCTGATGTCCCGCCATTCGTCGAGTCGCGGGTACATGGCCGTCATCAGCGCCGGATCGACCCTGGAATCCTTCGCCAGGTAGACCCGCCCGCCGGCCTCCACGACGTCACGGTCGAGCCGATCCAGGAGTTCCGAGAGATGTCCGAATCCGATCGGAATGTCCAGCGCAAGGGTCCACCCGGCGGTGGGGAACGAGAGGTGACCCTCGTTGGCCGGACCGAACCGTTTGAGCACCGCCAGGAACGACGCGATCCCTGCCGCGCTCAGCTCTTCGATGGTGTGGCGGACGAGCTCGGTCGCCTCGTCGGGAACCACGTACTGCCACTGGAGGAAGCCGCGGCGCCCGTACATCCGGTTCCAGTGGCGCACCAGGTCGAGCGGGTGGAAGAACTGGGTGATGCTCTGCAGCGAGTCGCGACGGCGACGCGGTGCCTTGCGGAACCACATCTCGTTGAACGCTCTCACCGTCGTCGAGTTGAGGAGTCCCGAGGGAACGAGCCGGGGCATCCCGGCGATCGAGTTCGAGGTGAAGACCAGCGGGTCGGAGGTCGCGGCCGGATTCAGCTCCGGGAGGCGGGCGAAGCGTCCCCGATCGAGGACGGATCGACCCAACGAGGCGCCTTGGGCCAGCAGATCGATCCACGCCACCGAGTAGTCGTATCGCTCGTCCCCGTCCACCATCAGGGCCATCACCTCGTCGAGATTGTCGGCACGGTCGGTGTCGACCACCAGACGCGACGTCTCGATCGGCTTCATCCGGAACGTCGCATCGAGTATCACCCCGGTCAGCCCCATTCCACCCGCCGTCGCCCAGAACACGTCGGGGTCGTCGGTCGGGTTCACGTCGCGGATCTCTCCGGTTCCGGTGAGAAGCCGGAACGACTCGACGTGCGAGCACCACGAGCCCGCCTGGTGATGGTTCTTGCCGTGGATGTCCGCTGCGATCGCGCCGCCGACGGTCACCTGCCGCGTGCCGGGAGTGACGGGCACGAACCAACCCTCGGGTACCAGCCAGCACATGAGCTGGTCGAGTGACGTCCCCGCTGCCGCGGTGACCCGCCCCACGAGGGGGTCGAAATCGGTGACGCCGACGAGCGTGGTGCCGTCGATCACGACGCCGCCGGCGTTCTGGGCACCGTCGCCGTAACCCCGGCCCAGACCGCGGGCGAGGATCCCCCGCGAAGAGGTTCCCAGCGCCTGGGTCACGGCGGGACGGTCGACCAACCCCACCACGCGCGACGATGTGGGGACTGTTCCACCCCATCCGGTCAGCAATCGACGGGCACCACGCGGGATCTCACCCGACATAGAAGCTCGTCCCGATGATCAGGACCCACAGGAACCCCATGACCGCCAATTGCGCGTCGGACAACAACACGTCCTCGGGAGCCGATCCCTTCCCCTGCTCCACCAGCAGCGCGTAGCGAAGGATCGCCACGAGGAAGGGCAGGATCGACAGCTGACTCCACGTGGCGCCGGCCGGGTGGAGGTCGGCTCGCTCGAATGCCCACATCACGTAGCTCATCACCACGATGCTTCCCGACACCGCCTGGAGGAATCTCAGATACGGCTCGGTGTAGGCGGCGAGCGTTCTGCGAACGGCACCGTCCCTGTCACCCAGTTCCCTTTTCTCGGCCAGCCTCTTGCCCACCGCGATGA
The DNA here is from genome assembly GCA_963700425.1 of uncultured Microthrixaceae bacterium. Lineage (GTDB taxonomy): Bacteria > Actinomycetota > Acidimicrobiia > Acidimicrobiales > Microtrichaceae > CAVOXO01. The sequence continues at coordinate 811,998 of CAVOXO010000003.1, read as the reverse complement.
ACAGCGACCCCGACGCCGAAATGATGAAGAACCACGCCGAGATCCGGACGTCGACCGCCACGGCGCCACCGATCAACCGCAGCAGGAATCCGCTCGACAGCACCACGAGGTCGAGGACTGCCTCGTGCTTGAGCCACAGCGAATAGGCGAGCGTCTGGGCGATGTAGAGCGCGATCACCGCCATGAAGGCCGGCCGGAGGAACCATGCGGCGACGAGCCCGACCGATATCAACACCGCCGCGGTCGCGTACGCCACCCTGACCGGCACGATGCCCGCCGCGATAGGTCGGTTCCGCTTCGTCGGATGGGCCCGGTCGGCCTCCATGTCGAGCGAGTCGTTGATCAGGTAGGTGCCGCTGGCCACGACGCTGAAGACGACGAAGGCCAGAGTGGCCTCACCGATCGACTGCCAGTTCAGATAGATGCCGCCTTCAGGTTGTCGAGCCACCAGGGCCGTGGCCGCAGCGGGCGCGACGAAGACCAGAACGTTCTTCGCCCACTGCTTGGGCCGGCAGGCGCGCAGGAGGCCGGCGGGAAGGGACGTGGATCTGGCGGCGTCGGAGGTCATGGTGTCTCTCCGAGCACCACTGGTCGTGGCCGGAGCCACATCACTGTACTGTCGGCGTTCGCGGACTCAACCACCCGGCGCGGCCATCAGAGCCCGCTGCGAGGGGTCGTGCGGACCGCCCAGCGAGGAGTGGAAGCCACCGTCGGGAGACTGGGCCCCGGCGAAGCATTCGGCCCAGTCACCTGCGCCGCTGGCGACGTCGTTCGCACCCCCCGACGACCCACCACTTCGAGAACGGACCGCGCCCCCTGGCGCCGTTGAAAGCCTCCCGATCGCCCTCGTCGAGCAGGGTGACGTCGAGCGCGTGGCCGATCTCGTGCAGGGCCCCGTGGACCGGTTCGGCGATCGGCGTTCCGGGGTCGACGTGCATCTGGATGCGCCGCTCGTCGGGGTACGTGGCGCCGCGATAGCCATCCCGATCGCCACGGACGTCGATGGTCCACCCGGCGAGGCGCTGCTGCCAGGGACAGGAGATCCGCGACAGAACCCGCGCAGCAACGTCGGGGGGACCGATCCTGGGACGGGTCGCCTCGCAGAGCCGAGCCGAGCCGAGCCGACGCGTGGGCGGCCGCATTCGCCACAGTCGCGATCGTGTCGGTCGTCGTCGGCGATGCCGTCACCGGCGGCACCGTCGTAGGGGCGGTGACCGGGACCGCGATCGCCGGCACCGCTGCGGAGAGCGACGAAGCCCCTGCGAGCACAACGGTCCCGCCCACCACGAACGCCCGACCTGCCCAGCGCCGCACACGGCGCACACGGTGCACCGCCCGCGTCCCCACAGCTGAGTGACTCCCCGTCGCCCTTGGCGAAAGTACCGGTACCGCCCTGCCGTCGCATCACCCGACTCGCGCCACGGGCACGACGGTCGCGATTCCGCTAGACACTCCGCATGGATGGACGACTCTCGGTGGCCACGCGCCGCGCCAAGTCGGTCACCACCGTGTTCGTCGCGTTGACCCTGCTGGTCATCACGCTCCCACTCACCCTGCCGGTGGCGGTCGTGGCCGACGTGATCCGCGGCCACGTGAGGCTGCCCATTCCCAGGTTGTTGGTGTTCGGCATCGTCTACCTCGGATGGGAGGTGATCGGAGTCTTCACGGCAACGTGGCTGTGGGTCGCCTGCGGTTTCGGTGCCCGCCTGAAGAGTCCGACCGTGGTTCAGACCCACCGCGACGTTCAGATGGCATGGATGCGTTCGCTCCAGGCCAATGCCGCTCGACTGTTGAAGCTGAACGTGGAGTACCACGGTGAGGAATGCCTCCGGGACGGGCCCGTGGTGTTGCTGGCACGGCACGCATCCATCGTCGACACGCTCATTCCGGGGATCATTGTCGACCGCATGGGAATGAAGAACCGATACGTCATGAAACGTGAACTGCTTCTCGACCCCGCCATCGACCTCTTCGCGTCGAGGCTTCCGAACTACTTCGTCGACCGGTCCGGCCGCGACACCTCCGCAGAGCTGGCATCGATCCGCGCCCTGGCCGAGGGATCGGGGAGCGACGAGGCCATGATCATCTTCCCCGAGGGCACCCGCTGGACCGAGGCGAAGCGGGAGAGCGTGCAGAGGAGCCTGGAGGAGAACCAGCCCGAGCGCGCCGTCCAGTTCAAGGACCGCCTCGACACCATGCCGCCCCGGGCGGGAGGAACGATCGCGACCCTCGCCGGTCTCCCCGACGCGGACATCGTGGTTCTCAGCTACACCGGCCTGGAAGGTCTGACGGGACCCGCCGACGCCATCAACGTCATCCCGTTCCGGCACCCGGTCATCGTCGAACTGCGACGCATTCCCCGCAGCGAGGTCCCCGACGACGCCGAGGGCCAACGGAGTTGGCTCGACGATGAGTGGGAGACGGTCGACCGCTGGGTGCGCACCCACCGCGTGACATGAGCGCCCCGGCGCGATCGGCTATCGGGCTCGACGTGGGCGGATCGTCCATCAAGGCCGCAGCGGTCGACACGATCACGGGCGAGGCGCTGTCCTCTCACCGTCGGGTCGACCTGGACGGCGCATGGACCCGACCCGGACTCATCGCGTCGATCCGCGACTGTGTCGAAGGGCTGCGAACTGCGGATCCGTCGTTTCGGGGTTCAGCGCCGGTGGGTATCGGGTTTCCGGCCGTGGTCGTCGACGGAGTCGTCGTCACCGACCCCACCGCGCTGCAGCACCCTGGTTTCCGCGGCATCGACCTGCGCCGCGGAACTGGTCGCAGCGCTCGACACCGACGTGTCGCTCATCAACGACGCAGATGCTGCTGCGATCGCCGAGGTGCGCTACGGAGCCGGTCGAGGCGAAGCCGGCAGCATCCTGGTCCTCACCCTCGGGACCGGGATCGGATCGGGTCTGATCTGCGACGGCCGACTCGTCCCCAACATCGAGCTGGGACACATCTACCTGCGGGGACAGGACGAGGTCGCGGAGATGTACGCCGCTGCCCGCATCAAGGTCGAACAGGGCCTCGACTGGGCCGAGTACGGGCGGCGCCTGTCGGAATACCTGAGCCGGGTGAAGCGGGTCTTCTCGCCGAGGGTGGTGATCCTCGGCGGCGGCATCACCGAGGACGCCGACGAACTCATGGCCGGGATCGAGGTCGACCTCGATCTGCGAATCGCCGAACTCCGCAATGACGCCGGGCTCGTCGGTGCCGCAGTCCATGCCGAGGAGCAGGCCGGATGATCGATGCGACGCGATCGCCCCGAGGCTGGTCCTTCGGTCTCCAGCTCCCCGTCCAGACCCTGAGCGCGAACACGTCGGACCCGTGGGAGCACACTGCGGGAGTCGACGATCTCGTCGCGGTCGCCATCGGAGCCGACCAGGCCGGTTTCGACTTCTGCGGCGTCTGCGATCACATCGCCGTGCCCGATGACGACTACAGCTCCAAGATGGGCGCGACCTGGTTCGATCCGGTGGCGACGCTCGCCTACCTCGCGGCCCGCACCGAACGAATCTCGCTGCTGTCGGTCGTCTGGATCGCCGCCTACCGGCACCCCCTCCAGACCGCGAAGTCGTTCGGAACCCTCTCCCACCTGTCCGGCGGACGAGTCATCCTCGGCGTCGGGGCCGGTCACGTCCACGGCGAGTTCGATGCCCTGGGGATCGACTTCTCGACCCGTGGACGGCGCCTCGACGAGGCCCTGGCGGCAGTCCGGGGCGCCTGGTCGGCCCCCTATGTCTCCTTCGACGGCGACTTCTACTCCTACCACGACGTCGGGGTGTCGCCGGCCCCGCCCCGAGGTCATCTCCCGGTGTGGGTGGGGGGTTCGGGCCGCGCCGCCTGGCGGCGGTGCGGGCGACTGGGCGACGGCTACATCCCCATGGGAGCCCCGTTGTCGCGATACCCCGAGATCGTCGAGGTCATCGCCGAGAGCGCCGCGGATGCGGGACGCAGCGACGTCGACATGGCGGTCGGCTACATGCCAGGGGCGGCCTACCTCGACGGCCCGGTTCCCGATGGTGTTCCCCCCGCACGATTCGACTCGGTCGAGGCGCTCGCCGGCGACCTCGTCGCGGCCCGAGCCGCCGGCGCGAACACGATGCACCTGAGGTTCCGCGCCCGGGGCGCCGAGGAGTTGTGCGACCAGCTCGCCCGCTTCGCGACCGAGGTCGCACCGCTCGTCGACGGAGCCTGACCTCAACCGACCTCGCTGGGACCCGCCGCCGTGTCGGGGGTCACCCTCACACAGGTTGAGCGCGTCGGCCTCGGAGACCGATGCGCGGGCCATCTGCCGCGACGTCGGTCAGTCGGAATCGATCACCAACCGCACGTCGGACAGGGCGAACACCACGGGAAGGACGGCGCCGTCGCTGTCGCGACGGATCGTGACCCCCATGTCGTCGAGCGCCGCGATGGTGAAGCCGGTGCACCAGTGCCGGTCGTAGCGACATCTGACGTCGACCGCCACCCCGGCGACGATCTCCCGGATCAGATCCGATGACTGCTGAGAGACGGGCATGGCACGAACCTCCCGAACCGCCCGCCACCCCCGCAGCGGGCCGGCTACTCCTTTCGGCCCGTCTGGACGTGAGTTGAGCCCGTACTACCATCGGTCGATCACCTCAGGAGGCCCGATGGCTGCGTTCCACGAACTGACCATGACGTCGATCACGGGAGATCCGGTCGACTTCTCGATCTACGACCAGAAGGTGTGCCTGGTCGTCAACGTCGCCTCCCATTGAGGCTTCACGCCCCAGTACGCAGGTCTGCGTGCGCTTCATGACGAGCTCTCTCCCCGTGGTCTGGTCGTTCTCGGCTTCCCGTGCAATCAGTTCGGCGCCCAGGAGCCCGACAGCGAGGAGGTGATCGTCGGAGTTCGTGACATCCAAGTACGGAGTCACGTTCCCGATGTTCTCCAAGATCGAGGTGAACGGCGAGGGCGCGTGCGAGCTGTACCAGTTGCTCACATCCGCCCAACCGAACGAGGACGGCACGACCGACATCGGCTGGAACTTCACCAAGTTCGTCGTCGACCGCGACGGGACACCGCTGCGGCGCTTCGGACCCGGGGTGACGCCGGAGGAGATCCGCCCCCACCTCGAGGAACTCCTGGGCTGAACAACTCCGGAGTCCGTGTTCAGATCCGGTCACGGAGTGCCGACGAGAAGGTCTCGGCCCGTACGCGTCAGGATCTCCATGGCCCACCCGCTCCGCGAGCGTCATCTCGACTTCGGCATCCCCTCGGACATGGATCCGTGCTGGACGCCCTCGCGCCCGGAGTTCTCGGCCGTTGCCAACTCGGTGTCGCTGGTCATGCCGTTCGTGGAGCCCTACGTCGTCAAGGCGACACGCGCCTCGTTGGATCGACTCGACCCCGGACTGAGAGCTCGCGCGGACGACTACGCGGCCCAGGAGATGGCCCACCATGTGCAGCATCGACGGTTCAACGACGCCGTGATCGGCGACTCTCCGGCACTGGCTCGCCTCGAGAGGGTGGCCCGCCGGTCCTACGCGGCGCTGTGGCGACGTCGATCCCTCCGCTTCAGCGTGGCCTTCGCCGCCGGCTCGGAGACCATCGCCTACGCCATAGCCCGGTGGACCCACGATCACCTCCACAGCGTCATGGGCGATGCCCGCCCGTGGGCGCGCGATCTGTTCATGTGGCACCTCGCCGAGGAGGTCGAGCACAAGGACGTGGCCTTCGAGGTCGACCGGGTCGTCAACGGCTCGCGCCTGCGATACCTGGCCGCGACGATGACGTCGCTCGCTCTCCTGGGGTTCTTCACCGTTGCCGGGACGACGATCATGATGTGGCGCTTCAGGCGATTCCACCACCCCCTGGCCTGGGCCCGTCTCATCGGATGGGCGCTCAGTTTCTGGTTCGAGGTGGCACCGGCCATCGCGGTGTCCGCTCTCCCCGGTCATCATCCGAGCCAACTGGTGGACCCGCCCCTGTTCGCCGCGATCCTGCGGGACCACGATCTCGCGGCCACCCGGACGTAGGTCGTTCGTCCCCCGCTGCGGCAATTCGGCCCATCAAGCACCCCCGTCATGGGCACCGATACCGACAACGTGACCGAACTGCGCCACCTCACCGACCCGAGTGCGTCTCGGCCCTCGCGTTGGACCGGCGAGTTCTCCGACCCTGGGCTCGAGTCACGGTTCCGCGTCGCACGCCGTGGCGAAGACGCAGCGAACACCCGGCTGGTGGTCTTGATGGCCTTCGTCGGGGTCGTGTTGGTGTCGGCAGTGGATCTCTCCGCGGTCGGCTCCCAGAGCCATGCGACACTGCTCGTGACCATCCGGTTCATGATCGCGGGCGCACTCCTGATCGTCGCGGCCCGGGGGCCCACCTCCGAGCTCATCCTCTACGCCGCGACCGCCGCGGTCTACATGACCATGCTCGTCAGCGTGTCGCTCTCGCCCCGAACCGGACCGCTGATGAACTTCAGCATCGCCGCGGTGATGATCGCCGTGGAGATCTTCCTCCCCGTGCGGATGTGGATACGGGGCCTCATCGTGTGTTCGATCGTCGCGACCTACCCGCCGGCGGTCGCGGCGTGGGCCCCGATGCCGGTCGCCTCCCCCCGGGAGACCGCCGGTGCTCTGGCCATGATGGCCCTGTTCGGCTGGTTGATGGGCGTGGCCCTCAACCGCTCACGCCGCGAGTCGTTCGTGGCGGAGTCGGAGCGCGTCTCGGTCATCGCCGACCTCGAGGGAGAGATCGATCGGCGCAAGGAGCTCGAGACCCGCCTCGTGTATCTCGCGGAGTTCGACGGCCTCACCGCCCTCCGCAACAGGCGCTCGTTCCTCGAGCGGGCCCACACCCTCGTCGAGCGCGCCCACTGCGACGGCAGGCCGGCGGCGGTTCTCCTCATCGACCTAGACCATTTCAAATCGGTCAACGACACCCATGGTCACAGCGAAGGCGACGCCGTGTTGCGAGGCGTGGCCATGCTGCTTCGCGATCTCGAGAACTCCGATGCGGTGGTCGGACGCCTCGGTGGCGAGGAGTTCGGCGCGGTGCTCACGGGTCTGACCCGCGAAGCAGTGCTCGCCGAGGCCGATCGGCTGCGCACTGCGATCGCGGATGCCGAGCTCTCCCCCGGGCGAGGCGGAGTCGGCGTGACGGCGAGCATCGGCATCAGCGTCGATGTGGGGGCGGATCTGACCGCGGCAATGACGATGGCCGACGGCGCGCTGTACAGCGCGAAGGACTCCGGGCGAAACCGGATCGCCGTGGGACGTCGGCGGGGTCAGGACGCGGTGGCGGCCAGCGCCGACTCGAACGCCTCGAGCCCCCGGGAGATCTCGCTGTCGTTGACGACCAGCGGCGGCATCCATCGCACGACCGACCCCTGATGTCCGGCGCCCATCAACAGGACGCGGGAGACGGTCCGGCAGTGCGCCATCACCGCCGCGGCGCGTGCTGCATCGGGTGAACCGTCGGGCCCGCGGAACTCGCACCCGACCATGAGACCGGGACCCCTCACGTGGTCGATCACGGGATACTCAAGAGCGAGCTCGGCCAGACCGGCGCTCAATTGCCGACCCCGCTCCACAACGTTGTCGAGGAACCCCGGGGCCCCGATCACGTCGATGGTGGCCAGAGCGGCGGCACAACCCATCGGATTGCCCCCGTAGGTGCCACCGTGACTTCCCTGGGGCCACCGGGCCATGAGCTCCGCCGTTGCCCCGACCGCCGAGATCGGGAAGCCCGATGCCAGGCCCTTGGCCATCACGACGACGTCGGGCCGGACTCCGCTCGGTTCGATGGCGAACATCGCTCCGGTTCGCCCGAAACCGCTCTGGACCTCGTCGGCCACGAAGAGAATGCCATGGGCCGCACAGCGGTCGCGGAGTCCTCGGAGGAACGGCTGGGGCGCGGGAACGTACCCACCCTCGCCGAGAACCGGTTCGACGAACAGCGCGGCCGTTTCCGACGGAGCGGTCTGGGTCGCGAGCAATCGGTCGAGGTCCGCCAGCGCGACCTCCGACGCGTCATCGAGGTCCACCCCGCCGTGGGTCACGTCGGGAAACGTCGTGACAAAGACGCCCGCCGGGAGCGGGGCATGACCGGCGCGGTACCCCGACTTGGAGGTGGTCATGGCCATGGCCTGCGCGGTTCGGCCGTGGAACGACCCCTCCACGACGATGACATGGGGACGCCCGGTGGCCTGCTTCGCCAGCTTCACGGCCGACTCGGTTGCCTCCGCTCCCGAATTGGTGAAGAAGAAGGTGTCGATGCCCTCGGGCGTGATCGCGGCCAGGCGGTCGGCCAGCGGCTCGAGGAGGTCGTGGCGGTAGACGTTCACCTGGGCGTGGATGAAGCGGGCGGCCTGGGCGGAGATGGCCTCCACGACGCGGGGATGGCAATGTCCCGTCGACGCCACCGCTATCCCGCTCGTGAAGTCCAGGTACTCGACTCCGTCGGTGGTGGTGACCACGCATCCGGAGGCCGTCGCCACGTCGAGATCGGTGACTCGGAACCATACGTCGGACAGGTGGTTCTGACTGTCGCTCATTCGACTCCCTTTCTCGGACCACGCAGGTGTCAGGGCTGCATGACGATGAGGCGCGGTTCGGTCATCTCCCTCACGGCATAGTGGGGGCCTTCGCGGGTGTTCCCCGAGTCCCGGACCCCGCCATAGGGCATGTGGTCGGCTCGCCATGACGGTGTCTCGTTGACGAGGACGCCGCCGAAGTCCAGGACGTCGGCGGCGCGCAACGCGACCGCTAGCTGCGAGGTGAAGATCGACGCCTGCAGCCCGTAGCGGGTGTCGTTGGCCGCGCCGAAGGCGTCCTCGACGTCGTCATAGGGGATCACCGACACGACCGGACCGAACACCTCACCACGGCACACCGACATGTCCTCGTTGACACCCGACAGGATGGTCGGCATCACGACGCCGGCGTCGCGCTCGACCGCCCAGCTCCACCACGGCCCCGCCGGCGACGGCCTCGTCGATCCACGACGTCACCCGATCGGCCTCGCCCTCGTCGATGAGAGCGCTGACCTCGGTGGCCGGATCGGACGGATCGCCGACGACGAGTGTCGTCACCTCATCGACGAGAGCGGCGGTGAACTCCGAGACGATCGACGAGGACACATAGATCCGCTGAGTGGAGATGCAGGTCTGGCCCGCGAAGGCGAATCCCGCCATGCGGATCTTCGTCGCCGCGGTCCGCCAGTCGGAGTCGGCCTCGATGATGACCGGCGCGTTGTTGCCCAGCTCCAGGCCGACCTTCTTCCGGGCGGCGGACGCCCGGATCCCCCAGCCGACCTCGGGCGAACCCGTGAACGTGATCATGGCCACTCCGTCGTGTTCGACCAGGTGTTGAGCAGTCCGCCCCGACATCGTCACGACGTTGAGCCATCCGTCCGGGAGACCGGCGTCCCTCGAGGAGATCGGCCAGAGCAAGGGCGGTGAGGGGGGTCGCCGATGCCGGTTTGAGCACCACCGGGCACCCCGCCGCGATCGCCGGGCCGACCTTGTGACACACCAGGTTGAGGGGGAAATTGAACGGCGAGATGGCCGCGACCACTCCGATCGGCACTCGACGCATGAACGCGGTCTTGCCGATGCCCGCCGAGCTGGCGTCCATGGTGATCACCTCGCCGCCGACCGTCCGGGCCTCCGCGGCGGAGAAGCGCAGCGTGTCGACGGCCGCGGCCCGCCTCGATCCGAGCGGTCGTGATCGGCTTGGCGGATTCGCCGCTGATGTAGCCGGCGAACTCGTCGATCCGCGAGGCGAGCGCCACCGCGGCCTCGTCGAGGATCTCGGCCCGGCGATGGGCAGGCAGCGGCCCGGCCGCGAGCGACGGTCCCGGCACTCTCGACCGCGGCGTCGATGTGGCCCGCGCTGCCCACCGAGACGGACCCGAGCACGGCTCCGTCATAGGGGGACCTGACGACGCTGGCGTCGTCGGTGACGATCCGGTCGGATCCGATGATGAGGGGTCGCTGTGCGCTCGTGTCGCCCATGTCAGTGCTTGATCATCACGTGCTTGATCTCGGTGTAGTGCTCGACGGCGTACATCGACATGTCCTTGCCGTACCCGGATTGTTTGAATCCACCGTGGGGCATCTCCGAGATGATCGGAAGGTGGTCGTTGATCCACACACAGCCGTATTGGAGTCCCTTCGCCATCCGCATGGCGCGACCCACATCCCTCGTCCACACGCTCGATGCGAGGCCGTAGTCGACGCCGTTGGCCCAGGCCAGGGCGGTCTCCTCGTCGGGCGCCCTCTGAACGGTGACCACCGGCCCGAAGACCTCCCGTTGGACGATCTCGGAGTCCTGAGTCGGCCCGACCACCAGGGACGGCTGGTAGTAGAAGCCGTCGCGGGCCGCGATCGACCCGCCGACGACGATCTCGGCACCCGCGTCCGTGGCGCGCGACACCATCGACGACACCCGTTCGAGCTGAGCGGCCGAGACGACCGGACCGACCTCGGTCTCCGCGTCGGTGGGGTCACCGAAGGGGATCTCCGCGATGGACGAGCCGAGGGCGGCCACCAGGTTCTCGTAGACACTCGGACCTGCGACCACCCGGCAGGCCGCGGTGCAGTCCTGGCCCGAGTTGTAGAACCCTCCGGCCCGCACCCCTTCGACGACGGCATCCACGTCGGCGTCGTCGAACACGATCACCGGGGCCTTTCCGCCAAGTTCGAGATGCACGCGCTTGACCGATTGTGAGGCCACCCGGGCGACCTCCTTGCCGGCTGCGACGCTGCCGGTGAGCGAGACCATCGCCACGTCAGGGTGCTCCACCAGCGCGGCGCCGGCGGTGGCGCCCTGGCCGCAGACGACGTTGAAGACCCCGGGGGGCAGGATGCCCTCGGTCAGCTCGGCGAGACGCAACGCGGTGTACGGCGTCAACTCCGAGGGCTTGAGCACCACGGTGTTACCGGCGGCCAGGGCGGGTCCCACCTTCCATGTCGCCATGTTGAGCGGGTAGTTCCACGGGGCGATCGATCCGATGACGCCGAGGGGATCACGGCGGACCATCGAGGTGTATCCCTCCATGTACTCCCCGGCCGCCTTGCCCTCGAGGAACCGTCCGGCCGCGCTCGAAGAAGCGCCAGTTGTCGACCGTGAGGTCCATCTCGAACTCGATGATCGACACGGGTTTGCCCACGTTGCGTGACTCCATCTCGGAGAGCTCGCCGATCGCCCCCTCGATTCGGTCGGTGAGCTTGCCCATCAGCTCACTCCGCTCCCGGGGAGTCTTCATCGACCACTCGTCGAAGGCGGCGGCCGCGGCCGCGACGGCGTCCGCCACGTCGTCGGCACCGCTCGACGGTGCCGATCCGATCACCGTTCCGGTCGCCGGATCAACGATGTCGTCGGTGGCGCCGTCGCGTGCCGGTCGGAACGATCCGCCGATGAAGTTCTGGTCCTGCAACAGCCCCCTGATGATGGTGGTAGCTATCGAATTCTGATCGAATCCGAAGATCATCGACGAATCTAGTCGCGTATCTGCCATGATGTGAAGGAATCGATCGAAACTTGTTGATTGACGAGTGAATCGTACCCAGGAGATCACCACCGATGACTGTGCATGACGCCGCCTCCCCCGCCCCCACGGCCGACGATCCGGTGTGGCTCCACTTCACCCGCATGGGCGGAGCGGGCGGCGACGACGTCAGGATCATCGAAAGGGGCGACGGTGCCTACGTCTGGGACACCGACGGCAAGAAGTACCTCGACGGCCTGGCCGGGCTCTTCGTCGTCCAGGTGGGACACGGTCGTCAGGAGCTGGCCGACGCCGCGGCGGCCCAGGCGAAGCAGCTCGCCTTCTTCCCGCTGTGGACGTACTCCCACCCCGCCGCGATCGCTCTCGGCGAGCGGATCTGCGGACTGGCCGACGACCATTTCAACCACGTCTTCTTCACCACCGGCGGCAGCGAGGCGGTCGAGTCCGCATGGAAGCTCGCCCGTCAGTACTTCCTGGCGATCGGTCAGCCCGAGCGGGTGAAGGTCATCTCCCGCCGAACCGCCTATCACGGCACCGGCCTCGGCGCCCTCGCCATCACCGGGATCGACGCGATCAAAGAGCCGTTCCGCCCGATGCTGAACGACCTCACCCTCCACGCCGTGAACACCAATCATCTGCACTGCCAGTTCTGCTCACAGAAGGAGGCCTGCACCCTCGACTGCGCCGAGGACATCGAACGACTCATCATCGAAGCAGGCCCCGAGACCGTGGCAGCCGTCTTCCTGGAGCCGGTGCAGAACTCGGGTGGCTGCTTCGTGCCGCCCGAGGGGTACTTCGCCAGGGTGCGGGAGATCTGTGACCGCCACGGCGTCCTGTTGGTCTCCGACGAGGTGATCTGTGCCTTCGGACGCCTCGGGGCCTGGTTCGGATCGCAGAGGCTCGGCTATCGCCCCGACATGATCACCTTCGCCAAGGGCGTCACCTCGGGCTACGTGCCGCTCGGCGGGCTGCTGGTCTCCGACGAGATCGCCGGCCCGTTCATCGACGGCGACGAGTCGTTCCTCCACGGCATCACGTTCGGCGGTCACCCCGTCGGGTGCGCAGTCGCTCTCGCCAACATCGATCTGATGGAACGCGAGGACCTCAACGGCCGCGTCCGTGAGAACGAGGACGCGTTCCGGGCCGCGCTCGACACGCTCCTGGACCTGCCGATCGTCGCCGAGGTCCGCGGCATGGGCTACTTCTACGGAGTCGAGATGTGGCGTGACGGCGAACCGTTCAGCCCCGAGGAGCTCGAGTGGTTGATCAGGGTGTACCTCGGCCGACGTCTGTTCGATCTCGGCCTGATCTGCCGGGCGGACGATCGCGGCGATCCCGTCATCCAGTTGGCACCGCCGTTGGTCGCCGGGCCCGAGGAATTCGGACAGTACGCCGCGATCCTCCGCCACGCGCTCGACCGACGCCTGGGACGAGCTGCACGCCCGACATGACGCTCGATGATCACCGCTCCGACGAGGGCACCGTCGATCTCGACTCGTTCGACAAGGCCATCGTCGCCGAGCTCCAGGTGGACGGACGCCTGTCGTATTCGGCGTTGTCGGATCGCGTCGGCCTGTCGGCCGCGGCGGTCCGACAGAGGGTCAGGCGACTGCTGTCCTCAGGGGCGATCCAGGTCGTGGCGGTGGCCGACCCGGCCCTGCTGGGATTCAGTGTCCAGGCAATGATCGGATTGACCGTCAACGGCGACGTCCGCGATGTGGCGCGACGGCTCGCGGATCTCGATTCGCTCGAATACGTCGTGGCGACGGCAGGGCGATACGACGTCATCTGCGAAGTGGTCTGCCACGACATGGGCGCCCTCTTCGTGCTGGTGAACTCCGAGGTTCGACAGGTCGACGGGGTCGACGAGATCGAGATCCTGACCTATCTCCATCTCGAGAAACAGAGCTACGCCTGGGGAGTTCACTGACCGCCGTATCCGCTCGAGCCCGTAGTGTCTGAGGACGATGGTCGAGTCAGCGGGATTCCGGATCGTGGGTCACGATCTCGGCTATCCCACCCACTTCCGAGACGGCTCATCGCTGATGGGGCTCTTCTCCGTGCCCACGGCGGCGGCCAACGACCTGCTCGGCGACCGGCCCTTCACCGCGGCGCAGATCGCGCCGGGCCGGTCGATCATGACGCTCGTCTGCGTTCACTACACCGACACCGACTGCGGGTCCTACGACGAGGTGGCGTTCGCACTTTTCGTCGAACCCCGACCGCGGCCCCACGACATCCCCTACCTGTCCACGGCGTGGCGGGCGCTGAGGGGAACGGTCCCGTCGTACTCCTGGCGCCTCGCCGTGACGACCGAGCTGTCACGGCAGGCCGGGCTGGAGATGTGGGGCTTTCCCAAGACGCTGGAGGATCTGCGCTGGTCCCGTCGAGACGGCCGCGCCTCGATGTCGTGGTATGACGGCGACACCGAGGTCCTGTCCCTGGAGGTCCCCGCCACCGGCACCACCACGCCTCGAACCATCTCACCCCCCGTGTACTCGGTTCTCGACGGTGAGCCCATGGTCGGGCACCTGACCCAGTCGTACCGCGGGGTCGGATACCACCGGCGTGGAGTGTCGCTTCGCCTCGGCGAGCACCCCGTCGCCGACGAGATCAGACGGCTGAGACCGGCGGAGCGTCCCCTCCTCGCGACGTGGAGCGAGCACCTGCACTTCACGATGAGCGCTCCCCGAACGCTCTGAGCGCTCATCGCCGGTACGATCGTGGGGTGCGGAACACTCGACTTCCTGCACTCGACGGCCTGCGTGGGGTCGCCGTCGCCGGCGTCGTGGCGTTCCACACCGGGGCCTCGTGGGCCAAGGGCGGGTACCTCGGCGTCTCGCTCTTCTTCACCCTTTCCGGCTTTCTGATCGGCGGGCTGCTGATCCGCGAGTTCGACGGATCGGGGCACATCTCACTGGGCGGCTTCTGGACCCGAAGGTTCCGAAGACTCTGGCCGGCCGCCACCATGACCGTGGCCGCGGTGTTCCTCCTCAACGCTCTGGGTGGGCAGTTCGACGTCCACACCCTCGCGGGCGATTCCCTGGCGTCACTCGCCAACGTCGCCAACTGGCACTACCTGATCCAGGGCACCAGCTACCAGGACCTTTTCGAGGCACCATCGCCGCTGTTGCACTTCTGGTCCCTGGCGATCGAAGAGCAGTTCTACATCGTCTTCCCACTCGTCATGGCGTTCTGTCTGCGCCGCGGCCGTCGGGTCGCCTGGGGAGTCGTGGCGGCGTTGTACGGCCTGTCCGTCGTCGACCAACTGACTGCCTCCTCCCCCGACCGTGCCTATCTCGCCACGGGAACGCGGGCCGGCGAGATCCTCATCGGAGTGATGGTGGCGCTGTGGTTCCGGCGACGGGACGCCGCCGAGCCCCGACCCGTCCCGGCGTGGCTCGTGGTCATCGCCCCACTCGTCGGCGTCGCCACTCTCGTGGCGTGGACGACGGTCCCGAAGGGAACCTCGGCCTGGGAGAACGGCGGTTTCGTCGTCGTCGGCGTGGCCAGTTGCGTCCTGATCCTGGGGACCATCGCTCCCCGTGGGGTGCTCAATCGGCTACTCGGCGTGGGGGTACTGGCGTGGTTGGGGACGCGGTCCTTTGCCATCTACCTGTTCCACTGGCCGATCTTCGTGATGTGGGCACCCGGAGCCGACGGACGGGTCACTCCGATCGAGTGGCTGCCTCGCCTGGTACTCGTCGGGTTGTTGGCCGAGGCGTCCTACCGCGTCGTGGAGATGCCCATCCGGCGGACACATCTCCTGGCCCGGGGTTGGTGGACCATCGTCGCCACGACGACGACGGTTCTCATCGCTGTCATGGCCCTGGTCCTGGCGGTCTCGGATCCACCCGTCGACCGATTCGAGCTGAGCGCCGATCCACCGGCCTTCGTGCCACCCACCGCGCCCCGCCGACCGTCGAACCCGCGACGACGACCACGGCTCCGGCCGGAACCGACAGTACGGTGGCCGACACCGTGGCGACCGTCCCGACGCCGCCGCCCACACCGCCGCGCATCGCCATCGTACGGAGACTCCACCGCGCGCGCCGCGGCCGACGGGCTCGTCGAGTGGTCGGAGAACACCGGGCTGGCCTGGGTGTACGACTTGTCCAAGCCCAGTTGTCCCATCAGCGAGTATGCGCGGTTCCGTCAGAGCCCCAACGAACCGACCCAACCCGCGACCGAGGCGTGCGAATGGAGAGGGCGGTTCGAGGGGTGGCTCAGCGATTTCGACCCCGACGTCGTCGTGGTGATGGGCGGAACCTCGGAGATCGTCGACTTCGAGACTCCGGAGCTCGGCCGCACCAACATCCTCTCCCCCGACGGCTACGACTTCGTCCGCAACGAGCTGACCACGCTGGCCGGCGAGATCCGAGCGGGCTCAGCCGACACACAGGTCGTCGTCACGACCGCTCCCTACAACGACTGGCTGCTGTGCCTGAGCCCGTGTCTGACCCACCAGACCGTGCGTTTCGATCGCTACAACGAGCTCGTGGCCGAGCTCGTCGCCGACGGCACCTTCGACGCAGCGCTCCCCTATGCCGATCACATCAACGGGATGGACCTCGAGCCGACCGACCCCTTCCGTCCCGACGGCGTGCACCTCAGCCCGAACGGGTCGCGGCGCGATGCCGAGCAGTGGCTGGGACCCGCCGTGTTGGAGACCCTCAGCGCTCGCGAAGGCGCCTGACCCCGACGCCCAGCACCATGATCCCGACGCTCACCAGCAGGACCATCGTCGCCAGCACGTTGATCTGAGGTGAGATCTCGACCTTGGCCGCCCCCCAGATCCGCAGCGGGAACGTGACCTCTTCGCCGGCGTTGAACAGGGTGATGATGAAGTCGTCGATCGAGAGGGCGAAGCTCAGGAGCGCCGCCGCGAGGATGCCGGGGAGGATGAGAGGGAAGGTGACCTTGATGAACGTGCGGGTCGGCGACGCGCCGAGATCCATGGCCGCGTCCTCGAGGGTCCAGTCGAAGCCGCGGATTCTCGCCTTCACCGTCAACGCCACGAAGCTGGTGCAGAACATGATGTGGGCGATGACGATCGTCGTGAAACCCAGCTCGACGCTGTTGTCGAGGAACAGGGTCGCCAGCGACGCTCCCAAGACGATCTCAGGGGTGGTCAGGGGAAGCACCAACAGCAGGTTGATCGCGCTGCCGCCGCTGGAACCGGTAGCGGACGAGCGCGAGCGCGACCAGTCCGCCGAGAATGGTCGCGATCACCGCGGAGATCAGGGCGATCTTCAGGCTCAGCACCATGGCGTCGGTGAGGGCCTCGTTCTGAAGGGGGTTCCGCCAGTTGTCGAGGGTGAACTCCTGCCAGACGATGTTGAACTTGCCCGTGGGCTTGTTGAAGCTGAACGCCACGATGACGAAGATCGGGACGAACAGGTAGACGAATCCGGCTGCGGCCGACGCGCGGTGATGAGCCGTCTCGCCCATTTCCCACGGGTCGTCTCGGGAGCACCGAGTAGCTCATACCAGGTCGTCCGTCCCGAGGAGCCGGGCGTAGATCAGCACCCCGACGGTGATGATGATCATCAGGATGAAGCTCAACGCGGCCGCGGTCGGGTAGTCGAGCTGGACGAGGAAGCGGTCCTGGACGACCGTGCCGATCATCGAGTTGTTGGGGCCGCCCAGCAACCGGGCGTTGATGAAGTCGCCCGCGGCCGGGATGAAGGTCAACAGGCTGCCGGCGAAGACACCGGGCAGCGAGAGCGGGAGAACGACCTTCCGAAACGCCTGCCAGCCGTTCGAGTAGAGGTCCTTCGCCGCCTCGGTCAACCGGAGATCGATCTTCTCGAGACTGACGAAGATCGGCAGGATCATGAACGGCAGGAAGTTGTAGGTCAGCCCACCGATGACCGCGAGCGGTCGTCGACAGCAGACCTCCGTTGTCGGACGATGCCGACCGTCTCGAGGACCCGTTCATGATCCCGAGCTTGTCGAGGGTCGAGACGAACCAGTTCCGATCGGCGAGGAATGTCGACCAGGCCAAGGTGCGGATGAGGAACGATGTGAAGAACGGAACAACCACCAGCCCCAGCAACAGGTTCTGGTAGCGGCCCGCCCGGAAGGCCATCACGTAGGCCATCGGATAGCCGATGAGGATGCAGAGAACCGTCGCCGCCCCGGCGTAGACGAAGCGAACGGCCGAACTGGTCGCTGAGAAGTGGAGACCGCGTCGGTGTAGTTGGAGAAGTTCCAGTCGAAGGTCGGATCGAAGTCGAACTCGACTCGTCTTCGTCGACAACGACATCTTGGCCAGGAAGAACAGCGGCACCATGAAGAACAGGAGCAGCCACAACATTCCGGGGCTCAGCAGCGCGTAGGGCACGACACCCCCTTGTCCGCTTCGTCCGGCCATCCTCATCGGCCATGCACTACGCCCCCACGATCGACGAGAAACGCTCGTCGAACTCGGCCTCCTCGGTCTCGTCGAGCGATGGCGAAGACCGACAGGTTCGGCAAGCGTCGCATCGTCGGGGAACATCAGCTGCGACTCGGCCAGCGGCGCGGTCTCGGGGTCGGCCGCGAGGATGTCCTGCACGCCCTGGACCGGGGAGTTGTATCCGACGAACGCGGCGATGCGCGCCGCGTTGACCGGGTCGTAGACGTAGTCGATCCAGGTGGCGACGTTGTCGGGGTGCTGGCGCGCCCTTGGGCATCACCATGGTGTCCGACCAGCGCATGCCACCCTCTTCGGGGATCGACGAACCCGAGGTCGGGGTTGTCGAGGGCGAGCTGCGCGATGTCGCCGGACCACCCGATGCACGCGGCGAAGTTCCCCGACGCCAGGTCGTCCATGTAGTCGTTGCCGGTGAACTGACGGATCTGGCCGTCGTGCCTTGGCCTGCTCGATCTTCTCGAAGGCCGGCTGGGCGGAGTCGAAGGTGGCGGTGGCGGGGTCCTCGCCGGTCGCCAGCATCATGAGGCCGACGGTGTCGCGCATCTCGGTGAGCATGCCGATCTTGCCCTTGAACTCCGGATCGAACAGGTCGTTGATGCTCGTCAACTCCCGGCCGGTGACGGCGGTGTTGTAGGCGACGCCGGTCATCCCCGACTGCCACGGCATCGAGTACTCCCCGGTGGGGTCCCAGGCGGGGTTCACCAGGTCGGGGACGAGGTTCGTCGCGTTGGGGATCTTGTCCATCGGCAGCGTCGTCGAGCCAGTCCAGCACCAACAGGCGCGACATCATCCAGTAGGTCGGGGCGATCAGATCGGGCGCCGATCGGCTTGCCTGCCGCCAACTCGGGCTGGATCTTGGCGAAGTAGTCGTTGTTGTCGTTGTATTCCTCGGTGTACGTGAAATCGAGGCCCGAGTCCTCGGGTGAAGAGGTCGACGGTCTCCTCGTCGATGTACGCGGGCCAGTTGGCGAAGTACAGCGCCTTGGTGTCGGTGTTGGCGTCGTCGCCACCGTCGCCACTGGAGTT
Organism: uncultured Microthrixaceae bacterium; assembly: GCA_963700425.1. Classification (GTDB taxonomy): domain Bacteria; phylum Actinomycetota; class Acidimicrobiia; order Acidimicrobiales; family Microtrichaceae; genus CAVOXO01. The sequence continues at coordinate 793,069 of CAVOXO010000003.1, read as the reverse complement.
GGTGTCGGATCCACACGCGGCGAGGAACGCCGGGCCCCCGATGACGGCGCCGCCCACGAAGGCGGACCGCTGGAGGAATCGGCGGCGGTCGAAGGTCGGCCCGCCGGCTTGTCGACGGGTGGCGGTGCGACGCTGTGATCTGTTCATGATGATCTCCTTGGAGTCGCGGTTCAGACGGTTGACGGTTCGGTGGTCGACGGGACCAGGTATCCCGCAGAGGGTTCCCAATTGGCGAAGGCGGTGGACCCCGGCCGGAGCGAATCGATGTCGACACCGTCGACGATGTGAGCGACGAACCGATCCCCCGCCGAGGTCTCCATCTCCACCCTCGTGTTGGCCCCCCGGAAGATGAGCTCCGAGACCGTGGCGGAGATGGACGCATGGCCCTCTGCGGGGGTCGTGGCCACGGTGACCCGTTCGGGACGAACCATGAAGACGCTCGAGTCGTCGTCGGTGGCGTCCGCCGCCTGGGTGACGATGCGCTGCCCGGCCACCTCGATGACCACCTCTCCGCCGTCGCGCGAGACGACCGAGGCCGGCAGCAGGTTCGCCTCGCCGATGAACCCGGCGACGAACTCCGTGGCGGGGCGGTGATAGATCTCGGTGGGTGATCCGATCTGTTCCACCCGACCCGTCGCTCATCACCGCGATCCGGTCCGACATCGTGAGCGCTTCCTGCTGGTCGTGGGTCACGAAGACGAAGGTGACCCCGGTATCCCGCTGGATGCGCTTGAGCTCGAGCTGCATGGCCTGGCGCAACTTGAGGTCCAGCGCGGCGAGCGGCTCGTCCAACAGCAGAGCGGCCGGCCGGTTGACCAGGGCCCGGGCGAGCGCAACCCGTTGCTGTTGTCCGCCGGAGAGCTGCGACGGCTTGCGGTCGGCGAAGGCCGTCATGCGAACGGTGTCGAGGATGTCGGCGACCCGTGAGGTGATCTCCGCCGAGGGAACCTTCTTGGATTTCAGACCGAAGGCGACGTTCTCCGACACGGTCATGTGGGGGAACAGGGCGTACTGCTGGAACACCGTGTTCACGTTGCGCTTGTAGGGCGGGGTCTGCGACACGTCCTCACCGTCGAGGAGAATCCTTCCCCCGGTCGGCGCCTCGAAACCGGCGATCATCCGCAGAGTGGTCGTCTTGCCGCACCCCGAGGGGCCGAGCATCGAGAAGAACTCACCCCGGGCGATGTCGAAGTTCGCCCGCTCCACCGCCACGAAATCGCCGAAGTGCTTCTGCACCTCGTCCAGCTCGATGACGTTGTCCGCCGGTAGCGACGCCCCGTCGTCGACGGTGACTTCGGATGACACCATCCACCTCCCCGGGACCGGAGTCCTCCCCCTGCGCACCCCTTGCGCAATGCGGTGGGATCGGACCGTGTCTGCTCTGTGCGAATCAACATAACCGCCTGGCGACCGGGGTGTGGTGCAATCGGATTCGGTGAGGTTCGACCTGGCGACACGTCGGTGGGCGACACACGCAAGGATGTGGCCATGCCACTCGATGATTCGGCGTCCACCCGGGTCCTCTGGCACGACGACGCAGGCTGGCCGACCCTCCCCTCCGCACCCCTTCCCACCGACGTCGACGTGGTCGTGGTGGGAGCCGGCTACTGCGGCCTGGCTGCCGCCGCGGCCGTCGCGGCCGAGGGTGCCTCGGTGTGCCTGGTCGATCGCGGCGGCGTCGGCGATGGGGCGTCATCGCGAAACGGAGGAATGGTCATCCCTGAGCTGAAGAGCTCGCCCGCCCAGCTCCGGGCCGACTTCGGCGAACTCGGCATCCGACTGCAACGCGACGTCGACGCTGCGTTCGACTTCGTGGAGAGCCTCATCCACGACGGCCCCATCGACTGCTCCTACGGCCGCACCGGCCAGCTCTTCCTCGCCCACAACGACCGCGCCGCCCGCCACCTCGACGACATCGCCCCCGGATTCGGGTCGGGAGCCACGGTGCTCGCGCGGTGACGAGCTGGCCGAGGAGATCGGCTCCACGCGCTTCCCCGCCGGAATGGCGTTCGATCGCACGGGCGGCCTGCAGCCGGCGCGCTTCCACGCGGGACTGATGCGTCGGGCCGTCGACGCAGGGGCCGCCATCCACCACGACACCGAGGTCACGAGCCTGGAACGGCGCGCGTCGCGGTCATACGGTGCGGACCGGTCGCGGCGACGTGCGCTGCTCGAATGTGCTGGTCGCGACCAACGCCTACGCCACCGAGGGGCTGGCACGTTTCGGTCGGCGCGTCCTGCCGGTCGGCAGCTTCATCGCAGCCACCCCTCCCCTGCCCGCGGACGTGGCTGCCGACATCCTCCCCACCGGGCGCATGTGCTTCGATACGAAGAACTACCTCTGGTACTGGAGGCTCGACGCGCACGACCGTCTGGTGTTCGGGGGTCGGCGACACCTCGGGGCCACCACTCCCGAGGAGGCCCGGAGCTTCCTGGCGAGGTCGATCCGCGAGGTGTATCCGCAACTGGGAGATGTCGACATCGACACGTGCTGGGGCGGCTTCGTGGCCATCACGCTCGACCGCCTCCCTCACGCCGGCACGATCGACGGAGTGCACTACGCGCAGGGGTGCAACGGATCGGGCGTGGCGCTCAACACGTACCTCGGTCACCGGATGGGACTGGCCATCATGGGTGGGCCCCTGCCTGCGTGTGCCGAGCTCACCGATCGGGCGATACCCGCCCGTTCGATGAGAAGCTGGTACCTGCCGATCGTCGGCAGGTGGTTCGAGTGGCAGGATCGGCGATCCTGAGGGGACATCGATGAGGATTCTGGTGGTGGGCAGCGGCGGCGTGGGTCAGGCGGCGGCGATGATCGCCCGTCATCGCGACTTCTTCGAGGCGATGGTCATGGCCGACCTCGACGGAGCCCGGGCCGCGCACGCCGCGGCGGGGACCCGCGACGACCGGTTCACCTCCGCGGTGCTTGACGCGTCCGACCGCAGCGCCGTGGCCGCAGCGGCAACGGCGCATTCGTGCGACGTGGTGTTCAACGCGGCCGACCCTCGTTTCGTGATGCCGATATTCGGCGGCGCGTTCGACGCGGGCGCCACCTATCTCGACATGGCCATGTCGCTCTCGCAGCCGCATCCGGAGCATCCGCATTCCGAGACCGGAGTGAAGCTCGGCGACGAGCAGTTCGCCGCAGCACCGGAGTGGGAGGAACGCGGGCTCCTCGCCCTCTGCGGCATCGGCGTCGAGCCGGGTCTGTCCGACGTGTTCGCCCGCTACGCCGCCGATGAGCTGTTCGACTCCATCGACGAGATCGGTGTGCGCGATGGCGCCGACCTGGCAGTGGCCGGCTACTCGTTCGCCCCCTCGTTCTCGATCTGGACGACCATCGAGGAATGCCTCAACCCGCCGGTGATCTGGGAACGGGACCGGGGTTGGTACACCACCGCGCCGTTCTCCGAGCCCGAGACGTTCGTCTTCCCCGAGGGGATCGGCGCGGTCGACTGCGTGAACGTGGAGCACGAGGAGGTGCTGTTGATTCCCCGATGGGTCGACTGCAACCGGGTGACGTTCAAATACGGCCTGGGCGAGGAGTTCATCAACGTCCTCGAGGTGCTGCACCTCATCGGGCTGGACGGGACCGAACCGGTGAGTGTGCGCGGCGGATCGGTGTCTCCCCGCGATGTGGTCGCCGCGTGCCTGCCCGACCCCGCCACCCTGGGAGACAAGATGTCGGGGCGCACGTGTGCCGGAACGTGGGTGACGGGGACCGGCGCCAACGGATCGCCGCTCGAGGTGTACCTGTTCCACGTGGCCGACAACGACGAGACGATGGGACGCGACGGCTCCCAGGCGGTGGTGTGGCAGACAGCCATCAACCCGGTCATCGCCATGGAGCTGCTGGCCGCAGGTGTGTGGAGCGGCACAGGGGTGCTGGGCCCCGAAGCCCTGCCGGCCCAGCCGTTCCTCGATCTGCTGGCCGACTACGGCTCACCCCATGGAGTGGAGATCCGAACCTGAGCGAACCCGGTCGCACCGGTCAGGCGACATCGGACAACCGTCGCTCGTGGTGTCGCTGTGAGTAGATGACACGGCCCGACGGGGTTCGCCACCGGAACATCACCTGACCGTCCGCGATGTCGGGCCCATCGGCAGTCGTCGCGTCGGAGAGGTCGGTCCGCCTGGACATGACCCACCCGGGCCGATGGGTCACTCGGTGGTGGTGCCGGCACAGCAGCGCCATGTTCTCGATGTCGGTCGGGCCGCCGTGGTCCCACTCGTCGATGTGGTGGGCATCGCACCAGTGGGCCGGCCGGCTGCATCCGGGGAAGATGCACCCGCCGTCGCGGACGGCCAGCGCCCGACGCTGTTCGCGGTTGGCATAGCGAAGCGCCCGCCCCATTCGCAGCGGGTCGCCCGACTCAGAGACCTCGAGGGGTCGCATCAGCGAGGCGGCAACCAGCCAGCGGAGCATCGACACCGACAGATGGGCGCCGTCTGCGTCGGCCACGTCGCCGGTTCCGACGTCGTAGCTCACGATGATCTCGGATTCGGGCATCCTGCCCTCACCATCGGGGGTGCCGGCCGCGCGTTCGCACATCTCCCCGAGCGCTTCTGCCGCTGCTCGCGCCCTGGATGGGATCTCGCCCTCGCCGGCTTCCTCCTCATCGCGGCGGTACCGCGTGAGCACCCGGTCGGTCTCGGCGTCGATGAGAGCCGTGATGGTCAACGCCAACTCTCCGACGAGGCGCCCCGACACCTGGGTGTATCCGCCGCCGACGTCGGTGAGACGCAGGTTGTTGTTCGCCGCATCCTCGGCGGGGTCGTAGCCACCGTCATCATCGAGGAGACGGGCCATCCCTCGAACCTCGGCGGCCCACCGGTCGAAGGTGGCGACCCGGGCCAGTTCGACGATCCCCGGCAACAACTCGACCATGGCATCACGGACCCGAGGATTCGCCGCCCGGTCGAACACGGTGACGTGGTTCCACCCCACCTTCCCCTCACCCAGGGCGCGGGCCAGTTCGTGATACCGGTGATGGAGCCGATCGGCGACCCGGACCCGGACATGGGCGGCCTTGGTGGCGACCTTCGCCCGGTCGGCGTGCCAACCGGCCACCGAATGGCCGTGTTCGACGACGATCTCTTCGGCGACCGAAGCGTCGGCCAACAACAGCGATTCACGGTGGTCCAGGCGGCGCCGCTCCTCCGTCAACGATTCCAACTCGGCCAGCCGGGCGGACAACACCCCGGCCCGCTCGGCCGTCGCCCCACTCGGCGGATCGCCGGCACCTCGGTCGAACATGTGTTCATTCTCGCAGATACCGCCGACAACGACGAGGGGTGTGCCGGGTTCTTCAACCGTTCTCCCGACCGCCTCGCCTTGCGATCCCCGGGTCGACGTTCGAGGACGCGATCGGCGTTCGCGTCGGGTGTCGCTCTGGCTCAGACCAGGCCGCTCAGCCCGTCGCGGGCTGGGCCAGGCCTTCGACGACCGTGACGTCGGGGAGCCGCTCGAGCAGGCGGGGCGTGCACAGGATCTTGCGGATCGCGACTGCCGCCCCCGAGAATGATCCGCTCCCGATCCATCACAACCGCGTCGACCCATACCGGCAGCTCCGACGGCAGCCCCACGGGCGTGACCCCACCGATGGTCATCCCCGTGAGCTCGACCGTTTCGTCGGCGGAGGCGAACGACGCCTTGCGCGTGCCCAACCGACGGCGGATCACACCGTTCACGTCCAGGCGCGTGGTCGCCAGGGCGACGCAGGCGGCGAACACCCGCGGCTCGCTCTTGCCGACCACCACGATGGTGTTGGCAGAGTCGGCGAGGTCGTAGCCGTACGCCGCGCAGAACTCGGCGGTGTCCGCCAGGGCGGGATCGCAGGGCACCAACTCGTGGTCGCCGCCGAGGGCGTCGAGCACGTCCAGCGCGTCGATGACGGAATCACCGGTGGCCATCTCCGAACGCTAGGTCACCGCCGGAAGGCGGTCAGCAGCTCCACCAGCGACTCGAGATCGCGGTCGCCGAGGTCGGCACCGAATCGCACCGAGCCGACCGCGTCGGTCGCCTTCGCGGCCACTCGTCGACCCGCCGAGGTGACGGCCGCGAGCGTCACCCGACGATCGTCGGGATCACTGACGCGCTCCACCCACCCCTGTTCCTCGAGCTTGTCGACCAGCTTGGTGATGCCGGTGGGGTGCACCATGAGGCGGTCGCCGATCTTGGTCATCGGCAGGGCACCGGTTCGGGAGAACGACAACAACATCAGCACCTCGTACCGGGCGAACGTCAGCCCCAGGGGACGCAGGGCTCGATCCACCTCGAGCGACACGGCCTGCTGGGCGCGCATGATCGAGGTGGCTGCGGTCATCGCCAGCGGCTCGGGAAGGCCACGCGCCTCCCACTGGCGGCGGGCCTCCACGATCGGATCGCCTGATGCCATGGCTCCATTGTGGCAGATACATGAGTGGTCGTATATCATCTCCTCATGGATCCTCCTGTGGCGTACCCGCCGCCCGACCTCCATGTCCCCTCGCGACCGATACGCATCGTGACCGCGGCCAGCCTGTTCGACGGCCACGACGCAGCCATCAACATCATGCGACGGATCCTCCAGGACCAGGGCGCCGAGGTCATCCACCTCGGTCACAACCGCTCTGTCGACGAGGTCGTGCGCGCCGTCGTCTGCGAGGACGTCGACGCGGTGGCCATCAGCTCCTACCAGGGTGGCCACATCGAGTACTTCGGCTACCTCGCGGACCGCCTCGACGCCGAGGACATGGGCCACGTGCGCATCTACGGCGGAGGCGGCGGCGTCATCGTCCAGCGCGAGATCGACCAGCTGGCGGCTCGTGGAATCCGCATCTTCTCCCCCACCGACGGGCAGCGGCTCGGCCTCGCCGCCATGGTGAACACGATCATCGCCGACTGCGACGTCGCCCGTTCGTTCGAACCGACGATCGAGCTCGACGGCGGCGCCCGCAGCCTGGCCCGTGCTCTCAGCGCCATCGAAGCGGACCCTGCGACGAAGGTGGCGGCCTCGACCGGGGCGGGTCCCGTCCACCACCGGGCCGCACCGGTGCTCGGCATCACCGGAACGGGTGGATCGGGCAAGTCGTCGTTGACCGACGAGCTCATCGCCCGGCTTCGGCGCGATCAGCGCGACGCGGTGCGGGTGGTCGTCCTGGCTGTCGACCCCACCCGGCGACGGGGCGGCGGAGCCCTGTTGGGCGACCGGATCCGGATGAACGCCATCGAAGCGGACTCGGTGTTCTTCCGCTCCATCGCCACCCGGGGGTCGGTCGGCGAGCTGCCCGCTCCGGTCGAGGCCATGATCGCGGCGGCGCGGGCCTGGGGCGCCGACCTGATCATCGTCGAGACCCCCGGCATCGGCCAGGGCAACTCCGCGGTCACCGACGTCGCCGACGTCTCGCTCTACGTGATGACCCCCGAATTCGGGGCGCCGTCCCAGCTCGAGAAGATCGACATGTTGGACCTCGCCGATGTGGTGGCGCTCAACAAGATCGAGCGACGGGGCGGACTCGACGCCCTTCGGGACGTCCGCCGCCAGGTGGCACGCAACCACCGGCTCTTCGGCACCGACCCCGAGGCGCTTCCCGTCATCGCCACATCCGCGGCGCGATTCAACGATCCGGGGGTCACCCGGCTCTACCTTCGCCTGCGGGGCCTCCTCATCGCGGCCGGCATGGAGATCACACCGGGGGCGATCACCGTCGACAGCGTGGCCGCCACCGTCGACGAATCGTCGACGGCGATCATTCCCGCCACCCGATCCCGCTACCTGGCGGAGATCTCCGACACGGTCCGCACCTATCACGCCGTGACCCGCGAGCAGGTCGACGCCGTGCGCCGGACCCGCCAGTCGGAGGCCGTCGCCCGCCGGGTGGGCGCGGTGGCGGAGAACCGAGCGGTCAGCGAACTGGCCGAGCGCGACCGGGCGGACGTCGCACCGTCCACCTGGGAGCTCCTCGACACCTTCGGCCGCGACCGCGACCACGTCGGCGGCGACAACCGCCCCGTCAGGCGGTCGCTGTCGGGACTCGACATCCCCCGCGTGGCGATGCCCTCCACCACCGACGACGCCGAACTGGTGCGGTTCCTCCGCTCGGAGAACCTGCCCGGGCGGTTCCCCTTCACCGCGGGGGTCTTCACCACCAAGCGCGACGACGAAGACCCCACCCGGATGTTCGCCGGGGAGGGCGGACCCTCCCGCACCAACCGACGGTTCCACCTCCTGGCCGAGGGTCAATCGGCCACCCGGCTGTCCACCGCCTTCGACTCGGTGACCCTCTACGGTGCCGACCCCGACGACCGACCCGACATCCTCGGAAAGGTCGGCAACTCCGGAGTATCGGTGGCATCCCTCGACGACATGAAGGACCTGTTCGACGGTGTCGACCTCTGTGATCCGTCGACCTCGGTGTCGATGACCATCAACGGGCCCGCCCCCGCGATCCTGGCCATGTTCCTCAACTGCGCCATCGACCAGCGCGTCGACGACTTCCGCAGACAGCACGGCCGCGACCCCGACGCGACCGAGTCCGCGGAGCTGCGGGCCTGGGTGCTCGCCAACGTCAGGGGCACCGTCCAGGCCGACATCCTCAAGGAGGACCAGGGGCAGAACACATGCATCTTCTCGACCGAGTTCGCCCTGTCGATGATGGCCGACATCGCCGAGTGGTTCGTCGAGCACGAGGTGAAGCGTTTCTACTCGGCGTCGATCTCGGGCTACCACATCGCCGAAGCGGGCGCGAACCCGATCAGCCAGCTGGCGTTCACCCTGTCGAACGCCTTCACCTACGTCGAGGCCTACCTGGCCCGCGGCATGTCGATCGACGACTTCGCCCCCAATCTCAGCTTCTTCTTCTCCAACGGCATGGACCCCGAGTACACGGTTCTGGGCCGGGTGGCCCGGCGGATCTGGGCCATCGCCATGGCCGAGCGTTACGGCGCCTCCGAACGGAGCCAGAGGCTGAAGTACCACATCCAGACCTCGGGACGGTCACTGCACGCGCAGGAGATGGCGTTCAACGACATCCGCACCACACTCCAGGCCTTGTGTGCCGTCTACGACAACGCCAACTCGCTCCACACCAACGCCTACGACGAGGCCGTCACCACGCCCACCGACGAGTCGGTGCGGCGGGCCATGGCCATCCAGCTCGTCATCAACCGTGAGTGGGGGCCGGCGTTCTGTGACAACCCGGTGCAGGGCTCGTTTCTGGTCGACGAGTTGACCGACATGGTCGAGGAGGCCGTGCTCACCGAACTCGACCGCATCTCGGAGCGGGGCGGCGTACTCGGCGCCATGGAGACCGGATACCAACGGGGTCGGATCCAGGACGAGTCGATGCACTACGAGCACGCCAAGCACGACGGCTCCCTGCCCATCGTCGGAGTGAACACCTTCCTCGACCCCGGCGCCGGTGACGGCCCAGCCGTCGAACCGGAGCTTCGGCGATCCGACGACTCCGAGAAGGCCGAACAGATCCACCGCCGCCGAGCGGTTCAGGAGCGCCACTCCGACGAGCGCCCGGCGGCGCTGGCGGCGCTCCGGAAGGTCGCTCTCGACGGGGGCAACACCTTCGACGCCCTCATGGACGCCGTGAGAGTGTGCACCCTCGGGGACATCACCGACGCTCTCTTCGACGTGGGCGGCCGCTACCGACGCAACGTCTGATCCATGTCGACGAGGCGACACCACCCACCTTTGATCGGTGCGATACTCGCGTCCCGACGACAAGGAGCGCTCCATGGCCACCGACACTTCAGGACAGCCGTCGTTGATCCGGCGCTGGTGGCTGAGAGTCCTGCTCGCCGCCATCGCGATCATGGTCATCATCCAGTTCATCCCCATCGGGGTGGACAACCCGTCGGCCCGGGACGAACCGCAGTGGGACAGCCCGATGACCCGCGAACTGGCGGTCACGGCGTGCTACGACTGCCACAGCAACGAGACGAACGTGCTCTGGTTCGAACAAGTCGCTCCGATCAAGTGGATCATCGCCAACCATGTCGAGGAGGGTCGCGGCGCACTCAATTTCAGCGAGTGGAACACCGCGGCCGGCCGGGAGGCGCGTGACGCCGCCGAACCCGTGGACGACGGTGGAATGCCCCCCGGGTACTACACCTGGCTCGGGCTCCACAGTGACGCGAAGTTGAGCGACGAGGAAACCCGCCAGCTGGTTGCGGGACTCGAGAAGACCATCGCCGCCGACCCGCCGACCGGCGGCGGCGACTGACCCTCCTCAGGAGACGTCGAGATCGGTGATGACCAAGGAGCGGGCTGGGGACACCCGTCCGGCCGGGATGGTCCGGTCGTGGCGGAGAAGCCGTCGAAGGGCGGGGCGTTTCGATTCGCCCTCCACGATCCACACCAGGGCATCGGCACGGTCGAGCGCCGGGTAGGTGAGGGTCATCCGGCGGTGCCCCTCGTAGACGTCGGTCACCGCCACGTCACGGTCCACCACCTCGAGGACCGCGTCGCCCGGTACCAGCGAGGCCGTGTGGCCATCGGTTCCCAGTCCGAGATGGATGAGGTCGAAGCGTTCCGGCAACTCGCGGGCGTAGCGCTCCGCCGCAGTCTCCGGATCGGGATCGTCCACCGGCATCGGGTGCACGACGGCGCGGACCCGCGACAACAGCACCTCGTCGAGGCGGGCCAGGTTCCGGTCGGGATCGCCAGGCGGCACCAGACGCTCGTCGACCTGGAAGACATGGACGCTCTCCCAGTCGAGATCCTGTTCCGCCAGGGCCGAGAACACCTTCCACGGGGTGCGTCCGCCACTGAGCGCCACCGACACACCGTCCTGTTTCTCCCCGAGGCGGCGGATCCGTTCCGCCAGATGCCCGGCCGCCCCGGCCACCGGGTCGGAGCGCACCATCACCTGCATGGATCGGTCACGAACGGATCGCCGGGTCGTGCCAATGATGCGCACCGAGCACCGCGTCGGCCTCATCGGGCCCCCAGGTACCCCGGACGTAACGGTGAACCGGACCGGGTGCGTCGATGATCGGCTGGACGATCCGCCACGCCGCCTCGACCGCATCCTCCCTCCCGAAGCGCCGCTGGTTCCCGTCGAGAGCGTCGTCGATCAGCCGCTCGTAGGCCTGGTTCCGCTCGGCGAGGCTCGACGCGAAGTCGACCCCGAGATCGACCGATTGGCTGACCAGGTCGGGACCGGGCTGTTTCGCCTGGACCGTCATGGTCACGCCGTCGTCGACTCCGAGCCGGAATCGGATGAGGTTGGGGTGGGGACACGGGAGCTCGGGATCGACGAACAACATGCGAGGCGGTTCACGCAGTTCCACGATCGCCTCCAGAGCCGTCGTGGCGAGACCCTTGCCCGCCCTGACGAAGAAGGGGACCCCCGACCAGCGCCAGGAGTCGATCTCGAATCGACAGGCGACGAAGGTCTCGACCTCGGAATCGGGAACCACGCCGGGTTCGCCCAGGTACCCCTCGTACTGCCCCCGGACCACCGCCGACGCGTCGAGCGGCCGCACCGAACGGAAGACCTTCGCCTTCTCGTCGCGCAGCGCATCGGCCTCGGGGCTGACCGGCGGTTCCATGGCCAGCAGGGCCACCACCTGTAGCAGGTGGTTCTGAACCACGTCACGCAGCGCACCGACGCTCTCGTAGAAGCTGCCTCGACCTTCGACCCCGAACGATTCCGCCATGGTGATCTGGACGCTGTCGACGTAATTCCGATTCCAGATGGGTTCGAGGAAGGAGTTCCCGAACCGGAAGATCATCAGATCCTCCACCGATTCCTTGCCGAGGTAGTGATCGATGCGGGAGATGTCCGCCTCGGCGAAGTGCTCGTGGAGCAGGGCGTTCAACTCCACCGCCGAGGCCAGGTCCCGCCCGAACGGCTTCTCGACGATGATCCGACTCCCGATGTTGAGTCCCTCGTTCGAGAGCCCCTCGATCACAGTGGGGAACAACGTGGGCGGAACCGCCAGATAGATGGCCGAGCGATACACACCGAACGTCGCCAGTTCGTCGCGCAGCCTCCCGAAGGTCGACGCGTCGGCGTAGTCGCCGGCCACGAAGCTCAGGCGGTCGCACAACGCGTCGACGATCTCGGGGGCGGTCTCGGCGACGGTGTCGGCGAGCGCGGATCGAACGTGGGCCCTGAAGCGTTCGTCGTCCCAGTCCGAACGTGCCACTCCGATCACCGGGAGGTCGAGGCGGCCCCGGGCCTCGAGTCGGTACAGCGACGGATAGAGCTTCTTGCGGGCGAGATCACCGGTCGCCCCGAACAACACGAGGGAGTCGGATCGGCTCATGGGGTCGACTGCCGCGAGCCGCGGAACCGGATCGCCCCCCTTCGACGGACTCCGTCCATCGCCAACTGCATCGTCATCCACTCCCGCCCGATCGCCATCGGTGTCGAAGGTCCGACCCTAGGCCCGCATCGCCCGGGGCGCATGGCACGGTGGCCGACGGGCGGACCGACGGGTGACATGCTGTCGACCAGGCGTCTCGGCGACGAGGCGCGGCGGACGGAGGTTCACCCCATCGCAGCGACGCCCGACAGCTCGATCTCCGACTACGGCCTCATCGGGGACACCAGATCGGCGGCTCTCGTCCATCGCGACGGAACCATCGAGTGGTTGTGCTGGCCCGACTTCGATTCGCCCGCGTGTCTCTCATCCCTGGTGGGCGGGCTCGACAACGGCTGCTGGACGCTGGCGCCGACCGGTGACGTGGTGGCGACGAGTCGTTCCTATCTCGGTGAGTCGCTGGTTCTCGAGACCGTTCACCGCACGCCGGGCGGCGAAATACGGGTCATCGACCTGATGCCGGTGGGCACCGAGACCCGTCACCTGATCCGGTTGGTGCGGGGGATCTCGGGACTCGTCGAGGTCGGCATGCAGCTCCGCCTGCGGGGTGACTACGGCCAGATCGTCCCGTGGGTCACCAGGGACGGCGACGGGATCGTGGCGATCGCAGGGCCCGACGCGTTCCGGCTCAGCTCCGAGGTACCCACCCGTGGCGCCGGTCTCTCCACGGTCGCGACGTTCACCGTCGACGCCGGTGACGAGGTCGTGTTCGTCCTCGAATGGTTTCCGTCGTTCGAGGAGCCCGGCGCACCCATCGATGCCCGGGCCGAAATCGGGCGGACCTCCGCCTGGTGGTCGGACTGGGCGGAACGAAGTTGTTTCACCGGCCCGCTGCGCGAGGCCACGGTCCGATCGCTCCTGACCCTCAAGGCCCTGACCTTCGGGCCGACCGGCGCCGTCGTGGCCGCGCCGACCACCTCGCTGCCCGAAGAGATCGGCGGGCAACGGAACTGGGACTACCGGTACTGCTGGCTGCGCGACGCCACGTTCGCCCTGTACGCGCTCGTCCTCGCCGGACACGGCGAGGAAGCGCGTTCGTGGAGTGGCTGGCTGAACCGCGCCGTCGCCGGTGATCCCGAGTCCTTGCAGATCATGTACGGAATCCGGGGCGAGCGGCGCCTTCCTGAAACCGAGGCCACCTGGTTGGACGGCTTCGCGGGGTCGCAGCCGGTGCGCATCGGCAATGCCGCCGCCGCGCAGTTCCAACTCGACGTCTTCGGCGAGATCATGGATGCATTCCACGTGGCCCGGCGCCACGGCCTCGGGGGCGACGACGCATCGTGGGACCTCCAGCGCATGCTCGTGGATCACGTGGAGGCGCACTGGACCGAACCCGATGACGGCATCTGGGAGATCCGCGGCGCGCCCCGGCATTTCGTCCACTCGAAGGTGATGGCGTGGGTGGCCGTCGATCGGGCGGTTCGGGCCTCCGAGGAGCACCGTCTGCCCGGTCCGCTGGCCCGCTGGCGGGAGCTGCGGACCCGGATCCACGACGACGTCTGTCGCCGCGGATTCAACCACGACGTCGGAGCGTTCACCCAGCACTACGACACCGAGGCTCTCGATGCCGCGGTCCTGATGATCCCCCTCGTCGGGTTCCTCCCGCCCGACGATGCCCGGATGAGATCGACCGTCGATGCCGTCGGCACCACGCTGATCGTCGACGGCCTCGTGCGTCGCTACCAGCTCGATTCCGCCACCACGGGCATCGATGGTCTGAGCGGCACCGAAGGAGTCTTCCTCGCCTGTTCGCTGTGGCTGGCCGACAACCTGGCCATGCAGGGGCGGCGGGTCGAAGCGCTGGCGTTGTTCGACCGGGTGGTGAGGACCGGCAACGATCTCGGCCTGTTCAGCGAGGAGTACGACACGACGACCGGGCAACTCCTGGGCAACTTCCCTCAGGCCTTCACCCACATCGCCGTCGTCAACACGGCCTGGAACCTGTTCCACGCGTCGGGGCCCCGTCACCCACGGGCGGTCGGCGAGTCGACGTGACTCCGAGCGGCCCCTCCGACCGCGATCAGATCGGGGCGACGTCGACGGAGACCTGGAGGGTCTGGGTCGCGGCCGGGCCGATCATCACGCCACGCACCGGGGTCACGTCCGCGTAGTCACGCCCCCAGGCGACGGTGATGTGGTGGTTCGGAGGGAGGTGACCGTTGGTCGGGTCGAAGTCGACCCAGCCGGCAACCGGTGTCCACACCGAGCACCAGGCATGGGAGGCGTCGGCTCCGACGAGCCGCTCCATTCCCGGTTCGGGCAGGGTCTCGATGTATCCGCTCACGTATCGAGCGGCGAGACCGATCGACCGCAGGCACCCGACGGCAACATGGGCGAAGTCCTGGCAGACACCCCGTCGTTGGGCCAGGACGTCGTCCAGCGGGGTCGACACCTCCGAGAACGTCGAGTCGAACTCGAAGTCCGCGAAGATCGACCGGCACAGGTCGGTCGCCGCCTCGACGACCGACCGTCCCGGCGTGAACGACCGGAGAGCCATCGTCGCGAGAGGGCCGCCGACATCGTGGACCTTCACGAAGGTCGAGGCCCCTCGGAAGAAGTTGATGGCGATGGCCATGTCACCGTCCATCGAGCCGAGAGCATGAACCACCGACTCCCACGGCGTGTCGTCCACGGGAGGGGGGCGTTCGTCGATCTCCAACGTGCTGACCGCATCCACCGCCACGTCCTGATGCGGTCGATGCAGACCGAACTGGGTCACCAGGTTTCCGAAGGCGTCGAGGTAGGAATCGGCTTCCGACGGCTCGGGTGTCAACGTCACCTCCGACGACAACACCCGCTGCCACGGTGTCGGCCGGGGAACGAGAACGGCAACGGTGTAGCCGTCGGTCATCATCTCCGAATACCGGTACGACGTCCGGTGAACGACGCGGTACGTCCGCCCCGAGCCGGTCACGACGCCCCGTCCGCCATGGCGGGCCCCATCAACGTGGCGTTCACCGGTGCCGAGAACCACCGACCGACGAGCAGGGCGCTCGCCTCGTCGAGAGCGGCGCGGACGTCGGTCAACCCATCGTTCGTCGGCATGTCGAGCGCAGACTTCGCCCTTCCGAAGAGAGCGTGTCCCTCCTCCCAGTCGAGGTCCCGGGCATGGCGGGTGGCCACCGCAATGCTCGCGGCGAGCGACCGCGGGTTGGTGACATCGTTCACCACCAGACCCAGAGCGGCCTCGGGTTCGACATCACTGCGGTGCCGTCGCCGGTAGGCCACGAGGCTCTCGTTGGCCGCCAGGAGAACCTCGACGGACATGGCATCGACGTCGCGCTCCGGACCGGAGGCCGCCGGGCCACCGGGAGCCGTTGTCGCCTCGACCAGATCGACGACGACCAGGCCCCGTTCGAGCCGGCGGGCGATGTCGCCGATCAGCCACGCGGGCCCGCGCACCGTGCTCTCGTTCCACAGCCCGGCCAGGGCGGCGAGGTCGGCCAGGAGCCCGTCCATGTCGTCCACTCCTGCACCTTCGCTCCGCACTGTCGTTCGCAGGTTCGCCAGGCGCGCCAACACCCGGCCGGCGGTGATCGAGAGGTATTCGCGCACCGTGGTCGCTTCGGTGAGGAGCGATCCGATCTCATAGGTCACCGCCTCGGAGAGCGAGGCCAACTCCCCGCGCAGACGGTCGACGGTCGGAGCGGCACCGACGGTGTCGTCGAGCCGGAATCGTCGGACTCCGGCGGCGACCCCCAACATCCTGCGGGTCCACTCACCGCCGTCCAACATCGCCAGACCCGGATCTGCGTCGAGCCGTGAGGAGATCACCCGTACCGTTCGAGCCATCGCCTCGGCCCGTTCGGCCGCCCGATTGGACCAGAACAGCGCCGCCGCCGCCCGGGTCGGAACCGATTGACCGAGATCGACCTGAGGGAGGCGTGGTCCCACCACCGGCGCACCGGCCCGGCCGAGCACCCAGACATCCTTGGCGATGCACGCCGTCGGCCGGCGCAGATCGTCGCCCGGCAGGGCAACCCTGCCGCTGCCGCCGCCGAGCACCGACACGTTCGTGCCGTCCCACACCGCGAACAGTCTCACCACCAGACCGGTGGCGACCGCTCCGGGCGCGAGGAGGCTGGGAGAGACGGGCACCGGAGCGAGCTTCGTCGATGCGTCGTCGAGCAGGGGCAGCGAGGCCGCCGCGGGGTGCAGTCGGCTCATGGCGTCGTCGAGGTGGGGGCGGAGCAGCGGCGATTCGACCACGCCGGCACCGTGGGCGTTGGCGAGCACGACCCCTCCCGATCTGACCGCCTGGAGGACACCGGGTACCCCGACCGATCCGACCGAACCCACGTCGAGCGGATCGACCCCGGGGTCGGCGATCCGACGGTAGAGAACGTCCACCGGTTCGAGCCCCTCGAGCGTCCGCAGCCACACCCGGCGCTGTCGAACCACCAGATCGGCCCCCTCGACGAGATTCACACCGAGGTGAACGGCGAGAAAGGAATGATCGATGTAGGAGGGATGATCGAGACCGCCCGAGAAGACGACGATACGGGGACTCTCGACGGACGACGCGGCCGCCAGCGCTCGCCGCACCACTCCGGTGAACCCGGCCAACGACGCGACATCGGTCGACGCCAATACGTCGGGCAGAACCCGCGACATGACCGATCGGTTCAACAGGGCGTATCCGAGCCCCGGCGGCGCATCGGTGAGATCCTGAACCACCGACCACACCCCGTCGGCCGAGAGAGCGAGGTCGACCGCGTAGGTGGTGAGCCACCGACGGGGCTCGGCCCCCACCGCCGAGAGGCGATACTCCGGCATGGAGGTCAGCACCTCCGCCGGCACGATCCGCTCGCCGACCAGGGTCCGGGCCCCGTAGAGATCGGCGGTCACCGCTTCCAACGCCACCATCCGCTCGGCCACCGCCGCTGCCAGCCAATCGAAGACGGTCGAACCGATGACCGCGGGGATCGGGTCGAGTCGCCATGGTCGGCTCTCGGGAGCGGCGGAACGGCCGTCGCCGCGTACCGGCAGATCGTGGACGAGGTGGCCGGCCCCTTCCGCGGCGAGGAGACGGTCGGCCCGATCCTGGAAGGTGGCGATCACCGCGGAATCGACCCAGGCGCGCCGCAACCCCTCCGGTGGCGACAGCGGTCCGGTGAACGTCTCCAATCCGCTGGCGCTCATGGTCATAGCGTCGCACCTGCTGCGATCATCCGACAACGCTCCGCCACCGCTGATGTCACAAGGCCGCCGCGTCGACGTAGCGAGCGGTGATGGCCGACCCGAGTGACTCCAGGGCGACCTGAAGAGCATCCATGACCCCGTCGAGGGCGGCGCCGTCGGACGGATCGGCGTCGAAGACCCTCAACGACGACCCCACCAACTGCTCGGCGGTGCCGTCGAGCACGGCGATCACCTTGTGAGGGTCCGGCAGATCCGACAGGACGGTGCGGATCTCATCGAGACAGCCGCGCACCGATCGGGGAAAGGCCGAATGGAACAGGAGGAAGTCGACGACGGATCGGGCCTCGATGGGTCCCCGTGTGTGGCGCTGGTACATCTGCAGAGCCGACAGCGACCGCAGAACGCCCATCCACTGGACCTCGTCGTGAACGGCGGGGACCTCGGCGAGCTCCTGCTGCAGCAGCGAGGCGGCAGCCACGCCCAGAACCCTGGTGGTCATGTCGGCCCTCTCGATGAGGCGGCCGAGTCGCCACATGCGATAGGTGTTGTCCCGGGTCATCGTCGATTCGAGCACGCCGTCGAGGCGACGACTGTCGTCGATCACCCGGGTGAGAAAGGCATCCCGGCGGCTCCGTTGCACGGCTCGAGCCGAGGCGGCCTCGACGAACTGCGACAACGAGTTGACGGTGCGCCACGCCTCCCGCGGCATGACCTCCCGGGCGCCGCGCAGGTTGGCCCGGGACGACTCGATGCAACTGGCGATGCTGCCGGGGTTGGATCGGTCGATCACCAACCGACCGATGATGCTGTCCTCGTGGCCGTCCGAAGTGGTGTCGTCCAGCTCGACCGCGCTCCCGGTGATGGTCACCAGCGGGAGCCACCGGGAATCGGCCGTGATGGGAAGGTCGATGATGAGCTCGCTGAACGCTCCGACGATGCGGGCGGTGTCCTCTGCCCTCTCGACGTAGCGGGCCCCCCAGTACAGGCGGTCGGCCACGCGAGCCAACAGAGCCATCTCAGCCATCCCCCCGGACGGCCTGACTCCGGGTCTGCGATGGGGCGAGCGATCCCGGGCCGGGGCCCGGGGCATCGTCGACCACCCAGGTGTCCTTGCTCCCGCCGCCCTGGGACGAATTCACGATGAGCGAGCCCCGGTCGAGGGCCACCCGGGTCAGCCCGCCGGGCGTCACGTAGGTGTCCGCACCGGTGAGGATGAAGGGCCGGAGGTCGACATGACGCGGCTCGATGCCCTCGTCGACGAGGGTGGGAACGGTGGAGAGCGACAGGATCGGCTGGGCCACCCAGTTGCGCGGATCCCGCCGAATGGCGTCCACGGTGTCGTCGAGCTCGTCGCGGGTGGCCCGATTGCCGATGACGATGCCGTATCCACCGCTCTCGTTGGCAGGCTTCACGACCAGGTCACCGATGTTGTCGATGACGAAGGATCGCTCCTCGTCGTACATCGGCCGATACGTCGGGACGTTGGCGATGAGGGGCTCCTCGTCGAGGTAGTAGCGGATGATGTCGGGCACCCACGCGTACACCACCTTGTCGTCGGCGACGCCCGCTCCCGGAGCGTTGGCCAACCCGACGTTCCCTGCCGTCCAGGCCCGCATCAGGCCGCGGACGCCCAGGAGCGAATCCTCGCGGAAGACGTCGGGATCCAAGAAGAGGTCGTCGACCCGGCGGTAGATCACGTGGACCCGCTCGAGTCCGTTGATGGTCCGCATGTACACGCAGTCGTCGGCGCCGACGACCAGGTCGATGCCCTCGACCAACGCCGCCCCCATCCGCTGGGCGAGGAACGAGTGCTCGAAGTAGGCGGAGTTGAAGACGCCGGGGGTCAGCACTGCTATCTGGGGGTCGTCGATGCCGTCGGGAGCGAGGGAGGTGAGCAGGCGGTTGAGCTCGTCGGTGTACCCGTCGACCGGCCGGATCGACTGCCGCTCGAACAGGTCACCGAACGCCCTCTTGGTGACCGCGCGGTTCTCCAGGACGTAGCTGACGCCCGAGGGAACCCGGAGATTGTCCTCCAGGACGTACATGGTCCCGTTGTCGTCACGCACCAGGTCGGAACCCGAGATGTGGGCCCACACCCCGAACGGCGGGTGGACACCGCGGCACTCGGGACGGAAGTTCACCGAGTGCTCGATGAGATCGGCGGGGAACACTCCGTCGTCGATGATCCGCTGGTCGTTGTAGACGTCGTCCATGAAGCGGTTGAGCGCCACGAGTCGCTGCGTGAGGCCGCGACTCACCGAGTCCCATTCCGCGCCCGAGATCACCCGCGGGATCACGTCGAAGGGCCAGGCCCGGTCGATGTGCTGACCGTCGGAGTAGACGGTGAAGGTGATGCCGAGGGTCCTGATGTCCAGTTCGGCCGCCTTCTGGCGCTCTCTGAGCTCCTCGACGTCGAGATTCGCCAGGGTGGCCATCAGTGCCGCCGCCGCCGGTCGAGGTTCTCCGGCGTCGTCAACGAGCTCGTCCACCCTGTCGACCCTAGGGGCTGACAGGACCGGGATCGGACCCTTGCGCGATCTGCCGGCACGTCTGAAAGACTGGTCACCGATGCCGACCCGTGTCGTTCGGAGCTCGCGATGAGCACCACGGCCACCGCCGCGGTGCTGTTCTGCGACCTGGTGGACTCGACGGCACGGCTCACCCGCCTGGGCGACACCGCCGGTGACGAGTTCCGGCATCGCTTCTTCGGCCGGTTGACCGCCCCGTGCGAGGAGACGGGCGGCGTGGTGATCAAGAACCTGGGCGACGGGCTGATGGTCGTGTTCGAACACAGCACCATCGACGCGATCCACTGCGCGGCGAAGATGCACGAGAGCGTCGCCGGCCTCGACCCCGACGATCCCGCCCGCCTGCGCATCGGGATCAGTGTCGGCGAGGTGAGCGAGGACGACGGCGACTGGTTCGGTACCCCCGTCGTCGAGGCCGCCAGGCTGTGCTCGGCCGCGGCACCCCGCCAGACGCTGGCCACCGCGGTGGTTCGTACCGTGATCGGGTCGCGCGCCGACACCCACACCTTCGACCCGCTCGGTCCCATGAGTCTCAAGGGCCTGGCGGGACCCGTCGATGTGGTCGCGGTCGACAGCCCCCGGGACGCGGAGAGCCCGCCCCTCTCCACTCCGTCGACGACCGCCGCTCAGCCCGGCGACGACCACGACCACGACCACGACGACGAGGATGAGGCCCCCCTGTGGCGGAGGTTGTTCCCCGTGGCCGCTGCCGCAACGGTGGTCATCGCGGTCGTTCCGGGTGGTTGGTGGTGGCTCCGATCCGACGACGGGGGCGCGGTGGACTCCGCCGACGCGGTCGACGCTCCGCTCGGCGGTGCCACCGGTGAGGCCATCACCTCACCGGAGGGTTACACGCCGGAGTTCGAGAGCACGGACTGTCCGCCCGAGGTCACCCAGGCGACACCAGCGGCGCAGTGCGGTCGGCTGACGGTGCCCGAGGTGAGGAGCGATCCCGACGGTCCCACGATCGGCGTCGACGTGGTGCGCGCCGCCGCCCGCTCGACGCCGAGCGCTCCCCCGGTGCTGATTCTCGACGCCGGGGATCAGCTCGAGACCACGTCGCTGCGAGATGTCTCCGACCTGTATGCGCTCAGCTATCGAGGTCTGTCCCCCTCCGACGGGGACCGGCTCGACTGCGAGGAGATCCGTGACTCGTGGACAGCCTCGTTCGCTCTGCGATCCGACGACCTCGCAGGAGTGCAACAGCGGGTCCGAGCAGCTGAACAGTGCGCGGCCCGCCTCCGTGACGAAGGGGTCCGGCTGGAGGGATACACCATGGTCGAGGTCGCGAACGACCTGCGGGACCTCACCGTGGCCCTCGACCTGGACTCCGTCTCCGTCGCCGCGGGCGACGTGTCATCGACGGCTGCGATGGAGTTCGCCCGAACCAACCCCGGCCGCGTCTCGTCCCTGCTGTTGGCGAATCCGACGCCGCCGGGTCAGTCCAAGGTCGCCGATCCCGCCCGAAATCTCTGGGAGGCGTTCGACCGTCTCAACGGACTCTGCGAGGCGGACCCCGACTGCCTCGCCACGTTCGGTGACCTGGAGGAATCGTTCGAGCAACGTTTCCTCGACCTCGAGAGCGCCCCACGTCAGGTCGAGACCATTCCGCTCGGGGCCAGCGGGTCGGCGATCGACGTGCTGTTGGACGGCAAGCGCCTTTCCGCAGCGCTGCACGCCGCGTTGTCGTCGACCCCACAACTGGGATACGTGCCCACCGCGGTCGCCACCCCGGTGACGGCCGAACAGCTCGTGGCCAGCGCCGCCATCGACGAGCCCTACCGGCTCTTCGTCGACCCGGGCGTGGCGAACGCCGCCGTCCTCTCCTACGTCTGCAGCTATGACGGTTCCCGCCCCCGATCGGCGGACCTGTCGAACGCGGCGCTGGCGCCGTTCGGAGGGGCCGACGAGCCTGCGCTCGCCGATCTGTGTGCGGCGTGGAACGTCCCGTCGATCTTCGACGACGTCGCGACCCCGCTGTCGGGAAACCTCCCGGTGTTCATCTCCCAGGGGGGACTGGCGGTCGCCGGCGTGAACGACTGGGCCGAGATGATGGAGCGCACCCTCAACAACGCCACGGTCGCCCGCTTCCCGACGATGAGCGAGGACATCGTCTTCGCGGCCCCGAAGTGTCTCCGCGATCTTCGGCGGGAGTTCCTCGTGGCCCCGTCGGCGATCGCCGGCGTCGAGGGGTGCGAGGAGAAGACCCCTCCCATCGAGTTCGTCGGGGCCGGCTGACCGGGTCGTCAGACCGACGGCCGGGCGGACCGGCGACCGATTCGCTCGAAGACGAACTCCGCGCCCGAGCTGAACCGCGCGAGAGCCACCTCGTTGCGTTGCGGGGCCCGGTGGCCCCCGAGCGCGATCTCCCATGCAGCCACCCCGCCGCCCGGTTCGACCCGTGAGACGGTCGCGTGGGGGTCGACCGCCTCGGCCATCGCGGCCACGACGTCCACCCCGTCGTCGACCAGCACGCCGATCCACCCGGGGACGGACTCGGTGGTCGCGGCGCAGCGATCGAGCTGCACCACGAGGCGCTCGTGGCCGAGCACGATCGATGCCTCGACATAGCCACGGGGTGCGAAGAGCGGGTGCCGTTCGAGCATCGCCGCGATGCCGTCGAGGCCTCCCTCGGCGTCCATGGCAGCAGCGATCCGGCCGGCTGTCAGCCCCGCGACGCCGATGAGTTGTCGGCGCAACATCGGCTCGGGCCGGACCCCGGCGACCCCTGGGGTCACGTCCGCCTGTGCGGCGACGGCCCGACCGAACGCCATCGCCAGAAGGTGGCCCTGGAGTGCCGCTTCGGAGCACACGGTCATCAGCGCCGCCGCCGAGAAGTCCTCGAAGCGCAGGTCCGGATCGAACGGCCCCGAGTAGTCGTCCCGTGGGCCGTTCCCGGCCGACCGGGGTTCGTGTGAGGGCGGCCTCGGAGCGAGGTCGGGCACCGCGACGGCGGCGTTCGTCGCGGCCATCGCGGTCGCCGCCGCGGGAAAGGGGATCGGATCCCGGTCGTCGTCGATGTCGACGAGCCATTCGCACACCGGGCTGCGATCGGCGGGAACCCGCGGCGGCCGGTGCACGGGGCGCATCCGCGCCCTGGGGTTCGTCGCCGCCGCAGTGGCGTCGAAGGTGGGGTCCTCGACGTGGTGACACATCGAGATCACGTAGTCGTCGCCCATCGGCTCGACGTCGGCCAGCGCTCCGCAGTGATCCAGGTGGAAACGACCGTGACCCGAATCGATGACCTCGAAGCGGAAGTCCAGGAACTCCGGAGGCGCCCCGATGTCGAGCTGCATTCCCTTGAAGATCGTCTCGACATCGGTCCCGCCGAAGCCGAGGGCCTCCTGCATGCGGCGGGTGTAGACCGGGCTCGCCCCGCTCCACTCCCCTATGGCCACCGCGGTCATGGCGTCACGACCCATCTCGGAGATGACGTGGGGCATACCGGCCCGGTCGATGAGATGACCGGCCAGGAAGTACTCCCGGGCCAGCACCGCCAGCGTCGGTTGGTCGAGATCGTCGAGATGACCGGTCCGGCGCCGCGGCCCGGTCCTCCCGCCCGAGGGGCTCATGACCGTTCGTCGGGTGAGGTGACACCGAGCGCGTCGCTCAGCATCGACGACGCCGCGGTCGCGAGGGGCAGATCGACCCCGAGCTCTGCGGCCACCTCGAGCGCGAGAGCGAGATCCTTCTCGCCGAGGGTGGCGGTGTGTTCGAAGATCGGCCGCAGCGGATCGTCGGCGGACATCGGAGCGGTGGTCGAGCGCAACATGATGGCGCCCGGACCCCCCGTCACCGCGTCGGAGTGACGGACGATTCTCCCCAGCTCGGCGGGGTCGATGCCCGCGGCCTCGGCCAGGCGTGCCGCCTCCGCCACCGCCACGAACGAGGTGAAGTGCAGCAGGTTGCGGGCCAGCTTCGCCCGCGTTCCCGCTCCCGTCGGACCCAGGTGGCTGACCAGGGTGGCGAAGGTCCCGAACGGCGCCCGACATCGCTCCACGGCCGCGTCGCTCCCTCCGACCATGACCGCCAGGGTGCCGCCGTGGGCGCCCATCGCCCCACCTGACACCGGGGCGTCGACCACATCGATGCCCCGACCGGCGGCGACCCCCGCCAACTCGGCGGCGGTGTCGGCACCGATGGTGGAGTGGATGGCGGTCACCGTGCCGGGTCGGGCCGTCGACAGGATCCCTCCGGGACCGGCGACGACGTCGCGCACCTGGGCGTCGTCGCGGACCATGACGCAGATGACATCGCTGCCCGACGCCAGCTCCGCGACGTTCGGCGCCACCACCACGCCGCTCTCCGCGAACGGCACCGTGGCGTCGTCGGACAGATCGAACACCGTGAGGCCGCCGTCCCAGTCGACCAGGCGGCGGGCCATGGGCGCCCCGATGTTCCCCAGCCCGACGAACCCGACGCGAACGGCACCGGCGCTCACGAGCGGATCACCTGGCCGCCGTCGACGTTGAAGATCTGACCCGTGACCCAGGACGCGTCGTCGGAGAGAAGGAACAGGCACATCCCGACCAGGTCGTCGGGCGTCCCCATGCGCTTGAGGGCCAGGCCCTTGACGATGTCGTCGACCATGCCCTCCGGAACGACGCGGCGCGTCGCCTCGGTATCGATGGGCCCCGGGGCGATGGCATTGACCCTGATGTTCGAACCGCCCAGTTCATGGGCGAGCTGTTGGGTCAGGCCGTTCATACCCACCTTGGCCAACCCGTAGTAGCCCGAGTACAACCACGCGGCGGTCGACGACTGGTTCACGATCGCGCCGCCGCCACTCGCGGCCATGTGCTGCCAACACGCCCGGGAGCACAGCAGAGCGCCGTCGAGGTTCACCGCCATGAACATCCGGTAGTAGTCCCAGTCCACGGTCAACAACAGGTCGAGCTTCATTCCGCCGTAGATGGCGGCGTTGTTGACGAGGTGGTCGATGCGCCCGAATCGATCCATGACGCTCGTCGCCATGGCCTCGGTCGACACGGGATCGGCGACATCGACGATCACCGCCGTCGCCGCGGCGCCGCTCGCCGAGATGTCCGAGGCGACCGCCTCGGCCGCGTCGCCGTTGATGTCCGCCACGACCA
The DNA here is from genome assembly GCA_963700425.1 of uncultured Microthrixaceae bacterium. Classification (GTDB taxonomy): domain Bacteria; phylum Actinomycetota; class Acidimicrobiia; order Acidimicrobiales; family Microtrichaceae; genus CAVOXO01. The sequence continues at coordinate 767,981 of CAVOXO010000003.1, read as the reverse complement.
CCGAGGCCCCCTCGGCGGCCAACGCCCGGGCGTAGCCCTCGCCGATCCCGCCACCTGCCCCGGTGACGATCGATACCGCACCATCGAAACGACCCATCTCAGACTCCTTCTGCGATCACCTTGGTCTCGAGGTATTCCTCGAAACCGGCCACACCCATCTCCCTGCCGATGCCCGACTGCTTGTAGCCACCGAAGGGCACGTCCGCGCTGTACCAGATGCCTCCGTTCACGCTGAGGGTCCCGGTGCGAATGCGGCGAGCCGCGCCCCAGGCACGATCACGGTCGGCCGACCACACCGCTCCCGACAGGCCGAAAGGCGAGTCGTTGGCGATGGCGACGGCATCATCGTCGCCATCGTGGGCGATCACCGTCAGCACCGGACCGAAGATCTCCTGGCGCGCCACCGTGGACGAGTTGTCGAGGCCCACGACCACGGTGGGATCGATGAAGTAGCCGCGGTCGAACCCCGAGGTCCGGCCGCCGCCGGTGACGAAGGATCCCCCCTCGGCCTCGACGGTGGCGAGATAGCCCTCGACCCGATCGCGCTGGCGGGCGGAGATGAGGGGGCCGCAGAACGTGCCGGGATCGGTGGGATCTCCGGCGCCCATCGCCGACATCGTGGCCGCGGCGATCTCCGCAGCCTCGACGTAGCGGTCCCGAGGGACCACCAGACGGGTGCTGATGGCACACCCCTGGCCGGCGTGCGTCATCGCCATGACGGCGGTCATCGACGCAGCGGACGCCATGTCGGCGTCTCCGAGCGCGACCGATGCCGATTTCCCACCCAGCTCGAGGAACACCTTGGTGATGTTCGGCGCGGCCGCGGCCATGACCGCCTTCCCCGTGACCGTCGAACCGGTGAACGACACCACATCGACCCGCCGATCGGCCACGAGTTGCGATCCGATGGCGTGGTCCGACGAGGTGATGACGTTCAGCACCCCGGGGGGCAGGTCGGTCTGCTCCGCCGCGATCCTGGCCAGCGCCGATGCGCACCACGGGGTGTCCGGAGCGGCTTTCACCACCACCGTGCATCCGGCGGCGAGAGCCGGACCCACCTTGGCCAACGTGATCTGGTGGGGGAAGTTCCAGGGAACGATCGCGGCCACGACCCCCGCCGCTTCTCGAAGGACCCACCTCCGAGTGGGCATTCCCATCGGCTCCGCCGCTCCGAGGTCGATCCTCCAGCCGTCGTAGTCGCGGGCCATGCCCGCCGCGAAGGCGAGATCACCCACGGGGATGTCGTACTGAGGCCCCGCCGTCAACGCCACCGGGGCGCCGGCCTCGGCCGTCGTGATCGACCGCATGGACTCGCCTTCGGACACCAGTGCCTCGCGGAGCTGGTCGAGGCAGCGGGCACGGAACTCGTGGTCGTTCGCCCACTCGGTGTCGTCGAAGGCCCGACGGGCCGCCCCGACGGCCGCATCGGCGTCGGCCGGGCCGGCGTCTGCCGCAACGCCGAGGGTCTCCTCGGTGGCAGGGTTGACGGTCTCGAACACGGCCGCGTCGGACGCGGCGCGGAGCTCCCCGTCGATCAACAGGACGTCGAGCCCGTCGCCCGCCACCGAGATGCTCATCGGTCCCACAGTCCGACGGGGGCGGCGAACGCCGGGTAGTAGCCCGGCAGCGGTCCACGCATCGACCGGTTCATCCGCTCGGTCATCCCCTCCGACAACGCGCCGTCGGCCATCATCTCCATGAACAACGCCGCGGCGTTGCCGAAGTCGAACCAGTCACGCTGCCACGACCACCGGAAGTCGCCGCCGTAGCGGAACCAACTACCACCGATTCCGGCCACCTCATAGTGGCTGCCGTCCGCCCGGGTGGCATCCGCAACCTGACGCCACAAGCCGATGACCCACCCTGCCTGATCATCGATGACCACCTCTTCGTAGGGGTACTGCCAGCCGTCGAGCCCACCCATCTCCGCACCGAGGGCGAGGTCACGGATCTCGTCGCGGCCCACCGCCATGAAGTCGGTGTTCGGACCGTAGTTCCATCCGTAGGTCGCGTCCTCGGTGTAGAGCTCGGCCATCGGCCGCCAGTCACCGGCCGCCTCGGCCTCCCGGTTGGCCTCGAGCCACCGTTCGACCATCTCCTCCATCTCGGATCGTGGATACGCCATCGTCACTCTTCCTTCTCGGTGTCGGCCTCGTCGCCTTCGCGACGACCCCCGTCGGGAACATCATCGACGATCGACAGGGCATGGGTGGGACAGAATCGCACCGCGGCCTCGACGGCCGCCCGGCGGTCGTCGCCGGGACGGTCCGCAAGGATGCGGACCTGTTCTTTCCGCGGGACCTCGAACACCCCGGGGGCCTCCATCTCGCACACCCCGTGGCTCTGACACAACACCGGGTCGACCACGATCCGCCAGCTCACGACCCCGACCCGCCGGCTCGGGAGGTACGTCGCCGATACGTCACCGCGGCGGGCTGGGCGAGCTGGACGACCATCTTGGAGTGGTCGTTGCGGTACGTCGACGGGTCCTGGGCCATGCCGAAGGACCAGTCCCGCAGCAACACCAGGAAGACGGCCTTGAGCTGCATGAGGGCGAAGGCCGCTCCCACGCAGCGATGGCGCCCTGCACCGAAGGGGATCCAGTTCCACGGATTGTCCAGGTCGTCGTGGCGCGGGTCGACGTAGCGATGGGGGTCGTAGTCCCCGGCGCGATCGAACGCCTCGGGGATCCGATTCGACACCGCAGGAGTGGCACCCACGAGCCACCCTTCGGGGATCTCGACTCCCCCGACGGAGAAGGGGCACATCACCTGGCGCAGCAAGAGGATGAGCGGCGGGTGGAGCCGCAATGCCTCCTTGATCGCCCCCTCGAGCAGGGGGATCTCCCGCAGCGCCTGGTAGGTCACGTCGCCTCCCCCCTCGAAGAGAGCGTCGACCTCCTCGACGACCTCGGCCATGACGTCGGGGTGACGCAGGAGCTCGATGAGGGTCCACGACGCCGTGGTCGAGGTGGTGTGGTGACCGGCGAACATCATCGAGATGAACATCCCGGTGACCTGATCGGGGTCGAAGCGCCAGCGGCCGTCGGTGTCGCGAACCGACATCATCACGTCGAGAAGATCCTTGTCCCGGCCCTCGATCGCTCCTTCGGCCTCGCGGCGGTCCATGATCTCCGACGATGAGGCCGACCAGTTCGGCGCGGGCGGCGTCACGCCGGCGAAAGCTCTCGATGTCGGCGTAGGGATCGACGAAGGCGATCGGATCGGTTCCCTGCTCGAGGTCGCCGAAGAGGTGGGCGACCCGCGCCGTGAGCTCGGCCCGGAAACGGCGACCCACCAGGCACGACGACGACGTGTAGATGAACAGCTCCGCGGTCCACTCCAGCAGATCGATCGTCCCCTCGGTCGTCGAGGTCGGCACACATGGCGTCGACCTCGTCCACGATGGTCTCGGCGTGACCGCGCATGTACCGATCACGCAGCGACTGGTTGTGGAGCATCTCGCGACGACGCTCGGGGCTGGCGTCGAAGACCACCCCTTCGCCGAAGATCGGGGTCATGAACGGATAGGCCGCCGCCTGATCGAGCTCCTCGTCGGATGCCCGGAAGAACGTCTCGTTGGCGTCGGCCCCACTGACGAGCGCGATGGTCCGGTCGACGAGGCGAAATGCCCCGACGTCGCCGCACTCGGCTCGCACCCGGGTCATCAGTCGCGATCGGGTCGGACCGCAGCTCGTCGAGGTGCCCCTCGGGACCGCTCGCCACCGGACACGAACACGGCGTCTCGGTCATCGGGATACCTCGCTCATCTCGGAACCACCGTCGTAGGCAGTCGACCGAATCCCCGCACATTGATGGAGTGGACCCGTTCGGCGCCGTCGAGATCGATGTCGTAGCGGGCAATGGCCGAGACCAGATTCCTCGAGCGCGATCCGCGCCTCGAGCCGTGCCAGCGACGCGCCGAGACAGAAGTGGCGTCCGAATCCGAAGCTCACCAGATTGCCCACGTCTCCTCGGCCGATGCGGAAGTCGTCGGGGTCGTCGAAGGCGGCGGATCCCGGTTCGCGGACCCGAGCAGAAGCACGCACCCGCTCCCCGGCAGGAATGACGCCTCCGTGACCGAGAGTTCGCTGGTCGTGATCCGGGCCAGCATCTGCGTCGAGGTGTCGTAGCGCAACGTCTCCTCGACCCACTCGGGCACGAACGACGGTTCGTCGAAGACGCGTCGATGCTTCGTCGGGGTTGCGCCAGGCCCAGTACCAGGCGTTGCCCAGAAGCTTGGTCGTGGTCTCGTTTCCGGCGACCACCATGAGGAAGAGAAACGACGATGATGTCGTCGTCGGTCAGCCGATCGCCGTCGGACTCGCGCATCGATGCAGCGCCGAGGTCGAGATCGTCGGTCCGCTTCGCCCGCCGCTGGGCGATCATGTCCGCGTAGTAGCCGACCAGCGTGAGCGCCGCCTCCACACCCTCGGGCGGAACGTCGTGCACGCCTTCGGGGCGGTGGACGAGCAGGTCGGCCATCCGTCGCAGCTCGGCCCGATCGTCGGGCGGGACGCCCACCAGTTCGGAGATGACGTCCATCGGCAGCAGTCCGGCCAGGTCGCTGATCATGTCGAACGAGCCGGACTCGACGCGCCGCAGACAGGTGGAGACCGTCAGCTTCCGGATCCGGGGTTCGAGATCGGCGACGCGTCGCGGGGTGAAGCCTCGCGACACCAGCGCCCGCATGCGACCGTGGCGTGGGGGGTCCATGGCCAGAAACGACATCGACTTGTGCGCATGAGGCCCCGATGCCGCCGGGTCGAGCGTCACCCCGTGCGCGGAGGACAGCACGTCGGACATGCGGAAACCGTCCTGGACGTCCGCATGCCGCGGACAGCGCCCAGAAGTCGCGCTCGTCGTTTCGGTAGACCGGGGCCTCAGCCGCAGACGTTGGTAGATCGGGTAGGGGTCGTCATGGACCGAATAGGAGTAGGGGTCGTAGACCACCGGTTCGATCGTCGCCGTCATCGGAACCCCCGTTTGGCCGAGTGAACAATTGGACAGGTGTCCACCATAGTCGGGTCAGGCGTGGGTGTCACCCGCCGGCGCCCCACCTTCGCGTGGCGCCAGGGGACGGCTCAGACGTCCACGACCTCGAACAACGCGGCCAGCTCGAGGCCGGCGGCATCTCCGGCACCACGGGCCATACGCTCGAGAAAGCTGTCGGCATCGGCCATGTCGCCGCCCAGCGCGTCGAGGTACTGCCGGTGACATCGCAGCGACGCCGCACCGGCATCGAGATGGTCGGCGATGTCAACCGCATGGGTCGGATGGGGGGAGCCACTCAGCGCCACCATCCTGACCCCCGACCACGGTTCGCCGGCATCGGGGAACAACCACCCGTTCGCCGCGTCCCGGGGGGCGTCCAGGACCGCCCGACCCACGATCCGATGGTCGCGGTGATTCCATGTCGGCCCGCCCCACGAATCGCGATGGTTGATCGTGAGCAACACGTCGGGCCGATGCCGACGAATGGCGGCAGCCAGATCCCGGCGCAGGGCCGGGGAATCCTCGACCGCGCCGTCGGGATGATCGAGGAAATCGACGGTGTCGACCCCCACCGCGGCACAGCCGGCCACCTGTTCGTCGGTGCGGACGCGGGCCGACTCGACCGGCTCGAGCGTGGAGATGCCCGCTTCGCCGCGGGTCACCAACAGGTAGCCCACCCACCGGCCGTGCGACGTCCAGCGCGCGACGGCGCTCGCCGCCCCGTACTCCATGTCGTCGGGATGGGCCACGATCGCCAGAGCGCGTGACCAGTCCTCGGGGAACGATTCGAGCCTGTCAGCCATGTGTGTCTCCTCTCGGTGGTTGGTGCGATCCCGACGACTCCATGAGCTCCCGGAGACGTCGATAGTCACCATTGACGGAGCGCTTCACCATCTTCGACACGAGTGGTCCCGCCCACGCGAAGAGGCGCCCGGGATCGCCCCGAACCTCGGCGATCACCCGGCATCGATCCGCGCCCAGGGCCTCGACCCGCCGGGTGATGTCGAGGGGAAAGGTCGACTCCGTCGAGACGATGCGGATCCTCCGCGTCGGATCGAACTCGGTGACCTCGACGTCGGTGCGAACCGCACGACCGAGGAACCGGTCCTCCTGGTGGTAGGTGGAGCCGACCTGAAGTGGCGGATCGGACGTCCATGAGCAACTGACCATTCCCTTCTGCCATTCGGGGTTCCTGGACATGTCCGAGACGACGTCGAACACCTCCGCCGCGGGTCGCCCGATGTCCACGCCGGAGGTCACGTCGGTCATGGCGGTGATTGTCCCACGGTGGGGCGAACCTCGACCCTGGTGTCGGAGAACGAGACGCCCCCTCCCCCGTCGGTCAGCGCATCGGAGGTGAGGGCGTTCACGTTGCGGTCCTCCCCCCACCACCCCCACGCGACCGCCACGACACCGGGGCGCACGCGTTCTGACAGGTTCGCCACGAACGACAGCACCGCGTTCTCACCCGCGACCTCCACCGTGTCCCCCTCGCCGATCCCGCGGGCGATGGCGTCATCTCGGTGGATCTCCACGACGGGCGGGCTCTCCCGGTCGCCGTGGTGATGGGAGTACGAGGAGTTGAGGAAGCGCGTGTGCATCTTCGGGGTCAAAAGGACCAGCGGCCGACCCGCGGGTTGTTCCAGGAACGACTCGTCGAAATACGGGGGACCGTCAACGAGTCCGGAGCCCCGCTCGACGCCGGGGGTGAGCCCAACCGGGCGCGACCGTCAGGGTGGCCGAACCCACCGTCCGCGTAGGGGGTGATGACGTCGGGGGCGTTGACCCGGACGAACCCGTCTCTCCGGAGGACCTCGATGTCGACGTCGACCAGCGCGGAGGTGACGAGTTCCTCGTCGCTGAGCGCGAACCTCGGATCGTCGACCGACATGGCGGCCGCCAGGCGACGCCACATCTCGGTGTTGGCGACCGCCTCGCCCCGGGGCTCGATCGCCGGCTCGTTCCACCCCACCTGCAGATGGCCCCAGGACTCCACGACGTCGACATGTTCCAGTTGGGTGGTCGCAGGGAGGATCACGTCGGCGAACCGCGCGGTGTCGGTCATGAACTGCTCGCTCACCACGACGAACAGGTCGTCACGGGCGAGGCCGCGACGAACCGCACCCGCGTTCGGAACCGACACCACGGGGTTGCCGCACCACACGAAGAGGGCGTGGACGCCGACCTCGGGGTCGCAGAGGTTCCGGCCCAGGTGATTCATGTTGAGGACGCGGGTGTCCGACGGGGAGTCGAACACCGAGTCGTCGACGGTGTCGGACGCCCACGCCCCGACCGACCTCGCGAGGCCGCCACCCAGCTCGCGCCATGACCCGACCAGCGTGGGAAGGCAGGCGAGGGTGCGGAAGAACATGGATCCCTGGCGGTGGTGCTCGGCTCCGATGAGGGTCCGGATCATCGCCGGTCGGGTGGTGGCGTAGGCACGCGCCAGTTCGGCGATGACCTCGGGGGCGAGGCCGCACACCGCGCCGGCACGTTCCGGGGTCCACGGCGCAGCGGCCGCGACGAGTTCGTCGATTCCCGTGGTGTGACGCTCGACGTAGTCATGGTCGACGAGGTCGTCGGCGACGATCACGTTGATCATCGACAGGATCAGGGCGACATCGGTCCCCGGCAGGGGTTGGATGAAGAGGTCGGCGGATTCAGCGGTCACCGTGCGGAGCGGATCGATGACGACGACCCGCGCCCCTCGTCCCCGCGCCTGGTCCACGAACGGCCACAGGTGGCGGTTGGTGAGCCGGGTGTTGGTGCCCCAGAGGATCACCAGATCCGAATGGGCGACGTCGCTGGGGTCGGCACCTCGTCCGCTGCCGCACGTCTCCGAGAAGCCGTGTCGGGCCGTCGCACCGCACAGAGATCCTCCGAGCCGGGACGCCCCCAGCCCTGCGAAGAACGGCCGGTCGAGACACGACATCTGGATGACGCCCTGTGTTCCCGCGTCCCACCAGGGCATCACGGCTTCGCCGCCGTGTTCGTCGATGACTCCGCCGACCGCGGAGGCGATCACCTCCAGAGCCCGGTCCCAGGTGGTGCGCTCGAACTGCCCCGAGCCCTTCGGCCCCACCCTGAGCATCGGGGCCAACAACCTGTCCGGGGCGTAGACGCGGGAGACGAATCGGTTCACCTTGGGGCACAACTCGCCCAGCGAGTAGGGGTGGTCGGGATTCCCGCGCAGCCGAGTGACCACACCGTCGGCCACGGTCGCCTCCCATCCGCAGGAGTCGGGGCAATCGTGGTGACAGGTCCCCAGGACGGTGGTCGACGAGGAGGCGGGGTCGGTCATGTCGGCCAGTATCCCAGGTGGTCGACGATCCCCCAGGCGACGTTTGGGGGATTGCCCCGGTATCGGGGAGCGGTCTGGCTCGCCAACGTGGGGTCATGACTCCTGCCGATGCTCTGTCCTGGTTCGTCGCCCACCCTCCGGCGTGGCTCGTCCTGTTCGTCGTCACCATGGTTCCCGCCGAGGCCGCCGTCCGAGCACGGCGCCGCCAGGCGGCGGATCGACGCGAAACGCTCACGTCGATCCGGCTCGGGTTGGTGTATTTCGCCGTCAAGGTGGTCGGGGGGAAGCTGGCTTTCCTCCCCGTCGCGGACGTGGTCTTCGGACACCGGCTGATCACGTGGCCCCTGGGGGCGTTCGGGTGGTTGGCGGCCTACCTGGTCGGCGACGCCGTCTACTACTGGCTGCACCGGGCCGAACACCGAATCCGGTTGTTGTGGGCCAGCCACCAGGTCCATCACTCCTCGACCGACTTCAACTTCGCGGCCGCGGTCCGAATGCCCGCGACCGAGATCTGGTTCACGCCGTTGACCGGCCTGTGGGCACCGCTCCTCGGGGTGCCGCCGGTGATCGCCGCCACGCTCGGAATCATCGGGCTGATGGTGGGACTCCTCCAACACACGTCGATGATCACGACGCTCGGGTGGGCCGACCGGGTCCTGATGACGCCGCGGAACCACAGAGTTCACCACGCCTCGAACGCCGGGTATCTCGACTCGAACTTCGGCGGCGGACTCGTCGTGTGGGACCGGATGTTCGGAACGTTCGTCGAGGAGACCACTGCGCCGACGTTCGGTCTGACCGTCTGCCAGCCGGACCGGTCGGCCCGGGCGATCGGCCTGGGAGGGTTTCCCGCGCTGTGGGACGACGTCCGTGGGGCGCCGGCCGGACGGGTCCGATGGGCACACCTGGTCGCACGACCGTGAACCCTGAGGTCGCGGACCAACCGGCCACTCCGAACGCATCGACACCCATCACTCACGGTAGGTTGCAGCGGTGTTCGGCCGACGACCCCTCTTCTACGTCTTCGGCATTCCGGTGTCGATCGACCCGATGTTCCTCATCGGCATGTTCGTGTTCTACGCGGCATCGGGAGGCGGACGCCCCGGCGTGTACGTCGCCGTCGGCATCGGCATCTTCACCCTGATCCACGAACTGGGTCACGCGGTGACCGCGAAGATGATGGGCGCGGAGGTGGCCATCAGCCTCAGCTTCCTGGTGGGCTGGGCGCAGTACTCGACGGCTCGACCGCTGCGCCGTTGGCAGAGCGCTCTCATCTCGGTCATGGGCCCGCTCACGCAGCTGGTTGCGGCCGGCATCGCGTTCTGGGTGATCCGCCTGTTTCTGCTGCCTGCGAGCGACCGGAGTTCAGCCCTGCTGTACGCGGACCTGCACGATGCCGTGATGTGGTCGGGAGTCGTCATCGCCGTACTGAACCTCCTGCCGCTCTGGCCACTGGACGGTGGTCACATCGTGATCTCCCTGGTGCGACCCCTCGGAGGTCCGCGTGGCCGTGCCCTGTTCCTGCGATGGACGGTCGCGGCCTCCGCTCTCATGGCGCTCGCGTCGTTCGGCGGGTACCCGGCGGCGCAGGCCGTGACCGATTGGACCCGCGATCAGCTCGCGGTGGACCTCACCAGCTCGCTCCTCTCGACGATGATCTCGGGAATCGGCGCTGCGGTCGGGTTCGCGCTCACCGGAACCATCTTCATTCCGTTGTTCTGTGGGTTCTCCGCGTGGCAGACCCTGAAGTCGACGGGGGTGGCTCGGGGCCGTGACCCCGAGGCAGCCGGGACGGAGCCGAGCCGATCGGCGCTGGAGGCCGAACAGACGACACGAGCTGCGGAGCGCCAGGGCTGGACGACGGGATCGCCGGCGACGTTTCCTCGCGGATGGGGTGCATCTCCATGGCTCCGTGCCCATGTCACCCTGCGCCAGGGGGGCACCGCCGCACAGGCGGGGGCCGACCTCGCTGCCCTCGCGGACCCGCGACAGCGATGGATTCTCGACCGGTGGGAGCGCCCCGAGATAGGAGCTCTCCTCGCGTACGTCCCCCCGACCGCGTCCCACACGCCCGCCGTGGTGGAGGCCCGGAAGTACCACGGGCCGCCGCAGGAGCTGATCGACACGGCACTCTCGACGTTCAGCGGCACCTCGACGCCGGAGGCGTACTACGCCATCGCCGAGGGACTCGCTCAGCGGGGTCTCGGCGATGACGCCATGAACTGGCTGCGCGGCGCGGTCGACCTCGCTCCCGACCCGACTCGTATCGCGACATCGCGATACCTGCCGCGTGCTCCACGGTCGCAGCGACTTCCAACAACTGCGCGGCACGGCCGAACGCGCCGCCGGCGGGGCTCCGGGCACGGCCGGTCCCCGGGCTCCCCGCTGACGGGTCGACGGTCGGAGACGGTCGATCAGGCCCGGACCATCAGGAGCTGCACCTCGAGCGGTCCATGGTCGTCGACCGACAGGATGATGGGAGCGGTGGGCACCTCGACGTCGTAGTCGGCGAAGTCGAGATCGAGTGACCCCACCACGACGACCGTCGACTCGACCAACTTGGCCTGGAGCGGGAACGTCACCTTCTGCGTGACGCCGTGGATGGTGAGGTCACCCACCGCCGATATGGCGACATCTGATCCATCGGCCGCTCCCGACGGCAGGGTCACCGGCTCGGTGAGAAGGAAGGTCGCCTCGGGAAAGGTCTGAGTCTCGAGCGCCTCCTGCACCTTGGAATCGCGGCGGCTCTGATTGGTCGTCAGCGACGTGAGGTCGACGGTGAACGACGCCTCGGTCAACTGGTCACCGGCGATCGTCATGGAGCCGGAGACGTCCCCGGTTCGACCCACCGCCTCGGTGTCGGGGGCGATGGAGATCGTCTCGTTGATGCGGAATCCGGCGAACGTCCCGGTGGCGGTGTCGAAGTCGAACTCACCCGACGACGCGTCGACCGTCCACGTACCCTCGATCGCTCCCGGGTCTCCCGTTGCGGCGACCGGGTCATCGCCCCCCGATTCCCCGACACCCTCGACGGCGGAATCGAGACTCACCGCCTCGGGTTCGTCGTCACGAAGCAGCAACCAGCCTGCCGCTCCGCTGACCACGATGAGTCCGACGACAACGGCGACGACGATCTTCGCGTTCTTCGACATCGACCGAGACTATTGGCTGGCGACCGGTCGAGGGAGTTGGCGGCGCCGACCGATCGATCCATGGGATCGCGGAGCGCCGTCGGACCACCGCGGTCAGCCGACGAAACAGAACTCGTTCCCTTCCGGGTCCCTCATGACCTGAAACGGCCCGTCGTCGTCCTCCTGCGTCACGCCCTCGGCCGTCGCCCCCGCGGCAACCGCTCTGCGTACGTCGGCCGCGACGTCGTCCGACCAGATGTCGAGATGCAGTCGGTTCTTGACGACCTTGGGCTCGGGAACCCGCTGGAACGCGAGGGTCACGCCGCCGGGCCGGGAGTCACGCACCGTGGCCCAACCGTCGTGGCGCACCTCGCGTTCTCCATCGATGATCACGTTCCAGAACGCCGACAGCTCGGCGGGCCGGGCGCAATCGATCACGACCTCCATGACGATGCCTCGACCTCCCGAGGCGAGCGGACCGCGCTCGACACCTGCCGCGGACTCCGGGGGCTGCAGGTGCGATTCCATGCCCGATCTTCCCACGCCGTTGCGGTGTGACACATGAGACACCGGATCCGCTGGATGAGTGAGTGCTCACTCACGTACCGTGCGGCGATGCCGCCCCCACCCCCGTCGACCAGGGCCCGACCACTCCCGCCCGAGGAGCGCCGCCGCGCCATCATCGACGCCACCCTGCCGCTGCTGATGGAGCACGGCGCGTCGGTCTCCACCCGCCAGATCGCCCACGCGGCGGGCATCGCCGAGGGAACGATCTTCCGGGCCTTTCCCGACAAGGAGTCGATCATCGTCGCCGTCGTCGAGTCGGCCATCGAGTCCGACGTCACCGCCGTCGGGCTGCGAAGCGTCGACCCCGCACTCCCGCTCGACGACAGGTTGGTTGCCGCCGTCGAGATCATCCAGCGGCGGGTCCAGCACGTCTTCGCCCTTCTTGCGGTGCTCGATTCGATGTCGGGTCCCGGCCGAGGACGTGTTCGCTCGCGCCGGCCCGTCGACCTCACGGCCCTCACCGACCTCATCGCTCCCGATACCCCCCGCCTTCTCCGCCCTCCCGGCGAGGTGGCGCGGCTGGTTCACGGTCTCACCTTCAGCAGCACCCATCCCCTGTTGTGCGCCGACGATCCCCTGTCTCCCGACGAGATCGTCGCCCTCGTCCTCGATGGTGTCCGCCGGCGAGGCACCGACACCGACGACACCGAGGCACCGCAGTGCTGACGACCCTGCTCGGCCGTCACATCGCGACCTACCGCCGCCCACTCATCGCCGTTCTGGTGTTGCAGTTCTGCCAGGCGATCGCGTCGCTCACCCTCCCGGCGCTCAACGCCGCGATCATCGACAACGGCGTCGTCACCGGCGACACCGGCTACATCTGGTCCCGCGGCCTGATCATGTTGGCCATCGCCCTGCTCCAGGTCGGCCTCAATGTCTCCGCGGTGTACTTCGGCGCCAAGCTCGCCATGGGTGTCGGGCGCGACATGCGACACGACCTGTTCCACCAGGTCACCGGTTTCTCGACGCGGGAGGTCGGCGACTTCGGCGCCGCATCGCTCATCACGCGGATCACCAACGACGTCCAACAGGTACAGATGCTCGTGCTGTTGAGCTGCACGCTGCTGCATCGCGGCACCCATCACCCTCGTGGGCGGAGTGATCATGGCGGTGCGCGAGGACGTGGGGCTGTCGAGCCTCCTGGTCGTCAGTATCCCGGTCCTGGTGACCTGCATCGGCCTCATCGTGTCCCGTATGGTGCCGGGCTTCCGGCGGGTCCAGGAACGCATCGACGACATCAACCGTGTGCTCCGTGAGCAGATCACCGGGATCCGGGTCGTCCGGGCGTTCGTCCGCGAACCCGACGAGGCCGCACGCTTCGGCCGGGCCAACGAGAGGCTCACCTCGGTCTCGCTCTCCACCGGGCGGATCATGGCCCTCATGTTCCCCACCGTCATGGTGGTGCTGAACCTCTCGAGCGTCGCGGCCGTCTGGATAGGGGCACAGCAGATCGCGTCGGGCGACATGCAGATCGGTGCGCTGATCGCCTTCCTGAGCTACCTGACACTCATCCTCATGGCCGTCATGATGGCGACCTTCATGGCCGTTCTCATTCCTCGGGCCGCCGTCAGTGCCGAGCGCATCGAGGAGGTGCTGCAGACCCCGTCGTCCATCGTCGCCCCCGACGAGCCCGTGACCTCGTTCGGCGCCGAGCGAAGCCTGGTCGTCGATGGCGCGACGTTCTGTTACCCGGGTGCCGAGGAGCCCGTTCTCTGCGACGTGTCGTTCCGGGTCGAGCCGGGCCGGACGCTCGCTGTCATCGGGAGCACCGGAGCGGGCAAGACGACCATGATGAATCTGATTCCCCGCCTCATCGACGTGACCGGCGGCTCGGTTCGACTGCACGGCATCGACGTTCGTCGCCTCGACCCGGCGCTGTTGTGGAGCCGAATCGGGATGGTCCCCCAGAAGCCGTTCCTCTTCTCCGGCACCGTCGCCACCAACCTGAGGGTCTCCGATCCCGACGCCACCGACGATCAGTTGTGGGATGCCCTCGAGATCGCGCAGGCCGCCGACTTCGTGAGGGCCATGCCGCTGCGACTCGACGAACCGATCGTCCAGGGCGGATCGAACGTGTCCGGCGGGCAGCGGCAACGCCTCGCCATCGCCCGCGCCCTGGTTCGGAGGCCCGACGTCTATCTCTTCGACGACTCGTTCAGCGCGCTCGACCTCGCCACCGACTCCCGACTGAGGGCCGCTCTCCACCCCCACACCCGCGACGCCATCGTCGTCGTGGTCGCCCAACGGGTGTCCTCGATCATCTCCGCCGACCAGATCCTCGTGCTCGAGGAGGGACGTACGGTCGGTCTCGGGACCCACGAAGAGCTGGTGGACGGGTGCCCGACCTACCGAGAGATCGTGGACTCGCAGCTCAGCGTGGAGGATGCGGCGTGAGCGACGAGACCGACACTCCCCCGGAGTCCACCGAACGCCCCGCGGGCGCTCTTGCCGATGCGGAACGGGAACGGGTTCGCAACACCCGCGCCATGGCCAGTGAGGCCCGCAGCAGCATGGGCGCACGATTCTCCGGGGCCGGCATTCCCGCCGAGAAGTCGAAGAACTTCGCCGGATCGACGCGACGGCTGCTGTCATGGCTCGCACCCGAGCGGCTCGGCGCCACCGCCGTGGTCGTCCTTGCTGCGACCGCGGTGTTCCTGTCCGTGCTGGGTCCCCGCCGGCTCGGGGACGCCACCGACGTGGTGTTCTCCGGCATGCAGGCCGGGACCGGCATCGACCTCGACGAACTGGCCCGCGTTCTGTTGGGGGTCGTCGCCCTCTACGTGGGGGCGTCGTTCTTCATGTGGTGCTCGGCCTACGTCATCGCCGGCGTCGTCCAGCGGACGATGTACCGGTTGAGGTCCGCGGTGGAGGACAAGCTGAATCGTCTGCCGCTGGCGTTCGTCGACGGCCAACCGCGGGGCGATCTGTTGAGCCGCGTCACCAACGACATCGACAACGTCGCCCAGAGCCTGCAGCAGACGTTGAGCCAGCTGCTCACGTCGACCCTCACCATCGTCGGCGTCGCCATCATGATGTTCGCCATCTCGCCCCTCCTGGCGACGGTCGCTCTGATCACCATCCCGGTGTCGCTCGGGCTGATCCGGTTCATCGCGGCGCGCTCGAAGCAGCGGTTCATCGCCCAATGGAGGTTCACCGGTGCCTTGAACGCCCAGGTCGAGGAGACGTTCACCGGCCACGCACTGGTCAAGGTGTTCGGACGCCAGGAACAGGTCGAAAAGGCCTTTGCCGACACCAACGAGGATCTCTTCAAGGCCTCGTTCGGGGCCCAGTTCATCTCGGGAGCGATCCAGCCGGCCATGGCCTTCGTCGGCAATCTCAACTACGTGGCGATCGCCGTGATCGGAGGGATGCAGGTCGCGTCGGGCGCCATCAGCCTCGGTGACGTCCAGGCGTTCATCCAGTACTCGCGGCAGTTCACCCAGCCGCTCACCCAGCTCGCCTCGATGGCCAACGTGTTCCAGTCCGGGGTCGCCTCCGCCGAGCGGGTCTTCGAATTCCTCGATGCCGAGGAGGAATCACCCGAACCAGAACCCGATGTCGCCCGAGACGGAGCGCCCCGGAAGGGCCGGATCGAGTTCGATCACGTCTCGTTCTCCTATGACCCCGACTCCCTCCTCATCGACGACCTGTCGTTGATCGCGGAGCCGGGTCAGACCGTGGCCATCGTCGGGCCGACCGGTGCCGGCAAGACGACGCTGGTCAACCTCATCATGAGATTCTACGAGCTCGATTCGGGGGTGATCCGTCTCGACGGGCGGGATGTGTCGACCATGAGCCGCCGCGAGCTTCGTGCCAACGTCGGCATGGTGCTGCAGGACACCTGGCTGTTCGAGGGCACGATACGGGACAACATCAGGTACGGGAACCTCTCGGCGACCGACGACGAGATCCTCGCTGCCGCGCGAGCCACCTATGTCGACCGGTTCGTCCATGGGCTGTCCGAGGGCTACGACACGGTCGTCGACGACGAAGGGGGGCAGATCAGCGCCGGCGAGAAGCAGCTGCTGACCATCGCCCGGGCGTTCCTCGCGGATCCCGCCATCCTCATCCTCGACGAGGCGACCAGCTCGGTCGACACCCGGACCGAGGTGTTGATACAACACGCCATGTCGGCCCTCCGGGCGTCGCGGACGAGCTTCGTCATCGCCCACCGGTTGTCGACGATCCGCGACGCCGACGTCATCCTGGTCATGGAGAACGGCTCGAT
Organism: uncultured Microthrixaceae bacterium; assembly: GCA_963700425.1. Taxonomy (GTDB): domain Bacteria; phylum Actinomycetota; class Acidimicrobiia; order Acidimicrobiales; family Microtrichaceae; genus CAVOXO01. Next base: position 751,760 of record CAVOXO010000003.1, on the reverse strand, counting down.
CGTCGAACAGGGCACCCACGCGGAACTGCTGGCGGCCGACGGCGCGTACCACCGTCTCTACAACTCCCAGTTCGCCGCGGCCGTCGTCGAGGTCTGAGTCCTGGCCGCTCTCCCACGACACCCGATCGGAACGGCGTTCCGAATCTGTGGACGAGGCCACCGGAGAGGGGTAGCGTCGCCTCCGTTCCGATGAGTTCCGCGACCCGTACCTCCTTGTCCCGAATGGGCGCCGTTCTCGGGATCCTCGCCTTCGTCGCCGGTCTCACCAAGATGTGGATCATCGAGCCGGTCGCCTCGGCGTTCGAGTCGCTGTCGCCCGACGGAAAGGTGGTCGTCGTGGCCATCGCCGTCGCGGCGACCAACGCTGCGGTGGCCGCGGGATACTTCCGTCGTCGGCGCAGCATCGAGCTCGCAGCCCGGACGATCGCCGCGCACCCCACCTCGTGACCGAACCAGGGGCGACGACCGTTGTCCGGTCCCGCTATTTCGCCGTCCGTGTCCCCGACGCGGCTGCTCCGCTCGACACCGTCCACTTCGCGGTGTTCCACCCCGCCGTCCTCAGTGGAACCCCCGAGGAGATCCAGACGGGGGTTCTTCCCCCCGACGATGCCGCCGCGCCATGGCCGCTGCTCATCTGGCTGGGGGGCATCAACGTCAACCCCCAGAGCTACCAGTGGCTCGCGGTCAGCCTCGCCCGAGCGGGCATCGCCACGGTGACGTTCAGCCACGTCGCCGAGATATCCCCCGGCTCGGTCGGGCTCTCACCGGGGCTCGACCTGAGCGCACTGGGCCCCGACACAGCCGGCACGAGGCCGTCGGCAACGGTCATCGGGCCCGTACTCGAGGCCTTTCGCCGCACCGTCGACGCCGACCTCGCCGAGCGGGTCGACCTGGACTCCGTCGTCATCGGAGGGCATTCCGCCGGCGGCACCGTGGCGCTGCTCAACGCCCATCCGGAGTGGTTCGCCGGAGTGCGCGGCGCCATCTCCTACGCGGGGCACACCCGCCCCGCGGCGCTCCTCGGCCATGCGCCGGGCACCATCCTTCCCGTGCCCGGCGATGTTCCGGCCCTGGTGATGGGCGGAACCGACGACGGGATCATCGCCGCCAGCGCCTCCCGCTACGACGCGGTCGACGACCAGGACCACGATCCTCTGCGGGCGACATTCGAGCACGCGACCACCGCTGCGGGCTCGGTGCTGGCCCTCATCGAGGGCGGCAACCACGAGACGATCTGCCACCCGGTCGACCCGTGCTCGGCCCGGGGGTTCCTCGAGCCCGACCACGACGCGCCGGTGGCACATCGCGACCTCATCGGGTCGCTCGTGACCACGTTCATCCGGGCCGCCGTCGAACCCGGGCTCGGGGACGACCGCTGGCCCACGGCAGGCGCGCCTGCAGATCTGCGAGAGTTCCGCTTACGGTAACGTTGTTTCGCCTGGCGGAACGGGGGTGCGTGTGGAGTCACGGACAATCCAACTCGTTCTCACGACCGTCGTCGTGGTCGCGATGCTCGGCACCACCGCGTGCGGTCCGAAGCGCAGCGAGATCGCCCGTGCCGCGGCTGCCGAGGTCGTGGAGACGGCACCCGGCGTGACCGACACCGAGGTGAGGGTCGGGTTCGTGGTCGTCGACCAGACCCGCCTCAACGCGACACTCGGGTTCGAGTCCCCCGATTCCGGTGACCGGGAAGCCCAGATCCAGGCCCTCGCCGACCACGTGAACGCCAACGGCGGAATCGCCGGTCGGACGCTGGTCCCGGTCATCCGGGTCTTCGACGCCCTCACCGACTCGGCCACCAACGAGGAGAAGCTCTGTCGCTCCTTCACCGAGGACGACCGGGTCTTCGCCGTCGTCCTCCAGGGCATGTTCCAGGACAACTCCCGTCCCTGCTACGCCAACAGCCAGACACTGATGCTCGACCAGACCCTGTTCCCCCTCGACCGTTCTGCGAGCGAGGAGTTCGCTCCCTACCTGTTCCAGCCGAGCCTGCCCGACTACGGAGAACTGCTCGAAGGCCTCGCCGGATCGCTCTCGGCCAACGGGTTCTTCGACGACGACAGCCGGTTGGGAGTCATCGGGATCGACAACGACCAGAACCGTCGGGTGACCGAGGAACAACTTCTCCCCCGGCTCGCCGAACTCGGGGTCGAGCCGACCGATGTCCAGTGGGTCGACCCGACGTCGAACGCCACCCTGCAGGCCTCGCAGAACCAGGCGGTTCTCTCGTTCAAGGAACGCGGCGTCGACCGCGTCGTCGTGGTCGGCGGGTCGCGCTTGCTGGCCTTCCTCCTGACCATCGCGATCCCCCAGGAATTCCGTCCCGCCTACGCGGTGACAACGTTCGACAATCCCAACTTCGTCGCGTCGGGCACGCCCGAGGCGATGGCCGATTCGGTGGGGATCTCCGTGCTGCCCGCCTGGGACCTGAACCCCGACCAACTCGACTTCCCGCGGAATGCGGCCGAACAACGATGCCTGGACATCTTCAGTGAGGCCGGACAACGCTTCGCAGCCCGGGAGAACGCCCGCGAGTCCCTCGAGTACTGCGACGCGGTGACGCTGCTGGCAGACGCCCTCCGAGATGCCCCGACCCCCTCCGCCGCCGCGTTCGCCGAGGGCGTGGCGCGACTGGGTCCGATCGAAAACGCCACCAACTACGAGGCGCTCTGGGAGCCAGGTGTCGTCGCGGGGCATCCGCGTTCCGGCCCATGGCGTTCGACCCCGATTGCTCGTGCTTCACCCTCGTCGGTCCCACCGAGAGCCTTCGGTGATCGAGGGCGCGTCGCCGAATCCATCGTCGACGTCGATCGGCTCGGTGACCCGCTCCACCGATGCGGCGCGTGCCCTCACGTGTCTCGGGCTGGCCCTGCCCTTCGGGGTCATCCTCGGCGAGGGCCGATCGGTGGCGCTCGACACCGGACGCGGCGTGGACGGCTTCTACGGCACGGTCGCGCTGGCGGTCGCCCTGGGCGCTGCGATCGCGTCGATCCTCGCGCGGGGTTCGCACCGCAGCGGGGCAGGACTGCCCGCGGCGGTGTTCGGCCTGCTGGGCGGCCTGGGGTGGATGGCGTTGTGGAACATCGGTGACCCACAGATCGTCGACGTCGTGCTCATGGGCGCGGCTGTACTGGGAATCCCGGCCCTGGTGATGGCACCGCCGGAGGGGATGCGCGGTGAGCCGTCCCGGTCGGCTCTGTCGGCCACCGCCCGTCCCGTCGCGTGGGCTGCTGCGGGCGTGGCTCTCGGTGCCGGGGGGGCCGCCATCGACGTTGATCGGGTGTGGTCCGACATCTCCGCCGTGGGAGGGCTGGCGGCCGCGGCCGGCGGGGCCTGGCTGGTGATGCTCGACAGGCGTGCGTCACCGGGGACTCCCGGGCGGCGGGAGCACCCGACGTCCTCATCCCCCTCCGCCGCGCTGGGTGCGACCCTGGGTGTCACCGCCGGGGTGACCTGTGGAGCGCTGGCGCGCCTCGGCCCGGTGCTGGCCGAGGAATGGCAGGCGGGCGCGCGGTACCACCTGATCACGTTCGTCGTCGCCGGAGCCGGGACCGGAGCGCTCGTCACCGCGCTCAGGTGGCACTCCGAGGGAAGTGAGGGCTCCGCGGACCCCCCCGCGGCGCTTCCGGCGTCCTCCACCGCGGTACTCGCCCTGGCCGGGTCGGGGTCCATGTTGATCGCGGCCGCGAGCTACACCCTCGTCGGCATCGTGGTCGGATGTGGGCTGGCTGCGGCGTTCGCGGTGGGATGCGTGGTCGCCGACGCTTCGCTCCGCACCCTGTCGACCGCGTGGATCGGTGCGGCGGCGGGATGGGCGATCGTCGTGGGCGCATGGCCGACCCTGCTCGACGGGATCGGATCACCACGCACCGCCCTGGCGCTGTGTGCCGCTCCGCTCGGCATCATCGGTGCCGTTGCCCTGCGTGACCAGGTCGGCCGCACGTCCGGCCCGTCCGATGCCCCCGGCGCCGGTGAGGACCCCGACCGTTTCGCGCCCGTCTTCGCCGCCGGACCCCTCCTCGAGGTCGAGCACCTCGAGTTCTCCTACGGCGACGTCCAGGTGTTGTTCGGGATCGACCTGACGGTGAGCGACGGAGAGATCGCCGCGCTCGTGGGCGCGAACGGGGCCGGCAAGACGACGCTCCTCGACAACATCGCCGGCATCGCCACCCCTCAGGCCGGAACCGTTCGTCTCGGCGGAGTCGACATCACCGGTTTCAGCGCCGACGAGCGGGTGCGATGCGGGCTCAACCACATCGGCGCGGGGACCGCCGTCGCCGAGGACCTCACCGTCGCGGAGAACATCGCGCTCTACGGGCACTCGCTGTCCCGGCGCGACGCCGTCGCGGCCGCGGCGCGGGCGTACGAGGTGTTTCCCGCGCTCGCCGAGCGACGCACACAACGGGCGTCGTCACTCTCGGGCGGCGAGCGTCAGATGCTGGCCCTCGCCAAGTCGTTGGTGTTGGCGCCGCGACTCCTGGTGATCGACGAGTTCTCGCTGGGGCTCGCCCCGATCATCGTCAACGCCCTGGTCCCGGTGATACGGCGGCTCCACGCCGAAGGGGCTGCGGTCCTGTTGGTCGAGCAGTCGGTTCACGTCGCCCTCGAGCTGGCGAACCGTGCCACGTGCATGGAACGGGGCCGCATCGTGTACTCGGGCTCGGCCGCCGAGCTCCGTGCCGACCCCGGCCTGCTCGAGGCCGTGTACCTCGAAGGGGTCTCCGCAGCGCTGGAGCACCGGGCCGAGGCGACCGCAGCCCCCCACGCCGGGATCGATCAGCCGTGACGGCCTTCACGTTCTGGAGCTTCGACATCACCGCCGGGGTCGTGAGCCTCGGCGTCTTCACGGGGCTGACCTACGGCCTGCTCGCCGCGGGGCTGGTGCTGGTGTACCGCTCATCACGCTTCATCAACTTCGCCCACGGCGCCATCGGAGTATTCGGCGCCGCGGTGTGCTCGCTCGCGGTCATCGAATTCGAGTTGCCCTACTGGGTCTCGTTCGCCCTCGGCCTGCTCGTCGCGGCGGGGGTCGGGGCTCTCACCGAGATCGGCGTGGTGAAACCGCTGTCGTCGTCGCCCAAGGTCCTGTCGATGGTCGCCACCCTGGGGGTGGGCACGTTCCTCGTCTTCGCGGCGCTCGCCATCAACCCCGACGGGCTGTCGGGGCTCACGTTCCCCGAGCCCACCGGGTTGCCGACGGGCAACATCGACGCGCTGAGGGTGACTCCGGCCTTCGCGGCCCAGGCCATCCTCTCGCCGCTGCTGCTGGCGACGCTGGGACTGTTCCTGTGGAAGTCGCGCACCGGCCTGGCCATCCGCGCGGCCGCCTCGAACAGCGCGGCGGCGTCGACCGCGGGCGTCCCCGCCAGATCGGTGTCCATCCTCACCTGGGTGATCGCGGGAGCCGTGGCCGCATTCTCGGTGACGCTCATCATTCCGACCCGAGGAGTCGTCACCCCCGAGACACTGGGGCCGGAGCTCCTGGTGAGGGGGCTGGCGGCGGCGGCGATCGCCCGCTTCACCAACTACGGAATCGCAATCGGGGTGGCCACCGGCATCGGCGTGATCGAACAGGTTCTCGCCACCAACCCCGAGGCGGCCGGGCTCATCGAGGTCGTCATCCTCGCTGCGGTCATCCTCGCACTGCTGACCACCGCCCGAGCCCCTCGCGCCACGCTCGAGCCGTGGACTCAGCGCAGCCTGCCGAGTCTCGTGCCGGCCGCGTATCGCCGACTGCCGATCGTCCGGTTCGCCCCGTGGGTGGTCGCGGTGCTGGCCGTGGTCGCCGCGGCGACCGTGCCGTTCCGGGCGAACGGGTCGCAGGCCCTCGACCTCACCGTCGTCATCGCCGTGGCCATCGTCGGGCTCTCGGTGGTGGTGGTCACCGGACTGGGCGGACAGCTCACCCTGGCCCAGTTCGCCTACGCGGCCATCGGCGCGGCGGCTTCGGTCCAGGTGTCCGCCGAGATCGGCTTCCTCGCGGGGATCGTGGTGGGGGCCATCATCGCCGCGGTCACCGCCGCCGCCCTCGCGGCCACAGCCCTTCGGGTTCAGGGCCTCGCGCTGGGCGTCGCCAGCCTCATCTTCGCCATCGTCACCACGAGGTGGTTGCTCGATCGGCCGGCGCTGCTCGGCGATGCCCCGCCGCCCCGCCGGCCCGCGATCGAGATCGGAGGGCTACGCACCGACGAGTCGCGCGGCTATTACTGGATTTCGCTGGCCGCCCTGGTGATCGTCTTCGCCTTCGTCGCCCGGCTCCGATCCAGTGCCTGGGCCCGCACCCTCGTGGCCGTTCGCGACAACAGCGACGCGGCACGAGCGATGTCGATCTCCGCCCGTTCGATGCGGATCCAGGCCGCGGCGGTGGGGGGTCTCATCGCCGGAGTCGGAGGGGCCGTCTACGGGCACGCGTTCTCGAACCTCTCCTCGTCGAACTTCGACGTCCAACTGTCGATCGACGCGGTGACCGCGACGGTGATCGGTGGGCTCAGCTCGCTCACCGGTCCCCTCATCGGGGCCGCCTACCTGATCGGCATCCCGGCGATCTTCAACCCCTCCCCCGAGGCGGCGACCGCGCTGGCCGGAGCGTGGATCGCTCTGATCGTCCACGAACCCGGGGGCGTCAACGCCGTGGTGCAGCGGATCACGGACCGGATCCAGGATGATTCGGCCGCCGCCGCCGGCGTGGACGTGAGCCGGGCGCGGCGGGGAGCGGTGACCGAGGCGGACGTGAACCCCGACCTCGGCGCGGAGCGCTGCGCGACGACCGACGCCGCCACCATCCTCGATGTCCGGGGCGTCTCCAAACGCTACGGAGGGGTCATTGCGGTGAACGATGTCTCGTTCTCCGTGGCGCCTCGGGAGATCCTCGGGCTCATCGGACCCAACGGGGCGGGAAAGACGACGCTCTTCGAGATCGTCTCGGGATTCGTCACTCCCGACCAGGGGACCATCCGTTTCGTCGACCGTGACATCACGTCGCTGTCCGCCGAGGCCCGCGCCAGGGCCGGCATTGCGAGGTCGTTCCAATCGGCCACCCTCTTCCCGACACTCACCTTGACCGAGGCGGTGATGGTGGCGGGCGAACGGATCGCCCCCTCGTCGCTGCTCGAGGCGTTCGGGTCGGCGCGCAAGGACGAACACCGTCGGGAGCGCGCCCGCGCCCTGTTGACGCAGTTCGATCTCGGGAACGACGCCGAATCGCTGGTCGAGACCCTCCCCACCGGGACCCGACGCATCGCGGAACTGGCCTGTGCCGTCGCCGCCCGGCCGCGGCTCATACTCCTCGACGAGCCGTCGGCGGGGGTGGCTCACTCCGAGTCGGAACGCCTCGCCATGGTGCTCCACGCCATCCGAGACGAACTGGGAATCACGCTCGTGCTCATCGAACACGACCTGCCGTTGCTCTTCGAGGTGTGCGACCGCATGATCGCGCTCGCCGCGGGTGCCAAGGTCGCCGAGGGCATCCCAGCGGACGTGCGGGCCCATCCCGAAGTGATCGAGTCCTACATGGGCTGAGCGGCGACGACCCGCACGGGAGGACTCAGTGCTCGCGGAGCAGCGACCCGAATCCCCACAGGCGATCGTCGATGCCGTTCTCGCGCAACGCCATCCACCAGGTGGCGGCGTTGATGGCGATCACCGGCTTGTCGAGCCAGCGCTCGGCCTCATCGGCCAGGCGGACCATCGACAGGTTCGTTCCGCACTGCACGATGGCATCGACGTCGGGCGAGTTCACCGTGGTGATCGCCCGCCGCAATTCGCCTTCGCCCACCTGGGCGATGGCCACTGCGGTGGGGCACTTGAGCCCCTCGATGGCCACGACCTCGAAGCCGAGTTCCTCGAAGAACGTCACGACGTTGGAGTCCCCGACCGGCTGGTAGGGCGTGACGATTCCGATTCGTCGCGCCCCGAAGAGCTGGAGCGCCCGCTCGCACGCCTCGGCGCCGGTGGCGACGTCGAGGCCGGAGAGTTCGGTGATCTGGGCCTTGAAGCGCCGGTTTCCCTCGACCCCGTCCCAGAAGGTCTCCGCCGACATCCCCATCACCATGTAGTCCGGCTGAGCGGTGCACACCCTGGTCACCGCGTGACCGATCTCTTCACGGATCTGTTCCAACAGACGCACCATCGCCTCGTCGGAGGAGAGGTCCTGATCGTGGATGTGAATCCGGCTCGAGTGAGGCGTGACACCCGGAACCGCCATGGCGTGGAACTCCGGTTCCACGACGGTGTTGGTGGAGGGAATGATCACCCCGAACGTCCGCCTCCAGCCCAGCGCGTCGGTGCCCGACAACTCCTGATTGACCACGTTTCCAAATCCCATCGGTGTTCCTTCCGTTCGTGTGCCAGATGTCGATCAGCCCGGGGGCCCGCCGGTGCCGAGGCTCGATTCCACTCCCACGACCCGATTTCCGCCGAAGAACAGGATCGTCTCGACGGTGCCCTCCTCGGCCAGGCCGCTGACGCCGAAGGCCGGTCGGGGTGCCATGAGGTTGAGGCTGATCGGGCTGACCCCGTTCACCTTCACCCCGCCCGCCCTGATGCGCCGGCCCACCGCCATCGCCTCGTCCTCGTCCGATCCGACGACGTAGGCCTCCAGCCCGTACCGCGTCTGGTTGGCCATGGTGACGGCCGACTCGACCGAGTCGTAGGCGAGCACCGACGCCACCGGCCCGAAGATCTCGTTGTCGGTGGCCGCGACGTCGAGACCGGTCACGAGCGTGGGAGACATCCAGTTGCCCGGAGCGTCGGGCACCACGGCGGTCGTCACGGTGCTCCCTCCGGCGCTCCTCAGCGCATCGAGCTGGCTCTCGATCGTGGCCACGTGTTCGGAGTGGCAGATCGGTCCCATGTCGTTGGCCGGGTCGAGCGGGTCGCCGACGGTCACGTCGGACAACGCGGCGACGATGGCCTCGAACAACTCGTCCCGACGGGTTGCCGGCAGTATGAGTCGGCCCAATCCCCGGCACCACTGGCCGTTGATGGTGGTCAACAGGCCTCGGGCGGCCTCCGCCGCGGCCTCGGCCGAGGCGTCGGGCATCACGACCAGCGGAGAGTGCCCCCCGAGTTCCAGCTGAGCGGGCTTCAGCCCCTCGGCGCAGGCATGGGCGACGGCGCGGCCACCCTCGATCCCTCCGGTGAAACTGACCGCGGCCACCCGGTCGTCGGCCATCACGGGGCCCGCCACCTCGGGGCCACCGTGCACGATCTGCACCGCTCCGGGCGGCAACCCTGCGGCCAGGGCGGCGGCACCGATGGCCTCGGTGCCGTGGGGCGCCCGCTCGGGTGGCTTGATGATGACCGGCGCGCCCGCAGCGAGTGCCGACGCCGCCTTGTGCGCGGCCATCGGGGCGGGGGCGTTCCACGGGCACAACAGCAGCGCCGGGCCCCACGGCAGCCGATCGATCTCGACCTCTCTTCCGGTGGGCCCATCGACGCGCGACGACAACACGCCGGCACGCAGCTGCGCCGCAGCCAGGGTGAAGGCGCCGTGCAGGATGAACCCGAACATCGACGTGACCCCGATGGTGGCTCCACTCTCGATCGACTCCAGGCGGGCGACGTCATCGACGGATCCGACAAGGTGACCGGCCATCGCGTCGAGCGCGTCGGCGCGGTCGTCGAGCCTCGCGGTCCGCCACTCACCACTGCGATGCAGGTTCGACGCGGCGTCGAGCGCTCGCTCGATCTCCTCGGGCGCCGACGCTCGCTGTGGGGTCCAACGACGTCCGTCGGAGGCGTGTTCGATCCATCTCGGCTCGCCGTCGAGTCCGGTCCGGAGGATGTCGGCATCGCTCCACACGCCGCTGATCAGCTGACGTTGGACGGGGGCATCGGTCATGTCGCCTCCTCAGCGGACTCGTAGTGATGGGTCACCGACCGCGTGCCGTGCACCGAGACGTCCGACCCACGGGGATCGAGTTCGTGGGGTCGCGTCGTGTCGAGTCCCACCCGGTCGCCCTCGACCGCCAACAGGCGGACGAGGGTCCCGTTCCTCCACAGTGCGGTGTTGCGCCATCGGCGGTCGCCTTCGATGCGGATGAGGTCGGGCTCGGCATAGCGGGACACACCCACGTCGGTGATCCGCTCGGCCACGAACCAGATCAGTCCGGGCCCACCCGACACACCGACGTGTTCGGGGGCCTCGGGGCCGAGTTCGTCGAAACGGAAGACACCGTCGGAGACGGTGGCGGTGAAGGTCCGCTGGTGAGGGGGGCGTCCGCTCACCACGACGTTGGTCTGGGTGTAGTCCCGGCCGTCGAAGTCGATGTAGACCAGGTTCTCGAAGGGAAACGCTCCCGGAGCTCCACCGGAGTCGTCGTGGGTGAGCGGTTCGCCATCCGCCGTGTACGCCACCAGATGGTCTCTCCACACGCCCACCATCGAGGCAAGATCGGCGGCGAGCCGAGAACTCACCGCGCCGCCCCGCCGAACTGCGTGGACTCCGAACCGGTCACGATGCTCGATGCCGCCTCGAGGCGACCCTTCTCCGAGGGGAAGGCCTGCACGAGGCCCATCGAGAGATCGCGCAGCATCCGAGGAACCGTTCCGCCGTTGGTGGTGTTGGACGTGCCGCACGCCTTGAGCGCTCCGGTGGCGACGGCGAAGCCGTGTTCGGCGATCGCACCCTTGGCGATACGCCAGTTGGCCACCACCTCGTCCTTGGGGAGGACCGGTGGTTCGGCGGTCTCGAGGCGGATCTGTGCCACCAGCCATTGGGTGGCGGTGCGCAGATCCTCGGTCATCTGCCCGAGGATCTGTTGTTGGAACGGGGCGGTACCGATGGGGGCACCGGTGTCGGAGAAGCGGGTGGAGGTGAGGTGCTCCACGGTGAATCGGTAGGCGGCGGTCGCCGCGCCGAGGTAGACGGCGGATCCCGCCAGCTGGTTCCCGACGAAACTGCCGCGACTCATCGACATCATCTTGGTGAACGCCCCGGGAACCGCCAGGGCGTCGTGCTCGCCCACGAACACGTCGTCGAGGGTGATGCCGTGGGTCGCGGTCGCCCGCATCCCGATGGCGTCCCACCGCTCGCGCTCTCCGACACCCGAGGCGTGCGCGCTCGACGATGAACACACCCAGGTTGTCGGCGGTGGTTCCGCCGTCGAACATGGCGGTCACCAGGTAGTCGTCGGCCACTCCGGTGGCGCAGCCGAAGGACTTGACCCCGTTGAGCAGGAACCCGGCCCGCCCGTCGCGCTCGGTGCGGTCGGCGTGGGTGGCGATGGAGATGTTGGCGGTCGACGACTTCACCGATTCGGAGGCGAAGTTCGCCATCCAGCGGCGCTCGGTACCCATTCGATGCAACACCTTCTCCGCGAAGTCGCCCACGGCGGAGCGTTCGGCCCCCTCGAACAGACCGGCCTCGATGGCCTCGAGCCCGAGAAGCCCCCGCGACGCCGAGGAGTTGTGGAAGAAGTAGGCGAGGGCGGTCGAGGGACAGGCCGTTCCCATGGCGAACGTCGCGGCGGCGAGGTCACGCAGTCCACCACCCATGCCCCCGTACCGGGGTGGCACGACCAGCCCCAGCAACCCGGCGTCGGCGAGCAGCGCGACGTGGCCCGTCGGGAAGGTGGCGGTGCGGTCGGCGTCGACCGCGGCGGCAGCGAGCGCGGGCAGAACCGAGTCGATGACCGCGGCCCGTTCCCGCTCGGAGTCGGTCATGTCGTCGAGCAACAGCTCGGCGGTCAGTCGTTCCCCGTCGCCCATGTGCCTCATCGCCCCCTTGGTCGACGCCGACCCTAGCACTGAACGAAACAGCGTTCCTCTGAGCGAAACAGCCTCACGACGACCCGCGGAGGGCCGCGACGGCGGTCTGCTCATCGACGACTTCGGCGTACTTCGCTGACAGATCGAAGAGGTTCGCATCGTGGGGTCCGGGTGCCCGGTCACCACAGGCGTCGGCCACCACGACGGGGACGAAGCCGTGCTGGAGGGCATCGAGCGCGGTCGCCCGGACGCAACCGCTGGTCGAGAACCCGCAGATCACGGCCGTGTCGACGGCCATGGCGGTCAGTGTGGACGCCAACGAGGTGCCGAAGAACGCCGACGCGTACTGCTTGGTGACCACCACGTCGCCGTCGACGGGTCGCGGCGCGTCGAGGAAGTCGGCGAGCGGGTTTCCCCTGACGAAGCTGGCGAGCGCCGGCACCTTCCGGAAGAAGAGGCCACCGTCGGCGCCGCCGGGTTCGTACTCGACGCGGGTGAACACCACGGGCCGGCCGGCGGCACGGGCCGCGTCGACCAACCGGGCCGCGGATGCCGCCTGTTCCTCCACCCCTGCGTAGAGGGGTGAGGTCGGCTCCACGTAGGCGCGGCAGACGTCGACCACGACGACAGCCGGTCGCTCGCCCCACCCGAGCGTCCCGCCGAAACCCGCGGTTCGGTAGTCCGATGCCAGGTCGTCATCAGGTCCGATCATGTCGGCCACACCTCCTAGAGCCCGTCCGCGATCGAGTCGATCATGGCGGTGCGACGCATTCTCGCGGCGTGGCGCACCGGATCGGCGGCGATGGCGGCCAGTTCGTCCTGGAGCGCTCGGCGCTCCGCGTCGTCGGGTTCACGAAGAGCCAGCCAGTTGGCGTGGCTGTCGGCCTGCACGTAGGACACGGCGACCTGGCGGCGTCGACGGTCGTACTCGTCGAGAAGCCCGTCGTCCTCGCCGTCGAGCACCCGGGCGAGTCGTCGACCCGCCGAGATCGCATCGTGGATGCCCGAGTTCATGCCCATGCCGCCGAGAGGTGAGTTCTGGTGGGCGGCGTCGCCGGCGAGCACCACCCTCCCCTGCCGCATCGATGACGCCACCCGTCGTGCGACCACGTAGATCGAGTGCGCCAGCACCGACCACCTGCGGCCCGGGTCGGCCACCAGGTCCAGTCGCGCCTGAATGGCCTCCACTGTGGTCACGTCCTCATCGGGATCCGCGATCGGGAACAGGACCCTCCAGTGGTCCGGCGTCCGGAGGAGCACCAGCCACTCGTCGGGATCGGCCACGTAGTTGACGTACTCGATGTCGTCGATCAGCTCACTCAGGTCGTCCTCCACGGACACGACGAGGAATCGTTCGGGGTAGGTGTCGCCGTCGAGTGTGATCCCGAGAGAGTCGCGCACCGGAGAGTGGGCGCCGTCGGCGGCGATCACCCACGGGCACCTCAGGGTGAAGAGCTCGTCGGCGGTGCCGACCACGAGTTCCGCATGGGATCCATCGGTCGAGGCCCGGTGGACCCGATGGCCGAACCGCACGTCGACCCGACCCGGCGCTTCGCCGAGACGCTGCAACACGAGCGGCGTGAACTTCGACTGCTCGAGCTGCACCCGGAAGGGAAAGCGGGTCTCGGCGCCGAGGACCCCCAGATCGAACGTGGCGATCGGCCCCGCCGAGCGATCGCGGAACTGGGTGCGTGGTGCCTCCAGCCCGTTGTCCACGACCTCGTCGGCGATCCCCAGATCGGAGAGCAGCTCCAGGGTCGACGGATGGAACGTCGACGCCCTCGACTCGGCGGACAGCTCGACGCCCTTCTCCAACAGCACGACGGCATGACCCGCTCTCGCCAGGGTGAGTGCGGCCACGGTTCCCACCGGGCCTGCGCCGACGACCACGACGGCATCGGTCTCCTCGGTTCGCGTCGACGCGTAGGTAGGTGGGGTCGAGCCTGGACAGGTAGCCCCCGGGGACGCTCATCAGTGCTCCGCGAGGAGGCGACCCACACCGGCGAGACGATCGGGAATGCCGTTCGAACGCAGGGCGTGCCAGAGCGTCGCCATGTTGATGGCGACGACGGGCTTCTCGAGCTCGACCTCGAGCTCCGCGGCCTGGGCGACGAAGCTGAGATTGGTGCCCACCTGCACGATCGCATCCACGTCGGGACCGTCGATCTCCTCGATCACCTCGGCGATCCGGCCGCGCCCGACCTCGGCGATCGTCGTGGCGGACGAGCAGCGCAGGCCGGTGATCGCCGCGACGTCGAATCCCGCCTCGGTGAAGTAGGCGCCGACCTGTTCGTCCGCGATCGGCTGATAGGGAGAGAAGACCGAGATCCTTCGCGATCCGAACGCCTCGAGAGCGGCCCGACACGCGGCCGCACCGGTGGCGACGCCGAGCCCACCCGACCGTCGGGAGATCCGCTCTTCGAAGTCGGCATTGCCCTGCACCCCACCCCAGAACGTCTCGGCGGACATGCCCATCAACATCGCCGAGGGCTTGGCGGTGACGACATCGCGCACCGCGACGTCGATCGACTCACGTATCTGGCCCAGCAGAGCCTCGAAGTCCTCATCGGATGCCAACTCCGGGTTGGCGATGTACATCCGGCCGAAATGGAAGCTGACGCCGTCGAGGTCGACCGCCGCGAAGTCCTGTTCGACCACGGTGTTGGTCGAGGGGATGATCACCCCGAAACGGGCCCGCGGGCCGACGACGTGATCATCGGCGCGGTGATTGAGGGGGTCCATCAGATGATCCCCGCCTCTCGGAGTTCCGAGCGACGGGATGCGTCGAGCGACAGCAACCCCGACAGCACCTCATCGGTGTGTTGACCCAGATCGGGGCCCACCCAGCGCACCTCTCCGGGGGTCTCGGACAACTTGGGCACGACGTTCTGCATCGGGAAGTCGCCGAGCTGGGGATGAGCCATGGTCACGATGGCCTGGCGGGCGGCGAAGTGGGCGTCGGCCAACATGTCGGGAGCGGTGAAGATCTTTCCGTTGGGCACGCCGCCCTCGTTCAGCCGTTCCTCGACCTCCGCGGAGGTCGAGGGTCGCCGACCACTCCCCGATCAACTCGTCGAGTTCGGCCTGGTTGGTGCCGCGGGCGTTGTGCGTGGCGAACCGCGGGTCGTCGGCCAGTTCGGGTCGCCCCATCGCGTCGGCGAGACGCTTCCAGACGGTGTCCTGGTTTCCCGAGATGAGATGCTCGCCATCGGCGGTCGGGTACGCATTGGCCGGGGCGACGTTCGGGAGGATCGATCCGGTGCGGGGTCGGACGTAGCCGGCGATGGTGTATTCGGGAATGAGCGATTCCATCACGCCGAGGACCGCTTCGTAGAGGGCCGAGTCGACGATCTGGCCCTCGCCGGTGCGCTCCTTGTGGTGCAACGCCACCAGGGTCCCGACGCAGGCGAACGTTGCGGCCAGGGTGTCCCCGATCGAGATCCCGGCCCGGGCCGGAGGGCGATCGGGCTCGCCGATCACCGCCCGGAGACCACCCATTGCCTCGCCGATGGCGCCGTAGCCGGGGCGCGACGCATACGGACCGGTCTGGCCGTACCCGGACACCCGCACGACGATCAGGCCAGGGTGGGAGGCGAGCAGGTCATCGGGGTCGAGTCCCCATTTCTCCAGGGTTCCGGGTCGGAAGTTCTCCACGACCACATCGGCCTCGGCGATGAGTCGGCGGGCCAGATCCTGACCCTCGGCTTCGCGGAGGTTGAGGGTCACCGAGCGCTTGTTGCGAGCGACGACGGGCCACCACAACGACTTTCCGTCGGCCTTCTCCCGACCCCACTCGCGCATGGGATCGCCCTGCCCGGGTGGTTCCAACTTGATGACGTCGGCGCCGAAATCTGCGAGCAGCTGCCCACAGAACGGTCCGGCGAGCAGCTGACCCATCTCCACGACGCGCAGATCGGCGAGCGGTGCGACCATCCCCTGTCCTTCCCCTGGTGGGCCCTGTGTTCCGTTCAGCGGAACGCTGTTACGCTAACCGTTCCCGCCCTGCTCTGCGAACGCCGAGGCACCTCGCCGAGGCCCCACTTCGACCGACGGAGATGCCCATGACCACCCTGACGGTGGCGGCCGCCCAGTTCGCCACCGGCACCGACGTGTCGGCCAACCTCGGAACGGTCATCCGCATGGTCGACGAAGCGGCGACCACCGGTGCCGGAGTCGTGGTCCTGCCCGAGTTCTGCAATCACCTCTCGGTCTACGACGACGGTGAGCACGCCTGGAGCGTCGCAGTCGATCTGAACGGAAGGTTCGTCTCGACGGTCGCCGCGGCGGCCCGCCGGCACGGCCTGTGGCTCCAACTGAACGTGACGGTCCGACGCGAAAGGGGATCGGACCGACACGACGGGCGGAACGTGATCACCAATTCCAACGTCGTCATCGACCCCGCGGGCCGGATCGCCGCGGTCAACGACAAGACGGTGCTGATGGGAGCCGAGGGCGAGCACCTGAGTGCAGCGACCGAGCCGTCGACGGTGATCGCCGGAGACCTGGGGCCGATCGGCACCTACGCCTGCATGGACGGGGTGGTGCCGGAGGTGCCCCGGTCGGTGGCCGCCAGAGGCGCACGCCTCCTCCTCAACTCCCTCAATTCCTTCGCCCGGGACGAGGCATCACTGCACATTCCGATTCGTGCCGCCGAGAACCGGGCGTGGCTCGTCGCCTGCTGCAAGGTCGGTCCGCTCCTGCCCCCCGACAAGGAGGACGCATTCGCCGCGGCGATGGGGGTCCCCGCCCAGATGCTGCGCGGCGCCGGGGAGAGCCAGATCGTCGCCCCCGACGGAACGGTCGTGGCGAAAGGCCCCAGCGAAGGGGAGGCGGTGGTCAGCGCGACGATCGATCTGTCGCCGCGGCGGGCCAACTCCGGCCCGACGGCGCCGACCTGTGGGCGTCGCGGCGACCGCGGATCTACCGACGGCTCGCCCAGCCGAGCCCGCCCCTCGACGACCATCCGCGGCTCCGCGGCGGTCGACGTGGCGATCGCCGCGGACATCGATGCTGTGGAGCGGGCTCTCTCTGCAGGGGCGCGCCTGCGTCGTCACCCCTGAACAGGGCCTCGCCGGGTCCGACGCCGATGCCGTGAGGTCGACGATCGCCCGATGCGCTTCCCATGGCGACGCCGTCGTGGTGACGACCGTTCGGGCCGACGGCAACCACGAGGGCCTCGTCATCGACCGAACCGGGATACGCCTCCGTCAGGCCGCCCTCCACCCGACGGTCCGCCACCGTGACGCCCAGCTCGCCGATCGCCTCGAGCCCGTGGATCTCGTCTGGGGTCGCCTCGCCCTCCTCATCGGCGATGACCTCCTCTATCCCGAGGCGGCCCGACTCGCCGCCCTCGACAGCGTCGACGTCCTCGCGGCGCCGTTCCTCGCTCAGGAGGCGTGGGACACCGAACTCGCCGCGCTCGAGCGCGCCGCGGAGAACCGGGTCGCGACGATCGTGGCGACGCCGGTGGGGAGCGTCGGCCGGTCGGTGATCTGCGATCTGTCTCCCGACCCGACCCTGTGGGCGCCGCAGCGGGTGCGGCCCTTCGACGGCACGATCAACCAACCCGACGCCACGTGGGCCGACGAGTCGGGAAACGCAGCGGGAACGGTGCATCCGGCCCGGTCGGCACGCCGCCAGATCTCGCGCGGGCACCGACCTCGTCGACGGTCGTCCGTGGGCCCTGTGCACGTCGCTCACCGACATGGGCTGACCCTCGCACCCCGCCCGGACCAACCCGGCCCTGCCTACTGCGCAGGCGGGCCCGGGGGCGGCGGGCCGCTGTCGGCGGGGGGAGCAGGCGGACCGCCCGGAGCGGGTGGCGCTGCTCCCGGCTCGGGCGGCATGCCGCCGGCAGGGGGGATCGAGCCGCCGTCCTCGTCGGCCGGAGCCTTGCGGCGGGTGGCCGCGTACGCCGCTCCCGCCGCCACGAGAACCACTCCGGCGATGATCAGGAACGTCAGACCCGAACCGCCGTCGTCCTCATCGGAGACCGCCACGACGGTGACCTTGGTGGTGGTGGTGGTCGTTGTCGTCTCGGCGACGGTCGTCGTCGGGGCCTCGGTCGTGGCGGGAGCCTCGGTGGCAGGGGGGGCGGTCGTGTCGGGCGTCGACGGAGCGATCGACCCGCCCTCGAAGGTGATCGGCTGGGAGGCGTAATTGGGCTGGGGCAGGAACGGCTCCTGAACCACGACGATCCAGCACTGGGTCGCAAGGCAGTTGAGGGTGGATCCGTCCTCCACCACCCCGTGATCGGCGGTCGCGATGTACTGGCCGGTGCCGGTCCCGTCGGGCTGGATCGTGATCTCGGGTGCCACGGCGTATTCGTCGAAGTTCAACTTGTCCGGGATGGTGGTCAACTTGCCCTGGCCCGCGGTGACGATCTTGCCGGGCTTTCCGGCCGGATCGAATCCGGCGATCGTGACCGTGATCGTCTGCCCGTCGGACAGTCCGTCGGCCTGGGACAGGGCGACCGTCTCGCCGGCGTGATCGGCCGCCGCAGGCAGAACCCCGCCCATGAGACCAGCGAGTGCCACCCCGATGAGCACCGCAATGCCATGACGTCGTTTCATTTCCGATCCCCCTGAGTGGAACGCTGTTCCGCAAACAGTAGCCGAACACTGCTCGGGTCAGCGCCGACCCCCGACACGCGCGATCCGCCGGCCGGCGATCACCAGGGAACCGTCTTGAGGACTCCGAGCGTCACCGCGGTGAGCAGGCACGCCCAGATCACCGTCACCATCGGTTGGGCACGACCCACGGTGGTCGCCAGCGCCGCCTCGACCTCTGGTGTCGACCCCTGCGCAACCAGAGCGCCGAGAGCCGGCCCGAACGGTCGGAGAAGGAACCGGATGGTGATGCCGCTCGTGATGATGATCGCGAAAGCAATGACCTTGATGGCCAGCCAGTCACCGAGGAACGGCCCGTCGTCGCCGAAGAGCGACACGAAACCGACGATCCACAGGACCACGGCCATGGCCGATCTCACCCCCAGGTCGACCATGGCCAATCGTGACGCCAGTTCCGACTCGCCGGACCGCCGGTGAATCGTCCACACCATGGCCACCCAGAGTGCCGCCCCGATCAGCACGGGCCAGACCAGGGCGGCGCTGATCGTCGACCATCCCCCCTCGATCGCCAGCGCGACGCCGAGACCGAGCATCGTCGGAAGGCACAGCCGGGCGATCACCTCGACGCTCACCATGGCAATGGCGACCGTGCGACGGGCCGAGGGATCCTGCCTCCGGTCCAACACCGTGCGGCTCAGGATGAACGTGGCGACGTCGGATCCCATCCAGATCCCGGCGACCACGACGTGTGCGACGACGAGTACGTCGCGCAGCATCAGGAGCGGCGGCGGCTCAGGAGCATGAGCGCGGCACCGAGGGACACGAGCCCCACCGCCGCGCCGAAGAGATCACCCGAGGTGGATCCCGACCGCGCCAGCGACGTGCCGAGTACCGCCGGGTCCCCGGCTTCGCAGGCGACCCCGTCACCGTCGCCGTCGAGACTCGCCTTGTAGGCGGGGTCGGTCTGGGGGATCGATCCCCTGCCGGCGGCCTTGGCCTCGTCGCAACTCGCGAAGCCGGTCGATGTCGAGCCCGCCGATGAGCCCGTCGATGACGAGCCGCCCGATCCACTCGCCGACGACCCCGACTGTGCGGCCGAGTCCAACGCGGCCGGGGCGGTGACCGTTCCCTCGACCACGGCCACCGAGGCCACACGCGCCATGGCCGATCCCTGCGGAGTGCACACGGTGGTGACCTTGGACGGCACGCTGGCCAGGACGTTCACCTCACGAACACCCAACGCGACCTCGCCTCCGGGCCCGGCGCTCGCGGTGACGGCGAAGCCCATCTCGGGGCTGCGCGACGGCGAATTGGCCGGTATCTGCTCGCCGTTGGGGCCGCCCGACGCGGTGAACGTGGCGGGCGTTCCACCCGACGCCGACATCTTGGCGGCGAAGTTGACGGTGCCGGCGTTGAGCTTGATCGGACCGTTCATCGGTCCCGGATCCATCTTCACCAGCCCGCTGATCCGCCCGCCGACTCCGACCTTGTCGGGCAGGGTCATGGTGATGGTCACGTTCGACGGCGGGAGCGGGTTCTGATTGAGCTGGGATCCGGTGTCGTCGATGATGTTGCAGGTGAACGGCGCGCTCGCCGAGACCGTGACGATCTTCGCGGTCTGATTCCCGGCGGGAGGAGCCGTGGGCGTCGGCGGCAGGGTCGTCGCCACCGTCGGAGGCGTTGCAGTCGTCGTGGGAGCCGCGGTGGTCGTCGTGGTCGGAGCCGCCGTCGTGGTGGTCGTGGTCGTCGTGGTGGTCTGACCCGGCAGCGTCGTCGTGGTCGTCGTGGTCTGACCCGGCAGCGTCGTCGTGGTCGTCGTGGACGTCGTCGTGGTGGTCGTCGTGGTGATCGACCCGACCACGCCGGTGATGATCGAGGCCGGCGTCGTTCCGTTGGAGAGGTTGCACGAGAACCCCGTGGAGCCGACCACGATCACGACTTTCGAGGCGATGAGGCTGACCTGGCCGCCGGCGACAGCGGTCGGGGTGACGGTCATCGTCGCCTGGGGAACGGTGACGATGTCGCCGGCGAAGGTGACGTTGCTGCTGATGGCCCGACTCGCATTCGAACCGGTCCCGCCCGTGACGGCCATGTCGATCTTCGCGGGGGCATCGAGGGCGAACCCGGGGTTCTTCAAGGTGAGAGGCGAGAGGTCGACGGTCACGTCGTAGGCCTGTCCAGGAGTGACCTGACCCGGAGCACCGAGGGTGACCGTGACGTCCTGGGGTGGCAACGTTCCGAAACCGGCGGCGAATCCGACACCGGAGCACGTGTAGCTGACCGTCGCCGACGTGGCCACGAGGGGACCCTGGTCGGCCGAGGCTCCCGTTCCCATGCCCACGAGGGCGACGAGGAAACCCCCGGCGACGAGAGCCGCCCCCACCGCTGACATCGGCGTGTGTCGATGCATGTGTGCCGCTCCCCGAATGGTCGGTCAGTTGTTCCGCTCAGCGGAACGCCACGTACGTATTCCGAAACGGTACCGTGGCACCCGTGACACGGCAAGGCAAAGGTACGAACCCGCCGGGCGCCCCTGCTGTCTCGGCCCGCTCGCATCTGTACCTGCCGGCCGATCGGCTCGACCGGCTCCCCAACGCGTTGGCCAGCGGCGCGCACCGGGTGATCCTCGACCTCGAGGACGGCGTCGCGTCGTCGAGGAAGGACGAGGCGAGGAGGTCGGTCAGCACCCTCGACCCGGGGGTTGTCGGTGGTGGGGTTCCGATCGCAGTTCGCATCGACAACACCACCATGGAGCTCGACGTCGCGGCGGCCGCATCGGCGGGTCTGGGAGACCTCGTTCTGCCCAAGGCCGAGATGGTCGCGCTCGAACGGCTGGCCGCACATCTGGAGGCGGCGCCCCCGTCGATCCTCTGGCGGGTGACCGCCCTGATCGAGTCGGCGCGTGGCCTCTTCGACGCCCTGGCGCTGGCGGAGCATCCACTGGTCACCAACCTGGCTCTGGGTGAAGCCGACCTTCGGGCCGACCTCGGGGTCACCGCCGGAAGTGACGAGATCGAGCTGATCATGGCCCGATCGACGGTCGTGGCTGCCGGAGCGGCTGCCGGGTTGGCCGCTCCCACGGGCCCGGTGGCGATCGACATCGACGACCTCGACGCGTTGGTCGAGTCGTGCCGACGCCTCGCCCGGCTGGGTTTCGGCGGTCGATCGGCGATTCACCCCTCCCAGGTCGCCATCATCAACGACGCCTTCGCCCCCTCCTCCGACGAGGTCGCTCGGGCCCGTGCGATCGTGAGCGCCTTCGACGCGGCGGTCGCTGACGGCCACGGCGCGGCTCGGGCGCCCGACGGGTCGATGATCGACGAGGCGGTCGTGCGGTCGGCCCGCCGGACTCTGGGGTCCGCGGGCTGACCGCACGATCCACCCGCGGGCACCCACCGGCCGGCCCCAGCGGGCTCGCGGAGCGACCTCGGTGAGCCGGGCTTGCGCCTACTCCAGCATGCTGCGCAGCATCCAGGCGGTCTTCTCGTGGACCTGCATGCGCTGGGTCAACAGATCGGCGGTGGGCTCGTCATTGGCCTTCTCGGCGACGGGGAAGACCGAGCGTGCGGTGCGGACCACGGTTTCCTGGCCCTCGACCAACCGACGGATCATCTCCATGGCGTCGGGCGCATCGGTGTCCTCGGTCACCGACGACAGCTGACCGAACTGACGGTAGCTACCGGGGGCGGGTTCACCCAGGGTGCGGATCCGCTCGGCGATCAGGTCGACCGCGAGGGCGAGTTCGTTGTACTGGACCTCGAACATCAGGTGCAGGGTGTTGAACATCGGGCCCACGACATTCCAGTGGTAGTTGTGGGTCTTCAGATAGAGCGTGTAGGTGTCGGCCAACAGCCGAGACAGTCCCTCGGCGATGGCCTGACGGTCGGCTTCGCTGATACCGATATCGATCACAGGCGCTTCGGACATGGTGGTCTCCTTGTTCGGGGTTCGGATGGGGCACCACGAGATGGGGGCGCCCCGGGGTTCTTGCCGCTCAGGCCAGGTCGAACCGGTCGAGGTTCATGACCTTGTTCCATGCAGCGACGAAGTCCTCGACGAACTGCTGCCGGCCGTCGTCGGACCCGTAGACCTCGGCGATGGCCCGGAGCTGGGAGTTCGAGCCGAAGACCAGGTCGACCGCGCTGGCAGTCCACACCGGCTCGCCGCTGGTGCGGTCGGTACCCACGAAGATTCCCTCATCGGAGTCCGACGACCTCCATTCGGTACTCATGTCCAGGAGGTTCACGAAGAAGTCGTTGGTCAACGAGCCCGGATCGTCGGTGAGCACGCCGTGTCCGCTGTGCCCCGCGCCGAGGACGCGCAGTCCACCGACCAGCACCGTCATCTCCGGAGCGGTCAACGACAACTGGCCCGCTCGGTCCACCAACATCGCTTCGGGTCGCCGCTTGTCGCCGACCCGGGCGTAGTTGCGGAACCCGTCCGCGCTCGGTTCGAGCACGGCGAAGGACTCGACATCGGTCTGATCCTGGGTTGCGTCCGTGCGCCCCGGCGAGAAGGGCACGTGCACGGGGTGACCGGCTGTGGCGGCCGCCTGCTCGACCCCGGCACACCCGCCCAGCACGATCAGATCGGCCAGTGACACCCTCTTCCCACCTGGCTGCGAGCTGTTGAAGTCGCCCTGGATCGTCTCCAGGGTCGACAGGACCGTCGCCAGTTCGGCCGGGTTGTTGACCTCCCAGTCCTTCTGGGGAGCGAGGCGGATCCGCGCTCCGTTGGCCCCGCCCCGCTTGTCGCTGTCGCGGAATGTGGACGCCGAGGCCCACGCAGTCGACACCAACTGCGGGACCGAGAGCCCGGAGTCGGCGATCGTGGCCTTCAGCGCAGCGATGTCCGCATCGTCGATCCGTTCGTGGTCCGTCGCGGGGACCGGGTCCTGCCAGAGAAGCTCCTCGTCGGGCACCTCCGGACCCAGATAACGGGAGACCGGCCCCATGTCGCGATGAGTGAGCTTGAACCATGCCCGGGCGAATGCATCCGCGAAAGCCTCGGGGTTCTCCAGGAAGTGCCGGGAGATCGGCTCGTAGACCGGGTCCATCCTCAGCGCGAGGTCGGTGGTCAACATGATGGGCGCGTGACGCTGCGACGGATCGTGCGCATCAGGCACGGCGTCGGCTGCCGAGGGGTCGGTCGGGACCCACTGCCATGCACCGGCGGGACTCTTGGTCAGATCCCAGTCGTACCCGAACAGGGTCTCGAAGTAGCTGTTGTCCCACGAGATCGGGGTCGGGGTCCAGGCGCCCTCGAGCCCGCTGGTGATCGTGTCGTCGCCCTTTCCGCTGCCGTAGGTGTTCTTCCAACCCAGGCCCTGCTCTTCCAGGGGCGCGCCCTCCGGCTCGCGGCCGACGTACCGGTCGGCATCGGCAGCGCCGTGGGTCTTGCCGAACGTGTGCCCGCCTGCGATGAGGGCAACCGTCTCCTCGTCGTTCATGGCCATGCGAGCGAACGTCTCCCGTATGTCCTTCGCCGCCGCGAGCGCGCTCGGCTCACCGTTGGGTCCCTCGGGGTTCACGTAGATGAGGCCCATCTGGACCGCGCCGAGCGGGTTGGCCAGCTCTCGGTCACCGGTGTAGCGCTCGTCGCCGAGCCACTCGTCCTCGGGGCCCCAGTAGATGTCCTCTTCGGGCTCCCAGACGTCCTCGCGACCGCCGCCGAATCCGAAGGTCTCGAAGCCCATCGATTCGAGGGCGACGTTGCCGGCCAGGATCATCAGGTCGGCCCACGAGAGCGAGCGGCCGTACTTCTGTTTGATCGGCCACAGCAGGCGCCTCGCCTTGTCCAGGTTCGCGTTGTCGGGCCAGCTGTTGAGCGGTGCGAACCGTTGCGTGCCCGAACCACTACCACCCCGGCCGTCATGGATGCGGTAGGTGCCGGCGCTGTGCCACGCCATCCGGATGAACAGCGGCCCGTAGTGCCCGTAGTCGGCAGGCCACCAATCCTGCGAGTCGGTCATCACCGAGTCGATGTCGTCCTTCACCGCGGCGAGATCGAGGGCGTTGAACGCCTCGGCGTAGTCGAACCCCTCCTCCATGGGATCCAGCAGAGGGGAGTTCTTGCCCAGCGGGCGCAGGTTCAACTGCTCGGGCCACCAGTGCTGGTTCGCCATCGACCCCATCGCCGTGTGCGAGTCCCCCAACACGGGGCACCGCGATGCCGCGGTCATCTCATCGTGGGCGCTGCTGTCGTCGGTGGTCATGGGTGCTCCTCGGTTGTTGTCTTCTGACCGATGTCGTCGGTCTCAGGTGGCACCGGCGTCGCCGCCGGAGCCTTGTCGGCACACGGGGCAGTGGCCCCAGTAGATGACTTCGGCCTCATCGATGGCGTAGCCGTGATCGACGGCGGCATCCAGACATGGCCGGTACCCCACCGCGCACTCCACGTCGGCCATCCGCCCACATGCCCGGCATACGACATGGTGATGGTTGTCGTCGACCCGATCCTCGTAGCGCGCCGCTGAGCGCGCCGGCTGGATTCGCCTAATCAGACCCTTGTCGGTCAACACCCCCAAGGCGTCGAACACCGCCTGGCGAGACACCGAACCGATGGAGTCCCGCACGTCGTCGACGAGCTCGTCGGACGTGCCGTGTGGACGCAGCGATACCGCCGTCAACAGGGCCACCCGCTGCGCGGTGACCTGCAACCCGTGCTCTCTCAGCAGCTCTGGTGCGTCGTCGATCACGTCGACACCATATCCCCCAACTCCGGACTTTGTCCACTATTGGACTCATTCAACTATTTGCGATCGGCTCCCGGCATCAGTGACCGGCACGTGACCGCATCGGATGCGAACCGGCGGCCGAGATCGATGGACCTGAACTCCTCACGACGGACACTCCGGTCGACCCGGTCCGGCGTCGCCGGCGGAGGCTAGTCCCGAGCGGCGGCCGACTCGATGACGAAGCGGATACCTCCGGCCGTGACGCCGCTTCGACACGCCGTTCCGTCGGTGCGCGTCACGACGTCACCGAAGGAGGCGTGTGATCCCCACCGCCGGGCGGTCTCCTCCATGTCGTCGGTGTCGTCGACGACATGGACCAACGCGGCGATGCCGGCGGGCAACGGCGCGCCGGGGTCTCCGTCGCGGCGTCGAGGCGAGGAATGGTCGTCGAAGGTCATCAACTCCACCCTCATCGCCGCGGCATCGGGGTCGGAGAACATCGTCATGGTGATCTTCGTCGGAGAATCCGGGAGATCGAGTTCCTCGGAGATGGAGGGCTCCTCGAAGCTGATCGTCACTCCCGGCGTCCACCCCGCACGGGTCCACGCGGCGACCTCCGAGTCGTGGTCGTCGACGACCCAGACAACCGAATGCGGCTCGGAGAAGGAGGCGCTCGGATCGGAGTCGAGCACAGATGAGCGGCGATGGGTCGACTCGACGGGAACGACACCGAGCCCTTCGGGTCCCTCCACCATCACCTGCCGCATCGCCATCGATCCCATCGAGATCCCCCCGACCGCCGAGGACGAGAGCCCCCTCGAGGCCAACATCTCGACCGCGACGTCGAGGTCGCGAACGTACACGTCGAGCGCGGCAGGACCCGCGTCCCAGCCGCGTCGCGGCGACGGACCGCTCGAGGTGGGAATCAGCTCCAGCGTCGGCCCGCCGGGGGCGTGGGCCGCGACCATGACGGTGGCGTCGAGGGGCCCCGCCAAGCCGTAGACCGCCATCGCTTCGTCGGCTTCGATGCGTCGTGTCCCCGCGACGACGAAGTCGAAGGCGGCGAGGAAGTCCGCCGACGCGGCAGGGGCGGTGGAACCGATGACGACCCGTCGCACCGGCCCGTTACCTATTCCGCTGCCCACTCCAGGGCACCATAGGCCACGTGGGCCAGGCGGTCGCCCTGAAAGATCTTCCAGTTGACCGACAGAGAGTTGTCGTCGTCGTAGAGGAAGTCACGACCGGTGATCTTCGTGGCCTCGCCCATCGCGTGGAGCGAGCTGTAGGCGGCCCGGCCGTACGCGATGGCGTTGCCGAAGAGATCCGGTCCGTCGAAGGTGTGCCGGTTGCCGTCGTGATAGCGGTCGACGCTCCAACGGGCCTCGAGATCGCCGGTGATCGTGATGGTCTGCGATGCCCGCAGGAGGCTCGTGGGTCGATGGGTGATCTCCACGACCGCCGTCCCCGCCGGTTGCTGATCGGGTCCGTAGAGAGCCACCGTCCCACGCCAGGCTCCGGCTTCTTTCGCAGGTAGGGAGTGGACTCTGGCACCGGCGGCTCGTTCGGTCGCACAGAACGCGTCGATCGCGGCGCGGGTGTCGGGGTTGTCCTCGTAGTCGACAGCCATCTTGTAGACCCCGTTGAACACGGCGAACAGGGTGGGGCCGTCGAAGAGCAGCGACGAGTACACCTGGGTGGCGTTGTCGTCGAGCACGTGAACCATCGTGCGCAGGTCGGCTCGCCACGCCGGCGAGTAGTAGTGGGCATCGACCAGCGATCCGTAGGGATGGCCGGCGCCGATGAAGTCGGGACCCAGGTAGATGCGATCCGCATCGGAGTCGATGAGCTCGAAAGCGAACTCGGTGAACTCGAACCGGTTGCGCAGGGGGCCGGTGTTGTCGAACACGGTGTGCATGAAATACGTGGTCGTGCCGTCCTCGAACACCGACGACCGGTTCACCTTGATCCACCCGGTGTGGTTTCCCTCCGCATCGAACACCGAGGGGTTGCCGAACCACTCCCCCTCGATGGACGTCTGCCACTGACTCGGCTGATCACTCATGAGCCCACCGCTTCACGGCCCGCGCCAGCCACCAGCAGGCGCAGTCGTTCCGAGGAGTCCTCACCGAGCAGGCGTGCGACGTTGCCCCAGACCTTGTCGACCTCGGGATTGAAGATGGCCGCGCGGTTGGCCTCGTCGCGTGCCGCCAACGCGGCGGCGCCGACCCCGTCGAGGAACTCGTCGGGAACTCCGTCACGGACGAGGGTGAACCAATGGTCCCGGTAGGCGTCAACGGTCTCGCCGATCCCACGGAAAGCCGATTCGCTGGCGCGGTGCGCCATCATCCACTCGCTCATCAACGCCCACTGGCGGGGCGCGAGATCGGCCGGACTGAGCCCGTCGAGCGCCATACCGGCACGGCGGACCTCGGTCAACGGCGTGAAGCAGTGATCCATGTAGGCCAGGTGTGCCCCGAGATCGAGCCGGGGAATCAGGTCGAGGTGGAACGCGAACATGTCCGCGTTCTGCACCGAGTCGACGGTGAAGTGGGGCACGGCCGAGTCGGGCGGCGTGAAGGCGAACATCATGTGGGAATCGAGGCCGATCGGCGGAACCGTCATCCCGACGTAGACCAGGTCGACGACATCCTCTCGGTGGAACACGCGCACCGTCCCCACCGGATCGGGCATCATCTCGCTGCGCAGGATCATGTAGGCGTCACCGTCCGCGACGATCTCTGCCAGATCGAGCGTCTCCACGATCGAGGTGACCGAGTGCCGGCACAGCTCGAGGGGAAGGCTCATCGATTCACCCCGTCACGGTCATCGGTGTCCTGGGCCGAACGGATCGCCTCCTGCGCCTCCAACTCCTTGAGTACCCAGGCGTTGGCCAGTTCGGGGTGCTCACGGCGCGACGGCGAGGGGATCACCCGGACCTGTTCCATGTCCCGGCCGGTGCCGACGACGTGGTCATGGACACCCCATCCCCGATCCAGCATCGACTGGCGCCACCGCCGGTAGGCCACCTGGTTGGCGTCGCTCTTGACGTGGAGCTCGGAGGCGAGGTCCACCGGCACCAGCTCGGGACGTTGCCCCTCGACGGTCGGCTGATCCTCGAGGAAGATCTTGTCGGTGCGCCGCCGCGAATCGCGATCGGCCCACGATCCGGTGAAGAAGTTGCGCATCATCGTCCACTTCGACACCGCCCGTTTGGCGTCGATGGGAACGACCGCCGTGAAGATCCGCATCACCCCGAGCGGCAGGTTGACCTCCAGCATCGTGAGGTTCGGGAAGAAGATGCCCGTTCGGGTCTTGATCGGTGGCCGGTCGGCGTTCTTCTTCGAGATGAGCTTCCAGACGCCCGACGGTGCCGGCGGGTCGAGGTGCACCGTCGAGAGGTTGCCGATGTTCCAACCATCACGGGTCAGTTCCTCGACCACGTAGTCCTCGACCTCCGGAGAGTCGGGGTTGCCGAACGAACCGCCGTGGACGAAGGGGGCGTGCGCGATGTCGACACCGTTCTCGAGAACCCTCTCGTAGTTCGCCGCCCATTCGAACTCACCCGTGATGGCCCGGAAGCCCTCGGCCTCCGCTCCGGCAACCTGGTCCAACACGTCGACGTACGGCAGGGGCGGACGATCCGCCTCGTCGAGATCGCCGAGGAAGACGAAGGCGTATCCGTAGCGCTCCTCGCACGGATAGGTGTCGATCCGGGCCTTCCTCGGAATGGGGAGGTCGGGCCGGTTGGCCGGGATGCGGGTGCACGCCCCGTCGGTTCCGAACTGCCACCCGTGATACGGACACTCGATGCAGTCGCCCCGCACCTTGCCGCCCGAGAGGGATCCGCCCCGGTGGATGCAGACGTCGGACTGGGCGTGGAGAGTGCCCCGGGAATCGCGCCACAGCGCCAACATCTGTCCCATGATCGAGACATGGCGCGGTTCGGTGCCGACGAGGTGGCCGAAGTCGACCGCGTACCACTGGTTCTTGATCATGTCGTCGCTCCGGAGGGTCGTTCGATGTGACGGTCGGCGCCCCACAGGGATCGAACCAGGCGTTCGGTCAGCTCAGGTCCGTAGAAACGCTCGGCCAGGGTGTTCGCAGGGTCACGGACCGCGATGTTGCGGCGCATCTCGAGGTCGCGCCGGGCCAGGGCGGCCCGATCGTCCAGTGGTGTGGGCGACGCCTCGTCGAGGAACGAGAACCATTGGTCGATGCGGAGATCGGCCAGCTCACAGATCCGGGCGATGCTGTCGTCGTTGGAAGGGAACACCGAGCAGAACGCCGACTGGCTGACGCCGACCCGGGTGTAGGTGTCCTGGCTCACGAACGGTGACGCCTCGGCGTCGGACTTGAGCGCCATGTAGGCCTCGTTGGCCGGCTCGTAGTAGGCGTCGACGTAGTCGAGGTCGCAGAAGAGGTCGGCACGCGGCAACAGATCGATGAAGCACCACAGGCTCGGGAGGGTGCCCCAGGCCATCCCGAGGTGCGGGACGCGGGTGTCGGGTCCCAGCCAGCACGTGAGGTGCATGTTGGTGAAGCCGGCCTCGGGGTCGCCCAGCCACGAGTTGATGAGCCAGTCGACCTGGGGGCCGCTCCAGGCGCGCAGTTCGCCTCGAGGACCCTCGGTGCCACCGAAGCTCGACAGGTCGGCCACGGAGGGATCCTCGGTGAGGTCGAAACGATCGAGGATCCGCCGATGCAGGCTGCCCATGTGGGCCCAGAGTTTCTCGAAGGTCGCGGTCGAATCGGTCGGGCCGGCCTCGTCGAAGATCTGGGTGACGCTCTTGGTGGTCTCCACGATTCTCCCCTCCGGCACCGCCGGCCGGTTCTGATGCTGTTCCGCTCACCGGAACGCCGTCACCATATCATCCGGAATCGACGCGACATCCGGCTCAGAGGGGGTACTCGCGACCGCTCGTCGTGCCCCCCGGACCCTTCGCTCTCAGTCCTCCCGGAAGGTGGACAGCGTGGGTCTGGACGTACTCGGCAATCCCCTCGTCACCGAACTCGCGACCGAATCCCGACCGTTTCACGCCACCGAACGGAACCCGGAGGCTCATGCCCGCCCGATTGTGACAGTTGACGAAGGTCATACCGGCGTCGAGACGCGCCGCGACATCGAAGGCGCGATCCTCGTCGTCGCTCCACACCGACGACGCCAGACCCCATGGACCGTCGTTCGCCATGGCGACGACCTCGTCGAGCGATCCGTATCCCACCACGGGGACGGTGGGTCCGAACTGCTCCTCACCCACCAGCGCGTCGTCGTGGTCGAGGTCGGTGACGATCGTCGGACGAAGGAAGTAGCCCCGCTCCGGATCCCAGCCCTCAGTGAGTGTCCCGACCGGTCGGACGGTGGCTCCGCGGTCAGCCGCGCCGCCGACGAGGGCGGCCACTCGCCCGCGCTGGGATTCACTCACCAACGGCCCGACGGTCACGCCGTCGACGACGGGATCCCCACACCGCAGGACCCGGTCGGCCACCGCCACCATGGCATCGACGAATCGGGCGCGGGTGGACTCGGGCACGTAGATGCGCTTGGCGGCCATGCACACCTGGCCCGACGTCAGGAAGACGCCGAACACCATCCGCTCCAACAACTCATCGGTGATCTCGGCGTCGTCGAGCACGACCGCGGGATCGTTGCCCCCCAGTTCCATGACGGCGGGGACGAGGTTCTCGGCCGCGACTGCCAGGACCTGGCGACCGACCTCCTCCCCGCCGGTGAACGCCACCTTGGAGACCTCTCGGTGCCCGACCAGCGCGGTGCCGACGTCGGCACCCCCGTGAACGACGGAGAGCACCCCGGGCGGCAGCCGGGTGGCCATCGCTCCCAGCGCCTCGGTGACTGCGGCAGGGGCCAGCGGTGAGGGTTTGACCACCACGGCGTTGCCGGCGACAACCGCCGGGGCCACCTTCAGCGACGACAGGATGAGCGGGGCGTTCCAGGGAACGACCGCGGCGACCACCCCGAGAGGACGCTGCAGCAGACGGACCCGTCCCGCGTCGTCGTCGATGTCACGGAAGGCGAGCACCTCGGCGCCACGACCGGCGACGTGTCGGGCGAAGGCCGCGGCGAACGCCATCTCGCCTGCGCTGTCGGGGAGGGGTTTGCCGAGCTCGGAGGCCAGCAGCGTCGCGGCGTCGACGTCGGCCACCGCGTCGGCCGCATCGAGGAGAGCAGCGATGCGCTCGTCGAGCGGAACCGTCGCCCAGCGGCGCTGGGCCGCCGCCGCGGATGAGACCACCGCATCCACCTCGGTCACCGTCGTCGTCATGGTGTGCACCACGGTCTCGTCGCGACGCGCCGGGTTCTCTCTCGCCTCGATCGATCCCGATCCGACCGGGCCGTCGGCACCGAAGCCGGTCGTGTCGTGGATCATGTCCAGGTCTCGATGAGATCGGCCGTCGTGGTGACGTCGACCACCGAGCCCAGCGAGGCGACGGCGGCGTCGTGGACATCGGGGCGGAACGCCGCCGACGCGTCGCTCACGAGGGTCACCTCGTAGTCGTCGACATGGGCTGCCCGGATCGTCGACGCGACCCCGCCGTTGGTGACGATTCCGCAGACGAACAGTCGGTGGATACCCACCCGCCGCAACCACCAGTCCAGCGGGGTGTGGGCGAACGCGGAATACGCCACCTTGTCCACCGCGAACGACGGCTCCTCCAGTGCCTCGATGGTGCCGTGCCCCCACGAACCCTGAGAGAAGTGGCCCGGTGCGAGGAACGGGCGCAGCTCGGCGAGGTGGTCGGAGATGAGGGGGGCACCGTCGGGTCCGGCGAGAAGCGTGAACCGCGTCGCCACCACCGCCACCCCCGCGGCCCGGGCCGCGGCGGCCGTGTCGACGGCATTCGACACCGCGGGCGCGAGGGCGGATCCGTCGACCCCGCCACGACCGTACGCGCCGTCGGGATGGAGGAAGTCGTTCTGGAGGTCGACCACGAGGAGCGCCGATCCGCTCGATTCCGCGGTCATGGCCCGTCACTCCCGGTGATGTCGAGGTTTCCCAGCCGGTCGACGGTTGCGGTCCACCCCGGTGGAATCACCGTCGTCGCGTCGAGTTGTTCGATCACCGCCGGACCCGAGACCCGGTCGCCCTCCCCGAGACCGGCGCGGTCGATGACGTCGGTGTCCATCCACCGTCCCGAGAAGTGGACACGTCGGCTGACCTTCGGCCTCGACGTCGAGCGTCCTCCCCGGCCCAGCGCCTCGAGGTCGATGGGTGGCCGTCGGCCCACCACGACCGTGCGGGCGTTCATCACCAGGATCTCGATTCCGTCCAACGTCCGACCGTACGCTGCCGCGTAGGCACGCTCGAAGGCACAGCGGACCGAATCGCGGTCCATCTCTGACACGGCCAGGGGGGTGCCCGATCCGTCGGTGAGGGGCACCGACACCGTGTGGCTCTGACCGACGTAGCTCATGTCGGTCTCGTGGATGACATCCACCCGCTGGATCGCGACCCCGGCCTCGGCGAGCCGGGAGCGCCCCTCGGCCTCGGCGGTGGTCAGCTGGTCACGGAGGGCCGACGCGTCGAGGCTGCCGAGTGGGGCGTTGAGCGTGCGGATCAGATCGTGTCGCAGATCGGCCATGACGCATCCCAGTGCGGAGACCACTCCGGGGTGCCGCGGGACGAGTGCGCCGGCGAGACCGACCTCCGCCACGAGGTCGCAACAGTTGAGCCCGCCGCCGCCACCGAAGGGGACGAGGCGGAAGTTCTGTGGGTCGTGGCCCCTCTCGATCGACACCACGCGGAGGGCCCCGGCCATCCGCGACGCGGCGACGACCAGAATCGCCTCCGCCGCGGCATCGACCTCAAGCCCGAGCGGGCCGGCCACCTCGGCGGCGATGGCGGATCGGGCGGCGTCGACGTCGAGGGCGTCGAGACCCCCGATCGGGCGCTCGGGGTTGATGCGTCCGAGAACCACGTTCGCGTCGGTGACGGTCGGAAGGAGATTCCCCTGGCCGTAGCAGACGGGGCCCGGGACGCTTCCGGCCGACTGCGGCCCGATGGCGAGGAGTCCGGAGCGATCCACCCAGGCGATCGAACCTCCACCGGCGCCGATGGTGGAGATCTCGATCATCGGTGAGCGGATGGTCAGCCCGAAGTCGATCGTCGTCTGGGCGGACTCGACGGGTTGCCCGCCGGCGACGACCGCCAGGTCGAAGCTCGTTCCGCCGACGTCGCCGGTCAACACGTCGTCGTGGCCCGACGCCGCGGCGATGGCCGCGGCCGCGGTGACCCCCGCGGCCGGTCCCGACAGAGCGGTCCGCACGGGAAAGCGATGGGCATCGGTCACGGTCATCACGCCACCGTTCGACGAGACGATGAGGAAGTCGCCGCGGAAGCCCGACTCCCGGAGCTCTCGGGCGAGCGTCTCGAGGTACGAGCCCACGACCGGTTGGAGGTAGGCGTTGAGCACCGTCGTCGAGGATCGTTCGAACTCGCGGATCTCGGGCAGGATCTCCGACGAGACCGATACCGCGCTCGTTGGGCCACATGGCGCGCAGGGCTGCTGCAGCGGTCGCCTCGTTGGATCCGTTCGCATAGCTGTGGAGGAAGGTGACCGCCACCGCTTCGGCGCCCCGGGCCAGCAGGCGTCGCGCCGCCGCGACCACCTCGTCGGGATCGACGCAGGTGAGTACCTCTCCGTCGGCCGAGACCCGCTCGACGACGCCGGTGCGGAGGTCGCGAGGACTGACCGGCTCGAAGTCACCCCACAGACCCCAGGTCTGGGGCCTGTCCCGCCGACGCATCTCCACGACGTCGGCGAATCCGGCGGTGGCGATCACCGCCGTGCGCGCGCCCTTTCGTTCCAACAGCGCGTTGGTGCCGACGGTCGTGCCGTGGATGAGCGCCGCGACGACGGCGAGATCCGGCGCCACCCGTCCCACCGCGTCGATGAACCCCCGAGCCTCCGACCCGCGCGTCGACGACACCTTGTCGACCACGATCGATCCGGCCGTCTCGTCCAGCGCCACGATGTCGGTGAACGTGCCGCCGACATCGACACCCAACACGACGTGCCGATCGACGGCGCCCTGTCGGTCGGTGTCACCCATGGCGGCCTCGAATCCTCAACGCCTCGGTCGCGTCCGCCTCGAGCGTGCCGTCGTCGGCGATGACCACGCCGTACCGGTCACGGGCGGCTGCGGAGCTGACGTACCCGAGTTCGACGTCGCGAGCGACCAACCCGGGATCGCGCTCCCACGCGGGGCCGTAGCCGCCGCCCCCGGGGCTGGAGATCCGAATCCGGTCGCCCGCCGACATCGACACGTCGGTGGCCTTGGAGATCAGTTCGGGCCGCACGTCGACGCCGTCCACCACGAAAACGATCTCGTTGGGTGAGGCCGGCGATCCGCCCGCGACACCGGGCGGGGGGAAGCGTCCGCGATCCCCGAAGGCGAACGCATCGGTGTCGGGCGTCGTGATCTCGATCTCGTACTCCGCTCCGAGCCCACCCCGTCGCCGCCCGGGCCCACCGGAGTCGGTGCGGAGTGACCAGCGGGTGAACCGCACCGGATACCGCGACTCCATGATCTCGACGGGCGGGATCGTCGCCGTCGAGAGTGGAGCGTTCCCGTGGTTGAGCCCGTCGGACACCGGCGACCCTCCCAGGCCGCCACCGAAGAAGCTGAACATGACCCATCGATCGATCGACGAACCACCGGGGCGCGGCCCCGAGATCGACAGAGCGTTGATCGTGCCGTAGCTGCAGCCGTTCGACAACGTCGGATCGGCCTGGGCCGCGCAGCAGAAGATCAGATCCATGACCCTCAGGATGGTCTCGGTGTAGCCGCCGACCGGCCGTGGCCGGCGGGCCGACAGAAGCGAGTCCGGTGGCACCACGATGGTCACCGGGTCGAGACAGCCGCCGTTGGAGGGCACATCGGGAAAGAGGTGCTTGAGAGCCACGTAGCAGGCCGCTCGAACGGTCGTCTCCGAGATGTTCACCGGCCCGGTGACCGCCGATGACGATCCTCCGAAGTCGAGCGTCAACGACGAGTCCGACACGGTCATCTCCAGCGCGACGGTCACCTCCTCGGGTGACGACCCGTCGTTGTCGAGGTGATCGGTGGCCCGGTAGACACCGTCGGGCAGATCGCTCAGGTGGGCCGCCATGAGCGTGGCGGCTCTGGCGGTCAGTTCGGCCACCGCCGCGCCGACCGTCGCGGGTCCGTGGTCATCGAGCACCTCGTCGAGGCGGGCCACCCCCAGGTCGAGGGCGTTCAGCTGCGCGTTGAGGTCACCGTACGCGCTCGTCGGTGCCCGGGAGATCGAGCAGATGATGTCCACGATGTCGGTACGAAGCTCGCCGGCGGCGCGCAGCTTCACGGGTGGAATGCACACCCCCTCCTGGTGCGTCTCGGTGGCCGCAGGGTTGTAGTTGCCGGCGACCGCGCCTCCGACGTCGGTGAAGTGCGCCACCGACGCCAGGTGACACCAGATCGTTCCGTCGCGGAAGTAGGGCCGCACCAACTTCATGTCATTGAGGTGCGTTCCACCCTCGTAGGGGTCGTTGAAGCAGAACACGTCGCCGTCGCGGACCACGCCGGCCGCGACCGCCCCCTCGAGCGTCCGGTCGGCTCCCGCGTCGACCGCGTCGCGGAGGATCCGGTCGATCACCATCGCCACGGCTCCCTGCATCGACCCCACGAAAACCGGCAGACCCGTGGATCCCTGCACGAGGGTCGCCCCCGAGCGCGCGTCGTAGAGCCCATGTGACGCGTCGTGAGCCTCGGCGATGATGGGATTGAACGCCGACCGGAAGAGGGTGGCGTCCATCTCGTCGGCGACCTGGGTCAACCGGCCCGCGAGGACCGCGAGGGTCACGGGATCGACGCCACCGGCGATCACGACACCGCCCCGGCACGCGGCACCGCGGTGAGATCGGCCAACGGAGCGAAGATGTCGTCGGCCCCATCCGGCCCCGCGGCCGGGAGACCGGCGACGGCGGACACCACGGCGCTCGCCTGCCTGTCGTCGAGATGCCCCTCGACGTTGTCTCGGAACTTGGTGGCGAGCTCGGCGTCGGTGAGCGGGTTCTGTGGACCGCCCCGGGTCACCAGCACCTTCTCGACGAGGGTGCGCCCGTCGCGGGTGACCACCTCGATCACCGCGGGGAACTGATGAGGGTAGATCTCGTCGCATTCGGTCGAACCGGTCACCGACACCCTCGCCATCGCGGCGACGACCTCCGGATCGGTGGCGGCCGTGTCGGTCACGTCGGCCAGCCCGAGACCCAACGAGGAGCCTCCGCGCAGCGCGGCGACGACGGCATAGGGGCCGGAGAACTGGGCCTGGTAGCCGGTCGCCGGACGACGCTTGATCTCGATGGGCTCACCGATGGTCCTGACGGTGGGCGACGCCACCGAAAGGGTGATGCGGTCGACCTCGTCGAGCGTCAGACCGCCGGCCGCGAGTCGGCGGGCCGCGTCGATTCCGCCGTGGGTGAAGTGGTTGAAGGGATAGGGCTTGTAGAAGATGTCCGCTGCGTTCCACTCCTCGCCCAGCCCGTCGATGATCGGCGCCTCCCGCCACTCGTCTCGCAACAACGCCTCGAACAACCCGAAGCGTCCCTCGAGCGCGGTCGGGGCACCGGTGAACCCCCGACCGACCAGCATCGCGGCGGTGAGGCCGCACTGAGCGGCCCACCCGCAGTGCATGCGCTTGACGGTGCCCCCCGTGCGATTCGCTTCGATGATGCCCGAGGCCATCGACGCGGCCACCGCCATCGCGTGTGCGCATCCGTCGGGTCCCAGACCGGCCAGCCGTGCCGCCGCGGCCGCCGAGCCGAGTGCCCCGCAGATCGAGGTCGCATGCTGACCGTGTTCGAAGTAGATCGACTGCCCCGGAGAGTCCGGGGTCGCCTCGGAGTAGCCCGCCATTCCGAGTCGCGTGGTGATCTCGAGTCCCACCGCCACCGCGCCCAGAAGGTCGGGGCCGCTCGCATGGTGGGCTTGCGCCGCCGCGAGAACGGCGGGAACGACCGACGCTGAGGGATGGACGATGGAGGGCAGATGGGTGTCGTCGAAATCGAGGGTATGGGCCAGCACGCCGTTCACGAAGGCGGCGACGGGCGGGGATGTCCGTGTTCCCAGACCGATCGCGGTGGCCCTCGGTCGGCCGCCGAGCTCGTCGGCCATCGCCACCACTGCCGCGGAGGTGTCGACCCCGAGTGCGGCGACACACAGTCCCACGATGTCGAGCACCCGAGCCGGCAACGACGCGGCCAACGTGGGCGGCAGCTCGGAATAGGTCGTCTCGGACGCAAACCGTCCGAGACGTTGGACCAGGGTCGATGGGCCGCTCATCGCGGGAGGATCGCCAGCGGTCTCACCGGGGATCCGGTCGCGCCGACCAGGTGCAGCGGAGCGACCACGACGGTGACGACGGAATGGCCCGACGCCGCCAGCTCATCGAGGTCCATGGTTTCGATGATGTAGATGCCTTCCTCCACGAGAAGGATCCGGTGGGCCGGCAACAGGGCGTGGCCGGCGATGGGGGCGATTCGTTCGAAGGCGATGGTGTCGGCGCCGACCGCCACGGGCCGTCGATCCGCCAACCAACGCGCCCCGTCCTCGGAGACGCCGGGCACTCCCGAGAGGCGGCCCAGATACACCTCGGGGTCCGACCAGTGACGGCCCCACCCGGTTCGCACCAGGACCACGTCCCCAGGTGAGATCTCCCCACCGGTGGCCGACAGCGCCGAGTCGAGGTCGCCGGGGGTCACCTCCTCGCCCCCGTCGAGGCTGTCGACGCCGCGGACCGCGGCGATGTCGAGGAGGAGCGCCCGGGCCACGATCGGCGCGATCTCCTCCACGCCCAGGTGGCTCAACCGACCGCCCACCTGGGCGGCGTCCGCGTCGAGGCCGCCATGGAGTTCGCCGCAGTGTGAGACATGACCGAGGGCGTCGATGTGGGTCCCCACATGGGTACCGGTCACCAGCAGGTCGTTCGCCGCCGATCCGCCGTCCGCCCGCACCGCATCGCCATGCCGTCTCGGCATGCTGAGCCGGAATTCGGGATGATTCGGCGACTGCGCCATGCCCAACTGCATCGGTCGCGACAGGTCGAGCACCCGACCACGGGTGAGCGATTCGGCATCGAGGTGATCCACGTCGGTCACACGACCTGCCTCTCCCGCAGCTCCGCGAGTCTCGCCGCGTCGACCCCGAGGGTGGCCAGGACGGCGGCGGTGTCCTGGCCCAGGCGGCGGCCGGCATGTCGAATCGACCCCGGAGTCTCCGACATCCGGAACAGGACGTTGAGCATCCGGATCACTCCGAGCTCGTCGTCGTCGACCGCGGTCACCATGTCGAGGGCCTGCACCTGCGGATCGGCCAGCAGATCCTCCGCGGTGTAGATGGGCGCGACCGCGGCGTCGACCTCCTCGAACGAGGAGATGACCTCGGCCGCATCACGGACACCGATCCACTGGGCGACGGCGCCGTCGAGTTCCTCGACGTGGTCGACCCGGCCGGCCGCCGAGGCGAACCACGGCTCATCGATGACGTCGGCGCGACCCACCATCGTCATCACTCGCTCGGCGATCGAGGAGGCCGAGGTCGAGATCGCGAGCCAGTGTCCGTCGCGGGTCCGGTAGGTGTTGCGGGGTGCGTTCGATGCCGAGCGGTTCCCGGTTCGGGGCTGGAGAACCCCGAGGCGATCGAAGACCGTCGGGCCCGGACCCACAGCCGCCATCATCGGCTCGAGCAACGACAGGTCGATGACCTGCCCCCGACCCGTTCCGGCGGGTTGGTCACGGTTCCACAACGCCATCATCACGGCCCCCACTCCTCCGAGGCCGCAGAGCGTGTCGGCCAGACCCATCGGCGGAAGCGTCGGAGGGCCACCGGGTTCACCGGTGAGGGCGGCGAACCCCGACATCGCCTCGGCCAGGGTCCCGAAACCCGGACGCCGCCGGTACGGTCCCTCCTGGCCGAAGCCGCTGATGCGAGCCAGGACGAGGCGGGGGTTGGCGTCGCACAACACCTCGGGACCGAGGCCCCACTTCTCCAGGGTGCCCGGTCGGAAGTTCTCGATCACGACGTCAGCGGTGCACGCGAGTTCGGCGAAGAGCTCCGCACCCTCGGGGCGCGACAGGTCCAGCGTGATGCACGCCTTGTTGCGGGACACGATCTTCCACCACAGTCCCACTCCGTCCTCGGAGGCACCATGGGTGCGGAACGCGTCGCCGCGACGGGGGTGTTCGATCTTGATCACCTCGGCGCCGAAGTCACCGAGAACCTGGGCGGTGAGCGGTCCGGCGAGGATCGTGGAGACGTCGATGACCCGCAGTCCCCGCAGGGGTCCGTCACCGTCGGACCGCCCCGGTGTGGCTGGTCCTGTGCTCACGTCGCGTCCCCCTGATCGGCCCCACGGTCGGTCCACTTGTTTCTTCCAGCGGAACGGTATTCCAGTTTCGCATCGCGGGTCGGGCCACGCAACCTGCCGCCCGAGCCGACGCGACCCGTTAACTTGTTCCACACAGCGGAACGGGAGACGCCATGGCAGCTTCGACGAAGGGGGCCGAGACAGAGTCGGCCCGAGACGGCCGGCCCGACGGCGGTCGACGCGTGGCCACCATCGAAAGGGCCGCGGATGTTCTGTTCCTGCTCGCCGGCGATGAGCGCGACTCCCTCGGCGTCACCGAGATCGCGTCGGAACTCGGCATCTCCAAGGCGGTGGTCCACCGGATCCTGACCTCGCTGCGCGAACGCGACCTCGTCCAATCACTCCCCAGCACCCGCAAGTACGCCCTCGGTCCAGCGGTGCTGTTGCTGGCTGCGCGCTACCGGGATCACCTCGACGTCCGCCCTCTCGCCCTCGCGGCCATGGAGCGATTGTCCGCCGCCAGCGGCGAGACCGCCACCCTGTCGGTCCGCAACGGTTTCGAGCGGATGTACATCGATCAGGTCACCCCGCCGGTCGAGGTCAGGATGACGGTCCGCACGGGGGTGCCGTACCCGCTGCACGCCGGGTCCTCGTCGAAGGCCTTCCTGGCCTTCCTCGACGACGACGAGATCGAGTCGTACCTCGACCACGCGACCCTCGAGGCACTGACGCCCGCCACGATCACCGATCGCGCCGCCCTGCGACGCGAGCTCGACACCATCCGCGCCCAGGGGTTCGCGGCGTCGCTCGGCGAACGACAGGCCGGCGCATCCTCGGTCGCCGCTCCGGTCTTCGACCGCGATGGTCCCGTCGCGGTCATCTCGGTCTGCGGACCGCTCGAGCGCCTCAACGAACGCATCGCCGAGATCGCCGTTCTGGTCCTCGACGAGACGCGGGGGATCTCGGCCCGACTCGGCCACCAGGCCTGACAACCGCCGCGTCGGGCCTCAGATCCGCAGCCGTGATCCGGTCAGCGGAACGCCGTTTCCACGAGTACCGTCGCAGCC
The DNA here is from genome assembly GCA_963700425.1 of uncultured Microthrixaceae bacterium. Lineage (GTDB taxonomy): Bacteria > Actinomycetota > Acidimicrobiia > Acidimicrobiales > Microtrichaceae > CAVOXO01. The sequence continues at coordinate 711,394 of CAVOXO010000003.1, read as the reverse complement.
ATGCGTGATCTGATCCGGTCCGGCCTGCAGCTCCCGTTCTTCACCCTGCCGGGTGTCGATCCCGACGAGCTGTTCGACCACACCGCCGCCGTCGCCGCCACGGCCGAGGAGGAGGGGTTCGACGCGGTCTTCGTCATGGATCACTTCCTACAGCTCCCGTTCCTCGGCGGAGCCGCCGAGCCGATGCTGGAGGGGTACTCGCTGCTCTCGGGCCTGGCCGCGAGGACCGAGCGGGTTCGACTGGGCACTCTCGTCACGGGGGTGACCTACCGCAATCCCGCGATGCTGGCCAAGACCGTCACGACGCTCGACGTCATCTCCCGGGGTCGGGCCATCTGTGGCCTGGGGGCGGCGTGGTACGAGGAGGAACACGAGGCGTTCGGCTACGACTACCCGTCGGTCGCCGATCGCTTCACCCTCCTCGAGGAGACCATCGCCATCGCCACGGCCATGTTCGCGGGTGACCCTCCCCGGATCGAGGGCCGATTCGCCCGAGCGCGAGGCCCTCACAACGTGCCACCGCCGCTCAGCCCCGGCGGACCCCCGCTGCTCATCGGTGGCGCCGGCGAGAGGCGGACCCTCCCCCTCGCCGTCGCCCACGCGGCCGCGTCCAACCTGAACTGCGAGCTCTCGGAGGTTCCGGCGAAGATGGCCCGGATCACCCAGCTCCTCGACGAGAGCCACCGCAGCCGCGACGACGTCAACGTGACCGTGTTGTGTTCGGTGGTCTGCGCAGACGACGAGGCCACCGCCGAGGCCAAGTTGCGCGACATGGTCGCCGGCAGGGGCATGGACCCCTCCGCACTCGACACCCCCGAGGTGCGCGACATGATGCTGGCCCGGATGATGGTGGGCAGCGCCGATCGCGTCGGTGAGCAGATGGCGTCGTTGTGCGCGGAGACCGGGCTCGACGGGTTCACCGTCATGCTCCCGGCGGACGCCGCGGACCCGGAAGGGCCGCGCGCCGCCTCGGCCGCGCTCGAGGGCCGCCGGGCTCCTCTCGTAGGAGGCCCGCCTCCTCCGGATTCGGCTCGTTCCGTCTGGCGGAACACCGTTTCGCGCAATAGCCTCGACCCAACTCGACATGGGGGATGTCATGGCACGAACACACCACCGGATCCTGGCGACGGCCATCCTCGCCACTGCACTGACGGCATGTGCGCCGGGGGTCCCCACCACTGCCACGGGGCTCGCCGGCACGCTCACCACCCGCACCGTCGACATCGTCGTCGCCAACGGAGCGTCGGTGTCGGGCGCACCTGCATCGCCCGGGTCCGACGGAGGCGGAATCGTCATCGGATACGACTCGTCGTCCAAGGTCGTCTCGGCCCGCGGATCGCTCGGCGTCGAGCCGATCGGTGCCGTTCCCGGGCTCCTTCGACTCGACGTCTCGGCCACCCCGATCGGCATGTCGGGGCTGGTCAGCGTCGAGCTCGCGGGAACCACGACGTCAGCCACCGGGGTGCTCTCGTCGTTCACCGCCGACGACCATGGCGACGTCTCGGGCGTGCTCGCCGTCGGCGCCACGTCGATCTCGTTCGCCACGCACTCGAGTGCTCTCGCCCCGGGAACCGACCCTGTGGTGGAGTCGCTCCTGGCGGAGGAGGAGGACTTCTGCGCCGATGCCCAACAGCGTCTGGCGGGCCTGGACCCGGGCGAGGTCCCGATCGCCTCGATCGTCAACACGCACGAGTCCCCCCGCAGCGCGTTCGCGGCGTCGAAGTCGACGCTCCAGCCGCTCACCACGCGCACCTGGACCGATACCGTGGACATCAGCCGCGGTGGTGACCACCGCACCATCTCGCGACACGTCAGCTGCAAGACCCGTTCCGCCGACCACCTCGCCACGACGGGCGTCGCGACGTCGACCGTCGACACCCAGTGCGCGGCGCTCAACCAACGGTCGATCGACCTGGCCACCGCCGCGATGACCGCCGGCGAGCTCGCCGGCGCGACCCTGCCGACCCTCGGCTCCGACGTCGTGCGCCAGACCGGCGTCGAGTGGACCACCCCCCTCGCCGACTCCGCCGAGTACGACGGCACCACCCTCCGGGCCCACGCGCTTCTCGTTCGCTGGACCGACCCGGCGTTCGCCCTGGCGCCCGACACGATCCGGGGAGTGCACTACTGCACGGTGTGGTCCCCGGTCTACGCCTATTCCGTTCTCACCGGTTCCGCCGCACCAGGAGGTGGCTCATGAGGCCTCATGTCGAACTCATCGACGAGAAGGATCTGATCTGGCACGACGCCGAGTTCGTCCACGCCACCGGCCGGGCGCGCCAGAAGCACCTCGCCTACGACGAAGAGGACGGATCATTGTCGGCCAAGGTGATCTTCGACACCGCGTGGAGCCGCCCCGCCGGATGCCACGACGCGGAGACGGAGTGGTACGTCCTGGACGGGGAAGTGCGCCTCGGACCCCACGTGCTCGGCGCAGGCGGATACTTCCAGGCCCCCACGGGAGTCCTCACGCCGGCGATCGAGGTCGACCCCGGCACGGAGATCCTGTTCTTCCGCGAGTACGGCGACTGGGGCTTCGAGCCCGCCGAGGCCGACCGGGAAGGTGTGCGCGCCGACCAGTCGCTCACGGTCGTCCACAGCGCCGAGATGGAGTGGGTTCCGGTGGAGATCGGTTCACCGATGCGCTTCGACCTGGGGGGCACCCCCGTGCCGGGTCTCTTCATCAAGATGCTCCACCGCGACGAGGAAACCGGGTTCTACACCCGTCTGATCAAGGCGAAACCCGACTGGAAGGAGCATCCCCTCGCTCACCACCCGTGTTACGAGGAGGCCTACTGCCTCGAGGGCGGATTCGAGTACAACTTCGGGACCATGTGGCCCGGCACCTATTTCTTCCGTCCGGCTCTCATCCGTCACGGCGACTTCGCCTCCGCCAAGGAGGACGGATGCACCTGGCTCCTGCGGTGTGACGGCGACCTCGTCGACTGGTACACCGAGGACGCCCGCATCGAGATGCACGGCCGACCGACCAACTGGGGCGAGGAGCTCCCCCACACGCTCGCTCCGGTCCTTCCCCAGCCCGTGCGGTCCCGTTCCATCGGCGACATGGCCGACCGCTCCTACCAGTAGCGCTGCTGAGGGGGCGGGGGTCCCCTACCCGTTTCACACCGGTTCGCCGATCGTTTACCTTCTGTACAGCGGATCGAAGGGGAACACCATGATCGATCGTCGGGATTTCCTGCGGGTCGGTGGAGGCGTGCTGGGCGCCGCCGCGCTCGGAGCGATCGCCGCCTGCTCGCCACCGGCCGTGCCGCCCGGTGTGTTCACGTCGGGGGTTGCCTCGGGGCTGCACTCTCCGACCGAGGCCGTGCTGTGGACCCGGGTCGAGCTGGCCAACTCGCCCTCGACCACGTCGATCGGCTGGGAGCTGGCCGACCGACCCGTCCTTCGCCACGTGTGCGTCTCGGCGTCCGCAGCCGGTCAGCCCCGCGGCGGACGGGTGCGTCAAGGTGCTGGTCGGTTCGCTCGCAGCCCGACACGTCCTACTGGTTCCGCTTCACCGGTGGTGGCGCGACCTCGCCGGTCGGACGGGCCCGGACCATGCCGCGACCCGGCCGACAGCCCGACGTCGCTCAAGCTCGCGTTCTGCTCCTGTCAGTCCTTCGCCAGCGGCTACTACGGCGCATGGCGCGACATCGCCGCCCAGGACCTCGACGCCGTGCTGTTCCTGGGCGACTACATCTACGAATCGATCGCCATCCAGCTGCTGCGCAAGGTGCGCGACGAACCGACCAACGACATCGACACGCTCGACGAGTACCGCTCGAAGTACCGGCTCTACCGCGGCGACCCCGACATGCAGGCCGCCCACGCGGCGCATCCGCTGGTGCCCATCTGGGACGACCACGAGATCGTCAACGACTACGACCGGACCGATCTTCACCACCGACGCCGGCACGGGCCGCGGCCGCGTACCAGGCCTGGTTCGAGTACATGCCGGTGTGGCCGACCGACGGCACCCGGATCTACCGCGAACCTGCGCTGGGGCAACCTGGCCGACCTGCTCCTGCTCGACGGCCGCCAGTACCGCGACGAGCACCTCGGCACCTCGCTGCTGGGGCTGCTCGGCCTCAGCGTCATGACCGAACGACCTGCAGGCCGCGGGCCGCTCGCTGCTCGGCGCCGACCAGCGCCAGTGGCTGCTCGACTCGCTCGACGCGGCGCAGGCCGACGGCGTCCGCTGGAAGCTGATCGGCAACCCGGTGATGATCGCCCCGATCCGCCTGCAGGACCTGGACACCCCCGAGCTGCGGGCGCTCGACCCGAGCCTGCCGACGCACGCCGGGGCTGTACCTGGGCACCGACTCCTGGGACGGCTTCGGCTGGGAGCGGGACCTGATCCTGTCGCACCTCGACGACGCCGGCGGTCGCCGACGTGTCGTTCCTGACCGGCGACCAGCACACGCTTCATCGGCGCACCGCTCACTCACCGACTTCGACGACCCCGCCGCCGCCGACGGTCGCCTACGAGTACACCGGCGGGTCGATCACCTCGCCGAGCGGCATCACCGAGAACGTCGCTCGCCGGCGGGCCTCGGCCGCTTCGCGACCACCCCGTCGTTCGACTACATGGAGATCCGCCGCAACGGATACGGCGTGGTCGAGGCGACCCCTCGGAGATGTCGGTCACCTTCCACCAGCTGCTCCCGACGAGCGCGAGTGCCACCTCGACGCCGAGGTCCGCTTCACCGCGACTCCGGGCGTCGTCCAGCCGTCGATCACCCCGCTCTGACTCGCGACGGCGGCGGGGGTTTCACCGCTGCGACGACGACCCAGACCCGGGATCGGCGGCAGGCGCCCCGAACCACGCGTCAGGCATCGTCGTCACCGGCGCCGACGACAACGACGTCGGCCGGCCCGTCGCGTTCACGACACCGACCCTGATGAGGTGGTCGCCGATCACCACGAGATCGAGGCCGGCCGCGGTCGCCGTCTCCAGAGCGTCCTCGGGGGTGCAGACGATGGGCTCCCCGGCCCGGTTGAACGACGTGTTCAACACCACCGGACACCCGGTCAGCTCCTCGAAGCAGTGGATCAGGCGATGGAACACCGGGGCCGTCTCAGCGTGAACGGTCTGCACGCGAGCCGACCCGTCGACGTGGGTGCACGCCGGAATCTGCGAGCGGACCACCTGGACGCGATCGACGAAGTCGGTCGGCTCGTCGTCGACGGGCACCAGCTTGTCGGCCGCGACCTGGAAGGTCATCAACATGTAGGGCGACGGTCGGTCGATCTCGAACCAGTCGGCGGCGTACTCCCACAGCACCGCCGGTGCGAAGGGCCGGAACGACTCGCGCCCCTTGACCCGCAGGTTGATGTCACGCTGGACCACCGGTGATCGAGGATCGGCGAGAATCGACCGGTGTCCCAGTGCTCTGGGTCCGAACTCCAGGCGACCGTCGAACCATCCGACGATCGCTCCATCGGCCAGCTCCTCGGCGACGCGCTCACATCGCTTCTGGACATCGGGCTCGAGCTCGTGGTCGATCCCGAGCTCGTCGAGCCACTCCGCGATCTGACCGGAGTCGAATCGTCGGCCCCAGGGCCGCTCCCGACATGGAGTCGCCCAGACCGGTCGGTCCGTCGCCCGATGGCGGGAGTCTCCCGCCCGTTGCCCAGTTCGTCGTGCCAGTACCACAGAGCGGCGCCGAGGGCGCTGCCGGCGTCACCCGCCGCCGGCTGGACCCACACCTCGTCGAAGGGTCCCTCGCGGAGCAGTCGCCCGTTGGCGACGCAGTTGAGGGCAACGCCGCCGGCGAGACACAACGATCGTCTCTCCCGTCCTCTCCTGGGCGTGTCGGGCCATTCGCAGCACCGCCGTCTCGACGTAGTCCTGGACCGATCGCGCCAGGTCGGCGTCGCGTTGGGTGGGAGCCTCGCCGGGTTCGCCGCGGCGGCCCGTCGAACAGCTCGACCAGTCGGCTCATCTTCTTGGGGTTGCCGCCCCACCACTTGACGGCAGCGCCGTCGACCCGCATCGAACCGTCGTCGTCGAGGGCGATGACCTCTTCGAGCGCATCGATGTAGCGGGGTTCGCCGAACGGAGCGAGGCCCATGAGCTTGTACTCGCCGTCGTTCGCCTCGAACCCGCACCACACGGTGGCGAGCGAATAGGCGAGACCGAACGAGTTGGGAAACCGCTGCTCCTCGAGCAGATCCACCCGATGGTGCAGTCCCTGGCCGACCGTCGCCGTCTCCCATTCGCCGATGCCGTCGATCGTGAGGATGGCTGCGGTGTCGAACGGAGACGGATAGAACGCCGCCGATGCATGGCTGAGGTGGTGTTCGGAATACCGCAGCGGTGGCGGTGTGCTCGCGCCCATCCGACGGAGGGCCTTCTCGGTGCGGTACCCGACCATGACGTTTCGCTTGAGAAGGACCGGGAAGTCCCTCGCGAAGGAGTTGATCGCGCCGGGACCCCGCCGCTGCCGGGCCGCGAGCACCCGGCTCACCACCGCCAACGGCTTCTCGTGGAAGACCACCGCGTCGAGGGCGTCCGCCTCGACCCCTCCGATCGCCAGGCACGAGGCGATGGCCCGCTCGGGAAGCGAGGAATCGTGCTTGACCCGGGAGAACCGTTCCTCCTCGGCGGCGGCGATGATCTTGCCGTCGACGACGAGTGCGGCCGCAGCGTCGTGATAGTCACAGCTCAGGCCGAGTATGCGCACGCCCCCACCGATCGTCGTCCATCGAGCTCTGGGCGTCCCACTGTATTCGACTCGCCAGGATCGACACACAGCCTCGGGCCCCGCCGGTTCGAGACCTTGGTCCCTGCTGGGAATCGCCTCCCCACCCTACGATTCGGTCACTCGCCACCGCCGACCGAGGTGAACATGAACATTACCGTTGCGGAGATCATGCGTTCCCCCGTCATGACGGTGACCAAGCACCAGACATGCGGACACGCAGCGACGCTCATGGTCACGAAAAGGGTGTCTGCGCTGCCGGTCGTCGGTCCCGGTGACGAACCGATCGGCATGGTGACCGCCTCGGATCTGATCGAACGACACGCCGACAGCACTCCGGTCAGCTCGTTCATGTCGAAGGACCCGCTCACGGTGCCGGTGAACGAGGGCCCGCACGTGGCCGCCAGGATCATGCGCAATCACCACATCCACCATGTGATCGTCGTGGACGATCACCGGGTGGTAGGGATGGTGAGTGCGTACGACCTGCTTCGGCTGGTCGAGGACCACCGGTTTCAGATGAAGCAGGCTCCCACGCCGCCGTCCCGCAAGAAGCCCACCCGCCAGTAGTTCCGATCCGACACAAGGGGGCCCCGATGGACCGTCTCAGCTCGCTGGACGCAGAATTCCTGCATCTCGAGGACGGCGTGGCCCACATGCACATCGCCGGGTCGTGTGTCTTCGCCGACCCGCCGCCGCCCTTCGAGGAACTCGAGGCGTTGGTCGCGTCCAAGCTGCACCTGATCCCCCGCTACCGCCAGCGGGTTCGTTCGGTGCCCCTCGAGCTCGGCCGCCCCGTGTGGGTGGACGATCCCCACTTCGACCTCGGGTACCACATGCGTCACACCGCGCTGCCCGAACCGGGTGACGACACATCGTTCTGCCGGTTGATCGGCCGGCTGATGTCCATGCCGCTGGATCGCGAACGCCCGCTGTGGGAGACGTGGCTCGTCGAAGGCCTCGGGGGAGGACGATGGGCACTGGTGTTCAAGATCCACCACTGCATGGTCGACGGCATCGCCGGTGTCCAATTGCTGACGGCGCTGTTGGACATCGAACCCGACGTCGTGACGGGCGACCCCGAGCCGTGGGAACCCGCCCCCGAACCCGATGGCGTGACGAAGGTCCTCGACGCCTGGGTGGGCCTCGCCACCGATGCGGTCGAGGCGGCTCGCCAGATCCCCCGGGCCGTCACCCACCCCCTCGACACCGCCCGAAGCGCGGTCGACACCGCTCAGGGTCTCGCCCGATTCGCCCACGACCTTCGCTTCGACTCGGCCCTGTCGATCGCCGGCAGCATCGGTCCGCACCGGGCATGGGCTCATTCGTCGGCCGCACTCGACGACGTCCGCACCATCCGACAGGCCTTCGGCGGCACGGTGAACGACGTCGTGCTCACCGCCCTGGCCGGTGGCTATCGGCAGTTGTTGGTCGGGAGGGGCGAGGACCCCGACACAGCCACGCTCCGATCGATGGTCCCGGTCTCGACCCGGACCGACGACGGCCGGAACACCCCTGACAACCGGGTGTCGACACTGCTCTACGAGCTGCCGGTGGGGGTCGCCGACCCCGTCGAGCGGCTGGATCTGGTGTGCCGACAGATGGCCGACCTGAAGTCGTCGCACATGGCCGAGGCCGGAGCGACGATCGTCAACCTCGGCGAACTCGCGCCGCCCATGATCGTGGGCACGGTCAGCCGAGCCGCCATCCGGGCCATGCGGCAGTACCCGCAGCGCGAGGTCACCACCATCACCACCAACGTGCCGGGTCCGCAGTTCCCGCTCTACTGCCTGGGTCGCGAGATGCTCGAGTATCACCCCTTCGTTCCGATCACCCACGGCGTTCGCGCCGCCACGGCGATCCTCTCCTACAACGGGCGGCTCTTCTTCGGCATCACCGGCGACTTCAGCAGCGTTCCCGAGGTCGCCGTGATCGCCGACGCGGCCGCCACATGTGTCGACGAGCTTCGCGATCTCGCTGCGGGCTAGGGGCGCTCTGTCGACGAGTCGGGCGGTGACGACCAGGAGTGGAGCGTCGCGACGTAGTTGGCCCGCTCGAAACCCTCCGGCCGATCGCTCTTCGCGTAGCTCGCACTGCCTCGCAGTTGGGACACCGACTCGTACTCGTTGTCCTCGAGCCATCCGATCAGTTCGGCCTCGACCCGAGACACGTGCTCGCACCCGTGTCGAAGCATCGCGGAGGTCATCATGGCCACGTCGGCACCGACGAGAAGGGCCTTCGCCACGTCGGTCCCGGCCTCTATTCCCGAGGTGGCGGCGAGGGACATGGAGCCGACGAGGAGCGGACGCACGATGGCGATCCAGCGGAGTGGCAGGCGCAGCTCCCACTGGCTCGACAGCTCGATCCGAGGGACGGGCACGAGATCGTCGAGGTCGAGGTCCGGCTGGTAGAAGCGGTTGAAGAGAACCAGGCCCGCTGCGCCGGTGTCGACGATACGGGACGCGAAGTTGGCGAACGACGAGTAGTACGGCGAGAGCTTCACCGAGACGGGGACCGACACGGATTCGACGACCTCCGCGATCAGCTCGAGGTCCGCGTTCCTCCACCTCGGTGGCGTCGCGGGTGTGGTCTGCCGCCACGTGGTAGAGGTTCAACTCGATGGCGTCCGCGCCGGCCTCGGCCAGGAGGCCGGCGTATCTGGTCCAGCCGCCGGGGGTCGTGGCGTTGAGGCTGGCGATCACCGGAACGTCGACCGCCTCCTTGGTGCCGCCGACCCGGGCGAGGTAGCGGTCCGACACCGTGGCGACGTCACCGACGTGAGGGAAGTAGTCGAGGGCCTCGGCGAACTGCCCTGCACCCGCTTCCATCGCCCAGTGCAGCTGGACCTCGTCGTGAACGATCTCCTCCTCGAACAGGGACGGAAGCACGATCGCGGCGGCGCCCGCCTCGACGAGCCGACGGCACGTCGTCGAGATCCCCGGTGAGCGGACTCGCCGACGCGACGATGGGCGAACGGAGCTCGAGTCCGAGGTACGGCGTGGTCAGGTCGATGGTCATGTGACCTCCTCGTCGCCGTGATCCACGGCGTCGTCGGATCCGTCGCGCTGGATCGTTCACGTGCGGGACGCTGCGGTGCAGCCCCGCGAGCTGTTCGTAGTAGTGCCATCGTTCGTCGATGTCGGCCTGCAGCAGTCCTGCGAGCAACTCCGCTCGCTCGGGTTGAGTGCGCTCCAGGACGGCGAACCGGGCCTCCGTTCGCCACGAAGTCCTTGACCGGAATCGACGGCCGTTTCGAGTCGAGGCGCATCGGGGTCGCGTCCTCGTCCTCGCTCGGGCCGGTACCGGTACAGCGGCCAGTAGCCCGATCGGGTGGCGTCCCGCTGGTGCGACATCGACGTCGACATGTCGATGCCGTGGGCGATGCACGTCGAGTACGCGATGACGAGGCTCGGACCGGGCCACGCATCTGCCTCGAGGAACGCCTTCACCGTCTGGATGTCGTTGGCGCCGATCGCCACCTGGGCGACGTAGACATCGCCGTAGGAACGCGCGATCGCACCGAGATCCTTCTTCGCCGTGCCTTGCCCGGACGATGTGAACTTCGCCACCGCTCCGCGCGGTGTCGACTTCGACGCCTGACCCCCGGTGTTCGAGTAGGCCTCGGTGTCGAACACGAGGATGTTCACGTTCCGCCCCGAGCCCAGAACGTGGTCCACTCCGCCGAATCCGATGTCGTAGGCCCAACCGTCACCGCCGACGATCCACAGGCTCGTGCGGACCATCGAATCGATCACGTCCATCAGCCGACGCGACGTCGGCTGCCCGGCCGTCGATCGAGCGCGGAAGGGCCCTCCGCCACGCCCCGTAGCCTCTCGCACGATCGTGGCGACCCGTTCCCGCTGTGCGTGGATGCCCGCTTCGTCGGACTGGTCGGCGTCGAGCACGCCGCGGACCTCGTCCTCTCCGATCAGACCGGCGAGCCGAACGCACGAGAGTCCGCGGCAGCATCCTCCTTCGCGTCGAGCGCCGAGGCGGTAGCCCAGGCCGAATTCGGCGTTGTCCTCGAAGAGGCTGTTCGACCAGGCCGGACCGCGTCCCTCCCCGTTGACCGCCCAGGGTGTCGTCGGCAGGTTTCCGCCGTAGATCGACGAGCATCCGGTCGCATTCGCGACCAGCATGCGGTCGCCGAAGAGCTGGGTGAGCAGCTTGAGATACGGCGTCTCGCCACAGCCCGCGCAGGCGCCCGAGAACTCGAAGAGCGGCTGGAGCGACCTGTGAGCCCTTGACCGAATCGTGGGGAAGCAGCGACCGGTCGAGCTCCGCGATGTCCAGGAAGAAGTCCCAGCGACTCCGCCTCGGTGGCCCGGTGCCGAGCGGCGGGCTCCATGTTGATCGCCTTGTGGCGCACCTCCGTCTTCGACTTGGCGGGACACACCTCGACGCACACGCCGCATCCGGTGCAGTCATCGGGCGCCACCTGGATCGTCATCCGGTGATCCGTCGAGATCCTTCGAGCGGAAGTCCTTCGAGCGGAATCCGTCGGGCGCGCCGCTCGAGCGCGGCGGGCTCGAAGACCTTCATCCGGATCGTCGCATGGGGACAGACGATGGCGCACTTGCCGCAGTCGATGCAGATGTCGGGATCCCAGATCGGGATGCTCGACCGCGATCGACCGTTTCTCGAACTGCGACGTCGCAGTGATGAAGCTTCCGTCGGGTGGCAGGGCCGAAACGGGCAGCAGGTCGCCGTGCCCGGCCAGCATGGTGGCCGTCACCCGCTGGACGAAGTCCGGTGGCGCGTCGATGGCGTCCTCCGCAGCGGGTCGATCGACCTCGGTCCATGCGGGCACGTCGACCCGGGACAGTTCGGCGAGCGACCGGTCGATGGCGGCGAAGTTGCGCTCCACGAGGTCACGGCCGCGACCGCCGTAGCTCCGTTCGACCGACTCCTTGATCCGCTCGATGGCCTCATCGGTGGGCACGACGTCCGGCGAGATGGAAGAAGCACGGCTGCATGATCGTGTTGATCCGGTTGCCCATCTCGAGTCCGCTAGCGATCGCGAGCGCGTCGATCACCCAGAGGTCGATCTCGCGGTCGACGATCTGTCGCTGGACGTCGTGCGGCAGGTCGGTCCCACACCTCGTCGGGGCCGAACGGGCTGTTCAGCAGGAGTGTCGCACCCGGCTTTCGCCCGATCGAGCACCCGGACCCGTTCGAGCAACCCGAACTGGTGGCAGGCGATGAAGTCCGCATCTTCGATCAGGTAGCGTCGATCGGATCGGCTCCGGTCCGAAGCGGAGATGGGACACGGTGATCGAACCCGACTTCTTCGAGTCGTAGACGAAGTAGCCCTGGGCATACAGGTCGGTCGAGTCCCCGATGATCTTCACCGAACTCTTGTTGGCGCCGACCGTGCCGTCGGATCCGAGTCCGAAGAACACGGCCTGGACCTCGCCCTCGGGGCGACGAGACCGGCACGTCGTCGTCGACCGCGAGCGAGAGGTCGGTCACATCGTCGCGGATGCCGACGGTGAAGTGCCGCTGGGGGTCGGCCGATCCGAGCTCATCGAAGATCGCGGCAACGTGTGCGGGGCGGAATTCCTTGGAGGACAACCCGTACCGGCCCCGGATGACCCTGGGTCGTCGATCGACGAACGGCCAGCCGGGAGGCGTCCGCCTGATCCAGCGACGCGACCACGTCGAGGTAGAGCGGCTCCCCGGTGGCGCCGGGCTCCTTGGTCCTGTCCAACACCGCGATCGAACGGACCGTCGAGGGGAGTGCAGTCGATGAACTGAACGGCCGGAAACGGACGGTAGAGCCGAACCTTGACGACCCCGACCTTCTCGCCGGCGGCGACCATCGACTCGACGGTCTCCTCAGCCGCGCCCGCGCCGGATCCCATCAGGACGATGACCCGATCGGCATCGGGAGCGCCGACGTAGTCCGACCAGCCCGTACCGGCGACCCGTCCTGGCCGCCAGCTCGTCGAAGACCTCGGCCACGGAGCCCGGGACCGGCGTCGTGGAAGGGGTTCGCCGCCTCCCGAGCCTGGAAGAAGACGTCGGGGTTCTGGGCGGTTCCCTGCACCCGGGGATCCGACGGCGTGAGACCACGGCGCGCGGAAGGCCGCGATGTCCTCATCCACCATGAGCGCCGAGAGGTCGTCCTCGTCGAGAACGGCGATCTTGTCGATCTCGTGACTGGTCCGGAAGCCATCGAAGAAATGCACGAAGGGAACTCGCGTCCGGAGGGTTGCGGCGTGCGCGACGAGCGCGAAGTCGTGGGCCTCCTGCACCGAACCGGCGGAGAGCATCGCCCACCCCGTCGATCGGACGGACATCACGTCGGAGTGATCGCCGAAGATCGACAGGGCGTGCGTCGCGACGGACCGCGCCGCGACATGGATCACGCACGGAGTGAGTTCACCAGCGATCTTGAACATGTTCGGGATCATCAGGAGCAATCCCTGGCTGGCGGTGAACGAGGTCGTGAGCGCGCCGTTGTGGATCGAGCCGTGCAACGCTCCGGCCGCGCCGGCCTCGGACTGCATCTCGACGATCTCGGGGACCGTTCCCCACAGGTTCGGCCGCCCAGCCGCCGACCACTGGTCGGCCAACTCTCCCATGACCGACGCCGGGGTGATCGGATAGATCGACGCGACCTCGCTGAGGGAGTAGGCGACGCGTGCCGTGGCTTCGTTCCCGTCCATACACAACCGCTGTGTAGCCACTCATCCCATTCTTTCTCTCATCGAGGCGGCGCGATGAGTCATCGACGAGCCCGTTCCGGCCCGATGCCCGACACAACTATGGCCGGGTGGGGCGATCACCCGACAGGGCCGAAGGTCATATCGACACCGAACCGTCCTCGTCGGCTGCATCCGATCTCCTGCCCCACGACGTAGGGGAAGCATGAACACAACATCTCGCCGCTCCCTGTTGGTCGTCGCCGCACTGGCGCTCTCCCTCACCGCCGCCGCGTGCGTCCCTCCCGGACCGACGCGCGACGAGCACCGTGGAGTCGGTCGACGTCACCCGATACACCGGGACCTGGTACGAGATAGCCAGCGTCAAGCAGTTCTTCTCGGTCGGACTGGTCAACACCACCGCGAACTACTCGCTCCTGCCGAACGGTTCGATCCAGGTCGTGAACTCGGGGCGCTACTTCGCGCCGAACGGACCGCTGTCCACCATCACCGGCACGGCCGTGCCCGTCGATGCCTCCAATGCCCGGCTCAACGTCTCGTTCACCGGCTCCAACTCCGCCAACCCGCCCGGCAACTACTGGATCGTCGATCTGGATCCCGACTATCAGTGGGCGATCGTGAGCGACCCGACCGGGACCTCCTGTTTCCTTCTGACGAGGACACCGTCGGTCAGCGACGAGCTCCGAGCAGACCTGCTGGCCCGGGCGGCGGCCAAGGGCGTCGACATCTCCAACGTCACCGAGACGCCGCAGTCGTGACACCGCAGGCCCCGGTCCGGCGCCGACCCGAACCGGATCCGGTCGGCGCCGGTCAGGAGTCGGTGTGGTCCTACCCCCGCCCGCCCCGACTGGAAGCGACCGACCGATCGGTACGGGTCGCGACGGGATCGACCACCCTCGCCGAGACGACCGAGGCACTGCGACTTCTCGAGACCTCCCATCCTCCCGGGTTCTACCTACCGGCCGAGGACTGCGACCTCAGCTGTTTCGTGGCGTGCCACGCGACGACGTTCTGTGAGTGGAAGGGGCGGGCGGTCTACTTCGACGTGGTCCTTCCGGACCTCGTCATCGAGGCGGGTGCCTGGTCGTACCCCGACCCCTCGCCGGCCTATCGGGCCCTGGCGAACCACCTCGCCTTCTACCCGAGCCTGTTCGACTGCTTCGTCGACGAGGAACCGGTCACCCCGCAACCGGGGCGCTTCTACGGAGGCTGGGTCACCGGCGACGTGGTCGGACCCTTCAAGGGAGAGCCGGGTACCGAATTCTGGTGATCCGGGCCGGCGGCCTCGGCCCTCCGATCACCGGCGCCGCTCCCGCCTCATCACGACGGCGAACTCCGTCGTATCGGCTGACGCCGACGCTGCCACCAGGGATCGGATCGAGGTGCCGGCCGTCGTCGGCACGATCGACAGCACCTCCCAACCCTCCTCCGCCCGCTCGTTGAGGAGTCGCTCCAACTCCTCGGCGCCGCGGTCGTGACCCACCCACGGTACGGCTTCGACCCGATACTCCACGGCCCGACGCTACCCGGCCCCCGTCCCGAACAGCCACGTGGGCCCGGGACCTTTGGCCCTACCGGGAACAAGGCTGTCGACCTAGGTTCACGTGGTGCGCGGCCGCCCGGCCCGACACCTCGAGGGGGGCCCATGGGCTCGACGACCGAAGGTTCCGCCCCCGTGGGCAAGGGTATGTGGACGCTCGCCGTGGGCACAGCGGCCATGGCGTTGATCGTGGGCGTCGTCGCCCTGTTCACCCCGACCGACAACGGAGGGGCGGGAGCGACCGAGACGTCGCCCAGGACCCTGGCGGTGTCGCTCACCGAGTTCGCGGTGACCCCCTCGACAGTCGAGCTGTCTCCGGGTCAGGAGCTGGTTCTGGAAGTCGTCAACGACGGCGCCATGCCCCATGACCTCAAGGCCAACGGCACCGACGGAACAGCCATGCTGGAACCGGGCGAGTCCGAGACCGTCACCGTGGGCCCCTTCGACGCCGATACCGAGGTGTGGTGCACCGTTCCCGGACACAAGGAATCCGGGATGGTGATGACCGTCACCGTCGCGGGCGGCAGCGACAACGGCACCGCGGCAGTGGCCGCGCCGAGTTCCGGTGCGACCATCGATCCGGCGGCGGAGCCCGCCGACGACTGGCAGCCCTATGACCCGACCCTCGCTCCGGCGCCCGGCGGAACGGTTCATGACGTCGAGATGCACGCCATCGACAAGGAGATCGAGGTCGCACCCGGCGTCACCCAGTTGATGTGGACCTTCAACGGCATCGTTCCGGGGACGATCCTGCGCGGACGGGTCGGTGACATCTTCAACGTCACCCTCTACAACGACGGAACGATCGACCATTCCATCGACTTCCACGCGTCGAAGGTCGCCTGGAACGACGAGATGCGCAGCATCGGACCGGGCGAGAGCCTGGTGTACCAATTCGAGGCGAAGCACGCCGGGATCTTCATGTATCACTGCGGCACGGCGCCCACCCTTCACCACATCGGCAACGGCATGTACGGCGCCGTCGTCATCGACCCGCCCGTGCTCGCACCGGTCGACCACGAGTACGTGCTCGTCCAGTCCGAGCTCTACCTTGGCGACCAGGGCAAAGAGGGTGACCTGACCAAGATGGTCAACGACGACTGGGATGCCGTCGTGTTCAACGGATACCACAGCCAGTACAAGTTCTCGCCCATCAGAGTCGAGCCGAACGAGCGGGTCCGGGTCTGGGTCATCGACGACGGCCCCTCGGAGAACTCGTCGTTCCACATCGTCGGGACGATCTTCGACACGGTCTACAAAGAGGGTTCGTACCTCCTGCAACCCGACGCCCGCCAGGGCGGCAGCCAGGCGCTCGACCTCCAGCCGGCCCAGGGTGGTTTCGTCGAGTTCAGCTTCGACGAGGCCGGCCTGTACCCCATCGTGACGCACAAATTCTCCAACGTCGGCAAGGGCGCCCTGGGGTTGTTCCAGGCCGGCGAGGTCGAGACGCCTGCGTCGGAGGGCTAGGGGCCCCCGACGCGGGCGGCGTCGAGGAGTGCGGCCACCCCCGCCAGCATCCCTTCGAGGAGCCCGTCGATGTCGGGAACCAGCTCAGGGCACCCCAGCAACCCGAAGTTCATGTCCCCGTTGTTGGACAGCACCGTGATGTTGAGTCCGGTGCCCTCCAGGAGGGGTCCGAAGGGAACCATTCCGACGACCTCGGCCCCCGCCAGGTAGGTGGGGAAAGGGGCCCCCACCACGTTGGACACGATCAGGTTGTGGACCGGAGCGATGCGGTCGGCCAGTCTCCCTTCGGAGTAGATACGGGTCGCGGCGTGGAACATCGAGGCGGGGATCAGCTCGACGACGTCGTGGATCATGTCGGGGCCAAGGGCGTGGTGGATCTCTTTCGCACCGACGCAGCCTTCATGGATCAGCATCAGTTGCTCCACGGGGTCGGCGACGTGCACCGGGAGGTTGACGAACATGTTGGACACCTGATTCGGCGGCCCGCCCCCGCCGTCGCGGCGGTGGGTCGACACCGGGACCGAACAGACCAGGGGACGATCGGGAATCCCCTCGTGGGCGTCGAGGTACGCCCGCAGTCCGAAGGTGCACGACGCCAATACGACGTCGTTGACGGTCACCCCGAACGCCTTTCTCACGACCTTGAGGTCGTCCAGCGGGGCGAAGCCGAACGCCGCCACCCGGTGCTCGCTGACCGACGAGTTGAAACGGGTGCGGGGGGCGTTGATGGGATGGGCGACGGCGACTTCTCCGGTGAGGCGGCGTCGGATCGTCGTCTCGGCCGTCCGTAGCAGTGCCGTCGATGCGTCGGCCGCGGCGCGGACCGGCCTCAGAGGACTCGCCAGACGATTCCAGGTCGCGTCGGCGAACGCTTCGAGGGCGCTGGGTACCCGCTGACGTTCACGCTCCGCCACCGCAGGCTCAGGAGCGGGAGCCGGGTCGATGTCGAGGAGATGGACCAGGAAGTCCATCCCCGAGACGCCGTCGACGATGCAGTGGTGCATCTTCATGACCAGGGCCGATCGACCGCCCTCGAGACCCTCGATCAGGACGAATTCCCACAGCGGACGCGACCGGTCGAGACGTGCGGCCGCGAACGTGCCGACGAAGTCGGCCAGGTCCTTCATCGACCCGCTCCCCTCGAGGACGTCGGTCCTCAGATGCAGGTCGAGATCGAAGTCGGGGTCATCGATCCATGACGGATGGTCGATGGCCAGCGGAACTTCGACGAGACGGCGGCGGAGCTCGGGCATCAGATCGAGTCGGCCGGTGACGTAGCGGCGCAACCCCTCGAAGGAGAGACCGTCGGGAGCCGTGGACGGATCGAGAAGCAGGAGCCCCGTGACATGGAGCGGAACCGTCGGCCCCTCGAGGTAGAGGAACCATGCGTCTGTCGGTGCGAGACGATCCACCACCACCTCCCTGGCCGCTCCCCCAGGAACATAGCCCTGCTGCGACGAGGAGGCTATGTAGTGTCGCTGCGTGGGCATCGACTTCCGGGCATCACCCGCCCCGACGCTCGGCGTGGAGGTCGAGGCATTCCTCGTCGACGCCGAGACCAGAGGTCTCACCGACGGCGCCACTCAGATCCTCGCCGAACTCGGCCGAGCCCATCCTCTGGGCGAGCACCCGCTGGCCAAGAACGAACTCATGCAGTGCACGATCGAGATGATCACCGGCGTCTGCGACACCGTGTCGCAGGCTCGCGTCGATCTCGAGTCGACCGTCGCCGAGGTGAGGGCGTCGGCGACGTCGCGAGGGTGGGCCCTCGCGTGCGCCGGCACCCACCCCTTCAGTCACTGGAGCGAGGTGACCATCAGCCACAAGGAGCGGTATCAACAGCTCGTCGCGGAGATCGGTTGGCCGGCGCGCCGCCTCGCCATCCATGGGATCCACTACCACGTGGGCGTTCCGTCGGCCGACGCGGCCATCGCGGTCGTGAACAGCGTCGCCTACCACCTGCCGCTCTTCCTCGGACTGTCGGCCTCGAGCCCGTTCTGGCACGGCCTGGACACCGGACTGGCCTCGGCTCGGACGAAGATCTTCGAGGCACTTCCGACCGCCGGCCTTCCGCCGACCCTGGGCGGGTGGGGCGACTTCGAGCGCTACATGGACACCCTGAAGTCAGCCGGCGCCATCACCTCGATCCGCGAGGTCTGGTGGGACGTGAGACCCCACCCCGATTTCGGCACCGTCGAGCTGAGAATGTGCGATGCAATGACGAACCTGAATGACGTCGCGGCCGTTGCCGCGCTGGCACAGTGTCTGGTGGCCGAGCTCAGCGACCGATTCGCCGGGGGCGACGAGTTGCCCTCCGCCAGGGAGTGGGTACTGAAGGAGAACAAGTGGTTGGCGGCGCGATACGGACTGGATCACGACATGATCGTGAATGACTCGGGAGAACGTCGACCGGCGAGGGATCTGCTCGAGGAGACCGTCGAGCGCCTGATGCCCACGGCGACGACCCTCCGGTGTTCCGCCGAGCTGAACGACGTGCGGTCCATGGCACGCCGAGGATCGAGTTCGGACCGCCAACGCGCCATCATCGCCGGCGGCGGGTCGCTGGCCGATGTGATCGACCAGCTCGTCACCGAATTCGACTCACCGGATGCGCCTGCCGATGCGCCCGCGAAGGGGACCCTGCCATGAGCTGGACATCTCCGTCCCGGCCCTGGCTCGACGACTTCCTCGCCGAGCACCGCGCCGAATTCGTCTCGTTCCGTCGCCACCTCCACGCGTTTCCCGAACTGAGCCGCGAGGAGCACGAGACCACCGAACTGCTGGCCGAACGCCTTCGGGCCGCAGGGCTCGAACCGGCAATCCTTCCCACCGGGACAGGCCTCACCTGCGACATCGCCCGGCCCATCGGCGGCCGGCTGCGGACGATCGCCCTGCGGGCCGACATCGACGCGCTGGCCATGGACGACACGAAGACCGTGACCTATCGATCCCGGATGCCGGGCCGATCCCACAGCTGCGGACACGACGTCCACGCCACCATCGTTCTGGGGGCGGGCCTCGCCCTGCACCGGGTCGCCGACGACCTCGGCGTCTCGGTGCGACTCATCTTCGAACCGGCCGAGGAGACCGTGCCGGGCGGATCGCTGGACGTCATCGCCGCCGGTGGACTCGACGGTGTCGACTCGATCATCGGATTCCACTGCGACCCCAAGCTCGACGTCGGCCAGGTGGGGCTCCGGGTCGGGCCGCTCACCGCCGCGACCGATGCCCTGGAGGTGACGCTCGGGGGGCCGGGGGGCCACACCGCTCGTCCACACCTCACCGTCGACCTCGTCGCGCTCGCGGGGCGGGTCGCCACCGAACTCCCGGCACTCGTGGCCCGTCGAGCCGCGGAGCTGTATGAGGACGCCGAGCTGTTGTTGGTCTTCGGTTCGATCCACTCGGGCGATGCGCCCAACGTCATCCCCTCCACCGCCGTTCTGCGCGGCAGCGTCAGGACGCCCGACTGGCGCGTCTGGGATGACGCCGAACCGCTGGTGGTGCGGTCACTCGACGAGATCGTGGCGGGCACCGGCGCCACCGTGGGCATCGACTACACCCGCGGCATCCCCCCGGTCGTCAACAGCGACGCCGAGACCTATCTGATCGGCGCGGCGGCGCGCCGGGTGGGAGGCGAGGCCTCCGTCGTGGAGACGCCACGCAGCTTCGGAGGCGACACGTTCGCCTGGTACCAGGAACACGCCCCGGGATGCCTGGCCCGACTCGGGGTGCACCGACCGGAGTGGGGTGATGAACGCCTCGATCTCCACTCGGGAGCCTTCGACGTCGACGAGCGCGCCATCGAGTTCGGCATCCGCACCCTGGTCGAGGCCGTTCTCGGCGCGCCGGCCGAGGACGAGACGCTCATCGAGCCAGAAGCGTCGGGGCTCCTCTGAGCTGCCACTCGGCGACCGAGATGCAGCCGTGATGGCAGGCGAACCGCCTCACGACCCGTCGTCGGGCTCTCCGTCCCTGTCCGACATGACCTCGACGACCTCGAAGCGCTCGTCGAGCTGAACGTCGACCTGGCTGCCATCGTCGAGGGTGACCTCGACCTCGTAGAAGCTGTCCTCGTCGCCGATCTCGGTCTCGGTGACCCGTCCCTCACCGGTGTGCGCGAGGGCCGCCCGACTCGCCCGGTCGAGATCTTCTCCCACGATGGGCGATTCGTGGTCACCTCCGCCGGCCGCCCCTGCGACGGCGACGCCCGAACCCACCGCTGCGATCGTCACCACTCCGACGGCCAGGGCTTTCCTCGTCTTCGACTCCATGGGGTCTCCTTCCGCTCTCGTGTGAGCCGACGTTACGAAACGGCGCCTGACGCCACGCTGAACCGGCCGCCCCGAACGGCGTCGCGCCGCCCGCGCTCAGCGTTCGTCGAGAACGAAGTCCGAGAGGTCGGGTTCCCGGGTCCAGTCCCAGAAGTCCACGAGTCGCCACGGCGAGAGAATGTAGATGCGGCCTTCGGAGTTGCGGTACCAACTGTGGCGAATCGACGGGTGCGACCACACCATCGTGTCGAGTTCGGCCTGGAGACGTTCGTTGTAGTCGTCATGGACGTCCTGGCGACATTCGATCGACGCGCCGGGGCGGCTCACCAGGGCTTCGAGACATCCCATGATGTAGCGCATCTCGCATTCCGAGTGGAAGATGAGGCTGCCTCCGCTGGCCAGATTCGTGCCCGGCCCGTAGAGGCAGAAGAGGTTGGGGAAGTTGGGGACCGTGACGCCGAGGTGGGCCGTCGGTCTGTCGCCCCATTGTTCCGACAACACCGTGCCGTGGCGCCCGACGATCTCCATCGGCCACAGGTAACGGTTCGCATGGAATCCGGTCGCATGGATGATCACGTCGACGGGGTGGTCCTGCCCGCTCTCGCAACGAATGCCCTCGGCGGTGATCGACTCGATGGGATCGGTGATCAGGTCGACGTCGTCCCGGGTGAGCGCCGTGAGCCAACTCCCGTTGTCCTGCAGTGTCCTCTTCCCCAGGCACACGTAGTCCGGAGTCACCTTCTCGAGCAGTTCGGCGTCGTCGCCGACCTGCTCGGCCATCCATCCCAGAAACATCTCCCGCGCCAGGTCGTTGGTCTCGCTGACCGCTCGATCCTGGTGGGGCCATTCGGGGTCGACGCGCATCGCCACCAGACCCCCGTCGCACGCGGGCCAGAAGATCAGGAAGCGGAACCACCGTCCGTAGTACGGGAGGTGGCGGAGCGCCCAGGCGACGCCCGGCCCGACCTTCTCGTGATAATTCGGATTCGGGAACATCCACGGAGCCGACCGCTGGAAGACGGTCAGGTGACTCACCTGGTCCGCGATGGCCGGAACGATCTGGAACGCGCTGGCGCCGGTGCCGATGACGGCGACCCGCTTGCCCGTCAGATCGGTGCCGTCCACCCATTGCGCCGAATGCATCGCCAGGCCGCGGAAGGAGTCGAGGCCGTCGATGTCGGGCAGCTTCGGCCGGTTGAGCTGGCCGACCGCACTGATGACCGCGTTCGCCTCGATCACCTCGGCGCCGCGATCAGCAGAACGGACCTCGACCGCCCACCGTCCGGTGTCGTCGTTCCAGCGGGCACCCACGACCTCGGTGTC
This sequence comes from uncultured Microthrixaceae bacterium, assembly GCA_963700425.1. Classification (GTDB taxonomy): domain Bacteria; phylum Actinomycetota; class Acidimicrobiia; order Acidimicrobiales; family Microtrichaceae; genus CAVOXO01. The sequence continues at coordinate 689,418 of CAVOXO010000003.1, read as the reverse complement.
GAAGCGGATGTGATCGATGACGCCGAAGTCGCGGGCGCACCGCTCGAAATAGCGCTGCAGCTCCGGCTGACGGGCGAAGAACTCGGTCCAGTGATCGTCCGGTGCGAAGGAGTAGCAGTAGAAGTGGTTGCCCACGTCGACCCGGGCTCCCGGATAGCGGTTCTCGAACCATGTTCCGCCGACGGCGGCGTTCTTCTCCACGATCGTGTAGGGGACGCCCTCCTGCGACAGACGAATCCCCGCAAGGATTCCCGACATTCCCGCCCCGACCACCACGACGTGAAAGCGGGCCCGATCGTCCGCGGTGACGGAGTCGGACCAGGCGACGTGGCGGGCATCGACCCCGTCCAGTTCGAGTTCTTCGAGCATCAGTGGGACGTATTCGTCGGGGACCTCCCCGGCGACGAGGAAGTTCATCATGTCGTGCACGACCTCTGGCGACGGCGGCGCGGGCAGGACGGAGCCGCCGTCGCGATACGCCGTGATCACGTCGAGAGCCCGGGCCCGGACGGCCGCCTGGTCCTCGGGACTCATGAATCCCTGCACTTCGTTGAGGTAGATCCCGGCGGGGCGGAGGTCTCCTTCGAGGATCGAGGGATCTCCCGTCATGTGAACCATCGACGCCATCAGCGCCGGAACGCTGAGGTCCTCGAGCGCTGCGGCGATGGTCTCATCGTCGTCGGTGATCGGCAGTCCCTCATGGCGGCGTCGTTCGGACATGTCCACACCCTTCCGGCGACCCGAGGTCACCACATCACTGGTCCGCGGGCCGCGTCGGCACGCCTCTCATGTCGGCGTTGGGCTGCGCGTCGCCGACCAGCGCCGGAATGATCTCTATCAGCTCCTCGGGGTCCCATCGTCGTCCGCCGTCCACGCCTGGTCCGGCACGCCAGCCCTCGGCGACGCTGATGACGCCACCCCTGACGTTGAACACCCGACCGGTGATGCCCGCCGACTGCCCGCTTCCCAGCCACACGACCAACGGAGCGATGTTCGCCGGCGACCCGCGATCGAAGCCGTCCGGATCATCGGGGACCGATCGACCCCCGCCGAGCGGAATGGTCATCCTCGTTGCGGCCACCGGGGCGATGGCATTGACCGTGACCCCGTAGCGTGCGAGCTCCGCAGCCGCGATCACGGTGAACGAGGCGATCCCGGCCTTGGCGGCTCCGTAGTTGGTCTGGCCGACGTTGCCGTAGATCCCCGACGGCGACGTGGTGTTGATGATGCGGGCGTCGACGTGGTCACCCGCCTTGGCGCGTTCGCGCCAGTGACGGGCCGCGAAGTGCGACGGGCCGAAGGTCCCCCGGAGATGGACCCGTATCACGGCGTCCCATTCGTCGAATCCCATGTTCACCAACATCCGGTCCCGGAGGATTCCGGCGTTGTTGACCACGACATCGAGACGACCGAACTCCGCGATGGCCGAGTCCACCAGGCGCCGCGCACCTTCCTCATCGGCGACATCGTCGGTGTTCCCGACGGCGGATCCGCCCAGGGCACGGATCTCGGCCGCGACCTGCTCGGCGGGACCGGCCGATTCCCCGCTGCCGTCGACGGCGGCTCCGATGTCGTTGACCACGACGCTCGCCCCCTGTCGGGCGAACTCGAGGGCATGTTCCCGCCCGATGCCCCCTCCTGCGCCGGTCACGATCACGACCCGTTGGGAACAAATGCCGGCCATGGATCCTCCCTCTCGTGTGTCGGCCGACGATACAGGCTCCCGGATCGGCGGCGCCGGGTGCGGTGACGATACGGTTCCGCTCAGTACACGACGAACTGGAGCTTCCCATGACCGCATCCTCGGACCCGATGATTCTCGTCCCGCTCGACGGGTCGAGTCTCGCCGAGCAGGCCCTTCCCGTCGCCACCGACCTTGCGCAACGGTTCGGAGCCCGGATCCACCTCCTCGTCGTGGTCGACGGCGCCGTCGAACACAACGTCGGCGAGGGCGCCGAGGATGACCATGCACTGGCCGGAGCGGTCGACGAATATCTCGCCGGCCTCGCCGCCGACCATCGCGTCGGTGATGTCGTCATCGACTGGTCGACACCGTTCAGTACGACCGCCGCCGAGGTGATCACCACGACCGCGGATGAGCTCGGAGCGGACCTCGTCGTCATCGCCAGCCACGGGCGATCGGGCTTCAGTCGGCTGCTGGCCGGAAGCGTCGCCGAGCAGGTGATCCGTTCATCGAAGGTTCCGGTCGTCGCGGTCCCCACCTCGCGCGACGAGTGACCCGAGTCATCGGCGGGATCGCACCGGTCACCGGCCGGCGGTAGAGTCGCCGCCATGTTCGTTCCCGCAGCGGTGCCCGATCCGGGAGGAGGCGCCACACCATCCTGAGGTGGCGATCGCTCCTCCGTCGCGACGGACTCGGCGCGGATGCAACGTCGGGGCTCGTTCTCGGGGTCGAGAGCGTCCCCGACAGCCTCGCCAGTGGACTGCTGGCCGGCGTCAACCCGGTGTTCGGTCTGTATGCGGCCATGTGGGGCACGATCGTCGGCTCGGTGTTCACGAGTTCGTCGTTCATGGCCGTGCAGACGACGGGGGCCATGTCGATCATCGTGGCCGATGTCGACGCCGTGAGCGGCAGCGACGACCCTGCGGCCGCCGTCTTCACCCTGTCGGTGTTGACCGGCGCCGTCATGCTCGCCGCCGGGCTCCTCAAGCTCGGGTCGCTGCTCAGCTACGTGTCCACATCCGTGATGACCGGGTTCATCAGCGCCGTCGGGGTCAACATCGTTCTCGGGCAGCTCGATGGTTTCACGGGGTACGCGGCGGAGGGCTCGAACCGGATCGCTCGCACGATCGATCTGCTGTTGCATCCCCTTCAGGTCGACATCCAGACGCTCGTCGTCGGCGCGGCGACCGTCGTCCTGATCCTGACGCTCGGGCGCACCCCCCTCGGCCCACTCGGAATGGTGGTGGCGGTGTTCGCCGCATCGGCACTGGTGCCACTGTTCGGCTGGGACATCGACCGGCTCAACGACGTCGCCGACATTCCGAACTCGTTGCCACTGCCGAAACTGCCCGACATCGGCCTCGTTCCCGCGCTGATCGTGCCGGCCGCATCACTCGCGTTCGTGGGCCTGGTGCAGGGCGCGGGCGTGTCGGCCGCCTTCACCAATCCCGACGGCACCCAGCCGGACGCGTCGTCGGACTTCGTCGGACAGGGGGCGGCCAACGTCGCTGCCGGGGCACTCATGGGAATGCCCGTCGGCGGCTCGATGTCCGCCTCTGCCCTCGCCGTGAGTGCCGGGGCAAGATCGCGGCGAGCGCTGCTCATCGCCGGCGTGGTCATGGTCGTCGTCGTGCTCGTCCTCGCCGAGCCGGTCGGCTTCATCGCCATGCCCGCCCTGGCGGGCCTGCTCATCACCATCGGCGTCAGCACGATCAAGCCAGACCGGATCGCCGCTGTGGCGAAGACGGGGCGGGTGCAACAGACCGTCCTGATCGTCACGTTCGTGCTGACCATGTTGATTCCGCTGCAGTACGCGGTCCTCCTTGGGGTCGCCCTGTCGATCATGCTCTACGTGATCCGGCAGTCGAACCAGATCTCGGTGTCACAACTCGTCATCGACGACGAGGGTCACCTCCTCGATGCCGACCCGCCCGCCGAGCTGTCGGCCAATTCCGTCGTCATGCTCGAACCCGTCGGAAGTCTCTTCTTCGCAGCTGCTCCCACGTTCGAAGCGCTGTTGCCCGAGGTCACCGACCGCTCCGAGAACGCCGTCGTGATCCTGAGGCTGCGCGGTCGCGACGACATCGGAGCGACTCTCGTCGGAGTCCTCGTCCGATACGCCGGCGCATTGACGGCGGTCGGAGGCAAGCTCCTGTTGGCGTCGGTTCAGCCGGGTCTCCGCCGACAGCTTGACGCAGCGGCCGACAGCGCGGCGATCGGGCCGGCCGACATCTACGGACCCGGACGCTGGCGCTCCGACACCTTGCTGCACGCCTATGCGGATGCCCAGGAGTGGGTCGCGGCACACGACGACACGAAACAGCCGCCCCCCGCTGATTCCTGACGCCGGGCGATCCCGGGTTCGACCTTCCGATGTCTACGATCACCTCGTGACAACCGGCGGCCGCAGTTCGATCCGTCGGGGCGCAGCGATCTGGTTCACGGTCCTCGCCATCGTGTCGGCCGGATGCGGCAATCCCAACAAGGGGGACTCGGTTGCGGTCATCGGTGACTCGATCACCGTGTTCGATCAGACCGAGCTGCAGAGCCGGCTCGGGAGGGACTTCGAGCTCGTCGTGTCGGGAAGCACCGGGTACACCATCGCCGAGGTGATGCCCGAAGCCCAGTTCGTCGCGTCACGAACCTACGACCAGGTCATCATCAACATGGGCTCCAACGACGTTCTCAACGGCTTGGACGTCGATCAGTCGATGAGCGATCTCGTGGCGATCATCGCGCTGTTCGATTCTGCGTCATGTCTTCACCTCGTCAACGTCAACGAACACATGATCAACCTGACGACCACGTCGTTCACCACGACGGCGGCCCGGACCTTCAACGCGGCCCTTGCGGATCTGGTGGTCGGCGACGGGAGGCTCTCGATCATCGATTGGGCGGCGGTAACCGACGACAACCTCAACGACGACGAGCCCCCGTGGAGCACGCTCACCGAGGACTCGATCCACCCGACCGAGGAAGGGAACCGCGTTCTCCACGGCCTCTACGACGACGCGCTCGCGTCGTGTTGATCCGTCGTCCTCCGACGTGCGGCTGTCGGTGAGCGGCGGCGATCCACGACGCGGCCCGACGGTAGGCTGATCCTCCCTTCGCCGGAGGTGCCGGCGACCGTTCCGACGAGCTCGAGGTGAAGCCGAGTGAACACGCCATCCCGGACCGTCGTCGCGTTCGTGGCCGAACGCCTGAGCCCCTTCGGCGGACCGTCCGCACCGATCGAGACCCGAGCCGCCCTCTCCGCGTTCGGACCGTCGCTCATGCCCCGAGCGTCGTGGCACCAGGGCCTTGCCACCGGGATGTCGGTCCTCGCGGGCGAGATGGTCGGACGGGGCGTCAATGCCGCGATCGACCGGGTCGTACCCCGGTCCTCTTCCCTCACCCTTCGACTCGCCGCGGCGAACAGCGGTGATCGCCGGCGGAGAAGCCGTCCGCCGGATCCCCGAATCCGACGACGAGCCGACCAGGAGGGCGTCGCTGCGCACGGCGGGCCGCCTCGCCTCTGTCGGAGCGGTCGGCGGCGTGGCCTTCGAATTGGCAGACGCCCTCCGGCAGACGCTCCCCGCCCGGTCACCCCTGCGACCCATCCTCATGGGCGGCGCAGTGCTCGCCGGCTCCCTCTATTACGCCGACCAGCACCTTCACCAGCGCGAGGCCGTCGTCACCCGATGGACCGAGGAGGACGAGGCACCGAAGCTCCCCGCCGCCCTCGGGGTGGGATTCGTGGTCACGACCGTCGGGAGGGGCATCGGCCAGGCCTTCATGACCTCTCGCCGGGCGTCGGTGAGCTTCTTCGGCGAGGACCCGGTGCGCTCCATGGTCGGTCGAGCGCTCAACGCGGCCGGCTGGGCTGCGGGCGCAGCCGCTCTCTACTCGGCCGGAGTCGGCTACGTCGCCACGAAAGAACGAAGAGGTCGAGCCTGCGTACGCGACGCGGCCCGACCACCCCTACTCATCGGGCGGCCCCAACAGCATCTCGCCGTTCGAACAGCTGGGGTTACAGGGGCGACGGTTCGCCACCGACGTCGTCACTCCCGAGCTGATCGAGTCGACGATGGGCGAACCGGCCGCCGCGCACCCGATCCGCGCGTTCGTCGGGGTGAACAGTGAGCCCATCTACCCGAGTGGCCGGTCGGAGATGATGCTCGACGAGCTGGAACGTCTCGGGCGCCTTCGAGCGGTCCCATCTGCTGCTCGTGAGTCCCACCGGGACGGGGTGGGTCGATCAGACGATGATCGAGGCGGCCGAGTTCTACACCAGGGGCGACATCGCGACCGCGTGCATCCAGTACGCGCGCGGTCCCTCTTTCTCGAGGTGCAGAAGGTGCATCTCGGTCGCAGCCAGTTCCGCGGCCTGCTCTGGGGCGTCAAGCAGCGACTTGCGGGAATCCCGGAGGCGGAGCGCCCCAAGGTCCTGGTGTTCGGCGAGAGCCTGGGATCGTGGTCGTCGTCGGATGTCGTGATGCACCAAGGCAGTCTCCGGGTTCGATCACTACGGAATCGACAGGGCTCTCTGGTTCGGGTTGGTGGGGCTGGCGAAATGGTCGAAGACCGGCATGCGCCAAGGTTCGAGCGAACTCGTGCCGCCGGGAACGGTGGAGGCGTTCGACAACTTCGGGCAGTACGCGGCAGTTGACCGAGGAGCAACGGGAACGCCTGCGTGCGGTCATCGTCGATCACGACAACGATCCCATCGCCCAGGTGTCGTTCCGCTGGGCGGTCAAGCGCCCACCGTGGTTGAACGGCGACCAGCGGGGCCGCAACGTGCCCGAGACCATGGACTGGGTGCCGCTGATCACGTTCCTGCAGATCGCCGTCGACGCGACCAATGCCATGCGTGTCGTGCCGGGGGAGTTCAAGTCCTTCGGGCACGACTATCGCGCCGACACCGCCGACTTCGTTCACGCCGCGTACCGGCTCCCGCCGGTCACCGACGCTCAGAGGACGGCCGTTGGCGACGCCCTGCTCCGGCTCGAGGTCGAGCGTGGCGAGCGGATCAAGACCGGTGGTCGGCAGAGCGACAGCGGACCCCAACGGGCCAAGCGGACGCTTCGCCCCGACCGCACACCGGGTGCCGACACCGTCGAGCCCCCGTTGGTCACGACACCTGGGGCCGCACCCGCCGAGTTCCAGTAGCGGCGGACGCCTCCGTCGACGACTCGACCGGCAGTAGTGCGGCCCCGACCAGAAAGCAGGTGGCGCCGGCGAACGTACCGATGTTGACGAGAGCGAGGTTGGCGACCTCTCCGGCGCTGCGGAGGTAGCGGGCGGCAACGGCCGACACGCCGAAGGCCACGGAGCCGACGAGATTGAGCACGCTGATGGCCCATCCGAGATCACGCTGAGGCTTCCACCAGGCCCCCGACATCACCTCGGAGAACGCCAACCAACTCGCCACCAGGAAGCAGATCGACCCGACCACATCCGGCGCCCAGATCAGACGTCGCTCCTGTTCGAGACCAGAGATCGCTTCTGGTGGCCGCGAACGTCGTCACGTTGAAGAAGACCGTACCGATCAGCTGCACCAGAGCCGCCCACCAGTCGATGCGATGAGGGCGCCAGCCCAGCATCGCCCTCAGTCCGCGTTGCGGCGCTGTTCCGGGAACGATCGACGAGGGGACGGCCAGGGTTTCGTGGTACTGCAGTGCGCTGGCCGAGGTGAAGAAGACCGATCCGACGAAGAACGTCCACGCCACGACCGTCGGGGAACGATTGTCGAAGTACGGCGGAAAGGACCCTGCGGCGAAGCACACAGAGCCGATGGCGAACAACGCCCCCATCTCGATGCTCGTCCGGCTGGGCCGAGCACCGTCGCTGCCACCCCTGCCATCTGCATCGGGCGCGGATCGAAGCCGAGCCGCTTGCGCTGTCGCCTCGAACTCCACTCGACATCCGAACCGTCCTGTGTGCGGATCAGTGCGTGGGTGGTGAACGGGCCGGGTCCCCACTTTCGCTCGACGTACCAGCCCTCGGGGAGATCCGGAAGCCGGTCGCCGCGCAGTCGCCTCGCGGCCGATCGATCACTAGGCCTGGCCCGTCCTGGCCTTGGCGTGGGCGGCCGCCTTGTCCGGCGCCGTCCAGAGATCTGGCTTCTCCGAGCCCCTTCCGAGGGCTGCTCCGCTACCAGCGTCGTCCTAGGCCTTCTCCAGGTCGCTCAGCAGGATGTCGATCATCTGCCGGCTCAGGTCGAGGCGGACGACGACCCGCATCAGGTGGACGTCCTCGGCATCGGGCGGCAGGCTGTACGCGGGCACGATCCACCCGTTCTCCCGCAGCTTGGCTGACAGGTGGTAGACGTCGAATCCGGGGTCGCCCTTGAGCTCGAAGGTGACGACCGGCTCGGCCAGGCCCGGGTTGAGGATCCGAACCTGCCGGACTTGGCCAGCTCGTCGTTCAGGTGGCGGGCGTTGTCGAGCATGTTGGCGACGATCGCCTCGTAGCCCGCTGCGGCCCAGCCGCAGGAAGTTGTACATCTGGGCCTGGATCATCGCCGAGCCGCGCGAGAAGTTGAACGTGTAGGTCGGCTGGGCGCCGCCCAGGTAGTTGACGCTGAACACGAGGTCCTCGGGGAGCTTCGACCGAGTCCCGGAAGATGAGCCAGCCGACCCCGGGGTACACCAGTCCGTACTTGTGGCCCGAAGCGTTGATCGATGCCACCTGCTCGAGGCGGAAGTCGCACTACGAGGTCGGGCTCGGCGAATGGGGCGATGAACGCCCCGCTGGCGCCGTCGACGTGAATGCGGGATGTCCCAACCCTTGTCCGCCTTGATGCCGCACCAGGAAGTCGTTGATCTCCTCGATCGGATCGGCCTCGCCGATGTGAGTGGTCCCCAAGCACCGCTCCGACCGCGATCGTGTTCTCGTCGATCGGCCGCCGCGACGTCCTCGACGCTCAACGACGAAACGGTCGGGCTTCATCGGGATCTTGCGCATCTCGACGTCGAAGTACTTGGCGAACTTGTCCCACACGACGTGTGTCTCGGCCCCGAACACCACGTTCGGGCGGTCGGTCGGCTTGCCTTCGGCCTCGCGACGCTCCCGCCACGACCACTTGTGGGCGAGGAGACCGAACATGATCGCCTCGGACGATCCGATCGTGGCGACACCGACCACGTCCGCCACGTCGGGAGCATTGAAGAGGTCGCCGAGCATGTGCACGCAGCCCTCCTCGACCAGCGATGCAGCGGGGTATTCCTCGTGGTCGATGTGGTTCTTGTGGAGGGTCTCGGCGATCAGCTTCTTGGCCTGCGGCTCCATCCAGGTGGTAACGAACGACGCCAGATTCAGCGTCGGGCGACCATCCAACATGAGTGCCGTGTGCAACAACTCATAGACGGCATCGGCGGACATCTCGCCGTCGGGGAAGTGATTCCGGTCGAAGTGGGTGCGGAACGCCTCGAGACCGTGGATCGGGCCATTGGGGTCGGCCGCAGCCGGCAGGTCGGTCATGGTGCTCCTTACGACGATGACGAAGCCGAAGTATTCCATACGGCCACGTAACGCGTTGTCGGCGCGACGCGCAGCTACATTCGTCACGTGGAGGTCGAAGCAGCGGCACGCGTCGGGAGCCCCCGTCGGCCATGACCGAGGTCGATCTCGATTCACCGATCCGCATCACGTTGTTCGCGCAGCCACCGGACGGCGGCCGGCGGCGACGGCCGACCGACGTGGTGTTGATCGTCGTGTCGCTGGTCGTGGTCGGCTGGACCTGGGTCCGCGCCGTTCCCCCGTCGTCGTTCGATTCGGGACTCTCGAACGTCATCAGCGGGTTGCCCTCGTGGTTCGATTCGCTGTGGCACGTCCTGTTGGGGCTCGTCACGTTGTGGGCGGTCTTCCTGGTCGCCGCCGCCATGGTGCGTCGACAGTGGAGTCTGGCGGTGGATGCGTTCGTCGCGCTGGCGCTGGTGGTGGGCACGGTCGCGATCGTCGCCCGTCTGGCCACGGGTGCGTGGCCGGATCTCTGGGCGGGTCTGGTGGCCACCGGCGATCCGGCGGACTTCCCCAGCGTGCGGCTCGCCACCATCACCGCGGTCGTCTCCACGACGTCGCCGCACCTCGTCCTTCCGGCTCGACGGTTCGGACGAGCACTCATCGCCGGGGGAGCGCTGGCCGCAGTGGGCCTCGGAATCGCACTCGTGGGGGGCGCAGCGGCCTCCGTGGCACTCGGAGTGGCGGCGGCATGTGTGATCCATCTCGTTCGCGGGTCGCCGGGGGGCGAGCTCACCGACTCCCAGATCGCCGCGGCGTTGCAGGACCTCGGGGTCGTCGCCGACGACTTCCGTCCGCTCAACCATTCGACGTTCGGCGCGCAGGACATGGCGGCCACCGACAGCGACGGCTCGCCGCTGGTCGTGCGGGCCTACGGTCGCGACGCATGGGACGGCCAGCTCCTGGTCTCGATGTGGCGGTCGATCGCCTACCGGAACTCCGATGCCCGGGTCCCCAGCGGACGGCTCGGTCTCGTCGAACACCAGGCCTTCGTCTCGATGCGGGCCGACCGATCGGGGGTCGAGGTTCCCGAGGTCGTCGCTGCGGGTGCGACCACCGAGGGCGACGCCTTCCTGGTGACCGACGGTTCGGCGGTGTCGATCCGATCTGCTCCCGAGGGGTCGCTCGACGAGCGCTTTCTCCACTCACTGTGGTCCAACCTGACCGCCTTGCATCGCGCACACATCACCCACGGCACGATCGACACTCGATCCGTCGCCTACTCGGACCGGTCGACGGCGGTCCTGACCGACTTCTCGGCGGCTTCGGTCGCACCGTCACGGCACCAGGTGCTGATGGACCGGGCCCAGGCGCTCGCGCTGGGCGCGCTCGCGGTGACGCCCCAGGCGAGCCTCGACGCCGCGATCTCCGCCGTCGGAGCCGACGAGGTCGCCGAGTCCATCTCATACCTCCAGCCGCAGGCGCTTCCCACCGAGCTGCGACGACAGGTGAAGGAGTCGGACGTCGACCTGGCCGACTTGCGCTCCGACGCGGCGACCGCAACCGGAGCCACCGAGACCGATCTCGTCAAGATCCGGCGCGAGCATCGGAACGGTCGTCCAGTCGGTCCTCATCCTGTTCGCGGCCTGGATCATCATCTCCGCTGTCGCCAACATCGGTCTCGACACGCTGATCGAGGAGTTCTCGAACGCGGACTGGACATGGGTCGTCGCCGCGATCGTCATCGCCCAGGGCGCTCCGCCGAGTCTGGCCATCGCCACGCTCGGAGCCACAGTCCACCACCTCAAGCTGATCCCGGTGGTCACCATGCAGTATGCGATCACCTTCGTGAATCTCGTCGTGCCGAGTACCGCGGCGCGGGTGGCGACGAAGGTGAGGTTCTTCCAGAAGGTCGGACTGTCGGTTCCCGAGGCGCTCTCGATCAGCGCCCTCGACAGCGTGGCCGGGTTCATCATCCAGCTGATCGTGCTCATCGTCATCCCGCTGAGCGGGCTCGCCACCCTGGGCATGCGGTCGGACATCAACCTCAGCGGCGACACTCAACTCATCGTCGGGGTGGTGGCCGCCATCGTGGTTCTGTTGATCGTGACGTTCTCGGTGCCGAAGCTCCGCAGCATGGTGCTCCCTCCCCTGAAGGATGCGGCGACGAGCCTCCGCGTCCTCCGGTCGTGGAAGAACGTGACCCAGCTCTTCGGCGGCAACATCGCGTACCAGCTGATCCAGGCGGTGACGCTCGGGTGCTGTCTGCTGGCGTTCGGCGGCTCGGCGTCGCTCGCACAGCTGGTTCTCATCAACACCGGTGTCTCGTTGATCGCGGGGTTCATGCCGATCCCGGGGGGCATGGGCGTGAGCGAAGCGGCCATCGTGGCCGGACTGAGCGCCATCGGCATCGAGAACTCGGTCGCGGTCTCGACGGCGATCGCCTATCGCCTCGCCACGTTCTACCTTCCCCCGATCTGGGGGTATCCCAATCTGGCCTGGCTTCGCCGCAACGACTACCTCTGAGGCCGACGTCGGCTCCTTCCACGCGGGCTACATTCCGTGGCGGCGACGAGGAGATCTCAGCTGTGAGCCAGGGCGACGACCAGCAGACCCCCGACCCGGGCCGGATCCGCCACGTGATCCGGTATCGGGTGGACAACCTGTTGTCGCGGGGGACCTGGGCCGTGCTCCTGTGGCTCGCGGCGATCACCGCGGCCGCGGTTGTCATCAGCTCTGCCTTGCTCGCCGCCTTCGGGGTGACGTTCTCGGGCAGCGAGAGCGGCTCGTGGGTCGAGGACGTGTGGCAGAGCCTCCTGCGCACTCTCGACACCGGGACGATGGCGGCCGACTCCGGGTGGGGCCCGCGGGTGCTCGCGCTGATCATCACCATCTTCGGGGTGCTGATCGCCGGGACGTTGATCGGCCTCATCGCCAGCGGCGTCGAGCAGCGAGTCGACCAGATGCAGCGGGGGCGGAGCACGGTCGTCGAGTCGGACCACATCGTGATCCTCGGGGCATCATCGCGGCTGCCAGTCGTCGTCGAACAGCTGGCGATCGCCGGGAGGCACCGACGCGGCAACACGATCGTCGTGCTGGCCGATCACGACACCACCGAGCTGCGCGAGGCCGTCGGGACCGGCAACGGCCTGCATCGAAGTCGTCTGGTCATCCGATCCGGGCAGACCGACAACGTCTCCAACCTGACGATGGTCAACGTCAAGGATGCCCGTGGGGTGATCGTGGTCGCCGACGAGCACTCGGAGAACGACGCCGACGTGGTCACATCGGTGCTGGCCGTGGGCGCGGCCGCCGGCGGATTCGGCCGCATGCCGATCGTCGCAGAGCTGAGGGAGCCGGACATGGCCCAGCGGCTCGTCCGTGCCTGCGGCGACTCGGTCCACCCGATGCTCGCCACGCTCGCCATCGCCCGCCTCACGTCGTTCACCCTGAGGAGGCCGGGCCTTCGAGAGGTGCTGGAGGAACTCCTCGACGCCCGAGGTTGTTGCATCTTCGTGCGGGAGATCGACGGGCTGGCCGGCGTCGAGTTCGGAGAGACCGTTCGTCGCTTCGCCGACGCCCGTCCCATCGGAATGATTCGCGCCGACGGTACCGTCGACCTCAATCCTCCCTCCGACCGCCGCACCGAGCAGGGCGATCGCCTCATCGTGATCGCGGACGACGCCGACTCCGCGGTACCGGGGAGAGAGCCCTTCGCGGGGATGGCCCCGCAAGCGAAGGTGGCTGCACGGGAAAGGAACTCCGCTCCCTGCGAACACGTGGTGGTGGTCGGGTGGAACGGCCTCGGCGCCACGCTCGTCTCGGGCGTCGGTCAGTTCAGCCGACCCGGCTCCACGGTCGAGATCGCGTACGACCCGGCCCTCTTCACCGCTGACGAGCTGGGCGTCGCGACCGACGGCGACCTCGAGGTCACGCTCACCCCGAGCGAGCGGCTGACGTGGGAACTCGGGCCCGAGGACCAGACCCGTGACGTCACCTCGATCGTCCTTCTCGGATACCGGCGGGGACTCACCGCCGGAGAGGCCGACAGCCGCACCCTGTTGAGCCTGATGCTGCTTCGCCAGGAGCTCGACCGCAGGAGTGGGACGGTCCCGCGGATCGTGGTCGAACTTCGCGATGCGGACAACGTGGATCTCGCTCGCGTGTCGGGCGCCGATGACTACATCGTGAGCGATGCCGTCACCAGCCGCCTCCTGACCCAGCTGGCCGAACAACCCGAACGCCGCGCGGTGTTGTTGTCCCTCTACGCCCCCGAGGGCCCCTCGTTCGGTCTCGTCGACGCGGCCGAACTCGGGCTGACCGGCAGAGTCAGGTTCGACCACATCGTCGCGACCGCTCAAGCATCTCGGCTGCTCGCCGTCGGCTGGCGCGGCGGACCCGGTTCGGACACGGCCCTGGTGATGAACCCACATGTCTCGCGTACCGTCGAACTCGCGCCCGGCGACCAGATCGTGGTCATCGACTGACGTCGCGCTACGTCGCGGCCGCCGGCTCGGGATCGGGATCGGGATCGGGATCGGGATCGGGCGGACTCAGCCGGATGGAGACGACGTAGGCCACCACGACCGCGACGATGACGAGCGGCATCAAGGTCACGCCGTCGGCCTGGAGGAACAGCGTCGTCAGCAGCACCGACGTGAGCGGGAGCCGCAGCATCGTGACCGCCATTCCGCCGATCCCCATCGCGATACCCGCGATGACAGGGAGTCCCGGCAGATGCGACAACGCCGCGCCCATCGCCGCGCCGATGAACATGGCCGGAAACGTCGGACCTCCCCGGAATCCGCCGAGCGAGAGCGTGTAGGCGATCCCCTTGCACACGATCAGGAGCACGAGCGCACCCACCGTCCAGCTGCCGGCATCCTGGGTGAGGGGGGCCAGCGCGTTCTCGCCGGAGAACAGCACCTGATCGACTCCACGATCCGTCGCCTGACTGAAGACGATGGCAGCAACTGCCACGAACGCGCCCAGAACGGGAGTGACCACCATGCGCCGCTTCGCCACCACAGGCTGGACGATGAGGCTGCCGCGTTTGATGGCCGTTCCGACGACCGCAGCCAGCGCGCCGACGGCGACGGCCCAGGGGAACTGGTACACGTCGATCTGCTCGAAGGGCGGGATGTCCGGAACGGCCAGCGAGAAGGTCCCCCAGCCGGAGAGGCTGTCGAGACCGATGAAGACCAGCGACCCGATGCCGGCAGCCAGCAGTCCCGGCGTCAGCAGCACACCCATCGTGGGCCCTGCGATGCCGACCACCTCCATCAGGAGGAAGGCCCCGACGATCGGGGAACCGAGCAGCGTGCTGATGGCCGCGAAGCTCCCGGCCGCGCCGATCACCAACGTCGCCTGCTCCGGCGCATCCCGCTTCACCAGACGGACCGCCAGTACCGCGAGGCCTCCGCCGATCGCGATGAGCGGGGCCTCGGGACCCAGTACGGCACCCGACGCCAGCGTGACGAACGCCGCGAACGTCACCCCGATCACCTCGACGGGATCGGGGGCGCCGGTTGCCGACAGGCCTGCCGTCGGCTCGTGACCGCCGCGTCCGGGCAATGACTCGATCGCCCATGCGGTGAGCACCCCGGCCACCACCAGAACCGGCAACGGCCACCAGACGGGAACCTCGGCGAATCCCATGTCGACGGCGAGGTCGGAGAACAACCATTGCTGGGCGACATCGACCAGTTTGAGAAAGCCGAAGGCCACCGCGGCGACCGGCACGCCGATCAGGGCGCCGAACAGCAGCAGAACGACGTACTGCCGGCTGCGGAGCAGGTCCAGGGGATCTGTGGTCGAGGACGTCGAGGCGTTCACCTCACCAGTGAACCTCATCGTGCCGACCCGACACGATGCTCTCGCCGTGCGCCAGACTCGGAGAATGACCGAAGTGAACGAAACCCGACTTCCCGGAGTCGGTGTGCGGCTCGATTTCGCCTGTGTCGATGGCGACCATCTCGGGGTGGTCCTGCACCACACCGGACGGCGTGAGCTGTTCGTCTATGACCGCGACGACCCCGACAGCGTCAAGGTCACGACGAGTCTCACTCCCGACGAATCGGCGGTCCTCGCCGATCTTCTCGGCGGGGCGACGATCACCGAGCAATTCGAGGACCTCCGACAGGAGATCGCCGGGCTCGCCATCGACTGGCTCCAGATCGGACCCGCGAGTCGCTATGCGAACCGGGAGTTGGGTGACACGGCCCTGAGAACGCGAACGGGCGTGTCGATCGTCGCCATTGTTCGGCAGAACTCCGCCATACCGGCGCCGGGACCCGACGCGACGCTGATCCCCGGTGACACCGTGGTCGTCGTCGGCACGGCCGAGGGAATCAACTCGGCGGCCGCCTTGCTGGCCGGGACGAGTGAATGATCCTCGGAGCGACGCCCGGCACTGCCACGCTTCTGATCGAGTTGGGAGGGATTCTCCTCGGTCTGGCGATTCTCGGCCGCATCGCGTCGCGCGCCGGAATCCCGTCGATACCGCTCTACCTCCTTGCCGGGCTCGCCGTCGGCGAGGGCGGCGTCGTCGAACTCGTCACCGCACGCGACTTCATCGAGACGGGCGCACAGATCGGTGTGATCCTCCTCCTCCTCCTGCTCGGCCTCGAGTACACCGGCACGGAGCTGACCGGCGCCCTTCGTCATCACGCTCCCGCCGGAGCGTTGGACCTCGCGTTGAACTTCAGTCCCGGGTTCCTCCTCGGTGCGCTCCTTGAATGGGACGTGCGGGCATCGCTGCTCCTCGGAGGCATCACGTACATCTCGTCGTCGGGGATCATCGCCAGGCTGTTGACGGATCTGGGCACCACCGGTAACCGGGAGACCCCGACGGTCCTCGCGATCCTGGTCACCGAGGATCTGGTCATGGCCTTCTACCTCCCGCTGATGGCGGGCCTGCTCATCGGCGGCGACCCGTTCGCGATCGGAGTCGAGATCATGGCCGCCGTGGCGATCGTCGTGCTCGCTCTCCTCGCCGCGGTTCGGCTGGGTCCCCGCATCAGCAGAATCATCTTCAGCCGCTCCGATGAGAACCTGCTGCTCAGTCTCATCGGGGTCACCCTTCTCGTCGCCGGCATCGCGGAGCGCGTCCAGGCGTCTGCCGCCGTCGGAGCGTTCCTGGTCGGGATCGCGCTCAGCGGTCCTGCGGAACACGCCGCCCGCCAGGTGCTGTCCCCGTTGCGCGATCTGTTCGCCGCGATGTTCTTCGCCTTCTTCGGGTTGCAGATCGACCCGGCCGACCTGCCCGGCGCGCTCGGCCTCGCCGCGGCGTTGGCCGTGGTGACCGCGACGACCAAGGTGGTCACCGGATGGTTCAGCGCACGAGCGGGGGGAATCGACCGCCCCGGCCGGCTCCGTGCCGGAGCGACGCTCGTCGCCAGGGGTGAGTTCTCGATCGTCATCGCCGGAATCGCGGTTGCCGAGGGAATCGAATCCCGACTCGGCCCCCTCGCCGCGGCCTACGTGCTGATGTTGGCGGTCTCCGGACCACTCCTCGCTCGCGTCGCGGATCCGCTCTCCAGAAAGCTCTGGCCCCGACCGGCACGGGTCGCGTCTCCGTAGCATCGGACCTCATCAGATGAGCCGTGTCGGCACGCCCGCAGCCGGTCGATCCCATGAACCCCGGTTCTGCGAACCGATGGTGCCGAAGCCCCGTGAAGGGCCTGGTTGGCTCACGGCGGGCCTTGTGAAGCACCCGGTAGGGTGTCGCCATGGGAAGCAGCACCAGCAAGCCGCGCAAGGGGCACAAGAAGCCGCAACACCTCCCGAAGGTCGGGTCACCGGCCAACAGGAAGTGGGAACACGAGACACGCGAGAAGCTGGTGTTCGGCACGGGGGCGCAGGCCGTGGTCGTGGCCGTCATCCTGATCATCACCCTGATAGGCGTGCTCATCATCACCATGTGAGAGAGACCGCGTCGGGTTTCCAACGCCCGGCGTGCCTGATCGGGGCGTCGCCTGTCCCCCAGCCGTCGTCGTGGCCGACCGGGTCGGGCCCACGTCGTGACCGGTGCGTCGGCGACCGGTGTCCGTCGCGGAGTTCAAGTCGTCATTGCGACGATGTCGGCAATGGTCGAACACGTGTTCGCTCCATGTGCTAGGCTGACCTCATGGAACGGCTGGGGAGTTCCCGAACGGACATGTGGGCGGCAGCCGACGAGATCCGCGAGCTCGCTGCCCATGTGCATGCCGCAGAGGCCCGACTGGCGGAGAAGCTGGCGGACTTCACCGCCGATCCGCGATGGAACGACGGCGACTGGCGATCGGCCACCCACTGGGTGACCGTCAACTGTGGCTACGCCCCCGCCGAGGCCACGGCGCTGGCGCGCGTCGCCGAGAAGGCCTCGGCCATGCCGGAAGTCATGGAACGGGCCCGCGCCGGCGAGGTGTCGCTCGGGGTCGTCGCGTCGGCAGCCCGGGTTGCCACTCCCGAGATCGATGCCACGTTGGCCAACATCGTCACGACAGCTACACCCACTCAGGTGAGGCGACTTCTCTCCCGGTTCCGGGAGCTGACTCCGAACCCGGCCGAGCCCGATTCGCCGGAGACAGAGGGCTCCTACTACTGGAACAGCTGGTTCGACGAGCGAGGCGACTGGTGCGCCCGGGGCAAGGCGCCCGCCGAGATCGGCTCTCTGATCGACGAGGCGTACGAGGCTGCGCGGCGCGCTGGTGAGCACGAACGTCGCGACGACGATGGGGCGGCTGCCGGTGAGGAGCGGACCCGCACACCGATCCCGTGCAGCGAGACCCTCCGCCTCATGGGCGAGATGGTCCTCGATTCGGCTCGACGAGACCGTCTGACCCGGCCCGGAGGCGAGCCGTTCACGGTCACCGTTCTCATCGATCTCGCGACGCTGGTCACCGGGACGTTGCGCGTCGATTCCACCTGCCGATTCGAATCGGGTCCCGACGTGACGCCCGAGCTGGTCCGCCGCCTCGCCGAGGAGGGGTCGCTCGAGATCCTGTGGCATCGGGAGGGCGTGCCGCTCAAGCTGGGCCGCAGCTTCAGGCTCGCCAACCGACATCAGCGGCGGGCCCTTCGGTTCCGTGACGGCGGCTGCGCTGTTCCCGGCTGCGGGCAGACCCGGCACGTCCATGTGCATCACGTCGTGGAGTGGGCCGACGGCGGACACACCGACCTCGACAACGAGCTGTTGGTGTGCTCGTACCACCACCGGCTCATCCACCATCACGGGTGGAGAGTCCAGGCCAACGGCGACCAGTCCTTCACGTTCTTCGACCGGCACGACCGGGTCGTGGACAACAGGCTGGTCAGCCACACCCGGCGCGACGGGCGACCACCACCCGGCCGGCTCGAAGTGTTGTCCGAACAGCGATGTCTCGACATCGGACCGCACACCGCTCCACCGCTCGGTCGTGGCGAGCGCCTCACCTTCTACGCCGCCGACACCTGGATGCGAGCGCTGCTGACCGCCGCCTGATACCCGACCGGACTCACTCCTCACACCCGTTGACGCATTGGTAAGCCGTGACTAACGTTTGCCTCGACCAACGAACCAGGAGTAGCGACATGCCCAAGTACTTGCTTGCGTACCACGGTGGCGGAATGCCGGAGTCCGAGGAAGAGCAACAGAAACACATGGCCGCCTGGGGCGAGTGGATGGGATCCATCGGGGCGGCCTTCACCGACATGGGTGCACCGTGTTCGTCGTGGAAGACGGTCGGGCCCGACGGGGTCACCGACGGCGGCGGCGCCAATCCCTGCACCGGCTACGGGCTGGTCGAGGCGGCAGACATCGATGCCGCGGCCGACATGGCCAAGGGCTGTCCCAACGTCACCCTCGGCGGAGGAACCGTCGAGGTGGCAGAAACGTTCGAAGTGAACATGTAGGGGCCGTCGCCCCCCCGATGGGCTTCGGCACAGGACGACGCTCGACTCCTGGGGACACGCCCTCGTCGATGTCCTGCTGATGTGGCGTCGGTCGTTCCGTGGTCGTACGCGAGACCCGACGCGACACCCATGCCAGTACCTAGAGTCGGGCCGATGGCGCTCGACGACGAAGTCCTCAACAAGCTGACATGGAAGATCCCCAACGCCCTGGCGCTGGTCGGATCGCGGGCGGGCGGCGAGCGAAACGCCATGACGACCAGCTGGATCACCCAGCTGTCGATGGAACCGGTTCTCATCGGGGTGAGCGTCGACAACACTGCCGTGACCCACCGGCTGATCACCGAGGGCGGGTGCTTCACGGTCAATCTGTGGGACGCGGAGGACACGCGGGTGTTCGTGAAGTTCTCCAAACCGGCAACGTTCGCGGACGGCGCCTTGAACGGTCGAGCGATCAGCGAGGCGACCACTGGCGCGCCCGTCTTCGACGAGGCCATCGCGTGGATCGACTGCGCGATGCGACGGTCGATCGATCTGGGGACCCACACCTTGTTCGTCGGCGAAGTGGTCGACGGCGCCATCAACGACGACGACGCCCGTTCCGCGGCGATGAGCGACACCCGCATGAAGTACGGCGGCGTCAAGCGTCACTGAAGGCGCCCGCCCACCCTCCAGGGTGTGGTGACGGGCAATGCGCGAGCCCTTCGAGTGCGGAGGACTCGGCAGCTCGAGCGGCGGAGACCCGATGTCGACCTGGCGCTCGTTGCCGCAGGCGACTTCGATCATCGTCCGCCCGACGGTGCCCCCGGATCCGACGCACGCTTGACATCGAGGAGGGGGCCGAATACGCATCCGCCCGGCGATCTCGGGTGTTTCGAGTGTCGGCCTGAGGGGGCCTGATACTCATCTGCCCCGTGAACGCAAGCGTTTCGAGGGAGCGCGATCATCGGTGGCATCCCGCGGTACCGGCAAGTCCAGCCACACGCGACGTCAGCCCGCGCCGTATCGGCCACCCTCGATGAACTCGTGCCGCCACTTCGAGAGGGACCGAGAAGGTGGTGGCACCGAACCCTGACGAACCAAGGCGGGCGGATTTCGGGGCGTCGTCCGACAGAGCGGACAGCAGCGGGCGGTGCGAACCGGAGGGGTCGCGGGATATCCGCGAGATGGATCCGAGTCCGGCACTCGGCACGGAGACGGGATCAAGCGACGTCGAGGTAGCGCCGAAGCGCCTCCCTGATGACCTCACTCGTTGAGGTGCGATCACTCTCGGCGCGAGATTCGACCAGAGACTTCAACTCGGGATCCAAACGGACGGGGACCACATCGGCCGGCCCCGAACCCATCGGCCGCCGACCGCCACGGCGCCTGAGCGCGTCAGGGTCGCAGCCATCCTCAGCTTCCGCAGACAAACGCTCGATCGCGCTGTCGTCGATCGGCCTCCCCTTCGACGTTCTTCGCACTTCTTCAGTCATCATCGGATCCTTCCGGGAACTCGTCGATCAGGGCGTGGTACGTCGAGCGCATCGGCATCGCGTGAATGACCATCTCGTCGCCATCGTCGAAGGTCACGACGACGACGTCGAGCAGGTTCCCGGCTCGGTCCGAGGCAAGCACCAGTCTCCGTGACGGCGAGTCATCGTCGTCGAGGTCGTACTCGACCAAGCCCCTGGCAACTGCGTGAGTGATGTCTTCATCATGAACACCGTGCTTGCGAGCTGAATCGTGGACCTCCACGCGGAGCAATCGTATTACGAAACTGCGATTCTGACAACGCCACCACGGCATGATCACCCACGCACCAACTGTCCGTCGGACCTGGGGAGCTCCAATCCGACAACACACCACCTGCAGTGGGCTCATCAACGAGTACCGACCCGCCGCCCGAACACCCCGCGACAGCCAACCAGCACGACAAGAACCCCTCCGCTTCGACCCGCCCCCACACGGTCGCCGCGGCCCCCCGATGACACTGACACGACCGCAGCCCGCCAGATGAGTTCTCGGCCCCTTCAGGGATGTGACGTATTTCGACGAGGAACTCGGCGAAGTTGTCGAGGTCGCGCTGACCCAGGAACTGATCCGACGACGCCACCATCGTTGATCTGACCGGTCCGAGTGCAGTGGGACCGCATTCATGTATGTATCGAGTACGATACATACATGGCAGTTTTCGCCGATGTCCTCCTCTCCGCCCGAACGGCGGCCGGCCTCACGCAGCTCGCGCTAGCCGAGCGCTCTGGCATCGCGCGCCCGAACATCGCCGCGTACGAGCACGGCCGACGCGAGCCGCTCTTCGACACGGCGATGACGCTGCTCGATGCAGTCGAAGCTCGCGTCGAGATCGTGCCGGCGATCGAATGGGCGTGGAGCGACGACCGACGGCCCTATGCCATCCCCTCGCGCCTCTGGCGCTTGTCCCCTGCCGCGTGCCTCCGCCGCTTCGACCCCGGGCCACACCTCTGGTGGAGCGGACCACGTCGAGAGCTGGACCTGGCGCAACGCAGCGATCGCATTCGTGCCTACGAGCTTGTCCTCCGAGAGGGCACACCGAGCGACATCGAACCGATCGTTGACGGTGTCCTGCTGTGCGAGGCCTGGCCCGACCTCACGTTGCCCCGGACGCTGCGCGCCGCATGGGCCCCGATCGTCCACAAAGCGGGTGACCCGACCGACCTCGTGGCGGCATCGTGAACGGGCTCACCCCGCTGCAACGACGAGCTGCTCGAATCCTCTTCGACCTCCCGGACTCGGATGGTTTCGCTCTCGCTGGCGGCTCGGCACTCGTCGCACTTGGCGTAGTGGACCGGCTGACCCGCGACCTCGACGCGTTCATCGCAGCGGAGCCGGGCAACCCGCCCGGCGACGTCCGCCCTCTCGCCACATCGTTCACCGATGCGCTCACTGCCGACGGATGGACCGTTGAACTCGTCCGAGACCACGTCACCTTCGCCCGACTCCTGGCGACACTCGATGGCGAGACCATCGAGGTCGACCTCGCGGTCGATTCACCGCCGTTGTTCCCACTCCAGCAGGTCGATGGCATCCCAGCGTTCACGGCCGAGGACCTTGCGGCGCGCAAGATCCTCGCGATCCTGGACCGCACCGAGGGCCGCGACGTCACCGATCTCTGGACGCTCTCGACGCGACTCGGGCGGGCGGAGTGCGTTGCCTGGGCACAGCAGCTCGACAGCGGCGTGAGCGCGCACGACGTCGCCGACGCCTTCGCACGTCTCGATCGACTCCGTGACGAGGAGCTGCCGTGCGATGGGGCCGAACGAGCAGCGGTCCGACGGTGGTTCGACGAGTGGGTCGGCGACCTCCGTTCACGGTGATGCTGAGGTGACCCACCACGCCCGACGAAGTGGTGCGCCGGCGCGACCTGGAAGTCGCAGCCGAAAAACCCGCGGCGGCCGCGGGTTCTCGCGGGTTTCTCCAATGACCCCTGACCACGGCCCCCGGTCAAGAACGCCGAACCTGGCCTGATGCAAGGGACTCAGGAGCACCCCCAACGGGAGTCGAACCCGTGCCGCCACCTTGAGAGCGACCGAGAAGGTGGTGGCACCGAACCCTGACGAACCCACACGGGCGAGATTTCCGGCATCGCCCGACAGAGCGAACAGCAGCGGACGGAGCGAACCGGAGCGAACGCGGCTTGTCCGCGAGATGGAGACGGGCCCGGAACTCGACGCCGAACAGGAACTACGCGACGTCGAGGTGGCGCCGAAGCGCCTCCCTGATGACCTCACTCGTCGACGTGTGATCGTTCTCGGCGCGGGATTCGACCGGCGACGTCAACTCGGGGTCGAGACGGACCGGAACCACTTCGGCCGGCCCCGAACCCATCGTTCGCCGACCGCCACGACGTCGAAGAGCGTCAGGGGCGTCGCCATCCTCGTCTTCTGCGACCAGCCGTTCGATCTCGCTGTCGTCGACCGCCCGGCCCTTCGACGTTCCATTCACCTTGTCACTCATCCTTGGATCCTTCCGAAACGCCTTCGGTCAGGACCATGTACTTCGAGCGCACCGGCATCGCTGATGCACGATCGGGCCTACGTGCTGATGAATTCGACGGCGCTGTCGCCGGGTTCACCACCGGGGCCCTTTCCCTTGAACTGACTCATGTACAGGGCGTAGTAGAACCCCTTCATCGCCATCAGCTCGTCATGGCTCGCCAGCTCCTCGACTTCGCCGCCATTGAGCACCATGATGCGGCTGGAGTCCCGGATCGTGGCGAGGCGATGGGCGATCGAGAAGCTGGTCTTGTCGTCCATGAGCTTGCGCATCCCGTCCTGAATGAGCTTCTCGGTGCGGGTGTCGACGTTGGAGGTCGCTTCGTCGAGGATCATCATCTTCGGATCGGCGACCATCGCTCGGGCGATCGTGATCATCTGTCGCTGACCCTGGCTGAGGTTGGCCCCGCGTTCGGTGAGCATGGTGTCGTAACCGTCGGGCAGAGCGAGGATGAAGTCGTGTGCGTTGGCCTTCCTGGCAGCCTCGACGGCGTCGTGCTCGGTGGCATCCTCGTTGGCATAGAGCAGGTTGTTCATGACCGTGTCGGTGAACAGAAAGGCCTCCTGGAGCACGACGCCGATCTGTTTGCGCAGGCTCGCCTGGGTCAGCTTGGACAGGTCCTGACCGTCGATCAGGATCCTTCCCGCCGTGATGTCGTAGTACCGGGTGAGGATGTTGATCAGGGTGCTCTTGCCGGCCCCGGTCGGTCCGCAGATGCCGATGCTCTCACCGGGCTCCACGTTGAAGGTGTTGTCGCGCAACACGAGACTGTGTGGGACGTACCCGAAGTCGACGTGGTCGAACTCGATCCGTCCGCCCTTGAACTCGTAGTCGACGGCGTCGGGAGCATCGACGACGTCGGGCCGCTCGTCGATGATCCGGAACACCCGGTCACCTCCTGCGGATGCGTTGAGTGAGTTGGTGATCAGGTTCGCCATCTCGGCCAGCGGCGAAGCGAGGAGCGCCGAATACCCCGCGAAGGCGAGCACCGTGCCGAGCGTGATCGATCCGTCGATGACCAACATCGTGCCGGCCAGGAGCACCAGGACGTTCTGCACGAGGCTCAGTGTCTGGGTGATCGGAAATTGCATCAGCGCCGACATGAACGCCCGGCGACCGACGGCGTAGACGCCGTCGACGTGCTCCTCGTGGCGCTCCGCGGCCCACTGCCGGCGGTTGTTGCTGATGATCACCTTGTGCCCGCTGAGGGACTCCTCCTGGAATGCGCTGACGTCTCCGAGCGTCTCCTGCAATCGGTTGAACGCGGGCCCGGAGATCTGGGCGATGGCGTACGCGACACCGATCAGCAGGGGGATCGTCAGAATCGCGACGAGAGCGAGCTGCCAGTCGACGGCGAACATCACGACGACGATCAGGAGCACCTGGATGCCCGATCGGAGAATCTGGCTGACGGAGGTCGTGTAGAAGAGCGAGATGACCTCGGCGTCGTTGGTGACGTTGCTCGAGAGTTCTCCGGGCGAGTTCTTGAAGAAGAACCCCATCGACAGCGTCTGCACGTTGCCGAACAGGTCGGTCTGGATGTCGAAGAGCGCCTCGGAGGCCAGCTTGGCGAACAACTGGTTGGCGACGAAGCTGAACAGCAGGTAGACCGCGCCGGCGGCGAGGCCGACGATCGCCCACTGGCTCAGATCACTCCTGGGGCCACCTTCGGCAATGACGTTCATGCCGCGACCGGTGACGGTGGGGATTGCGATCAGGCCGATCAGCGCGATGACCAGCATGGCCGCCGCCAGGGCGGCCCGGCCGCGCCGGGGCCCTCCGATCATTCGGCCGACGAGCCGGAGAATCGTCCTCGGGCGAGGCTCGGTGGCCTCGGCGACGCGACTCATGATGCGCCCGCCACGTCGAGCCCGGCGGTGATTCCGCTACCGAGCTGCGACTCGAAGATCTCCTTGTACAGCACGCTGGTTTCCAGCAGCTCTTCGTGGGTGCCTTCGGCGATGATCTCGCCGTGTTCGAGCAGGTAGATCCGGTCGAGGTCGATGAGGGCACTGATCCGCTGGGCGACGTAGATCGTCGTCGCTCCGCCCATGAACTCCGGGATGGCGGCCTGTACTCTGCCCTCGGTCGATGCGTCGAGGGCGCTCGTGCTGTCGTCGAGGATCAGAATTCGTGGTTGCGGTGTCAGCGCCCGGGTGATCGCCAGCCGTTGGCGCTGACCACCTGAGAAGTTGTAGCCGCGACGGGACACCGGCGCGCTCCACTGCTCGGGGAGCTGGGAGATGAACCCGAACGCGTCAGCGGCTCGTGCTGCGTCGAACATGACCTCATCTTCGATGTCGGGGGCCCCGAATTTCAGGTTCGGTCGCAGTTCGTCCTGGAACAGGACCGCCTCCTGGAGGGCGACCCCGACGATCTTGCGCAGGTCGTGGACCGGCACGTCGCGGACGTCGACGCCGTCGATCGTGATCGTGCCCTCGGTGACGTCGTAGAAGCGCGGGATGAGGTTGACGAGCGCCGTCTTGCCGGCCCCGGTGGCGCCGAGAA
The DNA here is from genome assembly GCA_963700425.1 of uncultured Microthrixaceae bacterium. Lineage (GTDB taxonomy): Bacteria > Actinomycetota > Acidimicrobiia > Acidimicrobiales > Microtrichaceae > CAVOXO01. The sequence continues at coordinate 663,902 of CAVOXO010000003.1, read as the reverse complement.
TCCCGACCTGCTGACCGGGTTCGATGGTGAGGTTGATGTGCTTCAGCGCCGGTGGGTCGAGGGTGCCGTCGGTACGGCGGAACGCGAAGGAGACGTCGTCGAACACGATCCGACCACGCACGTCGTCGTGACTGACGGCGACCGGGTCTGGTGGATCGGGGATCGTCGCCACCGTCTCGTAGGCCTCGAGGATCCGGCCGGCCGACACGTCACCGCGCGAGATCAGCGGTAGCACCTGCGCGAGGAGGGCGAGCGGGGTGATGATCAGACCCATGTACTGCGTGAAGGTGCTGACCTCACCCACTGACAACCCTGCGCCATCCAGCACGTTGGCTCCGCCGGCCCACATCGCGCAGACGATCGCCAGCTGACCGAGCCCGGTGAGCAGCGGCGCCATGAACGCGACACGCCACGCGGCCTGGTACTCCGGGCCCCGCAACGCCCTGGCCCGCTCCTCGAACTTCTGCATCTCGTAGCGCTCGCGGACGAACGCCTTGACCACGCTGATCCCGGTCAGGTTCTCCTGGAAGGTGCTGTTGAGATCGTCGAGCGCCCGCTGCCGCTTTCGGTAGGCACGGTCGATCGCGGGCACCAGGACCGCCATGACCCCCAGCACTGCCACGATCACCACCACGACGACCCACAACAGACTGGGGGTGTTCACGACGGCCATCGCGACGGTGAGCAGCAACAGGAACGGCGCCAGCGACCCCAGGAGGATCGTGTAGAGGACCGCGTTCTGGATGTTGACCACGTCGGCGTTCAACCGGACCATCAGATCGCTGGTCGGGCGGTGGTCGAAGTTCTCGAACGAGTAACCCTGCACCTTGGCGTACAGCTCGCGACGGACGTAGTACGCCACGCCCTGGGAGAAGAAGACCGCCTGCGAACCGGCGACCGCGATCGCGACGCCCATCACCACGGCCAGCACGAGCATCCAGATCCCCACGTCGACCGCAGCTCCCTGGTCACCCGCGACCATTCCCTCGTCCACCAGCGTGCTGATCAGCGACGCGTAGGCCACGATGCAGACCGCGGCAACCAGCATCCCAACCTGCGAGATGAGCAGTCGCGTCTTGTAGTCGCGCACGATCCCAAGGATCCTCAGAATCGACGTCGGCACGTATCTCTCCTTGAATCGGTTCTCATCGGCGCGAGGCAGACCGCCCGTTTCCGGTGTTGCACGGAAACGCCGGGACCTTAGTTGTCCAGGCCGGGATCGACCCGAAGGTCTCAGGAGCAACCGCGTCGTCAGGCCTCAGGGTCGCCGGCATCGCCGTCCGTGGAGCCCTGCCGAGTGCCGCTCAGTGGGTGAGGACGAACTTCGTCACCACGACGCCGGCGGCGACGACCAGCGTGATCGCGGTGAACACGATCGCGCGACGAGCGTCGGCGCCCTCGCCACGGGCCCTGCCGTACACAGTGACGCCGATCACGACCCAGAGCACCAGCGCCGATGCACTGCTGGCATCGTCGGCGTCACTCAGGAACACATAGGGAACCGACTCGAGCACCGCGATGGCGACGACCGTGAGGGCAATGGCGACGAACGCAGCGCGGTCCCGCGCGGCGAACTTGCCGCCGGACGCCAACATCGCGGTGACGCTGAAGGCGAAGATGTGGGCGACCCCCAGCCCGAGGGACGTACCCAACATCAGCCGAAGATCCTCGCCGGCCCGACGATCACCGCCCAGGCCGAGATGCACCGCGAGCAGCACGATCGCGAGGTAGAGGCCGATCGCGGCCGACTCCCGCCAGACATGGGAGTCGGCGCCTTCGCGGCGGCTGGGCCCTTCGCTCATCGGGCGAGCGCGCCGCCTCCGCTGAGGCGTCGCGCCGAGATGCCATTGCCGTCATCGTCGACCGGGGATGCCCTCACGAGGTTGTCCCCGGAATCCTCCACCGTGACATCGGGCTCGTTCCCTGCGATCCGCCCACCGAGTCCCAACCTCGCTGCATCGGCGTCTCCATGGCGTCTGCAACATGTACCGACGTTGTCGACCCCGGTATTGGTGGGCCTGTCAGAGAGGGCGACGAGCCCTCATCGACGAGCAGGGCAAGGCGGAGGGTCATTCGTTTCGAACCACCTGTCACAGGCGCCGGCATGCGGCGAGAGCGATCAGTATGGCACCCGCCGGCGGCCGCATCGGCGAAGCCGGCGCCTCGCCTCGGGTGCGGATCGCTATCGTTGCGGGAGATGCACCGATCTGCCGGCCTCGCGTCCTTCGGCGGTGTCGCTCGCTGTGCAGGCAGGCGTCAGAGGTCGGGCTGTGCGGGTTAGCCGGAGGGGTCTGCTGTTGGGAATTGCGGGGGGAGCGGTCCTCGCCGGCTGCTCCTCGGACTCCGAAGGTTCGGGCGTCGACGGCCCGCGCGGCGACATCGACGCGCGGCCCCCCACGACGATCGCGCCGGCGGTTCCGCTGGCCGCCGAGTTCGGACCCGACGGCCACGTTGCCGCCATACGGCTGGACGGCGCGACGATGAACTGGGTGGGAGAACACGGTCGTTGGGGTGTTCCGGTGGTCATCGGACCAGACGCGGTCACCGAGGCGATCCCCCACGACCAGGTCGTCGGCGCGGAGCGGGCCACGGTCACCTACACCACCGACGTTCCAGGGCTCACGGTTCGCGCAACTCGTTCGGCGACTCGGGACGGACTGGTCGAGGAGTACGAGCTGAGCCTCGCACCGGAGTACGCCGGGCTCGGCGATGCACGTCTCGGTCTTCGCGTCCCTCTGCCCGACGACGTGACCGGCGGAGCCACGGTGAGTCTCACCGATCGATCGGTGTCGCATCTGTGGCCACACGGACACGGCGCATGGGTCTGCGCACTCCGCTTGGGGGCCACCCCGCCCCATCTCGGTGTCGTCGTCGATCGCGGCGCCCTCGATGGGTACAGCGTCATCGAACGTGAGGTCACCCCCGAAGGGATCCTCGGCGGAACGTTGTCGAACGATCGGGGTTGCCTCGTCGTGCACCCCGACCTGTCGCAGCTCGAGGCGGCCGGCACCACGACCCTGCGCTGGCACGTGCTCGGCCATCAGGGGTGGGCCGACTTCATGGCGCGCCGCGACGCCATCGCGTCCGACACGGTCCGCGTGGAGGCCGACCGATACGTGGTCACCGCAGGCGAGACGATCGAGGTCTCGGCCATCGGCTCGGCGTCTCCCATCGACGGCGAGTTCCGTGTCGACGGTCGGCTCCTCGAGAGCGACGGGGCCCAGGCGTCGATCCCCCTGGGGGAACCCGGCGAGGTCGAGGTCGGGTTCACCACCCACGACAACCGGACCGCACGCGTGGTCGTCGTGGCAGTCCCGCCCGTCGAGGACCTCCTTGCTGGTCGACTCCGGTTCCTGACCGACAACAAACAGATCCGTGACCCGTCGAGCCCCTACGACGGCGCGTTCCGCGATCTACGACAACGAGACCGGCGCCACCGTCATCGAGGAGGGTTGGCCCGACCACAACGCAGCCCGTGAACGACTCGGATCAGGGGTTCTGGTCGGGCTCGCGGCCGCGGACGAACGCTTCGATGCCACTGCGTCGCTGGCGGACTCGTTCACCCGTTTCTACGCGTTCTATCGAAGGGAGATAGAGGACACCACAGGAGTGGTCCACGACACGATCGGGTACGCCGGTCCCCTTCGCCTCTACAACGCCGCGTGGGGAATGCAGGTGCACCTGACCGCATGGCAGTTGACCGGCGACGTCGAGGCATTGCGCCGTTTCGTTCAGACCGTCGACGCGTTCGACGACGACGGCGGGCTGGACTCCTATCCCATCGGGCTACCGATCCGCTGGGGGCTGTCCCAACTCGCAAGCGCACGGCTGGCCGAGGAGGAAGCAAGGATCCGCGATCTGTTCATCGCCCACGCCGATCGCATCGCAGAGAACGGCCGGGGCTTCCCCGAGTTCGAAGTGTCATATGAGCAGTCGATCGTGGCTCCCGCGGTGCAGATCCTCAGCGAAACCGGGATCGTCACCGGCGATACCCGCTACGTCACGGCGGCGCGCCGCCTCCTTCCGCTGTTGGAGGCGTTCGGGGGTCGTCAGCCACACCACCGGCTGCACGACATCGCCGTGCGGCACTGGGATGGCTTCTGGTTCGGAAAAGAGATGCAGCTGGGCGACACCATGGCCCACTACTGGTCGACGATCACCGCCGTCGCTTTCGCCCAGCTCGCCGCAGCCGACCCCGACGCTGTCGGATTCACCGCGTCTCCGGGCCCGATCGGCCGCGATCCTCGCCGGAAACCTGTCGACGTTCCGAGCCGACGGCACAGCCACCTGCGCCCACCTGATGCCCGACACCATCGACGGCTCACCGGGACAGTTCGACGACCCCTACGACAACGACCAGGACTGGGCCCTCGTGCACTGGCTCCAGGCCGATCTCGAGAACACCTTGATGGGCGCGTAGACCTTTCGGAGCAGAGAAGGAGAGCGACGCCGTTCAGGCCCCTTCTGCATTCGGCCGGGTGGCGGTCGGCGCTTGCGGCGTCAGCTGTAGCACCTCGCCGTCATGGGTGACGGTCAATCCGTCTCCCTCGCGGAGCGCGTACGAGGTCTCGTGCGGACGGACCTCGACCTGGATGAGGTTGCCGCGTACGGTCAACCGGAAAGCCAAGCCTGGTCCAGCCCGTCGGGCAGGCGCGGCCGAAACGTGATGTTGCCGCCGTGGTCGCGCATGCCGCCGAAGCCGTACACGAGGCACATCCAGCTGCCGCCGATCGAAGCGATATGGGCGCCGTGCAGCATGTTCCCGCCGACGTCCGATAGATCCATCGCGACGGCGAAATCGAAGTACTCGCGAGCCTTCTCCATGTAACCGATCTCGGCGGCTGCGATGCTCTGTATGCAGACCGACAACGACGAGTCGTGAGTGGTGATCGGATCGTAGTAGTCGAAATTCCGCTTCTTCTCCTCCAGGCTGAACTGGTCGCCCAGCAAGAACAACGCAAGGATCGTATCAGCCTGCTTGATGACCTGATGTCGGTACAGGTTCAGCGGATGATAGTGCAGCAGAAGCGGGTATTTCTCCTCGGGCGTACCAGCGAAGTCCCACATCTCCTTGTCGAGAAAGCTGTCGTCCTGTGGATGAATGCCAAGTACCTCATCCACCGGCAAATACATGAGCGCAGCCGCCTCTTCCCACGCATCAACCTCCTCATCCTCAATCCCTGTCCGGCTCTGGAGCGTAGAGAAGATGTCGGGACGATCTTGCTGGAGTGCCCCTAGAGTCGTCGCCGCGTAGCGAAGATTCTCTTGTGCCATGAGATTCGTGAAATAGTTGTTGTTCACCACCGCCGTGTATTCGTCCGGGCCGGTGACTCCGTTGATGACAAAGCGCCTGCCACCTCGATCTGAGAAACCACCCAGATCGACCCAGAATCGAGCGGTCTCGACCAACATCTCGGCGCCGTAACGGTGCAGGAAGTCGATGTCGCCCGTGACGTCAACATACTTGCGCATGGCGTAGATGATGTCGGCATTTATGTGATACTGGGCGGTCCCAGCGGCGTAATAGGCTGAAGCCTCATAACCGTTGATGGTGCGCCACGGGAAGGTGGCACCGGGATGACCGAGTTCGCGTGCCCGCTCCCGCGCCTTGTCCAGGTGGTCGTAGCGATGCTTGAGAATGCTGCGCGCCATTCTGGGGTTGGTGAAGACCAAGAAGGGCAGAACATAGATCTCGGTGTCCCAGAAATAGTGACCCTCGTAGGTCTGCCCCGTCAGGCCGCGGGCGCCGATGCCGTGCCCCTCAGCGCGCGCCGACGCCTGCAGTAGCTGGAACAGGTTCCAGCGAATGACCTGTTGCTTCTCCGGCGTCGTGCCACCATCCACCTGAACGTCCGCATGCTCCCAGAACGTCTGGACATGGACTCGTTGTCGTTCGAGGATCGCATCGAAGCCCTCCTCCAACGCCCGGTCCAACGTCCATGCCGTCTGGGAGCGGACCTCCTCGGGCGTCGTGTTCGAGCCGTAGTGGTAGCTCAAGAACTTCACGATCCGGATCGGCTTGCCAGCTTCGCCCCGAACCCGGAAGACGACCGCGGCGACATCATCCCCTCCCCGTCCATCGGCCTCGACCGCGCACTCCGTCTCTATCGCGTGGTCCATCCCGCAGCCGAGTGCGAGCTCGGAGCTCTGGGTCGTGAAGCTGAGAACGGCACGAAGACCTTCGGCCACCTGTCCGTGCGGACGCAGCACCCGGCCCTCGAACCCTTGCGCCATCCGAGGATCGGACGTGTCGACGGGAAGATTCTGCCGGTTGACGATCTCTGACGAGATGATGAACTCCACATCCGCATCCTCAGCGACCACCTCGTAGCGAATGGCCGCCAGATGACGGTCGTGGAACGAGATCAGGCGGCAGCTCGACAGCCGGATCCGCTTGCCCATCGGCGTGACGAAGACGACCTCGCGCCGCAGCGTTGCGTCCTGCATGTCGAGCCGGCGGTTGTAGGAGACCAGTTCTGACCGTTCCAGATCAAACGGTTCATCGTCCACGTAGAGCCTGATGATCGTGCCGTCCGGGCAGTTGAGCATGGTCTGGCCGACCTTCGGGAAGCCATACGCGCTCTCCCCGTAGACGATCGGTCGGTGCTCGTAGAATCCGTTGAGAAACGTGCCCGGTTCGCTGACCGGGCGTCCCTCTTCGTGGCTGCCCCGCATGCCGAGGTAGCCGTTCGACAGAGCAAAGGCGGTCTCGCTCGGACCGAGCAGTTCCGACAGGACCTCAGGATCGAAGCGGGTGGTCTCGAGGCGCCACGGCTCGATCGGAAAGATGTCCCGAGGCGGAATGAGGCGTCTCCGTAGCACTGGTCCACCCTAAGACGTGTGCGTGACGGCCCGAGGGGTTCGGACACGTTCGCGCCGAGGGCTCATCGTCGCGCCCGGTCGACGGCGAGATCCGAGAGATCGGATACCACCAGGTCCGCGCCGGCTCGAAGGAGCGCTTCCCGACCGGCCCCTCGGTCGACACCGATCACCAGCCGGAATCGTCCTGATCGGCCGGCCGCGACGCCGACGAGAGCGTCCTCGACGACCGCAGCCCTGCTCGGCTCGACTCCGAGGAGTTCCGCGGACCTGACGAAGCAGTCCGGGTTCGGCTTGCCTCGCAGTCCCTCACGCTCGAGGTCATTGCCATCGAAGATCAGATCGAAAACCTCGGTGAGTTGCGCCCGTTCGAGCACCGGGCGGCAGTTCTTCGACGAGGACACGCACGCTGTCTCGATTCCGTCTGCCCGCAGCTGCCTGATGAACGCCACGCGCGCCTTCGAACACCTCAACGCCGTGGTCTTCGAGTACCCGCTGGAACAGGCGATTCTTGCGGTTCCCCACACCACAGATCGTCTCCCCGCCTGGTGCGTCCGACGGATCTCCGAACGGCAGGTCGATGCCCCGAGAACGGAGGAACGAACGCACGCCCTCATAGCGCGGCTTGCCGTCGACGTGGTCGAAATAGTCTGCAGGCATGCGAAACGGCGTGTAGCCGCCCCCCGGCGTCCGCTCGGCGAGGAACTCGTCGAAGAGCCGCCGCCACGCCTGTGCGTGCAGGCTCGCGGTCCGGGTCACGACACCGTCGAGATCGAACAGGAACGCGTCGAGTCCGAGTGCGGAGACGTCGAGTGGCGTCCGATGCTCGGGATCGGACGGCTCGGACGTGGTCGGCCGCTGGTGGCGGGCGTCAGGCACGGCCCGCGGTCCCTGGGTCGGACAGCAGGCGCTGATAGATACGTTCAACATCTGCGCGACGACACAGCTCAGTCCCCATGGTCAGCACCGTCGCCGTGCCTGTGGCCACGGCAAGGGCGAAGGCGCCCTCAGGCGGGCGTCCCTGCGCCAGCCCCAAGGTCATGGCGCCGACGAAACTGTCGCCCGCGCCGACCGCGCTCTTCACCTCGACCTGAGGTCCCCTGAGCCGTCGGCACCCCGCTGCGGTCGCCAGCAGGGCGCCCTCCGCACCAAGGCTCACCGTGACGATCTCCGCGTTGCCCGCCGCCACCAACTCCTGCGCCGCCGCCGCCTGCTCGTCCGGCGACGACAGCGGGCGGCCGGCGAGACTCTCGAGCTCCCGAAGGTTGGGCTTCACCAGGTAGACCCCCTGCGCCAACGTGCGATGCAGGGCTTCCCCCGACGTGTCCAGAACAAGCCGCCCGCCCGCCCTCGTCACGACCTTGCCGACCTCGACGTAGAAATCCGACGAGACGCTCGATGGCACGCTCCCGCTCACGACGACATAATCCGCGCCCAGTGTCGCGATCTCGGCCAGGCAGCCTGTCGAGCTCGCTCCGGTCGAGGTGTGGCCCCGAGGGCACGAAGCGGTACTCGAGGCCCGACGAACGCTCATAGACGACATTGCTGATACGGGTCATACCTGCGATCGGGATCGACCTACAGCGGAAGGCCGATCGCCTCGACCATCTCGTTCAGCGCGCTGCCGGTGATGCCGCCGGCGAAGTAGACCGTGAGCGCATCACCGCCGAGCTCGCGAATCACGCGAGCGACGTTGATGCCGCCGCCGCCTGCATCGAACCGCTCCTCGAACGTGCGGATCTTGTGGATCGGTTGCACCGTCTCTGCCTGACACGCGGCATCGATGCTCGGGTTCAGGGTGAGTGTCACGATCGGTTTCATACTTCACCTCAGTATCTTCCACGGGGCTGCTGCGCGAGGTGACCGCTGATCCGAGGTGTCGGGAGGCACCGCCGGACGCATGTTCACGTGCCCCGGGCCCGCTGTCGGTCTGGTTGGCGGTCGTGGCGCGTGCTGGTACCACCGCCTCGAGAAGGTGGTGGTACGGAGGCTCGAGAACCCCGCAGAATCGGGCGTCTCGCGAGCCGCGAGACGCTCCATCCCGCGGCGGCCCGCAGTTGAGTCCCAGGTGGCGGTGTGGCGGGGGTGGGTTCGGTGGCGGTCCGCTCAGTCGCCGACGCCGTGCGCGTGGTCGCACTGGGCGGTCTCGCCTGCTCTGACCTGGCCTGCGCTGATCCCGTCGAGCGCGGCGAACGGTCCGCATCGGTGACTGCGTATCCATACGTGGATCATGGGGACCGGAGGGGCCAGGGCCCGGGTTCCCGGCGCGCAGTTGCCGGCCTGGTCGGTGATCCCTGCCACCCGTGGTGGGTCGGCGTCGCTGAAGCACAGGTCGTTGTGCACGTGCCATTGGGTGAGTTTCCCGCCGATGTCGGGAACGTTGTCCAGCGACACGCCGCCTTCCGCGAAGAACATCGCCGACACGAGCGTTTTGGTGGAGCCGGTCACCTCGAACACGACCGACTCCGGATGGTCGGGGTCGAGCTCGTGCCCGTCGTTCATGTACGACCAGTTGACGAAGTGCTCGAACCCGGTTGCAGCGTCCCCGATGCTCTCGAACCCCTTCTGCGACAACGTGGTGGAGTCCGCGAACTGTGGGAGTCTCGCCAGGACGACCGCCACCAGGTTCTCTGCCCGCGCCTGCTGTTGGGGCGTCACTCCTTCGACGCCGCCGAGATCGATCGGTTTCGTCGGGTCGTAGGGGGTCGGTGCAACGACAGCGGCGGACTCGCCCGCCCCGGGCTCTCGGGAACCTTCGTGGTTGTGTGGGGCCGAATGGTCGGTCGCCGCGGTGAGGTGGGAGTCGCCGTGCTCGTGGGTCGCGGCTGCGCTCATGGCGGTGACGGTGAGTGACCCGATCAGCAGCGTCGCGACCGTGACAGCGCGTCCGGCGGTGCGGATCGCCGGCCGCGACCGGCCTGCCGGCATCGATCCGGGGAGCGTTGACCGGCCCACCGCCGCGGCGACGCACGCCAGAGCGGCGACGAGAGCGAGAGCCGCGCACGCACCGTCGGCCCACTGGATCGGCTCGGCGATCCCGAGTCCGTCCACGATGGAGATCCCCGAGGTCTTGGCCATCGCCCAGCCGGCGAATGCGCCACCGTTGATGATCACGCCCACAACCGAGGACCGGCGCGACGGCCGGGCCAGTGCCGCGGCTCCCCAGGCGAGTTGAAGAACCGCGAGAACACCGAACACTCGCACCACCTGCGCGTGCTCCGCGTGGGCGCCCATCGCGCTGGCGTGAACGGCCCCGGCGCCCATCGATGCGAACGCCGCGATGGTCAGAAGGGCTTTCGTCGGTGTCGGGTCAGCCATCTCGGTCCTCCTCGGTGTGGTGTCCATGACGGCGATCCCCCGCGACGATCCCGCATCGGTGGATCCATCAGCGTAGAGATCGCATTCCACTTCGGTGGTGACGCGAGCTCCTTCATTCGGCTTCCTCTGAGCGCCGCGCGGGTTGAGCCGCCGCGAGGGAGCGTCGTAGCAGCGGGGTGGACGTCGCGTTCATGTGGGTGATCGTGTGGCGGAGGGCGTCGGCGAGGGTGGTGTCGGTGCGGATCGAGCGCAGGGTGGCGCGCCGGGCGAGCTCCTTGATGAACGCTGCGGCCGCTCCCGCCGAGCCGGCCACGGCGACGTCCATGGTGTCATCGTCGAGGTCGTCGTGGAGGTAGAGCTCGAACAGGGCGCGCCGGCCCGCGGCGTCGGGCAGCCCGATCTCGATCGCCTGGTCGATGCGGCCCGGTCGGGCTGCGAGCGCCGGCTCGAGGAGGTCGGCGCGGTTGGTGGTGAGGATGAACAGCACGTCGTCGTCGGCCTGAAGGCCGTCCATCTCGTTGAGGAGCTGGAAGAGCAGCGGGTTGTGCTCGCCGCCGGGCAGGCCGCGGTCCATGCCGATCAGGTCGACGTCCTCGATCACGATCGTGGCGGGGGCCAGCTTCCGGGCGAGCGTGCCGGCCTGGCCGACTGCACCGACCGACGCACCGGACAGGATGATGGTGGTTCGTCCGGTCATCTGTCCGATCAGGTACGACAGGGTGTGGGTCTTGCCGGTGCCGGGCGGCCCGAAGAGCAGGAGACCGCGCTTGAGATGCTGGCCGGCTGCAACCAGCCGGTCGACGACCTCGGTGATGCCGAACGCGTGCTCCTCGATGGCGTCGAGCTGCCAACCCGGCAGGATCACCTGTTCGCGGGACACGTCGGGCACCGAGCTGAACGACAGACCGAACTGCCCGTACTCGCCGAACGAGAACGCCATCACCTTTCCCCGCAACACGTTGTTGACCGCCATCAGTTCACGCACCCGACCGAGGAACGAATCGGCTGCGTCCTGGGTCGCCGCCACGACCTCGAACACCAACCCCGCGGGATGATTCTGCCGTTCGAACACCATCGCCGCGACCGGCACTTCGTCGATCTCGGTGAGGATGACACCGGCTCGCAGACACCGGATCGACTCGGTTGCGCTGACCTCGATCGACACGAACTGGCGGGAACTCTCGCCCGGCCCATGCCAGGTGCCCTCCACCAGACCAGGAAGCGACACCCCCGAGTAGTGGCTGATGTCGGAGGACAGGCCGTGCTCCTCCCACACCGGGACGGCGCCCCGGAGCTCGTTGAACGCCAGCTGCAGGTTCGCAGTTTCGATGACCTCGAAGATGGCTGCCGTGTTGGGGACCGCTTCATCGAGGCCCAAGTGCGCTTGGAGGCGTCGGGTCAGCGCCGAGCCCGCCGGCGGTAGCACCCGATTCGCCATCGACGTGAGCTGGGCGATCGCCCGCACCAGATCGTGGGCATCCTCACTCGACAGGTCAGACACGACTGGACTCCTTGCTGGTGGTACATGACGTGGACGTCAGCGGGACGTCCCGACGAGAGCCGAGCCACCTCGCCCGCAACAGCCGAGGCGGCTCGGCCGGCCTGGTCAGCCTTCGACCACGAGGATCTCACCGATCGACACCGACTCGCGGGTGATACCACCGCCGAAGCAGCTGCCCTCCTCGGGCAGAGCGACGAACTGTGCCGAGCCGCGTGCGCCGGCGAAGTGGCCCGACGTGACCTCCAGGTCGAGGGTGCCGCCATAGGCCGCCTCGAGTGTGGCGGTGGCAGTGACCTCCGAGGTCGTCCCATCCGACCAGGCGATGACAGCCGGTCCGGAGCCCCGGGTGCCCAGGGCCACGAAGCAGCTGAGCGACGGGAAGGTGACGGCCAGCGAGTCGAGCCGGGCGCTGGTGATGCCGGTCCCCGTGCCGTCCGAGCAGGTGGCGGTGGTTGACGGTCCATCGAGGGTGTAGGTGACCGGCTGTTCGACAGGGTTCACCGCGGGCGAGACCTCGAGGAACCCCGACCCTCCATCGCAGACGATCGTGCCGGGGGGCGGCGGCGGAGTGCATCCGGAGATCGACGCGGCGACGAGGCCGGCGGCGAGCAGACTCAGGAACTTGAGTTTCATGGGTTCCCCCTCGGGGTTTGGCGGCCGACGGGACGTCGGGCGTCGGTGGATGCCCCCAGAGTGAGGGTTGGGCGCCAGCCGGGAAACCGGCAGGGCTGCCGGTTCCATCGAGTGACCGATGTCACTACGCTGTCGGCGTGTCCTTGGCCGAGCGGGCGATCGAACGGGCCGGCGTGACGTACGAGGCGCCCCACGGAACGGAGTCCCTCGTGCTCCACGACGGCGACGGACCTACCGAGTTCGGTCGGGCCGGCACCTGCCCCATTCGCTTCGGCTACGCCCCGGTGGCCGACCTCGGCGTTCCCCGCGTGGCCGGCCGGCTCGTGGTCGCCGGTGGGAACGTGTACGTGCACGCACCCGATGCCGTCGGTCGGTCGGCTCTCGAGATCCTGGCGCCCGGACGACCGCCTTTCATGGTGGGTGCGGGCGACGGCTTCTGCCCGGCCGAGCCGGCCTTCCGGATCGTGGTCCATGGCCAGACCCGAACCTGGCCGGTGGATGTCGCGGTCCGCACCGCCAGCTCCCCGGTCGCCGTGTCCTGCACCGACGAGCCCACGCGGACGCATGAACTACCGCTCACCGATGCCCAACGTCGGATCATCGACGCCTACATGGCCCCGATGAAGCGCGGACGTGTCGAACCGGCGACCCACCGCGAGGTGGCCGAAGCACTCGGGTGCCACCCGAACTCCGCGGCGAGGTTCTCTACACGGTGTGGTCAGCGCTGTTCGCCGCCAGCGTTCCGATGCCCGACGTGGCGGACAAGCGTGTCGCCGTCGTCGAAGCGATCCGGCTCCACCGGCTCCTGTGATGGCCGCCACCGATCCGACGACGGCCACGCGCTACTGCACCGGGCCCGCTGACGACCCGACCCGATACTGGGTCAGCGCGACCGCGCTCGAGCAGGTGGAAGCCGGCGGTGAAGGGCTCGTCGACCAGGCACACCACAACGCGACTGGCCGACTCGTCGCCCTGAAGCTCCTCACCGGCACGTCTCTCACGGACTTCGAGCGCGTCGCGGAACGTGCCCGCGCGTTCGAGGTGCTCCACCATCCGAACTTGATGGAAAAGATCGAAACGTCCGTCGGCGCCGCCCTCACAGATGAGCCCGATGATGAGGCCTCGAGCAACGATTTCGATGTGCCATTCTCCGTCGCCGAGTGGACCGAGGGGCAGCCGCTCTTGGAGGCCGCCGACGACGCGTCCGGTCGGACGAAGCTCGCATGGGTAGCCGACATCGCTGACGCGTTGGCATTCCTGCACGGCGTCCGCAGCGACGCCACACCCCACGGGATCGTGCACCGCGACGTGAAGCCCTCGAACGCACGCGTTGGCCGCGACAGCACCGCCGTTCAGCTCGACTTCGGCGTCGCACGCCCTGTCGAACAGACCGACATGACGCAGGGCTTCGGCACCGACCTCTGGCGTGCACCCGAAGTGTCGGGCGGCAGCTCGACGAAGGTCCCTACGACTTGCACGGGGACGGCTCTGCCGAGCGCGGCGCCCGACAGCACGCCGCCGCCGAGCCCGGCGAGCGGGCTGATGTCTTCCTGCTCTCGGTCATCCATGGGCGTCGGCCAGCGAGGCTGCGGGCCGCTCCGCGCTGGAGATCTCGGCGGTGGGGCAGCCGCCCATGATGGTGGGTGCCAAGAACTGGTGCTGCTCCGCGGGCGCGACCTTCGGGATCGTCGCACACAGCCAGACACGAACCTGGCCGATCGACGTGGCGATCTGCGATGACCGCACCATCCTGGCCGCCGAATCGGTCACCCATCGCAAGGTCGGCAAGGCCGTCGACGTCCGGGCGAACCCCATCGGCGATGGCCTCTAGGGCGTCTGTTCGAAGCTCATCGGTACCGCCGTCCCGATGCCTGATGTCGCCGACGAACGCGTCGCGGTCGCGAAGGCGATCCCGCTGCACCGTCTGATGTGATCATGAGCACCGACGCGCTGTACGCAGGACCGCCGGAAGACCCGGCCCGCTATCGGGTCGAGGTGTCCGACCTCGACCAGGTCGCGGCCGGAGGCGAAGGGCTCGTCTACCGCGCCCGTCGAACCCTCACCGGTGAGACCGTTGCCCTCAAGGTGCTCACCAACACGCCCCTTGCCGACTTCCCCCGGCTGGCCGAACGCGCTTCCCTGCTGGAGGGGGTGCGGCATCCGAACCTGCTGGAGCAGATCGAGACATTCCTCGGCTGCCCCCTCGGCGACGGCACCGCCGACGACGCCGCCGACTTCGACGTTCCCTACTCGGTCGCAGCATGGATCGACGGCAAGCCCCTCACCGACGCCGCCGACGACGCCACCATCGACCAGAAACTCCGCTGGATCGCCGAGCTGGCCGCCGCGCTCGACCACCTCCACAACCACCGAACCCACGACGCACTCGACGGGCTCGTCCACCGCGACGTCAAGCCGTCGAACGTCCGCATCCGCCACGACGGCACCGCCGTCCTGTTGGACTTCGGCGTCGCCCGCCCCGTCGACGGCACCGACATGACCCAGGGCATCGGCACCTTCATGTGGCGCGCCCCCGAAGTCCTGTCCAGCCGCACCGACTCGATCGGCAAACCCGCCGACGTGTGGGGTCTGGGCGCTGTCGCCCACTGGCTCATCGTGAGCGAACCACCTCCGCTCGACGGGGCTGAGGCGGCGAGAGAGCGACTTGCCGCGGCCCTGGAGCAGACCGAACACCGATCGGCCGGTCCCATCTCCCGCAACCTTGCGTGTCTCCTCGAGAGCAATCCCGCCCGGCGGCCGACCCGCATCGCCGAGTGGTCGCGAACGATCCGTCGCCGACCGCGCCGCCAGCTGCGCAGAGCAGCCATCGCTGCGCTTGCGGTTACGGCCCTCGCAGGCATCGTCGCGTTCCTCCTCGCCCCCGCCACCCTGTCTGTCCCTTCCCCTGCGTCCACACCGCGCACCGAAGCCCCGAGCGAGAGACTTGAGTGCACAGGCGAAGGTCAGGGCCACGTGAGCATTGAGCCGCCCATCAACTCGGAGGTGATGTTGCCGGTCGTCGTCGCCCTCACCGAACCCTCGGCGTGGATCCGCTGCAAGGCGGTGGTCTCCACCGGGCTCGGCGAAGCCGAAACGGCGTCGCGATCCGTGCGGCTCGACGCCCTCAACGTGGGTCCAACCGGCGAGGTGGACTGGGAGGACCTCATCTTTAGCGGCTCGACTCTGACGGGCAGCGCAAGCATCACATGGGACGACGGCGACACCGCCTCGGCGACGGTGAACGTGCGGATCCTTCCGGAGAGCAACCTCGAGGGCGAAATCTCGCTTCAGGTCCGCGGCGGCAAGTACGCCGGCTATCACGGCTCTGCCTCGTTCAGGGTCCTGCCAGAGGACACCGACCGCAACCTCAACGGCGAGATCAGCGGACGCCAGGTCCTGTTGACGAGTCTGGCCCTCAGCCAGGACTGACCTGCAGAACCACCGCAGCGCCGTTGACGCGTCGAGGAGTTCGAGGAGGAGGTGTCGGGCGCGTCGGCCGATGCGTGAACGCCGTTGGCCAACCCGCTCGTCGGGGCCGCGGGTTTGCTCCGGTGCCGCTGGTGGGTCCCAGACCGGCACGGCGCGGTGAACAAGGCGGTCCCACTCGCTGGTACCGCCGCGAGGGTCTTCCACGAGTGGTCCGGTGGGACTGAAGGTGTCACAAGTCCATCCGGCCCGGAATTCCGGGCTTCTCTGGCGCACAGACGAGAGACTCTGAATCTCGCCGCGTTCGACGCAGGCTGGTGAGTGTGAGACTCGAGAAACCCAACCACACGCTCCGAGCGTTCGCTCCGGTACAGCTGTCCTCGATGAGCGGTGCCGCCTCCTCGAAAAGGTGGCGGCACGACAGCTCAGGAACCCTGCAAAATCGGGGATCTCGCTAGCAGGCGAGGCGGTTCATCTCGCGACGCCCGCGGGATATCCGCGAGATGAGATCAGGGCGTCCCTGACGGTCGATCGTCGAGAACCCTGCAATACCTAGGGTTTCAGGAGCACCCCCAACGGGATTCGAACCCGTGCCGCCACCTTGAGAGGGACCCAGAAGGTGGCGGCACCGAACCGTGACGAACCCACACGGGCGGAATTCCGGGCGCCTTCCGCGAGAGCGAACGCCGGCGGACGGAGCGAACCGGAGCGGCCGCGAGACATCCGCGAGATGAGACCAGGCCTAGATCCGGCGCAAACACGTGACCCCCCCCCTCCCCGGTCTAGGTGAGCATGACGGCGCTCCCCGGGCATCTCGCCGGGGTCAACCATTAGGAGGCGACCTTCATGAAGGCCACCGCCGGTACCAGAGCAGGAGGCGGCCGATGTGGCTGAGCGTCAGCGCCAACCCGGTAGCAATGTTCTCGAACCGGGCCCACGCGCCCACCACCCCTCATCGGTGCGGCCGCTCATCCTTCGCGGGTTTCTGCTTCGCTGAGGGCAGCTGACAGCTCGTACGCTGTTGTTCATGACCGACGTCGGTACGACACCTTTGCGAGAGCTTGTCGAGGCTCGCCGCGAGGAGATCAAGGCAATCGTGGCTCAACACCACGGTCGGTCGATCGCCCTGTTCGGTTCGGCGGTTCGTGGCGAGGACCGTCCTGGCAGTGACCTCGACTTCCTGGTCGAGTTCGAGCCGGGTACCCGCCCATTCGAATTGCTCGCGCTCGGGGCTGACCTCGAGGCGGCCCTCGGAGTTTCGGTGGACATCGGCACGCCACAGAGCTTGCGCAAGGGGCTGCGCGATGAGGTGCTCGCCGAGGCCGTTGCTCTGTGAGCCGTCGGGACGCCATTCGATTGTCTGACATCCTTGCCGCGATCGAGGCGATCAACGATCACCTGACGCACGGCGACATGTCCCAGGGTCTGATCTATGACGCGGTTCGAGTCCGGTTGATCGAGATCGGCGAGGCCGTGAGGGGAATCGATTCGGGTCTTCTCGACACCGAGCCGATGGTCCCGTGGGGAGCGATCGCTCGGATGCGTGACCACCTCGCTCATCACTACTTCGACACGGACCACGCGATCGTCGTCGACGTGGTCGAGAACGAGCTCGCTGCGCTCGAATCCGCGGTTCGTGCCCTGCTCGAGCGCGCTGAGCCGGACTGAGACCGATCCCCTGGCAAGTGGTCAATGCGCAAGTCGACCGCAGCGCCTGATCCGAGTGCCTGGCACTGCGTGAGGGGGCATCGAATACTCATCCGCCCCACGATCGCAGGTGTTTCGAGGCAGCGCGATAGTCGGCAGCCTCCCGTGCATGTGGCAACCCCAGCCCACACGCGACGTCAGCCCGCTCCGGAACGGCCGTCCGCGTTGCTTTCTGCCGCCACCTCGAAAAGGTGGCGGCACGGAGGCGCGAGAACCCTGCAGAATCGGGCGTTTTGTCGTCGGCCGACCCAGTCCACCTCGCGACGCCCGTGGGATGAGCGCGGGATGAGATCAGGGTATCCCTGACGGCGAACCGCCGAGAACTCTGCAATACCAACGGTTTCAGGAGCACCCCCAACGGGATTCGAACCCGTGCCGCCACCTTGAGAGGGACCGAGAAGGTGGTGGCAACGAACCCTGACGAACCTCCACGGGCGGAATTCCGCGCATTGTCCGACGGGGCGAACGCCGGCGAACGGAGCGGACCGGGGCGGCCGCGGGATATCCGCGAGATGGACGAGGGCCTCCACCAAGCTCGAATCGTTTCACTCCGTCCAGTCCGTGTGCATGTATGCTTACACGCATGGACGCGGCGACGCTCATCTCGAACGCCAAGCGTTCTTCAGGGCGCTCGTATCGGTCGCTGGCGTCAGACGCCGGTGTCGCTGCCTCGACGATCACACGGATCGAGGCGCATTCGACGGACCCGACGTTCTCGACGATGAAGCGACTGCTGCGCTCGTGCGGCTTCGAGCTCGTTGCGATCCGCTCCACTCGGTCTCGACGGCCGCTGCTCGCCGACCTCGCGTCCTCCTGGTCACCCGGCGGATCAGCGACGAGCGCGCCCGAGTTGCACTGGACCGACTGGCGAACACTCCTCGATGAGCTCGCCCTGCACCCCGAACTGATCCCCGAAGCCATCTATCTGCCACCACCCCCGGCGGGCGACCTCGTCATTGACGCGCTTCTCGCCGGAGTCGCCGAGAAACTCGCAGACGATGCCGGCCTGCTGCGTCCGTCCTGGACCGAGGCGGTTCCTGGGCTCGATGTTCCCTTCACTCCCCCAACTCGGCGAAGCAGGCCCGTCCCCGCCCAACTCGCGAGCCGTGGCGTCATGATCGACACCGAGAGCCTCTTCCGATCGAAGTCGACCGTCGGTGTCTGAACAGCGAACGCTCGACGGCGAAACCTTGCTCACATATCTGCAGGAGGTCGCACGCGAACTCCCCGATGACGGGACACGCCGGCGGCTCGTCGTCGTCGGAGGTGCCCTGCTCGCCTGGCTCGGCCTCCGAGACGCAACCCGAGACATCGACAGCGCATCACCCATCGATGAGGTCCTCCAGGCGGCAGTCGAGACGGTCGCGACCCGACACGACCTGGCACCGCAATGGATCAATGACAGCGCCGCACCGTTCGTACCTCACGGCTTCGACCCGGCCAGAGGCGAGCTGATATGGGCGGACGACCGGCTCGAGGTCATCGGGGCTCCGGTCGACCAGGCGTTCCTCATGAAGGTCCACGCGGCGCGGGCATCCGACCTACCCGACATCAGGTCGCTATGGCCAAGATCGAAATTCGCGACACCCGCCCAGGCCGCTGCGGCCTACTCCACCGCCTACCCGCTCGAGCCACACGATCCCCACCTCGCAGACTGGTTCGAGCACCGTCACCCGACGGGTCTGGTGAAGAGCCGGATGCGGTGGAAGTCGCACGTCCGGTCCGGAGGGCGGCCAGGGAAACGGAGCGGCCGAAAAGCCGACACCACGCCCTGGTCCGACCCCTACCTCCGGGCACTGCTCGCCGAATACCTCGCGCGCTACGACCAACATCGGCCGCATCGAGGCCTCGGGCAGCGAGCATCCGACGACCACAGCCATGTCGTCTCGATCGGGCCAGGCCATCCGATCCGACGACACACCACCTGCGGCGGACTCATCAACGAGTACCGCACCGCAGCCTGAAACACCCACCAACGGCCAACCCCTACCGCGCGACCCTCAGCTTCGCCGCGCCCGCAGCCCCGAGACCGAGCGCACCGAATCAGCTACAACCGCGGACCCGCGACCGCGCACGAGTTCTCGGCCCCTCCAGGTCCTTGTACAAGCCCGTCGGGTTGAACCACTCCAGCTTCACGAACACATCGGCGGCGCCCTCAGGCACCACGTGGGCCAACTTCACCACAGGAGTGTTTCCGACCATCTCCAGCATCGATTCACCAACAGTCACTGTGGCCTCCACGCACTGGTCCTGCGTTCAGAGTGTCATGTTGTCCGCTCCGGCGGCGGCGATCCGTCGAAACGCGTCTGCCCCCAGCCGAATCGGAAGAGAAGTGGAGAAGCGACCCCCCCAAGTCGAACTGCCTTTGGTCAGGTCACGAGCCGAAGTCACCGGTATGGGGCCGTTCGGGTCGGCCCACCGACTCGAACCCCCACGCCCATCTGTTGGCCGGCGACGGGCAGCCCGAGTGCTGCGCCTCCCCAACCTTGCTGCGCCCGGCCGGGGCCCCTCGGCTTGACCTCGTGCGATCACTGCGGACAACCGATGTGTTGTCGCAGTGATCCCATATCTGCTCGGATGAGCGAGCAGTCGGAGATGCACGCATCGGCAGATACGGGGCGCCGAGCCGCCCGGCCTCAGGGAGCCGGCGGCGGGGGGGCGGCGGCCCCGACAGTGATCTGATCAACCCACCCCGCGTCCTGGCCGACCGACACCGACCCGTCCTTCGAATACACCCAACGGATCGTGTGCGCACCAGCCGGCAACACGATGGTCTTCTGCTGCCAATCCACGTTCCCCGAGATCCCCGCGAACGGTGCCACACCATCCACATCCACATTCAAGAAATCGAACGAAGCCTCCGACTCGGCCTTCCACCAGAACGACACCGTCGCCGGACCCGTCACCGTCGCCGACAACGTCGTCGACTGACCGTGCCCAACCGCACCACTCCGCACCGCGTCGACACCATCATGAGACACAGCCGTCTGAGCAACCCACGACTGCGCCCCCGACGTCGCAACCCCCACCGTCGCATTGTCCACACCACCAGCCAACGTCAACGCCGCCGGAGCCGGCGGCGGGGGGGCGGCGGCCCCGACAGTGATCTGATCAACCCACCCGGCGTCCTGGCCGACCGACACCGACCCGTCCTTCGAATACACCCAACGGATCGTGTGCGCACCAGCCGGCAACACGATGGTCTTCTGCTGCCAATCCACGTTCCCCGAGATCCCCGCGAACGGTGCCACACCATCCACATCCACATTCAAGAAATCGAACGAAGCCTCCGACTCGGCCTTCCACCAGAACGACACCGTCGCCGGACCCGTCACCGTCGCCGACAACGTCGTCGACTGACCGTGCCCAACCGCACCACTCCGCACCGCGTCGACACCATCATGAGACACAGCCGTCTGAGCAACCCACGACTGCGCCCCCGACGTCGCAACCCCCACCGTCGCATTGTCCACACCACCAGCCAACGTCAACGCCGCCGGAGCCGGCGGCGGGGGGGCGGCGGCCCCGACAGTGATCTGATCAACCCACCCCGCGTCCTGGCCGACCGACACCGACCCGTCCTTCGAATACACCCAACGGATCGTGTGCGCACCAGCCGGCAACACGATGGTCTTCTGCTGCCAATCCACGTTCCCCGAGATCCCCGCGAACGGTGCCACACCATCCACATCCACATTCAAGAAATCGAACGAAGCCTCCGACTCGGCCTTCCACCAGAACGACACCGTCGCCGGACCCGTCACCGTCGCCGACAACGTCGTCGACTGACCGTGCCCAACCGCACCACTCCGCACCGCGTCGACACCATCATGAGACACAGCCGTCTGAGCAACCCACGACTGCGCCCCCGACGTCGCAACCCCCACCGTCGCATTGTCCACACCACCAGCCAACGTCAACGCCGCCGGAGCCGGCGGCGGGGGTGGCGTCACGGTCAGCACGGCGTCACTGCTGGTGACGGTGCCGACGGCATTGGTGACCTGGACCCGGTACGCGCCCGCCTGCGGTGCGCCCGCGTTCGTGAGGTTGAGCGTCGCGGATCGACTGCCAGCCACACCGGGGCCGTCGACCAGCGGGGTTCCGTTCCGGCTCCATTCGAAGCTCAGCGGAGCCGTGCCAGATGCGGCCACGGTGAACGATGCCGCACCGCCGTCGACGATCGTCGCGCTCTGCGGCTGGGCCGTGATGGCCGGAGCGACAGATATCGGCAGGGGCGCTACCCGCTTGGGCGCGCTCCAGGCTCCGAATCCGCTTCCGGCGAACTGTGGGCGGACCTCGATGTCGAACTGGGCCGCTTCGGTGAGTGTGAACGTGAACGAGGGCGGCGCTCCCGCGGCGCTGGTGATCGGCGCGGCCGCCGCCGATGAACCGGTGAGCACGATGTCGTCGACGAACCACCCTTCCCCGCTGCGGAAGCTGGTGTTTCCCGTTCCGGCGTTCTCGGCCCGCAGTCTGAGTCGAATGTGCTGACCCGCGAACCGACCGAGCGGCACCGTCTGGTTGGTGAAGGCAGCGCCATCCGTGGAACCTTCGGTGTACAGGGCATTCCACGTGGCCCCGTCGTCGGTCGAGACGTCGAGGGCACCGGTGATGTTCGTGAGGCGATGGGCACGGGTCTTGAAGGTCAGCTGACTCGCAGCGTCGGGCACAACCGTCTGCCGCAGTGTGAGTGTCTGCTGTCCGCCGCCGACTGCTCCCCCGGGCTCTCCGGTTGTGAGACGGAACGCCGACGTGCCCGAGGCGGCAGAGGCCGTGCTGATCGGGTCGTAGCCGCCGACCCTCGCTTCGAAGTTCCCCACGCCCGCCTCGGCCCCGTCGACGAGTTCGAACGGTGTCAGCTTCGTCGTGCGCCACTGGTAGCCGGTGGCGTTCGGGATGGCGTTGGCGGTGAAGGTGCTGGGCACGTTGAGCGCAGGATGATCGGGCCCGGTGATAGAGATGGGTGTGCGAGACGGATCGGCGACCGCGGGGTCGAAGACGGTCACCCTGTAGTTGAACGTCCGGGCCACTCCCCCGATGACGACGTTGGAGACCACGACGTCGATCGGCTCGTCGCTGGCCGGGCTCGGCCACGTGTCAGAACAAGGCCCGGCCGGCGGTCGGGGGCACGAGTTCGACAAGCCGTTGGCGAGCCACACGATCCCGGGACCGGCGAAGCTCACGCGACTCTGGATGGCCGCCGGCACTGCGGTCCCGTCGGGACGCGCCATCGTGACAGTTGCGTTGGCGAAATCCGCGCCGCGCATGACGAATGACCAGAGCGGGTAGACGTTCTGGACTGGGACGAACCCTTTGGGCGGCCACGCCACGAAACCGTCGCGGTGTGGGGCGCTCCGCCGCCGGAGGCGACGGGTTGTCGATCATCAACTGGGCCTCGGCCGCCACACCGTTGGCGCTCGCGGGGACGCTGCCCGATCCCATGGAGAGGATCTGCGGATTGAGCATTGTCCGCCGGTGCCCCACGATGTCGCCATCGTGTATCAGGGCGTCGATCGCCGGCGGGCCGGTGAGACCCAACTGAAGGTTCGAGATCTTGGAGCCCTGCACACCCAGATCGTTGTTGGGAACACACGCCCAATCAGTCGGCGGGTTGTGGCTCAACATAGGCGGGACGAGGTTCCGCGCGCTCTGGATCAACGCCGACGCCTGCGCCATGGCGTTGTTCTGAGCGTTGAACGTCACGTCCGACGGAACACCCGCCATCGCCCGGAAGTAGTTGATCCTCGTCAACGTGGCGTCGAGGAAGTCGGCCGACACCGTGCCGGGAACGCACCCCTCGATGTTCCCCGTCCAGTTGATCGGAATACCCTCCGAGGCCTCGTGCACCGAATACCACGCCTGGCGCACCTCCTCGCGATTCAGCACGTCGATCGTGAACGGTCCGACAGGCGTGACCGCAGCCGACGCTGGCGTTGATGCCGGCGCGATACCGACAATTGACGTGACGACCACCATCCCGAGCGCGACCGACCCCACCCGACGGAGGCCCTGTCGCCGACGAGCAAGCCGAGAGAACAATGGTCTTGTCGACGCTGCGCGGATGCCCGCCGACAAAACTCTGAGCTTCGAGATCCCTGTATTCGGCATAGCAGTCCTCTCTTGGCGTCGTCCGCCGGATTGAAAGAAGCTCCACGAGGGAGAAGGTGTGGCCGCAACGACCACCCTCGTGTTGCAGCCACCGAACCTAGCGGTGCTGCCAACAACGCGCATCGAAAACCGCGATGACATGCCTCGCACTGTCGCCCCGACACCCTGAAGGTGTCACAAGTCCATCCGGCCCGGAATTCCGGGCTTCTCTGGCGCACAGACGAGAGACTCTGAATCTCGCCGCGTTCGACGCAGGCTGGTGAGTGTGAGACTCGAGAAACCCAACCACACGCTCCGAGCGATCGCTCCGGTACAGCTGTCCTCGATGAGCGGTGCCGCCACCTCGAAAAGGTGGCGGCACGACAGCTCAGGAACCCTGCAAAATCGGGGATCTCGCTAGCAGGCGAGGCGGTTCATCTCGCGGCGCCCGCGGGATATCCGCGAGATGAGATCAGGGAATCCCTGACGGTCGAACGCCGAGAACCCTGCAATACCAAGGGTTTCGAGGAGCACCCCCAACGGGATTCGAACCCGTGCCGCCACCTTGAGAGGGTGGTGTCCTAGGCCGCTAGACGATGGGGGCAAGGACTGCCGTCCGGGTGGCGATGCGCCACGTCGGTCGGCCGACGATGTGTGTTGCTGTGAGCTCGGGGGGGAGGACTCGAACCCCCAATGGCTGGACCAGAACCAGCTGTGTTGCCAATTACACCACCCCCGAAAGGGTCCACTCCGTGGAGCGGGCGCCCATGAGGGCACCGAGACTGTAGCGGCTCCGCGGCATCCGACGAAACCTCATACCTCATCGCCGAGCGACGGTCACCCAACCAGGTTCGCCAACCGCCGGTAGCCGATGATCCGCCCTACCGACACCAGTCCCGACTCCCTCAGGAACTGCGACACCTGTGCGTCGCCGGTCGTGGGTGAAACCTGGGCCGACATGTCGAGCTCGGCCGCAATCGCCTTGAGTCGGTAGGAGTGATAGGGGTCCGAGACCAACAACACCTCGTCGAGCCGGCGATCCGCCAGCACGCGACGT
This sequence comes from uncultured Microthrixaceae bacterium, assembly GCA_963700425.1. Taxonomy (GTDB): domain Bacteria; phylum Actinomycetota; class Acidimicrobiia; order Acidimicrobiales; family Microtrichaceae; genus CAVOXO01. The sequence continues at coordinate 639,354 of CAVOXO010000003.1, read as the reverse complement.
GCGGCCGCCAGCGACTCCCACGTCGATTCGCCATCGTCGACCACCAACAGATCGTCTTCGGGGATCCCCTGCCCACGCAGATAGGTGAGCCCGCTGTACGCCTCGGTGAACCGATCTCCCGTGGCACCCGCTCCGGTGACCACGACCGTGTCGACATGGCCGTCGGAATAGAGGTCAGCGGCATGATCGAGCCGACCCCGGTACACGTCGCTGGGCCGCCCGTCGTACTGAGCCGCTCCCAGAACGACAGCTGCATCCGCTGCACCGGTCTCATTCCACGTCGAGGCCCGCCAGACCTGAACGGTGGTCACACCCACGTATCCGATCACCACCGCGATGCCCACCAGAAGGACGCGGCGGACCCGATGACGCCCCGACGCTCGGCGTTCGGGCTGACCCGATGTCGAACCAACCTCCGACGTCGTCTCCGTCATCCCCACCGCCATAGCGTCTCCCCTCCCCCTACATTCTGGCGCGGGCGAGGCGCAATCGGCGGAGCGTCTGGTCGCGGCCCAGCACCTCGAGCGACTCGAACAGCGGCGGACCCACCATCCGACCCGTCACTGCGACTCGGATCGGCGCTTGCGCCTTGCCGAGTTTGAGACCGTTCTGCACTGCCAGGGCCTCGGTCGCCACGTGGAGGGCCTCTGCGGTCCACGCCTCGTCGTCGAAGGAACCGAAGGCATCGAGCGCACCGTCCAACAGGGTGCCGGCAACGTCGTTGTCGGCGATCGCCTTGGTCCACGACGCGGCGTCCTCGGGCGAGTCCTCGAGAAACAGGAAGTCGACCAGGGCGGGAACATCGCTGAGAACGCGGGCACGAACCTGGATGTGGGGTGCAATGGCTGCCAGCTGGTCCTCGTCGATGCAGTCGGCCCACGGCTCCGCCTCGAGCCACGGACGCGCCCGCTCGACGAACTCCGCCGCGTCGAGCATCCGGATGTGTTCACCATTGACGGCCTCGAGCTTCTTGACGTCGAAGAGCGCCGACGACTCACCCACCCGATCGAGCTCGAACAGCTCCACCAGCTCGGGAATCGGACGCACCTCGACCTCGTCGGGTGGGCCCCACCCCAGCAGAGCCAGGTAGTTCACCATCGCCTCGGGAAGGAACCCACGCTCCCGATAGTGATCGAGCGACACATCGTCGCGCCGTTTCGACAGCTTCTTGCGCTGCGCGTTCACGATCAGCGGCAGGTGGGCGAGGGTCAAGGGTGCGTGATGACCGAGCGCCTCGCGCACCAGCAACGTCTTCGGGGTCACGTTGAGCAGATCCTCGCCGCGAATGACATGGGTGACGCCCATGTCGGCGTCATCGACGGTGTTGGCCAGGAGGAAGACCGGCGAGCCGTCCGATCTCTGCAGAACGAAGTCCTCGAGAGCCGAGTTCTCGAAACTCATGGCGCCGCGCACCACGTCGTCGAACGCCGTGTCCCCCGCGTCGGGGGTCCTGAAACGCACCACGTGGTTCCCGTCGCCGGTCACCTCGCGATCGCGGCAATACCCGTCGTAGCCCGCCCCTCCGGCCTGCTCGCTCCGCGATCGGGCCGCCTCCTGGGTGCAGTCGCATCGGTACGCATGCCCCGACTCGATGAGCTGTCGGACCGCAGCGACGTGGGCGTCGTGGCGTCGGGACTGGAAGATGGGGTCGCCGTCGGTGTCGAGACCCAGCCAGGCCAGGCTCTCGAAGATGACGTCGATGAGTTCGGGTTGGGAGCGCTCGAGATCGGTGTCCTCGATCCTCAGGAGGAACTGTGCGTCATGTCCGAGACCCTGGTGGTGGCGAACGAACATCCAATTGAACAAAGCCGTGCGAGCGCTGCCCAGATGGAGGTATCCCGTCGGCGACGGGGCGAAGCGGGCTCTGATGGGGGCGGTCACCCTCGGGAGGCTACAAGGCACCGACGTCGTCATCGGGACGGATACGTCGCCATGGGAGTCCCGAACCAATAGCCTGGGGACGTGTTGGGGAAGCGTCATCTGATCGCCGTCGTTTCTGCGACCGCGGTTTTCGGCGTGGTGCTGACCGCCGGAACGGTGCGACCCCCCGACGGTGCGGTCCTTCGGTCCCTCGGCACCACCACCACGACGTCGCCGCCTGCGGAGGCGGCCGACGCCGTGCAGTCCACGACCTCGACCACCGAAGCTCCACCGACCACGGCCCCTCCCGCCGCGACTCCACCGGCGCCGACAGCGGCGAACCCGACGAGAACCGCCTCCCCCCCGCCGCCCATCCCGGCGATCGGGCCGCTCCAATCCGAGATCGCCACCGCGGTGGTCGGCCGCATCGCGGTGTACCAGGACATCCCGCTGAACTCGGGGTCGACGGCGGAATCAGTGGTACGGATGACCGATCTCGCCGGGATGCTCTACAGCGCGGAGCGGGGCGGGATGCCCGAGATCCCCTCGTTGGCCCAGCCCGTTCAAGGACGCCGGCGCACGGGCGTGGGATGGGAGTTCGACAGCCCGACACCGTGGGGCAGCCCCCTCACCTTCACGGTGACCGAGCGCCGCGGTGCCTGGGTTCGGGTGATGCTTCCGGTGCGACCCAACGGAACCCAGGGTTGGGTCAACGTGGCCGACGTGGCGCTGTCAACCATCGGCACCCGGGTCCACATCGACATCAGCGACCGCACCCTGTGGGCGTTCGACGGTGAGTCCCTCATCGCCCAGACCCGCATCGTCGTGGGTCGATCGTCCAGCCCCACCCCGATGGGGCGATTCTTCGTCACCGACTACGACCCCAAGAACCGAGGGTCGGCCTACGGGCCGTGGGTTCTGCCGATTTCGGGTTATTCGCAGGCCATGAACTCCTTCAGCGGCGGCGTGCCGGTCATCGCCATGCACGGCACCAACAAGCCCGGCCTCATCGGTGGAGCCCACTCCAACGGCTGCATTCGGATGCCCAACAACGTCATCGAGACGCTGCGCGGCCGCATCCCTCTCGGGACGCCGGTCGATATCGTCGCCTGAGCGGAACCGGCCGCTCAGCGATCCAGACCCGCGAGACCCGCCCACGGGTCGTCGGCGAGGTCCGCATCGATCGTGTCGACCGACCGGTGCAGGAACGCCGATGGGGTGACATCCACCACTCGGCGCAACCGCATGTAGTGGTGCGGATGGTGGACCTCGTCGAACATCTCCGTGCGCACATCGACCAACTCGGCCGGCGGATTCGACCCGGCGAGGCCCCACACCGCCGCACCGATCCGTAGATCCGCGAGGATCGGGGCGCGGCCGAACGAAGATGCCCGTTTCAGTCCGACAGCGGTGGCCACGGCGAGAGCGTCGGGCACGTGCTCCCCCTCGCCGAGGACGAGAGACCCGGCCAGCAACGGGGCGAGCGTCAGGGCGTAGCCCTGGTCGGGGCCGGGCGAACCCAACCCGGGCCCCGACGGCTCCGCGGCACCGAGATCGCCGGGTCGCTCGGCCAGCCACGACTGAGGGCGACGCGGTGGCGACGCGTATGTTCTGGCGATTCGCGAAGCGCTCGACGGGACGTACTCGGGTGCAGCCATGGCGCCGTCAGATTAGGCCGGGTCGCCGGTGGGGGCCGACTCCGCCCCGTCGCTGCGGGCCTCGGCTCGCAACAGTCCGTAGACGACGGCGTCGCGCATGGCCTCCCACGACGCTTCGATGATGTTCCCCGAGACGCCGATCGTGGTCCAGGTGGCATCGGCGTCCGCGGTATCGATGAGTACCCGGGTCACCGCGGAGGTCCCCTGGGCCGACTCGAGGACCCGCACCTTGAAGTCGACGAGGTGGATGTGGCGGAGCGCCGGGTAGCGGTCGCCGAGGGCGATCCGCAGGGCCGTGTCGAGGGCCGAGACGGGCCCGTTTCCCTCGCCGGTGCTGATGATCCGATCGTCGCCCACCCACAGCTTCACCGTCGCCTCGGTGGTGGTGTCGACCTCACCGTCGGGTCCGATCCGTTGCTCGTCGAGAACCCGGAACGACTCGGTCCGGAAGAACTCCTGGCTCCACCCCCCTGCCGTGCGCAACAGCAACTCCAGCGACGCATCCGCGGCCTCGAAGTGATAGCCCTCGTGTTCGAGGGTCTTGAGGGTGGCGAGGACCTCACCGATCTCGGTCTCGGACAGGTCCAGACCGAGTTCCTGTGATCGCAGCCCCACCGTCGTCGTTCCCGACATCTCCGACACGAGGAATCGCGAGCCGTTGCCGACAGTGTCGGGGTCGATGTGTTCGTACGCGTCGGGACGACGGGCGATGGCCGACGCGTGCAGCCCGGCCTTGTGGGCGAAGGCCGAGGACCCCACATAGGGCGCCTGGGGGTCGAGTGTCATGTTCACCAGCTCGGCGATGTGGTGACTCACCGAGGTGAGAGCGGCCAGACGACCCTCCGGCAGGGTCTCGACGCCCATCTTCGTGGACAGATCGGGGATGATCGTCGTCAGGTTCGCGTTGCCGACCCGCTCGCCGTACCCGTTGATGGTTCCCTGAACCTGCGTGGCTCCACCACGCACGGCGGCAAGACTGTTCGCCACCGCGCATCCGGAGTCGTTGTGACAGTGGATGCCGACCCCGCAGAGGCCGTCCACGATAGCTGATCACCTCCCCCGCCACCCGTTCGACGTCGAAGGGAAGCGCCCCGCCGTTGGTGTCGCACAGCACGACGGCCGCCGCGCCCGAGCGGGCCGCGGCCGACACGATCGCCAACGCGAAGCCCGGGTTGGCGGCGTACCCGTCGAAGAAGTGCTCTGCATCGAAGAACACCGTCCGCCCCTGGGCCACGAGGAAGGCGACGGAATCCTCCACCATGGCGACCGCCTCGTCGGTGGTCGTTCGCAACGCTTCGAGGACGTGGTAATCCCACGCTTTTCCGACGATGCACACGGCCGAGGTTCCGGTGTCGATGAGGCGCTCGAGTGTCGGGTCGCTCTCGGCACGCCCGCCGACGCGTCGGGTCGACCCGAAGGCCACGAGCCGCGAGGTCTCGAGTTCCAGCTCGTCGGCCGCGCGGGCGAAGAACTCGTCGTCCTTGGGATTCGCCCCGGGCCAGCCGCCCTCGATCCAGGTCACACCCAGTCGGTCGAGCTGCGCGGCGATCCGCAACTTGTCGTCCACGGTGAGCGAGATCCCCTCGAGCTGGGCTCCATCGCGGAGGGTCGTGTCGTAGATCTCGACCCGCGACGGCGTGCCACCGACCCCTCCGACGTCGGGCAGCGAGCTCATGCCGGCTCCACCCACTCCGAGTAGGTGTCCAGCGTTCCCCTGATGGCCCGACCGTAGGTCTCAGCGATGGCCGAGGTCATCGGCCCCGGGCACGGGAGAACTCGGTCGTCGACGCTGTTGACCGCGCTCGACCTCCGCCGCGGTACCGCACACGAACATCTCCTCGGCGATGTAGAGGTCGCTTCGGGCCAGGTTGCCCACCTCCACCTCGTAGCCGTGGTCGTTGGCGATGCGGGTGACCGCCGACTGGGTGATGCCCTCGAGAGCACCGGCCGCCAGCGGTGGAGTGATGAGCCGGCCGTGGCGGGCGACGAAGATGTTCTCGCCCGTGCACTCCGACACGAAACCCTGCGGATTCAACATGATGGCCTCGTCGTATCCGGCCTTGAGCGCCTCGACCTTGGCCAGCGACGAGTTGACGTAATTGCCGGTGGTCTTGGCGGCAGGGGGCATGGTGTTGTGGTCGTGGCGGGTCCAGCTGCTGATCTTCATGCGGACGCCCTTCGACACCGCGTCGTCCCCGAGGTAGGCACCCCAGGGCCAACAGGCAATGGCGACATCCACCGAGCACGGGAGGGTGTTCAGCCCCATCTCGCCATAGCCGTAGTAGGCGATGGGTCGGATGTAGCACGAGGCGAGCCCCGTGGAGCGGACCGTCGCCTTGGTCGCCTCGACCAGCTCGTCGACGGTGTAGGGGATCTCCATCATGAGGATCTCGGCGCTCCGGAAGAGCCGCTCGATGTGTTCGGTCAGCCGGAAGATCCCCGGGCCGTCAGGCGTCTCATAGGCCCGGATGCCCTCGAACACTCCCGTGCCGTAGTGCAGCGTGTGGGTCAGGACGTGGATCTGGGCGTCCTCCCAGGCGACGAGCTCGCCGTTCATCCAGATCTGGGGTGTGGGGGTGATGGCCATGTTGGCTCCTGTGGGCCGGGGGTGGTTCGGGTGGTCGACGGGTGGGACTCAGAGGGCGGCAGCGATGGCATCGCCGATCTCCGCGGTGGACCCGGAATATCTCTCCGGCCTCTCACACGCCGCGGCGATGGCGGCGGCGGCGGCGGTCTCGCCGAGGAAGTCCACCATCATCGCGGCCGACAGCACCGCGGCGATCGGGATTGGCCTTCTGCTGGCCGGCGATGTCGGGTGCGGTGCCGTGCACCGGCTCGAACATCGACGGTCCGGTCCGGTCCGGATTCAGGTTGGCCGATGCCGCGAAGCCGACACCGCCCGACACCGCGCCACCGAGGTCGGTGAGGATGTCGCCGAACAGATTGTCGGTGACGATCACGTCGTACCGCTCGGGACGCTCGACGAAATGGATGCACGCCGCGTCGATGTGGTCATAGGACGTGGTGACATCGGGGAAGTCGGCACCGCACCTCGTCGAAGACCCGCTGCCACAGATCGCCCGCGAAGGTCAGCACGTTCTTCTTGTGGACCAGCGTCAGATGGCGGCGGTCGGTGCCCATCGCCCGCTCGAACGCGAAACGGACGCAACGCTCCACGCCCATCCGGGTGTTGACCGACCCCTGCGTGGCGATCTCGTGGGGGGTGCCCTTGCGCAGGAAGCCGCCCTCGCCCGCATAGGTGCCCTCGGTGTTCTCCCGGATCACCTCGAAGTCCGCGACGGGAGGCATCCGGAACGGCCGGAGGTTGATGTACATGTCGAGCTCGAAGCGCATCCGCAGCAGGATTCCCCGCTCGACCAGCCCAGCCGGCGCGGCCACGCCGGGCGCAGGGTCGCCGACCGCGCCCAACAGGATGGCGTCGACCGACCGCCACTCCTCGAGGACCTCGTCGGGCAGCACGACACCGTCGCGGAGGTACCGGGCAGCTCCGAGGTCGTAGTCGACCGCGTCGATCCCGACGCCCGCGGCTGCGAGCACCTTGAGTGCCTCGGCGGTGACCTCGGGGCCGATACCGTCACCGCCGACGACGGCGATCGTGTGTGTGGTCATGGGTGTGTCCTGGTCCGGAACGAGAAAACCGCCCACGAGGTGTGGACGGTCAGGGGCGCACGCTCGGATGGGCGTGCGCTAGGTGATGATGGATACGGGCAGGGTTTCGCACGACATCGGCGGTCACTCTACCAGGTGGCCGGCTGTACGATTCAGAAATGACGACCCACGAACACCAGCTGTCGCAGGCCGCATACGACCGGCTCAGCGCCGAGCTCAGCCGAGCTGACGACCGTCGGGCGCATCGAGATCGCCCGCAAGATCGAGGTCGCCCGCGAAATGGGCGACCTCAAGGAGAACGGCGACTACCACGCGGCCAAGGAGGAGCAGGGGAAGATGGAGGCCCGCATCGGCCACCTCGCCGCTCTGATCGAGCTGGCCACGATCATCTCCCACGACGGCGACGTCGACGAGGTCGGCGCCGGGTGCCGTCGTCACGATCCTCTACGAGAACGACGACGAGGAGGAGCAGTACCTCATCGGTTCGATCGAGGAGCGTCGCGACGGCGTCGAGGTCGTGTCGCCGACCTCTCCGCTCGGGCGCCGCCCTGATGGGCGCGAAGTCCGGCCAGGAGGTCACCTTCGACACGCCGTCGGGCCCCCTCATGGTGGAGATCATCCGCATCGAGCGCTGAGCGAAAGCTGGGGAGATCACCCACGCGGTGGTCCGCCGAGGGGTAGTCCGCCGTCACTACGGTGGGTCACGCCTTAAGGAGGTGTGACCATGCTCAGTGGTTTCAAGAAGTTCATCATGCAGGGCAACGTCGTCGATCTCGCCGTCGGTATCGTCATCGGTGCCGCATTCGGGGTCGTGATCGCTGCGTTCATCGCGGGCGTGATCGATCCGCTGGTGGCCCTGATCCTCGGCAACAGCGCCGATGGGCTCAACGGCATCGGTTTCGACGTCGGCGAGCAGTACATCAACTTCGGGGTCGTCATCTCGGCCCTCATCACGTTCATCGCCACCGCCGCGGCGATCTACTTCTTCGTGGTCGTACCCGATGAACAAGATCAACGAGCGTCGCAAGGCCGGCGGTGACGACGCCGAACCGACCAACGAGGAGAAGATGGTGGCGCTGCTGGAGCAGATCGCCTCGAAGTGATCCGTCCCCTGCGAGGGCCTTCCTCAGGACTCGGGCGTGACGTCGACGACGACGTTGCGCCCGAGTTCTTCGCGTAACAGGCCGGAACGCTCGTCAGCGGAGAACCGCTCGAGTTCGACCGACGAGCTCGACGCTCGGGGATCACCGGATCTCGACGTGTCGCTTGGAGATGTCGATCGCGACGTCGGCGACCGCCTGCGCGTGTGACCGATCGAGTCCGATGGCCACCCGCAACAACGCCGGCGAGCCGGCGGACCCGCTCCTGATCCGACGGGTCGAGCGCGGCGAACTCCCGATGCTTCGTCGAAGGGACGCCGCGCCGGTGGTAGCGGGCGACCTGGGCGATGATCTCGATCTCGTGGTCGTTGAACCCGCTCAGGTGTTCGGAGTTCCGGATCACGTAGTAGCTGTGGTGATGATGGCGGGAGTGGGAGACGAAGAGCCCCACGTTCGACAGCAGAGCTCCCGCTTCGAGGAGTTCGCGCGACGCGTCGTCGAGGCCGTGGAGGGACTGCAGCTCATCGAAGAGCCTCAGGGCGAGGCGGGCGACGTGGTGGGAATGGTCAGGGTCGTCGTCGCACAGTCCCATCAGCTGTTCGACACTCCGCCTCCGCAGCGAGGACAGATGGTGGGTCGAACCACCATGGGTCCTCTGGTAGAGGTCGAAGAGCGCCCCCTCCCGCAGCGCGTAATCCGAGAAGGCGATCTCGTCCACTCCGAGGACCGACATCATCCGGTCCAGGATCACGGCGCCGCCGACGATGATGTCGGCCCGCGACGACTCCATTCCGGCGATGGTGACGCGCTCGGACGGCGTGGTCGCCTCGGCGATCCGCTTCACGACGTCCTTCACCTGACGGCGAGTCACCGTCGCTCCGTTGAGCTGCTGTGGGTCCGCCCCCTCGGTGGCGAGCGCCATGGCCACGACGCATTCGATCGTCCCCGAGCTTCCCACGGCGACGTCCCAGCCGCTGGCGCCGGGCCTCGCGGGCAAAGGGTGCGAGCTGGGCCTCGACGAACCGGTTCGCCGCCTTCAGGCTGCGACGATCGACGATGCCGTCGGCGAAGAACCGCTCGGTCATGCGGATGGCCCCCAGCTTGAAGCTCCTGACCAGCTCGATCTCACCACCGCGGCCGATGAGGAGCTCGGTGCTTCCCCCGCCGATGTCGCACAGCAACATCCGTTCCTCGAAGACCGGCAGGGACTGCAGGACACCGAGGTGGATGAGACGCGCCTCCTCGTATCCCGAGATCACTTCGATGTCGATCGCCGCGTCGCGCCGAGCCCTGGCGATGAACTCCGGCCCGTTCTCCGCCTCCCGCACGGCCGAGGTGGCGACCGCGATGGTCGGCGCGCCATAGGTGTCGATCACCGAGCGGCAGCGACGCAGAGCGGCGATTCCCCTGTCCATGGCGTCGGGCGTCATCCGGCGCATCCGGGCGTCTCCGGCCTCTCCCAGCCGGACCACCTCCTTGTGACGGGTGATCACCTCGAAGCGGCCCTCGCCCGACAGTCGAGCCACCACCAGGTGGACCGAATTGGTGCCGACGTCGATGGCGGCCAGAACATCGGGGGCTCCGTCGGCGATAGCGTCGTTTGCCGGATGCAGATCGCTCGACCACTTCGTGACCCTATGACCCCACCCCACCCACTCGTCGAATTGGGTTGGAACACCGACATCGCCGCCTCGTTGGGCGAACCCCGGATCGGCGAGGTGGCGGGAAGGGTGATGCGGGTCGACCGGGGCGAGGTCGACGTGGCCGTCGCCATCGACGACGTGGTGCGGGCCACCATGACCACGGCCGCGAAGGACTGCGTCGCCGGGGACTGGGTGATGGTCGACACCACCGACGCCAGGGTGACCAAGGTGGCGCCGCGCCACACGGCGTTCGTGCGACGCGCCGCTCGAGGAGCGACACGTCGCCCAGACACTCGCGGCGAACATGGACATCGTCATGGTGTGTCAGTCCCTGACACCGGGAGTGAACCTCCGGCGGCTCGAAACGCGGAACTCGTACTGGCCCACCAGAGCGGGGCGGCCCCGTTGGTCGTCCTCACGAAGTCGGACCTCAGCGATCCGGCAGAGATCGGCCCCGTGGTCGAGTCGGTGAGAGCGGTCGCTCCCGACGTCGACGTGGTGGTCGTCTCATCGGTCACCGATGAGGGGCTCGACGGGCTGCTCGACCACATCGGGTCCGGCGTCACCTTCGCGCTCCTCGGGGCATCGGGGGTGGGCAAATCGGCGATGGCCAACGCTCTCGCCGGGCGCGACATCCAGACGGTCGGGGCCATCCGTGACGTCGACGGAAAGGGCCGCCACACGACGTCGTCGGCCCGGCTCATCGCGATGCCCGACGGATCGCTGCTCCTCGACACCCCCGGCGTGCGGGCGCTGGCGATGTGGGAGGCCTGGGAGGGGTTGGCCGCGGCGTTCCCCGAGATCACCGAGCTCGAGACCCGCTGCCAGTTCGCCGATTGCTACCACGACGACGAGCCGGGTTGCGCCGTGAATGCGGCGGTCACGGCCGGCCGCGTGAGCGCCGATCGGCTCGAGTCGTGGCGGCGGCTACGCGACGAGATGGTCGATCTCGACGATGCCATCACCGAACAGACGCGCCGACGCTCGAGAACCGGCCGGCCCGAGTCCTGACATCTGACGGCGCTGGGGGCGGTGCGCCCGTCCCCTCACGGACGCCCCAGCGCGGTTCCGATGGCTGTTGCGGCCTGCACCGTGGCCGAACCATGGCTCCGGCCCGGCGAACGCCCCAGCCGGTCCACCGGACCCGACACCGAGACCGCGGCGACCAGCTCGCCGGCTCGGTCGAACACCGGTGCCGACACCGACGCCACACCGGGGGCGCGCTCCTCGCAGGTCTCGATCCACCCGTGCGGACCCACCTCTTCTCCGCTGAGCACCCGGCCGGCCGAGCCGCGGTCGAGGGGCAGCGTCGCACCCTGGGCGACGATGGTCCGCAGCTCGTGAGGCGAGTCCAGGGCCTCGAGGCAGACCCGTCGGCCGCGTTCCGCGACGTACAGCTGCACCGATTCGCCCGTGGCGTCGCGAAGGGCGTCGAGGTGTGGTGCAGCCACCTCCGCCAGTGGCTCGGCCTCTGCGGCCCGGCGCCCCAGGGCGATGAGGCGCAGGCCCGGCGCGAATCGACCATCGATGGTCCTCCGCACCAGTCCGTGCACCTCGAGAGCCTGGGCCAGGCGATGAACGGTGGCTCGGCTGTGGCCGGTGGCGGCGACGAGTTCGGACAGCGACCGCGGTCGATCGGACACGGCATCGAGGACCGACACCGCCTTGTCAATGACACCGACACCGCTTACGCTGTCCACTGGTTGGGAAGTCTATCCCAATATGTGAGATGCAGGACACGCTCCCCACGCAGAGGACCACCATGAACGCTCCCCGTACCCTGTCCCAGAAGGTGTGGGACAACCACCTCGTCCACTCGGCCCCCGGCAGCGCCGACCTCCTGTTCATCGATCTCCACCTGGTTCACGAGGTGACGAGCCCCCAGGCGTTCGACGGCCTCCGCCTTGCGGGCCGGGGGGTCCGCCACCCGGAGCTGACCCTCGCCATCGAGGACCACAACATCCCGACGGCGAACATCGACCAACCGATCGCCGATCCGGTGAGTCGGACACAGATCGAGACGCTCCGCGCCAACGCCGAGGAGTACGGGATCACCATCTATCCGATGGGTCACGAGTTCAACGGCATCGTGCACGTCGTCGGGCCCCGAGCTGGGGCTCACCCTTCCGGGCATGACCGTCGTGTGCGGCGACAGCCACACCGCGACCCACGGGGCCTTCGGGGCGCTGGCGTTCGGCATCGGGACGAGCGAGGTCGAGCACGTCCTGGCCACCCAGACCCTGTCCCAGCCACCGCTCGGGACGCTGGCGATCACCGTCGACGGCGAACTGCCCGCCGGGTCGGTGGCCAAGGACATCATCCTGGCGATCCTCGCCCGGATCGGAACCAGCGGGGGGATCGGCTACATCGCGGAGTACCGGGGCTCGGCCATCGAGGCCCTGACCATGGAGGGCCGCATGACGGTCTGCAACATGTCGATCGAGGCGGGTGCCAAAGCGGGCCTCATCGCCCCCGATCAGACCACGTTCGACTATCTGCAAGGGCGGCGCTTCGCCCCGACCGGGCAGGACTGGGATGAGGCCGTCGCGACGTGGAGGGGGCTGCGAACCGACCCCGAGGCGACGTTCGACGAGGAGGTCCGGCTCGATGCCGCCGAGATCGTGCCCCACGTCACCTGGGGCACGAACCCCGGTCAGGTCGTTCCCGTGTCGGGCGCCGTGCCGTCACCGGGTTCCTTCTCCGACCCCACCGAGATGGGTGCCGCCGAGCGGGCTCTCGAGTACATGGACCTCACCCCCGGCACGCCCATCAGGGACGTGGGTGTGGACGTCGTGTTCATCGGGAGCTGCACCAACAGCCGCATCGAGGATCTCCGTGCCGCGGCCGAGGTCGCCAGCGGCAAGCGGGTCGACTCGGCTGTCACCACCTACGTCGTCCCCGGAAGTCATCAGGTCAAGTCCCAGGCCGAGGCCGAGGGCCTCGACCGGATCTTCCGTGACGCCGGATTCGACTGGCGCGAACCGGGATGTTCGATGTGCCTGGCGATGAATCCCGACAAGCTGGAGCCCGGCCAACGCTGCGCGTCGACGTCGAATCGCAATTTCGAAGGCCGCCAGGGCCGCGGCGGTCGCACCCATCTCGTGTCGCCCGCGGTGGCTGCGGCCACCGCCATCGCCGGCCACTTCGCCACTCCGGCCGACCTCTGAGGAGTATCACCATGGAACCCGTCACCATCATCTCCGGCACCGCAGTTCCCCTCGACCGTTCCGACGTCGACACCGATCAGATCATCCCCTCCGACTGGCTCAAGCGCGTCGAGAGGACCGGTTTCGACCGGGGCCTCTTCGCCGAATGGCGCGACGCCCCGGACTTCGTGCTCAACAACGAGGCGTACGCCGGGGCCTCCGTGCTGGTCGCCGGGCCGAACTTCGGGACCGGGTCATCACGCGAACATGCGGTGTGGGCGATCCAGCAGTACGGGTTCGCCGCGGTGGTGTCACCGCGCTTCGGTCCGATCTTCGTGAACAACGCCACCAAGTGCGGCCTCGTGCCGGTGACGGTGAGCAGCGAGATCGGCGCGTCGCTGCTGCGGGCGATCGAGAACGACCCGGGCCTCGAGCTCACCATCGACGTCGACCGGCGCCTGCTCGAGGTTCCCGCTCTCGGCGTGTCGGAGTCGTTCCCGATGTCCGACGACATCCGGAATCGACTCCTCAACGGGCTCGACGACATCGGCGTCACCCTCGGATCCGCCGATGCCATCGAGACCTACGAGACGCACCGGGCGGTATGGATGCCGACGACCGCGTGATCATCCACCACATCACCACCAGCGACCGCGTCGCCGACGCCGTCCGATTCGGGGAGCTGGACGCGGCGTCGCTGGCGCACCGACGGTTTCGTCCACTGCTGCACCGACGAGCAGCTCCGGGGCGTTCTCGAACGCTTCTATCGCGACCGCGACGACGTCGTCGTGGTGGCGATCGACACCGAGCGGCTGCGTGCCGAACTCCGGTGGGAACCGCCCGCGCACCCCGACGGGACTCCCGCCACCGCGGACGAGAACGCCGAACTCTTCCCCCACGTCTACGGTGCGATCAACGTCGACGCGCTCTGCGAGTGAGCCGCCCGTCAGGGACGGCGCTCAGGGCTCTTGGTCTCGGAGGCATCCCGTTCGACGACATCGCCCAACGCCCCGTCGATGGCGGCGAGGACGTCGGGAGACAGGGTCCTGCCGGCGGCGGCGACGTTCTCCTCCACCTGCTCGGGCCGTGATGCACCGACGATCGCCGAGGCGACGTTGTCGTTGGTGAGGACCCACGCCACCGCCATCTGGGCCATGGTCATGCCCGCATCGTCGGCGATCGGCCGGAGGCGCTGGACGGCCTCCAGGACGTCGTCGGCGAGCCATTTCCTGATCATGAACGCCCCGTTGCCCGCCTCGTCGGTGGCTCGACTGTCGGCCGGCAGCTCGGCGCCGGGGACGTATTTCCCGGTCAGAACCCCCTGGGCGATCGGCGACCACACGATCTGGGAGAGCCCCTCCTCCCGACAGGCAGGCACCACCTCCGACTCGATCACCCTCCAGAGCATCGAATACTGGGGCTGGGACGACACCAGCGGAACCCGAAGCTCGCGGGCCAACGCGGCGCCCGCCCGGATCTCCGCGGCGGACCACTCCGAGACCCCGATGTAGAGCGCCTTGCCCGCCCGCACCACGTCGGCCAGGGCGACCATGGTCTCCTCGATCGGTGTCTCGTGATCGAAGCGATGGGCCTGGTACAGGTCGACGTAGTCGATGCCCAGACGGGCGAGCGACGCGTCGATCGACTCCATGATGTGCTTGCGCGACAGGCCCCGGTCATTGGGTCCGGGTCCGGTGGGCCAGTACACCTTGGTGAAGATCTCGAGGCCCTCCCGACGGAGCCCGGCCAGAGCCCGGCCCATGACCTCTTCGGCCCGCCCGCCGGCGTAGACATCGGCCGTGTCGAACGTCGTGATCCCCGCGTCGAGAGCGGCATGAACACACGCGATGGCCGTGTCGTCCTCGACCTGCCCCCCGTGGGTGATCCAGTTGCCGTAACTGATCTCGCTGATCTTGAAACCACTGTGCCCGAGCGTCCGGTAGTCCATCGCCGCACCCTACCGGAGTGGAATTCGACGCTCGGGGGAACCAATCCACCGGTTCCGTCGTCGGAGAGGTGATGATCAACCCGAGGTGGACCATGAATCCGACCACACGTTCTCTTGTCGCCGTCACCGCCGCACTCACCGTCATCGCCGGCGCGTGCTCGTCCGACACGGCCGGCTCGCCCGATCCGGGGCGGGGCGGCGGGGCGGTGATGTCGCTCATGAGGGCCGAGAGCTGCGAGTCGTTCGGGGACTGGGTCCGCGACGAGGCACTCGATCACGTGGGCGCCTACGGGCTCGACGGTGGGACGGGCGGCCTGGTCTTCGAGGACGACATCGCAGTCGCGGAGCGCGCCGACAGCGATGTCGCCGGATCGCCCGGGGCACCTCTTCCCGCCACGGACTCCGCCGAGCCTGCGGCGTCGTTCGCCGACGAGTCGACGACCGGTACCAACAACCAGGAGGTCGACGTCGACGAGGCCGATCTGGTCAAGACCGACGGCGTCCGGGTACTGGTGGCCAACGGCAATCGGCTCCAGGTCTTCTCCCTCGTCGACGGCGCTCCCTATCTCGACGCCGCGGTCGACCTCGGCGACGTGTTCGCCTCCCGCCTCTTCCTGTCCGGCGACACCGCCTACGTGCTCGGGGACGGCGGCTACTACGGCGGCGGGCCCGTCCCCATGGAGTCCACCCTCGACGACCGCGCCGTCTCGTCCTCGACATCGGATCGTGCCGTGATCGAGTCGGGGTCGACGGTTGTCGAGGTCGACCTGGCGGACGAACCGACCGTTGTCGACACCGTGACCCTGGACGGGGCCATCGTCGACGGCCGGATGGCCGACGGGACGATCCGCCTCGTGGTGCGCTCATCACCGGTCGACGATCTGGGGTTCGTCCATCCGCAGTCCACGGGCGCCGAGAAGGCCGCAGAACGAACCAACCGACAGATCGTGCAGGGCTCCGACCCCACCGACTGGATCCCGAAGATGGTCGGCACCGACGGCGACATCGTCCCGATGGTCTCGTGCTCGAACCTCTCCTATCCCCAGGAGTTCGCAGGTTTCGGCACCATCAGCATCGTCACGATCACCGACGGGCTCGGATCACTCTCCGCCACCGGGGTGACCGCCGACGCCGAGACCGTCTACGCCTCGACATCGACGCTCTATGTCGCCACGACGCAATGGGGTGGCTTCGATCCCTCCGATCGCAACGCGCACGTGAACATCCACGCCTTCTCCACGCCGGGGTCGGCCCCCGCCGAGTATCGGCGCGTCCGGTCGGGTCGAGGGCACGCTGTTGAACCAGTACTCACTCAGCGAGCACGGCGGATACCTTCGGGTGGCCACGACGGCACGGCCCGAGTTCGACTGCCCGCCCAATGCCGACTGCGCTGAGCCCGAGACCGACAACGGTGTCTCCGTCCTGACCACCGACGGAGACGTTCTCACCCAGGTCGGGCGGGTCGACCGTCTCGGAGTGGGTGAGCAGATCCGTTCGGTGCGCTTCATGGGCGACACCGCCTACGTCGTCACGTTCCGCCAGACGGACCCCTTCTACGTGGTCGACCTCTCCGATCCGACGTCCCCGAAGGTGACGGGCGAACTCAAGGTTCCCGGGTTCTCGTCGTATCTCCATCCGGTGGGCGGAAAGCTCGTGCTGGGGGTCGGATCCGACGCCGACGACGACGGGCGGATCACCGGCGCCAAGGTGTCGCTGTACGACGCATCCGACCCGGCGAACCCGATCGAACTGTCGAACTGGACCGACTCCTCATGGAGTTTCATGGTCGCCAACGATCCCAAGGCCTTCCACTTCGACCAGACGTCGATGCAGGTGTTCCTTCCCGCCTTCGGATCCGGGTTCTGCGATGACGCCGGGTTCTGTGCTCCCCAGGACAACTCCGTGCTGGTGTTCTCGCTGGCCGGGAACACCGTGACCCTCGCGGGCACGATCGACCACTCCGACCGGACGCCGTCTCCCCAGCCCCGGCCCGAGCCGGCGACCGACCCGACCACCACGACGACCGGCGTCCCGAGCACGACCACGACCACGACGACCGAGTCGACGACCTCCACCACGAGCCCGTCGACCACCACCACCGAACCGGGCCGGGTTCCGGCACCGACCGTGCCCGGAGAGTCCCCGATCGACCCGGTCATCGACTCCGTCGGGGTGGGCCCCGACGTCATCGGGCCGATCGAGCCCGACCTCCCCGACGACGGCTACTCCCCCACCATCACCCGGGCGTTCGTGGTCGACGGTCGCCTGGTGACCGTGTCCGAACAGGGCATCGCCACCCACCTGGTGCCCCAGCTCACGCTGGTAGGTTTCGCCGCCTTCGGTTGAGACCGGCGCCTACTCGACCCGGAGCGAACCCGGTCGGATCACGTCGCGACCGTCATCGCCCCTCGACCGGGCGACGATGACCTTGTTGATGGCGTTGAGGAAGGCCCGGGCGGAGGCTTCGACGACGTCGGTCGAGAGGCCCCGTCCGGCGACGGTGATGCCGTCGTCGGACGTGAACTGCAGCACCACGTCGGCGAGGGCGTCCACCCCGCCGGTCACCGAGGCGACCGTGTAGTCGGCCAGCCGGCCGTCCATTCCGGTGATCTTCTTGATGGCCGAACAGCACGCGTCGACCATCCCGTCGCCCTCGCAGGTCTGCTCGAACGTCTCATCCTCGTGCGTCAGGACCACAGTCGCCTCGGGGGCGCCACCGGGCGTCACCGAGGCCGCGATGGACGCGATCTCCCAGCGGTCGCCGGTTCGGGTGCCCAGTTCCTCGGCGACGATGGCCTCGAGGTCCGCCTCGGTCAGCTGGATCTTCCGGTCGGCCAGTTCCTTGAAGCGGGCGAACGCCTGCGTTGAGCGCGTCGCCGCTGGACCGCGATGCCCATCTTCTCCAGCGTGTCGGCGAACGCGTGGCGACCCGAATGCTTTCCCAGAACGATCTTCGACTCGCCCTGTCCGACCGATCCCGGATCCATGATCTCGTAGGTCGTGCGCTCCGAGAGCACGCCGTGCTGGTGGATACCCGCCTCGTGGGCGAACGCGTTGCGGCCGACCACGGCCTTGTTGTACTGCACGGGGTATCCGGTCAGACGGCTGACCAGGCGGGACGAGCGCGCCAGCTCCTCGGTCCGCACCCCCGTGGTCAGCCCACCGAAATGGTCGTTGCGGGTGCGCAACGCCATGACGATCTCCTCCAGCGCGGCGTTGCCCGCCCGTTCGCCGATTCCGTTGATCGCACACTCCACCTGCCGCGCCCCGTGCGCGACCGCGGCGAGCGAGTTCGCCACCGCCAGACCCAGGTCGTCGTGACAGTGGGCCGATGATGACGTAGTCACCGGGCACGTTGTCCCGCACCGCCGCGAGCCGACGGCCGTACTCCTCGGGGATGCCGAACCCCACCGTGTCGGGGATGTTCAGCGTCGTGGCACCGGCCTCCACCGCAGCGCGCAGCACCTCGCACATGAAGTCGAAGTCGCTGCGTGAGGCGTCCTCGGGCGAGAACTCCACGTCATCGGTGTACTGACGGGCGTGCGCGACGGCGGCCGCCGCTTCGGACAGGACCTGGTCGGGGGTCATCCGGAGCTTGTGCACCATGTGTGTCTCCGACGTGGCGATGAACGTGTGGATCCGCCGCCGTGCCGCCGGTTCGATGGCCTCCCAGCAGCGGTCGATGTCCTTGCGCGCCGTTCGTGAGAGACCGCAGATGACCGGGCCGTCCTCGGTGCCCACCGCCTGGGCGACGGCCCGGACCGCCTCGAAGTCCCCCTGGGACGCGATGGGGAACCCGGCCTCGATGTAGTCGACGCCGAGCCGGGCCAGCTGCTCCGCGATCTCGACCTTCTCGGCCACGTCGAGCGAGATGCCCGGCGACTGCTCGCCGTCGCGCAACGTGGTGTCGAAGATGACGACTCGGTTCTGATCGGTGATGGTCATGACGGTGTGCCTTCTGCGAACGCCGCCGGAGAACGAAGAAACCTCCCGGCCCCGAGGGCACAGGAGGTTTCGGCGAGCACCGGCAGTGGTGCTCGCCTAGGTGAGAAGCAGGAGGGCCGAACGGAAGTTCAACACGCCTTTCAGCATAGGGCGGATCGGCCCCGGTCCACCAGCATGTCTCAGATGTGGACGGTCGTGACGCTCCGGATACCGTCGATCGAGCGGAGCGCCTCGATGACGTCGTGGGGAGGTGCCTCGTCGATGGAGAGCGCCATGAGGGCGGCGACACCGTCGGAATCCTGCCCGACGACCATGTCGGAGATGTTGACCGACGATCGTCCGAGTGCCGTTCCGACCTCGCCGATCATTCCCGGAACGTCCTCGTTGCGAATGATGATCATGTGATCGACCGGCGGGATGTCGACCGCGAAATCGTCGATCATCACGACGGTCGGCGAGCCCTTCAGTCCGACGAGCGTGCCGGCGACGGCGTGGTCGCCGCTGCGGATGGTCACCAGGTTGACGTAGTCGCGTGGAGTGGTGGACGTGGTCGGGCGGATCTCGATGCCGTGTTCCTCGGCGAGTTGGGGGGCGTTGACGTAGGACACCGGCTGATCGGACACGGCGGCGAAGAACCCCTTGAGAGCGCGACAGGGTCAGGATGCGGGTGTCGTACTCGGCGATCTGGCCCTCGAAGCAGATCTCGATCTGGTCCGTCGATCCCCCGACCAGACCGGCCAGGAGCGACCCCAGCCGCTCGGCGAGGAGCTGATAGGGACGAACGGTCTCCGAAGCGGCACCGGCCTCGACGTTCACCGCGAACGGAACGAAGTCGCCCGCGAGCGCCAGCTCCACCATCTCGGCGATGGTGTCGCCGGCCTTGTCCTGAGCCTCGACCGTCGACGCCCCGAGATGGGGCGTGACCACGATTCGGTCGAGGTCGAACAACGGCGACTCGGTGCACGGCTCGGTGTCGAAGACGTCGATGGCCGCGCCGGCGATCGTGCCGTTGCGCACCGCATCGGCGAGGTCGGACTCGACGATGATCCCGCCGCGCGCCACGTTGACGATGCGCAGCGACGGCTTCGCCCTGGCCAACATGTCGGCGTCGATCAGCCCGATCGTCTCGGGCGTCCGGGCCAGGTGGAGAGTGATGAAGTCGGATCGTTCGATGACCTCTTCCAGTGACGCGAGGTCGACGGAGATCCGGCGGGCGGCGTCCGCCGACACGAACGGGTCGTGGGCGATCAGGTTCATCCCGAACGCGAGGGCCCGCTGGGCCACCAGCTTCCCGATCCGTCCGAGGCCGATGATTCCGAGCGTCTTGTCGGCCAGCTCGACACCGTTCCACTTCGAACGCTCCCATCGCCCGGCCCGCAGCGCCGCATGGGCCTGCGGGACGTTGCGCGCCTGACTCAACAGGAGCGCCATGGTGTGCTCGGCCGCGGACAGCGTGTTCGACTGCGGAGCGTTGACCACCATCACGCCCCGCGCCGTCGCGGCGGCCGTGTCGACGTTGTCGAGCCCGATTCCGGCCCGTCCGACCACGACGAGGTCCGACGCGGCGTCGAGCAGGTCGGCGGTGACCTGGGTCGCCGACCGGACGATGAGTGCGTGGGCACCGACGATCGCCTCCGACACCTCGTCGGGCGACAGATCGAGCCTGACGTCGACATCGTGTCCGGCCGCGCGGAGACGGTCCAGACCGGACGGGGCCAGCGCTTCGGTTACCAGGACTCGGGACACGTGTGGGGACTCTAGCGGTGGACCACAGCGACGGGTTCCACGTCGGGAGGATGGTCCATGCCCAGCACCTGGCAGTAGAAGGACCACTCGGCCTCGAGACACCGGGTGACGTTCGCCGCCGAGCGGAACCCATGGCCCTCGCCCTCGAACACGACATACGCGTGCGGAACCCCACGCCGAGCGAGTGCCTCGACGATCATCTCGGACTGTGACGGTGGTACCACTGCATCATCGGTGCCCTGGAAGACGATCACCGGTCGATCGAGATGTTCGACGTGGGTGATGGGTGAGCGCTCGACATAGACGTCGCGCCGTTCGGGGTAGGGAGCGATGAGACCGTCGAGATAGCGGGACTCGAACTTGTGGGTGTCCCTGGCGAGCGCTTCGAGGTCGGAGACGCCATAGAGGACACACCCCGCGGAGAAGACATCGGAACGGACCAGGGCGGACAGGGCGGTGAACCCGCCGGCGCTCGATCCCCTGACGAGACAGCGCCGTGGGTCGACGTGGCCCGACTCCGCGAGATGACGGGCGGCGGCGATGCAGTCCTCCACGTCGGCCACTCCCCAGCGTCCCCGCAGATCGTCACGGTACCGGCGGCCGAATCCGGTGGAACCCCGGTAGTTCACGTCGACGTACGCGAATCCCCTCGTCGTCCAGAACTGGGTTCGCAGACTCATCCGTGGTGACGCAGCCGCGGTCGGGCCGCCATGGATCGCCACGATGAGGGGCGGCTTCTCCTCCGCGGGCGCCCGGTGGTCGGGGTGAGTCGGTGGATAGAAGATGGCGTGCGCCGTCGCGCCGCCCTCGGTGGGGAACGTGATCGGCAGACCCACGGAGATGAACGACGAGCTCATCGGCGGCTCCGTCGGAGCCCGGATGACGGTGGGAGGCGACGTCGACCCACCACGGCCCACCATGGCCGCCTGGATGGAGGCATCGGCGGTGAACGAGGCGCCGACGAACACCACCCCGGAGCCGTCGGCGCGAACCTGGCGGATATCGGTGCGCGCCCGGACTGAGTCGATCGATCCGCCCCGACACCGAGTCGTAGGCCGCGAGATGGTCGAGGCCGTCGAGGCTGAAGGCGAAGACGACACGCCGATCGGAGAGCATGGCGTAGCGCGATTCACCGAACACCCACGGTGGCAGGGCCACGTCGCCCGAGCCGTGATCGACCGCCACGGCCTCACCGCGTGGCCGCCCCGACGACGCGAAGTGATGGAGGCGCGACCAGTCGGAGCGGTCGGAGCAGAACCACAGACGGTCGTCGAGGTCCCACTCGGGCTGGACGATGGCCTCGCCGGGTCCACCGGCGACGACCTCGACGTCGGTGACCCCCGGCTGTCGCCGTCCCGGCGACGACGACGGCCCCCACCATCAGGCGGGTCGAATCCCACGGCATGTCCGGATGGTCCCAGGCCACCCACGCCAACCACCGCCCGTCGTGGGAGAGGCGGGGCGACGACACGAAGTCGTTGCCCGACGCCACGACCTGGGGACGACCGCCACCGGTGGGGACGGCCACCAGGGCGTTGATCGGCTCGGTCGCATCGGGACCTGCGTCGACCTCTCCCGGATGCACCTCGGCGACACAGATGATCCACGAGCCATCGGGTGTCACCACGCCATCGGCGTAGCGCCAACCGTGCCGGCGGTAGGGCGGTGGGGTGAGCGCCACCGGTTCGATGCCGGGGTCCACCCGCCAGATCCGCTGATCGTCACCGTCGACGAAGAAGACCGTGTCGTCATGGACCCACAGGGATCCACCGCCGTACTCGTGTACCCGCGAACGCGCCGAATCGGGGCGGCGCAAGCAGATCGGCGACACGGCCGTTGTCGTCGCGACGCACGATCTGGACCCGACCGTCGTCGTGTGGTCGCGCCTCGGACCACCAGATGGCCCTCGAGGACACGACGAGCTGTTCGATGCGGTCGGACCCCGACGTGACACGCTCGGCGGACAGTGGGCTCGACCAGGAACCGAAGCCCCGCTCCCCTGCCACGACCGACGCAGCCCTCAGGAACGGGCGACGAGATCGGCGATGCGGCTGACGCCTTCGATCATGTCGTCGTCGGACATCGCGAAGCTGAATCGGGCGTACCCCGGCGCGCCGAAGGCCTCCCCGGGCACGAACGCGACCTTCGCCTCCTCGAGGATCAGGGCACCGAGCTCGACGGTGTCCGCCGCCGTCCTGCCCGCCAGCGGCCGTTCGAGCAGGCCGGTCATGTCGGGAAACGCATAGAACGCTCCCTGAGGCTCGACACAGGTCACCCCGTCGATCTCGTTGAGCATCGACCAGATGATGCCGCGCCGACGGTCGAACGTCGTCCGCATCGTCGCCACCGCCGACAGGTCGCCCGACACCGCCGCCAGCGCGGCGGCCTGTGACACGTTGGCGACGTTCGAGGTCGCGTGGCTCTGCAGGTTGGTCGCCGCGGTCACCACGTCGGACGGGCCGATCATCCAACCGACCCGCCAACCGGTCATCGCATAGGTCTTGGCGACGCCGTTGACGACGACGCAGCGGTCGGCGAGTTCGGGAACCACCGTGGGCATCGACACGAACCGCGACTCGCCGAACACCAGGTGTTCGTAGATCTCGTCGGTCACGACCCACACGCCACGGTCCACGGCCCAGCGGCCGATCGCCTCGACCTCCTCGGGTGGGTAGACCGCACCGGTGGGGTTCGACGGCGACACGAAGACCACCGCCACCGTCTCGGGCGTCAGCGCCGCATCGAGCTGGTCGATCGTGACCCGGAACCCCGAGCTCTCGTCGGTGGCGATCTCGACGGGTACGCCTCCCGCGAGACGGATCGACTCGGGTAGGTCGTCCAGTAGGGCGCCGGCAGGAGGACCTCGTCCCCGGGGTTCAGCAGGGTGGCGAAGGTGTTGAAGAGGGCGTGTTTGCCGCCGTTGGTCACCAGTACCTGGGAGGCGTCGACCTCGTAGCCCGAGTCGCGGTGGGTCTTGACGGCGATCGCCTCGCGCAAGGACGGCAGCCCGGCGGCGGGCGTGTAGCGGTGGGACGACTCGGAGCGGGCGGCCTCGACGGCGGCCTCGACGATGTAGTCCGGAGTGGCGAAGTCCGGTTCGCCGGCACCGAAGCCGATGATCGGCTCGCCGGCGGCCTTGAGAGCCTTGGCCTTGGCGTCGACCGCAAGGGTGGCCGAGGGTGCGATGGCCGAGATGCGGGCGGAGATCCTGGGGCGTGACGAATCCACGGCGTCATTCTCCGATTCCACGGTGCCGTCGTCGAATCGATATCGATTCGACCCTCGCCACGGCGGTCGCGAGACTTGACCCGATGACCCCGACGATCACGATTCCCACCGCCCTGTTGCCCTCGGACGGTCGATTCGGTTGCGGCCCCTCCAAGGTGAGGGGCGAGGCCGTGTCCGCCCTCGCTCAGGCCGCTCCCGACTACCTGGGTACGAGCCACCGTCAGGCGGCGGTCCTCTTCGAGGTGGGCGCCCTGAGGAACAACGTGGCCGAACTGCTGAGCCTGCCCGACGGTTACGAGGTGGTGTTGGGCAACGGCGGAAGCACCTACTTCTGGGACGTGGCCACGTTCGGTCTCATCGAGACCGCCAGTCACCATGCGGTCTTCGGGGAGTTCTCCTCGAAGTTCGCCGCCGCATCCCGGCACGCCCCCCATCTCGGAGAGCCACTGGTCACCGAATCGCCCACGGGTGATCATCCCGACCCTGGTGGCGACGCCGGGCTACGACGTGGTCGCCCTCACCCACAACGAGACGTCCACCGGGGTGGCCACCGACCCTCGACGCCCCGCCGGCCTCGACGACGACGTCGTCGTCGTCGTCGACGCGACCTCGGCGGCCGGAGGACTGCGCGTCGACATGGCCGAGCTCGACGTCTACTACTTCGCTCCCCAGAAGTGTCTCGCCTCCGACGGAGGACTGTGGATCGCGGCATGTTCCCCCCGGGCCCTCGAACGGATCGGGCGCATCGCGTCCAGTGGGCGGTGGAGTCCGGCGTCGCTGGATCTCGGCATCGCGCTGGAGAGCTCCCGCAAGGACCAGACCTACAACACGCCCGCCCTCGCCACGATCTTCCTCGCGAACCAACAGCTGCGGTGGATCCTCGACAACGGTGGCCTCGAGTTCGCCGCCCGTCGATGCGACGCGTCCGCCGCGACGCTCTACGGCTGGGCCGACGCACACCCGATGCTCACGCCCTTCGTCGCCGATCCCGCCAAGCGAAGCCACGTCGTGGCGACCATCGACGTCGACGACGCCATCGACGCCACGGCCGTCACCGCCGCCCTGCGGGCCAACGGCATCCTCGACGTGGAGCCCTACCGCAAACTGGGGCGCAACCAGTTGAGGGTGGCGATGTTCCCCGCCATCGAGCCGGCCGACGTCGCGGCGCTCACGACGTGTGTGGATCACGTCCTGGGAGCACTGGCCTGAGCGGACCGACCCGCCGGAGCGACCCGAACCCCGCAAAGGCCACCACGAACGCGACGACCATCATGAGACTCCCGCCCACGACCGCCACCTCGCGATCGGTCGCCACCGCCAGGTAGACGCCCTGGGGGAGCGTCTCTGTTCGCCCCGGAAACGACCCGGCGAAGGTGAGGGTCGCGCCGAACTCCCCGAAGGCCCTCGCCCAGGCGAACAGCCCGCCCGACATCAGCGCGCCACGGATCGACGGCAGGGTGACCCGGAGGAAACGCCCGCCCGAACCCACGCCGGCGACGGCCGCCGCCTCCTCGGGGGCCCATCCCGAGGCGGCGACGGATCGTTCGACGGCGATGGCCACGAAGGGGAACGCCACGAAGACCTGTGCCAGGACGACGCCACCGGTGCTGAAAGGCAGCGAGACGCCCACGGCACCCAGAAGTCGGCCGATGGGGGCATCGGGTCCGAACGCCACCAGCAGCACCAGGCCGGCGACGACCGGTGGAAGGACCACGGGGACGGTGAGTATCCCCCGCAACATCCCGGCGCGACGGGTCGACGTCGTCGCCATCACCACACCCAGCGCCAGCTCCCAGCACGATCGCCCACAGAGCAGCGAGGACCGACGTCACCACCGACACCCGGAGCGGGACGGTGATCGCGTCGCTCGTCAGGATCTCCGCCAGCTCGCTCCACGGCAGCCGGGACACGAAGGTGACGGTGGGCACCACGACGAGGGCCACCGCCACCCCGGCCACCGCGATCACCGCCGAGGGCGTCCTGCGCCTCACGGCT
This sequence comes from uncultured Microthrixaceae bacterium, assembly GCA_963700425.1. GTDB lineage: Bacteria > Actinomycetota > Acidimicrobiia > Acidimicrobiales > Microtrichaceae > CAVOXO01. The sequence continues at coordinate 613,455 of CAVOXO010000003.1, read as the reverse complement.
CAGTCGCCGATCTCGTAGCCGGCTGCGATGTAGGCCGCCACGGCATCGTCACTCGACAGGATCTCGACGAGCCGATCGGTCGCCCTCGACCGATCCGACCCGACCACCCGCGCCAACACGGTCGTGGAGAGGGTCCCCGCCTCGACCGTCGGAACCTCCTCGATGGCTCCGCCCGACCCGACGACCTCGGATCGGTAGACGATGGCAGCGTCCAACTCTCCGGCGGACAGACGGCCGACCAGCGAGGCCGACGACGGCTCGATCGTGTCGAGCGACACCTCCCGCCCCGCCAGCCACTCCTCGGCGCGCGCCCCACACGGGACCCGGGGATCGCACAGCCCCACGTCGAGGTCCGGATCCGACAAGGCGTCGAGGCCCGTCACCCGCGCCCGGTTGCCCGCCGGGACGGCGAGCACCATGGGAGTCGTCAATTCAGGGCCGACCCGCTCGATCGTTCCGTCCACCTCGAGCCGTGCCGCCACGGATTCATCGGCCAACACCACGATGTCGAGCCCGGCACCCTCGCTCACCTGGGCGACCAACGTGGGCGTCGACGCCACCGAGGTGTCCACCTCGAGGTCGGCCTCCGACGCCAGAGCGTCGATCGACGCGGCGGCAGTGCGAAACGAGGTGGCCACGCCCATCTCGACGGTGTCGGGCGACCCTCGATCGACCGTGCCGCACGCGCCGAGCGTGATCACGACCAACGGCCCGCCGAGACGTCGAGCGATGCGGCGCAGAACGTGGGGCCGGGCCATCACCGAAGCGCCTCCACGACGACGGCGGTGGACTTCACCGATGCCACGGCCAGCGATCCCGGAGCCAGACCGAGTTCGTGGACGGACTCGGCGGTCATGAGTGAGACGACCCGATGGGGACCGCATCGGAGGTCGACCTGCGCCGCGACGCGGTCCACCGTCACCGCGGTCACGATCCCCACCCAACGATTCCGGGCCGACGAGGCGGCCACCCCACCCGGCAACGAGGCGGCCGCCTCCCCGTCGAGAAACCGGACCAGATCCAGGCCGTCGATCCGACGCCGACCCCGGTCGTCGCGCACGTGGGGGATGTCCCCGCCGTCGCACCAGCGCCGCACCGTTTCTGCACTCACCCCCACGATCTCGGCGACCTGGGTCGTGGACAACGTCGAGGGAGCACTCATGAACGTGAAGTGTAGATGCGATCTACCTCACGTTCATGAGGAGCGCGCCGTCTCGGTGCCGCAGGCGAACCTGCTGCCGCCCGCCGTGAGCCAGTCTGGTGTCATGTCCGACGACCCGCCCCTCGACGACGGTCGCTACGACGCGTTCGTGATCGATGCGGAGGACCGCGGCGAAACCGTCCACCTGTCGATCACCATCGTCGCGGGGCGCCACAAGGGCTTGGTCGTCGAACTCGACGCACCCCGATCCCTCGGGGCCGACATCGACCTGATGGGCATGCCGGCGACGCTGAGCGTCGTCGATGGCGCCCCCCACGTCGTCATCGACGGGTGAGGAACCGAGGGCGGCGGATCAGGATGCCGCGGCGGCGAATCCCTCGTCGAGATCGCCGATGATGTCGTCGATGGACTCCAGACCGACCGACAGCCGGACCATTCCGGCGTTGACACCGGCAGCACGTTGTTCGTCCTCGGAGAGCTGGCTGTGGGTGGTCGATGCGGGGTGGATGACCAGGCTCCGGACATCACCGATGTTGGCGACGTGACTGTGCAGCTTCAGCGCGTCGGCGAACCGTCTGCCGGCGGCCAGACCGCCCGCGATGTCGAACGCGATGATCGAACCGAAACCACGGCCGCCGAAGTAGCGCTCACCTCGGGAATGCCAGGGAGACGACGGGAGGCCGGCGAAGCTCACCGACTCCACCTGGGCGTGTCCGTCGAGGTAGTCGGCGACCGTGGCCGCGTTCGTCCAATGACGTTCCATGCGCAGGCTCAGCGTCTCGATGCCCTGGAGGGTGAGGAAGGCGTTGAACGGAGAGATGGCGGGACCCAGGTCGCGCAACAGCTGCACGCGGGCCTTGATGATGTACGAACCGGCGCCGAGCGCCGGATAGTACGCCAGGCCGCCGTAGCTGGGATCGGGATCGACCATCATCGGGTGGCGACCGGACGCGGCGTAGTCGAACGTCCCGCCGTCGACGATCGCGCCACCGATCGACGTTCCGTGACCGCCGAGGAACTTGGTGGTGGAGTGGACCACGACATCGGCTCCCCAGTCGAGGGGGCGGCAGCCATAGGGGGTGGGAACGGTGTTGTCGACGATCAGCGGCAGACCGTTGTCGTGAGCGACCCCGGAGATCCCCTCGATGTCCAACACGTCGTTGCGGGGATTCGCCAGGACCTCGCCGAAGAACAGGGTGGTGTTGTCCCGAATCGCCGCACTCCACTGATCCAGCTGGTCGGGATCCTCGACGAAGGTCACCTCGATCCCCATCTTCGGCAGTGTGTAGTGGAGGAGGTTGTACGTCCCGCCGTAGAGCGACGGCGAGGCGACGATGTGCCCACCGGACTCGCAGATGTTCAGGATGGCGAGCGTCTCCGCTGCCTGACCCGACGCCACGCACAGGGCGCCCGGGATGCCCACCGCGGTCTCGGTGCCACCCTCGAGGCTGGCGAGTGCGAGCCTCGAGAACCCCCTGGGTCGGGTTCATGATGCGGGTGTAGATGTTGCCCATCTCCGACAACGCGAAGAGGTCAGCCGCATGCTCGGTGTCACGGAACTGATAGGAGGTGGTCTGGTAGATCGGAACGGATCGAGCGCCCGTCGCGGGATCGGGCTCCTGGCCGGCATGGATCTGACGGGTTTCGAAACCCCAGTTCTCTGACACGTTCTCCCCTTCGGTCGTGCGGTCGTGCGGTCGTTCGGGCGGGCAGGCTAGGAGCCTAAACCCGATCGAACAAGTCGGGAATCGCCCCGGATCACTCGACCACGACTCCAGCGACGGCGAGATCGGCCACGCGCACCGATCCGAGCCCGGCCAGGGCTGCCGCCACGGTCGCTCCGCCTCCCCGGACGCACATCGCCGCCACCGTCGGCCCCGAACCGCTGAGCCATCGGGCCAGGACATCCATGTCCGCCAGCGCCTCGAAGATCTTCGCCGACTCGGGGACCGACGCCAACCTCCGATCGGTGTGCAGTCGATCATCGGTCGCCAACGCCAGGAGGTCGGCCCGTCCCTCGGCGAACGCCGCAACGAGCAGGGCGGCGCGCCCCACGTTGAAGACCGCGTCGTCGAAGTCGATCCGATCGGGCAGGGTCGCACGCGAGGCCCGGGTCGACGTCGTCGAATCGGGCCAACAGAACACCATCTCCACGTCCAGCCGGTGCCGCACCCGAATCGCCTCGCCTCCCGAGGTGACGACCATCCCTCCGAGCATGGAGGCCGCCGCGTTCTCGGGGTGACCCTCGAGTTCGGTCGCTATCTCGAGGGCGCGGCGTCGGCTGTCCGCATCTGCGCCGGGGCCCGGCGGCACCGCCGAGAACTGCGCCCGCCACCCGCGCCGCTCCGGAGAACCCGAGGCCCCGCCCCGGCGGAATCGGGCTGCGCCACCACAGCGCACCACTCCCTCCGGCCAGCCGATGGGCCACCGTGGCCGGATGGGTGTCATCGGCCTCGAGAAGCCCCACTTCGGGTCGATCCGACAGCACGAAGGGCAGATCGATCGCCAGCGCCACGGCGTCGAACGCAGGGCCGACGTTCGCCGAGGAGGCAGGAACGGTCACGCGCACGGTGCGACGCTAGGTCGGATCACCCTCACAGGCACCACTCGATCGGCTCGCGACCGGCGTCGACCAGCGCGTGGTTCGCCCTGGAGAAGGGGCGCGACCCGAAGAACCCGTTGTGAGCGGAGAGCGGCGAGGGATGGGCCGACTCGATGATGACGTGTGGGTCGCCCCCTATGAGCGGCTTCTTCCGCCGGGCATGGGCGCCCCAGAGAATGAACACCACCCGTTCGGGCAGCGCCGCGACGACGCGTATCACCTCATCGGTGAACGTCTCCCACCCCTTGCCACGGTGTGAGCCCGCCTCACCTCGTCGAACCGTGAGCACCGTGTTCAACAGCAGCACTCCCTGGCGGGCCCAGGGTTCGAGGTTTCCACCTTCGGGAGGCGGGCAACCCAGGTCGGAGTGGAGTTCGGCGAAGATGTTCTCCAGGGAGGGCGGGCGACGCACACCGTCCGCGACCGAGAAGCACAGACCGTGCGCCTGGCCCGGGCCGTGATAGGGGTCCTGTCCCACGACGAGGACCCTGGTTCGAGCCAGCCGGCGTCAGGTGGAGTGCCCTGAAGACATCCGATTGCGGCGGATAGACCGGCCCCGCCTCGCGCTCTGCGGCAACGAACGACTGGAGTTCCGACCAGTACGGCTTGTCGAACTCGCCCCGCAGCATCGGGTTCCAGTCGGTCACGGGCATCAGGCCGCGTCTCCGAACGTTCCCAGCCGCAGACCGGCTCGGTCGATGGCCCCCCGGAGCGCCGGCGACACGAGGGCCTCCGCCTCTTGCTCCCAGAGATAGCCCCATCGGTAACGATCGATCCCCGGGCCCAGGTGCCCGGGATGGGTCGAGATCTCGTACACGCCCTCCCCGGCGTCGACGACATGGTCCACGCGCTCGACGAGATCATCGACTCCGAGGCGACCGGCACCGTCGATCCCGAACGAACGATGGGTCCGAATCCCCGGCGTCGACGCAAGGGTCAGCTCGAGACGGCGCGACAGCTCCGCGACGGCTCGGTCACGCGGCCAGCGCCCACGGGTTCGTGGAACACGCACCGAGATGCCGCCTCTGGCGAGGGACAGTCGGCCGATGACCGCGGCGAGCGCCGGCAACAGGTGGACGTGCTGATGGGTGTCGAGGTGATCGATCGTCAACCCCCGGTCCGCCAGGGCCGTCAGTTGCGCATCCCACTCACGGGCCACGTCATCGGGATCCACTCGTCCCCCCACGACCCGCGGCACCAGCTGACGCCACGAACGCGCGAATCGGCCTCGACGATCGACCACCGTCGGGATGTCGGCGGCGGGACACAGCGGCGGGTCCTCCCCCACCAGGGCCAGGTGACACCCGACGCCGAGGCCGGAGTCACGCAGAGCGTCGGCCGAGCGGGCCATCGCCGGGGCCACCGCCAGCACCGATGTCGACGTCACGACTCCGTCGGATCCCGCGCGGAGAATGCCACGACTGACTCCGTCTGTGAGGCCGAAGTCGTCGGCATTCACCACCAGGAAGGCGATGGCGTCACGTCTCGCCGGTGCCGTCACGGTGACGGCCTTCTGCGCCCGCTCGGCAGGTCGGGGCCGATCCGGCGCATCTCCGAGATGATGGTCCGGATGGTCGCCGTCGACGACAGGGTCGACACACCGCGGGTGCGGGGGCGGTAGGCCACCCCGAACTGCTCGACGGAATGCCCCGCCGCCTGCAGGCCGGCCAGGATCTCGACGTCGATGAACGATCCCTCGCTGCGCAGAACCAGTCCGTCGAGGGCGTCTCTCTCGATGAACTTGCCGGCGAAGTTGACGTCACGCAGCCGGATGCCGAATCGCCACCGGACGAACGCGTTGTAGGCGTAGGAGTAGACGAATCGACGACTCCCTTCGCCCCGACGACTGAGGCGGAAGAGGCTCACCGCACGGACGTCTCGGTTCGCCATGAGGTCGAGCGCATGCGAGATGTGGATCAGATCGAAGGGAAGATCGGCATCGACGTACACGACGACCGATCCGGTCGATGCCTCGAAACCGGAGCGGATCGCCGCTCCCAGTCCACGGTTCCGATCGTGGCGCACCACCGCGATCCGGTCGTCGGACGACCTCGCATCGAGGCGCTCGGGCGTCGCGTCGGTCGACCCGTCATCGACCACCACCACCTCGAAGGCCGCGACAGCGCCGTGGGCGATGAGGTCCTCGCCGCAGTCGACGAACGCGTCGAGCGCGTCGTCGATCTGGTCCGCTTCGCAATAGACCGGAACCACGAACGACAACATCTCGATGCGGCGTCGTTCCGGACGGTCGCCGCTCACGGAGCGCACCAGCGGACCGGACAACCCCGTGGGACGACCCGCACCACGCCGGGGATGCCTCCGAGTGGGCGGTCGACAGAGCCCTGCCGTCTCGCCGCCATCACCGGCGTCGACGGTGCCGTCGCCTCGTCGACCGCCATGGTGCAGATGGTACCGGCGGACGTCGCCGATCGTCCTGGTGCGCCAGGGTGGTCAGGCCTGACCGCCCGACGTCTCGGCGACGCTGGCCTTGCCGGCGCGGATCCACGGCATCAGCGATCGGAGCTCTGCCCCCACCGCCTCGATCTGGTGGGTCTTTCCCTCCTCCTCCAGACGGTGGAAGTTGGCCCGTCCCGATCGGCTCTCGGCGATCCATTCCTCGGCGAACTCGCCCGATTGGATCTCGCCGAGAACCTTGCGCATCTCGTCCTTGACCGCGGGGGTGATGATTCGGGGCCCTCGGGTGAGGTCGCCGTACTCGGCGGTATCGGAGATCGAGTAGCGCATGCCCTCGATTCCCTCTTCGTAGATGAGGTCGACGATGAGCTTCACTTCGTGGAGGCACTCGAAATAGGCGGCCTCCGGCTGATACCCGGCCTCCACGAGGGTCTCGAACCCGGCCTTGATGAGGGAGGTCAGCCCCCCGCACAGGACGACCTGCTCCCCGAACAGATCGGTCTCGGTCTCCTCGGGGAACGTGGTCTCGAGAACCCCGGCTCGGGTCCCGCCGATGGCATCGGCATATGCCATCGCCAGACCGCGAGCGGTGCCGGTGGCGTCCTGGTGAACCGCGATCAGACAGGGGACCCCGCCGCCCTCGACATAGGTGCGACGGACCAGATGGCCCGGACCCTTGGGGGCGACCATGGCCACGTCGATGTCGGCCGGCGGGACGATCTGCTCGAAACGGATGTTGAATCCGTGGGCGAAGAACAACGCGTCGCCGGCTTCGAGGTTCGGCGCGATGTGGGTCTCGTAGATCTCGCGCTGCTCGGTGTCGGGAAGCAGGACCATGATGAGGTCGGCCTCCGCGCACGCCTCGGACAGCCCCTTGACCGTGAGGCCCGCCTCGGACGCCTTGGCGACCGACGACGACCCCTCCCTCAGGCCGACCCGAACGTCGATGCCCGATTCCTTGAGGTTCAGCGCATGGGCATGACCCTGCGATCCGTATCCGAGGATCGCGACCTTGCGATCGGCGATGAGCGATCGGTCGGCATCGGACTCGTAGAAGACGTTGGCCATGGGAAATCCTTCGGGTCGTGCCCTACGGGGGCGGGTCGGTTGTAGTCCGTGGGGTGCGCGGGCGCAAAGCCCGGTCAGCCCACGCTGCGCAGCGACGATGACGTCGAGCGGTCGAGCTTGGGAAGAGCGACCCTTCCGGTGCGTTGGACGGTGGCGATCCCGAACGGGCGCAACAGGTCCTCGAGATCGTCCAGGCGGGCCGGCACGTCGTCGAGGCTGACGGTGAGTTCCGAATGGCCGACGTCGATGATCCGACCCTCGAAGATGGCGACGAGTTCGATCACCTGCGACCGGGTCGACGGATCCGCCTTGACGGTCACCAACATGAGCTCCCGTTCCACCGAGTCCTGGGGATCCAGTTCGGAGATCTTGATGACGTGGATCAGCTTGTTGAGCTGCTTGACCACCTGTTCCAGCGGGGCGGATTCTGCGTCGACGACGATCGTGATGCGGCTGAACCGTTCGTCGTCGGTCGGTGCGACGGCGAGAGACGAGATGTTGTAGCTCCGCCGGGCGAAGAGCCCCGCGACACGGGCCAGGACTCCGGCACGGTTCTCGACGAGCACCGACAACACGTGGTGCCGGGGGGTGGCGGGGTGTCGACCGTTCGTCATGGCCGCACCTCGGGGGCATCGTCCTCGCTCACGAGGATGTCGCTGTTGGACTTGCCGGACGGAACCATGGGGAACACCTTCTCGCGGGGGTCGGTCCGGAACTCCAGAACGACGGGCCGATCGTTGATCTCGTTCGCCTTCTCGATCGCCGGGGCCACCTCCTCGGGTGACTCGACCAGGATTCCGACGCACCCCATCGCCTCGGCCCACTTGACGTAGTCGGGGATCTCCGATCCCAGGAAGACCTCGGAGTACCGCTCGTCGTAGAACATCTCCTGCCACTGGCGCACCATGCCCAGATACGCGTTGTTGAGGATCGCCACCTTGACGGGGATGTGGTTGACCGAGGCGGTCACCAACTCCTGCGCGGTCATCTGGAAACACCCGTCCCCGTCGATCGACCACACGGTCCGGTCGGGCATTCCCACCTTGGCGCCGATGGCCGCCGGCACGGAGAACCCCATCGTCCCCAGTCCACCCGAGTTGATCCACGTGTAGGGGTAGCGGAACGTCCAGTACTGCGAGGTCCACATCTGGTGTTGGCCGACTCCCGAGGTGACGATCGTGTCGTCGGGCGAGAGGTCGCGGATCTGCTCGAGCACGAACTGGGGCTTCAACAGCCCGCCCGGCTCGGCGGGGTGGTACGAGAGCGGGTAGGTCTCCTGCCAGCCCGAGATCGTCGACGCCCAGGCGCTGCGGTCCGGCTGGATGGCGGCGATGTCGCGGGCCCTCAACACCTCGACCAGCTCGCCGATGATCTGGCGCGCGTCACCCACGATGGGGACGTCGGGCCTCGCGGACCTTTCCCAGCTCGGCGGGATCGACATCGACGTGGATGACCTTGGCCTTCGAGGCGAAGTCGTCCACCTTGCCGGTCACCCGGTCGTCGAACCGCGCGCCGAGCGTGATGAGCAGGTCCGACTCCTGCAACGCCGTGACCGCCGTGTAGTTGCCGTGCATGCCGGGCATGCCGAGGGCCAACCGATGGTCGTCGGGGAACGCACCACGGGCCATGAGGGTGGTGACGACGTGGATGTCGCACAGCTCGGCCAGTTCGCGGAGCTGCTCGGCCGCCCTGGCCTTGAGGATCCCTCCGCCGGCATAGATGACGGGGCGCTCGGCCCGGGCGATGAGGTCGGCTGCGTCGCGGATCTTCTTCGGATGACCCTTGGTCGTGGGGCGGTAGCCGGGGAGCCCCGCCCAGACCTCTTCGTCGCTGGGCCAGTACCACTCGAACCAGGCGTCGTCGTTGTTGGGGTCGACGATGTCCTTGGGGATGTCGATGAGCACGGGGCCCGGCCGCCCGGTGGTGGCGATGAGGAAGGCCTCGCGCACCACGCGGGGGATGTCGGCGGCCCGCGTGACCAGCTCGTTGTGTTTGGTGACCGATCGGGTGATCCCGACGGTGTCGCACTCCTGGAAGGCATCGGTCCCGATCGAACGGGTACCGACCTGGCCGGTGATGCAGACCATGGGGACCGAATCCATGTAGGCGTCGCACAACGGCGTCACGATGTTGGTCGCCGCGGGTCCCGAGGTGACCATGGCGACCCCGGGTCGCCCCGTTGCGTGGGCGTAGCCCTCGGCCATGTGGCCCGCCCCCTGCTCGTGGCGCACGAGGATGTGGCGGATGGAGCTGTCGATGATGGGGTCGTAGACCGGCAGGATCGCTCCCCCGGGAAGCCCGAAGACCACCTCGACCCCTTCGAGTTCGAGGGCGCGAATGAGGGCCTGGCCGCCGTTCACACGTTCGGGCCCCGCCGGATCGATGTGCGGGGAGGGGGCGTCGGTATCGGTGATCTCGGTCATGTCTTTCCAGGGTTCGGCTCAGGGGATTCTGCCAAGTGACGGGCGAGGGCGGTAGTTGCGCCCAAAACGACAGCGGCTCCCCGAAAGGGAGCCGGTAGCGCAGCGGGGAGTGTGGATCGCCGCGCTAGGTCACTACGACGAGGAGGAAGCAGGGATCGGTCGGCATCACGGGGTCTAGCTTACCGCAGGTGTTGACCGATCGCACTGCGCTTCCACCGCCCTCACGCGACGGTCGCACGCTCGCCGGATTCGTCTCGGTCCGCCTGCTCGCCAACACCTACCTCCGCTTTCCCTACGTGTTCATCGATTCGATCGCCAAGGGGCTGGGCGTTCCGCTCACGACGGTCACCACCATCCTGGGACTCCGGGAGCTCGGCGGAATCGTCAGCCCCCTCATCGGCCGCTCCATCGACAGAGGCCACCTGCGTCGCGGCCTCATCTGGAGTGGGGTCATCGCCGGTGTGTCGGGGGTCGTGGGGGTCGCCGTCGAATCCCTGTGGTGGTTCGCCGCGCTCATGTTCATCGGAGGGGCGGCGAAGATCTCCGTCGACATCGCCCAGAACGTGTGGATCGGCCGGAAGATCCCCCTGGCCCGACGCGCCCGGGTCGTGGGACTGGTGGAGGCGTCCTGGGCGGGTGCCTTCCTGTTGGGGGCCCCGGTGCTGGGACTGGTCATCGAGTGGTACGGGTGGCGAGCGGCCTTCGTCGCCACCGGGACCGCGCTCGTCGTGGCGACTCTCGGCACGGTCGGCCTCGATCGATCGGTGGGCGTTTCCGACGGAAGCGAACACAGTGGCGGGTCGCCCGTCCCCGAGGTGTCGGGCCACGTGATCGACGAGGAGCATCGCCCTCGTCGATCCCACACCCGTCGCCGCGCCATCCTCGGATTCAACGTCTTCCAGCCGGTCGGTCAGATGGCGATCTTCGCGGTCAACGGCGACTGGTTCGCCGACCGGCTCGGCATGACCCCCGCCGCCATCGGCAGCGCGACGATCGTGTTGGGCGTCGGTGAGCTCGCGGGCACGGCGCTCGTTGCCGCCGTCACCGATCGCATCGGAGCAGCCCGTTCGGGAATCCTCGGCATGAGCGTGGCGGCGCCACTCATGCTGCTTCTCGTCACCAATCCGGAGGCGGTCTGGGTGGGCGTCCTGTTGCTGGCGCTCATGAACATCGCCATCGAGTTCGCGTTCGTCTCGGTTCTCCCGCTCATGAGTGAGATGGGCACAGACGACCGCGGGAGCGCATTCGGCCAGGCGCTCACCGTGAACACGGTGTCGAGGGCGTTCGCCGCCATCGTGGCGGGATTCGCCTACACCTGGGGCGGCATCGCGGCAGCGGGCATCCTCGGTGCCGCCTCCACCGCCTGCGGCGCGATCGTCCTGGCGCACGGGACCACGCCGAGGTCCCGGCCGTGATGGGTTCGGTGATCGTGGCGAGGGGTCGCACGTGAGACGCGGCGTGTACCCGGGGTCGTTCGATCCGCCGACCATCGCTCACCTCAGCGTGGCCCGGGCGGCGATGGACCAGCGTCGACTGGACCGACTCGATCTCGTCATCTCCCGGACGGCGTTGGGAAAGTCCCGCCCCGAGCACCCGTCACTCGACGACAGGGTGTCGGTCGTGAGAGCCAGCGTGGCCCACCTGTCGGGTGTGGGCGTCGTGGTCACCGACGCCCAACTCCTCTCCGAGATCGCCTCGGGGTACGACGTCGTCGTGATGGGAGCGGACAAATGGCATCAGATTCACCTGGTGGAGTTCTACGGTCACTCCGAGGAGGCCCGCGACGCAGCCCTCGCGTCGTTGCCGGCGGTTGCCGTCGCGCCGCGACCTCCCTTCGTCGTGCCTGTCGATCTCGCGCTCCGTGTCGACAGGGCGCTCCACCAGGTCTCCTCGACCCGGGCCCGCGGCGGCGACGTCGCTGCGATGACGCCCGCGGCGCGGGCTTTCGCCGATCGGATGGGCGGCTGGGGTGTCCCCGGCCCGCCGGCGGTCAGGCGCAGCTCGCGCCCAGAGCGCTGAGGTCGTTGCACACCGTCGCTCGGGTGACCGCCCATCGACCCCCGACGACACGTGCTTCACCGCGGCGCGGACTGACGTCCGCCAGTCCGCCGAACGAGAGGGTGTAGGACACCAGAGCCCGGGTGTCGGACGTGAAGGAGACGTTGTCCACCGTCGCGGTGACGCTGGGGGCGGCCTGAGCCAGGGGGCCGGTCTCGACCTGGGCGATGGCCCGCCCGACCCCGTCGGGGTCGTCCACACGCTCGAGGCGCTCGGTCGTCGGCTGTGAGCCGTCGTAGACGACCTCGAACGCGGTGCCGATGTCGGCCCGAGCCGCGTCGGGATCGAGCGGCTCGGCGGCGGACGTCTCACCATCGGGCGACTCATCGGCCTCGGGCGGCCGGGGCGCCACCGTGGTCGTGGTGACGACCGCGTCGACGGGCGGAGCCTGCGCCATCGCGTCGAGTCGTTCCTCGAGATCGGTGATCCGCAGCTGCGCGGTGACGCCGAAGGCCAACCCTCCCAGCGCGAGCACGATCGCCGCTGCCGCCCACGCCCCCGCGGTGCTCTTGTCCTCCCCCTCGGCCATCGGACAGTCAGGCCGACGTCACCGCGCCGTGCTCCGCTCCCCGTGCGAGGCGGGCGTACTTGGCGAGCACGCCGGAGGTGTAGCGGGGTTCGGGAAGCTTCCAGTTCGTGCGACGGGCGTCGAGGGTCGCCGAGTCGACATCGAGATCGATGGTGTGGTTGCGGACGTCGATGACGATGCGGTCGCCGTCCTCGATGAGACCGATCGGGCCGCCGTCGACGGCCTCGGGGGCGACATGGCCGATGCAGAAACCGTGAGTTCCACCCGAGAAGCGCCCGTCGGTGATGAGCGCGGCGTCGGCTCCTCGGCCCGCTCCCTTCATCGCTCCGGTGATGGCCAGCATCTCGCGCATTCCGGGACCCCCCTTGGGCCCCTCGTAACGGATCACGACCACGTCGCCCGGTTCGATGCGCCCCGCGAGGACGGCCTCCATGGCCGCGTCCTCGCCGTCGAAGACCCGCGCCGGGCCGTCGAAGTGCTCTATGTCGATGCCCGCCACCTTCAGCACGGAGCCATGGGGAGCGAGGCTCCCCTGGAGGACTGCGATGCCGCCGATGTCGTGGATGGGATCGTCGAAGCGCCGGATGACCTCACCATCGGGATCGGGGGCGCCGATGAGATCGATGTTCTCCCCGACGGTGCGTCCGGTGACCGTCACCTCGTCGAGGTGGAGAAGCCCCTCCTCGGCGAGCATGGCCATGACCACGGGCACGCCACCGACCCGATCGATGTCGAGCATGTGGAAGCGGCCGTGTGGCTTGGTGTCGGCGAGATGGGGGACCTTCGCGGCGACCCGGTTGAAGTCCTCGAGTTCGAGGTCGACGCGGGCCTCGAACGCGATGGCGAGTAGGTGCAACACCGCGTTGGTGGACCCTCCCAGAGCGTTCACCACCGCGATGGCGTTGAGCAACGAGCCCTTGGTGATGATGTCGCGAGGCCGGATGTTCTGGCGCAGCAGATTGAGCACGGCAGTGCCCGACGCGTAGGCGTAGTCGTCGCGACGCCGGTCGACGGCAGGTGCGGAGGCCGACCCCGGGAGGCTCATTCCGAGGGCCTCGCCGACCGACGCCATCGTGTTGGCCGTGAACATCCCGGCACAGCTGCCGATCGTGGGACACGCGTTCCGCTCGATCTGGTCGAGCTCTTCGGCCTCGATCGACCCGGTCGCGTACGCGCCGACGGCCTCGAAGACGCTGACGATGTCGAGGGTCCGGCCGTTCCAGTGACCCGGCAGTTTCGATCCGCCGTACAGGAAGACCGACGGAAGGTTCAGCCGAGCCGACGCCATCAGCATCCCCGGCAGCGACTTGTCGCACCCCGCGAAGGTCACCAGGGCATCCATCCGCTCCGCGTGCATGACCGTTTCGACCGAGTCCGCGATCACCTCGCGGCTGACCAGTGAAGCCCGCATCCCCTCGGTGCCCATCGAGATCCCGTCGCTGACCGCGATGGTGTTGAACTCGATCGGGAAACCGCCCGCATCACGGACACCCTCCTTCGCCCTCTTCGCCAGCCGGTCCAGCGGCATGTTGCACGGGGTGACCTCGTTCCACGACGACGCGACCCCGACCTGGTACTTGTCCCAGTCATCGTCGGTCATCCCGATGGCACGAAGCATGGCGCGGGCCGGGGCCTTCTGGTAGCCGTCGGTCACATCGCCCGAACGGGGCTTCGCGGGATTGGTCGGATCGGTCATGCCGCAACGATAGGCAACCCCGGCGACCGGTTTCCCCATCGGCACATGGAAGGCTGGCCGCAGTGAGTCCGAGGCCGCACCGTCACGTCGACCGCGCCATCGCGGCCCTCGCCCTGCCCACGATGGCGGCCCTCGCCACCGAACCCCTCTACGACATAGCGGACACCGCCATTCTCGGGCAGCTCGGGACCGACGAGCTCGCCGGAGCCGCTCTGTCGATGCGCATCCTGGCCTTCGGGTACGCCCTGTTCATCTTCCTGATGTTCGGCACGACGGCTGCGGTGGCCCGCTCACTCGGGTCGGGCGACAACGCCGGGGCCGCTCGAACGGCGGTTGGGGCGGTGTGGATCGGAGTGGGCGTCGGAATCGTCGCCGCTCTGACCCTCGGGGCGGCCGGACCGCGACTCATCTGGTTGTTCGGGGGCCGCGGGATCGTCGCCGTCCACGCCGAGACGTACTTCAGGATCTCGGTGCTGGGATTTCCCGGCTTCCTGGTGACCATGGCGGGGATCGGAACCCTCCGAGGTCGCCATGACACCCGTTCACCGCTGGCGATCGCAGCCGTGGGCGTGACGCTCAACCTGCTGATCGAGTCGGTCGCCATCTTCGTCTGGGGATTCGGAGTCGGAGCGTCGGCTCTGGCCACGGTCGTGGCGAAGACGGTCACCGCTCTGATCTACGTCGGCCTGGTGACCCGGTTCGCGCGCGCCGTCGGGGTCGGCTGGCGACCCGACAGCGCCCCGGTCATGGAACTGGGGCGCGTCGGCGGCGACCTGGTCGTGCGAACCGGTGCCCTGTTGGCGACCCTCGGGGCGTCGACGGCGATGGCGGCCCGGGCCGGCCCGGTGATTCTCGCCAGCCATTCGATCACCCTGGCCATCTGGCAGTTCTCCACGTACGTCAACGACGGAGTGGAAGTGGCCGGGCAGGCCCTCATCGCCGAACGCGTGGGGTCGGGCGATTCGGCGGGGAGACGGTTGGTGATCCGGCGCACGCTGCTGTGGGCCATTCGGGTCGGAACGGTCGCCGCCATCGCGATCGGGGTGTTCCGGACTCCGATCGTGGGGATCTTCACCGATGATCCCGCGGTGCGAACCGCCACGCTCGGCGTGATCTGGTTCGTCGTGTGTCTCCAGCCCGTCAACTCCGTGGCGTTCGCCATCGACGGAATCATGGTGGGAGCCGGTCGGCAGCGACTGATGGCTGCGGCGATGGTGGCGGCGGCAGGGGTGTTCGCGACCTCCGCATGGGTGCTGTCGCGTGACGGTGTCGAACTCTCGACCATCTGGTGGTCCATCGGCGCGTTCATGGTCGCCCGGTTGGGCCTCGGCGGCGCCTACGTCCGATCGGTGTGATCAGCTGCAGTTGACCGAGACCCAACTGTTCACCGTCGCTTCGGCGGCCACGTAGGCCGGGGCCCGCGCCAACGCGGCGATCTCGGCGGTGGCCGCGTCGGACACCGGAGCGTTCGAGTAGCGCTCGACGACGTTGAGAACCTGGACGAACGTGTCGCGCTGGACCAGCAACGCGGCATTGACGGTGGGTTCGGGGATCAGCGTCGCGAGATGGTTGTAGACCTCGACGACGCCGGTGGCGACGACCTGCCGCACCGCCGACGACGCCATCGCGGTGGGATCGAGCTGGATATCACGGATCTCGCTCTGGGAGAGGATGGCGCAGGGATCACTCGACGCCAGAAGCCGATCGATCAGGAGCTGCATCTGGGTGGCTGACTCCGATCCGCCTCCGACGTTCACGCTGTCGGTCTCCTCGCGCTCGCTGACGCGGAACGTCGTCGTCGCTCCGCCGTCCTCGGCCAGCTGCGTCGACTGGGCGCAGGCCGTGATCATCGTCGCGACGATCAGGCCGATCAACACGGGGAACGACCCTCGCCGGCTACGCACAGCGGGCCTCCAGCCACTCGTCGATGGCCGTCTGGGCCCTTGCGTAGTCGAGTCCGGAGAAGATGTCGACCACCTCCGCAACGCCGGCGCCGGGCTTGGACAGCTCGCTGCGCGCCATGTCGAGGCGGTACTCCATCTCCTCCCATGCGCCGGCCAGCTCCGCGGGAACGAGGTCGTCGGCCGCATACAGCGTCGAGGCGACCAGATCGAGGGTGTGCAGGAGGCTGCGAAGGTCTCCGGGGCTGACCGAGAGGGTCCCCAGCGCCTCGTGGACCTCACACAGATCGCCGGATTCCACTGCGACATCGAGGCGGGCGAGCGTCTCGTCGGGCGCATCGACGGACCCCGCGACCGCCACGGGGGGTTGCGTCGTGGATGCGGACACGGCAGCCTCGCCCCCGGGTCCGACGTCTCCGCCGACGACCGCGGTCGAGGCGTCGCCACCCGCCGCACACGCAGTCGACGCCGCCGCCAGGACGAACGTCACCACGATGCTCACTTGTCGAATGCCGGTCACCGCTTGCGACTCCCCGCGATACGCACCAAGGTGCATCTGGAACCAGTCCAATATAGGAGTCGACCGCCCGATACACGCATCGGCCGATCCGGCCACCCGGCAATCCTCTCAGCGGCCGCCGAGGGGGTCAGCAGTTCCGAAGCGCCCAACGCGACACCGTGATGACCGATCGCTGGAGATCGTCGCCGCCGAACGTGGCAGCCACTCCCGCCCGCGTCAGGTCGCCCTCGGCCGCCACGACCGAGGCGGCACCATCGATGACGTTGTCGGTGATCGGCTCCCAGTCGTCGACCAGCTCGGCGGGCACCCACTCGTCGGCCGCGGTGACCACCTCGGCCAATCGGTTGTAGGCCCTTATCGCGCCGTCGGGGTCGTCGAAGACGGGCAGGCCGCCCTCGAGAACGGCCACCAACATGCACATGTCGCGCTCGGTCTCCGCCTCATCGAGAGCCTCGACGATGGAATCCGCCTCCTCGGTGCCGAGTTCCGGCGAGACCTCGGCGACGGCCACGCCCTCGGGCAGGGTCGTCGTTGCCGGCTCGCGTCCGCCGTCCTCGCTCGTGGTGCAGCCCGCACATGCCAACCCGATGACGACCGCCGACACGGTCGCGGCTCGCCACCGGCGCGACATCGACACCTCAGGTCCGCTTCGACGTCAGCATGGCCGACACGGCCTTGCCGTCGGCCTGTCCCGACGTCGCCTTCATGACCTGACCGACGAAGAAGCCCATGATCTTGTTCTCGCCCGCGCAGAACGACGCCCAGTCGTCGGGATGAGCGGCGATGAGGCCGTCGACCAACGCCTCGAGGTCGTCGTGCGCCATGGCTTCGAATCCGAGCTCCGCGGCGATGGCCGTCGGATCCGAGCCGACGCCACGCGACGCCATCTCCGCGAGGACGGTCTTGGCCTGCGTCGAGGTCAACTCGCCCCTCGACGCCATTCCGACCAGCGCCGCGAACCCCGATGCCGACAACATCGCGGCGTCATCGGAGGTGAGGTTCTGTTCGGCGAGCGTCACGGCGCGGTCGGAGTCGGCGCCCTCCGACACGGCCTCGACCACGAGGTCGTCGAGGCCGCGCTCGACGAGCACCGCGGCCGATCGATCGTTCGCTCCGGTCTCCGCGATCAGTCGGGCACGCCGCTCGTGGGGCATGGCGGGAAGCGCCGCACGGATCCGGTCGACCCAGTCGGGATCGGGGTCCACGATCACGAGATCGGGCTCGTCGAAGTAGCGGTAGTCGGTGGCCTCCTCCTTGGAACGGAGGGTCTGGGTGCGACCCGTCTCGTCGTTCCAGTGACGGGTCTCCTGGCTGACCCGCTCGCCCGACTCGATCATGTCGACCTGGCGTCGAGCTTCGTAGTCGATCGCTCGACCGACCGATCGGAGCGAGTTGACGTTCTTGATCTCACACCGGGTGCCCAGCGGATCGCCTGTCCGTCGCACCGACACGTTGCAGTCCACCCGCAACGAACCCTCCTCCATCTTGCCGTCCGATACCTCTGCTGCGATGAGGATCGAGCGCAACTCCCCGATGTAGAGCCGGGCCTGTTCCGACGACGACATGTCGGGCCTGCTGACGATCTCGAGCAACGGAACTCCGGCGCGGTTGAAGTCGACCAGCGAGTACTCGGCGTCGTGGATCCGGCCACCCCCCGAACCGACGTGGGTCGACTTCCCGGTGTCCTCCTCGAGGTGTGCCCGCTCGATTCCCACCCGGGAGCCGTCCGCCAGGATCAACCATCCGTCCACGTTGATGGGCCGGTCGTACTGGGAGATCTGGAATCCCTTCGGCATGTCGGGATAGAAGTAGTTCTTGCGGGCGAACGCCGAGGCCTGAACCGTGCAGTTGAGCGCGAGACCCGCTCGGATCGCGAGTTCGACCGCGGCCCGATTGAGCACGGGGAGCGCTCCTGGCAACCCGAGCGACACGGGGTCGATGTTGGTGTTGGGCTCGCCGCCGAAGACGTTGCGCGACGGCGAGAAGAGCTTGGTGCGGGTCAGGAGCTCCACGTGGACCTCCAGCCCGATGACCATCTCCCATCCATCGGGCAGCACGTGGGGTGCGTCGCTCACCGGACCTCCTTCGACGCGGCCTCGATCACCGCGGCCGCGCGGAACATGTCGGCCTCCCCCAGTGCTGGGCTCATGATCTGCACGCCGATCGGGAGGTCGGACGTGTCGGTTCCGAACGGAACCGACATGGCGGCATGGCCGGCGAGGTTGGTGGGAATGGTGCAGATGTCCCCCAGATACATCTGGAGGGGATCGTCGGTTCGCGACCCCAGCTCGAACGCCGTCGTCGGAGCGACGGGACTGAGCAGGACGTCCACCGACGCGTAGGCAGCCGCGAAGTCCTGGACCAGAAGGGTCCGGACCTTCTGAGCCGTGCCGTAGTACGCGTCGAAGTACCCCGCCGACAGGGCGTAGGTGCCCAACATGATGCGCCGCTTCACCTCGTCGCCGAATCCCGCGGTTCGGGTCTCCTCGTACATCTCGGGCGTCGTGGTGGCGTCGACCCGGTGCCCGAAACGAACTCCGTCGTATCGGGCCAGGTTCGAGCTCGCCTCGCCCGGGGCGATGATGTAGTAGGCCGAGATCCCGTAGTGAACGGCCGGCACGCTGACGTCGCTCACCACTGCCCCGGCGGCAGACAGGGCCTCGGCAGCCGAGCGGACCCGGGCGACCACCTCGGTGTCCATCCCCTCACCCATCAGCTCGCTCACCACGCCGACCCTGAGCCCGTCGACGCCGTCGTCGAGGTGATCCGACACCGGGGAGGTCGGCAGCGGAATCGACGTCGAGTCGCTCGGATCGTGTCCCCAGATCGCATCGAGGCAGAGCGCCGCGTCGGCCACGTCGGCGGCGAGTGGTCCGATCTGGTCGAGCGACGACGCGAAGGCGATGAGTCCCCAGCGGGACACTCGGCCGTAGGTGGGTTTGACGCCCACCACGCCGCAGAACGATGCAGGTTGGCGAATCGATCCTCCCGTGTCCGAGCCCAGGGCGAGGGGTACGAATCCGGCCGCCACCGCCGCAGCGGAACCCCCCGACGACCCTCCGGGAACCCGTGAGTGGTCGACGGGGTTCCTCGTCGGTCCGTACGCGGAGTTCTCCGTCGAACTTCCCATGGCGAACTCATCGAGGTTGGTCTTCCCGACGATGACCGCTCCCGCCGATCGGAGCCGGTCGATCACGGTCGCGTCATAGGGCGGAATCCACCCCTCGAGGATCCGGGAGCCCGCGGACGTCTCGATTCCGCGGGTGCAGATGTTGTCCTTCACCGCGATCGGGACCCCCGCCAGCGGGCCGACAGCCTCTCCGGCGGCGACGGCGGCGTCGACGGCTTCGGCCTGGTGCAGAGCAGCCTCCGCAGTGACGGTCCGGAAGGCCGCGACCGCGCCGTCTCCCTCACCGATGGCCGCGAGGGCAGCCTCGGCGAGCGAGACCGCCGAACGCTCGCCCCGGGAGACCGATGCGGCGAGCCCCGTGGCTCTCCATGGGCCGGTCACGGGGAATCACCCAGAACCGGTGGGACCGCGAACTGTCCCTCCTCGACGGACGGGGCTGACGCCAGCACCTCGTCGCGGTCGAGCGACGGCGCCGGTTCGTCGTCTCGCATGACGTTCACCAGCGGGTAGGGGTGATCCGTCGGCTCGACGTCCTCGAGATCGAGGGCGGCGATGTCACGGGCGTGGTCGAGAATGTCGCCGAGCTGCGCCGAGAACGAGACCAGCTCCTCGGGGCTCAGCCGCAGCCGGGCCAGACGGGCCACCACGGCCACTTCGTCGGGGGACAGGCGTTCGGGCATGGGTCGTCAGGTTAGAGGCTCGGCGCCTGCTCACCCGCAGTGATCCAGATACCACCCGGTCACCTCGTCGCCCGCCTCGTAGTAGCCGAGACGGTCGAGCGATGCCTGCAGCTCGGCGTCCCCGTCGGGCAGGGTGCCCGTCGCCGCGATGGCCTGGTCGACGAGTCCCGCGCCGAAAACGAACTTGGCCCACTGCTCGGCGATCTCGGACGGCACGAGAGGTGTGATCTGCGCAGTCCCTTCGAATCCCACACGGAAGACGGCGACCGCCTCGGCGTCACCGGCAGTGTCGGCACGAGCGGCCAGGAGGTCGTACGCGCCGTATGCCGAGCAGAAGTCACCCGAAGCGGCGGCCTCCGACAGCGTGTCGCGGTCGGCTGCGAGCACGCCCTCGAGCTCCTCGCTCGCCGACACCGGCGCGCTCGTGGTGGTTGCCGCCGATGTCGAACTGACCGTCGTCGTCGGATCATCGGTCGTTTCGGCGGTCGACCCTGCCGCATCGTCGCCCGCCCGGGTCGCGGCGCTCGAGCAGGCCGCCACGGCGACCGCGACCGCGACCGCGACCGCGACCGGAATCCACCTTGCGCGGCGGGAACGCCGATGGGTCATGTGGGGAATCCTCGGTGTCCGGGAGTGCACGAGGGCGGAGATGTCCGCCGACGGGCAGCTATTGTGACCCAATCCCGCAGTGCCGCGGGGGCGGGGCGATCACGCCGCGGTCCACACGACGATCTCGAGAAAGACACACCATCATGGAGAAGTTCCAGTTCCTCACGCCCGAATGGGTGGCGGCCGCCAAGTCGATTCGCGAGGAGTTCGAGGGGCAGAGCCCCGCTCCGGCTCACTCGGTGCGCATGAACCAGATCATCACCGACGTGCCCTTCGGCGACGCAGACGTCAACGCCTTCATGGACACCTCCGAAGGCACCATGGTCATGGATCTCGGCGAGCTGGAAAATCCCGACCTCACGGTCACCGTCGACTACGAGACGGCGAAGGCGATCATCGTCGACGGAAACCCCCAGGCCGGGATGCAGGCGTTCATGGCCGGCAAGATCAAGGTCCAGGGCGACATGACCAAGATGATGGCCCTCCAAGCCGGAGGGCAGGACCCCACGGCCGAGACGATCGCCCAGAGAATCCAGGACATCACCGAGTAGTCGCCGCCCCACGACGCCGCCCGCGTCCCCCCGGCATCCACCACGCAGCAACGATGCCGAGGGCCGTGATGGCCGCCCCCAGGTAGTAGGTGGCCGAGAACGAGGCCGCCAGGGACGCCCCCGACGCAACCGAGGCGCCACCGACCGCCGAGACGATCCCCACCAGGGCGTCGAACAGATTCATCCCCAGCGAGGTGGCGATCTGGTTCACCATCTGTTGTGTTGCTCCCGCCACGCCCAGATCGGCGTTGGACACCGCGTTGGCGACCGACGTGGCCACCGTCGGTTGCAGCAGCCCCATGCCCATGCCCGACAGGGCGATGGAACCGCAGATGACGGCCAGCGGAAGGTTGTGGGCGGCAAGCCCCATGATCACGAGCGACACCACGACCATCGCAGCCGAGATCACCGCCGACCGACGCACGCCGACACGGGCGACGATCGCGGCCGACGAGACTCCCACGACGGCGAACGTCAACGGCCGAGGAATCATCAGGTACGAGATGGTCGAGGCACCGTAGTCCCCCACCTCGGCCAGGAGCCTGGGCGCGAGGATGAATCCACCCATGTAGCCGAACTGGGCGAAGAACATCACGACGATCGGAACGACGAAGGATCGTCGACCGAAGTACTCCAGCGGGACGAGAGGGAACGGCGCCCGGCGTTCGACTGCCACGAAGACCAACAGACCCACCACGCCCGCAGCGACGAGCGCAGCCACCGTGGATCCGGGCCAGCTACCGGCCCGCTCAGCGGCCAACAGCAGGGCGACCACGGCCACGGCGAGGACGATCGACCCCACCACGTCGAAGCGGGTGTTGGTGGCACGGTGGGTCTCGGGCAGCAACACCCATGCCAGCAGGGTGGCAGCGCCCAGCAGGGGGATCTGCATCCAGAAGATCCACCGCCAGCCGAAGGTGTCGACGATCGGGCCACCGATGATGAGTCCGACAACCGGCCCACCCGCCGCGACCAGTGACCAGAGTCCGAGGGCACGCTGTCGTTCCGCGGGGGCGAACATGAGGTTGATCGTGGCCATCGACGACGGGCCGGTGGCCGCCCCCACGACCGCGCCGATCACTCGGGCGCCCACGAGGATCGCGGCGGTGGGCGCGAGCGCCGAGGCGATCGAGGCGACGATCGTTCCGACGAGCCCGAAGAGGTAGACCCGCCGGTGACCCCTCAGATCGCCGAGCTTTCCCGCGGTGGGTGTCACCGAGCGCGTTGGCGACGATCGGACCCGAGATCAACCACACCAGGGACGACGACGACACGTCGAGATCGGTGGCGATCGCCGGCCGGCTCACGGCGAGGATCGTGAAGTTGATCCCCACCGCGAACGCCCCGCCGAGCACCGTCCAGGTGACCCACCAGGGGTGTTGGCTGCGGCGCCCGCGGGTCGGGACGGCCGCCGACGGCGAGGGGGGCATCGGCGGAGAGGGTATCGGACACCCTCGGCGCGACAGACGGAGCGGGTTGGGGTGGCCGCCTCGCCGCGGCGGCTGGGGAACACCACGTGGGCAGACCACCCCAACTCGCTCCGTCTGTCGAAGCAACCCTAGAACGGCCGATTGGGCCACACGGGGATACCCGGACCCGCTCAGGTACGGGTGAAGATGCGAACCGCGGTCCCGGCCTGACGCAGTTCACCGGCCAGCGGATCGGTGGCCAGAACCTCGCCGTTGGGCGACCCCTGGACGTCGGACACACCGAAGCCTGCGGCCTCGAGTCGCGACGCCGCCTCGGTTCCCGACAGCCCGATCACGTTGGGAATCGCTATCGGTTCGGGTCCCTTCGAGACGGTGAGTTCCACGACGGTGTCGCGGGGAACCTCGGCGCCATCGGGCTGATTGGTGCCGATCACCTCGCCGACCGGGAAGTCCGAGTAGGCCTCGGTGACGCTCGCCCCGAGCTGCACGGCATCGAGCAACTGGCGTGCAGCCGCGAGATCGCTTCCGACCAGTCCCGAGGGCACCTGTCGTGGCGTCGGACCCATGGAGAAGACCAGATCGACGGGGCTCCCCTTGGGGAGCTGCCCCTCGGCGTTGACCTCCGAGCTGTACGAGATCAGTGTTCCGGCCGGCGCCTCCTCGTCGAAGGGATCCGACCGGGTTCCGACCGTGAGCTGGGCGAAGGCCAGGATCTCGAAGACCTCCGCCTCGGGGGTACCCACGGTCAACTCGGGCATCGGGACCAGCGTGTTCCCTCGGGAGACCACCAGGTCGACCTGCGCGCCCTCCGCAACAGAGGTCCCCGCCTCGGGGTCCACCGAAATGATCTCCTCGGCCACTGTCCCGTCCTGCCGGACGAAGGCGACCTCCACCCGGTACCCGAGGCTGTCGAGTCGACGGACTCCCTCGTCCATCTGCACACCGACCAGGTCGGGGATGTCATGGGTCGGGACCCGGACGGCGAACCACCACGTGGCGAAGACACCCGCTGCGGCGAGGGCCAGCAGGCCGGCGATGGCCAGTGCCCCGAGGGTCCGCCGAGCGGGCGGGTCCTCGGGATCGAGGGGGATGTCGATCGATCCGCTCTGGTCGGTCTGAGGGTCGGTCGGGTCGGCCGCGGGGCGGGACGCAACACCGAGGACCGAGGTCAGATCCGATGCGTCCTCCTCGCGTATGACCATGGGCCCCGGTCCCGACGCGCCGTCGACCAGAACGGCGGCGGCCCCGATCGACGCCGCGTGACCGTCGTCGGCCCCGGCGTCGGCCGGGCGATCCGCATCGAGCAGGTCCGGGCGGATGGCACCGGGCAGGGCCAGTGCGGCCGGTCTCGTCATCTCCTCGGCGGCGGCCAGGAGCGCGATCTCCAACTCGCCGGCGTCGGGGCGAGCCGTGGGGTCGCACCGCCCGACCCGCTCGAGAACGCTCCGGAGGGGGCCCAATGATGTCGGTACGTCCACGTCGGTGTCCCGCCGGGCCACGAGGGTCGCTTCCTTGGTCTCGGCCGAGAACGGGACCTCACCCGTCACCGCTTCGATCATGACCAGCCCGAGACTGAACACGTCGGAGGCGCCGGTCAGGGTCTGCCCCGTGGCCTGCTCGGGCGACGCGTACTTGGCTGTTCCGAAGAGCATGCCCTCGGGCTCGGTCCAGGAGGCCTCCGCGAAGGCTCGGGCCAGGCCGAAATCGGCGACCCGTAGGCGTCCTTCTTCGCCGAACAGCAGATTCGCCGGCTTGATGTCGCGGTGCACGAGACCCTGACGATGGGCGTAGTCGAGGCCGCGGGCGGCGAAGAGGCCGACTTCGAGAGCCTGGGAGGGGCTGAGCGTCCCGCTCTGGTCGAGCACCGCACGCAGCGACCCACCGCCGACGAACTCCATCACCAGGAACGGAACCGAACCGGGGACGGAGGGGTCGTCGCCGCCGAAGTCGTAGACGTGCATGATGTTCGGATGGTTGAGCGCGGCGGCCGAACGAGCCTCGGCCCGGAAACGCTTGAGGAACTTCTGATCACCTGCGTAGACGTCGTGCAGCAGCTTCACCGCGACCCGGCGACCGAGTTGGGTGTCATCCGCGAGGTAGACCCCGCTCGATCCCCCCACCCCGATGGGCGCGATCACGCGGTACCGGTCGGCCAGGGTCGACCCGACCATCTCGCGCAGGCGAACGGACATCACGGATCCGATGCTACTTCGGACCCCCTTCGACGCAGCGGAGCCCCCGTTGGTGGAACGGGCCGCCGACGGCGCAGAATGGGGCGATGCCGACTCGCGTGAAGGTGATGCTCGTGGTTCTGGCGATCTTCATGGTCGTCGGCTCCGTCTACGCCTACCAGAATGCGGTCACCGGCAGTTCTCAGGCATCCGACAGCCTCCCTGATTCCGTCGAGCGGCTCATTCCCGAGAGCGGGGCCCAGGTTCTGGCCCAGAGCGACGTGGGAATCGACCTGGCGACGGGGTACGACGCCTACTTCGTGATCAACGGACAGGTCATCGACAACGAGGCCACCCAGACCGATCCCGACGGTCTCTTCAAGGTCGACGACGTCGCTCTCATCACCTACACCCCGGCTCCCGGGAAGCGGGTGGAACGTCTCGAGGCACCGTCGCAGTGCGTCGACGCGTTCATCTGGGATGTCCGACAGGGCCGGGATACGGCCACCCAGTTCAACTGGTGCTTCTCGGTCAGCTGAGAGCGATCGCCAACAGCTCGGCCGCCGCCGCCTGCGCCGACTCGTCGGACACCCCTGCGAAGACGGTGCGCAGTCCGGCCCGTTCCGCGCCGGCGATGTTGCCCTCGTGATCGTCGATGAACAGCGCATCGGACGGACCGACGTCCACGGCGCCGCACGCCAACAGGAAGATCTGAGGATCGGGCTTGCGGACTCCCACCTCCGACGAGTCGATGACCGCATCGAAGAGCGACTCGACATCCAACAGGGCCCGCCAGCTCGATCCGAACTCGGCGAGATTGTTGGTGACGATCACCGTCGCCAGTCCCGCCGCACGAACCTGCTCCACGGTCCCGACCATGTAGTCGCGCACGACCGTTCCCGATGATGCGAACTCCCCGAGCAGCGTCAACGGATCGAACGAGTCGTGGTCTCCGAGGGCCCCCATGGCGATGATCTCCTCACGAGCCGCCGAGAACGTGATCTCGCC
Source organism: uncultured Microthrixaceae bacterium (assembly GCA_963700425.1). Classification (GTDB taxonomy): domain Bacteria; phylum Actinomycetota; class Acidimicrobiia; order Acidimicrobiales; family Microtrichaceae; genus CAVOXO01. Next base: position 587,502 of record CAVOXO010000003.1, on the reverse strand, counting down.
ACGCTCGAGTCGATGCCAGGGATGATCGGTGTCGAGGTGGTACGGGCCGAACACCCGCTCGATCAGTTCGTCGGGGTCCACGTCCAAGCGGCGGCCGAGATCTGCGCTGAGGGCGAACGGCGAGGGGATGAAGACGCCCCCGAAATCGTAGAGAACCGCTCGAACGCGGCCCGACGGGCTGTGGGCCTCCGAACCGGTGGTCACGAGGGAAGCTCCCCGGTCTCCAGGAGGCGTTCGAACGCAGCCTGATCGATGAGCGGTATCGAGAGCTCGGCCGCCTTGGCGACCTTGGAGGCGCCGGGCTCGTCGCCGACGACGACCGCTGTCGTCCGTGTCGACACACTGCCGGGCGACTTCCCGCCGCGGGTCTTGATGGCGGTCTCGATCTCCTCGCGGTTGAAGCCCTCCAACGACCCGGTCACGACGATCGACATCCCGCTCAGCGTCTGCGGGAGAGTCGAACGCTCCGGCCCCTCGACGTTCACGCCGGCGACCCGGAGCCGTTCCAGCATGTCGCGTCGGGCGGGATCGTCGAAGAACGTCCGCACCGACGCGGCGATCACGGGCCCGATGCCGTCGACCGCGGCGATGTCGCCGACCGGAGCATCGATGATGGCGTCCATCGAGCCCAGGCCCGACGCGAGGGCCTCTGCCCCGCGGCCCCCAGGTGCACGATGTTGAGCCCGAAGAGCAGCTTGGCCAGTGGCCGGGTCTTCGACCGCTCGATCGATCGACGGAGATTCGCCACGGACGTCTCGCCGTAGCCCTTGCGGTCGGTCAGCGACTCGAGGTCGAAGGAGTAGATGTCCGCCACGTCGGACAGCAGCCCCAACTCCACGAAGAGCTCGACCTGTGCCTCACCGAGGCCCTCGATGTCCATCGCTCCCCGGGAGGCGAAGTGGCTGATCGCCGCCAATCTCTGGGGCGGGCACGCGGCGTCGATGCATCGGTGTTGTGCCTCGCCCTCGAGTCGCACCAGCGGCGCGTCACGACCGCACGGACACGTGTCGGGGAACACCCAGGGAGCGAGTCGCTCGGGGCGGAGGTCGAGGACCGGACCCACCACCTCGGGGATGACGTCGCCGGCCTTGCGAACGATCACCGTGTCGCCTGGTCGAACGTCCTTGAGACGCACCTGGTCCTCGTTGTGGAGGGTCGCCATGCCCACCGTGGATCCTGACACGAACACCGGCTCCAACACCGCGAAAGGGGTGACCTTCCCGGTCCGCCCGACCGACACCGCGATGTCGCGCAGGAGCGTGGTGCGTTCCTCGGGTGGCAGCTTGTAGGCGATGGCCCAGCGCGGCGCCTTGGACGTCGCTCCCATCAGGGCCTGACGCGCCAACTCGTCGACCTTCACGACGACGCCGTCGATCTCGTAGGGCAACTCGTGTCGCCGCTCCAACCATTCGGAGCAGAAGTCGTAGACCGCGTCGAGGCCGTCGACCGCCCGCGTCTCGGGGTTGACCGGCAGCCCCATCGACGCCATCCACGCCAGCGCCGCCGTGTGCGAGTCGGGCTCGGAGGCGCCCTCGACGGCCCCCAGCTGATAGCACCAGAACTCGAGCCCTCTCGAGCCCGTCACCGACGGGTCCTTCTGACGCAACGATCCCGCCGCGGTGTTGCGTGGGTTCGCGTACCGCTTCAACCCCGCAGCCTCCTGTGCCGCGTTGAGTTCGTCGAAACGGGCGATGGGGAGGAACAACTCCCCCCTCACCTCCAGCACCTTCGGCGCGCGCTCGATCGTGTTCGGAACGGCGTCGATCAACCCGACGTTGGCGGTCACGTCCTCGCCCACACGGCCGTCGCCGCGTGTCGCCGCCTGGGTGAAGCGACCGTCTTCGTATCGCAGCGACATCGCCAGGCCGTCGATCTTCAACTCGCACACGTAGGTGGTGGCCGAGGCATCGATCCCGGCGTCCTCCAGACGGCGTCGGGTGCGGTCACCCCACGCTTCGAGCTCATCGCGATCCATGGCGTTGTCGAGAGACATCATCGGAACGGCGTGGAGGACCTCGTCGAACAGACCCGCCGAGGGCGCTCCGACCGTGGTGGTCGGACTGTCGGGCCTGATCAGGTCCGGGTGGTCCTGCTCGAGCGCCGCCAACTCCCGCACGAGTTCGTCGTAGTCGGCATCGGGGATCGTCGGTTCCCCGAGGGAGTAGTACGCCTCGTTGTGGTCGAGAATGGCCCGGGTCAGCTCGTCGATCCGCGCTGCGGGGTCGTTCGGAGCCTCGCTGTGCGTCACGACGGCGAATCGTAGCGGGGGGCTAGCGTGACCAGCCGATGAGCGACGGACCGACCGCCCAGGAGCAGGCGAGCGCTCCGCACGCGACGCCGGCGGTCACGGAACGCCGGCGGCCCATGGAGACCCGAACGCTCTCTCCGTCGATGTCGCTGCTCTCGTGGCTCATGGACGACGCCGTCCCGCTGCTCGGGGGCCGCCGCGTCGGCATCGACGGCTTCCTGTCGCTGATCCCCGGGGTCGGCGACGCCGTCGGATTCGCGTTCAGCGTGCCGATCATCGTCGCAGCCGTGCGGGCCGGAGCATCGGTGCCCACGATCATTCGAATCGCCGGCAACGCCCTCGGCGAGACCCTCTTCGGGATGGTGCCCGTGGCGGGGCCCGTGGTCTCGTTCGTGTGGAAGGCGAACCAACGGAACATCCGCATCGTGGAGCGCGAGCTCGCCGACCACGATGCGACCACCCGATCGTCGGTCATGGTCTTGGCGTGGGCGGTGGGTCTGGTGGTGCTCACGCTCGCCCTGTTCATCCTCGGCCTCACCCTCGTCGCCTACGGGATCTACCGGACGATCAGGTCCTGAGGCTCTGTCGGGCACCGACCGTGAGGCAGTGTCAGGCGCCGACGGAGAGTCGGGCTCCGATGACCTGGTTCATGACCCGTTCGGACAATCCCACGGCCAGCTGCAGCACTCTCTCGGCCTGAGCGACTCCGAAGGACCCGAGTCCCGCCGCCGGCGTGATGATCGACCGCTCCCGCAGGAGCAAGGGGTCGACGCCCAGACCCGCCAGATCGCTCCAGGCGGCGGACAGCCGGCGCCACAGTCGGTCGGTTCCGTCACCGAGCGGCTCGTCGGTGGGCACCGCAGCCCACGCCACGAATCCACCGCGTTCGAACAGCGACGACAGCTCTGCGGCCGCGGTCTCGAGATGCGCCGACGGTGATGCCCCCAGGATCGAGATGCCCGTGGACAACAGCATCGCCCAATCGGCCCGCCCGTCCACCGCCACGCCGACCATGGCCCGGTCGTCGACCGCGTCGACGACGTCGCCGATGGCGGAACTGATCATCTCGGGCCCGAGCGGGTAGGTCGGGTGCATGGAATTCGCGAGCCGCGGTTCATCGAGGAACAAGAGCACCGACGACTTCGGCACCATCGACTCGGCCAGGGAGACCAGGCGGTCCGCACCCCGACGAACCGTGCGCGACGCGGCCGCGGCGGCTGAGGCAGGGTCGACGCCCCGATCGGTCAGCGCCAGCTGCAGGCTCACCGGTCCGGTGAGCGACAACACCAGTGGTTCGGCCCGGTCGACCATCGACTCGAGGAAATCGACGACGGGTGCGAACGCCGACGGATCGTCGTCGACGGAGTCGAGGGTCACCGTGTGGGCCGACGGCAGAGTGGGCATCATCTCGCGCACCACGTTCGACCACTCCGTCGCCGCCACCTGGGGAAGCGCGCCCACCACCGTGGCCATTCCGGCCGGCAGTGTGAAGCGAATCGGACGAACCCCCATCGCCATGGCTTAGCCATCGGCGTCGCGAATACGCAAGTCTGACCCCATGGGCATCCCTCTCCTCGTCTGGCTGCAACGAATCTGTTGGGCGGCGCTTCCCTTCGCGGCGGCACCGGCCGTGTCCGGTGCGCTCGACGGCTCGGCCGGGGCGATCGCCGCCACCGTGGGACTCGGCTCCTGGGCACTGTGGGTCGTGGTGATGGTCGCCTCGCTCGTCCCGCTCCCCCTGAGCCTCACGCTGGTGCGCACGCTCGCACCGTTGGCGGTTCCCCTGACCGCGTGGGCTGCGCTCGTCGACACCGACATCACCGGCCTCGTGTCGGTGGCGCTGGCCGTCGCCGGCGCAGGCCTGTCGCTGTCGGGGTGGGTGGCCGACGCATTCGTCGACGGTGGCTCCTACGGTGAGGAACGACGCTTCGCGCTGCGCATACCGGTTGCCTTCTTGGCGGGACCCATTCCCGTCTTCTGGTCGATCTGCGCGGCCGCCCTCGCCGGAGGCGTCCTCCTCCTCGCGTCGGGACACCTGCTGGCGGGAATCCCGCTCCTGGCTCTCGGCCTGGCGGTCACCCGCCGGGCCGCTCCGGCGTTCCATGCCCTGTCCCGACGGTGGCTGGTCTTCGTCCCCGCGGGGTTGACGGTCGTCGATCACCTTGCGCTGGCCGAACCGGTCCTGCTTCCCCGCTCGGCGATCGCATCGGTCGAGCGGGCCCTCGTGGGATCGGAGGCCACCGACCTGTCCGGCTCCGCTCCCGGCGCGGCGATCGAGATCGGACTCGCGACGCCCGTCGACGCCGCCGTTCGCCACGACACCGCCGACGAGGGTGCGGACATCGTGGCACTCCGTGCTGTGCTCGTGACACCGTCGCGTGCTGGCGTCGTTCTGGCCGAGGCGGCCCGACGCGGGCTCGGGTCAGCCTGAGGCGGGGCGCCGCGGCTCGGGTCAGCCTGAGGCGACCCGGCCTCCCGCCTCGACCACGTCGCCCACGTACGCCACGATGCTCTGGCCCGGGGCCACCCGACGGCCGGGGCGATCCCAGATCACCTCGGCGGTCGTGTCGCCCGTCGGGACCAGGCGGGCCGCCCGCGGTTCTCCGTGGGCGCTGACCTGGGCCATCACCCGGCGTTCGGTGGGATGCCCCGCCCACGCCACTCCGTCGAGTTTCTCGGAGGGGCGGAGGAGCTCCTCGCGCGACCCGACCGTGACCTCCCCGGCCGAAGTGTCGACGTCGATCACGTAGCGAGGCTCGTCTCCACCCGCGAGGCCGAGGCCGCGGCGTTGACCGATCGTCACCGTCTCGATGGCGTCGACGGCACCCACCCGGCGCCGATCGGCGTCCAGTACCGCGCCGGGCCGGAGCGGGATCCGATCGCCGAGGAACGTGGAGCGGTCGACGTCGGAGGCGATGAAGCACAGGTCCTGGGAGTCGGCTTTCGCCGCGGTGACCAGACCGGCGTTCGCGGCGAATGCCCGGACCTCGGCCTTGGTCAGCTCCCCCACCGGGAAGAGCACCCTGTCGAGGCCGGCGGCCAGGAGCGGATGGAGGACGTAGCTCTGGTCCTTGGCCGCGTCGGCCCCGCGGCGCAGGGACCAGCCACCGCCCCGCCGTTCCACCCGCCGGGCGTGATGCCCGGTCGCAACCGCATCGAACCCCAGCGCATCGGCGCGCTGGAGGAATCGATCGAACTTCAGGTGCCGGTTGCATTCGATGCAGGGGTTGGGGGTCCGTCCGGCGACATGGTCGTCCACATAGGGCCCCACGACGTGGGCATCGAAATCATCGGAGAAGTTGAACACGTGGTGGTCGACTCCCAGCTGCTGGGCGCTCCGGCGAGCGTCGTCGACGTCGGACACCGAACAACATCCACGGTCCGAATGACCACCCCAGAGCTTCATCGTGGCACCGACGACCTCGTGACCTCGGCCGACGAGGAGCGCGGCGGCGACCGAGGAGTCGACCCCACCCGACAACCCGACCAGGATTCTCATGGCGCGCCGAGAGGCGACGATCGCCCCGACAGGCGGGCGATGGTGTCCGCGACGATACCGATGGCGGAGTCGATGTCGCCCCTGGTCGTGTCGTATCCGAACGAGAAGCGGACCGCGCCGCGGGCTGCGTCGGGGTCGACACCCATGGCCGCCAGAACGTGCGAGCGCTGCTGCGCCCCCGAGGCACAGGCAGACGCTGCCGACGCGCACACTCCGGCCTCGTCGAGAAGGAAGAGGATCTCCTCGCTCTCGTGGCCGACGAAACAGAGATGGGCTGTGCCCGCGACCACCGCAACGTCGGTTCCCAACGGGTGCGGCACGGTCGGGACCACGTGGGGAACGGTGGTCACCACCGCGTCGACGAAGTGGTCGCGCAGAGCGCCGATCCGTTCGATCTCGGGGAGCCGCTCGGCATCGGTGACAGCCGCGGCCGCCGCCATGCCCACGATCCCCGCGACGTTGAGCGTTCCGCCGCGTCGCTCCTGTTCCTGTCCACCGCCTCTCTGGCGGGGTGCGACGTCCACCCGGTTCCTGATGATGCACGCGCCGACTCCGGTCGGGCCACCGAACTTGTGGGCGGACAGGCTGACGAGATCGACCATGCGACACACCGGCCGGAGATCGACCCAACTGAGCGCCTGGACGGCGTCGGTGTGCAACGCAGCGTCCGGCGACCGTTCGCGCACCAGCTCCGCGACCGCAGCAAGGGGTTGGATCGTCCCCACTTCGTTGTTCACACACATGATCGAGACCAACGACGTATCCGGCCCGATGGAGTCGGCGAGATGGTCGATGTCGACGAGGCCGTTGCGGTCCACCGAGACGAGGAGACCCCCTGCCGCCACCAGCGGTTCGCTGACGGCAGGATGCTCGATGGCGGAACACACGGCGGGTCCCGGCCTGCGTGTCAGGTGTCCGGTGATCGCCAGATCGTCCGCCTCGGTACCACCCGAGGTGAACACGATCTCGTTTCGCCCCACCCCGAGGACGTCGGCCAGGGTGTCACGGGCCTCCTCGACGGCGCGCCGTGCGGCACGGGCGCGGTGATGAGCACCCGAGGCGTTGGCCGCCCAGCCCACCAGCCACGGTTCGGCGGCCTCCATGGCCTCTGTTCGCAGGGTCGACGATGCGGCGTGATCGAGATAGATGTCGACCGGTTGCACCGCACCAGGGTACTCAGGCGGAATATCCGGCCTCCCGGAGGGCGCGCTGGTGCGCGAGTGTTCCGTTGCGCTCCTGGTAGGCGGACGCCACACAGATCAGGTAGTACTCGGGTGGGATTCCCGCCGGAGGCGCGGGGGTGGCACGTTCGCTGATGGCCTGAGCGACACCGAGAGCCAGCTGATATCGCGCCGCAGCGTCGAGCTGCCGGACCCTGAGCAGCAGCGACCGGACCGTCTGGAACTGAGCGGAGGTCACCCGTGACACGTCCAACAGCCCGGTGAACGACTCGAGCCCGTGCGGTGGATAGAACACCACCGGCTGAACCTCCGTGGTCGTCTTGATGTCCTTGATCACGAAGGTTCCGGCGGCGAGGTCTCCCATGCGTTGGGTTCTCGAATCGGCCAGGGCGACGAAGAGCGCCAATCCGGTCAGCAACTCCACGATCCCGATGAGACCGCGAACCGCAGCGTGGCGGAACGAGATCGGACCGCCGTCGACCGTCACCACCCTCAGCCCCAGCATGGACTTCCCCGGAGACGAACCGTCGGTGAAGGTCTCCACCGCCATGGGAAGGAACACGATCAGGACGAAAAGACCCACGACGACGGCGATACGCATCAACAACGATTCACCCGCGACGCCGCCGACCTCGACGGCGAGGAGTCCGGCCACGAACACGAGACCGAAGATCAGGATCACCAGGAGGAACAGGTCGACGAGCTTGGCCAGGATCCTCGTGGCGAGGCCGGCCACACCGAACTCGAGGAGTACGGCTTCGGGGGTGACGATCCCCTCGGATTCATCGACGATCACGCGCAGCCTCCGATCGAGGAACGCCAGCCTACCGATCAGGGCCCGGACCCCTACGATGTGGCGGTGGACATCGACCAGTTCATCGCCACCAACACGCCGGCGTGGAAGCGGCTGGGCGATCTGGCCGGGAGGGCCCGCCACCGGGTGTCCTCCCTCACCGCCCAGGAGGTCGACGAACTCGTCGCGTTGTACCAGAAGACGAGTGCCGACCTGTCGGTCGCCCGGACTCGCTACGGCCCCGGGGACCTCACCGTCGCGCTGAGCCGCATCCTGGGCCAGGCGCACGGCGTGATCTACCGGAGGCGACCCAACGCCGCCCGTTCCCTGGGACGCTTCTTCACCGAGACGTACCCCGCCGCGGTGTATCACTCGCGCCGGGCCGTGGGAATGGCTGCTGCCGCGATGTTCGTCCCCGCTCTCATCGTCGGCGTCTGGTTGTCGGTCAACGGGGAGGCCCGGAACGCGACCATCGACGAGGCGACACAGGAGCTGATCGCGACGTCGGAGTTCGAGTCGTACTACAGCTCCGAGCCGGCGGAGGCGTGGGCCTTCGACCTCTTCACCCACAACATCGAGGTGTCGGTCCTGGCGTTCGGCGGTGGAGCCATGCTCGGTGTTCTGGGCATCTACGTCCTGGTGACGAACGGGGCGAACCTCGGCCTGATGGCCGCGGTGATGCACCACTACGGAAAGGGCGCTCTGTTCTGGGGACTCATCACCCCCCACGGCCTCATCGAACTGACCAGCGTGTGTCTCGCGGGCGGGGCGGGACTCGCCATCGGCTGGTCGATCATCGCTCCGGGGGACCGCCCGAGATCGGTGGCCATCGCCGAGACCGGGCTGCGTGCCGTCACCATCGTTCTCGGCACCATGGTGCTCTTCGTCGCTGCGGCGTTCGTGGAGGCGTTCGTCACACCGTCGGGACTTCCCACCGCTCTGCGTATCGCCATCGGAGTCCTCGTCTGGGCCACGGCGATGGCGTGGCTGTTCGGCGTGGGGCGGTCGGCCGCGATGCGGGGAGCGACCGGACGGTTCGGCGAGGAGGCCGATCTCGAGTTGGCCGAGCTGACCCTCAGAGCCGCCCAGCCGATTTCACCTTGAGATACACGTCCGCGAGTTCCCCCGCGAGTCGACCGGGCTCGGAATCGACGACGGTCACGCCCAGAGCGGAGAGCGACGCCGCCACCCGCGATCGGTCGTGGAGCGAATCCACCGCCGCAGCCTTTCGATATGCCTGAGCGGCATCATCGGCGGGACCATCGGCCCAGAGGCTGATCGTGGGATCGGTGACGGAGCCGACCACCACGAGGTGACGTCTCACGATGAGATGCATCGCCGGCATCAACGACTGGGTCAGGGCGGGCGCGCTCAACTCGGTGAGCAGCACGATGAGCATCCGCCGACGGAACCGCGCCAGCGTGTGGGTGAACGCGGCGACGTAGTCGCTCTCGGCGAGAACAGGCTCGAGATCGAACATGGCCTCGGTCAACCTCGACACCTGATCGCGACTCCTCGACAGCGGCACGATGCCGCGCACCTCACGATCGAAGGTGACCATGCCGACCCGGTCGCCGAGTCGGGTGGCGACCACCCCCAACATGATCGCCGCGTCGATGGCATGCTCCAGACGCGGGTATCCCCCCGTCTTCGCGGCGGACAACCGTCCGTTGTCCATCAGAACCAGCACGTTCTGATTCCTCTCCGGACGGTACGACCGGACGATCGGTCGCCCGACGCCGCGCCGAGGCCGCCCAGTCGACCCTGCGGAACTCGTCGTCGACGGTGTACTCGCGGAGCTGCTCGAACTCGGTGCCTCCGCCCATCCCCCTGGCGCTCCGCAGCCCGATGTCCAACATCCGCGCCGAACGGATCTTCAGCTCCGCCTCGGCGCGGCTCCTGAAGGGAGGGTGGACCCTGAGAACGGTCGGCACGGCAACCCTCCGTTCCCGCTGGGCGAGGCCCAGGGGGCCTCGGCTGCGCACTGTCAGATCGCTCAGTTCGAAGCGACCCCGCCGATCCGGCGTGATACCGATTCGGGCGACCGACGACGATCCCGGAGACAGCGCCACCGCGAACCGCCGGTCGGACGCCCCGAACGACGGGGGGAGCGCGTCGGCCACCGCCAGGACGACGCGGCGCGAACCATTGTTGGTCACCCGCCAGGCGATCTCCGACTCGTTGCCCATCACGACGGTCGGTCGATGCTCGCGACCGAACGCGACCTCGGTGAGAGGAGGCGCCATCAGCCAGTCGAGGAGCCATACCCCCAGGAGCACGGCGTTGACGGCTGCGAGCGCGGCCCAGTAGCCCACGCGGAGATCGCCGGGGTACGCCGCGAGGGCGACCGCGACGATCACGGCGAGGGCGATCAGGCGGCGGGTCGGTGCCACACCGACCTCAGCGCGGGGCCGGCACTGTGGCCAACAACCCGTCGAGGACGCCGTCGGCCGTCGTGCCCTCGAGCTCGAGCTCCGGTCTCACGAGCATGCGGTGCCGCATGACCGGCTTGGCCACCGCCTTGACCTCATCCGCGGTGACGAAGGGCCGGGAGGACAACCAGGCCCACGCCTTGGCCGCATGGAGGAGCGCGGCGGCGCCCCGGGGCGAGACGCCCAATTGGCATGAAGGGCTCTGTCGGGTCGCCCGACAGAGCGCCACGATGTAATCGATGATCACCGGCTCGACCTGCACGCCGACGACCTCCTGCCGAGCCCTTTCCAGGTCGGCAGGGGTGGCCACCGCTCGAACACCCGCCGCGGTCGGCGAGTGCGGGTCGAGTCCTCGGTGGTGCCGCTGCAGGATCTCTGATTCCTGGTTGGCGTCGGGGTATCCCATGAGGAGCTTGAACATGAACCGGTCGAGTTGAGCCTCCGGCAGCGGGTAGGTGCCCTCGTACTCGATGGGGTTCTGGGTGGCCACCACGACGAACGGATCAGGGAGAGCCCGCGTCGACCCCTCGGCCGACACCTGCCTCTCCTCCATGGCCTCGAGCAGCGCGGCCTGGGTCTTGGGCGGCGTGCGGTTGATCTCGTCGGCGAGCAGCAGATTGGTGAACACCGGGCCGGCGCGGAATCGGAACGTCCCGTCGGTCGGGTCCAGGATCGTCTGCCCCGTCACGTCGGAGGGCATCAGGTCGGGGGTGAACTGCACCCGGGTGAAGTGCAGACCGAGCGATGCGGCGAGGGTCTTCACCAGCAACGTCTTGGCGACTCCCGGGACACCCTCCAACAGGACATGGCCGCGCACCAGGAGGGCCGCGACCAGACCCGACATCGCGCCCTCCTGCCCGACGACGACCTTGGCGACCTCGTCGCGAAGGGCCAGGATCGGGCCGAGGACGGACTCCCCTTCGGGGGGCCGGTCATCGGTCGGATCAGCGTGTGGGTATTCGGTCATGGAGGGCCTCCTGGCGGATCGCTTCGAGTTCGTTGACGAGATCGACGAGGTCTGACGGCGTGGCCACGGCGCGATCGACGAGGACCGCCCTCACCGCTCCAGGGTCGCGTCCGGTGCGGGCGGCGACCTGCGTCGCGACGACCGCCACCGAGCTCTCGGGTGGCAATGCCAACCTCCGGCGCATCTCGACCGACGTGCGATGACGGATGCGGGCGGCGGCCCGGCCCGGATCGCCCTGGCGTTCGAGCAGGTTTCCGACCGCATCGACGAGCTCGGAGCTCGCCACCTCGACGGGCCGGGCCTCGACCACCGGTCGTCCGTGACGTCGCGCCCGGAACCAGACGTAGAGGAGCGCGACCACGACGAGCTCGCCCAGAGCCAGCTTGACCCCGGGCGACACGAAGTCCCCGAGGCCCTTCTGTCCCGACACGATGCTCCCGGTGACCGCGCCCGACCGGACGACCGCCACCTCCTTCACCCCCTCGGGTGCGAGCAGACGTTGGGCGAGGACGGCGTTGTCGGGGATGAACGACACGGCCTCTCCGGGGGCGGGGGCACCCATCTCGATGTTGGTGAACATCTCGGGGCTCCCCAGCCCGATCACTTCGCCCTCGCCTGTTGCCACCCGGGCCACCAGGGCCCGCGACCCATCGCCGAGGCAGCTGTCGTCCGTCGCCTCCACGTCGAAGTAGGCCGCGTCGAACGGTGGGACGATCGACGAGATCCCCTCGAGGTCGGCCATGGTGCACCAGGTCGACGACGGCACGTCGAAGAGGGAGACCTCGACGGGTTCGAGACCGCGTCTGTCGCCGGAGTCGGGCAGCCCGCCGCCGACGACGACACGGGCGCCGTTCTCGGCGACGTCCCAGAGAGCATCCGCGACATCCTGGGACACTCCGGCTCCCGATGTGACGTAGACCACGTCGGGGGTCTGGGTCGCGCCGGACACCACGTCGTCGAGGTCGGCGTCGGTGACATCGGCATCGAACCCGGCCAACAGCAGTGCGAGTCCCCGGTACCCCCGATCATCGGTCGAGTCGAGCGCGAAGGGAGTGTCACCCGAGGCCAGGAGAACCGTCGCCACCAGGAGCGCTGCCACGGCGAGAACCCAGACCAGGGGGGATGTGAGAGACCGTCGCGAGCTCACGTCTCGGCCCCCACCAGTTCCCGACGGGTCGAACGACAGATCTCCACGACGCTCCTGGAGAGGTGGCGGAAGCGCTGGTTGTCCGCGGGGCCCGTCGCCTCGTCGGCATACCAGGCCAGCTCGAACAGACGCGTCGCCTCCTCGAAGGGGCCGGAGGCATCGGGCCTCGAGGCCATCAGGTCCACGCAGAGTTCACGGGTGGTGCGACCGGGTACCGTCGGCAGGGCGTCGATGTCGATGAGCCGCCGCACGAGTTGGCGGTACCTGGCCCGCAGGGCCTCCTTCCAGAGCCCCTGGTTCTCCCACCGTTCGGCCACGGCGTCCCACTCGTCGACCGTCCGGGCCTCATCGATCTCGATTCTCACCTCGTCGGGCGGCGCGCCGGCCTTGCGCCGGCGCGCCGGGGCCCGTCGCACCAGGTGGACGATCAACACGATCAGAGCAATGGCGAGCACGACGATGACGACGAACGCGACCACCTGCCGCGAGGCCACCTCCCGCCGGAGCGCCACCGACCGGCGCGTCGGGGGTGAAGCGATCGAGGAATTCTGCGATCCGGTCCGACAGCCACCGGAAGAACCGCTCCAACGGAGGGACCGAGCGTTGGAACTCGTCCCGCTCGAAGATGCCACGAGCGGCGTCGCGCACCTCCTGGGGAGGCGGCTCGGCGAGGACGGACACGGCCTCAGACCGCCTCGTCGGCGAAAACTCGGGGCATCGACAACGCCAGGTCGAACCCTTCGGTCCGAACACGGGCATCGACATAGGCGGCGACGCTCACGGCCACCGAGATCAGCCGGAGGAACGTCATGGTGAGCACCGAGAGGGCGAGCTCGCCCACCGTGACCAACCGTCCGCCCGGCAGGAAGGACTGCACCACGGCGACGGCGATCTGCTCGGCCACCGTGATGCACGCCCAGATGACGACCCACCCCACGGTGATTCCGGCCAGCGCACCCCACCTCCGTCGGCCCAGTTGCAGCGCGCGGGACAGCGAAGCCGACGTTCCCGACCCTTCGACGGCGACGACGGGAGCAAGGAGCGACAACAACGGCACGACGTACAGCAGCCCGATTCCGCAGACCATCAGCCCGGCCAGCTTCGCCAGCAGGGCCAGGACGAAGGCTCCCGAGGCCACTCCCAGGCGAGACCGCACGACTCCGAGAACATCGCGGGGCGTGGGGTCGGCACCGACGAGCCACGAGCCCACCAGGTGAGCGATGGCCACTCCCATCATCATCTCGGCTGCCATCGTCAGGAGTGGCCCCACGAACGAAGCGACAACGGCACCCGAGGAGGCCAACGCCCCCGACGTGTCCGGAGCCGAGCTCGACGAGTCTCCGAGCGCCGTGCCGATCCCTCCGAACCCACCGACCGAGCCGTCCACGAGGTAGGAGGCGATCGCCGGAATCGCCACGAACGGAAGCAGGATCACCGCCGCCAGCGTCGCCACGTGGGCGAAACGGAATCGCACGATGTCGAAGCCCGCGTCGAGCAGTTGGCTGACCGACCTCGGGGCGAGGCGCGACACCGGAGAGCCCCGCAACGGACCGGGCGCTCGCGACAGCGTCGCCGGGTCGAACTCGGGGGCCGACGGCCTGGCCGTCGACGAATCGATGTCCCCCGAAGGGGTGTCGGGTGCGGTCCACGGCGACGCCGGTCGGTTCCCGTACTGCGAAGAGACTGGGTCCACTGACTCCCTCACGGCGATGTCGGGCCATTCTGCCCGGTTGAGAACGCCCTGGGACGGCAATGCCCCGACCGGGGGAATCCGCGACGTGCGCCGCCGGTTGACCGGCGTGTGTCCAGATTGAGAGTCTCCACCGTCGTGCCCGCAGATCGGTCGGAGGTGTGGTCGGACCTCAGCGACCTGTCGAGCCACGTCGAATGGATGCGCGACGCGCGATCCATCACGTTCGTCTCGGCGACGACGTCGGGGGTCGGCACCGCCTTCGACTGTGAGACACAGGTGGGACCGTTCCGACTGACCGACCGGATGGAGATCACCCGCTGGGACGAGGGATCCGCCATCGGGGTGCGTCACGTCGGGCTGGTCACGGGAGACGGGGTGATCTCACTGCGGCGGGCGAGGCGCGGCCGGACCCGGGTCATCTGGAGCGAACGGTTGCGCTTTCCCTGGTTCATGGGCGGCCCCATCGGGGCATGGCTGGCGACACCGGTGCTGTGGACGGTGTGGCGCTCCTCGATGAAGGCGCTGGCACGCCGGTTCAGATGAGGGCCTCCAGGTTGGCCGTCGCATAATCGGCGGCCCAGACCGCCAGCGCGAACAACCCGAGCCCCAACGCGAGACACACAGGGATCAGCACCCTGCTCTGGGCGGCCCGCTGCCGCCCCTCCTCCCGCGTCCTTCCGAGAAGGATGTACCCGCACACCGTCCCGGCGATCAGTCCTCCGATGTGGCCGCCCTTGGAGATACCCGGGATCAAGAAGGTGATGGCGAGGTTGATGAGGATGATGGTCGCGATTCCACCCTGCCAGGGGTTCTGACCCCGACTCATCTGGAGGAACACGAAGGCGCCGAAGAGACCGAAGATCGCTCCCGACGCCCCGACCGTCGCCACGAACGGGCTGGTGGACAACAGGGCTCCCGCCGAACCCCCGATGAGCGACACGGCGTAGATCGTCAGGAAACGGGGCCAGCCGACCGTTCGCTCCATCGCACCGCCCATGATGTACAGGGCGTACATGTTGAAGCCGATGTGCATGATCCCGGCATGGAGGAAGCCGCTCGTGACGACGCGCCACCACTCCCCCGACGCGATTCCACCCACGGCGCCCGACCTGAACAGGCCGGCGAACAGATCGAACCGATCCGAGAACGACGCCGACATCAACAGCGCGACGAAGACCGCGGCATTCAGGGCGATGATCCCATAGGTCACCACCGGGTCGACACGGCCCAACGACGCCGCCACCAGCCGTTGGTTCGCTCGGCCCGAGGACGAGCACTCGGGGCACTGGAAGCCAACCGCGGCGGGGATCATGCAGGACGGGCAGATCGGCCGATCACACCGCTGACATGTGACTCCGGCCCTGCGATCGGAGTGCCGATAGCAGCGCTGATCGGAGGCGACACGGCGTGGATCGGGCGCAGTCATCGACCGACAAACTAGCGAAGACGGGCCAGACCCGGATCTCGGTCACCGACCTCATCGCCGACCGACGGCACCAGGCGATCGATCGCCGACGGCTCGAGGCGTCTCAGGTCCACCGATGCGACGGTGTCACGGACTCCGTGGACCCGGGCATCGAGTTCGAACACCCGCATCAACGCGTCGCAGGCCGGTCCGTCGGGCGGAAGGAGCGCCCCGATCCCGCCGGTGGCGGTGTAGCCCGCCACCAGGGCGTCCGCGAGCGCCTCTTCCCAGGCGGTGACGACCACGTCGACGTCCTCGTCACCGGTCCTGGCGGCAGCCGCCCGTTCGGCGATGTCTCCGACCATGACAGCCACGTCGGCGAGGGGCGAGCGGCGAGATGGTTCGCCGTCGAGGTCGCAGCGGCCCAGCGAAGCGAAGCTCCAGCCGCCCGGTCCGTCTCTCAGCGCATCGAGATGGGGACGGCCGTGAACGGCGATGGCCGAACCCAGATCCCGCGCATCGGCGATGCGAGCGTAGGCCCCGGCGACGCGGTCACGGGTGACTCCGGGGCGCAGGCGATCATCGAGACCGCTCGTGAGCGCGTCGGCGAGACCCGGACCGCTCAGCGGCTCGGCACCGCATTCGGCGGCGGATGTGACATGGAGGTCGCCGAGCGCTCCGCCGACCGCACGCATGTCCTCGACCACGTCATGGATCGCCTGCTGAAGGCGATGCGGCTCGGCGACGAGCCCTCGCAGCGATGACCGGCACATGTCCCCGGCGCTCCGCGCTCCGACGGAACCGGAGCGCACCACCGCCAGGTCGCAACCCCGTTCGGTCCACACCGTGACGGGTCCATCGACGGGTGCCCGCCCGCCGATCGCCGTGGCGAAGGCGATCTCGGGGTGACGTCCTGCCACGACCCGGTGGAAGAAGCACGCCTCCCACGTCTCATCGACCACGACCGATGTGTGTCCTCGCGACCGACGGAGCCTCCGGGCCGTCCGGCCGCCCAGCCCAGGGGCGATGTGAGCCACCAATCGGACGATCGAGGCCGGATCGGCCATCGCGTCCCACACGACGGCCTCGCCACCCGACGCCCCCAGCACTCCCACCACATCGGCGACGTCGACGACGGCCGGCGCCATCGGCCCGACCGCCAGGACGGCGTGGTGGAGCTCGTCACCGCGGGGCCGGGAGATGGCGACTCGGCAGGAGACGAGGGCCGGCTCGGCCCTGTCGAGCACCGCCACCGCCGTGATCGCCACGGCGTCGACCGCGGCGTCGTTCTCATCGTCGTTCGATTCGTCGCGACGGTGCGCGTCGATCCACCGTGCGAGAGAACCGCTCAGATCGGACACCACGGCGCCGGGATCGATACCCATCACTTCACTTCCCGCCTGCTCGTTCGGGCCGGTAGGGGGTCGTCGCCGAATGTAGCGGCGCCGCCATGCCGCGGCAGGGACCGCCGTGAACAGAGTGGCCTAGGCTCGGCCACCCGACCGGACACGGAGGTGAAGAGTGACGTATCGAGTCGTTCAGTGGGCCACGGGAACCGTGGGGATCCACGCGGCACCGGCCATCGCCCGTCATCGCGATCTGGAGCTGGTGGGCCTGTGGGTCCACTCTCCCGACAAGATCGGACGTGATGCCGGTGAGATCTGCGGGGCCGCTCCGCTCGGAGTGGTCGCCACGGGCGATCGCGACGAACTGATGGACCTGCAGCCTGACGCCATCTCCTACATGGCGAGCTCCGACATCCGCCCCGATGGCGTGATCGACGACCTGTGCTCGTTCCTCGCGGCCGGCATCAACGTGGTCAACACGTCGTTCGTTCCCCTCCTCTTCCCTCCGGCGGCGGGTCCTGGCGTGGCCGAGCGACTCGACGAAGCCTGTCGCGAGGGAGGATCGACGTTCCTGACCACCGGAATCGACCCCGGGTTCGGCAACGCCGCCCTGGCGCTTCACACCCTTTCGCTCTGCGAGGAGGTCCGAACCGTCAGGATGATGGAGATCGTGAACTACGCGACATGGGACCAGGCGTTCACCATGTTCGAGATCATGGGCTTCGGGAAGACCGATCCGTCGCAGTCGCTTCTGTTGTCGCCCGGGTCGCTTCGGCTCGCCTGGGGTCCGGTGGTGGAGTTGGTGGCGACGTCAATGGGTCTCCGGCTCGACGACGTGACCGAGAGCTACGAGCTGATCCATGCCCCCGAACCGATCGCGATCGCTTCGGGCACCATCGAGACGGGCGGGATCTCGGGAATCCGCTTCGAGATATGCGGCGTGGTCGACGGCGTGCCTCGGGTCATCGTCGAACACGTCACGCGCACCCGGGACTCGGACGCTCCCGACTGGCCGACGGGCCAGGGCTACCGGATCCTCATCGACGCCGAGCCGTCGGCCAAGGTCGAACTGACCTTGACGTCGTCACGTGGCGACCACAACACCGCCGGCTGTCTGGCGACGGCCATGGCCGCCATCAATGCGATCCCGACGGTCTGCGAGGCCGATCCGGGCGTGCTGACCGTGGCGACGGTCGGCGGTTACACCGCGGCGGTCTGACGCCTCAGCGCTCGAAGGTGATGACGACCTGGCCCGACCGCATGGGCAGAGTCGATGTCTGGGTCCACACACCTCGAACCTTCGCGAATCCGTAGCTCGCCGGAAGGGCGCGTCCGTAGAAGACCATCGTCTCGTCGACGTCGCCGTCCTGGATACGGAGGCGTCCGGTCAGCCACACCTCGTTCGAGGGGTGGTACATCTCGACGGTCACGCTCCGG
Organism: uncultured Microthrixaceae bacterium; assembly: GCA_963700425.1. GTDB lineage: Bacteria > Actinomycetota > Acidimicrobiia > Acidimicrobiales > Microtrichaceae > CAVOXO01. Next base: position 569,354 of record CAVOXO010000003.1, on the reverse strand, counting down.
GTGGCGTCCTCGTCGTCGAAACCCGTCGCGGTCACCTCCTGACCGCGGGCGACCTCACTGAGGTCACCGAAGGACTCGGTGCCGATGGACATCTCCCCTTCGTAGTCGATCCCGCCGTCGACGCGCACCGTCACCTTCACCGGCCTCAGCAGCGCCCGGCTCTCACGACGCACGGCGCCGGCCTCGGCCCGTGGTCGCACGCTGAGCCCATCGGAGGAGATGTCGAGATAGCCGCCGGTGCAGTAGGGCTCGTCGCCGATCACCTTGCACGACGCGTGACTGATGGTCCGTCCGTCGAGGCTCCACGAGAACGAGCCCACCGCGAAGGTGGCGGTCCCGCTCACCCGTTCCGTCAATGGACGGGGGTCTGCCCCGTTCGCGTCCATGATCCACACCTGTTCACAGTTCTCCCCGGCACCGAAGACGACCTTGTCGGCGGCCGGCGAGACCGAGGGACGGCAGATCCGGGGAAGGTCGACGAGAACGTCCACCTCCAACCCCGAGATCGAGATGCGCACGATCTGTTCGATGTCGCCCGTTCCCTTCAGGACCGCATAGAGGTAGCGACCGTCGGGAGACATGGTCGGGTCGAAGACCGTGAGCGGCGTGGGCAGCAGCTTTCCCTCGAAAGGCTCCACGATGGCCAGCGTGAACTCGCGTCCGGTCTCGGGATCGGCGGTCCGCTGCCACAGAACGGGGTCGACCGGCGAGAAGCCCTGCGCCAGGACGTCCCGGCCGTCGGGGTTTCCGAGGATGCGGACTTCGGGCGGAGAGTCCTCGTCGGCACGCGAGAAGTCGATGACCCGCGATTCGATGACGCCGGGGGCAGGTTGGGCGACGTAGGCCAGGAACGCGCCCGAGAGCTGCCACGAGATGATGTCCTCGTCGGCGTCGGCCGGAACGACCGCGTCGGTCGCCACGATCTGGGGTTCCTCACCGGTGACGGGAGCCACGACGAGCGCGCCGTCCTTGCGCACGTAGGTGATGGCGTCGGCGGCCGGCTGTCTCCACGCCAGGGGGGCGAGGCCCCACCGGTTGACCGCAGCGTCGCTTCCGACGGTGAGCGCACCCGTGCCGTCCCCGTTGGCCACGACCACGTCGCCACCGGGGGTGACGTAGGCGATCCGCCCCGCGCCTCCCGCGGTCGTCGGTGTCGTTGTCGGCACCGCCACGGTCGGGGCCGTCTGGGTACCCGCCGTGCCCGCCCCCGACAGGGTGGCGGCCGCGACCATGGCCGACACCGCGACGGCGGCCATCGCCGAGCGGGCGCGAGGGAGTCGGAACGACCGGCGTGACATCTGGTCAAGTATGGCGGGTCGGAGAGGTCGCCCCACCGTCACCCGATGCCGGTGAAATCCGCGCGCCCCGGGCCGTGTTCGAGGAACGACGAGACCCCGATCGCGGCGTCGGGGGTCGAGAAGACCTCGACGAAGGCATCGGCCTCCAGCGCCAGGCCTCGCGCCAGATCGGTGTCGAGTCCGCGGTCGATGACCGACTTCGCGTGACGCAGGGCGCCCGGAGGGCCGGCGGCGAACGTGGCCGCCATCTCCGCGACCCGGTCATCGAGGGAATCGGGTTCGACCACGACGTTCACGAGACCGATCCGGAGTGCTTCGGCGGCGTCGACGGCTCGGCCGCTGAAGATCATCTCCTTGGCGACCGCCGGGCCCACCAGTCTCGCCAGGCGTTGGGTCCCTCCCCCGCCCGGGATGATGCCGAGCAGTATCTCGGGTTGGCCGAATCTGGCGGCAGAGGAGGCGATTCTGATGTCGCACGCCAGGGCGAGCTCGCAACCCCCTCCCAACGCGACGCCCGAGACCGAAGCGATGGTGGGAACCGGAATGGCCTCGACCGCGCCGAGAGCGGAGAGGAAGGCCCGTCCGATCTCGGCGACCCTCTCGGGTGGAGCGACGGTCGACGAGGACGGACCGGCGTCCGTGACGAACTGGCTGATGTCGGCTCCGGCCGCGAACAGCTTCGCGCCGCCGCTGATCACCACGCATCGGGATCGTTCCTCGCCCGATGCCACCCTCTCCGCGGCGTCCCTGAGCTCGCCGAGCACCTCGATGCTCAGCGCATTGACCTTGCCGTGGTGAAGCGTGATCGTCGAGATCCCGATGTCGTCGGTGACGAGGTCGAGGTGGTGTCCCATTGGTGAACTCCCGTGGCTGAGACGGCGTGACGGCCGGTCAGCCTAGGTCCCGGAGCGCTCCGCGCTCTCGACGAGCCGTGCCGCGGCGGTCCACGGATCGATCGACCGCTCCCGAAGGGCATCGACGGACCGGTCGAACTGCTCGCCTTCGGCCAGGGCGGCAGCCCGGGACGCGAGTTCGGCAGCGATCACCCCGGCGAGCTCATGGCGAAGTCGGCGGGTCTCCCGCCGGGCCCCCTCTGCGGTCTCGGACAAGTGGGAACGATGTCCATCGATGGCGGTGGCCAGATCGACGAGCCCGGCCCCGTCGGTGGCGGACGTCGTGATCACCGGCGGGGTCCACCCCGATGCGGGCCGCAGCGACAGCATCGACTCGAGGTCGGCACGGGTGTCGGCCGCGCCGACACGATCGGCCTTGTTGACGACGAAGATGTCGGCGATCTCCATGAGCCCCGCCTTGTTGGCCTGGATGGCGTCGCCCCATCCGGGGTTGACCACGACCACGCAGGTGTCGGCGAGCCCGACGATCTCGACCTCGACCTGGCCCACGCCGACGGTCTCGACGATCACCATGTCGAACCCCGACGCATCGAGGACCGCGATCGCTCCCGGCGTGGCGACGGCGAGGCCTCCGAGGTGGCCTCTCGTGGCCATCGATCGGATGAAGATCCCGGGGTCCTCGGAATGGTCGGCCATGCGGACCCGGTCGCCGAGAATCGCTCCTCCCGTGAAGGGGGAGGAGGGATCGATCGCGACGACTCCCACCCGGCGGTCGGACGCCCGCAGTTCCCCGCAGAGCGCGGCGGTCAGGGTCGACTTGCCCGCGCCGGGAGCGCCGGTGATGCCGACGGTGTGGGTGTGTCCTGCGGCGGGATAGGCGATCTCGGACACGACCGCGGGCACCGGCGCCTCCCCGCTCCACCATCGTCAGCAGGCGGGCCAACGCGCTGCGTCGCCCGGCGCGGGCCGCCTCCAACAACCGGCCCACGTCAGACGGACCCGCGGTTGCCGCCGGAGTCACAACGAGACGGTGGTGCCGGCGTCCATCAGGTCGTCATCGGGCTGACGCACCTCTGTCACGCCGGGGACGCGATCGACGAGAATCCGCTCGATGCCCGACTTGAGGGTGACCGTTGACGCGGGGCAGCTCACGCAGGCCCCGCTGAGCTGAACGATGACCACGCCATCGCTCTCGTCGACCTCGAGCAACTCGATGTCACCGCCGTCGGCCTGGATCGCCGGGCGGATGATCTCTATGACATCGGCAACCTTGTCCCACACGGTCGGTCTCCAGGGGTGTCGGGTGCGTCGAACTCACGCCAGGAAAGCGTGGCCGACGGAGGGCATAGGGCACAACACCGCCGTGTCCCGACATCTTCCCGATCGGGCCCTGTCACTCGGAGATGTCCACACCGATGCCGGTCAGCTTCTCGACGAAGCGGTCATAGCCCCTCGCCAGGTGGTGGGCGTCGAGGATCCGCGTCTCTCCCTCCGCGACCAGTGCGGCGACCACGAGCGCCGCACCCGCTCGTATGTCGAGGGCCCGAACGGGAGCGCCGGAGAGGGCGGGCTTGCCGCGGATGACCAGGTGATGGCCCTCCACGGCGATGTCCGCGCCCATCCTGATCAGCTCGCCGACGTATCGGAAGCGGCCGGCGAAGAGGTTCTCGGTGGCGAAGCTCGTGCCGTCGGCGACGCTGAGGAGGGCGACCAACATCGGGAGATAGTCGGTGGCGATTCCCGGATACGGCAGAGTCGCCACCGAGATCGCGGCGGGGCGCCCGGCCGCTCGAGCCCAGATGCCGCGCGCGTCGGGCGAGACTCGCATGCCCATCTCGGCGAGCTTGTCGACGAGCAGCGACAGGTGCTCCACCCTGGCGTTGCGCAACATGAGTTCGCCGCCCGCCGCTCCCAGAAACGACAGGTACGTGGCGGCTTCGACGCGGTCGGGTATCACCTCGTGACGAGCCGGATGCAGAGCGTCCACGCCTTCGATGGTGATGGTGGCCGAACCCGCGCCGAGCACCCGGGCACCCATCCGATTCACGAACGTCGCCAGATCGGCGATCTCGGGTTCCCGAGCGGCGTTGTCGATGATCGTCGTTCCTTCGGCACCGGTGGCGGCCAGCATCAGGTTCTCGGTGGCTCCCACGCTCGGATAGTCGAGCACCACCCGCGTTCCCACCAGGTTCGAGCACGTTCCGATGATCGTGCCGTGAGAGAGCTCGAAACGAGCGCCGAGTGCCTCGAGACCGCGTAGATGGAGGTCGATGGGACGGGCACCGAAGTCGTCCCCGCCCGGCATGGCGACCCTCGCCTCCCCGCAACGGGCGAGCAGTGCGCCGATGAGCGTGGTCGAGGCACGCATCTTCTCGACCAGCTCATAAGGGGTCTCGGGGATCACGACGTCGGGTGTGACGATGTGGAGAGTGGTCTCCTCGACCCACGTCACGTCGGTTCCGAGGGCGGTCAGCACCTCTCCCATCCATTCCACATCGGAGATCCGCGGCACGTTGAGAAGGGTGAACTCGCCTGGGGCCATCACGGTGGCGGCCATGATCTTCAGCGCCGAGTTCTTGGCGCCACAGATGGAGACCTCACCCGACAGCTGGGTTCCCGACCGCACGGTGAGTGCCTCCATGCCGGAAAGTATGCTCGCCCCACCCCCCTCCCGCGATCATCCGGGCCGACCGCGAGCGACTGATGGCCATCATCGAATCCACGTTGAGCGGGGCCGAGGCCATCGCTGAGGCGCTCGAGGCCCGCGACGACATCGTCATCAAGGAGCAGCAGACCGAACCCGGCGTCTTCATCGCCGCCCACGGACCGTTCGGCGTGTGGGAGAGGCGGGTGGAGCCCGCTGGCGACCTCGACGACCCCGGGCCCACGGCGGTCCAACGCGTCACCTACCGCGTTCGCGGCGCCGCTGTGGGGGCGACCCATCGACGTCTTCCTCCGTCGGGTGGTGGCGTCATCACCGTCGGGTTCGGCGTGGTGGACGCCGCCGGCGCGACTGTCGAGTCACGAGAGCGAGGTGCTGGCCCGGGCGTGCACGCTGGCGGTCGTCGCCGGCTTCATCGGCGGGTTGGTGAGCCAGACGATCGCGTTCGCCGCCAAGGACTTCGGCGTCGACTCCGCCGCGCAGTCCACCGCGTTGGCGGTCATCCGCATCGGTGCGCTCGTCACCCTGGTGTCTCTCGCCGCCGCCGATCGTTGGGGCCGAAAGCGGCTCATCAGACTCACGCTGGCCGGGGCGGCGCTCATGTCGTTCCTCACCGCGTTCGCCCCCACCCTCTCGATGCTGACGGTCACCCAGCTCGGTGCCCGTGGATTCGTCGCCGCCGGCGCACTTCTGATCGCCGTGGTCTGCGCCGAGGAGATGCCAGCCGCCGCCCGGGCGTTCGGCATCGGCGTCACCGCCCTCAGCGGCGGGCTCGGCGTCGGAATGGTGCTGTGGTTCCTACCGCTCGTCGATCTCGATCCCGGAGCATGGCGACTCCTCTTCCTCGTCGCCGCGCCCGCCGGCGTCATCGCGATGATCACCGTGTCTCGGCTCCCCGAGACCCGGCGATTCGAGGAGATGGTGTCGCACCATGCCCCCAGATCGCACCTGAGTGGACGACGCCTCGCCGTGGTCGGGCTGATCTTCCTGTTGCTCAATGTCTTCGCCGGGCCCACCTCCCAGCTCCAGAACGACTACCTCACCACGGTCAGGGGGTTGAGCGGGTCGGGGGTGACGGCCTTCCTCCTTCTCACCAACACCTGGGGTGGGCTCGGGGTATGGGCCGGATCGAGGCTGTCGGACAGGGTCTCGCGACGGTTCACCGCACTCATCGGTCTCACCGGATTCGCCGTCGGCAACGCCATCATGTTCTCCTCCGACGGCGCGGCGATGTGGGTGGGGTCGCTCCTGGGGTCGATCGTCGGAGCGGCGATCGTGCCGTCGCTCGGTGCTCTCCAGCCGGAGTTGTTCCCCACCGGACGGCGCGGCCTGTCCAGCGGTTGGACCAACATCGCGGCGGTGGCCGGGAGCGTCGCCGGATTCGTTGTGGCCGCTCGACTGATCGATGTCGACAGCGGGGCCGACTACGCGACCACGACACGTCTGTTGGCGATCGCACCGCTGTTGGCCGCGGCGCTGCTGTTCTGGATTCCCGAGACCGCCGGCGAGTCCCTGGAATCGATCAACCCGGAGGACCGGACCTGACCGCCGAACCCCCCGCACCGCTCGATAGCCTCGACGCCATGCGTTCACACCCCTCCCGTCGGGCGATGTCGGTGATCGTCGGCGTGGCACTGGCCCTGGCAGCGGTCTCGTGCGGAAGCGACTCGGCCACGTCGGCAACCGCAGACCCGGCGAAAGCCGTCAGCTCCACGATCCCCGAACCTCCGCCCGACCCCGAGTACCGACGGTGGATCGCCACGGTCAAGGAAACGGTCCCCGAGGTGACGATTCTCGACGCACCGGCGGGGGAACCGCTCCAGCTCGACATGTCGGAGACGGGCGTCCCCGAGACCGTCGTACTGGCCAACAAGAACGACAACGACGTCGACATGACGTTCCTCGTCAAGGAGCGGTTCGTCGAATCCGACGGGATCGCGTGGCACGAGGTGTACCTGCCCGTGAGGCCGAACGGGTCGACGGGATGGGTGAAGGCGGCTGACGTCGAGATGGCGTACACCGACCTGGCCATTGCGATCGAGCTGGGCGCCAGGACCCTGACCGTCTCGAACCAGGGTGAACCGATCGGATCGTTCACCGTGGCCATCGGGGAGCCCGGGACCCCGACGCCGACCGGCTACTTCTTCGTGAAGGAGCTGCTGGCCCCGGCCGATCCCGACGGAGCGTACGGCCCGCTCGCGTACGGCCTGTCGGGACATTCGGACGAGATCAACAACGAGCAGTTCCCCGACGGTGTCATCGGCATCCACGGAACCAACCAACCCGAGCTGATCGGGGGGGAGGTGTCCCACGGTTGTGTCCGCATGACCAACGAGGACATCACCGCGGTCGCGGCAATGGCGCTACCGCTCGGCACCCCCGTCACCATCAGCGACTGACGAACTCCTCGACGATCTCGGCCACCGCCTCGTCGCGGCCGGCCAGGTCGTGCCGCCCGCCGTCGATCCACCGATGGGTCACCGGGCCCGGAATCGACGAGGTCGCCGCTTCCAACTCGTCGGGCGATCCGAACTCGTCACGCGTACCGGAGATGAACAGAGAGGGAACGGTGATCCCGCCGAAGTGGTCGGTCCTGAGCTTGTCGGGCTTGCGGGGCGGGTGGAGCGGATAGGAGATGAGCACCAAGGCGGCAGGACCCGGATCGACGCGTCGGGCCGCCCACATCGAGGCGATGCGACCGCCCATCGAACGCCCGCCGACGGCCAGTCTCTCCGGATCGACTCCCAGGTCACCGCACACCGCGCCGACGATCGCGTCGAGCTCCACCACGAGAGCAGGGGCACGATCGGGGAAGGCTCGGCCCGCGGTGCGGTAGGCGAACTCGCGGCGCGCCACCTTCGATGACCCGACGCGGTCCTCGATGGCCACGAGGGCGGGGTGATCCATCCCCGACCCCGATCCGGGCAGGAGGAGAAGTCCGTCGACCGGTGTCGTCAACACCGTGCCATGAGAATTCGGCGGGCCTCGGCCAGCTCGCCGATTCGGTGCGCCGCGGCGGAGTCGTCGGCGCCGAGGTCGGGGTGCACCTCTACCAGTCGCTCGCGGAACGCCCGCATGATCTCTCGGCGATCCACGCCGTCCCGTCGTTCCCCACCGTCGGGACCTTCGCCGAGATCAAGTACCGACAGAGCCCACGCGACGTGCGCCGTTCCGTGATCGGCGATCGACACCTGCCGGCGGGCCAGCCGGGCGATGAAGGTCGCGTCGAGCTCGCCCCTCCACGACGCGCCGTACCGGAATGCCGACGCCAGGATCGGGCGCGCTGCGGGGCGGACCGACGCGATGGCGTACGCGGCCGCCAGAAGATGTTGGAGAGGGGACCCGGGGCGCTCAGCCACCTCGATTCGGAGAGCATCCCCGACGCCGACCAGTCGGTGGGTGCACCGCTTCAGTCCGATCCGGTCGTCCTGCAACCGGTGCCGTACCCGCGGTTGGGCGAGCCGTCGCCCGGCCTCGACGTCATCGACGAGAGCGTCGAGTGACTCCGCCACATCGTCGTCGACGCGACCCCAGTACCGCGAGACGATGGCCCCGATCAGCACCGCCGCGAACTCGCTGCCGTTGTCGGTGGGCAGGTTCTGCGTGCCCATCGAGATCCGGCGGGTGGGGGCGTGAGGGGGTGAGACGAAGACCTCGATCTCCGCGACGACCATCCCCCACCGTACCGTTCGCCGATCAGACCAGGGGCGCGAGCTGATCGCGGAGCGTCGTCGACGCGTCGGAGACCTGCTCGTCGCTCCAGGAGTCGGGGCCCTCCTCGGCATCGAGTGCATCGCGCAGCTCACAGGCCCGACGAACGAGGCGACGCCACATCGGCGCCTCGAAGCCGAACGGAAGCCCCAGGAGCTCCATCTGGTCGGCCGCGTTGCTCGCCGCGAGGACCGCGTGCGCGTTGCGGGGGTCCGTTGCCAGCGTCTTGACCGCCAGGAAGAGCGCGGTCATGACGGCGTTGGCGTCGAGCCCCTCTCCGTCGACCCTGTCGGGATCGGCCGGATCGGGAAGGGTGTCGAGTATGGCCTCGACCCGATCCTCGTCCTCTGCGTACACGACGAGATCGCCGTCGATGTTCCACTCGAAGGCGATCTCGGCGATCGAGAGCGCCTCGGTCAACGCGGTCTCGAGGGACGTGGGCCAGTCGCCCACCTCGTACACCACCCTCTCACGGTCCCGGTCCAGAACCGGCCGGTCGGTGGCCATCGCTTCGTCGATGATCCGCTCGACGACCTCCTCGTCGAGCCCGGACACCGCCACCGTCGCCCCCTGCCAGACCCTCGAGATGTCATTGGCGACCAGGAGGGACTCGACGTGCTCGCGGGCCTCCTCGGAGAATTCGGACAGGTCGTAGCCGAGCGAGTCATGTCCGCCCACGCCCCCTGGATCCCGATCGTCGGAATCGGTCGCGGGGACCTCGTCGGCTCCGTCGGATGAGGTCACGTCGTCTGACACGGCGACATCATGCCACTCCCCCGGGGGAATTCGAGCCAGACGGACCCCGGTCGGTATCGTCGCAGCATGAACGCCAAGCAGAACCCGGACCGCAACCTCGCACTCGAACTCGTGCGCGTCACCGAGGCCGCGGCGCTCGCAGCCTCCCGATGGATGGGTCGCGGCGACAAGAACGGCGCTGACGGTGCCGCCGTGGACGCCATGCGCCACATGCTCCGTTCGGTCGACATGACCGGCACGGTGATCATCGGGGAGGGCGAGAAGGACGAGGCGCCCATGCTGTTCAACGGCGAGGAGGTCGGAAACGGCGACGGGTTCGAATGCGACATCGCCGTCGACCCCATCGACGGAACCACGCTCACCGCCCTGGGCCGCGGCAATGCGATCGCCGTGATCGCCGTGGCCGACCGCGGGTCGATGTTCAATCCCGGCCCCTGCGTCTACATGGACAAGCTGGCCGTCGGCCCCGATGCGGCCCACGTGATCGACATCAACGAGTCGGTGACCGAGAACCTGAACCGGGTGGCCGAGGCGAAGGGCACCGGGGTCCGCGACCTGACGGCGGTGATCCTCGACCGCGACCGCCACCGTGATCTCATCGACGAGGTGCGGAGCGCGGGGGCCCGGATCCGGCTCATCCCCGACGGTGACGTGGCCGGCGCGATCTCCACGGCGTGGCCCGATTCCGGCGCCGACATCATGTTCGGCATCGGCGGCACACCCGAAGGAGTGATCGCCGCCGCGGCCATGAAGTCGATGGGCGGCTCCCAGCAGGGTCGGCTGTGGCCACGCAACGACGCCGAACGCGACGCAGCCGTCGCCGCGGGATACGACCTCGACGCGGTCCTCACCCAGGACGACCTGATCTCCAGCGACAACTGCTTCTTCGCCGCGACCGGGATCACCGACGGCGAGCTACTCGACGGCGTCCACTATGCGGGCCGACGGGCGACAACGCAGTCGCTGGTGATGCGCTCACAATCGGGAACCGTGCGCATGGTCAACGCCCAGCACCGTCCTGACAAGTACGACTACTGAGCGCCCGCCACCATCAGGCGCACCTCGGCCCGTCTGAGAGCCGCAGCGGCGGCGTCGTCGGTGGCATCCGCAGCGAGCTGGGCTGCGGCGCGCTCCCGCGCGGCGGTCGCCCGACGGACGTCGATGTCCTCGGCCAGCTCGCAGACGTCGGACAGGATCGTGACGTCGTCGTGGGACACCTCGACGAAACCCTGGTGGACGGCGATGGTCACCTCGTCGCCATCGGCCATGATGACCCGCACGGGGTGGGTCTGGAGGGTTCCGACGAAGGGCACGTGACCCGGCTGGAACGCGATGTCGCCCTCGGCGACGCGCGCCACCACCATGGTGGCATCGCCGGAGAAGGCGATGGATTCGGGACTGACGAGTTCGACGTGAAGGGCCATGGTCAGGAGTTCTTCTCGATGTCCTTGGCCTTGCGGAGGGCATCCTCGGCGCCGCCCACGTTGTAGAAGGCCTGCTCGGGCAGGTCGTCGAGTTCGCCGGAGATGAGCGCTTCGAAGCTGTCGATCGTCTCGTCGACGGGCGTGGTGATGCCCGGCAGTCCGGTGAACACCTCGGCCACGTACATCGGCTGCGCGAGGAACTTCTGGACCTTGCGGGCCCGGTCGACGGTGATGCGGTCCTCCTCGGACAGCTCGTCGAGACCCAGGATGGCGATGATGTCCTGCAGCTCCTTGTAGCGCTGGAGGATCTCCTGCACTCCTCGGGCCACCCGATAGTGGCGCTCGCCCACGACCTCGGGCGCCAGGATGGTGGAGGTGGAGGACAACGGATCCACGGCGGGGTAGATACCCAGTGCCGCGATGTCGCGTGACAACTCGGTGGTGCCGTCGAAGTGGGTGAACGACGTGAACGGCGCGGGGTCGGTGTAGTCGTCGGCGGGAACGTACACCGCCTGGAGCGAGGTGATCGAGCGACCACCGGTCGACGTGATCCGCTCCTGGAGTGCCCCCATCTCGTCGGCGAGAGTGGGCTGGTAGCCCACGGCGGAGGGCATGCGACCCAACAGCGTGGAGACCTCCATGCCGGCCTGGGTGAACCGGAAGATGTTGTCGATGAACAACAACACGTCCTGGTGCTGGACATCGCGGAAGTACTCCGCCATCGTCAGCGCGGAGAGTGCCACCCTCAGGCGCACACCGGGCGGCTCGTCCATCTGGCCGAAGGTGAGGGCGGCCTTGGTGAGAACCGACTGATCGGTTCCACCCATCATCGTCTCGCCCATCTCGATGAACAGGTCGGTTCCCTCACGGGTCCGCTCCCCGACGCCGGCGAACACCGACACACCGCCGTGGTTGGAGGCCACGCGGTTGATCATCTCGGTGATGAGGACGGTCTTGCCGACTCCCGCACCACCGAACAGCCCGATCTTGCCGCCTTCGGGATAGGGGGTGAGCAGGTCGATGACCTTGATCCCCGTCTCGAACATCTTGGCCTGGGGTTCGAGCGAGTCGAAGTCGGGTGCCTGACGGTGGATCTCCCAGCGATCAGTGATGTCGAGCTCGTCCTCGGAGACGTCGAGGGGCTCACCGATCACGTTGAACACGTGACCCAACGTGACGTCCCCCACCGGGACCTGGATCCCGTGACCGGTGTTGCGGACCACCGTGCCGCGCACCAGACCGTCGGTCGGCTTGAGAGCGATGGCCCTCACCCGGTGATCGCCGATCTGCTGGGCGACCTCGGCGGCGATGGTGATGACGTCCCCGTCGACCTCCACGTCGAAGGTCAACATGGCGTTGATGCCGGGAAGGCCGTCGGCGGGGAACTCGACGTCGACGACCGGGCCGGCGATGGCGACGACCCAGCCGTCCTTCAGTTCGGTGTCGGTGGTGCTCATGGTGCGATGTCTCCTCGTGGAGTCGGTGTCGGCGCCTGGGTGTGTCGGCGCATCGATGGGTGCAGATCTACTTGTTGAACGAGTGGCGGCCGATGGCATGGGGGAACGGATCGGAGTTCAGGTGGTCCAGGAGGAGGTCATCGGGCTCGCCCTTGTCGGCCGACAGAGCCTCCGCGCCGCTGATGATCTCCATGATCTCGGTGGTGATGGCGTCCTGGCGAGCCTGGTTCATCTTCCGCTGGAGCTTGATGATCATCTCCTGGGCGTTGTCGGTGGCCGACTTCATGGCCCTCTGGCGGTTGGCGTGTTCGGAGGCCGAGGCGTCGAGGAGAGCGGAGAACAGGCGCCCTTCGACGTACCGCGGCAGCAGGGCTTCGAGAACCGCCGCCGCCGACGGCTCGAACTCGACGCCCGCCTGCGGGCCGCTCGCCATCGAGGCGGCATCCGCCGTGTCGAGCGGCAGGAATCGACGTACGACGACGTTCTGGGAGCCGATGGTCACGAATTCGGTGTAGACGAGCTCGATGACGTCGACATCGGTCTCGAAGAGTCGGGTCACCTCGGCCGCCACGGTCCGGGCGTCCTCGTAGGTGGGACGATCGGTCATCCCGTTGAAGGCGGCGTCGATACGGAAGTGGCGGAACCTGAAGTAGCCCTCGGCCTTCTTCCCCACCGTCACCAGCGAGTACTCACGCCCCGCCGTTCTCGCCGCGTCGATCTCACGTTCGGCGGCCCTGATCACCGACGAGTTGTAGGCCCCGGCCATCCCCCTGTCGGAGGAGATGGCGATCACACCGACCTTCTTGATGTCGGTGGCCGGTCGGAGCAGCGGATGGCTGACCTCGACGCCCGCTGCGGCGAGGTTGGTGATGACCTTGGTGATCTGCTGGCTGTAGGGACGCGCGTCGTTGGCGGCCGTCTGGGCCTTGACAACCCGGGTCGCGGCGATGAGCTCCATCGCACGAGTGATCTTCTTGGTGTTCTGAACGCTCGCAATGCGGCGTCGGAGTACTCGTTCTTGTGCGCCCGGCACGGTGTGTCCTCAGTCCTATCGCGGGGTCTCGTCGTCGCGGACGGTCTCTTCTTCGGGCAGGTGATGCGCCGCGGTGGCGATCGTCGTGGTGGCGTCGCCGGGATCGTCGGCGTCCGGTTCGACGTCGTCGATCACCGTCCGCTCGAACTGTTCGAGGAAGGCGGTGACGCCGGCCTCGACGGCGTCCTCGTCCACCTTGCCCGTGTCGACGATCTCCGACAGGAGCCCACTGTGGCGGGAGCGGAACCAGTCGACGAGCTCGGACTCGAACCGAGCGACGTCGGCGACGGCGATGCCGTCGAGGTGCCCGCGGGTTCCGGCGAACAGAACGACGACCTGGTCCTCGACGGCCATCGGCTCGCCCACACCCTGCTTCAGCAGCTCGGTGAGTCGGTATCCGCGCTCGAGCTGGGCCTTCGACACCGGGTCGAGGTCGGAACCGAACGCGGCGAAGGCTTCGAGCTCACGGAACTGCTGCAGGTCGGATTTGAGCGTTCCGACCGCCGTCTTCATCGCCTTGATCTGTGCGGCGGAACCGACCCTGGAGACCGAGATCCCCACGTCGATGGCGGGCCGCACGCCCGACTTGAACAGGTCGTCCTGGAGAAAGATCTGACCGTCGGTGATCGAGATCACGTTGGTCGGAATGTACGCGGAGACGTCTCCGGCCTTGGTCTCGATGATCGGAAGGGCGGTGAGCGATCCGGCACCGAGCTCGTCGGACAGCTTGGCGGCGCGCTCCAGAAGCCGGGAGTGGAGGTAGAAGACGTCTCCGGGGTAGGCCTCACGGCCCGGTGGGCGGCGCAGGAGGAGCGAGACCTGGCGGTAGGCCTCGGCCTGCTTGGACAGATCGTCGTACACCGCGAGCGCGTGATCGCCCTGCTCCATCCAATGCTGACCCATGGCGCAACCCGAATAGGGGGCCAGGAACTTGAACGGTGCCGGATCGGAGGCGGGTGCCACCACGACCACCGTGTACTCCATGGCCCCGGCTTCCTCGAGGCGGGCGACGATCTGCGCGACCGTCGAGGCCTTCTGCCCGATGGCCACGTAGATGCACTTCACGCCCAGACCGGCCTGGTTCATGATCGTGTCGATCGCCACCGTGGTCTTGCCCGTCTTGCGGTCGCCGATGATGAGCTCCCGCTGGCCACGGCCGACCGGGATGAGCGAATCGATCGACTTGATCCCGGTCTGGAGCGGCTCGTGCACCGGCTTGCGGCCGGTGATTCCCGGAGCCTGCACCTCCATGCGCCGCTCGACGACGTTGGAGAGCGGCCCCTTGCCGTCGATGGGTTGCCCCATCACGTTGACGACGCGACCCAACATGCCGTCGCCGACCGGGACGCTGAGGATCTCTCCGGTCGCACGCACGGCCTGGCCCTCTTCGATGTCATCGACCTCACCCAGCACCACGGCGCCGATCGAATCCTCGTCGAGGTTGAGGGCGAGACCCACCGTGCCGGACTCGAATTCCAGGATCTCGTTGACCGCCGCGTCGGGCAGGCCCGACACCCGGGCGATCCCGTCGCCGACCTCGATGATGCGGCCGACCTGACCCACCGAGACGTCGGGGGAGAATCCCTCGAGGTTCTTGCGGATCGCGGCGGTGATGTCCGCGGTGTTGATCGTCATCTCTGCCATGTCTCGTTGCTCTTTCGGTCGAAGTGGTGACCCGGTGCCGCGACGCCTCAGAAGGCGTCGCGCAACTGGCCCAGGCGGGTACGTACGGAACCGTCGAGAAGGGTGTCTCCCACCTGGGTGACGACGCCGCCCACGACGGTCGGATCGATGATGTTGCGAACGGTCACGTCGGATCCGTGCTGGTTCGTCAGAGCCTCGGCGAGACGCTGCTTCTGGTCCTCGGAGAGTGCCACAGCCGAGCGCACCTCGGCCACGAGCTCGCCCCGCGTTCCGGCAGAGCGTTCGCCGAACCGATCGACGATCTCGGTGAGATCCCCGATCCGGGCGTTGGCGATGAGCAGGGAGGCCAGCGACGACGTGGTCCGCGTCGCGACCGAGCCCAGCAGGTCCTCGACGATCTGGGTCCGGCGTTCCACGGGAAGCCGGGTGTCCGCCAGGACGGTCCGGAGTTCTTCGTTGCCCTCGACAGCCCGGGCGAACCTGAACAGCTCCTCTTCGACCTGGGCGGTCACACCTTCGGCGGCGGCGACGGCCACCATGGCGTCGGCGTAGGCGTTGATTTCGGCATCGGTCATGTCAGTTCCTCGCGCCGATCTGGGAGATGTAGCTCTCGATCAGGCCCTGCTGGGTCGCCTCGTCGAGCTGCTCGGCGACGACCTCCTCGGTGGCGGCCAGGGACAGCCTCGACACCTCGGCGGACAGGTCGCCCTGGGCGGATCGGGTGAGCGGCCTCGATCTCGGCAGGAATTCGTTCCCTGATGGCCGCTGCGTCGGCCTCGGCCCGGGCGGCGGCGTCCGCGATGAGAGTCGATGCGGTGTCACGGGCCTCGGCGACGATTCGAGCCGCCTCGGTATCGCTGTCGGCGAGAGCGCTCTTGATCTCGTCACGCTCGGCCTCGGCGGCCGCTCGCAATTCGGCTGCCTCATCCAGGCTCTCGCCTATCCGCTCGGTCCGGCCGGTCATCGCCGTGCGGATCGACGGCCAGGCGAACTTGTAGAGAAGCCCCATCACGATGAGGAACGCCAACGTTCCCCACAGCACTTCGCGCTTGTCGGCGGGCAGCCAGAAGCCGTTGCCCTCCTCGGATGCCAACATCATCAGGGTGTCCATGGTGTTCCTCAGCCCTCCCGCTCTGCATCGAGTACCCGAGCGGTCGCCGATGCGGCCGCGGTCGGGTCGACGGGCCGCTCGACGACCCTCTCGGCGGCGGCAGCCGCGATGATGCCCACGGCTTCCCTGATCGACCCGAGGGCTGCCTCACGCTGGGATTCGACGTCGACGAGCGCCGCGGCGCGGGCCGCTGCCATCTCGGCATCGGCCGCTCCGACCACCTCGTTGCGAGCGGCGTCTGCTGTCTGGCGGGCATCGTCCACGATTCTCGCGGCCTCGGCCCGTGCCTCGGCCAGCGTGGCGTCGTAGTCGCGACGGACCCCCTCGGCGTCGGCCCGTGCCTTCTCCGCTGCCTCCTGATCGGCACGGATCTGCTCGGTCCGTGCCGCCATCTCCTTGCGGATGGGTGGCAACAACACGGTGCGCATGAGCGCCCACAGGGAGAAGAAGAAGATTGCCCCCCACACCATCTCGGGGACGGTCGGGGAGAACCGGGTTGGCCACCTCCTCGGCGGCCTCGGCCCCGATGAGACTCAGGATTCCAAGCATTGATGTGCTCCTAGGACGAACGACTCCGACAGGACCTCTGAGTTGTTCAGACGAACTTGAGGAGGATGAAGACGACGAAGCCGATGAGGGCGAGCGCCTCGGTGAAGGCGATGCCGAGGAACATCGTGGTCTGGACCTGGCCGGCCGACTCGGGCTGGCGGGCCATGGCCTGGACGGCCTGGCCGACGAGGTAGCCGATGCCGATGCCCGGGCCGATGGCCGCGAGGCCGTAGGCCATTCCGGCGCCGCCGGCAGCCTCGGCAGCCTTGAATTCCTCGGGAGTCAGCGGGGGCTCCGTGGCCTGCTGGGCGACGAACTGGGCGACGTGGTTGAGAGTGCTCATTGCTGTTGGTTCTCCTGTTGTTCGCCGCTGGGTGCGCCAGGGGCGGGGTTGTGTCAGGTCGTTGGCCGGAGGGTTCCGACCGTGGATGGATCAGTGAGCGGGGTGCAGAGCACCGCCGATGTAGACGCCGGTGAGAAGCGTGAAGATGTAGGCCTGCAGAAACGCCACCATGAGTTCGAAGCCGGTGAAGGCCACCAGCATGGGAAACGCTCCCAACCAGGCCAGGATCAGGAGGTTGGCCTGGAACAGGGTGATGCAGAGCACCGAGAACGTCACCAGCAGGATGTGGCCGGCCAACATGTTGGCGAAGAGCCGGACGGCCAGCGAGAACGGTCGAACGATGAAGGTCGAGATCAACTCGATCGGCGTCACCAGCAGGTACAGGGCCTTGGGGACGCCGGGCGGGAACAAGGACTCCTTCAGATAGCTCAGCCCGTTGTGCTTGAGTCCGACACCCGACGAAGGTGACCCAGGCGACGATCGCCAGCATCGCCGGGTTGGCCATGCGGGCGTTGGCCGGCATGTGCGACGTCGGGATGATCTCGAAGAGGTTGCCGATGAAGATGAAGAAGAACATCGAGATGAGCATCGGGAGATAGCGCATCCCGTCGGGACCGATGGTCGGCATGACCACCTGCTTCTCGACGAACTCGACCGAGGACTCCGTGACCGTCTGCACGCCCCTCGGGATCTGGCGCGACTTGTACTTCGCCTGGGCGATCAGGAACATGATCGCCGGCGCCGCGACGGCGATGAACGAGATCAGGGCGATCTTGTTGAATCCGAACGGGGTGCCCTCGAAGAAGGCCTCTGGCCATTCGACGATGTGATCGATGGGCGGGAATTCGAGCTCTGCGAGCACCGCGGTTGCTCCTTGGTCTGACTAGGCCGCCCACGGCGGGGCGGTCGGAGGACATCGACGAGGGGACCGGCTTCGGTTTGAGGCCGGGATAGGCGTAGGAGCCCGACACGAAACGGAGCTCCCAGAACAACAGGATCAGATGGGTGGCGATCAGGGTCAGGCCGAAGGGGCACCAGGTCCATCCAGGCGGCGTCCTTGACCAGCATGGTGGCCAGGAAGATCAGGCCCAGCCGGATGAGGTATCCGAACATGGCGGCTCCGGCCATGGCGGCGAACGAGATGCGCGCCGCCGCTGCCAGCATCCAGGCGGCCAGCAGGAAGTTCACGGTCACGATCACGAGGGCATAGGCGGCCGAGGCCACTCCCGACGTTCCCCAGAAGCGCACCGAACGCCAGGACGCGCCGGAGCGATCCACACGGCGCGTCGCGCCAGGTCGCGGGCGATCTCCATCGCCGGCGACGGCCCATCGAATCCCTCCAGCAGCACGTTCTCGCTCAGTCGCCGCGACCCGGGTGCGATTCGCGCCGCTCGACGTCATGGCGACGCATCCGCTGCGTGTATTCGATGATAGATCTTGGTGCCGGCACCGGCGAGGGCGAAGACGGCGGCGATGACGGTGACGAGCGGGCGGGTTCCCAGGCGACCGTCGATCCACCAGCCGATCAGTCCGAAGATGACCGGCGACAGCACGAGTTCGAAGGAACCGTGCGAGCTGTTCGCGGAGGCGGTGACGGAGCGGAGGGAGTCGGAAGCCATGGTAGGACGTGGGTGTTCGTCAGGTGCTCGTCCCCGGCGTCGGATGACGAGCTTGTGAATCGGGTAACAATCTATGAGAGCGCTCGCGAGAGCCCGCAAATCCCTTCGGCCCCGACCGCTCGCGCGGTCAGCTCGGGGAGTTCTCGGGGCTCGGTTCCCGCCGCCCGGTCGATGGCCTCGACGACGCGATCGGTGTTCGCCCGGCTCTCGTGCACGAGCCGGATCAGCCAGAAGCGGAGGTACCGCGCCAGGGAATAGCGGACGAAGAGGGCGGCGCCCGCGATGAGCAGGGCGATGCCGAGCAGCGACCCCGTCGCCATGTACGCCCGCTGATTGGCCGGTTCGAGGTTGTTGGTCACCTGGATCCCACCGACCACGGCCAGGGCGACGCCGACGATGCACAAGAGGCCACCGACGATCAACAGGCGCGACTCGCTCTGGGAGCCCGACGCCTTGAGGTTCATCGATTCGATCTCGGCGCGGAACTGATCCGCTCGATCGGGATTGGTGGTCATGGGTGGTTCTCCATCCTTCACTGAGGTCTCAACCGCCGAGGTAGGCGGAGGACAACTGCGCTTCGATCTCGTGGGGACTGCCGACCCGGTGGATCTGGCCGTTCAACATGATGGCCGCCTGATCGGCCACGCCGAGGACCGTTCTGGCGAACTGCTCGACGACCAGGATCGAGACGCCTTCGGTCGCGATGTGGGCGACGATGCCGTAGAGGTCCTCGACGACGAGCGGGGCGAGCCCCATGGACAGCTCGTCCAGCATCAGGATCGCCGGGTCGGATGCGAGTCCACGGGCCATCGCCAGCATCTGCTGCTCGCCGCCCGACATGGTGCCCGCCATTTGTCTGCGACGCTCTCCCAGTCGGGGGAAGCGGCCGTAGGCGATCTCCTCGATCTCCGCGAGCGGCCTGCCCGAGTACGTCGCCATGAGGAGGTTCTCTCGGACGGTCAGGTTGGGGAAGACGCCGCGCCCCTCCGGAATCGTGATGACTCCTCGCCGCGCCAGCTCGTCGGGCGATGCCCCGGTGACGTCGCGACCCGCCATCACGACCTTTCCGCGGGTCGGGGTGATCAGACCGCTGGCCACCTTCAGAGTCGTCGTCTTGCCACCGCCGTTCGGACCGAGCAGGGCCAGGACCTTGCCCTGCTCCAACGACAGGTCGACACCGTGGAGAACCTCGATTCCGTCGTAGGCGGCGCGCACACCCTGGAACTCGAGCATCGGCTCGGCGATCACGTCGCGACCTCCGAGCCCAGGTAGGCGTCGAGGACCGCCTCGTTGCTCTGGATCTCCTCGGGGGTGCCGCGGGCGATGATCCGCCCGAAGTCGAGAACACAGAGACGGTCACACACCCGCATCACCAGAGGCATGTCGTGTTCGACGATCAGGATCGCGAGTCCGGCCACGGCCAGCTCCCGGAGCAGGCCACCGAAATCCCTCGTCTCGTTCTCGTCGAGCCCGGAGGCCGGTTCGTCGAGGAGGAGAACACGGGGTCGAGCCGCCAGGGCCCGCCCGAGCTCCACCAGGCGTGCCTGACCGGTCGGGAAGCTGGGAGACGGGAACCGCGGACAATGCGGACAAACCGAGGCGGTCGACGATGAGGTCGACCTCCGCAGCGAGATCGAGTGACTCCGCCCCGGGGAGCAGTTGCGGCGGGGCGGGTCGCGATCGGGCCCAGTTCTGACGGATCTCGGCCGCCGACCAGCACGTTCTCGCGCACGGTGAGCGACCCGAACACCTCCAGCCGTCTGGAACGTCCGCCCGATCCCCCGCCGCGCCCGTCTTGTGCGTTCCGAGCTTGGTGATGTCATGGCCGTCGAGCACGACCCGACCCTCGGTGGGGGGCAGCACGCCGCAGATCATGTTGAACGTCGTCGTCTTGCCGGCTCCGTTGGGGCCGATCAACCCGGTGATGGCGTAGGGGTCCACGGCGAGATCGACCCCGGACACCGCGAGGTTTCCGCCGAAGCGGATGGTGAGTTCGGAGGTCTCAAGCAACGCCATGGAGATCCCTCTCTCCGTATTCCCAGTGCCTGCTCGGCCTCGATGACGTCGGAGCGGGAGATCGGGTCCGTCGACGCCCGACGAGATCGGGGACGGCGGCGGCTCTGGACCCCGCCTCGGCATCTGGCCGTGTATCGCGCCTGCCACGAGTGCCCCCGCCACCGCCACGGCGATGGCGATGACGATCCTCATTCCGTTCGAGGAGGTGATCCTCTGCCAGTCGAGCGAGCCCACGATCACGAGCTCGCCGACGAGGAAGGCACCCGAGGGCATCGCCCGACCACCTTGGATGGGAGACAGCAGGATGGGAACGAGGGGGATGACCCCGAAGATCATGACGATCATCACCACCGAGAACGTCCAGTTCGAGATCGTCCCGCTGCGCGCCAGGACCCAGGCCACCACCGGCCCTCCGAGAACGAGGGCCAGCGCCTCCCTGGAGCGGGTGGCCGGTCCGTACGCCTCGTAGACCTGCGGGGCGGCGCCGTCGGGGTTCCGGCTGATGTTGATCCCCATCATGCCGGGCATGATCTGAAGCAGATCCTTGATGGTCATGCTGAACCAGTTGAAGATACCGACGGCATTGGCCACGAAGACGCTGGCGGCCAACGACTGGAAGCTGCCGAGCAGGAATCCGCCGAAGAACGCATCCGCCGATGGCGCCGATGCCGCCGACCACGGCGAGCGTGGTCACCGCCATCGACTGGGTCAGCTCGAAGTCGGCGAAGGACACGCTCCTCCCCATGAGCGAGCCGGCCAGCCCGGCGATTCCCGCCGACAGCGCGAAGACGCTGATCTTCGTCCGTGTGAGGTCCAGACCGAGCGTGGCGCAGGCCACGGGCGAGTCCTTGAGAGCGGACAGGCGTCGGCCGTAGGGACCGCGGCGCAGCCACACGATCGAGAATGGCCACCGCGCAGAAGACGACCGCGAGCAGCATCACGTGCTTGCGGTTGGTGTCGACGGTGAAGAACCCCAGATCGAGCAGCGGGACCGTGATGTTGCCGCCCGGGCAGGAGCTTCTGCTGGTCGAAGACCAGCTGGCTCATGATGAGAACGAACGCCGCGGTCGCCAGGGCCAGGTAGATGCCCGAGAGCCGGAGCGCGGGGAGGGCGACGAGGCCACCGACGATGGCGCTGACGGCCACCGCCACGATGAGACCCCCAGCGGTGCTGTCGGCACCGACGATTCCCATGGTCACCGCACCGACACCGGCGAAGGCCAACTGGGCGAGGGAGATCTGACCGGCGTAACCCGTGAGCGGCACCAACGAGAGCGCCACCAGGGCGAGGAAGAAACCGGGCACCACGGGGATGAGATCGATGTCGGACGCCACGAGGTCGGTGAGCCCCCACACCGCCACGAGGAAGACCGCCGAACCCACCAGGGTCATCTTGATCGTCGGCGGCGGCATCACCCCGCCCCGGCGGGAGGCCGCGCCGACCCTCAGACGCTCCTGGGGCTGGGCGATCATGAACCCGAACAACAACACCGGCGCCACCGCGAACTGGAGGTTCGACAGATCGAACCCGGCGATCTCGGCGCTGGGCAGGTACCCCGCCACGTACGACTCGCCCAGCCCGATCATCAGCGCACCGACACACGCCATCGGAAGGCTGCGCAGCTTGCCGATGACCGCGGCCGTGAAGGCCTTGACCACGAGCAGCGACAGGGTCAGGATCCGGAGCTCGAACTCCATGGCGGTCAACACCCCGGCCACCGCCGCCAACGACGCACCGATGGCCCAGGCCATCGCCGCCGAGCGATAGGGGCGTCCGCCGTTGAGCTGCAACAGGGGGCGGTCGTCCACCACGGCCCGCATCGCCACCCCGGCTCGGGTGCGGTGCAGGAACAGGGCCAGCACCGCGGCGACGATCGCCGCGGTGGCGAGGATGATGAGACGGTTGTACTCGACATTGACCCCGAAGATCCGAACCGTGTCACCGGCGAAGAACTTGGGGATACGCCGGTCGACGTTCTGAGGCCAGATCACGTTGGCGAGTCCGAAGAGGAAGAGCAGCAGCGCGACCGTGACCACCACCCGCACGGCCTCGGAGCTCTCCGGCAGCCGGCGCATGATCACCACCTCGACGACCCACCCGAAGAGCGGGGCGAGGATGACGATGACGATGATCAGCGCGGGGATGATCGGGACGCCCCAACCCCCCTGATCGGACGGGGTGGTCAGCTGCCAGTAGGTGAAGGCCGCCATCATGCCGAAGGCGCCCTGCGCGAAGTTGAAGATCCCCGACGTCGTGTAGGTGACCACGAGCCCCACGGCGGCGATGGCGAAGATGGCGGACGCCGCGACGCCCGCCACCGTCATCGAGAGGAACTCGCTCATGCTGCCGCCGACCCGGCGTGATCAGACGGTGCGAGTCGGATCGACGTTGCCCTCACCGAAGTCCCCGTCGATCTCCACGAGATCGTCGCAGGTGAACCCGTCACCGTTGTCGTCCTCGGAGCCGAGCTCGGGCCACAGCCGTACCCACTCGCCGTCGCTGACCGATCATCAACATCGAGCAGTTCGGGGCGACGTTGTCGCCCGGATCAGCGGTGGCGTGGAGGCCTCCGCCGTCCCACTCGTGGACATCGAGGGCCGCTCCCAGCACACAGTCCCGGGTGATCTCGCCCTCCTCGGCACAGCCCTTCACCGCCGTGGCGAACAACAACCACGCCGAGGTCGACTGGACCGTCAGCGAGGCGATCTTGCACGTCGTCGGGGCCGTACTGATCGGCGACGTCCAGCAGCTTCTTGGTCGCCGGCCACTTGTCGGCCTCTTCGTAGGGGTGAGAGGCGATCCGTGACGATGAGCCCGTCGACGGCGTCGGCGCCCTTGGCCTTGATCGTGAGGGATCGTAGAGGTTGGCGTCGCCGAAGATGATGCCGTCGTAGTCGGCGACCTTGAGCGCCTCGACCAGTGCGGCCACGTTGCCGGGCTCACCGACGAAGTTGATGGCAGTCGCCCCCGGTCGCCATGACCTGGCGGGCGACCTGACTCCAGTCCTGAGTGCTCGACAGGGCATCGTAGCTGAGACGTCTCCGAGCGACGTCACCCCGTCCACGGACTCGGCGACGGCCATGTTCTGTTCCATGTTGGCCTTCGAGCGACGGGAGGTTGCCCCACACGAAGAGGAGACTTCTCCATCTCGTCGGGATACAGCTCCTGGAGGTCCTCCATCCAGGTCGTCGGCTTCTCGTAGACCGGGTTCGGGATGGGTTGAACCACTCCGTTGGCCTCGGAGAAGTCGGTCGAGACCGCGAACCCCGGAATCGCGATCATCCCGCACTGGTGGAAATCCGACTCGGGCTTGCCGCTGAAGATCTGATTGTCCTGGGCGTAACCGCCGCCCACCATGGCGAAGGCCTCCGCAGCAACCCTTGCGCCATGGCGGACTCGACGGCCACGACCTTGCCGTCCATGTCGACGAGCTCGATCTCCAAACCGGCGATCCCGCCCTGGGCGTTGCACCATTCCGAGAACGACACGCCTGCGTCCCACAGCTCCTTCAACAATCCGGGGCGCACGTCGGCTCTCCGTTCGTTGGCGACACCCACGTACAGCTTGTCGGTGCCCGCTCCCGCATCGGCGGCCGCCACCGTGGCCGAGCCGTCACCGCACGGGGAGTCGAGGGTCCCGAACGTCGATTCGTCGCCGGACGGCGTGTCGCCCTCCTGATCGTCGGTCGGCTGGGTCGTCCCCTCCTCATCGTCGGCGAGGACTCGCGTCGTCGACGCCCTTGGCGCCGCAGGCGGTTGCCACCACGGTCAGCGCCAATGCACACGACCAGCCATCTACGTACCATCAGGATGCCCCCTCGGACTCCAACGAGTGGCGCAATCCAAACACGTACCGGATCGGTTGGCAAGCACATCGGTTACTGTTTCTGACGCATCGTCAGAAACAGTGCCGTCGACGCCTCGACGTGCGCCATGCTCGCCGGGAGAGCCCATGTTCGACCACCTGATCCGAGACGCAACCCTCGTCGACGGGACCGGCTCGCCCGCCCGACGGGCATCGGTCGGCCTGCGGGACGGACGCATCGCCGCGATCTTCGAGGACGGCGACCCGATCGACGCGGACGCGGCGCGCACCACCGATGCCGACGGCCTCGTTCTCGCCCCGGGCTTCATCGACCCCCACACGCACTACGACGCCCAGTTCCTCTGGGATCCTTTCGCCACCCCGTCCAGCCAGCACGGTGTCACCACGGTGATCGGAGGGAACTGCGGCTTCACCCTCGCCCCGCTCGCCGCCGGTGACGGTGACTACACCCGCCGGATGATGGCCAAGGTCGAGGGCATGCCGCTCGAGGCGCTCGAGGAGGGGATGGCGGGCGGCAGCTGGGACGGTTTCGACGAATACCTCGATCACCTCGACGGTCGCATCGCCGCTGAACGCGGGTTTCCTCGTCGGCCACTGCGCCATCCGGCGGCGGGTGATGGGATGCGGCGGCCGTCGGCAGCGATCCGACACCCGAGCAGATGACCGAGATGATCGACCTCCTCCACCGCTCCATCGATGCCGGCGGACTCGGCTTCTCCACGACCCTGGCCCGCACCCATTCCGACGGTGACGGGCAACCGGTCGCCTCGCGTTGGGCCTCGCACCGACGAGCTGTTGGCCTTCGCCCGAGCCGTCGTCCGAACACGAGGGCACGACGCTCGAGTACGCCTCCGACGGCTGTCTCGACGGATTCGACGACGACGACGTCGACTTCATGATCGCCTTCTCCAGGGCCGGTCAGCGTCCCCTCAACTGGAACGTGCTGACCATCGACAGCCACGAACCGGACAGATACCGCAACCAACTCGACGCCATGGACCGCTGCGCCGCCGAGGGCGCACGGGTGGTGGCGCTGACCATGCCCGTCCTCGTGGGCATGAACATGAGCTTTCTCCACTACTGCGCCCTCAACATGATGCCGGACTGGGGTCCGATACTCGGCCTTCCCCTCGTCGCCCGGAAGGCCTGCCTGCGCGACCGCGGACGTCAGATCGTTCATGGCCGATCGTGCGGCATCGCCCGAGGTCGGGGTGTTCGGACGACTCACCGGGTGGGAGCGCTACGTCATCGGCGACACCTATTCCGAGGCCAACGACGGGCTCTCGGGGCGCACGGTGGGAGACATCGCGGCGGAGCGGGGGACCTCGGCTTTCGACACCCTTGTCGACATCGTCCTCGAGGACGACCTTGCCACCGTGCTGTGGCCGGGTCCGACCGACGACGACGACGAGTCCTGGCAGCTCCGTTCCGAGGCCTGGGAGCACCCGTCGGTGATGATCGGCGGATCGGACGCCGGCGCGCACCTCGATCGCATGGCGGGAGCGCCCTACACGACGATGTGGCTCGCGGACTGCCTGCGGGGGCGGCGGCTCACCACTCTCGAGCGTGCGGTCCAACACCTCACCGACGTTCCCGCGAGGCTCTTCGGGCTGCGCGACCGCGGGCGCATCGACGAGGGCTTCCACGCCGATCTCGTCCTCTTCGATCCCGAGACGGTCGGAACCGGTCCGATCACCCTCGCCGAGGACCTCCCCGGCGACAACGGTCGGCTGGTCGCGGAGGCCCTCGGTGTCTCGCGGGTCATCGTGGGGGGCGTCGACATCGTCGTCGACGGGGCCCTGACCGGCGACCTCCCCGGTCAGATCATCCGGTCCGGCGCCGACACCTACACCGTCTCGATCGGCTGATCGGCCCCTTCGTCGTCGAGGGAGCGACGCCGGGTCCGCCAGAACACCGCGGCCGAGTATCCCAGGAGGCCGATCGCGGCCACTCCGATGGGCACGAGCAGCGTCGATCGTCCGGTCAGTGCCGGATAGAGGGCGAATGCCGAGAGCACCGCGGTCCAGGCCCACAACAACAGAACCGTCTGTCGGTGCCCGTGGCCGATCCTCAACAGCCGGTGATGGAGGTGATCCTTGTCGGCAGTGGCGAGCCCGGCCCGCCGCGTGGCGCGACGGAGAATGGCGAACACCATGTCCGACGATCGGCACGCCGAGGATCAGCAGTGGGATCACCAGGGGCGCGAAGAAGAACCACGACTGGCCGGTGAACGACGCGTCGCTCTGACCACCCACGGCGATCGACGCGGAGGCCATCAGCAGGCCCAGGAGCAGTGCGCCCGAGTCGCCCATGAAGATCTTGGCCGGATGGAAGTTCCACAGGAGGAACCCCATGCACACGCCGAGGATGACCACGGCGAGGAGTGGTCCGGGGTTTCCCTCCGACAGGGCGCCCACGTCGTCGAGTCGCAGGCTGTAGACGAGGAACGCAGCTGCCGCGATGGCCATCACACCGGCCGCGAGACCGTCGAGCCCGTCGATGAGGTTCACCGCGTTGGCCATGATCACGACCCACATCACGGTCACGAGCGCCGCGAGATCGGGAGAGAGCACGGTGAACCCGATGAACGGAAGGGGCACGTTGACGATCGTGATGCCCACCAGGCTCAGCACCGACCCGGCGAAGACCATCGCCGCGATCTTCGCCGGAGCGGACACCTCGCGGATGTCGTCGATGACCCCGGCGACGAAGATGATCAACGCCGCCACGACGACGCCTCCCACTGTTCCGGGCGAATCGAACACCGGAGCGAAGAACGACAGCCCGCGTGACACCGCCAGCCCGCCGAGCACCCCCACGAGCATCGCACCGCCTCCGAGAGTGGGCGTGGCCGACGAGTGCACCCGACGGTCGTTGGGAACGGCGATGGCACCGACCCTCGTCGCGATCCTGCTCATGAGGGGCACGAGAGCGGCGGTGAGCCCCGCGGAGACGGCGAAAACGAGAGCGAAGGCGCCGACCACGGGCTCAGGCTACCGATGACCGCGGCAGGGCGACCGGCTTCACCGGTACGGGGCGAAGGGCGCGCAGAGGTCCTCGACCCTGGTTCGCACCGACTCGACGACGCCGTCGTCGTCGCGCCCCCGGAGGGTTTCCGCGATGAGGGACGCCACCGTGGACATCTCCCCGGGCCCCATGCCCTGGGTGGTCACCGCCGGCGTCCCGATGCGAAGCCCCGAGGTCACGAAGGGAGAGCGGGGATCGTCGGGAATGGTGTTCCGATTGAGGGTGATGCCTGCACGATCCAGGACGATCTGAGCGTCCTTGCCGGTGAGCTCCTCGTCGAAGGAACGCAGGTCCACCAACATGAGGTGGTTGTCGGTTCCGCCCGACACCAGCCGGAAACCCTCGGCGCCGAGCCCTGCGGCCAACGCCTGGGCATTGGTGACGATCGCCGAGGCGTACTCGGCGAACGACGGGCTCGCGGCCTCACGGAACGCCACGGCCTTGCCGGCGATGACGTGTTCGAGCGGCCCCCCCTGCAGGCCGGGGAAGATGGCCTTGTCGATGGCGGCGGCATGATCGGACGTGGTGAGAATGCACCCACCCCGTGGACCTCGAAGCGTCTTGTGCGTGGTGAAGGTGACCACATCTGCGAACGGCACCGGGTTGGGGTGAACGCCGCCGGCGATGAGTCCCGCGATGTGAGCCGCGTCGAAGAGGAACAGGGCGCCGACCTCATCGGCGATGGAACGGATCAGCTCGGGGTCGATGATCCGGGGATACGCCGTGGCGCCGGCCACGATCATCTTCGGTCGACGTTCCAGCGCGAGGTCGCGCAGGGCGTCGTAGTCGATTCGTTCGTCCGACGGGGTCACCGAGTACCCGGCGAAGTCGTAGAAGCGGCCCGAGATGTTGACCGGGCTCCCGTGGGTCAGGTGGCCCCCGTGGTCGAGGCTCATCCCCAGCACGGTGTCGCCCGGCTCGAGCATCGCCAGGTAGACCGCGACGTTGGCGTTGGCTCCCGAGTGGGGCTGGACGTTGGCGTGCTCGGCACCGAAGAGCGAACAGACCCTGCGGCGGGCGATCTCCTCGATCTCGTCGACGATGTCGTTGCCGCCGTAGTAGCGCTTTCCGGGGTATCCCTCCGAGTACTTGTTCGTCAGTACCGAACCGACCGCCGACATCACCGACGGCGAGGTGAAGTTCTCGCTGGCGATCAGCTGGAGCCCGGTGTTCTGCCGATGCTGCTCGCGTCCGATCAGATCGAAGACCTCGGTGTCCACGTCATTGTCCGAGGGCCATCCCATGGCACGTCGCTTTCGAAGGGGTCGGGGAGGTCGCGCTGCGACCGGGGACCCGCAGGATAGTGCCCGGCTCAGCGGAACGGATATGCCAGCTGATCCGCGTACGCCCGCAGCTGGTGGGACGGGTCGAGGTCGGCTTCCATCGGCACCGCGGCGCTGTCGAGCCCCGTCGGTGGAAGCACGGTGTCGTCGGCGCACGCCGTGCCGAACAGACGGTCCCAGATCGACAACACGTTGCCGAAGTTCGCGTCGAAGTGCGCCGGATCGGTCGAATGGTGGACGCGGTGCGACTGGGGAGTGACGAGTATCCACCGGAGAGGGCCCATGTTCCACGCGATGTTGCCGTGGTAGAAGACCGTGTACCAGAGGTAGGCGAATCCGATGACCCCGACCGGCGTCGAGTAGGACCCGCCGAGCATGAAGAACGGCGCGGCGACGGCCAGCTCACGGGCCATGATCTCGAACGGGTGGACCCGGAAATCCGTCCACATCGACATCCGATTCTGGGTGTGGTGGATCTCGTGGAAGCGCCACAGTCGCTCGCTCCGATGGAACATCAGGTGCACGAACCAACGGATGAAGTCGCCCAGGAGGAACCCGATCGCGAACAGCGCCGCGTCGGGAACCGCTGTGGGCAGGTCCACGCGCAGACCCGACAAGGGGCCTTCGAAGAACGACTCGACGCTCCGGTTCACGAGAAGGACCAACGGTGCCCACACCGAGACGAGAGCGACGGTCCAGCCGATGTCGGCCACGACCCCGATCCGCCGCGACGCCGCGGGGGGCTCGGCGGGGGCCCACCATTCCAACAGCAGGATCACCGTGATCGGTACCCAGGTCCACCAGCCGACCACGGATTCGAACAGGTACAGAAAGCCATTGGCGCCCGCGTCGAACGTCTGAGGAGTGAATCCCGAACGCCACGCCACCAACCCGGTGACGGCGGCGATGACGCTCGTGACGAGCGCGGCTGTCGGGACGGTTCCGGAGCGGTGCGGACGCGGCCGGGGCAGTGGCCCGGTGAGTCGCGGCGCCCTCGAGTACGTGTTCGGAGTCATCGTGTCGGCGGGGAGGGGGGTTACCCGCCCGACGCTAGCCAATGTCGGAATCCCGCCCAAACCTCCCCCGCCATCGTCGAAGAGTCCAGGGCACTCGCCACGGACCTCGCCGCACCGCATCCCGAACGACCCTCGTGGAGCTAGGCGCCTGGCGTGCCGAGAGCGTCGATCTTGGCGACTCGAGCCGTGTGTCGACCGCCCTCGAACGACGCCGCCAGGTAGGCGTCCACCGCGGCGAGGGCCACGGTCTCCCCGATCAGTCGTTCGCCGAGACAGATGACGTTGGCGTCGTTGTGCTCGCGGCTGAGCCGGGCGGAGGTCTCGTCGTGCACGGTGGCTGCCCTCACTCCGGGGATCTTGTTGGCCGCCATCGCGATGCCCAGCCCCGACCCGCACACGGCGATGCCCGCTTCGGCCTCGCCGTTCGAGACGGCGCGGCCCACGGCCGCGCCGAAGTCGGGGTAGTCGCATCGGTCGGCGGTGACGCACCCGACATCGATCAGCACGTGGCCGAGATCCGTCAGGTGCCGGGCGATCACCTTCCGCAGCTGGAAACCCCCATGATCCGAACCGACCGCGATGGTGCTCATCGCCGGATCTTACCGGGATGCCCCGAGGCGCTTCGGCCGTTCGCGACACCCTCTAACCTGCCCGCCATGGTCGAACTCGATCCCCGCACACCCGTGATCGTCGGCGTCGGCCAGATCGTGCACCGCGACGGCGACGCTCCGTCGCCCGCGGAGCTGGCTGCCACCGCGGCACGGGTCGCCGCACACGATGCCGGCCGGCCGGACCTCGCAGGACGCGCCCAGATCATCGCAACGGTGCCCATCGTCTCGTGGCGCTACCACGACGGCGCGGCCGCCGTTGCACGGCTGATCGACGCGACGCCGTCGTTGACCATGTACCCCGCGGTCGGCGGGAACACACCCCAGATGCTGGTGAACCGCGTGTCGGAGATGATCGTCGCGGGCGAGACCGACATCGCCCTCGTCTGTGGCGCCGAGGCCTACCGCACCCGCATGTCCGCCCGCCGCGACGGGACCAACCCCGAGTGGGCCCGACAGGACGACACCGTGGTACCGGGATGGACCGACGATTCGACCGCTGGCATGGTCCACGAGTCCGAGATGGCGCGGGGCATCATGATGCCCACCCAGAGCTACCCGCTGTTCGAGAGCGCGCTCCGGCATCGGGCCGGACGAACCTCCGCGGAGCACACGGCGGTCATCGCCGAGATGTGGGAAGGATTCAGCGCCGTCGCGGCGACCAATCCCCACGCGTGGGACCGCGTCGCGCACACCGCCGACGAGATCGCCACACCGACCGCCGACAACCGCGTCATCGGTACGCCCTACACCAAGCTCATGGTCTCGAACCCGTCGGTCGACATGGCCTCCGCCGCCATCATCTGCTCGGTCTCGATGGCCAGGTCCCTGGGAATCGCCACCGACCGTTGGGTCTTCGTCCATTCCGGCTCCGAAGGGGCCGACCCGACGATGTCGGAGCGCCGCGACTTCGTGTCCTCCGACGGGATGTCCCGTGCCGGACGTGCGGCACTCGATGCGGCAGGGGTGGGCATCGACGACATCTCGGCGCTCGACGTGTACTCGTGCTTCCCGAGCGCGGTCGAACTCGCCTGCGCCGAGTTGGCGATACCGACCGATCGAACTCTGACCGTGTACGGCGGGCTGTGTTTCGGCGGCGGCCCGTGGAACAACCCGGTGGGGCACGCCATCGCGGCCATGACCGACGTCCTGCGGGCGTCGGAGGACGGCATCGGACTCGTCACCGCCAACGGGGGCATCGTCGGCAAGCACGCGTTCGGCGTCTACGGGTCCGCTCCACCCGTGTCGTTCCGTCGGGTGGTGACCCCGTCGGTCGAGCCCTCGGTGAACGTGGTCGACTCCCACACCGGGCCCGCCACGGTCGAGGCGTTCACCGTCATGGCCGGCCGCGACGGGGCGTGGGAGCGGGCCCATCTCGCGTTTCGGACGGCCGACGGACACCGCGGTTGGGCGGTCAGCGATCAGTCCGACGTGATGGAATCGATGGCGACCGACGAGTGGGTGGGACAGCCGATCGACGTGACCGACTCGACGTTCCGACCGGCCGGATAGCCGCGGACATCACCCAGTCATCGACGTTCCAGCCGGTCCCGCAGCAGGGTCATCACCCGCTCCGAGGCCTTCGGCATCTCGTCGAGCAGGCGGCGGAAGTGCTTTGCGTCGAACCGCAACAGCTTCATGTCGCTGTCCGCGATCACCGACGCGGTCCGGGGCCGGTGATCGACGAGCGCCATCTCACCGACCATGGTGCCGGGAGCCAGACCTGCGATCGGTTCCCCGGCGACGAAGACCGTCGCGGTGCCGTCGACGACGACGTAGCAGTCGACACCGGCGTCTCCCTGGTCCATCAGCATCGCGCCGGCTTCGGCCTCGACCTCGGAGCCCAGCGCGGCCACACGCTCGAGTTGCTCGGGCGTGAATCCCTCGAAGAACGCCACCTGCGACAGCCAGTCGGCTCGATCGCCATCCTTCTTCCCGAACACCATCACTACCCCCTCGAGGCCGACGACATCACCGGCGAGTCGGACCCGACGTCGATCTTACGGCAGGCCGCGGATCACCGCCTCGATGGACCCGGCGCTCACCGGACCGCTCCTCACGACCCGGACGCCGTCGGGTCCGACGACCACCACGGTGGAGGGCGACTCGTCGCAGACGCCTCCTTCGATGACGGCGTCGACGGAGTCGCCGAAATACCGGCGCACCAGCGCAGTCGTGGTCGCGGGCGGGAGACCCGAGGGGTTGGCGCTGGTGACGACCAGGGGCCCACAGTTCGCCACCAGTTCTCCGATCACCGCACGGTCGGGCCATCGCAACCCGACCGTGCCCTCTGACGACCGAATCCCCGATCCGGGCTCGATGGCGTCGGAGGCCGGCACCACGATGGTCAGCGGTCCGGGCCAGAAATCGGTCGCCAGTCTCAGAGCCCTCTCGTCGAAATGCCCGAGTCGCCGGGCCGCGTCGATCGAATCCACGAGAACGGCCACCGGCTTGTCCGCATCCCTTCCCTTGAGACGGTAGAGACGCAGAAGTGCCTCGGCGTCATCCGACGACACGGCCAGTCCGTAGACCGTGTCGGTCGGGAGGGCGACGACGCCGTGTGACCTCAACGCCCTGGTCGCCGCGTCGACGTCGGCACCGGGGGACACGGGGTCACCGTAGTCACGACGAGCCATTCCCTCAGGTACCTCGTCGTCGTGCCGACAAACATCTCAACGATCATTCCGTCTCCGGATCGCCAGGTTCCCCATGCCCGCATTTCTCACCAGCAAGAAGACGCGCTGCCCCAGCTGCGATCACCGCAATCCGGTCGACGCGCACCGTTGCGATGTGTGTACCCGCGTCCTCGACAACGACGAGGCTCCGTCGCAGGTGGTCTACGACGAGATGCTGTTCGCGGAGCCCGTCAGCACCCGCCACGTTCCCCGCCGCCGCACGTCGTCGCGGGTGGGCATGGTGGTGGTTCTGCTCATCACGTTGCTGTACGTGGCCAGTGTCGCCTCCACGGCATCGTGGGTCCCCTATCCGTTCCACGACTACTTCGTCGACAAGGGGTCCGAGTGGAGGACCTACGCGGACGATCCGCTGTACACCGCGCAGCTTCCCGGCAGTCCGGCGAACGCGACGGTCGTGGGCCCGTCCGGGCAGTTCGCCACCGCCTCGGTCTGGGTCGATTCCCATTGGGACACCGTGCGCGACGTCAACACCATCTCGCCCGGTGCCCTGCGTGATGCCCGCACCAACCTCCATGCCGGACTCGTCACCGCATCCGGAGGTGCGATCGACGACCCTCGTCTCGTCGCACCCGAGATCCTCGAAGCTCTCCGGCCGGGCGCCTCGGTGTCCGACGCGGAGATCTCCGGAGTCGAGCGGTCCGACGGGGCCGAGCAGTTCGACGTGACCGCCGACTACTCGAACTGGCCCGACGAGGCCGGTTCCGGCACGGTCATGGCCCGCTTCATCCAGCGCGATGGTTCGCTGTTCGTCATGGCCACCTACGGGCGGGGAGGCGTCGAACCCGACCTCCAGGACTCGCTGGTCGACGGTTTCGAGATCACGGCGTCCTGAACGGTCGCACGACCCCACTCAGACCGGACGTCGACCCGTCACGCAGCGGTCCCGCCCGGTGAGATCGCGGTGGACCTCGATTCTCTCGAAGCCGGCGTCGGCCATCGCCGATCGCAGGTCATCGGCGTGCGACGGGTCGATCTCGAGGCACAGCGCTCCCCCGGGCCCGAGCCACGAAGGGCTCTCCGCCACCAGCAGCAACAGGTCGGCGCGACCTGACTCCTCCGCGATCAACGCGTCGAGCGGCTCCCAACGAGCTACTTCGGGTGGCAGCAGGTCGTCCGGTCCGACGTAGGGCGGATTGGAGACCACCAGGTCACAGACGCCACGGAGCTCGTTCGGAACCGACTCGAACCAGTCCGAGGTGATGACCGTCACGTTGGCGCCGTGGCGGCCGATCCCGCTGCAGTTCTCCCGGGTCAGTTGAGCCGCTCCCTCCGACGCCTCGACCGCCCACACCAGGGTGCCGGGCCGTTCGACCGCCACCGACAGGGCGATGGCGCCGGTTCCCGAACCCATGTCCAGCACCCGGCGTGAACGTCCCCCACCCAGCCCCGGGCCGTCATCGAGCAGCGAGAGAGCCACCTCCACCACGACCTCGGTCTCCGGTCGCGGGATGAGGGCGCGACGATCGACCGCGAGGTCGAGCGACCGAAAGGACCAGTGCCCCAACACGTACTGGAGCGGTTCGCCGGTCAGTCGACGTCCCACCATCGCGTCGAACATCGCCATCTCCCGCCGGGTCACCGCCCGATCGCGCTCCGGCGTGGCGAGCACCCCGTCGACCCCCACCACCTCCTCGACGATCCACCGGGCCTCGACTACCGGAGTCGCCGACACGGCCCGGAGGCGGTGCTCGGCGTCCTCGGCGAGCTCCGCGACGCTCGTCGTTCCCGCCGGTCTCACAGGTCGAGCTGGGCCAGGCGATCGGCCCGATCGTGCGCCACCAACGCGTCGCTCACCTCGTCGAGCTCGCCGGCGAGCACCCGGTCGAGGTTGTACACGGTGAGCCCGATTCGATGATCGGACACCCGGTTCTCCTTGAAGTTGTAGGTCCTGATCTTCTCGCTTCGGCCGCCGCCGCCGGTCTGTGACCGTCTCGCATCGGATGCCTCCGCCGCGTGGCGTTCCTGTTCGGCCCTGAGCAGGCGGCTCCGGAGCACCACCATGGCCCGGGCTCTGTTCTGGATCTGGGACTTCTCGTCCTGCATCGACACGACGATCCCCGACGGCCGGTGCGTGATGCGAACGGCCGAGTCGGTGGTGTTGACGGACTGCCCTCCGGGCCCCGACGACCGGAAGACGTCGATCTGGAGGTCGGCGGGGTCGATCCGGACGTCGACCTCATCGGCCTCCGGCAGCACCACCACGGTCGCCGACGACGTATGGACCCGCCCCTGGCTCTCGGTGACGGGCACCCGCTGGACACGATGGGGACCGGCCTCGTGGCGCATGCGGCTCCACACGCCCGGGCCGCTCACCCGGAACGACACGTCGGAGAAGCCTCCGAGCTCGGAGGGCGAGGAGCCCAGGACCTCGAAGGTCCAGTGCCGGTTCGCCGCGAACGCCCGGTACATCTCGAAGAGATCCCGGGCGAAGAGGTTGGCCTCCTCACCGCCCTCGGCTCCGCGGATCTCGACGATCACGTTGCGATCGTCGTTGGGATCCGCCGGCAACAGGAGCACCCGGAGCTCCGCCTCGAGTTCGGCGATCCGGACCGTGGCCGCCTCCACCTCGGCCCGCATCTCTGTGCGGTCGTCGCCGTCGAGCTCGACGAGCATCTCGCGGGCGGCGTCGAGATCACCGGTCACCGATTCGAGCTCCCGGGCGGACGCGACGATCGGCTCGAGCTCCTTTCGCCGTCGGGACAGCGCGATGAGTCGAGCCTGATCGGAGAGAACCGCCGGGTCGGACAACATGGCGTCGAGATCGGTCAGCTCGTCGATGAAGGGTCGCAGACGCTCGAGCACGGTGGGTCACGCTACCGCGACGCCGGGTGCGCCCCGGGGCCGTCGGTCTCAGAACGGGGCGTCGACCGTGATGAGGTCCGCCGGTTCGACGAGGGTGTCGATCACCCGCTGTTGGGTGGAGGTGACATGGCGCGCGGGCACCGCCAGCAGCAGCCTGGATCCCGGCGCCCTGACCGCCCGCGTGTCCGCGGCCACCGGAACGAGGTCCAGATCCGAGCCCGCCGAGCAGACGACGACGAGTTCCTCACCATCGGCGTCGTGGCCGAACGCCGCAGCGGGAGAGGCCGCCTTGAGGTTCTCGACGGGAACGGTCGTGGGAATCGCCACCAGATCACGAGCCCCGACCGACGACGGATCGTCGAGGAGTCCCGAACGGATCCATCGGGCGGCCATGAGATCGCGCAGCGGATGCGGCGGAGCCCCCCGTACCCGGTATCGGCGCACGATGTCGACCGCCCGCTCCAGTGTCGTCGCGGTGGGCTCTCCGGAATGCATCATGGCGCCGGCTTCCCGGTCGAATCGCCCGATGCCGATCTCCACACGGGGATCGGGATCGCCGTCGACGACCCGGGCCACCTCCAGACCCTCGAACTCCCCTTTGATGACACCGTCCTCCTCGACGACATCCAGACCTGCTGCAGACATCACCTCCACGAGCGTGGCCGCCCGCGTCGTGTCCCACATGGACTCCGTGGACGGTGGAGCGGGGTCACAGGTCCGCATCGAGGTCCCGTCGATGACCCACACCGTGATGGGCAGCGAGAAGTAGGTGGCTCGTCGGGCCAAGGCCCCGGCCGTCACGTTGTCGCAGGCGCCCACGAGCCCCAGGGACCGTGCCCCGCGGTGGACCGCCCACGTCAGCGCCGGGCCCAGCGACCGTTCGCCCGCCTCGTCGTCGAGCACCCACACATCGCCACCGACCTCGAGGGTGGCGCCGTCAGGGAAGAAACCCCGGACGGCGTCGTCGACGTCACCGCCCACCCCCCTGACGAGAGCCTCGAGCTGTGCGGCGCGAAGTCGGTTCCGCTGATCGTCGCCGAGCGACGACACTCCTTGTCAGTCCTCGGACCCGGCCTTGCGGCGACGCGATCCGTAGCGACGCTCGAAGCGCTCGACGCGCCCGGCGGTGTCGACGATCTTCATGGTCCCCGTGAAGAACGGGTGCGTGAACGCCGAGATCTCGACCTTGGCCAACGGGTAGGTGTTCCCGTCGTCCCACTCGACCGTCTCGGCGGTGTCGATCGTCGAGCGGGTCAACAACGTGTCACCGGACGAGGTGTCCTGGAAGACGACGAGGCGATAGTCGGGGTGGATGTCAGGCTTCATACGGGCTCCACACTAGGGAAGTTGTCGGGACACGGGCGAACCGGGGTCATGACCCCAACACGGCGGCAACCGATCCGTCTCGGCGCAGTCGTTCGGCGACGAGGGCCGACGCGCTCTGCGAACCGGTGGCCTCGGAGGTCAGACGGTCCTTGAGCCGTTGCCACGCGACGTCGGCGTCGCCGACCAACAGATCGGCACGGACGGTCCCCGAGGCGTTGACGTCGAGCGCCGGCGCCACACCCTCCGCCGCCAGATCGCGGTCGAGCCGCAGGGTCGACGACGCCGTGGGGGCGAACTCATCCGCGATGATCCCGTCGACGACCGAACCCGTATCGACCGCCGTCGTGGCGAACATCGTGAGCGAACCCCCCTCTTCGAGGTTTCGGGCGGCACCGAAGATGCGCTTCGCAGGGGCGATCGCTCCGGATTCGAGGCCTCCCTGGAGCGTCCGACCACCCGTCGACCCCGCCAGGTTGTGGGCCCGGGTGAGCTTGTGGAGGCCGTCGAGGATCACCACGACGTCGTTGCCGTACTCGACGAGACGTTTCGCGTGTTCGACCGCGAGCTCGGCGATGAGTGCATGCTCGTCGGCCGGACGGTCGAAGGTCGATGCCACCACCTCGCCCGATTCGAGCGAGCGGCGCATGTCGGTGACCTCTTCGGGGCGCTCGTTGACCATCAACACGATCAGATGGACGTCGGGATGGTTCTGCTCGACCGAATGGGCGATCGACCGAAGCAGCGCACTGCCGCCGCTGGCGGGCGGAACGGCCACCAGGACCCGCTGACCTCGACCGACCGGTGCGACCAGGTCGATCATCGCTCCGGCGATGTCCGCGTCGGTGCCTCCGGCATCGGAGACCGAGAGAGCCAGGGGGGTGTCGGGATGGATCGGCGTCAGGTCGTCGAAGACCACGCGTTCGCCGGCACTGTCGGGATCGATGCCGTTGACGGTCTCGATGCGGACCATCGCGGGGTTCTTCTCCTGGCGGCCCGGTGGGCGGGCGACACCGGCGACGTGATCACCCCGCCGCAGGCCCAGCTGCCGACACTGCTTGACCGAGACGTACACATCGTCGCGGCTGGGAGTGAATCCTCTGACCCGCAGGAATCCGTATCCGTCGTCACGCAGGTCCAGAAGGCCGGAGACCTCGACGGGGGCTCCGTCCCATTCCTGGGTTTCCTCCGATGGGCGCGCGTTCGCGCCCGCGCCGACGACGGCGTCGCCGATTCGCCGATTCAGGCTCCGGCTCGTCGCGGTCCTCGTTCTCTTCGACGGCCTGGGTCGATGTGCCCGATTCCGACTCGGTTGCCGCGTCGTCGGCGGGGTCCGACGCGGAGTCGTCGTCGGCACCCTCGCCACCGTCGGGTCGATCCCTTCGCGGGCCTCTCTGCTGATGATCGGGTCGAAGCCGGCGACGATGGCTCGTCACCGTCGTCGCCCTGCGGCGCGACGGTCACTCCGGCGAGCTCGAGGATCTTGTCGACGATGTCGGCCTTCTTGACGCGGGATCCGGTCTTGTGGCCGAGTGCCTCGGCGATCTGGACCAGCTCGGCGCGATCCTTGCGTTCGAGCGTGGTCCGCTCGAGATTGGGAGCTTCGACAGCCACAAGCACACCTTTCGTGGTATCTCGGCTGCGGTCACGGCGACGGTCACCACCGAGCAGAGAGGAAACGGGTCCAGCAGGGCCTCACGTATCGGGACTGCTGTTGTGTCGAGTCGTCGTCGCGGCGGTGCGCCTGCGCACCTTGGCCGCACTCCGGCTCGCCGACATGGTATCGGCGTCACGCGACCCGAGACAACATCCCACCGCCGAAAGGTCAGGTGCCGACCAGCATGCCCATCAACTCGTGGCCCTCCACGACCGGCGACGCCGCGGTACCGGCCTCGGTGTAGAGCCCTCCGGGCCCGTCCCGACCCGAGTCCACGATCATGAACGGAACCGGAACGGAGGTGTGGGTGCGCAGGCGCAACGGCGTCGCATGATCGGGAGCGATGAGCATTCTCCACGGCCCCATCGAATCCAGGGCAGGGATCAGCTCGGCGAGGATCCGGGCGTCCCAGTTCTCGAGCGCCCGCACCTTCTCTGCGGCGTTGCCGGCATGTCCGGCCTCATCGGTCGCCTCGACGTGGATGACGAACAGGTCCCGGCCCGCCTCCAGTCCCTCGATGGCAACGTCCCGCTTCGCCTCGTAGTTGGTGTCGAACCATCCTGTGGCACCCTCGGCCTCACAGACGGCGATGCCGGAGAGGACGCCGAGGCCGCGGACCAGATCCACCGCCGTCACCATGGCGGCGTCCAGTCCCCACAATTCGGAGAACGGCGTCAGGACCGGCTGGGTTCCCTGCCCCCACAACCACAGCTGCGTCGCCTCCCCGGGACCCGACGACACGATCCGACGTGAGCGTTCCATGATCTCGACGAGCCGGTCGGCCGCAGCGCCCGTGGGATTCACGACCGGGGACCCGGTCAGGTCGTGGGGCGGTGTGCACTCGACATCGATCCACGACGCGGGCGCCACCATCACGTGGCGGTAGGCGACTCCCGGATGGAACTCGACTCCGTCTCCGGCCCCGCGACCCAGCTCGGCGTCCACGGCCGCGATCAGCTCGGCGGCGGTGGCGTCGTCGGGGTGTCCCCCCGCGAAATCGACCATCGTCCCGTCCTCGATCGTGACCAGGTTGGCGCGGAACGCCACCTGATCCGGCTCGAGGGTCAGTCCGAGAGCAGCCGCTTCGATGGGGGCGCGACCCGTGTGGAATCCTGCGGGGTCGTAGCCCAACAGGGACATGTTCCCCACGTCGCTTCCCGGCGGGAAGCCGTCGGGGATGACCCGGGCCCGGCCGACGGTGGCGTGAGCCGCCAGCGACTCGAGAATCGGCATCGAGGCCACTTCGAGTGGAGTTCGTCCCGCGAGCTCGTCGCAGGGCTCGTCGGCACAGCCGTCGGGAACGCAGAGTACGTACTTCATCGACTCATACTCTCTCTCAGACGGCCCGGGTGCGGGCCGCCACGTACTCGGACACCGCGCTCGATGTCCACCGGCAGGGTCACGTAGCGCTCTTCCCGGTCCAACAGGTCGACGAGCCGTTCGGGCAGGGACGGCCGGACGCCGGTCGCCGCCTCGACGGCGTCGGGGAACTTGGCGGGGTGAGCGGTCCCCATGCAGATGACCGGGCGCTCCGGGGTGACCTCGCGGCGGGCCACCCCGACGCCGACCGCCGAATGGGGGTCGAGAAGCCGACCGTGGCGGGCGTACTCGTGTGCGATCACCTCGAGGCACTCGTCGTCATCGAGGCGATCGGCGACGAACGACTCGCTCAGCCACCCCATCCGATCGTCGTCGATGGCCATCTCTCCGGTGGCGCGGAATCGATCCATCAGCTCGACGACCTCGGCACCCTGTCGTCCCGTCAACTCGAAGAGCAGGCGCTCGAAGTTCGACGAGACGACGATGTCCATCGACGGGCTCATGGTCGGCACGACCTCTCGGATCGACATGCGGCCCGTCCTGAAGAACCTCGTGAGGATGTCGTTGGTGTTGGACGCCACCAGGAACCGACCCACGTCGAGGCCCATGCGTGCCGCGCCGTACCCCGCGAAGATGTTGCCGAAGTTGCCCGTGGGAACAGCCATGTCGACGGGCGCATCGGTGGCACGTCCGCATCGACGGTTCACCTCCCGGGCAGAGGTGACGTAATAGACGATCTGCGCCATCACCCGGGCCCAGTTGATGGAGTTCACCGCCGCCACGCGATGACGGCGCCGGAAGGCCTCATCGCCGAACAGCGCCTTGACGAGATCCTGACAGTCGTCGAACGTGCCCTCGATCGCGATGTTGAAGACGTTGTCGGCGGCGACGGTGGTCATCTGGCGCCGTTGCACCTCCGACGTGCGTCCTGCCGGGTGCAGGATGAAGATGTCGATGTGGTCGCGACCCGCGACGGCGTCGATCGCGGCGGACCCCGTGTCACCCGAGGTGGCGCCGATGATGGTGACCCGCTCCCCCCGTTCGGTGAGCTGGTGGTCGAAGAGCCGTCCCACGAGTTGCAGGGCGATGTCCTTGAAGGCGAGGGTCGGACCCCAGTAGAGCTCGCACAGCCACACTCCGTCACCCAGATCGCTCACGGGGGCGACGTCGGGCGACGATCCGGGCGGAGGTTCGAAGGTGGAGTACGCATCATCGACGAGCGATTCGAAGTCGGGCCGAGAGAGGGAACCCTCGACGAAGGGCCACATGATGTCGACGGCCGCGCCGGCGTAGGACTCCGCCAGCTCCGCCTCGAGCGCCGGCCACGACTCGGGAACGTAGAGGCCGCCATCGGTCGCCAGCCCCTCGGTGAGGACGTCGGCGAATCCGAGGACGGGAGCCGCGCCCCGGGTGCTGACGTAGTTCATCGGCGCGATCCGTCGATCACCCTGAGGACCGAGTTGATGCTCCGCACCGAATCGAGGGAGGCCAGCTCGCGCAACGTCGAGTGAACCGACGCCTCGTCCGCCTCGTGGGTGATGAACACCAGGCGGGCCTCGGCGCCCAGGCCCTCCTGTTCCATCGAGCGGATCGAGACCCCGTGGGCACCGAAGACCCCCGCCACCTGGGCGAGCACCCCGGGGGAGTCGTCGACCTCGACGTTGAGATAGAACGCGGAGCGGAGTTCGTCGATCGGACGGATGCGGCCGGCGTGAAGGGTGCCGAGGGGGCCGTGGGTTCCCTTGCCGATGTTGATGGCGGCATCGATCACGTCACCGAGCACCGCGCTCGCGGTCGGCATGCCACCCGCACCCCGGCCGAAGAACATCAGGTCGCCCACCGCGCCGCCCTCGATGAAGACCGCGTTGAAGCTGCCGGCCACCGCGGCGAGCGGGTGGTGGGTGGGGACCATGGTCGGGTGGACCCTCACCGCCACCGACTCGTCGTCGAATCGCTCGCAGATGGCCAGGAGCTTCACGACGTAGCCCATCTGTGCGGCGAAGCTGATGTCGGCAGGGGTGACCGCCGAGATCCCTTCGTGATACACGTCGCCGGCAACGACCTTCGTTCCGAACGCGATCGACGCGATGATCGCCGCCTTGGCGCCGGCGTCGTAGCCCTCCACGTCTGCGGTCGGATCGCGCTCGGCGTAGCCGAGCTGTTGCGCCTCGGCGAGGGCCTCGGAATAGGAGGCCCCCCGCTCGGACATCTGGGTCAGGATGTAGTTGGTGGTTCCGTTGACGATGCCCATGACCCGGGCGATGGGCTCACCGATGAGCGATTCGCGCAGCGGTCGGATGAGCGGTATCCCGCCGGCGACGGCGGCCTCGAAGAGGAGGTCGGTACCTTCCTGCTCGGCCAGCGAGAACAGCTCTGCTCCCACGTTGGCCAGGAGTTCCTTGTTCGCCGTGACGACCGGCTTGTGGGCGGTGAGCGCAGCGGCGATGAGCTCCCGGGCCGGCTCGATCCCCCCGATCACCTCCACGACCAACTGAACATCGTCGGACTCGATGACGCCGCGGCATCGGTCGTGAAGAGCGACGTGTCGATGTCGCCACCCCTGTTCTTCGACACGGAACGGACGGCAATTCCGGTGACCCTGAGCTCGATCCCGGTGCGGGCCGCGATGGCGTCACGCTGAGCATCGATGAGCTCCACGAGCGCGGCGCCCACGTTGCCGCATCCCAACAGGCCGATGTTCACCGTCGTCGTGTCCACGGGCGCACACGCTATCGGCGTGTCGCTCGTGAGCGTGCCACCGCTCGGGTCAGGATCCTCCGCTCGCGAGGAGGTGCCTCCGTCGCAGCTGTGTCGAGGAACGTCTCCGAATCGACGGGCCGTCCGAAGTGGTATCCCTGGACGAACCGGAATCCCAGATCAGCGAGAACGTGGGCCTGCCTGGCCGATTCACATCCCTCGACCACACAGTCGACCTCCAACTCCTCCGACATCGTGGCGATCGACGACAACAACCGTCTCGCTCGATCGTCGGTCTCGATCCCCTTGGACATGGTGCGGTCGATCTTCAGTACCTGGACGTGGAGGTGGCGGAGCCGACCGAGCGAGGAGTACCCCGAACCGAAATCGTCGATCGCGAGACGGAGCCCGTGGGCACGCATCGACCGGAACTGGTCGACGAGTTCCGCGAATCGGCCGCCCAGCGCGCCCTCGGTGATCTCGAGGACGACGTCGTCGTGACTGAGGCCGGCGCGCTGGAGATGCTCCATGATCCGATCCACGGCCAGCGGATCGTCGAGCTGCTCGGGGCTCAGGTTCACGAACAGTTGCGGCGGCGTCGGCCCCAGTGAACGGCGCATCCCCGACCACGTCTCTCCGGCCGCGAGCAACGCAGCGTTGGCGATGGCGCCCAGCATGCCCGCGTCGGCCGCCAGTCCGATGAATCGGGCCGCGTCCAGCACCCCGTGCTGGGGGTGATCCCAGCGCATCAGCGCCTCTGCCCCGACCACCGCTGATGTCTCGAGATCGATGATCGGCTGGAAGTAGGTCAGCAGCTGCGGATGCGCCAGGTCCCTGATGTCCAGTTCGACCTGGGCCGACCCGCGCCGGCGGGGAATCATGTTGCCGGGTCGCGTCCCTGAGGTCGCGGTACTGCTCCGGTTCGGGGTCGGCGGGACTGACGGGCCTCTCCCCTGCCGCCGTCGACGCCGCCGCGAGCAGTGTGACAGGCGTCTCCCCCGCGCCCGCGACCGCCGCGCCGACCCGGGCGTCGACATCGACGAGGAGGTCGGCCAGAGCGAACGATTCCGCCAACTCGGCGGCCAACCGGCGGGCGACGATCTCCGCCACCGCCTCGTGGAGGATGTCCGGCAGCAGCACCACGAAGCGACCGTCGTCGACCCGTGCCATGACGTCGCCGGGCCGGATGCAGCCCGAGGCGCGCAATGCGACCGCGGCGATCAGCTCGTCGGCGACGGCGTTGCCGTGTTCGAGTCGCACCGACTCGGTGGCCCCGAGGTGGGCACACACGAGCGCGACCCGGTAGGGCCGGCGGCGGGCCACACCCAGTACGTGGTCGGCCATCTCCACGAACAACCGGCGCGATGCCAGCCCGGTGACGGGATCGCGCCACTCGTCGTCGACCCGCTCGGTGCGGGCCGATCCGCTCGGCACGGCGGTGATGAGAACCACCCCCGCTCCGCTGGGGAGGACCGTCGGCTCGACGGAGGTGATGTCGAGCACCGGAGACGTCACCACCCG
Source organism: uncultured Microthrixaceae bacterium (assembly GCA_963700425.1). Lineage (GTDB taxonomy): Bacteria > Actinomycetota > Acidimicrobiia > Acidimicrobiales > Microtrichaceae > CAVOXO01. Next base: position 525,101 of record CAVOXO010000003.1, on the reverse strand, counting down.
CGCCGAGATCACACATTGGGCGGAACCGCCGGAGAGCGGAAGCGATGCGTCGAAGCTCGACTCCCCGGTCGAGGAGCCGAAGGCCTCGTCGACCGACGACAGGAGACGGTCGGCGAGGTCCTGGCGCTCGGACGCGACCGGCGCGAGCGACGAACGGAAGTCGTCTCCGGCCGCGACGTTCTGCGATGAACCGGCCAGGCGGCGGACGAGGCGCCGCCATTCGTCGTTGACGAGCACGATGCGGCCACCGGACTCCACCGCGATCGCCGCGGCCGGCACCGCGGTCAAGAGATCATCGACTCCGAAGGGTTGGAGTATCACGCCCGTCCTCGTCCGGTCTACGCAGCTGCCCGCCGATCGACACTACGCGCCACGTCCCGCCCGAGCAGGGACCGTCGGGCCCGCGTCGACTCAGACGTCGCGGGAGAGAAGATCGTCGACGGTCTCCCGCCTGACGACCTGTCGAGCATCGCCGTCCTTCACGAACACCACCGGCGGACGGAGCACCTTGTTGTAGTTGGATCCCATCGAATGGCCGTATGCGCCGGTGACCGGGGTGGCGAGGACATCACCCACCGACACGTCGTCGGGCACCGCCGCCTCGGCGACGAGGACGTCGCCGGATTCGCAGTGCTTTCCCACCACCCTCACCGCGGTGGGCCGTGGAGCGGTGACCCGACGAGGAAGAAACGCCTCGTAGCCCGATCCGTACAACACCGGGCGCGGATTGTCGCTCATACCTCCATCGACCGAGACGTAGGTGCGTACGCCGGGTATCTCCTTGATGGTGCCGACGGTGTAGAGGGTGATTCCGGCGCGGGCCACGATGGACCGACCGGGCTCGGCGGTGACGGCGACATCGACTCCGACCCGTGAGGCCGCGTTGCGCACGACCGACCCCCACTGGGAGATGGTCGGGGCCTCCTCCCCCTCGATGTAGGGAACCCCGAGACCCCCGCCGATGCAGAGTTCGGCCGGTCGGGTATCGGCGATCAGCGGCGCCACCACCTCCAGCGCCTCGGCGAAGCTGTCCACCACGAACACCTGCGACCCGATGTGCATGTGGATCCCGACGTACTCCATGGCCGTCGACGATCGCACCCGCTCGACCGCAGCCATCGCGGCGCCCGAATGCCACCCGAACCCGAACTTGGAGTCCTCCTGCCCGGTGCGGACGAACTCGTGGGTGTGCGCCTCCACGCCCGGAGTGACCCTGACCATGACCCGCGGCGGTCGGCCACCCACCGCGACCAGGGACTCGATCCGGTCGATCTCGTCGAAACTGTCCACCACGATCGTGCCGACTCCCACCCACATCGCCTGGCGCAACTCGTCGGCCGACTTGTTGTTGCCGTGGAGAACGATGCGTCGGGCCGGATACCCCGCTCGGATCGCGACCGCCATCTCGCCGCCGGTCGCCACGTCGATCCTCATCCCGGCCTCGAGGGTCAGCCGGGCCATGGCCAGGCACAGGAAGGCCTTCGAGGCATACGCGACATCGGTCCCGAACGCCTCCACCGCCTCGCGGCGCGCGATGCACGCATCTCCACTTCGTCGTAGACGAACAGCGGGGGTTCCGAACTCCTCGGCGATGTCGGTGAGGCGCAGTCCACCCACCAGCGCCTGTCCCTCGCCGTCGACCGACGCAGCCTCCGGCAGGAGGTGGAACGGGAGCGGCCCGCTCACAGTCGCTCCGGCGCGGAGACGCCGAGAACCGCGAGCCCAGCCGCAAGTCCGATCCGGGCCGCCTCCATGAGCCACAGCCGCGCCGACCGGACGTCGTCGGGAATGTCATCGCGCAGGGCGGGACAGTCGTGATAGAAGCCGTGGACCGATCCGGCCAGGGTGCGCAGCCACGCCGTGATCTTGTGAGGCGCCCGCTCTCTGGCCGCCAGCTCGAGCGCCGATCCGAAGGCGTTGAGCGTCCGGAGAACCTCCAGCTCCCGTTCATGGGTGAGCCCGCCGAGGTCGACCTCGTCGAGCGGTGGTCTCGCCACTCCGTCGTCCCGTGCCCGGGCCGCCACCGAACACATCCGGGCATGGGCCATCTGGATGTAGAACACGGGGTTGTCCATCGACGCCTCGACGATCACCGCGAGGTCGACCGTCTGGGGGGAGTCGATGGACTGGCTCAGGTAGGTGAGCCGTGTCGCATCGGCGCCGACCTCGGCGATGATGTCGCGCAGTTCGATCAGCTCGCCGGTGCGCTTCGAGATCTTCACCTCCTCACCGCGTCTCATCAACCGCACCATCTGGGTGATGGCGACCTCGAACATGTCGGGATCGTGGCCGAGTGCCGAGATGGCCGCTCGCATGCGGGTGACGTATCCGTGGTGATCGGCACCCCACACGTCGATGAGAAGACCGAATCCCCTCTCCAACTTGTCGCGGTGATACGCGATGTCGGGCAGGAGATAGGTGTACTCACCGTCGCTCTTGATGAGCACCCGGTCCTTGTCGTCGCCGAACTCCGTCGAGCGCAGCCAGACCGCACCGTCGGCGTCCGCCACGCTGCCCGACTCGCGAAGAGCCGCCAGGGTCTCGTCGATGGCGCCGTTGTCGAGGAGGGTCCGCTCACTGAACCACGTGTCGAACGTGACCCCGAGGAGACCCAGCACCTCCTTCTGATCGGCCAGCGCGCGGGCGTACCCGAACTCCGTCGCGTCGCCGACATCGCCGGAGTCGCGGATCTCCGTGGGCAGATCCTCTGACCACTCGGTGATGTAGGCCCCGGCGTATCCGTCGGCCGGAGGGTCCTCGCCGTTGGCCCGGGCGAGTATCGACTCGCCCATCTTCATCATCTGCGTGCCGCGATCGTTGATGTAGAACTCCCGGGACACCTCGAATCCGACCCGCTCCAGCACCCGGGCCAGCGCATCGCCGTACGTGGCGCCCCGGGCATGACCTGCGTGCAGGGGCCCGGTCGGGTTGGCGGAGACGAACTCGATGTCGACCTTCGTCCCCCGCCCCAGGTCCGACATCCCGAGTCCGTCGACCCCCGCAGCGACCACCTCACGGAGCACGTCGTGAAGCCACGTGGGCCGGAGATGGAAGTTCACGAAACCGGGGCCGGCGATCTCCACCAGTTCGACGTGATCGGGAGGCTCCGCGTTGAGGCGCTCGACCAGCTCCGCGGCCACGTCACGGGGTGGCCGACCGAGAGCCTTGGCGTTGGCCATGGCCACGTTCGACGACCAGTCCCCGTGTTCGCGACGCTGAGGTTGTTCGAGATGGACGTCACCGATGTCGGTGACACCGATCGCCGCGAGCTGGGCGCGTAGGGCGTCGGCGAGCTGGGCGCGAATCACGAGGTCTCCGATGCGTGCGGGTGGCCGCAGCGATGGTAGCGGTGGGACTGCCGGCCACCGAACCGAATTGCCGAGGGCCCGACGAGGGCTATCCTGTCGCCGCCCGCCCTCGTAGCTCAGGGGATAGAGCATCGGCCTCCGGAGCCGTGTGCGCAGGTTCGAATCCTGCCGAGGGCACTCTCTGATACCTTCACAGGTATGCAGGTATCGCCCATCGACCCGGTGGTCGACGACGACATCGACCAGCGGGAAGCGGCCGACCTGGCCGAGATGTTCCGACTGCTGGGCGATCCCACCAGGGTGAGAATCCTCGCCACGCTCGCTGCTCACGAGGAACTGTGCGTCGGAGACATCGCCGAGCTCGTGGACTCCAGCGACACCAAGGTGTCACAAGGGCTCCGGCTGATGCGCGGCGCCGGGGTCCTCAGGACCCGACGCGCCGGACGCCGGATCTACTACCGCCTCGACGACGACCACGTGCGTACGCTCGTCTCGGTGTCACGGCGGCACATCGCCCACGCTCGGGGGGCGCGCTGATGGGCCACGATCATCACCACGGCTCCGGCGCGGCGCGGGCCGGAGCGCGGCACGTGCGCCCGCTGGCCGTCGCCTTCGGCCTCACCGCGGGATTCTTCGTGGTCGAGGGCGTCGCCGCGTTCTCGACGAATTCGTTGGCTCTCCTGTCCGACGCCGGCCACATGCTGACCGACGTCGTCGGGCTCGGCATGGCCCTGGCCGCCATCCAGCTGGCCTCGCGGGTCGAGTCGCAGCCCCATCGGGCCATGTCGGGTCACACCTTCGGCCTCTACAGACTGGAGATCCTCGCCGCGTTCGTGAACTCGCTGTTGTTGTTCGCGGTCGGCGCATGGGTGCTCGTCGACGCAACCCGTCGCCTGTTGGACCCACCGGAGGTGGAGGACGGCGCCATGTTGGTGGTTGCGGTCCTCGGACTCATCGTCAACGTCATCGGGGCACTGCTGTTGCGGGAGGGTTCGGAGGAGTCACTCAACGTCGAAGGGGCCTACCTCGAGGTCCTCGCGGACGCTCTCGGATCGGTCGGAGTGATCGTCGCGGCGCTCGCTCTGCGGTGGTTCGGTTGGACGTGGATGGACCCCGTCGCGGCCATCGCCATCGGCGTGTGGATCCTCCCCCGTTCGTGGCGCCTCGGTCGCCGGAGTGTCCGGGTCCTCCTCCAGGCCGCCCCGGAGGGTCTCGATCTCGATGCTGTCGAGACCGGCCTCGCGGCCATCGACGGCGTCATCGACGTCCACGACCTCCATGTCTGGACCCTCACCTCCGACATGGATGCCGCATCCGCCCACCTCGTGGTGAGCGACGACGTCGACGGGCACTCGGTTCTCGATCAGGCCCGTCAACTGCTCTCCGAGACCCACGGGATCCATCACGGCACGTTCCAGGTCGAGCCTCGGTCGCACGACGGGTGTCAGGATCTCGCCTGGTGAGACCCGGGCCGGTCGACGACCGGCATCGTCACTGGGCGACGGACTCCTCCGCCGACGGCGGCAGTGCGGTCGGTGCGGTGCTCGCGAAGACCGCCAGGCTCGCGAGCACCACGACCATTCCCGTCACCTGAACCCATGTGATCGTCTCGCCGAAGACGACCACGGCCCCGAGCGCGGTGAGCGGGGTGACCGACAGGGCGAGAGTCGATGTGGTCCCCACCGTCACGAATCGTTGGGCGGCGTTCATCAGCAGGTGCCCCGATCCTGCGATCAGCGCCATCGCCACCGGCCACACCAGCTCCCCCCGTGCGGGCCGGGACATCCCTCCCGACAACAACGCAGCCACGGGCATCGCCCAGATCACGGCGGAGACGAGAGCTGCCGCCTGGTACTCGAGCGTGGCCAGGTGATGGCGGGCCGACTTGGTCCCGATGAAGTACAGACACCCGGCGAAGGTGGCGGCCAGAGCCAACAGGTCTCCCCGGATGCTCCAACTGCCGCCGCCCGACGAACCGACGACGACGATCGCGGTGCCCACCACCGCGAGCAGGGTCAGACCGGCCCGGCGTGGTCCGGTCACATCGCCGAAGACACGCCGGGTGATCGGTATGAGGATCAACGGCTGCAGAGACGTGATGACGACGGCGCTCACCACCGACGTGGTCCGGAGCGCGGTGTAGAAGAGGACGGCCTGCAACCCGAAACCGACCCCCCCGGGGGCTGCGAGCCTCAGGGTCTCCCAGGACATCGACCCGCCACGCCACCGCCAGATGACCTGGTACAGCAATACCCCGAAGACCATCCTCCAGATGGCCAGCTGCGATGGATCGACAGGCGCCCCGCGCACCAGGAGATTGCCGGCACTCCACAGGACCGGCGCCGCCACGGCAGCCGGCATGACCCAGGCGTCTGTGTGAGGAGGTGGCTGAGCCGACCTCCTCTCACTCACACGTGATTCCGGGAGGTGGGTCTCCGGGGGCGATACCCACGATCTGCTCCGACGCGTCGGGTCCCTCAGACGCCGTTGTCGCCGAGCCCGAGCCGCCCGCCGGCCCGTCATCGGCCCCCGACACGTCCGGAACCTCCACCACGGTGACCTTCCCGTCGTCGAGCACGACCTGCACGTGGTACTCCTCGAGCGTCGCATCGGAGACGAGATCGGGCGCCGGGCTCATGAGGTTCGCCACCAACTCCGCCACCGCCTCGGAACCGGGGGCATGGCGGATGATGCTCCGACCGGGCGATGTCTCGTCGGCGACCTCGCCCGCAGTGAACCCCCACGCCGCCAACGTCGAGGAGGTCGAGCCGGCGAGGCCTGCCACCGTGGTGGCGTTGTAGACGTCGACGGTGATCTCCTCGGGAGGCACGGTGGTGGTGGGAGCCTCCTGTGCCTTCTCGGCGGCGCGACCGGAGAAGAGGTCGAGAACCCCGACGGCCGCCGCGTCGTCGACGAGCACCACACTGGCGCCCCCGTCGGTGCGATGGGGGACGATCGGCAGCCGGTGAACCAGCATCTGTTCGCTGGTGAACGATTCGAACTGGCGGGAGATGTCCAGCATCTCCTTCGTCCCGAGGCGATCGTCCACGGTGACGTTGTTGACCGCCACTGCCACGAGGACACGAAGGGAGTTGATGTCGTCGAGGCCCAGGCCGGCGATCTTGTTCGCCGCGTGTCGCATGAAGACCTGCTGGCGACTGATCCGCCCGAGGTCGCCGGTCTCGTCGGTGATCCACTTGACCCCGTTGCTCCAGACCAGGTGTCGCGATCGGGAGTAGGCGAGGGCGTTGACGCCGTCGAGGGTGTAGCAGCCCTTCTTGCGGATGTTCAGGCCCGTGTTGAGGTCGTAGACGGGTCGGTCGAAGTACATCGGGACGCCACCGATCGCGTCGACGAGATCCTTGAAGCCGTTGAAGTTGACCTCGACGTAGTGGTGGATGGGGATCGCCAGTTCTCCCTCGATGGTGTCGATCAGCTCCTGAGGGCCCTCGGAGTACGCAGCGTTGATCCGGCCGTGGTCTCCGCTCCCGTCGGTCTTCTCGACCCACAGGTCCCGCGGAATCGACAACATCTCGGCCGTCGTCGTGAGGGGGTCGATGCGGGCGATGACGATCGTGTCCGCCCGACGCCCGCCGGGGATGTCGCTCGTCGCGGTTGCCGAAGATGTTCCCGGCATCGGAGTCGGCCTCGTCGAGTTCGCGGGTGTCGCTTCCCACGATCAGGAAGTTCTGCGGCTCGTCGATGCCCGCGTCCGCCAGGTCGACGTGGTTCCCTCTTCAACTGGTTGAACTGGTAGACGCCCCACCCGGCGATGGCCATCCCGATCAGGGCCATCACCGCGAAGACCGCCGCCGCCCAGCGAAGAGTCCTCGAGCGCCGCGTGCGTCGGGGGCCTGTGGGCTCGGCCGCCGGAGAAGCCTCGGGCGACTCGGCTGTCATCTCCGCGGCCCGTGGAGTCTCAGCGTCGACGGTCACGGATCCACACCGTAATCCATTCGCAACAAAGCGGAAGGACCACCCGGGGCGATCGTGGCTAGGGCTGGGGCGTCGTGGGGACCTTCGGTTCCCGCGGCAGACCGAGTACCCGTTCGCCGACGATGTTGCGTTGGATCTGTGAGGTCCCGCCCCAGATCGTCTCCGACCGGCTGAAGAAGAACGCCGTCATCATCGGGCTCACCGGGTAGCCGTCACGCATCTCCATCCGCGCCACCCCGGGCCAGCCCTGTTCGGGACCGGTGTCGATCAACATCCCCGCCGCACCGTGGATGTCGACCGCGAGGTTCATCGCGTCCTGGTGCATCTCCGACCAGAACAGCTTGTTGGTGGCGCTCAACGGCGATCGTCCCGGCGTCTCGCTTCCCCGACAGGGTGGCGGTGAGGTTCCGGAGGCCGTTGATTCGAAGGATCTGAATCTTGGAGTAGAAGCGCATCAGGCGCTGACGGACCAGCGGATCGTCGATCGACCCGTTGTCAGGTCGCCGCGGCGACCATGCGCCTGTATTCCTCCTCGAAGCGACGGTGTCCGGTCGTCGCGGACATCCCCCGCTCGAATCCGAGGGTGTCGTTGGCGACCTTCCAACCGTTGTTCAGCCCCCCGACGACGTTGTCCTTGGGGCATCGGGCCCCGTCGAAGAACACCTCGTTGAACTCCGCGGTGCCGTCGGGCTGCGTGATTCCGGCGAACCTCGACCCCGCTCTGGTGCATCGGGACGAGCAGGTAGGAGATGCCCGCCTGGATCTTCGGTGCCTCGGGATCGGTCCGGGCCAGCACGAAGCAGTAGTCGGCGAACTGGGCCTGGGTCGTCCAGACCTTCTGTCCGCTGATCACCCACTCGTCGCCGTCGAGCACCGCGCTGGTGGTGAGCGACGCCAGGTCCGAACCCGAGTTCGGCTCCGAGAACCCCTGACACCAGCTCGTCTCGCCCTTGAGGATTCCGGGCAGGAAGTGCCTCTTCTGTTCCTCGGTCCCGTTCATCAGGATCGTCGGTCCGACCAGGGTGTCGCCGAAGAAGTCGGCCCGCATCGGGGCTCGCGCGCGAGAGAACTCCTCTGCGAGCACCACGCCCTGGATCGTCGACAGACCCTTGCCGCCGTACTCCACCGGCCACGTCGAGCAGATCCACCCGCCGTCGAAGAGCTTCTGGGTCCACGCCTCGTTGAAGGCCGAGCGTTCGTCGGCGGACATCTCGAAGTCCGTCGTCGAACCAACCGTCGGGGAGGTTGGATTCGAGCCATGACCTGATCTCGGTGCGGAAGTCTTCGGCGTCGGGCGGGTAGGTGAGGTCCATGCGCCCATCTTGACCGATCGGTCAGTTTCGGGCCAGCCCGATCGAACCACCGGCGCCCTGACTAGGCGCCGGGAAACCGCAGCGACGTGAGCGGGTCGACGGGGATGTTGCGCACCACGGTGAAGGCGACACCCAGAACGGCCGCGGTGGCCACCGACGCTGGCGCCGATCCGTTGCCGCACGCTCGCTCGCCAGCCCTGCTCGGACGGCTGCGCGTACGCCCACCAGAGAGCGAGCGTCGATCGGGTGCCGCGATCACCAGCAGGGCGTTGTAGCGAAGCGCTCCCGACAGATCGGCCCGAACGATGCGCGACGCCGCACGCGTCGCGCCGCAGAAGGGACACCACCATCCGGTGGCGACCTGGAACGGACAACCCACGCTCATCGGGGTCTCCGTCGGGATCGACCAATGCCACCGCCGCGCAACCGCACGCCGCCGCGGCCGCAACAGCCCATGGACCCCGCACGACCGTGCCCATGCGATCGCGCCCGGCCGACGGTGTCGGCGAAGGGCGATCCCCGAGCGCATCGTGCGTCACGCCTCACAGGGTAGCGGTCACGCGCCGCTATCCTTCGGCCATGTCGAGCACCACGACCACCGACCGCGCTCGAACGTTGGACCCACCAGTGGAAGGAGCTCAAGTCGGAGGTCATCGATGCGGATCTCTGCACCGGCTGCGCCGGATGCGTCATCAGCTGCCCCCACGACGTGATCGGCTACGACCACGTCGCAGGCGGCTACACGCCCTTCCATCTCGAGGACGAACTCGGTCCCGACAACTGCGTCCACGGGGAGAAGGGCTGCACGAGCTGCACCCGGGCATGTCCCCGGTTCCGACTCTGGGAGCATCAGGCCAACGACCACCTCTTCGGTCGGGACCGCCGCGACGACGAGGTCGCCGGCATCTACTCCGACATCCTCCTGTGTCGGGCATCGGACGACATGGTCCACCAGATGGGCCAGGACGGTGGCCTGGTCAGCGCCATCTCTGCTGTGGGCGATCGAACACGACTACGTCGACGCAGGTCTCGTGTCATATCTCGAAGGCGACGCCACCGCTGGAAAGCGGTGCCCGGCGTCGCCTCGACCCGCGACGAGATCCTGGCCGCCGCCGGAAGCCGCTACACCTATTCGGCCAACACCCTTGCCCTCGACGACGCCCTGGAACAGGGTCACACGAGGCTCGCTCTGGTGGGAATGAGCTGCCAGTCGTCGGTGCCCCCCACGATGTGGTCCCGCAAGATCGGCAAGATCTCCAAACCGATCGTCTTCAACATCGGTCTGCTGTGCTCCAAGACGTTCGACGATGCCATCTTCGAGGAGCTCTTCTGGGCGAAGTACGGCCTGAGCCGGGCCGAGATCGCCAAGATGAACATCAAGGGCGTGTTCCAGATATGGATGCGCGACGGCACGTTCCACGAGATCAACCTCAAGGAATGCCACGCGTGGACCCGCGACGGGTGCAACCACTGCCCCGACTTCGCCGCCGAGCATGCCGACATCTCCACCGGTGGCATCGGCAAGGACAACGACTGGACCCTGACCATCGTGCGGACCGAACTGGGTCGGGAGATCATGGCGCGGATGGTCGACGACGGCTCCGTCGTCGCCCGACCCGGCGACAGCGACCCCGGTGCCATCGCCCTGATGCACAAACTCGCCGAGAAGTCGAGGTCCCGTTGGCCCGCCGATGCCGAGCCGTCCGTTCGAGTGGGGCTCAGCGCACCGTCGCGCCAGCATGACCACGCAGGCGATCCGATCTGCCTGATCACTCGCCGGTGGTGGTGGTGGTGGCGGCGGTCGTGTCGGGGCGAGGGCCCGCGGTCGAGCACAGATCGACCGCCGTCGACGATCCGTTCGGGCGGCTCGGGAATCGCTTCCGACCTCGGCATCGGCCACGGCGTCCTCGTAGGAACGCAGCTCGTCCCACTCGATGGGGTGGGTCGCTCCGGGGTTGTCGGTGCGGATGTCGTCGTAGACGCACTGGCACATCGATTCGGGGGCGAGCGATTCGACGTCGAGCCCCGTCGGGGTGACCGGTCCGCTCGGTCGTGCAGCCCTCGACGAAATGCTCCTGGGCCGTGTCGCCGTAACCGCTGGCGTCCTGCTTGGGGCCGCAGGCGGAGCCGACCATGATCAGCGCCACCGCACCTGCTGCCAACCGCGCAGCTTCGACTTCCGCACCACGTACTCCGATCGACGATTCGGCCGCTGCGACGCTAGTCGGCACCGAGGTCGACCGAAAGGCGCGACGGGTGGCGTGGTCGCCAGATGACGTGACGCTCAGATGACGAGGGTCAATCGTCGGCGTCCACCGGATCGAGGCGGCCAGGCGGAGGACGCCGGTCGACCGAGCGTCGATCGGACTCGGTCGACCGGGGTCCCGCCGTTGGTGGTGTCGACATGGCGACGACGAGAGCCCTCCAGAGCCCGCGATCGCCACGAAAGCTGGTGCGGAGATCGGAGAGTGGGATACCTGGCGTGTCGATGTCATGGGTATGTCTTCGGCGCGTCGGGTTCGGCCACGAGAGGCGAACGGACCAATTCGTGGGGGTCGAATGGCCCATGGTACCGACGCCACGCCAGGCTTCAACGACGCTCCACCGCCCTGGCGAACACGGCGTCGAGCATGTCCTCGGTGAGCCGACCGGTGAAGGTGTTCTGTTGCGACACGTGATAGCTGCCCAACAGGGTCCGATCGCCGCCGAGATCGGTCTCGACGCCGTGGCCGAAGCCGCCGACGCGGCACGCCGAAGTGACGGGCCACCGCGGCATAACCGAAGCCGCCCCAGAGCGACGATGACCCGGGCGTTGACGAGCAGCGCCAATCTCGCGTTCGAGGAAGCCGCGGCAGCTGTCCCGTCTCGATCGTGGTCGGCTTGTTCTCAGGTGGCGCACATTTCACGGGCGACGTCACCCAGCAGCCCGGTCAAGTCGAGCCCGTCGTCGCCATCGACAGATTCGGGCTGATTGGCCAGTCCGGCGCGCCACAACGCCCGGTAGAGCCAGTCGCCCGATCGGTCGCCGGTGAACATCCGTGCCGGTTCGATTGGCACCGTGAGCGGCGGGCGCCAGACCCATGACCACGATCGACGCGTCGGGGTCACCGAAGCCGGGCACCCCGCGACCCCAGTAGTCCTCGATCGGCGAAGGCCGCCCGCTTGGTCGCGAGCAACCTCCTCACGCCAGTCACGAGACGCGGACAGTGCACGACACGACGCCACATCGCGCGCCAGCGACGTCAGCGTGTCGGATCCGTCGATGCGCTCGTTGCCACACCCCGGGTCTAGTCGACGATCCCCCGCAGAAACAGCTCCGGCGAAACCGGTAGCGTGACCACACGATGGCAACCCGCGCCACCCATCCCACCACGCAACCAACCACCGTCGTCCTCGTTCGACACGGAACGACGTCGACCACGGGCAAGCTCCTTCCGGGTCGGGCGCCCGGCCTCCATCTCTCCGACCTCGGCCGATACCAGGCCGACGCCGCCGCCGCACGCTCGCTCACCTCGGCGACATCGCCGCGGTCTACGCGTCGCCGATGGAGCGCACCCGGGAGACGGCTGCGCCGATCGCCCGAGCCGACGGGCTGTCGGGTCAGGGTCCGTCATGGTCTCATCGAATGTGACTTCGGCGACTGGACCGGACGAAACTGTCGGCGTTGCGCAGGAAACTCCCCGAGTGGACGCGGTGCAATGCGCTCCCTCCACCTTCCGTTTCCCGGCGGCGAATCCTTCGTCGAGATGCAGACGCGCATCTCCACGACCGCTGTCGCCCAGTCTGGTCGACGAGCACCGCGGGGAGACCATCGTGTGCGTCTCGCACGCCGACCCCATCAAGGCGGCCGTGGCCCACGCCCAGGGAACCCACCTCGACCTGTTCCAGCGCATCGTCATCTCGCCGTGCTCGCTGACGCCGATCGATGTTCGGCGCGGGCGCCGCCGATCGTGCTCGCCGTCAACTCGACTGGGCGACGACCTCTCGCGCCTCCGACCCTCGTAGATCCGGCGACATGGACCGTTCCTTCGATCTCAGCGAAGTGGCTCACCTTCGCCGCCGGCACCGAGGGCCCGACCGGCGAGCGGGTCTTCTACCTGCAGGCCGGTCACCCGCACCGAGATCGTCACGCTCAAGGTCGAGAAGCAACAGGTCGCGCTTCTCGCCGACTTCCTCGAGCAGCTGCTGGCGAACGGAGAACCTGCCCGAAGCGCCCCCGGCGCACATGCCCGACCTCGACACCCCCGTCGATCCCGAATGGACCGTCGGATCGATCCTGGTGGCGCTCAACCGAGCAGACCGAACCAGATCGTGGTCATCGCCGAGAAGATGCTTCCCGACGTCGACGAGTCCACGACCCCGCGGGCGTGGAGGCGGCCGAGGCGCGTTTCGCACTCAGCCCCGGACAGGTCGAGGCATTCATGTCGGGAGCACGACGGCGTGGTTGCCTCGGGCGACCCGTCTGCCCCCTGTGCAACGGGCCCATCGACACCTGCGGGCACGCCTGCCCGCGCATGAACTGATCGTGCCGTCGGACCACCCTCGGGTCACGCCGAGCCGGACGAGCCGCCGACATCACGGACGTTCCTCGACGTCGACCGTCGGCGGCCGCGACGAGGACACCCGTACCGCTCCTCGACCAGGGCGACATCTCGATCATCGGACGGATGCCCTACAGCTCCAACGCCACGTTCCTCGTCGACGTGCGGTCGAGCCGATCACCGAACCCAGGCCATCTACAAACCCGAGCGCGGCGAGCGACCACTCCACGATTTCGACCCGGGACTCTGGCGGCGGGAGGTGGCCGCGTACGTGGTCTGCCGAGCGCGCCGGGTGGGGCTGGTCCCACCGACCGTCGTCCGCGAGGGCCCCTTGGGCGAGGGGTCGGTGCAGCTCTTCTGCCCATCGGACTACTCCGAGCACTACTTCACCCTCGCGCGACGAGGACCGACACCAACAGGTCCTCCGGCGTCTCTGCGCCTTCGACGTCGTGATCAACAACACAGACCGGAAATCGGGCCACGTGTTGGCCGGACACAACGGACGTCTGTGGGCGATCGACAACGGGCTCTCGTTTCACGTCGTGACGAAGGTCCGCACCGTGATCTGGGATTTCGGCGGCACCCCTCTCGACGACGACATCTCGGCCGTGGTCTCGGAGCTGTCGGACCGCGATCTCACCGCGTCGCTCGGGACGTGGCTCGACCCCGTCGAGATCGAGGCGACGCGAGTGCGTTCCCGACGTCTCGCCGACATCGGCTCGTTTCCCGTCGACGTCGGCGGGCGCGCCTATCCCTGGCCTCTGGTCTGACCGAACGAGCGTGGTGACGGCGGCGCGGGCGGCAGAAGCCAGGAACCCACGACGAGGCGGGACATGGGCAGATGTGCCCTGACACGAATTCTCAGGGACGGCGCCCCCCACGCCGATGCAACGGGAGATTCCCTCCCCTCCAGCGAGCCGCACCGATGAACGACAGCCCCTCCCCCGACGACGTCAACCGACCGAACTGGATGCCGCCCGTGCAGCCGTCCACGGATCGGCATCAGGAGCCTCCTCCCGAACTCGTCGAGGCCCGCCGGCAGCGCGCCCACGCAGCCGTCGAGGCCGAGCGATTCCGTTCCTCGCTCCCCGCCGCACCGGTCCTGCCGGAGATCGGCGTGGGGCCCGCGTCAACGACCCACCGAACCGGTCCGGGATCGGTGGCCGTCGACGTCACGAACCCGGGCGCGTTCGGGCCGGACGGGGTGGGCGCCGACCTGTCCCCGAGCGATCCGGCGGAGTCAGGCCGGGAAAGGTCAGGGACCCCGACCTGGGTCAAGGTGGCGGTGCCCGTCGCGGTCATCGCCGTGCTCGGCACCACCGGGCTGGTCCTGACCGGTGGACGCGACGAGGTTGCGTCCCCGCCGGCCACGTCCGCACTGCCTGCGGTCTCCACGACGGTGGCGCCGGCGCCGTCGTCGACGACCCCCGCCACGACGACACACCACCACCACGTCGATACCCGCAACGGTCGCGACCGGTGAATCGACCCATCGAGCCATCTACCGGGACGGAAAGCTCTACCTCGAAGGGACGGTGCCCGACCAGGCCGCCGCCGACGCGTACATCGAGAAGGCCGCGGCCGTCCTCGGAGCGGACAACGTCGTCAACAACTACTCGATCGACCCCTCGGTGCCCGCGTCCAGCGACGGGACCGTCTACGTGGACGAGCCGTTCCTCTTCCCGACCGGCTCGGCCGAGGTCGATCCGCAGTACTACGGGGTTCTGAACCTGGGCATCGCCGCACTGAACCTCACTCCCGACGCCCGCATGGTCGTCACCGGCTACACCGACGACGTCGGCGACCCGCTGAAGAACATCGCACTGTCTCAGGCCAGGGCGACCGCCGTCGTGTTCTACATGATCTCGACAGGAGGGATCGACCCGTCCCGCTTCGACACCGTCGGCGCGGGCCAGTCCAATCCCGTGGGGGACAACGCCACCGACACTGGGACGTCAGATGAACCGGAGAATCGACGTCAAACTGGTGGACCTGCTGAGCTGAGCCCGACGAGGGCGACTCAGCGGTTGGCGAGAGCCTCGAGCAGCTGCGGAAGCACCTTGTGGACATCGCCGACGATGCCCAGGTCCGAGATACCGAAGATCGGCGCCTCGGGATCCTTGTTGACGGCGATGATGTTCGCCGAGCCCTTCATGCCCACCAGGTGCTGGGTCGCGCCCGAGATGCCCGCCGCCACGTACACGGTCGGCTTGACGACCTTGCCGGTCTGACCCACCTGGTAGCTGTAGGGCACCCATCCGGCATCGACGATGGCCCGAGAAGCTCCCGGCGCGCCGCCCAGGGCCTTCGCCAGATCCTCGATCATCTGGTACTTGTCGGCGTCGCCCAGCCCTCGTCCACCCGACACGACGATCGCCGCCTCGTCGAGCTGGGGACCGGACCGTTCCTCGACGTGGCGATTCACGACCGCAGCCGCACCCGTCGCACCCAGTTCCGGAACGGCGAGATCGGTGACCGCGGCGGCTCCGCCGCCGGACGCTTCGGCCGCGAAGGACTTCGGTCGGACGAGGAAGATCCCCGTGCCCGAGCCGGTGAATCGCGTGAGCACGTTCTCCGTGCCGCCGAAGATGGGTTCGACGCCGGCAAGACCGCCGTCGCTGCTCGACGATGTCAACGACGTTGGTGATGACAGGGGCGTCGATCTTCACCGACAAGCGACCCGCGACATCGCGACCGTCCTGGGTGGTGCCGATGAGAACGGCGTCGGGACCGCTGCCGGCCTCCACCGCGGCCGCGATGGCGGCGCCCACCGACGGGCCGATGAGCGCAGAACCGAGATCGCCGGTCGCATGGACCGCGGTCGCTCCGTGTTCACCGAGCTCGCCGGCGATGGCCGCGGCGTCGCCCGCCGTAGACGCACTCGACGGTGTCGGCGAGATCGCGCGCCTTGGCGAGCATCTCGAGCGTGATGGGGGCAACGTCGTTGCCGGTGGCCTCAGCGAGGACCCAGATCTTCGATACGGACATGGTCGGACTCCTCAGATGACCTTGAGCTCGGACAGGAAATCGACGATCTTGGCGAATCCTTCGCCGTCGTCCTCGATGATCTCGCCGGCCTGGCGTTCCTCGGCCGCAACGACCTCGAGGATCTCCTGGCCGGCGCCCGCCCAGCCGACCGATCCGGCGTCGAGGCCGAGATCGGCGACGGTGACCTCATCGACGGGCTTCGACTTCGCCGCCATGATGCCCTTGAAGGACGGGTAACGAGGCTCGACGACGCCCGCGGTGACCGAAACGAGGGCGGGGAGGGGGGCGGTCACCTCGTCGAAGCCGGCATCGGTCTGACGTTCGACCTTCACCGTCGAACCGTCCACCGCCACGGACTTGGCGAACGTGACCGACGGAAGACCGAGCACCTCGGCGATCTGCTCGGGAACGGTGCCGGTGTACCCGTCGGAGGACTCGGTACCCGCCAGGATCAGATCGACGTCGCCGACGCGTCCGATGGCCTTCGCCAGCACCTTGGCCGTGGTGAGGGCATCGGATCCCTTGAGCGCGTCATCGCTGACGAGGACCGCTCCCGCGGCGCCCATGGCGAGCGCGGTACGCAGTCCGCCCGTCTCGGAGTTGGGGGCCATCGACACGAGCGTGACCTCGCCGCCACCGGCGGTGTCGACGAGCTGGAGCGCCATCTCGACGCCGTAGCTGTCGGACTCATCGAGGATGAGCTTCACATCACGCTTGAGGGTCTTGGTTTCTGGATCCAGCGCACCCGGGTCGGCGGGGTCGGGGATCTGCTTCACACAGACAACGACGTTCATGGTCGCCGAGTCTGCCAACGGAGAGGGCCGCGCCACAAAACGCGGTTCCCACGTTCGTCGATGAGGGGCGCCACTAGGTTGGCGCGCCGATGAGGATCATGCTGTTGGTCAACAGTGCAGCGTCGTCGGTGACGGCTCGACGCAGCGTGGTGATCGCCGGCGAGCTCGGGCGACACCACGAGTGCGAGACGGTGGAGACCCGTCGACGTGGCCACGCCATCAGGCTGTGCCGGGACGCGACCCGGAGGGGAATCGACGTGGTGGTGGTGCTCGGGGGTGACGGCACCCTGAACGAAGCGGCCAACGGGTTGGTCCACAGTGACTGCGCGCTCGCCGCGCTTCCGGGCGGGTCCACCAACGTCTTCTCACGGACCCTCGGACTCGATGACGATCCCTCCGTCGCCGTTCGCGCCATCCTCGATGCCCTCGACCGTGGCCGGGTCACCCCGATCGGTCTCGGCTCGGTGAACGGCCGCTATTTCCTCTTCCACACCGGCGTGGGCTGGGACGCCATGGTGGTGAGGGAGGTCGAGAAGCACGGCGAGCTCAAGCGCTTCGCCAGCCATCCCCTCTTCATCTGGGCTGGACTTCGAACATGGTTCGTCGGTTGGAACAGGGCCGAACCGCACTTCAGGGTGAGCGAACCGGGCGCTCCGCCGCCGGTGGAGTCGTTCTTCACCCTCGTCATGAACAGCAACCCCTACACGTTCGTCGGCAGCCGGCCGTTCCGGGTCAGCGACGACGCAGGTCTCGACCGGGCGCTGGTCGTCGGCAGTGTCACCGAGATGACCGCCGGCGGTTTCCTTCGATTGATCGGCGCGAGCCTGGGTCCTCGTGGAGATGTCGCCGGGCAGTCGTCCATCGATCTCCGGACCGATGTGGAGGACGTCGTCATCGAGGGATACGGCGCCATTCCCTACCAGGTGGACGGCGACGACATGGGCGACACCGACACGCTCCGTTTCCGATACCACCCGGATTCGCTGATGCTGGTCGACCCCCGACCCGATTGACCGACCGTCCACGGTGTGGTTGTGTTTCGACGGATCAGAGTTCGGGAAAGCCGGTCGGAATCCGGCGCTGTCCCGCAACCGTAGGTGTGGCCGACGTCTCTGCGTCGTGTCCCACACGAGTCGGATCACCGTCTCTGGCCGCTCCAGCCATCGACCGTCGCGGAATGCGGTCGGGAGCCCCGTCAGCCCGCTGGCGCGCCCCCGGCTCTCGTGGCCCGGCACCAGAGGTGTGACATGCGAATCCGACCCACGATCTCGGCGACACTGACCGCGGTCCTCCTCCTGGCCGCGAATGTGGCGGCGTCCGCCGCCCCGCCCCCGCCACTCACCGACCAGCCGACCGTCGGCGCGGCTGCAGCGGCGTCCTGGTTGGTCTCCTCCATCGACGGATCGGGGCTGGCCACCGGCCCGACCGGGCGGCCCGATCCCAACACGACACGACAGTCGATCATGGCGCTGGCCCTCGTCGGTGCGGGCGATGCAACGGTCGATCGAGCTCTCTCGGCCCTCGGGAGTGCTCCCGAGGCACTGGTCGACTCGTCCGGCGCAGGGAGACCCGCTGCTCTGGCCGAGCTCATCATCGCGGTGGTGGCGTCGGGGGGCGACCCCAGGTCGTTCGGCACCGGTGACGCGGAGACCGACCTGGTCCGACGCCTGGAGGAGACTCGCCGCACGTCGGGCGCCGATACCGGGTTGTACGGAGCCCAGGACCCCACGTTCGACGGCGCGTACCGGCAGGGGCTCGCCCTGGTTCGCGCTCGCGGCCGCGGGTTCACCGCCCGAGGGTGCGGAGTGGTTGCGAAACCAGCAGTCCGCGGACGGTTCGTGGACCGCCTATCGATCCGACCTGTCGTCGGCCTGTCCCTCCATCGATCCGCTCACGTTCACCGGGCCCGACACCAACAGCACCACGCTCGGCGCGATCGGGCTCGCCGCGGCCGGGGACCCGGCCGATCCGACGACCATCTCCTGGCTGGCCGCGCACCGGGCCACCGACGGAGGGTGGGCCTACCTCCCCACCGACGGCGCCCCGTCTGATCCGAACTCGACCGCCCTGGTGATCTCGGCGCTCGACGCGACCGGGTCCGATGCCGACGAAGGGGTCGAGACCTCGGCACGGACGGTGCTCACCCGCTTCCAGTTCGGCTGCGATGCGTCGAACTCCGATCGCGGCGCCCTGTGGTTCCCGCCCTTCGCGGAAGAGGACGGCTACGTGGCGAGCAGCCTCGCCACGGCCCAGGCCCTGATCGCCATGGCCGGAGTCGATCTGGCCGATGTGGGTCCGACCGGTCCTCGAGCGGTCAGCCTCGACTGTGACGGGGCCACGGCCACCACGACCACCACCGCACCGTCGACGACGATCCCCGCTACGCCGACGACCGATCCCACCCAGACGACCACGGCGACCGGCGACGCGGTGTTGGGAACGAGCACCGTTCAGGCCACGGCGGCGACCCCACAGTCGACCACCCAGGTCCCGTACACGGGATGATCCGTCGGTTGATCGCCGCGGGCGCCATCGTCGCCACCATGGTGGCGGCCCCTTCGGCGCGAGGGGCGCCGTTCGGAGCCGACTGTGCGTCGGCCGCCGGGGCGATCTCGGTGCCGGTGATCATCGATTTCGGAGAGCTACGGGGGGACACCGCACCGGTCGTCACCTGTGTGAGCGTGGCCGACGGCGCCAGCGGGACCGCCGCGCTCAACGAGCGTGCCCGCCGGCTGGGGACGCCCGCACCCCGATTCAACGCGGCGGGCTTCCTCTGTGCCGTCGACGGCACTCCCGCCTCGGGCTGCGGCGACGACGCCGGCTCGACGGTCGCCTACTGGTCCTACTGGTGGGCCTCCACGACGAACCCGACATGGCGCTACGCCACCAGGGGAAGTGACCAGCGCCGCCTCTCCGCGGGCGTGATCGAAGGATGGCGGTACATCGTGGGCACCGCGGCCCAGGGCCCGGGCCTGGCGCCGAGGCGAGACCCCGGCTCGGTCGCCTGCGCGGCGGCCGCCCCGCCCGCCGTTCCGCCGGCTGCGCCGGTACCGGCACCACCGCCCGCCGCGGCCGACCCGCGGACGACCACTCCCGGGGCGCCGGGGCCCGCTGACCCCGGCCCTGTCGCGGCAGCCCCCATCGGTGGCGACACCGCTCCTCCGAATCCTGACCTCACCTCGACGACCCTCGTGGACCCCGTGACCACCACCGCCATCTCGGCCCCCACCACGTCGTCGCCGAGCGAGGACGACGACCGCGTCGAGGTGGCGAACGATCCGTTGTCGACCACGTCGGACGTCGCTGGCGGCGGAGACGACGGCGGTGACGGGTGGGCCGGTCCCGTCGCGGGAGCCTTCGTCGTCGTCGCGGCGGGTGCACTGGCGACCGTTCAGGCGCGCCGCAGACGGCTGAGGAGCTGACCGTGGATCGCGCCGACCTGCACGCCGGAGCCTGGTGGCTCTGGGCGATCGGGGCTGCCTCGATCGCGCTGCGGACGACCAGTCCGGTCGTGCTGGCGGTGGTGTTCTCCCTCATCGGAATCGTGGTGACGACGTGCCGCCGGCCCGGACCCGTGGCTGCCGCCTTCGGGATGTTCGTCAAGCTGGGAGCCGTCGTCGTGATCCTTCGGGTCATGCTCGGGATCATCGTGGGCAACTCCACCGAGGGGACCGTGCTGTTCGTGCTCCCCACCCTCGATCTGGGGACGTGGGCGTCGGGAATCAGCCTGGGCGGACCCGTGACCGTCGAGACCATCGCCTCGTCGATCCGACAGGGCGCCCAGCTCGCCGTGATGCTGGCGGCGTTCGGTGCGGTCAACACCCTGTGCAGCCCCTATCGCGCCCTGAGGCTGCTGCCCGCAGCGATGTTCGAGGTGGGGGTCGCGGCATCGGTGGCGATGGCCAGCGCGCCGCAGGCGGTGATCTCGGCCACGAAGCTGCGAGAAGCCCGCCGCCTTCGAGGCCGGCCCACCGGCGGACTCGGCGCCGCCCGACATCTGGCCATGCCGGTTCTGGAGGCATCGCTCGATCGTTCGGTCACCCTCGCGGCCTCGATGGACGTCCGCGGATTCGGACGATCGGCGTCCCCCGATGGCGCGACCGGGCGGGCCTCGGGCGAGGCGAGGCGCAACGCGTCGGTCCTGGTCGGTGTCGCGGCGTCGGCCGTGGCGCTGTACTTCCTGCTGGCCCCCGGAGGCAACACCGTCGTCGGGGTCGCGGCGACCGGAGTCGCGGTGAGCACCATCGCCTGGGCGGCCGCGACGGCGTCCCACCTGTCGAGCCGGACGCGCTACCAACGCGATCACTGGAACGCCCGATCGTGGATCGTGCTCGGGAGCGTCATCGCCGCGGTGACGACCACGGCCGTGGCGGGTTGGGTCGAACCACTCGCCCTCAACCCCCCGACGCGACCGCTGAGTTGGGGTCCCACGCCGCTGTGGCTCGTACTCGGGCTCGTCGGGCTGGCCGCTCCGGCGATCGTCGCCCCCGCACCGCGGAGTGACCGTCGATGACCCGGCTGGTGGAGGTCCGCGATCTCACCCACCGCTACCGCTCGGGAACCGCCGACGCGCTCGCGCACGTCGAGATCGACATCGACGAAGGCGAGTTCGTGGTGGTGGTCGGGCCCACGGGATCGGGGAAGTCGACGCTGCTCGGCGCCCTCGTCGGCCTGGTGCCCCACTTCTCGGGCGGCTCGTTCGACGGCTCGGTCGAGATCGCGGGTCGGAACACCCGGTTCTTCCCACCGCGTGACCTGGCCGATGTCGTGGGCTACGTCGCCCAGGACCCCGCGGCGAGCTTCGTCGCCGACATCGTCGAGGACGAACTGGCCTTCACGATGGAGAACCTCGGAATCGATCGCACCACGATGCGACGCCGCATCGAGGAGACCATCGATCTCATGGGACTGAGCGGGCTGCGCACCCGGCCTCTGGCGTCGCTGTCGGGAGGCGAGCAACAGCGGGTCGCGATCGCCGCCGTGCTGACGGCCGCTCCCCGACTGCTCGTCCTCGACGAGCCGACCTCGTCACTCGACCCCGCAGGTGCGGAGGATGTTCTCTCCGCTCTCAGCCGGTTGGTTCACGACGTCGGACTCGCCGTCGTGATCGCCGAACACCGCCTCGAAAGGGTCGTCCACCTTGCCGACCGCGTGGTCGTGGTCGAGGCGGGCCGCGTCGAATCGGGGCTCCCCGCGCCGATGCTGGCCGCAGCCCCCGTCGCCCCTCCCGTCGTCCGACTCGGTCGCGCCCTGGGATGGAGCCCACTCCCGCTCTCGGTGCGCGACGCGCGACGCTCCGCCGCGTCGTTGCGCGACGCCCTGACCGACGCCGGGGCCTCGGCCGGGTCGCAGCCGGACTCGTCCGACGCCCGTGACTCCCCCACCTCGCCGACCACTCCGGACCCGTCGGTTCGGGTCCGGCGGCTCCGCTTCGGCCATGACGGCCACGACCTCTTCGACGGACTCGATCTCGACATCACGGCGGGGGAGATCACCGCCGTCATGGGACGCAACGGAGCGGGTAAATCGACGCTGTTCTCTCTCCTGGTCGGCGCCCGCCGGCCCGACGCGGGGTCGGTGGCCGTGACCGGTGTCGATCCGTCGGACCTCGACGGCCCGGCGCTGATCGGCCGCGTCGGGCTCGTCCCCCAGGACCCCTCGGTCCTCCTCTACGCCTCGACCGTGCGCGACGAACTGCGTCTCGCGGACGTCGAGGGACACCTCGAACCGGGCGCCACCGCCGCGGTCCTGACAGCCATGGGCGTCGTGCTCGATCCCGAGCGACACCCTCGCGACCTCTCCGCGGGACAACAGCTCTGCCTGGCACTGGCCGTCGTGTGCGCCCATCGACCGTCGGTCCTCCTCCTCGATGAGCCCACCCGCGGCCTCGACTACGCCTCCAAGGATGCTCTCACCGTCTACCTCCGAGACGTCGCCGCGGCCGGATCGACGGTGATCGTCGCCACTCACGACGTCGAGCTCGCCGGCGTCGTGGCCGACCGCGTGGTCGTGCTGGCCGACGGCGACGTCATCGCTGACGGGTCGGCCCGCCAGGTGGTGACCCAGTCTCCGTCCCTGTCACCCCAGGTCAGCCGTATCTTCGCTCCACTCGACGTCCTGTCGGTGGCCGAGGTGGTGGACCTGGTGAGCCCGTGACCACGACCCTGGCGCGCCATCGACCCTCCGGTGCCACCAGCCGTCGTGGCGGGCCCCTCGTGGCTGCGATCTCGCTCATCGGCGCGGCTGCGTTCTGCTGGCCGTTGTGGGCCGCACCCCGGGGAACGACGGCGACCGCTCACCTCGGCGACGCCCCTTGGTTGATGGTGTTGTTGGTCCCGTTGTTGGTGGCGGTGGCGGTCTCCGATGCCTCGTCGGGCGTCCTCGACGCCAAGGCGATCGCCGTCATGGGCGTTCTCGCAGGGGCGGGCGCCGCACTGAGGCTCCCCACCGGAGGCGTTGCGGGCACCGAGATGGTGTTCTTCCTGCTGCTGCCCGCCGGGCGCGTGCTGGGCCGACGATTCGGTTTCCTTCTCGGAGCCGTCACCATCTTCGTCAGCGCCATGTTGACCGGCGGGATCGGGCCGTGGTTGCCGTTCCAGATCCTCGGCGCGGCGTGGATCGGGTTCGGGGCCGGACTCCTTCCCCCAGCGGGCGGTCGCACCGAGGTCGGCATCCTCGCGGTCTACGGAGCCCTCGCGTCGTTGGCGTTCGGAGTGCTGTTGAACCTGTGGTTCTGGCCGTTCGTCACCGGTTACGACACCGCCGTCTCCTTCGTCCCCGGCGCACCGCTCGGCGAGAACCTCTCGCGGTTCTGGGCCTTCCACCTGGCGACCTCGCTGGGATGGGACGCGATGCGCGCCGCCACCACCGCCGTGTTGTGCCTCGCCATGGCTCGCCCGGTCATGGGAGCGCTGCACCGGGTGGCGGCCAAGGCATCCTTCGGGGCCTCAATCGACCGCGGTTGACTCCCGACCGCCCCCGATGGCGGCGCGGGTGGAGGCCGGGCGGTTGGTGATGATCGCGTCGACACCCCACCGGGCGAGTTCGCGGACGCGCCCGGGATCGTCCACCGTCCAGACGTTCAGGGCCAGGCGGGCGTCCCGAGCCCTGGCGACAAGGTCCTCGTCCACGCTGCCGTCCCAGGGATGCACCGCTTCGTGGCCGGCGTCGGCGGCCGCGGCGAGGGCATCGCGCGGCTGGTCGGCGGACAACACCAGCAGCCCGGTCGGCGGCGCGTCGGGAAGGCCGCGAACGGTGTCGAGGATGTCGGGATCGAACGAGCTGACCAGCACCCCACCGGGAGGAGACACCTCGGAAATGACCCTCAGGGTCTCCTCGGCGAGCCATCCCGACCGGTCGAATCCAGGCTCCCCCTCGCCGTTCTTGATCTCGACGTTCACCAACATGGTGCCGCAGGCCTCCAGCGCCCGTCGCAGATCGCAGATCCCGGCGGGGACATCGTCGAAGGCCGTCGCCGACACCGCCCGACCGTCGGCGAAAGCGACGTCGTGACACACGACCAGTCGACGATCACTCGTCGGCCGGACGTCGAGTTCGACACCGTCCGCCCCCTGTCTCCCCGCTTCCACGAAGGCGTCGACGGTGTTCTCCGGGCGATCGGCGGATGCGCCGCGGTGCGCGATCACCTGACATGTGTCGATCATGTGAAGAATCCCTTTACAGCCCCGACGGGGAGATATACGGTGAGCTTGTTCACCTTTTCACAAGTGCTCGACCCTTCGGTGCGGGCAACCTGTGACACCGTTTCATCGCTCCTCAAGATCTTCTCATGGAGGAATCGTGGCCCTGACATCGAGCCGCTCACTGTCCCTCGCGAACGACGACTGGCGCGTGGTCGCTGCATGCCAGGACACCGATCCGGATCTCTTCTTCCCGGTTGGAACAACGGGTCCCGCCATCGAGCAGATCGACAACGCCAAGACCGTGTGCCGCACGTGTGACGCCAAGGACCCGTGTCTCGAATTCGCCCTCGTGACCAACCAGGACTCCGGTGTCTGGGGCGGTACGTCGGAGGAAGAGCGACGCAAGCTGCGGCGGGCATGGCTCGCCCGCCAGAAGCGTTCCGCCTGAACGCCTGAGGAGCCTCGCCACGCGCTGAGGTGTCAGAGGGGATGCTCGGCGGTCGGGTCGACGGCCACCGCCGTCTCCACCGGAAGACTCACTGTGATGACCGTCCCGGGTCGGGGCGGTTTTCCATGTCCGGTGTCGACCGAGAGCCTCCCACCGAGTTCCGTCTCGACCAGGGTACGAACGATGCTGAGACCGAGGCTGGAACTCGGGGCGTCGGGATCCCAGTCCATCCCCACGCCGTCGTCGCGGACCCGCACGACCAGGCCCGACTCCCCGGGACGGAGTTCGACGACCACGTGCGCGGGTTGCTCGGTCAGGTCGATCTCCTCGGGATAGGCGTGTTCGACGACGTTCTGGACCAGTTCGGTCACGACCACGGCAAGTGACGTGGCCACGTCGGAAGGGAGCACGCCCGCGTCGCCGTCGATGCGGATGTGAAGGGGGCGATCCCGCGACACCAGGCCGTCCTCGACCATCCGGATGAGCGGCCGCAGCACCGCGACGAAGGCGACGTCGTCGCTCGCTGCGTGCGACAGCGTCTCGTGCACCAGCGCGATCGACCCGATACGACGGACCGACTCCTCGATGGCGGCCTTGGCCGAGGGTTCGGTCAGGCGTCGACCCTGCAGGCGCAGCAGCGACGAGATGGTCTGGAGGTTGTTCTTCACCCGATGATGGATCTCGCGGATCGTGGCATCCTTCGACACCAACAGACGATCCCGACGCCGCACGTCGGTGACGTCCCTCAACAACACGACGGCACCGCTCACCCGTCCCTCGGCGATGAGGGGCAGCGCCCGGGCCGCGACGATCACGTCGTCGCTCTCCTGTTCGTCCACCCCCGGCCGACCCGAGTCCACCGCGGTGCGAACCGCAGGGCTCACGAATCCCGCGGCCGCCAGGGTTCGCCCCTTGAGGTTGCCTCCGGCTCCGAAACGGGTGAGCGCCGACACCGCGTTCGGAGATGCGTACTCGCACGACGCGTGCGACTCGTCGACCACCACCACTCCGTCGCCCACCCGCGGCGGGGCGGAGAGCAGCGTCTCCTCGTCGCGGTACGGGAACGTCCCCTCGCTCAACATGACTGGCGAAGCTGTCGAAGACCCCGGCGTAGACGTCTTCGAGCTCCCCGGTCCTGACCCGAACCGCCTTGGGGCGATTCACGTGCCATCACGCCGATCACCTCCGCGTCGAACCGAATCGGGATGCAGGTGACCGCGGATGTGTTCCCCGAACCACGCCGAGTCGATCTCCCCGACGGTGTTCCGACCGCTCGTCATGGCCGCGTGCACGAGTGGTCGTTGCTCCGCCGAGCGGGTCTCGCCCACCAGCTCGTCGTGATAGATCGTGGGCGCGGTCGTGGGCCGAACGTGTCCCATCATCACGTAGCCGCTCCCCGGATCGGCCACGTAGAGAACCAGGTCGCTGAAACAGACGTCGGCGAGCATCCCCCAGGTGGCACATCAGTCGCCGGAGGTGTTGGTGGGCACCCGGCGGAAGGCGGTCGAGGGCCCGGGTCAACGTGGATCTCGTCGTCATCGTGTCACCGCCAGATCCTGTTCGCCCATGTCCAGCAGTCCACGTAGATCGGCGATGTCATGGGTGAAGTACGGAACACTCGCCACCGTTCCCGGAACGGCGGAGAGCTCGTGGCGTTGTTCCGGCTTCGCGGGTGGCCACCACGCGGTAGTTCGGCGAAGCTCTGGCCGATCTCGGCGAGCACCCGCGAGAGCATCGCGTCGTCCACCGGGGGGCCGAGGTCGGCCGCGACGCGGGCCGCGACCGTCTCGGCGTCGTCGACCAACGTCAGTCGCCACGTCGGCTGCCTCCGCGATCGCGCAGGTAGCCGGGCAGGACCTTGTTGAGACACCAGCGCCCCCACCGGCAGGCCCCGCTCCTCGAGCAGCCGCATGAAGAACTCCGCCTCGCGCACCGGTGCCGCCTCGAGCGTCGACACCACCACGAAGCTGACCGCCGGCGATTCCATGAGCCGGCTGACCGCCTCGGCCCGCTCGACGAAGCCGTCGTACATCGACTGGAAGAGGATGAAGAACTCGGCGATGTCCTGGAGGAACTGTCGTGCCCAGGATCCGGTCGGCCACCGAATAGAAGGGCTTGGACGCGAAGGACACCACTCTCGATCGCGATACGGAGCGATCAGCCAGCGCAGCAGGCGCGACGAGAAGAAGTCGGCCATGCGTTCGGGGGCGTCGAGGAAATCGACGGCGTTTCGGGTGGGCGGGGTGTCGACGACGATCGAGGTCGTACCGACCCGATGTGTGGATCTCGTACAGCCGCTCCATCGCCACGTAATCGTGGGACTGGACGAACTTGCCGGTGATGTTCTGGTAGAGCGGGTTGGCCAGGATGGCGTCGCGGGTGGCCGTCGTCCGGGGCATGTGCGCGATCGAGATCGTCCCAGCTCTGCTTCGTGTCCAACATCGCGGCCCACAGTTCACCCCTGCGGTGTCACCCCGGCGTCGGCGAACGCCTCGTCGGGCACCCGGGTCTCGACGTTGCCGAACTGCTCGAGTCCCAGCGCATTGGCCAGCCGCTTGGCGGGGTCGACGGTCAGCACCAGAACCTTGCCTCCGAGATTCACCGCGGCCTCGACCGCGAGGGCCGCCGCGGTGGTGGTCTTTCCGACCCCTCCCGACCCCGTGGAGATGAGGATCTCCTTGGCCGACGCCAGCTCCTCGATGCTCGACGTGCGCGCCCTCGGTCAGCCCGACGCGCGGCATTCACAGCAACTCCTCCGCGAGACGATCGGCGATCTGACGCGTGGTGCGGATCCCGTGACTCCGGGTGAACAGGTACGGAACGTAGATGAGCGGGATGTCGGGTCGCCATTCGCTCGCGCAGGGTGACCAGATGGGCTGCACGGGCCCGACGGAGGTCGACCGCCAGCCGTGCCGCGTCGAGCACCAGCTCCGCGGAGTCATCGGTCGCCTCCACGAGCGCGGCACGGCCCTGGGGGTCGGCCAGCCGATCGAACAGCTCCTCCTCGGCCCGACCGAACAGTTCGGGCAGCACCCTGTTTGGCGATCACCGCCGCCACGTCGATGTCGGTCTCGGAGTCGAGCCGGGCCAGCAGATCGATGGTCTCGTTGACCGGCATCTCCTCGGGCGTGGCCACGACGACGACACCGGTCTGGCGGGGTCGGTGAGCATCTCGAGCATCCAGTCGGTCTGTTGCCGAACCAGGCCGACCTTGACCAGTTCGCTCAGAGCGACCGGCGAGGCGAGCTGGCCGACGACGTGACCCGTCGCCGACGCGTCGACGACCACCATGTCGTAGTTGTCCTCGCGCACCTCGTAGCACAGCTTTCCGACCGTCAGGATCTCCTTGACGCCCGGCGCCGCGGTCGCCACGAAGTCGAAAGTCTTCGCCAGAGGGCCGATGCGGGCGAGCAGGGGAACGTGCAGCTGGAGGCTGAGGTACTCCTTGCAGCGACTCCTCGGTGTCCATCGACATCGCGCCAGGTTCGACTGGACCTCGGTCGGGCGCGAACCTCAACGGTGACGTGCCG
Source organism: uncultured Microthrixaceae bacterium (assembly GCA_963700425.1). Taxonomy (GTDB): domain Bacteria; phylum Actinomycetota; class Acidimicrobiia; order Acidimicrobiales; family Microtrichaceae; genus CAVOXO01. The sequence continues at coordinate 496,600 of CAVOXO010000003.1, read as the reverse complement.
AAGACGTCGGCCAGGTTGCCCTTGGCGTCGACCTCGCAGACCAGCGTGCGCCGCCCCTCCCGCGCGCTCAGCAGGGCGAACGCGGCGGCGATCGACGTCTTGCCCACGCCGCCCTTGCCGGTGACGAAGACCAGCCGGCGATCGAGGACGTGGGTGTGTCACGCCGAGTGTGTCGCTCAGGCCGAGAAGCCGATGAGCGGGCGCTCGCCGTGGCTTCCGAGCTCGACGTAGGCGAGCGACGCCACCGGCACCCCGACCTTGCGACCTTGCGGTCGGTGAGCCACAGCATGCCCGAGCCCGTCTCGACCGCCGCCTCGATCTCGCCGGCCGAGCGCGTCACTGATCGGTGGAGTCGTCGAGCTCCAGATCGAGTTCACGCATCGACTGGATGACACCGATTCTCACGTCCACGAGGGCTCCTCGATTGCGCTGGGGGATGGTGGCCTCATCGTAGGGGCGTGGCGCAACCCGGCGGCGTCGCCCGGGGACCGCTCAGATGATCTTGAACTCGGGGTTGAAACGGCGGGTCGGCGCCAGCTCCGACATCGATCCGTTCGGCGATCGCCGCGAACGCCTGCGCCGCCTCGACTGTCCGGGTCGACGGCGACGATGGGCCGACCGTTGTCGGAGCCTTCGCGGACCGCCGGGACCAACGGGATGCGAGCCGAGGAGTGGAACCTCGATCCGTTCGGCGAGCTGCTTCGCCCGCCGCCTGAGCCGAAGATCTCGTAGCGGGTGCCGTCGTCCCCGGTGAACCACGCATGTTCTCGATGATTCCCTTGACCTCGAGTCGCACCTTCTCGGCCATGAACGCGGCGCGTTGGGCGACCTTCTGGGCCGCCGGCTGGGGCGTGGTCACGACGTAGAGCTCGGCGCGAGGCAGGAACTGCGCCAGCGAGATGGAGATGTCGCCGGTACCGGGGGGAAGATCGACGATGAGGTAGTCGGGGTCGTCCCAGTAGACGTCGGTGAGAAACTGCTCCAAGGCCTTGTGCAGCATCGGGCCACGCCAGATGACCGCCTGGTCCTCCTCGGCGAAGAAGCCCATCGAGATGCAGGCGACATCGTTCGCCGTCGGTGGAACGATCATCTGGTCGATGAGCACCGGGGGACGCTCCACCCCCAACATCCGTGGGATCGAGAAACCCCACACGTCGGCGTCGACGACGCCGACCCGCTTGCCGCGCCGGGCGAGTGCGACTGCGAGATTGGTGGTGACCGACGACTTGCCCACCCCGCCCTTGCCCGAGGCGATCAGCAGCACGCGGGTGGAGCTCGCCGGGTCGGCGAAGGGGATGGCCCGCCCCTCGGAGTGCCCGTGAGCGGGCGTCGAGCCCGCAGTGGACGCGGGATCACCGTGGAGCTTCTGGCGAAGTTCGGCGCGCTCGTCGTCGGTCATCGACCCGAACTCGATCGACACGTCACCGGCCCCCGCCGACGCAAGTGCATCTCGGACACTGGTGTCGATCTCGTTGCGGAGTGGGCAACCAGGGATGGTGAGCACCACGGTGAGCGACACCGCGTCGCCGTCGACCACGATGTCGCGGACCATGCCGAGCTCGACGATCGAGCGGTGGAGTTCGGGGTCCTGCACCGGGCCGAGCGCGGTGAGAACGGAGTCGGGGGTGAGTGCCATGAGGTGCTCTTTCGGCCCGTGGGGACAACGCCGGGGCGGGGATGAGGGGCGCAAGTACACTACGTCGGTGCCGAAAGACCTCGAAATTGCGGCCGCTGAACTCGAACCCGGCACCGAGACATCGGTGTCGCCACTGAACCGGACCGACTTCTCCTCCACGGTGTCCGCGATCACTGCGGCGTTCGGGGACCCCACCCGCCGCGAGATCTACCTCTTCGCCCACGCCGCCGATGCGGGGGTCACCGCATCGGAAGTGGCGGCCCGCTTCGACCTCCACCCCAATGTCGCCCGCCACCACCTCGACAAGCTGGCCGCCGGCGGCTACCTCGAGACCGCCACCGCTCCTCGATCCGGCGCGGGCCGCCCTTCCAAGATGTACCGGATCGTTGACGAGGCGCTGCCCTTCGAGCTCGGCGTTCACATCGACGACGTCGTCATCTCGCTGCTCGGCCGCGCTCTGGCCGAGCTGGGACCCGAGCGCGCCGATTCGCTCGCCGAGGAGGTGGGCGTCGAGTACGGCCGAGCGATGGCCGCGGCGATGGGCGACGCCTCCGCCGGTCACCGTTCGGTCCGGGCCGCCCTGCACGCGGTCGCCGACGCCCTCTCGGCGAAGGGGTTCAACGCTCACGCCGAGAGCTCGGGAGATCAGCACTCGATCGTGGCGGAGAACTGCCCGTTCGGCGACGCGGTCATCGACTACCCGGTGATGTGTGCCATCGACCGGGGCATGGTGGCCGGGATGTTGGGAGCTCTCTATGGGGAGACCCCCGTCGGCCTCACGTCCTCCAAGCCGCAGGGCGACAACCACTGCGTCACGGCCATCGACGCGTAACGGCCGGCGCGGTGTCCAGGGTCTATCTCGATCACGCATCGACGTCGCCACTGCGCCCGGCCGCCGTCGCGGCGATGGCGGAGTGGCTCGACGGCTCACCCGTGGGCGCGTGGGGCGACCCATCGCGCCTTCACGCCGAGGCCATGGCCACACGGGAACGCGTCGAGTCCGACCGTGCCGCGGTCGCCACCCTGCTGGGTGCCCGTCCCCGTGAAATCGTGTTCTGCTCGGGCGCGACCGAAGCGATCGCCACCGTCGGGTTCGGCGCGGCCGCCCGGGGGCCCCACAGCGTGTTGGCCCCCGTCGAGCATTCGGCGGTGCGGGCCTGGGCCGAGCGCGGCCCTCACACCCTGGTCGGAGTCGACGCGGTGGGCCGCTGCGACCCCGAGGAGGTGGCCGCAGCGATCACCGCGGAGACCGGGGTGGTTCACCTCCAGGTGGTCAACCACGAGGTCGGCACGCTCAGCGATGTCGCGTCAGCGGTCGAAGCCGTCCGGCAGGCCGCCGGTCGGGATGTCCTGATCCATGTCGACGCGGCTGCCGCCACGGGCCACGTTCCGGTCGATGTCCGGCAATGGGGCGCCGACCTGGTGTCGGTGTCGGCCCACAAGTTCGGCGGCCCCCCCGGCATCGGAGCGCTCTTCGTGCGCCGAGGCGTACGCCTGGCCCCGCTCATGGTGGGCGGCGACCAGGAGCGGGCCCGACGGGCCGGGCAGGAGAGCTCTCTCGCCATCGCGGGATTCGCCGCCGCCGCGGTCGACGTCGCCGAGCGATGGGACTCCGAAGCGGACGCGGCACGACGGCTGACCGACCGCATCGTGGAGTGGGCCCGGACACGATCCGGAGTATCGGTCCTCGGCGATCCCGCGCGCAGGGCACCCCATCTCGTGTGCCTGATGTTCGACCAGGTGGAGCCCCAACCGGTGCTCATCGGTCTCGACGGCGCCGGCATCGCCGTCCATTCGGGGTCGTCGTGTTCGTCCGAGGCGTTCGAACCGTCACCGGTGCTCGAGGCCATCGGCGCGGGTGCGGCACGTTCGATGCGCGTGTCGGTCGGCTGGTCCAGCGTGGACGCCGACGTGGACAGATTCCTGACCGAGCTGCCGCGGGTGCTCGATGGTGTGGAGGCGATGGCCGGGACTCAGACCGGCCCGGCTCCGGGCGCCCGGTAGGCCACCGAGGCGCACAGCTCCGCCATCTGGGTGTCGAATCGGGGATTCGGCGTGATCATCGACGCGACCGGAACCGGCAGGAGGATCGACGTCCCGTCAGCGAGGGTGAGTTGTGCCGCCTGCCATGCCCTCCTCCCCACGCGATGGATCTCGGAGATGTCGTCGATGGCGATTCGGCGAGTCCACACCAGATTCCGTGTCTCGATGTCGTGCCTACCGACGACGGCCGAGGTGGTGAGCCACTGGATCACGGTGTGGACCAACCCGACCGCTCCGCCGAGGGCGAGCACGGCCGGAACGTCGTTGAACGTTGCGATTCCGGTGAGCACGAAGGCGGTGGCCCAACCGAACGCATGCAGCGCCGGCCAGGTGACGAACGCGGAGAAGGGCATGCGAAACACCGTGGCCACCGACTCAGGCTATCGAGGGCCGCTGATCGGCGATCAGTCCATACCCCTGCGGCGCGGCACCGACGCGCAGAGCGGGGCCTTCGACGACCACGTCGTCGTCACCCGGTGCACCGGGCGGTCACGGGCTGAGCCGGGCAGCGGGACGTTTGTCTCTCCGGTCCTCGACGGTCATACGCTCTCGATCGACGCGACGTCACGCGACCGACCGGGATCAGGAGACCACATGAGCACCGAGCCGATGCAGATGGGGATGATCGGATTGGGACGCATGGGAGCCAACCTCGTTCGTCGCCTCATGCGGCACGGTCATCGATGTGTGGTCCACGACCTCGATCCCGACTCGGTCGCCGCGCTCGCCACCGAGGGAGCCACCGGAGCCGCGACCATCGAGAGCCTCGTGAGCGCCCTCGATCCCCCGAGAACCATCTGGGTCATGGTGCCCGCCGGCCATGTCGGTGGTGTCGTCGACGAGCTCTCCCAGATGGTGGACCCCGACGACGTCATCGTCGACGGCGGGAACACGTACTACCGCGACGACATCGAGCGGGCCGCCCGTCTGTCGGATCGAGGAATCCATTACGTCGACTGCGGCACGAGCGGCGGTGTGTGGGGGCTCGAGCGGGGGTACTGCCTCATGATCGGCGGTGACGACGCCGCCGTTCGACGGCTCGACCCGATCTGGCGTGCGCTCGCCCCCGGCGAGGACGCCGCCCCGCCGACTCCCCGCCGCGATCAGCGGGCCGGTACCGCTCAACACGGCTATCTGCACTGCGGAGCCGCCGGTTCGGGTCACTTCGTCAAGATGGTCCACAACGGGATCGAGTACGGGATGATGGCGGCCATCGCGGAGGGGCTGTCGATCCTCGAGCACGCCGACGTCGGTCTCCACCCACTCACCATCGACGCCGAGACCACCCCCCTGCGGGACCCCGAGCACTACCGCTTCGCCATCGATGTCGCTGACGTGACCGAGGTGTGGCGCCGCGGCTCGGTGATCGACTCGTGGCTGGTCGACCTGGCCGCCGACGCTCTGGCCGGCTCGCCCGATCTGTCGGCGTTCGCCGGCCACGTATCGGATTCGGGTGAGGGTCGGTGGACCGTCATCGCGGCCGTGGAGGAGGGCGTACCCGCGCCGGTGATCACGGCCGCACTCCAGGCGCGCTTCGAGTCACGGGGACGTGGCGCCTTCGCCGGCAAGGTGCTCTCCGCCATGCGCAGCGAGTTCGGCGGGCATTCCGAAACGGCGCTCTGATCATCCGCGTCGGAATCATCGGGCCGGGGTGATGCGCGGACGAGCGCCGGGGGATCTGATGGGTGTCATGGGTTCGAGTGCGATGAGCGATACATCCGCAGCGCCCCGCGTGTTGTTGATCGGGATGATGGCAGCGGGGAAGACCACCGTCGGCCGCGAGCTCGAGTCGCTGACCGGGTGGCCCTACCTCGACAATGACGAGCTCGTGGTGCGGCTGACGGGGCGGCCGACCCCCGAGGTGCTGACCGCGACCGACGAGCCCACTCTGCGCCGGGTGGAAGCCGCGGCGCTCGGCGAAGCACTCGCGGCTCACCGGCCCGTCGTCGCCGGCGTGGCGGCAGGCGTGATCCACGACCCGGAGGCCCGGGCGGCCATGCGTCGGGGAGCGTTCGTGGTCTACCTGCGCGCTCCCGTCTCGGTCCTGGCCGAACGCGTCGGCGCGGGCGCCGGTCGCCCCTGGTTGGACGACGACCCCGCCGCAGCGCTCGGGCGCCTCTATGAGGGCCGGGAAGGGCTCTACCTGGAGACGGCCGACCTGGTGCTCGACGTCGAAGGCGTGGCGCCGGAGGATCTGGCGGCCAGGATCGTCGAGGCCCTCGGTGGCGTCGGCCCGTGATCTCGATCCGTTCGTTCGGCACGACCACCCCGACGACGTGGAGGAACGCGACAGAGGTCGACCTGGTGACGGTGACCAGCTCCTCGATCTCGGTGACGGTCCTCACGCTGGGAGCCGCCGTCGTGTCGGTGGATGCCCCCGACATCCGTGGCATGCCGGGGCCCGTCCACCTCACGTTGCCGTCGTTGACGGACTACGAGGACCCCTCCCGCAACCCGCACCTCGGCGCATCCATCGGCCGATACGCCAACCGGATCGGCGGGGCCCGGTTCCCCCTCGAGGGCGTCGACGTCGAGGTCGCCCCGAACGAAGGACCGAACCAGCTCCACGGTGGCCCCATCGGTTTCGACCGTCACGTGTGGGAACTGCTCGCAGCCAAGGCGAACGACGACGGTGGATCCGCGACGTTCAGGTTCGTGAGCCCCGACGGCGACCAGGGGTTCCCCGGCACCGTCACCGCCGTGGCGATCTACGAGCTCCACGGCGACCGCCTACGGATCACCTACCGGGCCACGACCGACGCTCCCACGGTGGTCAACCTCACCCACCACGGCTATTGGAACCTCGACGGCGCCGACACGATCGACTCCCACGGGTTGAACCTGGCCGCCGGCCGGGTCCTACCCGTCGATGACTCCCGAATCCCGACCGACAGCCTGATGTCGGTGGACGGCACCCGCTTCGACTTCCGCCGTCGGACCCTGCTCGGACCGGCGATGGCGTTGTCGCCCTCCGGAGGTTTCGACCACTGCTTCGCCATCGACGGACCCCCCGAGGTGCTCAGACCCGCGGCCGTGCTCGACGCGCCTGCCTCGGGGCGCTGGATGTCGGTGCGGACCAACCGGCCCGGTGTCCAGCTCTACACCGGCAACGGGCTCGGGCCACCCTTCCACGCCCACGGATCGGTGTCGCTCGAGACCCAGCGCTTCCCCGACTCGCCGAACCGACCCGACCTGGGGTCCGCGGTTCTGCGTCCCGGAGAGGTCGACGAGGCACTGACCGAGCTGCGATTCGGGGTCGGAACGCCTCCGTCCGTCGATCGGATCTGACCGGCGGACCACCACCAGCCAGGCGCGCCCGCGACCTGGGCCTGCTCTGAGCCGACCGGGGGCGGCGCGGTCGCGGGATCACATCGGCAGACGGACCACAGTGGCGTTACCGACTGCCTCGTACCGGCCGGGGGTGCAGGTCAACACGATGATCTGACAGGTCCTGCCGGCCGAGGCGATGACGGCCCCCATCCGGTCGAGCCGGTTGGGATCGCTCCAGCCGAGAGCGTCGTCGAAGATGACCGGGGCCCCTCCGTCTGCCGAGACGATCGAGGCGCAGGCCAGACGAGCGATGATGCCCAGCTGTTCCTGCGCGCCCGTGCTGAGATCGTCGAAGTCGAGGGTGACGCCGCCGAGCGTGCGGCGGGCGATGCGGAGGTCGTCGTCGAGGTCGACCTCGAATCCGCCGTCGAACACCAGTCTCCCGAGCTGCTCTATGCGATCACGAAAAGGGGCGACGTATCGGTGGTGAGCCTCGGCCCGCCGCGCCGCGAACGTGTCGTGCAGCCGCTTGGCGGCGGCTGCCCGCGCCTCGAGACGCTCGTGATCGACCCGCAGACGATGCAGCTCGGAGGTGGCGATGTCGAGATGGTGGGCCAGACCTTCGTCACCTTTGAGGGCCAGCTTCATCTTCAGCTCGCGCGTTCGGATCTCGACGTCGTGCAGCTCTCCTGCGAGACGGTCCGTGACCTCCTTGGCGTTGACGAGAAGGGCCTCGACCGAGTCGGGGTCGCCCGCAGCCAGGCGATCCTCCGCGTGGGCGAGCGCCGCGTCGCAGTCCGCCAGATCCGACTCCGCCCGGACCAGCCGCCGGTCGACGTCGGCGTCGGGCACCTCTCGCCGGGCCGCGGCCAACGCCTGGTGAGAATTGTCCAGGGCCAGCTGGGCCTGTTCGAGCCGGGCCTTCGAGGTCGCATCGCCGATGTCGACGCTCTGCACCTCGGCGGTCGCCGCCGCCGCCTCGGCCTCCAGCCGATCCATGTCGGCGCGACATCGACTCACCGCGCCGTCACACTCGGATTCGATCGCCTGCGCCGCGTCGAGATCCACCGGGACGGGCGGATCGGTCGGTCGCTCCGCCTCGTGGTCCGACACCCGCGCTCGCAGCCGGTCGACCTTCTGCGCCAGGTCCTCGGATGTGAGGTCACGCAGATCCTGCTCGATGGTCGCGGCGGTCTCGGCCATCGTCCTTTCGGCCTCGTCACGGCGAGTCAGGGCCTCGCGGGCCGCCGCAGCGTCGGGCACTCCGCCCTCTGCGCAGAGCCCGGCCAACACCTGGCGGGCCTCGACGAGGCGGTCGGCCAGTGCCTGCGCCCCCGCCCCCGCCGTGATCATCATGGAGACGGTGCCCGGAACCTCGACCCGGGCCGAGGAGGGCACGGGGATCCGGTGTTGTTCGCCCGCCCGCAGGTCCACCGAGCGTCCGTCGACCTTCAGCGTGACGTCGGCGACGGCCGTCGCATCGACGGTGGCGGCCCCACCCGTCGCCGCCGCGTCGGCCCTGACCACGTCGAGGTGAGCCGCGTCGATCCTGGCGAACAGCTCGGCGTCGACCCGCAGGGCGTCGAGACGGCCGGCCGCCTCGGACCTGCGACGGGTGGCATCGGTGATGCGTCCGAGACGCTCGGAGAGCTGCGCCAGTTCGATCTGCTGGCGCCGGTAGTCACGGTCGTTCACGGCACGACGGTGAACCGCCTCGGCCTCGCGCAGTCGTCCGCGCGCCGCGTCCAGGGCCTGCCGAGCATCGCGGAGTCGCGACTCGAGTCTGGTTCTCGTGGGTAGCGCCGCGGCCACCACCGATCGCAGCTCCTCGACGGTGGCGGACTCCGCCGTCACCCTGGCGAGGAGGTCGCGGCGGGCCTTGGCCACCTCCCGTGCCCGGTCGTGCTCGGCCCGAGCGGCGTCTCTCGATCCGGTGAGTCGCTCGACCTCGCCCCTCTGGGCTCTGACGGCATCGAACCGTCCCTGGAGCTCAGCCACCCTCGCATGGTTCTCCCGCTGCTTGTCGGCGAGCGCGGCGGCCTCGACGGTGAGGCGCTCCACCTGCTCGGCATCGTGTTGCAGGTCGGCCAACGCCGACCGCAGCACAGCCACCTCGGTCTCGGCCTCCTGCGCCCTCGAGGCGGCAGCGTTCCGTTCCACCCTGGCCTGGCCGGTGGCAGTCCAGTAGCGGTCGCGTTCGGCACCGATCCGGGCCCAGAGGTCGTCCTCCCGCTCCCCCGTCGAGTCGCCGCCGGCCGCCAGATCGAGGGCCCGGCCCAGCGACCCACCAGCGAAGTCGGCCTGCTCCAACTGGCGACCCTGGCGGAGCCGAAGGGCATCCCACAACCCGGCGTCGAGGGTCTCGTCGAGTATCTGGCGAACGCGATCGTGGGCCTCGCGACCGGTGAGCTGGGATCTCTCCGGTTCGAGCAGCTCCAGCACCGTCTCCTTCTGGCGGTGCCAGCGCTTGCGGTACCGGAGGCGGTACGGGCCCGTCGAGATGTCGATCTCAACCTCGGCGCCGACGTCGCGATCGACGGGTTTGACCGACTTCACCGCCTTCTTGGTGGAGTCGTCGCGGTCGCTGAGGATCATGTCGATCGCCTCGGACAACGATGTCTTGCCGACTTCGTTGTCACCCTCGACGATGGTCACCCCGTCGGCCGCGAAGTCGACTTCGGCCTCGGTGACACCGCGGTAGTTCCGCAGGAGGACGCGGTGGATCCTCACCGGGCGCCTCCGACCAGGCGGTACAGGAGGCCGAGGGCGTCGCGGGCCTCGACGGCCTCGGGCCCCGAACCGGCTCCGAGCTCGCGCAGATCGGCCAGGGCGTCGGCCGCGAAGCCGGACAGTCCCAGGCCGTCGATGTCACCCTCGTCGGGGAGCACCACGAGTTCGCTTCGGCGCTCCCAACGCTCGAGAGCGCCGAGGAGATCGGAGGCGTTCTCCAGGGCGACCTCGAGCCTCGCCATCTCGGCAAGGGACAGCTGGCCCACCAGAGCCAGCTTGACGATCGTCCGGTGTTTGTCGGGCAGATCGGCCAGGAACCGCTCCACCCGCTCACGGTCCGGCGCGCCGGCCAGGTCGAAGTGCTGCCGGATGAACCGCCAGGTGCCGACCCGGCGTGGCTCGACCGAGACGTGATCGGCGGACACCTCGACACGAAGGACGTTGCCGGGGTCGACCTCGTCGTAGTCGGTGGGCTCGGGTGCCCCCGAGTACCAGACCCGGCCCGACGACCCGACGTCGGTTGTCGAGTGCCGGTCTCCCAGGGCGACGTAGTGGATCCTGCCGTCGGCCAGGGCGGCCTCCACCTCGGCCTCGACGATGAGCGCCGGATTGTCGGGGTCGGGGGACAGACCGTCGGTGGCGCCGTGACCCACCACGATCCGCAACGTTCCGTCGGCGGACACATCGGCGATCGCCCGGGCGACCAGATCGACCAAGGGCCGCTTGTTCGACCACGGAGCGCCGACGAGGGAGACGCCCGGCGCCACGGGCATGGGGGCAGAGCCGTCGAGGACGACGGCGTTGGGCGGCCGGTGGTCGACGAACGTGGTCGAGGTGAAGATCGACGCCGCGTCGAGCGGATCGTGGTTCCCCGGCAGCAGGTAGAACGTGACCTCGGGCGTGGCTTTCATGGCCTCGAGGGCGCGGACCACCACCTGTCGCTCGACCTGGTTGGACTCGAAGACGTCGCCGCCCACGACCACGAACGGGCATCGCTCCTCGACCGCCAACGCGCCGATGACGCCGATGACCTCGATGCGGGCCGCGGTGAACCGGGCCTGGGCCTCGGCATCGAGGAAGTGCCGGGTCATCCCCAACTGCCAGTCGGCGGTGTGCAGGAAACGGATCACACCCGGACACTACCGAGCCCCTGTGACACTGCGGATCGCCGACGGATCCATGCGTCGTGTCACGCCCGGCCGGTGCCACACTGGCCCCGTGAGCGACGACGGCCGGCCACCCACCGTCGAGTTGGTCGAGGAGTTGCTGGCCGTTCAACACCCCGACCTGGCCGACCGACCGGTCGCCGCGGTCGGCGGCGGATGGGACAACCTGCTGTTCCGCGTGGGCGACGATCTGGCGGCCCGATTGCCCCGGAGGAAGGAGGCGGCCCATCTGGTCGCGTTCGAGCAACGCTGGTTGCCGGCGTTGGAGGACACGCTGCCCCTTCCCGTTCCCGCACCTCGGCGCGTCGGTCGACCCGGATGTGGCTACCCGTGGTCGTGGTCGGTCGTGCCGTGGTTCGATGGCGACTCGGCCATGACCACACCTCCCGCCGACCCCGTGGCCGCGGCCGTCGCTCTCGGCGGCTTCTTCGGAGCGCTCCACCGCCCCGCTCCCCCCGATGCTCCGCCGAACCCCTATCGAGGCGTGCCGCTGGTCGATCGCGACGTCGTCACCCGTCAGCGCCTCGCCGAGCTGGCGCGATCCGGCACGCTGGCCGATGACGACGTGGCGGCCCTCACCGCGGTCTGGTCCACCGCGTCGGCGGCGCCCCGCTGGACGAGGCCGTCGCTCTGGCTCCACGGGGATCCGCATTCCGCGAACATCGTCGTCGACGACGGCGAGGTCGTCGCGGTCGTCGACTTCGGCGACATCTGCTCGGGCGACCCCGCGTCGGACCTGATCGTCGCCCACTATCTGCTGCCGCGGGACTGCCACGGCACCTTCCGGGCTGCCCACGGAGCGATCGACGACGACACGTGGGCCCGATCGCTCGGATGGGTCGTGTGCCACACCGCCGCCCTCCTCGGCGGCCCCAGCGACGCACCGTTGCGAGCGGCGGCGCATCGGGCCGTTCGTCAGCTGCTGGACCACACCTGAGGGCTGGCGCCGACCCGGCGGCCCTCCGTGCGCGACCTCGGCCGTCAGGGTGTCAGGGGTCTCCACTACGTTGCCGAACGTGCTCACGGTGACCCTCGGCGATCGGACCGACACCCTCGCAGACCTCCTGGCGCGACGTCTGTCGGAGATCCCTCCGGATCCGTTCGCTCCCGAGTGGGTGGTGGTGGGATCGATCGGAATGCGCCGATGGCTGTCCCAGTACCTCTCGGCGCGCCTGGGGAGCTCACCGGGCCGATCCGACGGGGTCACCGCCAACGTCTCGTTCCCCTTCCCCTCCGAACTGCGTCGGGCGGTCACACGCCCGACGGGTGGCGACGCCGTCGACCCGTGGCATGTCGACAGCCTGCAGTTTCTCGTGCTGGCGGAGCTCGGCGCCCTCGGGGTCGAACCCGGCCTCGTACGAGCCCGACGGATCGCCGGGCTCCTCGACCGCTATCACCACCGCCGCCACGAGATGATCTCTGCCTGGGCCGAGGGGAGGGCTCTCGACGGCGGGGGCGGGCCCCTCCCCGACCGGTATCGATGGCAGTACGACCTGTGGCACCGCGTCCGTCTCCGGATCGAGCGCAACTGTGACGACCCCGCGCTCGTGGCCCACCCCGTGGCCCGGCTCACCCGGGCCGTCGACGCCCTTCGTGACGGTTCGCCCGATCAGTGGCCCGGCGGACTGCCGCACCGGCTGTTCGTGGCCGGACTCAACCACGCCACTCCCGACCTCCTCGACATCATCTCCGCCCTCGCGGTCGGTCGGCCCGTCGAGGTCTTGTGGTTGGCGTCGTCGACGCGCGTCACCCGGGCGGGCATCGAACTGGGCCGCCGCGACGGGATCCGTCCCCCCGCCGAGATGGCCGAGCCGCTCTCGATGCTGGCCCACCATCCGCTGGCGGTCTCGTGGGGCGCCGCGGCACGGGAGGGAGCGGTGCTGTTGGGGGCGCGCACCTCGGCGACGGCACGCGAAGGCGCCGGGTCGGGCGTTCCGCACGACGCGGGCGGGTCGACACTCCGGATTCTCCATGCCGACATCGAGGCCGACTCCGGCCCCACCCCGGCACACGCGTCGGGGGTCGCTCAGCGCATCTCGCTCCATGCCTGTGCCGGCGCCTCGCGGCAGGCGGAGGTGGCCTGCGACGAGATCCTCCATCTGCTCGCCGACGATCACACCCTCACCGAGCGGGACATCGCCGTCATCTGCCCCGACGTCGACCGTTTCGCCGCGCCGGTTCGCGCCGCGTTCGGTCCGCCCGGCGACATCCTCGACTACCGGATCGTCTCGCGCGCCGCACCGCTGGCCAACGGGCGGATCGATGCGCTGCTGGGAGCGCTCGATCTGGTGGGCGGACGAGTCACGGCGGGCGACGTCACCTCGCTTCTGGCGGCAGGAGCGGTACGGACCCGTTTCGGACTCGACCATGACGACCTGTCCACCGTCGGGCGCTGGGTCGACGCGCTGGCCATCCGATGGGGTCTCGACGGGCCACGCCGCGAGCACTTCGGGATGCCGGCGTCGTTCACGCACAACACATGGCTGCGCGGTGCGCTCACTGCTGCTGGGGATCGCGCTCGACCCCGAGGACGACGTCGACCCGACGCCGTTCGCCGTCGACGGCTCCGACGTCGTTCTGGCGGGTCGGCTCGCCGAGTTCGTCGAGCTCCTGAGTCGGATCGACATCGAGTTCTCCGAACCCGTCCCATGGCGGGTCTGGGCGGATCGGCTGCGCCGCCTCGACGCAGCGCTGTCGGAGTCGGACGCGGGTCGGGAATGGGAACGGGAACGCCTCCACGCCCGGTTGTCGTTGCTCGAACGGGCCGAGGCGCCGGCGAACGACGACACCGCCGTCGATGTTGCCGACGTACGCCAATGGCTTCGAGATGAACTCGGCGGGGGATCGGCGGCGGCACGGGTCGGCGACGGGTCCATCGTCGTCTGCTCTCCCTCGGTGGTTCGCTCGGTGCCGTTCCGCGCCGTTGTCCTCATGGGGCTCGACCAGACCTCGGCGGGAGTTCAGTCGAGCGACGACCTGGTGGCGGCTGCGCCACGACTCGGAGACCCCGATCACCGCGTCGAGCTGCGCCAGCAGCTCCTCGACGCGGTGATGGCGGCGAGCGATCACCTGGTGGTCACCTATGACGCGGTCGATCCGGCCGGGGCGCACGAGGTCCCCCCATCGGCCCTGCTCGACGAACTCACCGAGTGCCTCGCCTCGATGGGCCTGGTCACCGGCCGACCGGACGACTGCGTGGTCCACCACACCCGTCTGGCGGTTGCCGAGGAGAACTTCCGCCCCGACGCCGCCGGCAGGGTCCGATCGTTCGACACGGTGAGTCTGTCGGGGGCGATCGCCGCCCGCCGGGGCGACGCGGCCGATCCCCTCCAGCGAGCCCGACGCACCCGCGTCGATCCGGATGGCACTCCGCACGTGGGCGTCGCCGAGTTGGTGGTCGCGGTGACCAATGCGCCTCAGGCGTTCGCCCAACAGACCCTCGGCGTCGGCCGCGGGCCCGACGAATCGGGCGGACACGACGATCTGATCGTCTCGCTGGCCGGCCTGGACCGATGGGCTCTGGGTCAGGAGGTGCTGGCTCATCGACTGTCCGGATCGACGCGTTCCGACCCGGTCTCGCTCTGGTCACGGCGAGGGCTGCTCCCCGTCGGATCGGCGGGCGACTCAGCGGTCGAGGAGATCACCGACGTCGTCGACGCCCTGATCGCCGCCGCCTGGTTCGACGGCAGGCCCTCCTCCGCGTCGACCACCGTCGCGGTGGACGTCGGCCTCGAATCCGGACGCCGACTGGCGGGTTCGGTCGGCGACGTGCACACCGACGGTGTGCTGCGACACGTCGCGTTCTCCACGGCGTCGGCCAAGCACCTGCTGTCGGCGTGGGTTCGACTGCTCGTCCTCACGGCGGCGGGGGCCGCCTGTGACAGCGCCGTCGTGGTCGGTCGCCATTCGTCCGCAAGCGGGTCGAGGAACAGCACCAGGATCTCGACGTGCCATCTGTCGGTTCGGGGTGATTCGCCCGACGAACGACGCGATCTCGCCCTCGATCGTCTGGCCACGCTGGACACCATGCATCGCAGGGCCACCTCCGCAGCGCTGCCCTCCGTGGCCGCCACGTCGTTCGCGATGGGCCGGGCGCTGAAGGCCTCCGGCGACGACGAGCGAGCCGCGGCGAAGAAGGCGGCACGCGCTGCCTGGAGCGGGTTCAGCGGCCACGGCGACGCCACCGACCCGTGGGTCCGGCTGTTCTTCGATGGGCTCGGGTTCGACGACCTCTACCGCGACGAGGAGGCCCGGCGCCTGGCGATCGAGCTCGTCGATGTGGTCGACGGGTCGGTCACGCTGAGCGGCGACCACGAATTCGGCGGTGCGATGTGAGCGTCGCGGGCCCCCTCGACCTCGGTGGACTCCACTTCGTGGAGGCCAGTGCCGGTACCGGCAAGACCCATCAACTGGCGGGAAGGGTCGTCGAACTGGTGGCGGTCGATGGCCTTGCCATAGAGAGGATCGCCGTCGTCACGTTCACCCGAGCCGCGGCCGCCGAACTCCGCGAGCGGATCCGCGCCCGCCTCGTGGAATGCCGCCGTCGCCTGGCCGCGGCCCCGTCGACAGATGCCGATGGGGGCGATGTCCCTGGCCGCCTCGCCGCCCTGATGGCGACCGACGACCCCCGCGAGCGCTCCAACTCCGTGTCGATGCTGACCCAGGCGATCGCCGACATCGACCGCGCCGTGGTGACGACCATCCACGGGTTCTGTCAGCACGTCCTCGCCGGCCAGCCGATGACCTCACCCGCCGCAGCGCCGGGCGCCGTCGCCGAAGATCTGGCGGACGTCATCAGATCGGCCACCATCGACGCGATGGTCGCCCGCCTGCTTCCCGGCCCGCGCCAGTGGTCCGATGACGTCATCGGGGGGATCTCCGTCGACGCCGTGGCGGCCGGGGTCGACGCGCTCTTCAACAACCCACGGATGGAGCTCCGACCACGATCCGATGATCCGACAGCACCGGAGCTGGCGCTGGGCACCGTCGATCTCATCAACGACGTCGCCGATCAGGTCGAGTCCCGGCTCGAGCGGGCCGGCCGAATGGGCCACCACCATCTCCTGACTCGCGCCCACGACGCAGTCCGGTCCGACCCGACGGTGCTCACCGAACTCCGTGAACGTTTCGCCATCGTCCTCATCGACGAGTTCCAGGACACCGACGCCCTCCAGTGGTCGATCTTCTCGACGGTCTTCCTCGACGGCTCATCGGGCCATGGCGTCGTCGCCGTCGGTGACCCGAAGCAGGCGATCTACTCGTTCCGGGGCGGAGACGTCGGCACATACCTCGCGGCCCGGCGCCATCGCGAGGTCAGGAGCACCGGGCATCTGTCCACCAACTTCCGATCCGACGGAGCCATGGTCGCGGCGTTCAACACCCTGTTCGACGGGGTGTCCTTCGGCGGGCTCCGGGACGGAACGGCTGAGGACCGGATCGTTCATGCAGACGTGGAGGCAACCGAACGCAACAGCGACGGAGGTCTCGTCGTCGACGACCACCCCCTCCCGCCGGTTCGGGTCCGGGTTGCCGCTCCGGCCGGGATGAACCGCACGCGCGCCGGCACCCTCTACGCGGACGATGCCCGCCGGATGATCAACGCCGATGTCGCGGCGACCGTCTCACGCCTCCTCACAAGCGGCACCGAGATCGTCGAGGGGGACGAACGTCACCAACTCGACGCCTCGCGCATCGCCGTGCTGTGCCGTGGACGTCGCGACTGCCGCGACGTCCACGCGCAACTGACCCGCATCGGCATACCGGCCGTCATCGCCGGGGCGTGGTCGGTCACCGACACCGACGCCGTCACAGCGGTCGGAGAACTGCTGTGGGCGCTGGCCTCACCCGGAACCGACGGTCGACTGCGGCGCGTGGCGATGGGCCCGCTGGTACGAGCCGAGGCATCGGAGCTGTCGACGGAGGGTTCCACGTCCATCGCCGAGCTCCACGACGCGCTCGTCTCCGCGGTGACCGTCCTCGCCGAGCAGGGCGTGTCCGCCATGTACCGGGATCTGCGAACGGGACTCGATCTCCCCGCGACCCTTCTCGCCCAGCCGGGAGGGGACCGCATGCTCGTCGACGTCGAGCACCTGATCGAGCTGCTTGCGTCCGAGACCGGCGACCGGGGCACGAGCCCCCTCGACCTTCGCTCCGCCCTCGCCGATCTCGTGCTGCGGGGCGGCGGGGACGGCCAGCCGGGAGACCTGTACCGACGTCGGACGCCGGCCGACGGAGCGGCCGTACAGATCATGACCATCCACGCCTCCAAGGGCCTGGAGTTCGACGTGGTCCTCTGCCCCACTCTCTTCCGAGCCCCGGGCACCAAGACCCCCTTCCGGTACTACGAGACCGCGCCCGACGGGACGCGCACCAGGATCTACGACGTCAGGAAGAGCGAGCGGAGAGGCGGCGCCCCCGACGACGCAATCGAGGCGGCTCGGGACGAAGAGCGCGACGAGGCGCGCCGCACCGGCTACGTCGCCATCACCCGGGCTCGTCACCATTGCGTGTTGTGGTACGGCGCCGTCGACAAGGCGGACATCTCTCCTCTCGGTACCTTCCTCGGACTCGACGGTGCAGGCGTCGCGCCGGACGACAACGAGCTCGTCACCGCTCTCCGGTTGCGGTTGGCGGGTGCCGCCTTCGCCGGGCGGGCGCTCTTCGACGTGTCCGCGATCGAGGCAACGGCAACGTCGACGCCGATGCCCGGTCCCCCCGTCACCCCTGGTCCTCCAGGGGATCTGCGGACCGCGACCTTCGATCGAGTCCTGGGCCGGGTCGACGGGCGCTGGTCCTTCAGCCGCCTCACCCACCAGACGACGTCGGTCCAGGCCGCCGCCGAGGACGACCCCGACGACGACACGTTGGGCGACGCCGGCCCCCGCGACGAAGGGCCCCGCGCCGACATCCCCCTGGCTGATGTCGGCATGGGAACGGAATTCGGGACGCTCGTCCATGAGACCCTCGAGAGGGTCGACCTGTCGACACCGGAGCTGCGTGAGGAGTTGTCGGCCTCGCTCGTTGCGGTCGGGGGCCCGGCGGCCGATGACGAGCGCCATCGCCGCATCGTCGAGGGCCTCGTGCAGTCGGCCCTCACGCCTCTCGGCCCGCTGTTCGACGACGCTCGGCTGGTCGACATCGGGCCGGCCGATCACCTCGACGAGGCCGATTTCGAGTTCTCCCTGCCGACGGCCGCCCACGCCGTGACCGCCGCCCGGCTCGCCGACCTCATCGCCGATCACCTGCCCGACGACGACCCCCTCGCGCCATGGGCGCGTCGACTGGCCGCAGGGAGTCGACACATCGAGCTGGGAGGGTTCATGGTCGGCTCCATCGACGGTCTCTTCCGCGTGACCACCACGGACTCACCGCCCCGCTTCGTGGTGGTCGACTACAAGACCAACTGGCTCGGTCGACGAGGCGAGCCACTGTCCCTCGACGACTACGCACCCGCCCGGCTCCCCGATGCCATGGCTCACCACAACTATCCCCTCCAGGCCCTCATCTACGCCGTCGCGACCCACCGTTTCCTCCGATGGCGAATGGCGGACTACGACCCCTCCACCCATCTCGGCGGCGCCGCCTACCTTTTCCTCCGGGGGATGATCGGCGCGGAGACTCCTCGGGCCGGCGACCACCCCTACGGCGTCTTCTCCTGGCGGCAGCCCGCCGAGCTGGTCGTCGACGCCAGCGACGTGCTCTCCGACCTGGGTGCGGGAGAGCCGACATGAGCCTCATCCCTCATCTCCCCGACCGACTCGCCGCCCTCGCCCCCTACGTGGCGGCCGGCATCTTCGACGTGACCGACGTCCGCTTCGTGGACGCTCTCGACCAGACCTACGGCCCACTCGACCTCGAGGAGATCCTCGCCGCCGCGCTCGCGGTTCGTGCCCCCACCCATCGCCACGTGTGCGCAGAGCTGTCGGACCTGCCGACTCAATTCGCCGATCCGGTCGGTCTCACCGCGACGAGCGACGCCGAGGATCTGCAGTGGCCGCGAGCCCACCGGCTGGAACCGGCGACTCGGGATCTCCGCTCTGGTCTCGGGTCCACGCGGCGACGGTGAGTCCGCTCCGTTGCGTCTGGTGGACGGTCGCATCTACCTCGCCCGCATGGAACGCCACGAGCGGCTCGTCGCCGACGTCATCCAACGCCGGGTCGACGTCACCGGCAACGCCGGCGACGCGCAACGGAACGCCCGATCTCGCCGGTCGCCGCGGCCATCGCCGACGATGTCTTCGGTCCCCGCGGAACCGGCGACGACCTGCAACGGACCGCGGCGGTCGCCGCGCTTCACAAGAGCCTGGTCGTGCTCGCCGGAGGCCCCGGCACGGGCAAGACCCGCACCATCGCCGGTCTGCTCATGATGATCGCGGCCGACACCGTCGCCGAGGGTGGACAGGTCGACATCGCTGTCGCTGCTCCGACCGGGAAGGCTGCGGCGCGGCTCAACGAGTCCATCCGGACCCAACTCGTCCGCCACCCCTCATCACGACGACGTCGGCCGACGCCGCTCTCCGCCCTGTCGGGGTCGACCCTCCACCGGCTCCTGGGCGCCCGTCACGACGGAACCTGGCGCCACGACGCCGATCACCCCGCTCCCCCACGACGTCGTCATCGTCGACGAGGTCTCGATGGTGGCCCTGCCCCTCATGGCCCGCCTCTTCGACGTGCTGTCAGCCGAGGCCACGCTCGTCCTGGTCGGTGATCCCTTTCAGCTCGCCAGCGTCGAGGCAGGAACCGTGCTCGCCGACATCATCGGTCCCGCCCGCGACACCCCCGACGCGGCACAGACGGCGAACGCTGCGCTCACCGAGTCGATCGTCGTTCTCCGGACGGCCCACCGATTCGATTCGGAGTCGGTGGTCGGCTCGGCTGCCGACGCCATACTGTCGCGGGACGTCACAGCCGCGAACGCAGTGCTGGACGAGAGACCCGACACCGATACGGCGCGCGCGACACCGCGGTCGAGCACGCCGTGGGTGTGGCCGAGGCAGCACGCTCGGGCGACGCCGCCGCCGCACTCGAGAGGGTGAGACGGCTCGGATTCCTGTGCGCCTCATGGAGGGGAGAGGGTGGGGTCGATTCCACCAACGCGGCCGTCGCCGTGGGCCTGGCCCTTCGCCTGGCCGACCCCGACGCCCGTCGGCCCGTCAGCCCCGGCTCGGTTGTCATGGTCACCGGAAACAACCCGGCCATCGACCTGTTCAACGGCGATGTCGGGGTGGTGTGCGTCATCGACGATCGAGTCATGGCGGCGTTCGACGGACCCGACGGACCGCGTCTGTTCCCGCCCCATGTCCTGGGCGAGACGATCCCGGCGTGGGCCATGACCGTTCACCGCAGCCAAGGCTCCGAATACGACCACGTGATCGTGTCGCTGCCCGAACCGCCCTCCCCGTTGCTGACCCGGGAGCTGCTCTACACGGCCGTCACCAGGGCCCGATCGCGCCTCGAGATCGTCGGCAGCGACGCGGCGATCGCCACCGCGGTACGCAACGACATTCGCCGTGCCTCGGGCCTGCGCCATCGCCTGTGGGGGGCCGCCGAGACGCTCGTCACCCCAGCCGTTGAGTGACCGCTCCGGCGATGGCGACCATGTCGTCCCGACCGAACACGCTCCGGTCGGGCGAGGCGAGCCGGAAGACGACGTCGCCCGACCGAACCAACAGCCAGTTGGCCGTTGCGCCGTCGACGACGACCAACATGTCGGCGTACGCCGCCTGATCGCCGAGCCCGTCGATCTGTTCGGGGTCCTCTGCATCGGGATCGGCCGCCGCCGCCTCGAACACATCGGAGAAGGCCGGCGTCTCCACGACGAGCGACAGCGCGGCGGTACCCGACGAGTCACCGCTCGCGCTCCACACGCAGGCCACCGAACCGACCGTGGCGTCGAGGTCGAGTTCGGTGTCCATTCGCTGACCGACGCCCAGGGCCGCCACGTCGGCGTCGGTCACCAGGGCGCACGGATCGATATCGGGCGATGCGGAGATGTCGACCTCGGTCGTCGACGTCGACTCGATCATCGTGGAGTCGGCCACCCGATCGGTGGTGGTGGCACCAGCACCGGTATCGGCCGCCGTTCCCGACTCCCCGTCGTCGCCGGCGCAGGAGACCACGACCATCCCCGTGACCACGAGGAGACAGCCTCGCGACGACACGGCGAACGGTGCGGGGCGGGTTCGATCGTGACGTGGATCGGAGCGAGTGGTGGCGTCCCATGGCGATCAGTATCGCGCCCGACATACTGGCACCATGCCACTTCGATCGTCGCCCGGCGCCCGCCGGAGCGGAGTCGACACCGACGGGGTCGGCGACCCCCAGGCGGTGGAGGTCAGTCTGGCCGCCGGCATCGTCGTCTTCCGGTGGATCGCGTGGGTCTGGATGGTGATGCTCATCTGGTTCACACGGGGCGAGCTCGAGCGAGCCTGGGTCGCCGTCGTGGTCATCGCGTCGACTCTCGTCGTGACCGCATCGACATCGTGGTGGGCGACGACGTCACCCCGCCGGCTCATCGACCATCGGGTCACCATCGGCGAGGCCGCCATGGGGGCACTCGTCGCCCTGGCCGGCGGCTGGGCCTACCGGTCGATCGTCGGCACCGCATTCGGGCGGACCGAATCGCTCGGCTGGGCGTGGCCCCTGGCGGGAATCATGGCGGTGGGCGTGTCGATGGGGTCGGGTCCCGGCGCGCTCGTCGGGTTGGCCGTCGCCGCAGGACGGGCGGGCGCTCCGATCGTGGCCGGCGCCCCCGCCGAGGACGTGATCGGCACGGGCCTCGGATCGACCACCCTCCTCTTCGTCCTCGGCGGGGCATTGGCAGGCCGAGTGTCGTCGCGGCTGCGCTCGGCCGACCGGGCCCTGGCCGAGGCGCACGCCCGCGAGGAGGTCGCCCGAACCCTCCACGACGGAGTGCTCCAGACCCTGGCGGTGTTCGAACGACGCGCCGAACCCGACCTCGCCCGGCTGGCCCGGAGCACCGAACGGGAGCTGCGGGAGTACCTCTTCGGGGCGGGAACCACCGCCGAGCACGGCGGAGCGGCGGACCTCGGGCCGGCCCTGCGCCAGGCCGCGGCCCGCATCGAGGACGCCTATGGGCCCACCACCCAGGTGATCCTCGCCCCCGACCTTCCGACCCTCAGCGGGCCGAGCGCGGCCGCTCTCGTCGGGGCCGTGGGCGAGGCGCTCACCAACGCGGCCAAGCACGGCGAACCCAATCGCATCACCGTGTACGTGGAGCCGCACGAGTCCGGCGGGATCTCCTGTTCGATCCGCGACGACGGAAAGGGATTCGAACCCGACGAGATGGTCGAAGGGGTCGGCATCACCCGGTCGATCCGCGACCGCATCTCCGAGGTCGGTGGATCGGTCGACATCATCGGACGCCCCGGCGCGGGGACCGACGTGCGAATCTGTGTGCCATGACCCACGTCGTCACCATCCCCGTCGTGCTGGCCGATGACCACCCCGTGTGGCGGACGGGCGTCGCCGCGGATCTCGGTGACGACTTCCGGGTCGTGGGTGAGGCATCGACGGCGACCGAGGCCATCGAGCTGATCGCGGCAACCAAGCCCCAGCTGGTGATCTGTGATCTCCAGATGCCCGACGGTGGTGGCCTCGCCGTCGTGAAGGCATGCTCGGAGACGACCCACATCATGATGTTGACCGTGTCGGAGCAGGAGCGCGACCTCCTCGACTGCGTCGCCGCGGGGGCGGTGGGCTACATGCTCAAATCGACCCCCGGACCCGAGCTCCGATCCGCGGCCCGCGCCGCGGCGGCCGGTGAGCCGGTCTTCTCCGCCACCCTCGCCTCGCTCGTTCTCGGGGAGTTCCGCAAGCTCGCCAAGGCGGCCACCGGAGAGAACCCCCTCTCGCCGCGCGAGCGCGAGGTCCTCACCCACGTGGCGCGCGGCTACACCTACAAGGAGATCGGCGAGCAGCTCTTCATCTCCCCGAAGACGGTGGAGAACCATGTGCGCAACATCCTCGCCAAACTCCACCTCTCACGACGCCAGGAGCTCATCCGCTACGCGGTCGAGCACGGCATCGACTGAGGCGATCGATGCAATGGCGAACACCTGTTCGCTAGAGTCGACGCCATGCCGATACTCAGAATCCTCGACAGCTCCGGCGACACGGTCGTCGAATGGAACAGGTCCGACGACGAGTCGATCCGTCGTGCCCGGCAGGTCTTCTGCCAGATGCACGCGGAGAGGCGTCTCGCGTTCCGGGTGCCGGCCGGATCGACAGCCGCCGAGTCCTCACCGATCCGGGAGTTCGATCCGTCCATCGACGACGACATCATCGTCGTGCGGGCCACCGCCGGGGGATGAGTTCGGAGTCGACGCCCCAGCCACCACCCCCGACGACCCTCGACATCAAGGGCGGCTCGACGGGCACCTTCGTGGAGTTCCGCGGCGGTGAGCTCGATGGACAGATGCTCCACCTCCCCCTGGTCGCCGGCCTGCGCCCCGCCGCTTTCGGCGGGGCTGCCGAAGGGGGCTACCGGCCGCCCACTCCCTACCGCCACCTCGCGCCCCACGACCGCGAGATCGCCGACCTCCGAGCCGACCGACTCCTCACGACCCTGCTCGACCCCCACCAGCGCCGCGACCACGCAGCCTCCGGGGGGTTCTGGGTCGATCTCCACACCGCAGGACGGATCCGCTTCGGACGGCTCCACCATCTCATCCACCGCCCGTCAGGGGGCCGATACTTCGAGCGGGTTCTGTGCGTGGTGCCCGAGTCCTTCGGCTCCGACCCGACACCTCCCGGTGACGTCTGGACGGGTCTCCTGTTGGCCGTGCGCAACGATCCGGACCACTTCTTCGACACCGCGAACGTGCTGGCCACCCGACCCCGGGCCGACTCCGACCGGTCGTTCGACTCGATCGGTACCGACAGCCTGCTCCGCCTCTCGGCCGGTCACTACCGCGAGGGTCGGATCGTCGAGGGGGCCGATGCCGAGGCCGAGTACGCCCGACGTTGCGAAGCACGAGGGTCTCTGAGCGCGGCTGCACCAGCCGGGGTGCGTGCGGCGATGTGTCGCAGCCTCGCGCCGGTGGGCCCGAACCATCCCTCCGACGTCGAACGGAGCGATCGGTGCATCGCCACCGCAGAACGGCTCGTCGACGCCGTCGGCGCGACGGCCGCCCAGCTCGCCTCCTGGCGAGACGAGGCCATGGCGCACCCATGGCCGTCGGATCGGATCGAGGATGCGAGGCATCACGCCGATACGCTGATCGCCGTCTGGAACTCATCGACATGATGGAGCGATCTTCCGGTGACCGTGTACCTCATCCGCCACGCCTCGGCGGGCAACCGCGACAACTCGGACCCCGACGACATCTGCCGCCGTCTCGATGATGCCGGCCGGACCCAGGCGATGCGGCTCGCGACCGTGCTGGCCACGGCGCCGCTGTCCAAGGTCTACTCCAGCCCGTCGACCCGTTGCGTGGAGACCGTGGAGCCAATCGCGGCCACCCACGGACGCAAGGTCAAGTGCAACGACGCCCTCTTGGAAGGAGCGGACATCTGCGCCTCCTGGGAACTCCTCGAATCACTGGGACGCCGCGACGTCGACGCTGCGCTGTGCAGTCACGGCGACATCATTCCCGAACTGATCGGCCGGGCCCGGGAGCGGGGCATGTCGATCCCCGGAAAATCGGGTTGCGCCAAGGCCTCGATATGGACCCTCCATTGGGAGGACTCCCACTTCGAGTGGGGCACCTACACCCCCCTCCCCCTGTAGCCGACGAGCCGCTGCTCGGCCATTGCCGGGCTCAGCCGCCGTCCGACTCCGTGGCGATCAGTTCCTCGAGCGTCCCTGCGTCGACGCCGGACAGCAGCGGGGAGATCCTCTGGTCACCGAGTGAGACGAGATCGTCCGACGCACCTTCGACGTCGCCGGTGACGAAACGCATCGCGGCCCGGAGGACGAGCGCATCGGGGTCTCCCGCCTCCAGCACCAGCGCCCGATCGACGAGGCCGATGACGGTGTCGTCGAGAACCGATATCTCCTCGATCTCGCTGACACCACGCGCTCCGTTCCGCAACGTGAGATCGAGTGTCAACAACCCATAGGCGCGGAGGGTGAGCGCGTCGACGTCATCAGGGGTGGCGTCGAGGAGCGATTTCCAGCACCGGTCGGATTCGACCACGCCTTCGGTCGCCGCACCGAGGTCGTCCTGGCTCGCCCCCGGTGTCGTGAGCGCCGAGTTGAGCGAGACGAGCGCCTCGTCCTCCCGTTCCCAACATGCCGCGGCGTCCTCGCTGAGCAGGGCGACGGCCACCTGTCGCTCGAGGCCCATCTGAGCCAGCGTGTTGAGCAGGCTGGGGGCGGGGTCCAGACCGTACAGCGTGTCGAGGTACGTCCGGGCGGCCACCGCGTCGCCGTCGTCGCGAGCCACCACCGCCCGGAACACATAGGCATCGGGATAGGTGGGGTCGGCGGCGATGACCTCGTCGAGTTCGGCGCGACCGGTGTCGATGTCGCCGCCCCTGACGCGGGCCCAGGCCCGGTAGGTCTGCGCCTCGAGGTCGCCCGGTGTCTCGGCGAGCACCTCGTCGAAACACGCGATGCCGGCATCGGTGTCGCCGAAGCTCTCGTCGATGCAGTTCGCGGTGTCGCCGGCGCCGTCGGCGATGGTGCCGGTGAGCGTCTCGTCGCCGGACCGCAGGCCGGCATTTCGGGCCAACACCACGCCGGCCGCCAGCGCGAACAGAACGGTTCCGAGGATCCAGACCCAACCACGCGTCGAGCGGGTTGCGGCCCCGGTGGTGCCGCGTTCGCGCCCCTCCTCGATCGCCGAGATCTCCCGAATCGCCTCGGCGGCGCGGACCGTGTACCCGTCGCGCAGTTCCTCGAAGTCGGCCTGCGACACGTCTCCCGCAGCGTGCTCGGCATCGAGATCGTCGAGCGACGCCAGGAGGAAGTCCCGTTCCTCCTCGAGGTGCGCAAGCCGGTCGGGATCGTACCGACGCCGCCCCGGGCCGCGCCCGGAGGGTGTGGCCGACCCCGGTGGCTCGGTCCCCGGGTCCGTGGAGGACGCGGAGGACGG
Source organism: uncultured Microthrixaceae bacterium (assembly GCA_963700425.1). GTDB lineage: Bacteria > Actinomycetota > Acidimicrobiia > Acidimicrobiales > Microtrichaceae > CAVOXO01. The sequence continues at coordinate 470,696 of CAVOXO010000003.1, read as the reverse complement.
GGAGGACGAGGGATTCACCCGGCGGAGTGTAAATGTCGAGTGCCGTGCATCACCGCCGCCGCCGTCGTCGTCGTCGTCGGGGCACATCTCATCGGTTGTCCTCCACGAGTCGGCGATCCTCGTCGGACACGCCCCGGGTGGTCACCTCGTCGCGATCACGGCGCCACCGGGAGAACGTGACGGCCAGTCCGGCCGCAGCGGCGCTGATCACCACCACCGGAATGACCCAGATGAGTCCGGCCACACCGTCGGACGGCGGTTTCAACAGCACCCGCGGTCCGTAGCGGTCGGCGAAGAACACCATGATCTCGTCGTCGGTTCGCCCTCGCTCCATCTGGGCCTCGATCTCCGAACGCATGGTGATGGCGATCGGTGCCTGACTGTTCGCCACCGACTCACCCGCACACTGCAGGCACCGCAGATCGTCGGCGAGCGCATACAGCCGGTCCGACGAGGTCCCCTCCGTGGGAGCCCTCCGGATCCCGAGCGCCATGAGGACGACGAAACAGAGTCCCAGGGCGATCCAGACCACGCGCGTCGTCGAGTCGGGGTCACCGACCCTCCTCCGTCTCGGGTCGCCCAGCTTCCGCGGCCGCCTCCGCGATCTGTGCCTCGACCTCCGCGGCGCGTATGCCGCCGATGAACTTGTGCACCACCTCTCCCTCGGGAGAGATCAGATACGACTCCGGCAGCTTGACCACGCCATAGTCGAGAGAGACCTTGGACGTCGCGCCGGTTCCGTCGGCCCCGTCGGGGCGGTCGTCGGCGATGACCTGCCAGTCACCGCCGTTGTTGTCGAAGAACTCCGCGATCGCCTCCGGTGGATCGTCGAACGCGACGCTCACGACGGCCACATCGCCACGGGCCGCGTGTGCCTCGCTGACATCGACCAGTTCGGGGTGCTCTCTGACGCACGGGACACACCACGTGGCGAAGAAGTTCAACAGAACCCACGACCCCCGGTAGTCGGAGAGATCGAACGGTCGTCCTTCGGTGTCGGTGGACACGATGTCGGGGGCCGCTCGACCGACCAACGCGGACGACCGCTCGTCGTTCGGATCGGTCGGGGCGACGGCCATCAACACGATGAGCGCACCGATCACCACAGCGACGCCTCCGGCGATCCACCGGCCCGCCGATCTCACCGCGATGATCCCGTCGGAACGTCATCGCGATCGGGTTCTTCCGCCGCCGAGGGCATCGAGACCGGCGAGAGCGGATCGCGTCGCTGTCCCGGGAATGCCGACAATGCGCTGCCGATCAGCATCACGACACCGCCGATCCACAGCCACATGATGAGGGGCTCGATGACGATACGGAGCTTGATCGTGCCGTCGCCGTCGGCCGGTTCCTGGGTGAGGTTCAGGTAGTAGTCGCGGGTCGGAGTCACCTTCACCGACGGGCGGGTGATGGCCTGCCCGTTCGCAACGTAGTGATTCATCGAGGGCTCGTAGACGTCGCCGCCGTCGATCCGTATCTTCGCCCGCACCTCTCGACGGTTGGGCAGCTGAACGACCCTCGATCCTTCGTAGGCGAAGTCGTGGCCGGCGACACGGACCGACTCCCCGACCGCCAGGGTGAACTCGCCCTGGTGGACGTAGGCCTGCGAAGCGGCGAGAGCGACGGCCACGATGATCACCCCGATGTGAACGGTCATCCCGCCGTTCGCCCGCCCCACCAGACCCCGCCAACCGCTGCGGCGGGTCGCGGTCACGAGCTGACGGACCGCCGAACCCGCCGCGAACCCCCCCAGGGCGAAGGCGAGCAGCGGGGCCCAGCCCCTCGCACCGAGAGCCACCGCGACAGCAAGGGATCCGACGCCCGCCGCCGCCGGCCACACCAGCCGCGTGCTCAGGAGCTCGGCGTTGGCGGCCCTCCACGGGAGCACCGGCGCGACGGCCATGAGGAACAGCAGAGCGAAGCCGATCGGCATCGTCATGCGATCGAAGAACGGACCGCCCACCGAGATGCGCTCGTCGTTGATCGCCTCGACGACCAGGGGAAAGACGGTGCCGAGGAAGACCACGAAAGCGAAGGCCGCGAACAGGAGGTTGTTGGCCAGGAAGGCGGCCTCCCGAGACATGGGCGAGTCCACCGCACCGGGGGACCGGAGTCGGTCACCGCGCCACCCGATGAGTCCCACCGAGACGATGACGACCACGGCGAAGAAGCCCAGGAGGGTGGGACCGACCCCGCCCGAGGAGAAGGCGTGCACGGAATTGACGATCCCCGAACGGGCCAGGAACGTACCGAGGATCGTGAGTGCGAACGTCGCGCAGACCAGCGACAGGTTCCACACCCGAAGCATTCCCCGTCTCTCCTGCACCATCACCGAATGGATGAACGCGGTCCCGGTCAACCACGGGAGCAGCGACGCGTTCTCGATCGGGTCCCATGCCCAGTAGCCACCCCACCCCGACACCTCGTAGCTCCACCAGGCGCCGAACACGATGCCCACGGTCAGGAACCCCCACGCGAACAGCGTCCACCTTCGCGTCTCCGCCAGCCACCCCTCCCCCACCCGGCCGGTGACCAACGCCGCGATGGCGAACGCGAAGGGAACCGAGAACCCGACATACCCGAGATACAACATCGGCGGGTGGAACGCGACGAGGACGTGATTCTGGAGCAGCGGATTCGGCCCGGGTCCGTCGTAGCCGGCAGGAGGATCGAAGGCGGCGAACACCCGAGCCGGACCCACCATCAGGACGTAGAAGAACAACCCGATGACGAACAGAACGATGAGCGCCCACGTGACCAGCGGATCATCGAGTCGCCCACGGAACTTCCACGCCACCGCGGCTGTGTAGATCGCCAGCAGGAGGCCCCACAGCAGGATCGAACCCTCGAGCGCGGACCACATGGTCGCGATGTCGAAGGGAAACGGGGTGCGCGACGATCCGTGGTCGGCGACGTAGGCGATGGTCGTGTCGTTGCTCAACAACGCGATCTGCATGGCGATCGTCGACAGCACCACCCCGGCCACGCTCATCAGCGTGAGCGAACGGAGCTGCTGCCGCGTCCCGGGCGGAGCGGTTCCTCACCGCCCGCACGCCCAGGGCGATTCCCGCCACGCAACTCGACCGCGCCGAGGACGATGCCGGCATTCCCGAGGGCCAGCAGCATCAGGGTTCCTGGCGCTCGTTCTGCTCCGCGTCCCGCTCCGCCTCGGCCTGGCGATCGGGATTCTCCTCGTCGTAGCTGGCGTCGTGGCGGATCAGCACGTCGTCGGCGTCGAATCGGCCGTCCGCGAACTCGCCCTCGACGACGACGGGGATCCCGGTGGCGAACAGGTCGGGGACGTCCCCGGTGAGATACACGTCGACCGTCTCTCCCCCGTACGCCAGGGTGAACGAGACGCCCTGTTCACTGCTCGAGTCGACCGAGCCGTCCACGACGTTGCCCTGGATGCGTACCCGCTTGTCGCCGATCTCCTCCCGCTTCGAGACGGCGTCATCGACGTTGTAGAAGAAGGTCGTCGCGCCGCCCAGCCCGTTGGCGATGACCACGCCGATCCCCCCGACCACGGCCACCGCCGCCAGCGCGGTGCCCCAGCGCCGGCCTGCGGAGGCGCGTGGGCGAACGGCGACGTCGCGCGGCGACAGGTCGAGTGGCGCCGCGTCCTGGCTCTCGGGGTCGTCGATCACATCCACCGACGCTGATCTGGAGGGACGCGGCGCGACAGGTCGCGGCCACGCATCAGGACCCAACCCACGTAGACGGCGAGAACGGCGCCGGTGACCAGCCACGCGGCGATGATGTAGGGCCACTGGGAGGCGATCACGTGGACACCTCAGCGGCGGCCCCGGCCCGACGCTCCGAGATGGCGATCTCCAGCTCGGACTCCTCTGCCCGTTCGGCCAGCCATGCCACCCGGAACCGGTGGACACCGATCCACATCACGAACAGCGTGAACGTCACGAAACCGAGAAACAGGCTGAAGAGCTGGGTGCCCCCTATCTGGGCATCCGCTCGACCGAGAACCGTCGACTCCTGGTGCAACGACGCCCACCATTCGACCGAACGGTGCACCAGCGGAATGAGCGCCACCGACAACAGGGCCACGACCGCCGACCGCGTTCCCCGGGTCCGCGGCTCCGCGGGGGCGGCCCGCACCGTCAGGTAGCCGACCATCATGAGGAACAGCAGCGCAGTGGTGGTCAGGCGGGGGTCCCATTCCCAGTAGGTGCCCCACGACGTCCGCCCCCAGAGCATTCCGGTCGCCAGCGTGAGCGCCAGCAGCACGGTGCCGATCTCGGCCATCGTCGCCGCCAGGAGATCGGCGAATTCCGAGCGCTTGACGAGGTAGTAGACCGAGGCTCCGGCCGCGATCGACAGGCACAGGTAGCAGGCGGTCACGGTCGGGACATGGACGTACATGATCCGGACCGACTCACCCAGCTGGGTGTCGGGCTCGCTGACCACGAACGCGTAGAAGAGCAGCGCGACCGCGGACACGGCGGTCAGGATGCCGAGCACGCGGGTTCCGCGAGACGACGTGTTGAGGGGGGCGTCGGACATCGGATCAGGTTTCTTCCAGAAGCGGGCCGCTCGTGGCGGCACCGATCAGCACATATGTTCCCCCCAGCATGCCCAGCATCGCCACCCAGGGCCAGCCGCTCCCCACGCCGTCGCCCATTGCGATCGACGCCGCGCGGGTGGCGCACAGCAGGACAGGGGCCAGAACCGGCAACAACAGCAGCGGCAGAACGGTCTCTCGCCCCGACATGCCCGCCGCCAAGGGGCCGTAGATCGAACCCGCGGCGGCGATGGCCAGGGTCGCCGTTGCAGCCGACGCGGCAAGGAGCGCGGCACCTGTCGGACTCTGACCGAGGAACACCGCCATCGCCACGCCCAGGACGAGGTCCACCACGACGAGCTGGATGAACAGGGCAGCGGTCTTGCCGAGATAGATACCCGGCGCCGAGAGCCCCGACAGCTTGAGGGCATCGGCCAGGCCGTCCGCCCGGTCGACCGAGGCGGAGCGCTGTACCAACAGCACCGCAGCGAACAGGATCGCCACCCAGAACAGCCCCGGGCTGGCCGAGCGCATCACCGTGTCGTTCGCGTCCAGGGCGAAGCCGTAGAGCATCACCACGCTCAGGACGAAAGGGACGACGTGGAGGGTCGCCACCCTGCTCCGAGCCTCCAACCGGAGGTCCTTTCGGCACACCAGCCAGGCGTCAGCCAGCACCGGGCACCACCGCCCCGCCGTCGAGGGTGACCACCCTCGTCGCGACGGCCTCGGCCCGTTCGAGCTCGTGGGAGGCGAAGACCACCGTCGCGCCCGCGCCGGCGGCATCGGTCATCAGCCCGTCGAGCAGATTCCGACCCGAGGCGTCGAGGCCGGCGTGGGGCTCGTCCAGCAACCACAGCTGCGGCCGGCGGACGATCATCGCGGCGAGCGAGACCCGACGACGCTGTCCCGAGGACAACCCCGACACCCTCACCTCACCCAGCCGACTCTCCAGCTCCACCCTGGCGAGGGCCGCCGGAACCTGATCGTGACCGACACCCACGGCATCGGCCCAGAACCGCAGGTTCTCGGTCACCGTGAGGTCGGTGTAGAGGTGCGACTCGTGGCTCAACATTCCGACGCGTGGCCTGACCGCACGTCGATCGATCACCAGGTCGATGCCGAGCACCGATGCCTGGCCCGAGACGACCGCCATCAGCCCTCCACAGGTTCGCAGCAGCGATGTCTTTCCCGCGCCGTTGGACCCACGCAGGTGGCAGATCTCTCCGACACCGATGTCGAGATCGACTCCCGACAGCGCCGGAAACCGGCCCAACAGCGACACCGCGGCGCGGAGGCGGATGACGGTCTCCATGGGTGTGATCACGGTAGTGGTGAGCGATATCGCCGACCAATGCCTGTTCGGGCGGTCCCGATGTGGTCACCGCGGCCGGTACCGTGACCGCCATGGTCAACCGGCTGATCGGCGGTCTCGGAAAGCTGTTCATCGCCGCCGGCGTCATCCTCCTGCTGTTCACCGCCTTCCAGCTGTGGGGAACCGGCCTCGGTGAGGCGTCGCAGCAGAAGGAGCTGACCCAGGAGCTCGCAGCCGGCCTCGGTGTCGACGTCGACTCCACCGGAGGCAGCACCGACGACGTCGCCGACGAGATCACGTCTCAACTCGAGACCATCGAACCCACGACGGCAGCGGCGGTGCCGCCACCGCCCGAGGGCGACGCGGCGGGGTTCATCGAGATACCGAGGATCGGGCTCCAGAACAAGGCGTTCGTCGAGGGCGTCTCGAAGAAGGACCTGCGCCGCGGGCCGGGCCACTATCCGGGCACGCCCCTACCGGGTCAGGCCGGCAACGCCGCCATCGCCGGGCATCGAACCACCTACGGGGCGCCCTTCAACCGGATCGACGAACTGGTTCCCGGCGACGTCATCAACGTCTACACCCCCCAGGGGAAGTTCGTGTACGAGGTCCTCGCGCCCGAGGAGGGTCGAGGCAGAGAGGCCGGCCCCGGGTGGTTCGCGGTGCGACCGTCGGAGGTCTCGGTGATCGCCCCGACCGAGGACAATCGCCTGACCCTGACCGCCTGCCACCCGAAGTACTCGGCCCGCCTGCGCATCATCGTGCAGGCCGCTCTGCTGGGCGAAGCCGCGCCGACCGCGGTTCCCACCGGAGACTCCGGGCCCGGCGGTGAGCTGGCCGACGAGAACGTCGTCGACGCGGCCGAGAGCGGCGACGACCTCATCGCCGGCGATGCAGGAGAACTCCGCCCCACCCTTGCCTACGGCGGAGGACTGCTCGCGTTGTGGACGGCTGCAGTCGCCGTGGTCGCGTTGCTGCGGCCCCGCACCTCGCTCGCCTGGGTGGTGTACCTGGTCGTTCTCCCGGTCGGCGGCCTACTGCTGTGGAACGCGTTCCTCCACCTCGATCGGTATCTGCCGTCGTTCTGAGGCCACTCAGGTCACGGGAAGGTGTGACAGCGCATCGGCCACCTTGTCGGCGGGATAGTCGTAGTCGACGATCGAGCCCGAGAGGTACTTGTCGTACGCCGCGAGGTCCAACATCCCGTGACCGCACAGGGCGGTGAGGATGACGGTCTCCTCGCCGGTCTCCTTGCATCGGAGAGCTTCGTCGATCGTGGCGGCAAGAGCATGGGTCGGCTCGGGGGCCGGCACGATTCCCTCGGTCCGGGCGAAGTGGACGCCCGCCGCGAAGCACTCGCCCTGCGGCTTGGAGACGGCCTCGATGAGACCCAGCTCGTAGACGTGGCTGATGAGCGGGCTCATGCCGTGGTAGCGGAGCCCCCCGGCGTGGATCGGGTCGGGGATGAAGTCGTGGCCCAGGGTGTGCATCTTCATCAGCGGTGTCATCCCGGCGGTGTCGCCGAAGTCGTAGGCGTACCGTCCCTTGGTCAGGGTAGGACACGCCGCCGGTTCGACCGCCCTGATCGTGGGGGAGATCCGACCGGCGAGCTTCTCGCGGAGGAAGGGAAAGGCGAGCCCGCCGAAGTTCGATCCGCCGCCGGTGCATCCGACGATGAGGTCGGGGGTGTCGCCGGCCTTGGCCATCTGCAGGATCGCCTCCTCGCCGATGATCGTCTGGTGCATCAGTACGTGATTGAGCACCGATCCGAGGGCATAGCGGATCTCGGGGTCCTGCGCCGCGACCTCGACCGCCTCGGAGATGGCGATGCCGAGCGATCCCGGATTCGACGGGATCCTGCTCGAGCAGCTTGCGGCCGTACTCGGTGACGTCGGAGGGGGACGGGTGCACGGTGCCCCCGAACGTCTCCATCATCGAGCGCCGATAGGGCTTCTGGTCGTAGCTGGCCCGAACCTGCCAGATCTCGCACTCGATGTCGAACATCTGGCAGGCGAAGGCCAACGCCGTGCCCCACTGGCCCGCACCCGTCTCGGTGGTCAGCTTCGAGATCCCGGCCTTGGCGTTGTAGTACGCCTGGGGCACCGCGGTGTTCGGCTTGTGAGAGCCCGCCGGGCTCCCTCCCTCGTACTTGTAGTAGATGCGGGCCGGAGTGCCCAACGCCTTCTCCAGGCGACGCGCCCGGTGCAGCGGAGTGGCCCGCCACAGTCGATAGATGTCGAGGACCTCACCCGGTATGTCGACGTAGCGGTCGGTCGTGACCTCCTGGGCGATGAGATCCATCGGGAACAAGGGGGCGAAATCCTCTGGCCCGGCGGGTTCGAGGGTGCCGGGGTGCAGCGCCGGAGGCGGCGGCTCGGGCAGGTCGGCCACCAGGTTGTACCAAGCGGTGGGCATCTCACCGTCGTCGAGCATGTATCGGAGCGGTTCGCTCATCGTTCCCCCTCGGTTGGTCCGATCCGGTGAGATCGTAGGCCACGGCCGACCGAGGTCGCCCGTGGCCCACGCCGGCGATTCCGAGGTGGTTCAGCGCCGGCCGGCGGTCACTGCCGCCGGCCGGCACGTCGTCACACGGTCTGGGGACAGTAGACGGTGTAGTTCCACGCCGTTCCGCCGGGGCCGGTCACCACCACGGTGACCGTGGTCTCCGTTCCCGGCCCGAACGGGATCATCACATCGCCTGATCCCGACACGGGGCCACCGGTGGTGTAGATCTCGACGCCCTCGTAGCTCACCACGAGCTCGTCGGGGATCGAGTACATCTCATAGGTCAGCCGGAACGTCCCGGTCGTGGCCGCCAGATCGTGCGCGGTGGTCGTGACGCCCTCGCCACCACTGTTCGTCGCCTCGTCGCACTGCTGCTGTGGGATCGACGTCGTCGTGGTGCTCGTCGTGCTCGTCGTGCTCGTCGTGCTCGTCGTGCTCGTCGTGCTCGTCGTCGAGGTCGTCGACGTGGTCATGTCGTCGATGACGCACTTCCATGTGGTGGTTCCCGCTTCGAGGTCCCGGATGATCTTCAACGTCCCGGTCCCGGTGTTGTCGTCATGGAACTCGATGACCCCGTCCCCACCGGGAGTGCATCGCTGTCCGGTTCTGATCCCGATTCCGGTCGGGCCGGGAGTGCACGCCGCCAACAGCAGCGCGACACCTGCGAGTCCGATCAGACGAGACCTTCGTGCTCTTCTGAATGTCATGGCTACCCCCGGGTGGCCGACGGTCGTTCCGCAGGCGACCCGAGCCGAACCTATTCCCCGAATCGCTCACCCGCAACGGTCAATCTCGGAGGTTCGGGGAGTACGTCCCGAGCAGGCCGTCGACCGGTCGCAGGGATGTGGCGGCTACGCTTCCGCACGGCCGACCGCTCGCCACCGAGGGACTTTCGACCCTTTCGTGATGGTCCGATCGATGGCACGATCCGGCCACCGACGAAGGGAGTGCCCATGAGCACCAGTATCGAAGATCGCCTCGCAGACCTCGAGGCTCGCATGGCGGATCTCGAAGGAGGAGTGGTCGACGCGGAGATGTCGTTCATGCGTGCCCGGATCGACGACCTCAGAGTTCAGGCATCGTTGGCGAGGATGGAGGCCCAGGACGACGTGAAGGCGGCGCTCGACCGCCTCGACGGAGTGTGGACGGAGACCCGCCAGCAGCTCGAACGGATCCGAACCGACTCCGCGTCAGCCTCCCGCAGCGTCACCGAGAGCGTCCGCAACGCAGTCGGCGATCTGCGAGTTGCCTTCGACGACGCCACCGAGTCGCTGCTCCGGCGAGTCCGGGACTGACCCCGGCCATGGACGACGCCTCTTCCGACGCACCCGTCGACTGGGCCGGCCTCGAGGTTCTCGGCCCCGAGGACTGCGGTCGTCGGCTCCGTGCCGCTCCCATCGGGCGGCTGGGGTTCGTCGATGCCGGTGAGCCGGTGATCCTCCCCATCAATTTCCTGTGGCACGACGACAAGGTCGTCTTCCGGACCGCGCACGGATCGAAGCTCAGCGCGGCGATGCTGGGCCGGCCGGTCTGTCTGGAGATCGACGGGTGGAATGCCATCGAGCACAACGGATTCAGCGTGCTGCTGAAGGGGATCGCCGAAGAAGTGATCGACGAGTCGACCATCGCCGCCCTCGAGGGGCTGCCGATTCGACCGTGGTCGCGTCCCGATCTCCGCGTCCACTGGGTGCTCATTCGCCCGACCGAGATCACGGGTCGGGCCATCCGTCAACGCATCGTCGACTGACCGACTCGGAGCGGCCCACGGGCGACCGGTCCGTCGACGACGCGTTGACGGCCGGACCCTAGAGTGTCGCCCGTGAGCTGGACCCCCCGGACCCACCCCGTCGCCCTCGCATGTGCGGTCCTCGGCGCGGCTCGCGGCCGGGTGCTCGTCGGGTTCGGACGAGGCGGCCAACACCACGACGACCGAGGCGGTCACCACGACCCTTCCCCCGGGGACGATCACCGAGATCAACGTGCTGCTCGTCGGTCAGTGCTTCTCCGAGATACCCGAGCCGGCTCAACAGCCGTTCGCCGTGCTGGTCGTGCCCTGTGAGGACGCCCACACCCACGAGGTGTACGACACCACGACCTTCGACGCGGACATCCCGACCGGTAGGGGCGCCGACTACCCCGGCGACCTCACCGTCGCCAATCGCTCCGAGGAACTGTGCTTCGCCTCGTTCGAAGCCTTCATCGGCACTCCATGGGAGACGTCGACCTACGACATCCAGACGTACTGGCCGACGGCGGAGTCGTGGCGTGCCGACAACGACCGAACGGTGATCTGTTCGGCATTCCGCGTCAACGGTGGCGTGACCACCGGTTCGGTCCGCAATTCGGGCAAGTGACCACGGTCGCCGACGGCTCACCCTCGACGACGAGCCCGACGGCGCCCCTCAGCGGCCCTTGAAGTCGGGCTCGCGTCGATCGCCGAAGGCAGAGCGTCCTTCGGCGAGGTCCTCGCTCGCCCACGCGGCCTCGAACGCCGCCTGGTAGTCAGCGTCCGCCAGGTCGCGCTCGAGGCGATTCAGTCCGAGCTTCGATCCGCTGATGGACAGCGGCGCCAGATCGGTGGCGCGGCTGCGCCAGCGCCTGAGCCGCGACCAGGTCGCCCCGCTGCTGGATGAACCCCAGCCTCCAGGCGTCGTCGGAATCGAGGATCGCCGCGGTCAGGGTCATGTGCCGCGCCGCGCCCGCACCGAAGGTCGTGGCCAGTCGTTGAAGGGTCCAATGGTCGACCATGAGACCCAACTTGGCGACGGGAACCCCGAAATAGGCGTCGTCGGTCGCCACCCTCAGATCACACGCCAGGGCCAACTGCATCCCCAACCCCATGCATGCACCCGACACCGCGGCGACGGTGACCACCGGGGCCTCGGCCAGGGTGTCGAGCATGGTTCTCAGTCGGCGCGTGAAGGCGATGTCCTCCAGCTCGGTGAGATCGGCACCTGCGCAGAAGTGACCATCGGTTCCGGTCACCACCACAGCTCTGGCACCGGCCGTCAGCGCGGCCGTCAGCGCCTCGTCGAGCGCCACGACGGTGTCGTGATCGAGAGCGTTGCGGCGGGCCGGTCGGTCGATGGCGATCGTCGCCACTCGGTCCTCGACACCGACGACGAGGCTCACGCCGTGGTCTCCTCGATCGTGACCACGAGATCTCCTTCGGTCACCTGGGAATCGGGTTCGACGTGGATCGCCGTCACCACTCCCCCGACCGGCGCCTCGACGGGGATCTCCATCTTCATCGACTCGAGGATCACCAGCTCCGCTCCGGCCTCGACGGTCTGGCCGGCCTCGACCCTCACCTGCCACACGTTGGCGGTGATCTCCGCCCGCACCTCGATCACAGTGACCTCCCCGACGCACCGTCGGCGAACCGGGCGCGCCATGTCGTCGAATGAGGAACCGTTCTACACCGCCGGGCCCGCCACCGCCGCCTTGGTAGCGTGCCCGTCACGTCGTCGACGGGGGTGGAACGTCATCGTGGGCATCGGGCACAACGTGGGCCAGGCCATCACCATCGCATGCGCTGGTGGCATCGGCGGCGTGCGCAACCGACACCGTGGCGGACGGGCCGTCCGCCACGACACAACCCGAGTTCGCCGGCGACATCGATCTCACCGTCGACGACCCGGACCGGTGCGACCCCATCGCCGAGGGCTGCCTGTATCCCTTCCCCAACGATCATTTCAGCGTCGAGGACCCCGACACGCCGACCGGACGGCGCGTGGACCTCACGGCCGAGTCACTGCCCGCCAACGCCAAGGGCACCCACATCGACCCCACCGAATGGAACCGATCCGACGGCTTCAGTACCGGCGCTGCAGCGATCCTGATGATCCCCGATCTCGATCTGGCGGCGTCGGGGGCCGCTCCGATCACCGACATGGAGGCATCGCTCGACGAGGACAGCCCGATCGTGATGTGGGACGCGACGTCGTCGGAGCGGATCGCGCACTGGGCGGAGCTCGACAGCCGCGCCGACGAACCCGGCGGGGCGACGCTCCTCATCCGACCGGCCGTCTCGCTTCCCGAGGGCCACCGCATCGTGGTCGGGCTCGGGGGCCTCGTCGATTCGTCGGGCGTTGCGATCGAGCCGACCGACACGTTCCGGGCGTACCGCGACCGGCTCCGCACCGAGGTCGAAGCGGTCGAGAGTCGCCGGGGGCACATGGAGGAGCTGTTCGATCACCTCGCAGATGCGGGCATGCCACGCGACGACCTCGTCGTCGCCTGGGACTTCACCGTCGCCAGCACCGAGAACAACTCCGAGCGCCTCCTGGCGGTGCGGGACCGCGCCTTCGCCGAGCTGGGTGACTCGGCGCCCCGATTCACCGTCGAGCGGGTCACCCGATCCGAACGCGACGGCATCGCCACGGAGGTGTCGGGGTCCTACGAGGTTCCTCTGTTCCTCACCGGGGAAGGAGAGCCCGGCTCCCGGTTCACCCTGGGAGAGGACGGTCTCCCGGTGCGCAACGCCGACCGCGAACTTCAGGGCCAGGTTCGTCTGCATCATTCCCACGTCGGCCTCCACGGACACCCCCGCCCGCAGTGGCGTCTACGGCCACGGCCTTTTGGGGACCTCCAACCAGGTGCCGGGTGGCGCGGGGCCGGTCGCAGCCGACTCCAACACCGTGTTCTGCGGGACCGATCTCATCGGGATGTCCGCCGGCGACGTGGTGAACGCGGCGACGATCCTCGGCAACGTCTCCAACTTCGACACGTTGGCCGATCGACTGCATCAGGGCCACCTGAACACGCTCTTCCTCGGTCGACTCATGATCCACCCCGACGGACTCGGTTCGGATCCTGCGTTCCAGCAGGACGGTACGCCTCTCCTGACCGACGAGCTCTACTACTACGGCATCTCCCAGGGCGGGATCATGGGAGCCGCCACCACCGCGGTCGCCCAGGACTGGACCCGGGCCGTGCTCGGTGTTCCGGGGGCCAACTACAGCCTGCTGTTGGACCGCAGTGTCGATTTCGACGAGTTCCGCCTCGTCCTCGATCCGTCCTACCCGGACCCCGCCGACCGGATCCTGGTGATCCAGTTGATCCAGATGCTGTGGGACCGCGGCGAGGCGAACGGCCACCTCCAACACCTGACCGCGAACCCCTACCCCGACACACCCGATCACGTGGTCTTGTTGCACGAGGCCTTCGGCGACCATCAGGTGGCGAACGTGGCCACCGAGATCGAGGCCCGCACCATCGGGGCGGCGGGTCACCGGCCCGTGCTCACCGACGGGCGCATCGCCGACAAGGAGGTGTTCTGGGGTATTCCCGAGATCACCTATCCCCACCGAGGATCGGCGATCGTCATGTGGGACAGCGGGGCGGTGCCTCCGCCGCTCGGCAACACCACGCCCACGCAAGGCGCCGATCCTCACGAGGACCCACGGGTCGACCCCATGGCCATCGCCCAGATCACCCGATTCCTCCGACCCGACGGCGTGGTCATCGACGTGTGCGACGGCGGGGTCTGCACCGCCGAGCCGCAGTGACCGCCGGTCGGCACCCGACGACGCATCACGGGCCGACGGCGAGCGTCCACCCGGAATCGAATGACGACATGAAGGGTTCGCACCACAGATGACACCACACGCCCTCACCGCCTGGGACGACCTCGGCGACCGCACCCCTCACGGCTTCCTCGTCGAAGGGGTCGATCTGGTCGTCGTCCGCTTCGACGACGAGCACTCCGTCCTCTACGGGCGATGCCTCCATCGTGGGGCGCTGCTGTCCGACGCCACGTGCCCCGTGCAGGGGGACAATCTCGTCTGCGGACTGCACGGATGGGACTACCGACTCCGCACCGGCATCTCCGCCTATGACAACAACGAGCGCCTCCACCTGTTCACCTCGTGGGTGGAGGGCGGCGATCTGTGGGTCGACCGCGACGAGATCGAGGCGTGGCGGATGGACCATCCCCAACCCTTCGATCGCGACGCCTACCAGGGCGCCTACCAGGACCCTCACGGAACCCCCGACGAACCCCATGTCGCGGAGATCCGCGAGTTGGCCGCCCACGGGCTGGGCGACGCCGGTCATCACGGGCCGATGGTCGCCATGGGAGTCCCTGCTGCCTCCCTTCCGCTCTGGGACGACATTCAGGTCGTGACCGCGCAGCTCGCCCGGCGGCCGTTGCTCGACGACGACCCCGTCGACACCTCCGTCACCATCGGCCCCGACGCGGCTCTCCCGCTCCGTCTCGATATCCCGCTGTTCGTGTCCGACATGAGCTTCGGCGCGTTGTCCGCGGAGGCCAAGATCGCCCTGTCCCGAGGCGCCGAGGCCGCCGGTACCGGCATCTGCTCGGGTGAGGGCGGCATGCTGCCCGAGGAACACGCCGAGAACTCCCACTACCTGTACGAACTCGCATCGGGACGATTCGGGTTCTCGTTCGACAAGCTGGCCGACGTCCAGGCCTTTCACTTCAAGTTCGGCCAGGGGGCCAAGACCGGCACCGGCGGACACCTGCCCGGCAACAAGGTCGTCGGGCGCATCGCCGAGGTGCGGGACCTCGAGCCCGGTACGCCCGCCGTCTCGCCCGCGACGTTTCCCGACCTCGTCACCGTCGACGACTTCGGGGACGTCGCGGCCCGGGTGCGGGAGGTCTCCGGTGGCATACCCATCGGCGCCAAGCTGTCTGCCCAGCACATCGAAGCCGATCTCGACGTCGCTGTGGCCATCGGGGTCGACTACGTCATCCTCGACGGTCGCGGCGGCGGCACAGGGGCGGCGCCGGCGCTGTTCCGCGACAACATCTCGGTGCCCACGATCCCGGCCCTGGCCCGAGCGCGCCGGCACCTCGACTCGATCGGTGCGGGTATCACCCTCATCGTCACCGGAGGACTGCGAACCCACGCCGACATGATCAAGGCCCTGGCGTTCGGCGCCGACGCCATCGCCGTGTCGAACGCCGGCGCTCCAGGCCATCGGGTGTCTCGGCATGCGGGCCTGCAACACCAACAACTGCCCCGTGGGGATCGCGACCCAGCGCGAGGATCTGCGGTTCCGACTCGTCATCGACGAGGCGGGCTCAACGCCTGACCCGGTTCCTCGAGGCCACGAGCGACCTGATGACGGTCATGGCCCGGGCGTGCGGTCACGACCGACTGTCGGGATTCGACATCGACGACCTCACCACCTTCGACCGGGACATGGCCGCGCTCAGCGGCGTGGCCTTCGGGGGAATCCACTCACCGGGAGCAGACTCATGACCGACGGCGTGACGACTCCCCCGACAGGGTCCACCACGTGGCACCGGCTGGCCGAACTCGACGAACTGGGCGACGGTCGGGTCACCACCGTCACGATCGGCACCCGGTCCCTGGCGGTGAGCCGGGTGGGCGACTCGGTCGGCGTGCTGGACAACGCCTGTCCCCACCAGGGCGGGCCGCTCGGCGAAGGGACGATCGAAGGCGGCTGGTTGCGCTGCCCGTGGCACGGCTACGACTACTCACCCTTCGACGGCCGACCACCCGAGGGGTTCTCCGATGCTCCGCCGTGTTTCGCCACCGACATCCGCGACGGGGCCGTCCACGTCGAACTTCCCGACGAGGAGCCCCGGGGCCGGACCGTCGCCGACGTCGTGGTCGAGACCCTGGTCGAACTGGGGCCTCACCCACGTCTTCGGCATGGTCGGCCACTCGAACCTGGGTCTCGCCGACGCGCTGCGATCCGCCGAGAGCGCGGGGACCTGACCTACATCGGTATCCGTCACGAAGGAGCGGCGGCGTTCGCCGCCACCGCGTTCGGCAAGCTCACCGGTCGGCCCGGCCGGCTGCCTGGGCATCGCGGGGCCAGGATCGACCAACCTGCTGACCGGCCTGTACGACGCCAAGGTCGACCGGGCTCCGGTCCTGGCCCTCTCGGGCCAGGTGCCGTCCTCGGTTCGAGGGCGGGGCGCCTTCCAGGACGTGGACCTGTCCGCGGCGTTCGCCGACGTGGCGCCGCTACAGCGCCACGCTCCAGGCGGAGTCGCGCCATGCCGAGCTGGCTTCCCTGGCCATGAAGACCGCCATCGTCGATCGTGACGTCGCTCATCTCGTGTTCCCCGACGAGGTGCAGGTCCAGAGGGTCGGTGACGACGCGGCGGCCGCGGGCCCCGACGGCCGCATGGGAGACGACGCGATCGGACCGCCCACCGAAGCGCTGCGGGCGGCCGTCGCCGCCATGGCGGATCGCGCGCCGGCCGATGATCATCGTCGGCAACGGTGCACGTCACTCGATGGACTCGGTGTGCGCCCTCGCCGACCACCTCGGCGCGCCGGTGGCCACGACCTTCAAGGCCAAGGGCCTCATCGCCGATGACCACCCCCTCTCGTGTGGCGTCCTGGGTCGCTCCGGAACCCCGGTGGCGTCATGGTTCATGAACGAGTCCGACCGGTTGTCGCCATCGGTGCGAGCTTCTCGAACCACACCGGCATCGCCGACTACAAACCGATCGTCCAGATCGACCTCGACCCCATGGCCATCGGTCGGTTCCACTCGGTGACCGTCGGGGTCCTCGGGCCACGCCGCGGTGACATCGCTCACTGCTCACCGGGCTCGAGGCTCGCAGTCGAGCGGCCACCATGGCCGAGGAGAGGTGGCCGAGCGGCGTGGCCTCTGGCGCATCGAGAAACAGAGCCGCCAGGCCGACACCACCCCTCGGCCTCGGCTCGGCCGCGGTGTTCGCCGCACTCCCGAGGCCGTCGATCCCCATGCCGTGATCGCCGTCGACGTCGGCAACAACACCTATTCGTTCGGTCGGTACTTCGAGGTCTCGGGCAGCCAGGACATCCTCATGTCGGGCTACCTCGGGTCGATCGGGTTCGCCTTCCCGGCGGCGATGGGAGCGTGGGCCGCAGTCGGCGGCGACCGTCAGGTGGTCGGCGTCAGCGGCGACGGTGGCTTCGGTCAGTACGCCATGGAGTTCACCACCGCGGTCGCGCCACGACATGGACATCACCCACGTGCTGCTCGAACAACAGCGAACTCGGCAAGATCAGCAAGGAGCAGCGAGTCGGCTCACTTCGATGTCTGGCAGACCGGGCTGCACAACCCCGACTTCGCGGCCTTCGCCGAGCTGTGTGGGGGACTCGGAATCCGGGTGACCGAACCCGATCAGCTCGCCGACGCGCTCGACCGGGCGCTCGGCGACGCAGGGGCCGGCGCTGATCGAGATCGTCACCGACCCGTCGCTCATCTGATCAGCCGGTTGATGTGAGCGCCGTCAGACCGGCAGCACTCCGTGCTTGCGCCACGGGCGCGGCACCTGCTTGGTGCGGTTGGCGTGCAGCCCCGCGATGATCGCGGCGCGGGTCTCGGCCGGGTCGATGACGTCGTCGACCTGAGCCGTGGCCGGCGGCGACGTAGGGGTCGATGTTCTCTCGGATCATCTCGGCCAGGTCGATCCGCTTGGCGTCGCGCTCCGTGCCCTCGGGGACCTCCTCGAGCTCCTTGCGCATGGTGATGTTGACCACGCCGTCGGGACCCATCACCGCGATCTCCGCCGGTCGGCCAGGCCACCAGGTAGTCGCACTCGTAGGCCAGGCCGTTCATCACGAAGTAGCCGGCGCCGTAGCTCTTGCGCAGCACGACCGAGATCTTGGGGACCGTGGCCTCGGAGATGGCGAAGAGCATCTTGGCCCCGTGACGGATGATCCCCTGCTTCTCGACGACCGTGCCGACGACGAATCCCGGGCACGTCGTGGAGATACACCAGCGGGATGCCGAACGCGTCGCACAGCCAGACGAACCGGGCGGCCTTGTCGGCGGAGTTCACGTCGAGGGCACCGCCCAGGACCATCGGCTGGTTGGCGACGATGCCCACGGGCTGGCCGCCCATGCGGGCGAAGGTGGTGACGATGTTGCGGGCCCAGGCCGCCTTCATCTCGAAGGTCTCGCCGTCGTCGACGATCGAGGCGATCACCTTGTGCATGTCGTAGGCGCGGCCGCGGCGCGGTGGGGACGATGTCGTA
Source organism: uncultured Microthrixaceae bacterium (assembly GCA_963700425.1). Classification (GTDB taxonomy): domain Bacteria; phylum Actinomycetota; class Acidimicrobiia; order Acidimicrobiales; family Microtrichaceae; genus CAVOXO01. The sequence goes on along the minus strand of CAVOXO010000003.1, from coordinate 452,386 downwards.
GAGGTCTTCGGACCGCCTGTCGATCGGGATCGTCGGTGCTCGCGACCGGCGGCTCCTCGGTGTTGTTCGACGGGAAGTAGCGACGAGGTAGTCGCGGACCGCGGCGAGGCACTCGTCGTCGTCGGCGACCTCGACGTCGGCCACGCCCGGAGACCTTGGTGTGGACCTCCGAGCCGCCCATCTCCTCCTCGGTGACGTCCTCGCCGGTGGCCGCCTTGACGAGGTGGCGGCCGGCCAGCGCCATCGACGAGATGCCCTTGACCATGATGATCACGTCGGCGAGCGCCGGGATGTAGGCGGTGCCGGCCGCGCAGTGGCCCATGAGCGCCGCCACCTGGGGCACCACCCCCGAGAGGCGCACCTGCTCGCGGAACAGCGCCCCCGCACCCGCGAAGGTCGAACCGGTCGACGAGCCGACCCGGGCGCCGGCGGAGTCGAGCAGCCAGACGATCGGGATGCGCTGTCGCAGCACCAGCTCGCGCAGCCGGGTCACCTTGTACTCGTTGACGGCACCCATCGATCCGGCCATCACCGTGAAGTCGTAGGCGCAGATCGGCGACCCGCCGACCGTCGATCTCCCCGATGCCGGTGATGCACCCGTCGGCGGCGAAGTGCCCCTTTGCGGCATACCCCGGGTCCATGTGGTCGGCGAGCTGGCCGTACTCGACGAACGATCCCGGGTCGACGAAACGCTCGAGGCGCTCCCGCACGGGGAGCTTGCCCAGGCTCCGCTGGCGCTCGACCCGCTCCTCGCCTCCCATGGCGAGAGCACGATCCCTCCGCTCTTCGAGGTCGGCCAGCAACGGCGCCCAATTGTGTCGTTCGTCGACCTCGGCCATGTGACCCCCTCAGTGCGGACGCCCGCAAACTAGCGCCGCCGACGCGGGTTCCAGAGCGGGCGCCGACGTTCCACGGCGACGAACGGCGGAAGCGGCCAGACTGTCGGCGTGGGTCGCACGACGTTTCTCTCGGATCGGAGCTGGCATTTCGACATGGACCCCGGCGAGTTGTGGGACCACCTGAGCGCGACCGGCTCCTATACGCAGTGGTGGCCGTGGTTGCGTCGTTTCGAGCCCGGCGACGGATTCGTTGCGGACGAACGCTGGTCGTGTGAGGTCTCACCGCCCCTGCCCTACCGGGTGCGCTTCGACGTGCGTCTCGACGACGTCCAGACGGCCCGCCGCGTGGCGTCGACGATCACCGGGGACATCGGGGGGACAGCCGTGCTGACGATGGCAGAGAGCCCCACGGGAACTTCCGCGCGTCTGGTGTCCGATCTCCGCCCCACGAACCGGGTCCTGCGCGGATACGGCGCGGTCGCCCGGCCCCTGGTCGAATTCGGGCACAACTGGATCCTCGATCAGGGTCGCCGCCAGTTCGTCGAGCGGATCACGAGCGACGACCGAGTCGACCACTAGCCCCCGGGTGGCTGAGCCACCCCGTCGATCAGGCCTGCCAGACGTGCACGACCGAGATCGGGGTCCGCGGCGGCTCGGCGGGTAGCTCATCGCCGAAGACCTCGCTCAGAAGCCCGTGCACCACGGGATGGAGACGGTCCTCGGTGAAGCGGTCGCAGTCCTCTTCGGACCTCCAGACGTCGATGTAGCGCAGCCCTCCCTCGGGACGTTCGATGGCGAGGTGGACGATGAATCCCTCCGGCGGGTCGGTGCCGACTCCTTCGACAATTCGCGAGTAGAACCCCGCATCGATGGGAACGTCCTGTGTGTATGCGTAGGTCATCGTCGCCGTCCGATCATTTGGTCCGAAGTGTCATCGGATGAAATTATGTCACGATGGGCCGCACCGTCAAGAAACGCTCCTACGACTCCCCCGGCCGGAAGGCGGCGTCCGACGCCACGAGGCAGCGGATCCTCGATTCGGCACGGCAGCTCTTCGTGGCGAACGGATATCGCCGCGACGACCGTCGCGGCCGTCGCGACGGATGCGGGCGCGAGTGTCGACACCGTCTACGAACTGGTGGGCCGCAAGCCCGTGCTCCTCCGCGAGCTGATCGAACAGGCCATCTCCGGGACGGACCGACCCGTTGCCGCCGAGGAGCGCGACTACGTCAGGGCGATACACCGCGAACCCGATGCCGCCGCCAAGCTGACGATCTACGCCGCTGCCGTCCGCGACATCCATGCCCGCCTGGCACCGCTGCTGGTCGCGCTTCGCGACGCATCCGCGACCGACCCGGAGGCCCGAGCGGTGTGGACGGAGATCGCCGAACGGCGCGCCGCCAACATGGCGACGTTCGCCGACGACCTGGCGTCGACAGGCCGGCTCCGCACCGACCGGTCGACCGGTGACGCGGCCGACACCCTCTGGTCACTGTGCAGCCCTGAGCTGTACATCCTGATGACGGCCGATCGCAGCATGTCACCCCGGCGCTACGAGGAATGGTTGGGAGACTGTCTCTCGCGGATGCTGCTCGACGACCTCAGCGCCCCGTCCAGCGAGGTTCGCGCTTCTCGATGAAGGCCGCGATGCCCTCCGCGGTGTCCTCGAGCGAGGTGTTGAGGGTCAACAACGGGTGCAACTGGGCGAGGGCATCCGCGGCGCTCTGGTCCCACACCGAATAGAAGGCGTCTCGGCCCAGCTTCATCACCGAGGGTGACTTCCCCGCCAACTCGGCCGACACGTCGGCCACCGTGGCATCGAGGTCCGCCGGAGCCACGAGCCGTGAGATGACCCCCAACCGATCGGCTTCCGCCGCGTCGATGCGTCGGCCCGTCATCATCAACTCCAGCGCCTTCTTCGGCGGCATCGCACGGCACAGCGGGAACGGTGATCATGTACGGCCAGAGCCCGACGTTGATCTCCGGCGTGCCGAACACCGCGTCGTCGGCCGCGACCACCAGATCGCACGAGAGGGCCAGGCCGAACCCCCCGGCGAGGCAGAAGCCCCTCACCTTGGCAATGGTCGGCTTCCCGAGCGTGTAGAAGTCCGTGAACAGCCTCGCCAGCTCGCCGCGGGCCTCGTGAACCTCGAGAGACGACGCGTTGTCGGCCATGCCGCCCAGGTCGGCTCCGGCACAGAAGGCCTTGTCCCCCGCTCCCTCGACGACGACCACGCGCACGTTCTCGTCCGCCTTGGCCTCCGCCGTCCGCTGCCTCAGCCCGGAGATGACCGGCCACGACAACGCGTTGCGACGCTCGGGTCGATTGATGGTCAACGTCGCCACGCCGTCGTCGACCTCGTAGAGCAGTTCGTCCGTCATGGAACGACCCTAGGACGCGAGTGGCCGCCCGATGGGCGTCGAGGACCGGGAACGGGTCGCTACGATCGCCCGATGGCGCTGGTGCCCACCCTCCTCGCCCTGGCGGGCGGAATCCTCCTCGGTGTGCGCATGGGCGGCAGCATCGATCGTCTGGCCCGTTTTCGCATCGCCGGATTCCCCATCGCCGTGACGGCCGTGATCCTCGAGGTGCTGGTGAGGGTCGTCTCCACCGGAGGCGGATGGACCACCTGGGCTCACGTCATCGCCTGTCTGCTCGGCCTCGTGGTCGTGTGGGCGAACATCCGGATCCCGGGAATGGCTCTGATCGGCGTCGGACTCGTGTTCAACCTCATCCCGACCCTGCTCAACGGCGGAATGCCCACCAGCCTGTGGGCGCTCGACACCGCGGGTCTCGTCGAGAACGGCGACACAGCCGTCGTCGTGTCGGGCCCTCGTCACGTCGCGGACTCCGACGATTCGCTCCGATTCCTCGGCGAGGTGATTCCCCTGCCCACCCGCCAGGTCCTGTCGATCTCCGATCTGGTGATGCTGACCGGGCTGTTCTTCCTCGCAGCCGCCGCGGTTCGGGGCCGGAGGATCCGTACTCACGCATCGACCGACTACCGCCGCGACATCGCGCCGCTCGGCCGAGGGCCTGCGCCGCGCCGAGGACCGGGAATGCACCCCTCGATGCGCTACCGGCCGAAGCTCCCGCCCGATGTCGACGTCGATGTCGACGACTACTGACCCCATGGTCCGCTGGGCCATGCTGAGGCGATGAGCGACCGGACGCCGACCCCCGACGATGCCCGCATCGAGCACCGTCGCGCCCAGGTTCGACGCTGGTGCGCGATCGGGAAGCGGATCGGCTACGGCGCGATCCTCGTCGCCATCGTCGTGTTCGTCATCGGTGTGCTGTCGAATTTCGGCTCCGTCGCCGTGGGGATCATCATCGGATGCCTGGTGCTCAGCGGTCTCACCCTCATCCCCGCCACGATCTTCGGCTACGGAGTGAAGATGGCCGAGCGCGAAGAACGCGGCGAAGCGTTCCGCTACTGACGCGACGGCCACCGCGGCTGCCGCGCACTCCTGCAGGCCGGGCTCAGAACGGGGCGATCGCCGAGATCTGCCAACCGTCCGGACCGGGCGCCAACGTGACGTTCACGCCCCCCTGCCCGTTCGAGAAGAAGCACGACGCGGATCCGAACTCACCGGCGTCGCATCCCCGATTCTTCGCGCTGGGACCAGCGGGCAGAGCGAACAGGGCGAAGATGTCGGTGTCGGGGCCCAGCCCCACCGCCGCCGTGGAGTCCCCCGCCACCCATGCCGCGAAGAGCGCCTTTCCGGCATCGGAGGGCGTCGCGAAGCTGCGCAACGTCGGGGGCGCCGCGGTCGCGAGCACCTCGGTGGTGTCCGCCGCAGCGACCGACGTCGTCGGATCCCCCACCTCCGAGACCGGATCGGTGGTCGATCCGGTGTCGGCGTCCGATGCACAACCGACGGCTGCGATCAGGACGCCGGCGACGGCGACGGCGACGGACCAGGAGGTCACGCGGGAAGAGCCACTGACGGTGAACATCCCGTCCACGCTATCCACGCCTCGGGATCGCCCCGGGCCCCCGATGTCGGCCTGTCGTCACGCGAGGAGCCTCTGGTAGCTTCGGCGGTTCATGCGACTTCCTGCTGCAGAGCGGCGACGGCAGCTCATTTCCATGGCCACCGACGTATTCGCCATCGAGGGATTCCACGAGTCGTCGATGAACTGCATCGCCTCGGCGGCCGGGGTCACCAAACCGGTGCTGTATCAGCACTTCGAGTCGAAACGTGACCTGTACCGGGCCGTGCTGTGTGAGATCGGAGCCGACCTCCACGACACGGTCGCCAAGGCGACGGCGGAGGCCGGCGGCCCCCGACAACAGATCGAAGCGGGATTCGGCGCCTACTTCGGTTGGGTCGCGGAGAACAGCAATGCCTTCCACGTCCTGTTCGGCAACGACACTCGCCGGGATCCCGAATTCGCCGACGAGGCCCGACGCGTCGAGTCGTCGATCGCGGAGATCGTCGCCCACCACATCACTGTTGAGTCGTTGCCGCCTGATCACCGCCTCGTGCTCGGCAACGCCATCGTGGGCATGGCCGAGAGCGCCTGCCGCTACTGGCTCGCCAATGACGTCGCCGTCGATGCACCCACTCTGGCCGCCGACATCAGCCGCCTCGCCTGGGCGGGGCTCCGAGGCGTGGGCTGAGGGGAATCCGCCTCGGACTCAGTCGTCCTTGAGCGCCACGGCGTTGGGGGTCACGTTCATCTTCGGCTCGTAGGCCACAGCCGTCACGTCACGGGCACCTCCGGCGAAAGTGGCCCTCAGCTCGTTGCGACAATTTCCGCACGGTCCGTAGAACTCGGCGTTGGCCGCGATCCCGCACCGCGGGCACTCGAAGCCCTGCTCGCTCGTGCCGACCGGGGAACTCATGACGACACCTTCCCACACGGCGCCGCGCCATCTGCAACGATGAGCCGATGTCCACCGTCACCTTGTCGACGACGACCGCTCATGACCAGCGGGTCGCTCGCATCGCCGAATCCCTCGCTGCCCGGAACCCCACCGACGCACCGGCGCACATCGACAAGGGCGGAGTCCACCACGTCGTTCCGCTGCCGGGTGATCGTCGCTTCTCCTCGGTCGCGATCGATGCGTCGACCCTCACGAACATCATCTCGATCGATCCGGTGTCCGCCGTCTGCACCTGCGAACCCGGGGTCACCTTCGCCGAGTTGGTGGCGGCCACGCTTCCTCACGGGTTGGCACCGGCCGTCGTTCCCGAGCTGTCGGGCATCACCGTCGGCGGGGCCATTGCAGGTTGCTCGGTGGAATCGATGTCCTTCCGTCTCGGCGGCTTCCATGACAACTGCCTGTCCTACGAGGTCGTCGGCGGCGATGGCACGGTGCACCATCTGTCGGGGACTGACGATCCGGAGCTCTTCCATCACGTCCACGGCTCCTACGGAACGCTCGGGGTGCTCACAGCCGCCACCTTCACCCTCGTTCCCGCAGCTCGGTTCGTTCGGATGGACTATCGGACGTTCACCCGCTTCGACGAGTTCGAGGCCGCGCTGGTGGACGCCTGTCGCACCGATACCGACGCCCCCCACGACCTCGTCGACGGGATCGTCTTCGGACCCGACCATCTCACGCTGTGTCTCGGCACCTTCACCGATGACCCCGGCGACGACACCCCGTCGGACTACTCGGGCGAGGACATCTACTACCGCTCGGTCGAGCGGCGACGGACCGATCTCCTTCGCGCCGAGGACTACTTCTTCCGCTATGACACCGAATGCCACTGGCTGACCGCCACCGTGCCGCCTCTCCAGTGGCGTTGGTTCCGCCGTGTCCTCGGTCGGCAGTTCCTCGGGTCGACGAACCTGATCCGATGGGCGAACCGGGTCGGACGGGCTCAACGGCTCGTCAGCCGGCGACCCGACGTCGTGTGCGATGTGTTCCTACCCCAGAGGCGTTTCGCCGAGTTCTGGGAGTGGTACGGGCGGGTGTTCGATTTCTGGCCGCTCTGGGTCGTGCCCTACCGGCCCCCGGCGCTGTACCCCTGGCTGGGATCGGCGATCACCGACGGGACCGCGGACGGAGAACTCCTGATCGACTGCGCGGTGTACGGGAAGCGCAACAACGAACGACACCGCGACTATTCGGTTCTCCTCGAAGAGGAGACCTTCCGGCTGGGGGGAATCAAGACCCTCATCGGCCGCAACCACTACGAGCGGGATCGTTTCTGGGAGATCTACGACCGCGACCGCTACGTCGAGGCCAAGTCTCGCCTCGACCCCAACGGCACGTTTCCCGACCTGTACGACAAGCTCGGCCGCGTCGACTGACCGTGGTCCGGTCGAGCGACGGCGCGCCGAGGTCGGACACCACGAACGCCGGGTGAGCCTTCCGAGCGGGCCGGAAGCCCTCCTCTACGCCGACATGCACCTTCACCGAACCGTTCTCGAACCAGCATCCTCCGCGGTCGCGAAGGGAGCCGGCTTCGGCACGTGGGCGAGACCGAGCAGGCCCTGATAGGACGCGACCGCTGATGCCTCCTGACCGGGCGGCATGGCGAGTTGTACATGGTCGATGGACTCCAGTGACATGACCCAGGTGTGCCCGCAGGATCACAGCACCGGGAGCACTCCGGCCACGTCACCACGGAACAGGGCGCGGACCATCGCCCGGTCACCGCGCCTGGCGCGGCCGATGTCCGCACCGCACGCAACCACCAGTTCCTCGGCGCCGGGCGGGTTGACCCACGTCCCGATGCCCAGCGACCGGGCGAGATCGTCGAGATGAACGACCTGTTCGACGATTCGGGTCACCAGGTAGTCGTCGAGCCTCATCACCGTGCCGCCGAACACGGCGATCGCCCGATCGGACGGCTCGCCGGGCAACCGTGCTGCGAGCCGGTCGATGGCGCCCGACAGCTGCTCGACCACTCTCGGGTGTCCTGAGGCGGCGACATCGGCGCCCCGTGTCCTGATCGCTGCGTGATCGGCCTCGGTCAGGGTGTCCCCCACGGTGGTGAAGTAGGCGGCCGCGCTCTGCACGCCGACCTCACCGGGGTCGGGCACCGACCGGTCGAGATAGTCCTCGACCACCCAGACCGAGCCACGGGCGAGGTGACCCACCAGCGATCCGATGCTCTGGCCCTCGAGCACCGAAGGATGGGACCATGCCGCAGCCAACTCCTCGCCCGAGACGGCGCTTCTCACCACCTCGGCGCCGGACAGGAACTGATCGCGGATGGCGGAACGCTACCAACGCGTTCGATGCCGCTGGTCGACGCGCCGGCGTCGCGGGTGGGGCCGCTCAGTCAGCCGCCGGCCGCCGCCAGCACGTCCACGGCACGCTCCAGGAGGCCATCCATCGTGCCCATGGCCGCAGCTCCCACCGCTCGACGCGCCACGGAATCGGCCCGGTCGCGGTCGCCGGCCTCCATGGCCGCCTGAGCCTCGGTGACGAGGATCTCGGTCTCGAGCCACGTGTACGAATCGGTCACCCGTCCACACATCTCGCCCGTGTTCGCCAGCCACCCGAGACCGGTCTCGAAGTCGTTCTCCGCGACGTAGGTGAGCCCGAGGACCTTGGCCGAGACTCCCTCCCAACACGGGTCGTTCAGGTGGCGGGCCAGTGCGAATGTCGCCTCGACATCGGTGCGGACGGCGGCAGGGCTCTCGCCGCTGGCGAGCCGCGCCTGGCCGAGCCACGCATCGGGCCACGGACGGAACGCCGTCCAACGCTCCTCATCAGCCAACGCGGCCGACAGCCGGGCCCATTCGATGGCTTCATCGACGCGTCCCACCAGGAACAGGGTCCGGGCGCCCAGACCCAGATTCCAGATCTCCCGTCGTGCCACTCCGGCACTCCTGGACAACTCCAGCGCCTCAGCGAACCGATCGGCGCTGGCATCGAGCCGTCCCCAGTCGCTCAGGTTCATCGCGTCGAACCCGGCCAGTCCGGCCAGGAGCGACGGATCACCGTCGGCCCGCTCCCCTGCCGCATCGAGGTATCCCGAGGCGCTGAGCCGACGGCCCGCCTGGATGTCGATGTACGCCAACTCGGAGAGAGCCTTGGCCGCGACGAGATCGACGCCCGCGGCGATCGCGGTCTCGGTCGCCTGGCCGAGGATCACCGCCCCTTCGTCGTCATATCCGCGAACCGAGTGCACGAGAGCGGTTCCCAGTTCCATCAGGCACTCGCCGAGCAGGGCCGGGTCGCCGGACTCCTCGGCGGCCGCGGACGCACCTCGCAGGCATTCGATACCCGCGTCGGCCGCACCTGCGGACACCGCCGCCAGTCCCGCATCACGGAGCGACGCGGCCGACGCACGGGCCGAGACGCCGGGTATCGCCCCGGCGACGGCGGGGCGGGCCGCTGCCCGTACGGCGGGCGACGCGTCCACACCGAGCTCGGTGGAGAACAACGCCTCGGTCATCTCCGCCTGCCGGAGGGCGGCGTCGGGGTCACCCGACGCCGCCAACGACTTGATGAGCAGAATGTGGGGACCCTCCTCGAATGGAGCCCTCCTCACCATCGCTCCTGCCAGGTCGATCGCCCGGTCGAAGCGACGACCCGACAGCGCCCGCAACGTGTCCTGGCGCAGCACCGAGAGGATCTCGCCGGCGACCCGCTGGCGTTCCACGAGCAGCCACGACTCGAACCCCGGCGCTCCCTTGATCTCGATCCCCTCGAGGAACTCCCCCTCGGGAAGCTGGGCGGGGAGCTCTCCGTGGGCCACCGTCACGACATCGACGTCGGTGGCGGCGCCGAGATCCGACGACACCGGGTTACCGACGAAGCCGTCGGTCAGGCCGGTGCGGCGTCGGAGCTCGGCCAGTGACCACCGGAGCGCGCCCATCGGGTCGTCCGCTTCGGAGAAGAGCTCATCCACGAGGGTCTGGCGGGACACCGGATCGGCCGATCGGACGAGTCGGCCCAACAGCGCCCACGCCTTGTTCCCTCGCGGACCGGCGATGGCCGCTCCATCCCGACAGAGTGCCGGCTTTCCGATCAACCGGATCTCGAGCACGTCGTCAACCTAACAATCAGGCCGCGACCGCGAAGCGGTCGGCACTCAGCAGTTCGGCGGCGATCCGATCGTGTTCCCCGGGGCGCGATCTCGGCGAGCACAGCGCCGTGGACGATGCCGAAGGCCCGGAGGCGGGCGATCTCGGGGGAATCCCCATCGACGAGGGCTGCTGCGGCCCCGGGGCGGGCGGTCGACGCGGCGGCCGCCAGGATGGCGAGCGCATCTCGTTCGCATGCGGTCCCTTCTGCGACGATCCGGTGGGCGATGGTGTCGAGTATCTCGTGCAGGTCCATGTCTGATCTCCAGTCGGTAGCGATGGAGCCACCATGCGACTGCGCCGGGTGACGGGCCGTGTGATCGTCGTCGCGCAGCCGACGTCCTGCCGTCACACGCATCCGCCGAGGTCGAGCGAGGGCGGCCGACGCCGTCTCCTGAGGGGCACCCGTGCCGATCGGTTCGGCATCCCGGGGGCACCCCAGCCGGCGTTCAGGTCATCCACCGTTCGGGGCCGGCCCGGCGCCGCGCCTCGCGAGCCCGATCGGACTGGTCCTCCGCGATCCGGCGGGCCCGTTCCGAGTCGAGGTGCAGTCCCGAGATCGAGACGGGGCCGGGCGTCGAGTCGACGTGAACCGAAGCGAGACGCAGCCATCTCTCCCACGGCCCCTGGGTCAGCCTCACCGATTGCGTGCGGGCGTGAGGGACCAGGGCGTGTCGTCTGACCAACCGACCCCGACGGGTCACGAACACCGCATCGTCATGGCCGACCGCCAGCACCGACCACTGCAGGGGTGATCTCCAGCGCGATCTCCTCGGAGCGGGCTCGAGGTGAACGCCGTCGAGGTCGACTCCGGGAATGATCCTCGCCGCCACCCCACGGGCGACGTTCCAGGGTGCGACCGGAAGCAGAACCTGGGAACGCGCGTCCGCATCCCCGCCCGCGGTGCCGGCCACGTTGATCTCCACGCGAACCCACCCGAGCCGCTGCCACAGCCATGACTCCACGAACTCCACGGCCTGGACCCGCCCGGGAGGGACGGTCGTCGACGTGGTCTGGAACAGCCCGTAGCGGAGGCGTAGGCCGTCGGCGCTCTCGGCCACGGTGAAACCGTGGAATCGGGTGAACTGGGTCACGATGTTGAACAAGGGCACGCCGCCGGTGACGAGTGTGATCCCGAGCGCCGCGAACCCCTCGAACGCCACGGTCATCGAGATCAGCAACACGGTGCCCAGCAGAAGCAGCACCGTCGTGCTCTGGAGGAGCAGCGACATGGCGAGATCGCCGGGAGGAACCTGCACGAGAACTCGTTCGGGTGCCTCCTCGGCATCGGATCGGAGCCCGGCGGCCCTGGCCAGGATCTCGTTGCGCAGTGCCTGAGCGGTGGGGGCATCGAGATAGGCGAGCGTGGCGTTGGAGGCTCCGGCCACGTCGATGCGCAGTTCGGCCATCCCCAACAGACGGGGGATGAAGGGTTGCTCGACGTCGACCGACTGCAGCCGCGACAACTGAACCCGGCGTTCGTTCCGCTCCACCACACCCGAGTCGATTCGAAGGTCGCCGGCGCCGTCGAACCAGTAGCTGAGGCGCTGCCACTCGACGAACCGGTACATCCCGACGACCGCGGCAGCCCCGAGAGCTGCCAGGACCATCGCCCCGAATCGGCCGATGCTCGACGCTCCGAGATCACCGCCGACGAAGAAGCCGAACAGCAACGCCCCGGGAGCGGCGCGGGCGGCGTGAGCCACCGGCGTCAGGGGGTGGACCCGTCGGGCGAACGACTCGCTTGCGGTGCCGTGGTTGCCCGGAGATGTCAGAGCCCCGCTCCCCTGGTCTCACCTCGTGACGCCAGACGATCCCGCAGGGCGGCGGCGTCGGTCGGCGGCAAGCCGGGAATGCGGGCGTCGGTGGTGGCCGCTGCGGTGTGCAGCTGCACCGAGGTCACGCCGAGTAGGCGGTCGAGAGGTCCCGCCGTCACGTCGACGAGCTGCATCCTGCCGTAGGGGACGATGACCAGGCGTCGGGAAAGGATCCCGCTGGTGACCAGCAGGTCGTCGGCACGCTCCGCGTATCCGATCGAACGCACGCGGCGCCCGATCAGCCACGACGCCCACGCCCACCCCACCAGCGTGGCCGCGGCCAGCCCGACCGCCACCTGGCGGGGACCGTCGGGGACCACCGCCGCCGTGGCGGCGACGATCAGGACGGGCACGGCCACGAGCGCAACCGAGATCCGGCGTGCCGTACTGAGTCGGGGAGACACCCTCACCCACTCCTCTCCCGGAGGACGAAAGGTGTCATCGATCGTCGAGTTCATGTCGGCAACGTAGCGTCGGGCACCGGGGCGCGGCCATCGCCGTGGTTCAGGTCCCGTCGAGGGTCCGCAGCATCCGCTTGAGGGCCACCTGACGGTAGGAGCTCTCCACCAGCTCTGCGACCTCTCCCCAATCGGGCTCGGACGCCACGAGATCGAGGGCGAGCCATCCGCCGGGCCCGAAATAGGGAGGCGAGTAGAAACGCCGGTCGATCGCCAGCGCCTCCCGCTCCTCGTCGTCGGGCTTGAAGACGACGCTCGTGGGATGGTCCTCGGTTCCGCTGAACACGGCGAAGATCTTCTTGCCGGCGCGGAACGTGGGCCGACCCCACGCCTCGACCTCGACGGACTCCGGAAACGCCAGGCACACCGTCCGCAACACCGCGAGGTGCGGATCGTCGTCGTCGTACCTCCTCGGATGGTCCACCGATCGACCCTAGACGGAAGATCGCCGACGGTCAGGAGTTGAAGCGGCTGAACTTCCGCACGGAGAGAACACAGAAGACCACTCCGATCCCCAATGACCACAGCAGGGATTTCCAGACGCCGTCGCCCACCGGGAGTCCCGAGTAGAGGGCCCGGGCCGCGTTGGTCACGACGGTGAACGGGTTGGCATCAGCGATCGGCTGCAGCCACGACGGCATGGTCTCGGTGGGCACGAACGCCGACGACACGAACGTCAGCGGGAACATCCAGATGAACCCCGCCGAGTTCGCCGTCTCGACCGACGTCACCGAGATGCCGATGAGGGCCTGAACCCAACTCAACGAGTAGCTGAAGGCCAGGAGGAGCAGCGTGGCCACGCCCGCCCGCAGGAGCCCGCCCTCGAATCGGAATCCGATGAGGAAGGCGACGCCCGTCATGACGCCGTAGGTGAACACGTTGCGGCACAGATCGCTGATGGTGCGCCCGACCAGGATCGCGGCCTGGATGATCGGCAGCGATCGCAACCGGTCGATGAACCCCTTCGACATGTCCTCGGCCAGTCCCACACCGGTGAACGCCGAGCCGAACACGACGGTCTGGGCGAACACCCCGGGGATGAGGAACTGGGTGTACGACGAGAATCCCGGCGCCGCCACCGCCCCTCCGAACACGTAGTTGAACAAGCAGCACGAACATGATCGGCTGCAGCGTGGCGAACACCAACAGCTCGGGGCTGCGCGGGCATCGCCCGGAGATGACGGGTCGCCTCGTACCAGCTGTCGTGCAGGGCCCACACCGGGCCACGGCCGACGGGGGCCGCCGACGCCGGTGCCGAGGCTTGCGTCGAGGTCGCCTGAGTGGCGCTCATGACACGACCTCATCGATCAGGTCATCGGCCTCATCGGGGTCCTCGGCGCGATGCCCGGTGAGCGTGAGGAAGACGTCGTCGAGGGTCGGACGTTCGACGCGCAGGTCGTGGATCTCGATCGAGGCACCGTCGATCGCCCGCAGAACCTTCGGGGCCGTTGCGTCGGGGACAACCGGAACGACGACCACCCGGCCCTCCACGAGGACCTCCGCGCTGGGCGACGCCAGCTCACCCAGCGCCCGCCGGATGTCCTCGACCACCGGATCGGAGGAGAACTCGATGACGGCGCGCGCTCCGCCGATCCGCTCCTTCAGCTCATCGGAGGTGCCCCGTTCGATGGCGGTCCCCTGATCGATCACGACGATGTCGTCGGACAGGTGATCGGCCTCGTCCAGGTACTGGGTCGTGAGAAGGGTCGTCATGCCCTCCGCCGTCAGTTGTTCGATGAGGTCCCACATGTCGAGCCGGCTGCGGGGGTCGAGCCCGGTGGTCGGCTCGTCGAGGAACAGCACGACGGGACGTGCCACGAGGCTCATGGCGATGTCGAGACGACGACGCATTCCCCCCGAATACCCCGACACGACCCGATCTGCCGGCCTGGTCGAGACGGAACCGATCGAGCAGCTCGGTCGCCCTCGACGTCGATCGGCGGCCGTTCATGCGAAAGAAGCGGCCGATGAGCTCGAGGTTCTCGCGGCCCGTGAGTCGCTCGTCGACGGCCGCGTACTGTCCGGTCAGTCCGATGCGTGCCCGGATGGCCCCAGGATCCCTGGTGACGTCGATCCCGTCGATCGAGGCGCGACCCCCGTCGGGAAGCAGAAGTGTCGTGAGGATCTTGACCGCCGTCGTCTTGCCCGATCCGTTGGGACCGAGCACGCCCAGCACGGTTCCCGTCTCGACCGACAGGTCGAGACCGGACAGCGCGGCGGTGTCGCCGAAGCGTCTTGGTCAGTCCTTCTGCAACGACGAGCGGCACGGAGTCGAGATCCTACCCATCGTCGTGCGCTCGGGGATCAGGGGACCCGGACACCCGACGCGGCGCGGGCGATGACCAGCCGTTGGATCTCCGAGGTGCCCTCGAAGATCGTCATGATCTTCGAATCGCGGTGCCAGCGCTCGACCGGGTACTCCCGGGTGTAGCCGTAGCCGCCGAGGATCTGGATGGCGTCCTCGGTGGCCTTGCACCGCCACCTCGGAGGCCTTCAGCTTGGACATCGAGCCCTCGCCCTGGACGAAGGGCACCTTGTTGGCCCCCATCCAGGCGGCCCGCCACACCAGCAGCCGGGCGGCGTCGATCTCGGTGGCCATGTCGGCCAGCTTGAACGCCACGCCCTGCTTCATGATGATCGGCTCGCCGAACGCCATGCGCTCCTTGGCGTACTCGAGGGAGTACTCGTAGGCGGCCCGGGCGATGCCCACGGCCATCGCGCCCACGGTGGGCCGGGTGGCCTCGAAGGTGGCCATCGCCGGCTGCTTCTCACCGGTGCCCGTGGCCGCGGCCTCGCCGGCCTTCTGCTCACGGGCCTTGTTCAGCTTGTAGTCGAGTTTCTCCTTGCCGCCGAGCAGCATCGACCCCGGTATGCGCACGTCGTCGAGCACGACCTCGGCGGTGTGGCTCGCCCTGATGCCGTGCTTCTTGTACTTCTGTCCCTGGCTGATCCCGTCGACGCCGGGCGGGACGACGAAGCTGGCATGACCGCGGGAGCCGAGCTCGGGGTCCACGACCGCCACCACCACGTGGACGTCGGCGATGCCACCGTTGGTGATCCACGCCTTCGTACCGTTGAGGACCCACTCGTCGGTGGCCTCGTCGTACACGGCGCGGGTGCGGTACCCGCCCACGTCCGAACCCGCGTCGGGCTCCGACGCGCACAACGCGCCGAGCGCGACCTTGTCGGCCGTGCCGTAGCACTGCGGAACCCACTCGAACATCTGCTCGGGCGTTCCGTTGGCGGCGATGGCCGCGGCGGCCAGACCCGATCCCATGAGACACAGACCGATGCCGGCGTCCCCCCAGAACATCTCCTCGATGCTGACCACCATCGTGAGGCCCGTGGGGTCGGCGATCCCGTTGGCCATGAAGTCCATGCCGTAGAGGCCGATCTTGGCGGCCTCCTGCACGACCGGCCAGGGGAACTCCTCACGTTCGTCCCATTCCTCGGCGGCAGGCCGGATGACGGTCTCGGCGAAATCGTGAATCCACTTCTGGAGCTGGATCTGATCCTCGTTGAGGGACAGGGAGAAGTCGGTCATTGCTCACTCCGATTCGGCAGCGGAAGGTGTTACGGGCAGTAACTTACCCGACGGTAACACCGTATTCACGAGGACCCGACCTGGCAAGCCTTCTTCAGCGGCGTCGAACCCTGGTTCCCTCGGCGGTGTCCTCCACCAACCAACCGCGCCGCTCCAGTTCGTCGCGGAGGTGGTCGGACAGCGCGTAGTCCTTGTCGGCCCGGGCGGCGTCGCGCTCACCGCACAAGCGGGCGATGTCGGACGGGATGCGCCCGACATCCTCGCCCACCGTGAGGCCCACCGCTGCCAGCATGGAGCGAAACGCCGCCACCAGCGGCTCGGCGCCGTCGATGTCGTCGATGTCGAGCGCGCGGTTGATCGACGTCACGGTCTCGGCGACGATCGCCATCGCTCCTCCCGTGTTGAGATCGTCGTCCATCCGAGCCCGGAACCGTCCGAGGATCTCCTCGTCGGGCGGGGTCTCCCCGGCGAGATCCTTCGACCGTCGAGCCACCGCGTCGAGTCGCTCGAGGGCGGCGGACGCCTGAGCGGTCGTCGACCGGTCGACGTCGATGGGAGATCGGTAGTGAGCCTGGAGGCACAGCATTCGGAACGAACGTGGGTCCGACGAGGACACCAGATCGGCCAGGTTGGTGAAGTTCCCGAGTGACTTCGACATCTTCTCGCCGCCGACCTCGACGAATCCGTTGTGCATCCAGTGACGGGCGAAGGTCCGACCTGCGGCCACGGCCTGAGCCCTCTCGTTCTCGTGGTGGGGGAAGCACAGGTCCTGGCCGCCGCCGTGGATGTCGAAGCCGTCACCGAGGAGATCGAGTGACATCACCACACATTCGGTGTGCCAGCCGGGACGGCCGTCACCCCACGGCGAGGGCCACGACGGCTCGTCGGACCTGGCGAGCTTCCAGAGCGCGAAGTCGACGGGAGACTCCTTCACCGAACTGACCTCGACCCGTGCCCCGGCGCGCAGCGAATCGAGGTCCTGGTGCGCCAGCAGCCCGTAGTCCGCGACCCTGCCGGGGCGGAAGTACACCCCGTCGGCGCGCCACGTAGGCGGCTCCGACATCGATCAACTCGCCGATGAGGGCCACCATCTGGGTCGACGTAGGCGGTCGCGTGCGGGTCGGATGTCGGCCGCTTCACGCCGATGGCGTCCATCATCTCGTACCACGACACCTCGTTCCGAGACGTCACCTCGTCGGTGCTGCGGCCGAGCTCGGCGGCCCTGTCGATGATCTTGTCGTCGATGTCGGTGATGTTCGACACGTAGTCGACCTCGAACCCGCTCCACTCGAGATAGCGACGGAGCACGTCGAAGACCAGCGAGAACCGACCGTGGCCGAGGTGGGGCGGCGCCGTAGACCGTGGGGCCGCAGACGTACATCGACACACGTCCGGGGTCGCGCACCTCCAGTGGTCTCACCGTGGACGTTGCCGTGTCGTACAGCCTGATCATGGCGGTGACGCTAGCGGTGGAGCCGACGGTCACAGGGACGGATAGGGATCGAGGACCAGATCGACCCCCAGGGCCCCCAGACGCGCCAGAAGCGCACTGTCGAGAACGGCGGGTACGTGCCGCCGTCCGGCGGAGAAGCTGAGCCAGATCTCGACGGTGGCCACCTCGGACAGGCCGGCGAGAGCCTCTTCCCTGTCGCGCAGTTCATCGGCGAGAAGGTAGACGTGGTCCTCGATGGCGACGGACGGCTCGAGACGCTGATCGTGCATCCACACGGTGAACGTCGGCTCGCCCTCCGACGTTCGCGTGGACGACGGCGACATGCCGAGAAGTTCCGAGATCGCGTCCCCGTTCAGCGTGTCGGACGCGATCCTCAGCGACGCCTGAGCCCAGGGCAGCCCCACATCGACATCACTCGGGTCCATCACCGGCCGGAGCCTAACGGACGTCGGCGCTCGACGGGCCCGGGGCGCCGTACCCCCGCCGATCGGAGGGGGCGTCTACGAACGGTGCCCCGCGGCCGGACGCGGCCACGGGGGCTCGAAGCGACGATGGAGTGGGTGACGGGGCCGCGGCGGCAGGAGCGGGCGTCGGTGCGGCCGCGGTCTGGCCGGCCGCCGGTCGGGTCGTGGCACCGCCAGGAGCGGCGGGTGCCCCCGGAGCGGCCGGGCCGGGCGCGATCGGGCCGGGCGTGGAGGAGACCTCCTCGAAGCGCGTGAAGTAGAGGCTGAGTACCCGATCGACCAGGTCCGCGGTGAGTACCGAGGGGAGGTTGTCGAAGGTGATGATCGCCTGGGCCATCTCCACGACCAGGCTCGGCAGGTAGGCACGAAGTTCGCCGTCGCCCTTCTCGCGCGCCTCGTCCTTGAGCCGCTTGGCGGCCACCGCGTCGCACCCCAGCGACGCGCCCTTGGCGCAGCGCGAAAGGATCCAGTCGAACTGATCGTCGGTGATCGGGCCCGACGAAGATCTTGTTGCGCACCCGACGGAAGAACGCGTCGTCGCCCAGCTCCGCGGGATCGAGGTTGGTCGACATCACGACCTTGAGTTCGAAGGGCACCTCGATCTTCCGCCCGGCCAGGGTCAGGTAGTCGACGCGACGGTCGAGCGGCACGATCCACCGGTTCAACAGGGCGGTGGGGTGGACGGCCTGACGACCGAAGTCGTCGATGATCAGCACGCCGTTGTTCGCCTTCAGCTGCAAGCGGAGCCTGGTAGACGCCGGCAGTCGCGGTCGTAGTGCAGGTCCAACATGTCCAATTGGAGTTCACCGCCGGTGACGACCGATGGTCGCTTGCACCACACGAAGCGGGGGTCGTTGGTCGGACGGTGGCCGGGGCGTCGACCACTTCGTGCACGGTCGGGTCGAACACGGTGATGACGAATCCGTCGACCGCGAGGGCGTACGGGACGAGGATGGCGTCGTCGATGGCCCGGACCACCCTGGTGGCCAGACGATGTCTTGCCGGTCCCGGGAGGTCCGTAGAGGAACAGCGCCCCCTCGCTGAGAACCGCGGGCCCGAACGCCTCGATCATCTCGGGGCTCACCACGAGATCGGAGAGGGCCTGGGTCAGACGTGCCCGGTCGATGACGACCTTCGGGCGTTGGAGATGAACGAGCGCGGTGTACGAATCGAGCGACACCGGCATCGCCCCGCTGTAGCGGGACTCCCGTGACCGGACGAGGCACTCCTCCCGGCCGGCCACCGTCGGCACGACGACATAGTCCCGCCCGACCGCGCCCTGGTACTCGCACGAGCTTCCGGTCGCGGAGATCGCTTGAACGACTCCCTCGACGATTCCGACCGCGATGCAGAGAGCTTCCGCCGAGCGCGGCCATGGTGATCTGGGTCTCGTGGACGACCCGGCGCAGCACGATGTCCTCGACGATTCCGGGGGAGATGCCCAGGTCCTCGATTCGTCGCGGCGCTCCTCCCGCAATGGCGTCGTGTTGTCTCAGCACCCTCAACTCCTCGACCTTCGGCGCGATGGCCTCAACCCCACTTATCGGTCCGAGACCACGAGTTGTTGAGCATTCGTGCCCGAGAGTGAGGCTCAGTTGCGGGCTGAATCGTCCGATGAACACCTGTATGAGTGCCCACGACCTCCATCGTCCGGCGCGGGCCACCGTCGCTCTCGGCGGCGTCGCCGTGGTCGGCGCCATCTCGATGTCGCTGGCCATTCCCGCCGACGTCCCCGCGCCCGTCGTCGTGGCCGCGTGGACCGCGTTCGGGCTGTTCCTGGCGATGATGGCCTGGTTCGGCATCATCGCTCCGCTGTGCGCCGAGCTCGATCACGAACGTCGCTCGAGGCTCCGTGAGGAGACCAGGACTGCCGCGGAGAAACGGCGGCGGCAGCTCGTGACGCTCATCGAGAAGGCAGCCGACGGGGCCCAGAGCGAGCCCGAGCTCGTCGAGCTCGTGGCGAGGACGATGTCCGAGGTCCTCGGGGATCGGGACAACTCGATCCTGCTGAGCCGTGGAGACGGCCGACACGTCGCGTGGGTCGCTTCCGGTCGGGGCAGACGGCATGGGGATCCCCGTCGAGCTCGAGCCCCAGCCGCGGTGCGTCGCCCTCATCCGCGGCCACACGACGATGTCGGAGGCATCGACCGACATCGGAGGGTGTCCGCATTCCTCCGGCGAGCCCGTGGCGGTGTCGACGGTGTGCGTTCCCATCCCTCTGGACGACGGCTTCATCGGAGTCGCCACGTCGGCGGGTGCTCCCGGCGACCTACCGCACCCCGACGAAGTCGAGACGTGGAACTGGCGTGCAGGAGCGTCGGCACCAGTATCGCCACCCTGCGTCACCGACGGGCCGAGCGAATCGAGGGGGCCCGCCGCGACGTGGGCGCCCTCCTCGACCACCACGACGCCCTCGGCATCGCCGAGGCCGCGATCGAATCGGGCGGCGACTGCTCGATCGCCCTGTGCGACATCGACGGATTCTCCGGCTACAACGACCGCCACGGCGCCGCGGCGGGCGACCGTGCTCTCGACGTTCTACGTCGACGTCGTCGATGCGACCCTTCGGCCGACCGACGTGATCTCCCGCTTCGGTGGCGATCGATTCGTCTGCGTGTTGTCGTCGTGTTCGGCCGGCCAGGCCGTTTCGGCTCTCGAACGGGTTCGCGAAGCGCTCGTCCTGTCCTTCGCCACGAGCGACATCGCCTCGTTCAGCCTCAGCGTCGGCATCGCGGACCGGCGGGCGGGTCACGACGTGGCCAGCATCATCGAGGCGGCGGACGTTGCTCTCGCCGTCGCCAAGCAGGCCGGCGGCAACCGGGTCCAGGGAACTCAGTTCACCGACGCCACCTTCGGCGACACCGACTGATCGGGTATCGCGACGACTCCCCCGGGTCGACCGATTCCGCCGGGCGACGTGGTCGAGCCGGCGCGAACCGACGACGCCGTCCGCATCCCGGCGCGAAGGTCTCCTCGTCAGCCTCGAGCCCCGTCGGCCTCGTCGGCGTCGGTGTCCTCGGTCGCGACCAACGTCCGCAATGGCGCCTTCAACACCTTCCCCGACGCTCCGAGCGGAATGGCTCGACGACGACGACGACTTGGGGACCTTGAATCCGCCGAGTCGATCTCGGGCCCACGTCAGCAGGGCGTCGGGGTCGAACCGTTCGGGATCCCGGGGCACGACCACCGCGCACACCGCTTCTCCCCATCGGTCGTCGGGGCGACCCACGACGGCCACGGCCGCCACATCGGGATGGGACGACAGTGCGTCCTCGACCTCGCGAGAGGCCACGTTCTCCCCTCCGGTGACGATGAGGTCCTTGCGGCGATCGACGATGCTGAGCACCCTTCGCGTCGACGACCGACGTCTCCCGTGCGAAACCAGGCCTCGACGAACGCGTCCGCGGTGGTCGCCGGTCGCTCCCAGTAGTGGGAGAACACCTGGTCTCCCGAATCAGACTTCACCGTCGGTTCCTCCGATCGACAACGTCGCACCGTCCTCGTCGTCACCAGCTCACCGACGCAACGGGCCCGGCACGCCGCAGGCACCCAGGAGCCAGGACTCCCCTGTCACGGCCCGACGATGCAGCTGCGGGGTCCAGGAACGTGGCGTTGCCCGACAACTCGGTCATCCCGTATCCCTGAGCGAAGTCGCACCCCAGCTCGGCCAGACCACGTTCGCAGGGTTGCGAGCGGAATGGCAGAGGCGCCGTACGCGATCGTCCGCAAGCGAGGTCAGATCCGCCTCGGGCCGGTCGGGATGATCCAACAGCATGGAGATCATCGTCGGCGCGAGCGACATCGACGTGATCCGGTGGCGGGGAACCAGATCGAGGACGTCGGTGGCGTCGAAACCGCTACATCAGCACGACGGGGCGTCGACGAAGGTGGGCGTGGACGACGTTGTACGACGCCACGTGGAACAGCGGAAACGGGAACAGGTACACGTCGTCGTCGCGCGAGCGGACGACCGACGACGTGTTGAGTACCGCGGCGATGACGCTGCGGTGGGTCGAGACACGCGCCCTTGGCGCGCCCGTGGTCCCCGACGTGTGGATGATCCATGCGACATCGTCGGCCCCGTTCATCGCCGCGGTCGACGACGAGGCGGTACGAGGCGCGCCCGAGGCGAGGTGCGATGTCGCCGACCCGTCGTCGAAACCGACGTCCGTCGAACCGTGTCCAGCCGATCCCCGCGAGACGGGAGAGCTGGTCATCGGATCCGACGAGGACGGTCGGGCCGACGTCGTCGATGTGGGCCCGGATCTCCTCGGTGTGGAGCCTCATGTTGCCGAACGCCGCGACGACGCCCGCCAGAGGAGCCGCATAGAGAAAGGTGACCATCTCGGATCGATTGCGCCGACACCATGAAGACCCGATCTCCGGCGTCGGCCGCGGCGGCGAGAACTGCGGCATGGTCGACACCTCCGCCCACAGCTCGGCGAAGGTCACAACGGTCGCCGTCGATCAGAGCGATCGCGTCGGGGTATTGGTGGCCGCGAAGCCGATGACGTCGGGAATCAGCATGGTGGAATCGGCGCCGGGCGACCCAGGGGGCCGCCGAACATGGACGCGAAGAGGGCCGGGGCCGGCCCCGACCCTCTCCGCTATTCCGTTCAGGTCAGAACGTACAGCTGACGACGGTCGGACCTTCGAGAATCGTCAGGTTGCACGGTCCCACCGGAATGGTGCACGCTGCCGTGGCGAACGGAATGGACAACATCATGGCCCCGAGAACCATTCGACGAGTGCGACGCATCGCAACCTCCTCTTCCCCGTGACGTGAGTCACTTAGTTGGTGGATGGCCCCCGATCCACCTGACACATCTTGCAGCCCTTCGGCGTAATCAGTTTCAGCCCCCCTGGACCATCGCTCCACGATAGCGCCCCTGCCGCCGATCTGCGAGGATTTGCGGAATTTCCCGTCGTTCCGGGTCCGTTCGGCCCACTTGTAGGGTTTGGCCCGTGACGACCCTCGCACCCCACACCGCGTCCCCAACGGTCCGATCCCCGATCGTGCATCCCTGGACGGAGTCGAGGAGAAGTGGGCCGCATTCTGGGAACACGACCAGACGTACGCCTTCGACCGAAGCGCCCGATCGACACGACGTCTTCTCCATCGACACTCCGCCTCCCACCGCGTCGGGATCCCTGCACGTCGGTCACGTCTTCAGCTACACCCATACCGATTGCATGGCCCGATACCGGCGGATGTGTGGCGATCGGTCTTCTATCCGATGGGCTGGGACGACAACGGTCTCCCCACGGAGCGGCGGGTCGAGAACTTCTACGGGGTGCGCTGCGACCCTACGGTCGCCTTCGACCCCGACTTCGTCCCACCGGACTCCTCGCCCCAAGGACCGGGGCGACTTCGTGGCGATCTCCCGACGCAACTTCATCGACCTGTGCCACGAATTGACCGCCATCGACGAGGTCGACCTTCGAGGAGCTGTTCCGTCGGCTCGGACTGTCGGTCGACTGGAACCACTCCTACGCGACCATCGACGAACGGTCACGCAGCGGATCAGCCAGAGCGGCGTTCCTGGGAACCTGGAGCGCGACGAGGCCTACAGCAGCCGAGGCCCCGTGCCTGTGGGACACGACCTTTCAGACGGCGGTGGCCCAGGCCGAGCTGGAGGACCGCGAGCGTCCGGGTGCCTATCACGACATCGCGTTCGGAGCGCCCGACGGCTCGGACATCGTCATCTCGACCACCCGACCCGAGCTGATCGTCAGCTGCGTCGCGCTGGTGGCCCACCCCGACGACGAGCGGTACCGGGCCCTGTTCGACCCACGGTGCGCACCCCCGTCTTCGAGGTCGAGGTGCCCGATTCGCGCCCACCCCCTGGCCGAGCCCGACAAGGGCACCGGCGTGGCCATGATCTGCACCTTCGGTGACCTCACCGACGTCACTGGTGGCGTGAACTGAACCTTCAGACCCGATCGGTGATCGAACGCGACGGTCGGTTCGCCGCCGACACCCCGTCCATGGATCGACGACCGACGACGGCCGCGAGGCGTATACGCGCCTCGCCCGCAAAGGGCGCCGGTGGTGCACGCAACGTCATGGTCGACCTGCTCACCGAACCGGCGCGCTGCGAGGCGAACCCACGACCATCACCCACCCCGTGAAATTCTTCGAGAAGGGTGACCGTCCACTCGAGATCGTGACCACCCGCCAGTGGTACATCCGCAACGGCGGCCGCGACGAACATCCGAGACGCCCTCGTGGCCCGCGGCGACGAGGTTCACTGGCATCCGGCCTACATGCAGACCCGCTACGCCGACTGGGTCGGCGGTCTCAACGGCGACTGGATCATCAGTCGACAGCGCTACTTCGGGGTGCCCGTGCCCGCTCTGGTATCGGCTGGATGCCGACGACGGCACCGTCGACCACGAGCTCCGCTGGTACCCGATGTCGATCGGTTGCCGATCGACCCGCAGTCGCATTGTCCCGACGGATTCGACGAAACCGCAGCGGGGCCGACCCAACGGATTCGTCGGGAGATCCCGATGTTCTCGACACCTGGGCGACGTCGTCGCTCACTCCTCAGATCGCGTGCGGTTGGGGCTATGACGACGACCTCTTCGCCCGCACCTTCCCCATGGACCTGAGGCCCCAAGGCCACGACATCATCCGCACCTGGCTCTTCTCCTCGTGGTCCGCTCACACTTCGCTCATGGCTCAGCGCCCTGGACGCACGCGGCGCTGTCGGGGTGGATTCTCGACCCCGACCGCAAGAAGATGTCGAAGTCGAAGGGCAACGTCATCACCCCGATCGACATGTTGACCACCCACGGTTCCGACGGCGTCCGCTACTGGGCCGCCAGCGGGCGACCCGGGACCGACACGGCGTTCGACGAAGGGGAGATGAAGGTCGGGCGCCGACTGGCCATCAAGGTCCTCAACGCGTCGCGATTCGCCCTCGAGCTTCGGCGGCGACCCCCACGGCGACGTCACCGAACCGGTGGACCGGGCACTCCTCGGCGAGCTGGCCGATCTGGTGTCCGACGCCACCGACGCCTTCGAGGAGTTCGACTACGCGCGATGCCCTCGAACGCACCGAGGCCTTCTTCTGGCGTTTCTGCGACGACTACCTCGAGTTGGTCAAGACCCGCGCCTACGGCGAGGGGCCAGCCGCGGCGTCGGCGGCCAACAGCCTCGCCGCGGCGCTCGCCGTTCTCCAGCGACTGTTCGCACCCTTTCTTCCCTTCGCCACCGAAGAGGTGTGGTCGTGGTGGATGGAAGGTTCGATTCACTCCGCCACGTGGCCCACGCCCGACGAGTTGGCCGACCGGCTGGTGGTGGGACGGCGAGGTCACCTCGACCATCGCCGCGGATGTGATTGCGCGACGTTCGCCGGGCCAAGTCGGTCGCCAAGGTGGGGATGAAGGCTGCGGTGGAGCGGGTCGCGTCTCGGCGCCCGAGGCATCGGCTGATCGCCCTCGAGGCCGGTACGCGACGACGTCGTCGCCGCCGGCGGTATCGCCAGCCTCTCACCGCGTCGGGGACTACGGAGTGGACGTGGAGCTGGCGGCCACCCACGAGGACTGACTCCGGCGGAGCATGAGCGTCAGCTCACAGCGACCCGAGGAACTCCAGCAGCTCGCGACGGGACGCTCGGCCGACAGCTCCATGAACGCCAGATCGAGAGGCTTCGCCCCTCGCCGCCGTGCCACAGGATGGCTTCCTCGTAGCTACGGGCCCTGCCGTCGTGGAGATACTTGGCGAACCCGGTCGTCGCCGCCCGACGTGACAGCCCCCACAGGGGCGGCGTTCGCCACTCGTTGCCGGGGCGTCGAATTCGGGGCGGTCGGTCGTCCAGGCCGTCACCCATGTCGTGGAGCAGGAGATCGGTGAAGGGGTGGATGGTCTGGTTCGACAGGCCCTCACCGACATCGCGGCCGGTGACCACGGTGGTCGTGTGGCACGCGGCGCACCCGATCTCCACGAACGTGTTGGCCCCGGGATCACGGACGGGTCGTCGACCGACCGGGCGATCGGTACCGCGATGGTGCGGTTGTAGAAGATCTGCTCGGCCATCTCGTCGGCATCGACGTCGGGAGCCGCGAGCGCGGACGTCCGCGCCGCGCAGCTCGGTGCAGTACGACCCTGCCCGTCGCACGGCTCCGAGCATGTCGTCGCTGGTCATGCCCATGTCGTGATGGAGGGCGACGACGCTCTGTTGCTCGAACCGTCGGCTGGCCGGCCTTCCACCCGAAACGACCGATGGCCGCGCGACGGTCGGCCAGTCGTCCCACACGGTGTTGAGGCGTCCCGAGACGCCGTCGCCGTCGCTCGTCGGGGTCGGCGGCCTGGCGCAGATCCGACTCGGGAATCGCCTCGAGCAGTCCCATCCCGATGATCGGAGGGGCGACTCGACCCGACATCATCACGTCGTCGGCCAGCGGTCCCGCCGCCAGGTCGACCACGTCGAAGTCTCGGGCGCCGAAGCCGTATGGGTTCCGTCGGGGTAGCTGCCCGCCTCGACCGGTACCCACGAAATGACGATTCGCCCCTCGGGAGCCGCTCACCATTGGCTGTCGTCCTGGAGCTGCGAGCCGTACACCGGATCACCGAGAGGGCCGCCCGTGTCGTGTCGCCCGGGCACGCTCAGTCGCAGCAGGAGCCCGGGGCCCGGTTCGCCGTCGGGAGCGTCCACCTCGGTGTCACCGTCGAGATGGCAGCTGAGGCAGGAGTCCTCGGTTGTAGAGAGGACCGAGCCCCGACTCCTCGACTAGTGAGCGTCGAAGACCACCGCGCCGTCGCCGAAACTGGCGAACTCGTCGTTGGTGAGCGACCGGGCCGACTGGTGGAAGGGTCGACCGCGGAACTCCCGGGCCGAGGTGGTGCCGCCGAGGCGCTCCACGAGAAAGTCGGGGCGGTCGGCGCGGGTGGCGTCGGTGCGCCTGCCCGACCCGCACGCCGACCGCGATCACCGATGCGCACGCCACCAGCCAGCCTCCGTGATCACCGACCACACCGTCGGAATCGGCCTCCGCCTCATTCGGCCCGCGGTCCGTCGGCCAGGCGGGTCGCCCACGGTAGTCGGCCTTGCCGTTGGCGGCCCGGCGCGACGTGGTCGATCCGGACGATCGTCTTGGGACACTTGTAGCCGGCCAGCGTCTGCGACAGTGGGCGGTCAGCTCGGCATCGGTGACCTCGGTGCCGTCGGCCGTCCACGACACAACCGCCACCACTGCCGAACCCCACTTCTCGTCGGGAACACCCACGACGTTGGCGTCGACCACACACGAATGCTGCTTGAGACGTTCCTCGACCTCTTCGGGGAAGACCTTCTCACCCGCGGTGTTGATGCACATCGATCCGCGACCCAACAACACGATGGTGCCGTCGGCCTCGACCGTGGCCCAGTCCCCCGGCACCGACCAGACCGTCCCCCGAAGGTCCGGAACGTCTCGGCGGTCTTGACGGGATCCTTGTAGTAGCCGATCGGGATCGGTCCGCCCACCGCCAGCAACCCGTTCATCGGAGCCCGGGCTCGACGGCTCGGCCGTCGTCGGTGAACACCGCGGCGTCGGGACCCAGACGGAACCTGGCCGTGGTCCGACGGACGGTCGCGCCGGGTGACCGAGTTGGCGAACCCCACTCCCTCCGACGAACCGAGCAGATCGGCGAGGGCACGTCGACCCGTTCGAGCAATGCCGCCTTGGTCTCCGCCGACCACATCACGCCCGACGACACGATCAGCCGGAGCGACGACAGGTCGTAGGGGTCGCCGCGGTCTCCGCGGCCCGATCTCGGCGAGGAGTGGGCGGGCGAACGCGTCGCCGACGATCGTCAGATTGGTGACTCCGGTGCGCCTGCACCGCCTCGAGCATCTCCGCCGCGTCGAAGCTCCGCGAGGTGAGGGTGACGATGGCGCCGCCGATGTCCAGCGCTCCCCAGCTGGAGATGGCCGACGTGCCGTGCATCAGCGGCGCGGCGGGCAGAAGACGGATCGCCTCACCGGCCGCGCGGACCTGCCGGGCCACTGCGGCGGCCTCGGCGGGACCGTGTGGGCAGATCCCGGCCGACCCCTTGTAGGTCGGAGCCGAGGTACCGAAGAGCGACCGGTGCGGCCACATGACCCCCTTGGGCATTCCGGTGGTGCCGCCGGTGTAGAGAAACCACAGGTCGTCGGGCGAGCGATCGATTCGCGGTGCCGGGTCCGTGTGCCGCGACGCCTCCTCGTAGCGTTGAACCCCGTCGGGGCATTCGCCCGGACCCACCATGATCACCGTCCGCAGCCGGTCGAGACCGTCGAGCAGCGCCACCACGTGGTCGACGAGGCCGGAGTCGACGATGATCGCCTCGCGATCGGAATTCCCGAAGAGGTAGGCCAGCTCGGAACTCGTGTACCGGTAGTTGACGTTCACGGGGACGGCTCGGCACTTGAACGAGGCGAACGTGGACTCGAGGTACTCGGGACCGTTGTAGAGGTAGTGGGCGACCTTCGGTCCGCGCCGATTCCTCGACCGACCAGGTACGCAGAGAGACGCGACCGACCGTTCGTCGAACTCGGTCCAGCTGCGCCGCGTCGCACCGCCGATGAGAGCGTCGGCGTCGCCGACCGCGTCGGCGACCGCCTCCCACATGGTCGCCATGTTCCATCGCTCGGTCATCGCCGACGGATTGTCCCATGCGTCCCGCGACGCGTCGAAACCCTCGCTGCGGACAGGGCCCACCGCCAGCGGTGGGTTCCGCCCCGAATCAGATGGCGCGCCGCGGTGTCGGGTCCGCAGGCCGCGGTTCCGAGACCCCGATGAGCGTGGTCGATGTGGACGTGGGTGATCCGCCCGGGATCTGTCGGCAGTTCGTGGGCGTGCAGAGCGGCGGTCAACTCCTCCTCGGAATGGTGCAGCGCGCTGAACGAGAACGGGCGGGGAGCAGAGAATCGCAGTTCGGACTCCGGCGACGCGGTTCGAACCACTCGGTGTCGATGTGGAGACCATGGTGTTGCGGCATGACCCACTCCACGTACTGATCGGCCACCGACGACGTCCAGCGGCCGCGTCGCGTCGCCGCATGTCGATCGGGATAGGAGTCCCCCGGCCCTCTGCCCGACCAGGTGAGGGCATCGAACGCACCGTCGAGCGCCAGCCTCACCCCGACACGGGGCAGATCGTCGATGTGGGTGGGCACGACGACCTCCTCGGTGAAGACGAGGTCCTCGCCCTCGGAACGGATCCGCTGGACATGGGAGGCCACGACCTCCCCGTCAGGACGGCACCAGGTGAGACGCCGCGTCACCGTCGCGCCGCGGCGGCTGACCTCGACATCGGACACCACCGGGGCGTCGAGGCCCCATTCGAGCCAGCGATGGCGTACACCGAACACCGAGGTCCACCCCGTGGCCACGCCGTCGTTGTCGGTGGGGGCGCGCCACAGACACACATCGGGGGCTGCCACGTCCCGTTCGCCGACCCGGAGCGTCACGCAATCGCCATCGACGACGACTGCCGGAGCGATGCGTCTCCGGGGACGCCATGAACGAGCGGCCGCTCCCGGTGCGGCCTCCACGACTCCGAGGTCGATCTGGGACCGGGCGGTCGTCCACCCCTTCGGCGCCCATGGTGGCAGTCGGGTCGGGCGGATCTCGACGTCGACGAGATGCCGTCCCGGGACGTGTCGATCGAGCCGGGGCATCGGCACCGTGGCCGATTCCTGCGGCCCCGACGAGGGGAGCTCGAGGGGTCCGCTGTCGAGCGTTCGGCCCTCGACGCGGTGGTACCACCGGGCCCGCAGGCGCGACAGATCGGTGAACCATTGCCGGTTGTGGATCCGCAACCGGGCCGACCCCTGCGCCTCGACCACGACCGGTTCGTTGAGCGCCGCGTACTCCCCGAGCAGCGGGTGGGGTGTGCGATCGGCGGACACGAGACCGTCACAGCAGAAGTTGCCGTCGTGGCGCTCCTCACCGAAATCGCCGCCGTACGCGAACCAGGACCCCGCCTCCGCGTCGACCCGAATGGCGTGATCGCACCACTCCCAGATGAACCCGCCCTGGAGGCCGTGGGTCGACACGAACGCATCGACGTAGTCGGCCAGCCCGCCCGCGTTGCCCATGGCGTGGCTGAACTCGCAGAGGATGAGGGGGCGTCGGAGGTCGCGACCCGATCGAGCCCATTCGACGACGGCGTCGACCGACGCGTACATCGGACACACGATGTCGGTGAGCGGGGTCTCGTCGTAGAGGTCGAACATGAGGTGCCCCTCGTAGTGGAGAGGTCGAGTGGGGTCGGTGGCACGGACCCATGCCGCTGCGGCGTGGTGAGCGGCCCCGACGCCCGATTCGTTTCCCAACGACCACACGATCACACAACAATGCGATCGATCTCGCTCGATCATCCGCGACACACGGGCGTGGATCTGTTGGCTCCAGGCGGTGTCGCGGGTGAGCGAGGCCTGGCGTGCATGGCTCTCGACGTCGGCCTCGTCGATGACGTAGAGACCCATCTCGTCACAGAGGTCGAGGAGCCTGGGGTGAGGAGGGGCGTGAGCGCACCGCACCGCATTGATGTGGTGACGCTTCATCATCTCGAGATCTCGCCGCATCCCCTCCTCGGTGACGGCCCGGCCGCGATCGGGGTCGAACTCGTGGAGGTTCACCCCGACGATGAGGACCGGCACCCCGTTGATCCGGAGCTCGTTGCCGCCGACCTCCACCGACCGGAACCCGGTCCGCAGTGCCCGCACGTCGACGACCTCTCCATCGGGCGACCGCAGAACCACCACCAGGCGGTACAAGGTCGGGCTCTCGTGTGACCACGGTTCCACTCCGGGCACCGTGAGGCGTCGCCGAACCCGCGGCCCCGCCCCGAACGTCCCCGAGACGAACTCGGCCAACGGTGTCTCCCGTTCGACCACGGGAACCTCATCGGGCGCGGACCCTCCGATACGCCGGCCTCGGCGGTCGCGGAGGTCCATCTCGACGGTCCAACCCGCCGACGGACGGGGGCCGACATCGACGGCGACGTCGACATCCACCACGCCCTCCGAGCTGGCCGCCGACCATCCGGGGAGCGCCACCACGTCGCGGATGTGCACGGGCGGCACCGAGATCAGTCGGACCGACCGGTTGAGGCCCGGCAGCCACCACTGGTCCTGATCCTCGAGCCACGTCGACGCCGACCACTGACTCACCGCGATCCTCAGCTCGTTGCGGCGCGAGACGACCCAGGGCGTGATGTCGTAGGTGGACGCCAGCCGACTGTCCGAATGGCAGCCCACCGCATCGCCGTTGACCCAGACCGAACAGAAGCTCTCAGCTCCGTCGATCTCCAAAGGGTGCGCCGCGAACGCCAGCTCCGGTCGAGCGAGAACTCCGTCCGGTACACCCCGGTCGGATTGTGGGCGGGTACGGACGGCGGTTCGTGGTCGAAGGGCATCAGGACGTTGGTGTAGGCGGGGTTGCCCCACCGGCCGTCGTGGCCCATGACCCAGCTCGAAGGAACGTCGATCGTCGACCACCCCCAGGAGGTCTCGGCGTCGAACCGCCCACGTTCGTCGAGGACGGACGGGTTCTCGACGACCGTCAGGTCCCACGTTCCGTCGAGCAGGCGGGTCCATCGCGACGGAGCTGCCGCCACCGCGCTCTCGACGTCGTCGAAGGGATCGAGCGGTGCGGCCATCGGCCGACGACCGATGGCGGTCACCTCAGGACTGTGGCCCGGCCACCCCCCACTTCGACCCATGACACCTCCCCGTGAGCGGCCGGCCGCGTTCGCCGCGACCGACGCCGACTCTACGCGGCGGCGGAACGAATGACGGCGAGTGCCTCGTCCGCGTGCTTCTCCATGTTCAACTCCGATGCGATCGAGGCCAGCAACGTGCCGTCGGCGCCGATGACGAAGGTCTGACGCTTGTTGAGGATGGGACCCGGCCGCTTCACCCCGAAGATCTTGGCGACGGTCCTGTCGGTGTCGCTGAGAAGCGGGTACCCGAGACCGTGCTCGGCATCGAACGCCGCGAGTTTGTCGACCGGGTCCACGCTGATACCGATCCGGACCGCACCCAGATCGTCGAATTCGCCGGCAAGGTCGCGGAAGTGACAGCTCTCCTTGGTGCACCCCGGCGTGAATGCCTTGGGGTAGAAGAAGATCACCGCCGGTCGGCCGCCACGAAGGGTGTCGAGCGTCGTCTCGGCGCCGGTCTGGTCGGTGGCGGGGAAATCGGGAACGTGGTCTCCTGTGTTCATGGTCGGCCCAACGACGCGACCTTCGGGGCTATTCCGGATCCACCACGGATTCACGCAGGGCGCCGACGCCCTCGTCGTCCCAGCCCTGCGCGGCGACCCAGGCACCGAAGCCTCCGTGCCCGGCCGCCATGTGATCGACCACGGCTGCCATGGTCTCGGGGCGAGCGGCACGCCGCAGCAGCGTCTCTTCTTCGGGTGTGGCCGGGCCGGTGACGGCGGCCTGCGTCCGGTACCAGTCGACCAGAGCGGGCATGGCCAGGGAGCTGGCGGCGTAGTCCTCCACGATGGCGTCGCGTTCGGCGCCCAACACGCCCAACATCGCCGCGCACACCACTCCGGTCCGGTCCTTGCCCGCCGTGCAGTGGATGACGACCGCACCCTCCGAGGTCGCGACGAGCTCCAGGACGTCCACGATCCGCTCTCCCCGCTCCTCGATCATCTCAATGGTGCGGTCACGCAGGAACCACTCGTCCTGGGCACTGTGTTCGTCGTCCCAGCTCCACACCTGCGACAGCACGGAGACGCCGATCACCTCACGCCCCGGGGCCGGACGGAGACACCCATCGGCGTCGCGTTCGGGGTCGGTCCGCAGGTCGATCACCCGGGTCACGCCCAACCGGTCGAGCACCTCGTCGGCGGCGCGCTGATCGATCCGGTGGAGCAGGTCGGATCGGAAGACCCGGCCCTCGGCGAGACGACCGCCTCGCACCGGAACCGGCCCGACGTCGCGGAAGTTGAAGGCACCGGGTATCACCGTGGCGCCGTCACAGCGTCGCGTCGACCACGAGCGTGATCCCGTCACGCCGGACGTCGAGCCCGGTGAGACGGATGTCCATCCGATGGTCGCTGTCGGGGCGGATGGGTACCGACGTGTCGGCGGGCAGGGTCACGTTGAGGGGGGCCCGTGAGGCCATCCCGCCCACCCAGCGGTTCAGCCGTCGGACCGACGCAGGCAGGAACGGGAGCTCCAACCAGACTTCTCGGAGCGAGATACGGACGCCGGTCTCGGTCAGCCGCGGACTGAGGGTGTAGCGCAGAGCCGGTCGCAGGTCGGACAGTCCCCCGAGATCCATGAGCACCGGATTGCGGACCTGGGCACCGATCCGCCCGTCGCGCGCCACGACGTCGAGTTCGAAAGGGACCGGGAGCCCGACGTTCTCCTCGAGAAGTCGATTCACCAGCGCGGTGAGCGCGCCGGCCGCGATTCCGATCCGGAGTCGGTGACCGGAGAGCTCCTCGACCTCGGCCGAGCCGGTCAGCCCTTCGACGGCGCCGAGCGCGACGGTGAGATGACCGTCGGTCACGGTCACCTCTGCGGTGTCCCGCGCCACACCGAGCTCCTCGAAGACGAGGGCATCGTCGGCGTCCAACTGGAGTCCCACCCGCCCCATCCCGTCGCCGAGGGAGGCGAAGAGGTCGCTTCCCACCGCGGCGAAGATCATCTCTCCCATCTGAACCAGGGCATCGCCGTCGGCTTCGGCGCCGTCGATCCCTTCGAAGATCACGCCGACGAGCTCGCTCCCCGGTAGGTCGAGGAAGGCGGAGAACGAGCCGTCGCTGCCGTAGGTCACCACGGGGTCGACGAGAACCTCGCCCCGCACCCGCGCCGGACCGGGCAACATCGGCAACGGCGAATCCCCTCCGGCGCTCACCGTGACCTCCGCCGTGACCGACGCCAGCAGACGGGGGGCGTTCTCCTCGAGCATGGTGAAGGCCACCCGCACGAAGCGGGTTCTCACCTCCAGATCCAGCGGACCCATCATCGGCAGGGTGAACGACTGCGCGATCTCGGGGCCATCGACACCGTCGCCGATGCCCTTCTCGGCCATGTGATTCAGGAAGTCCTCGGTGACAACCGCGGTCACGGCCCATCTCGCGGGCGACGCCGATTCGTCCAATTCCATGTGGTCCGGTCTAGCCCACGGTGTCGCTGAGTACACACCCGAACGGTTCGCTCTCGGCCATCGGGTGATCGACGGTCTGCCGTCCCCGGCCGGCCCAGCGGCCCTCTCAGACGGCCGCGCCGGACACCATTCGGATGTTGACCGGATATCGGTACCACTCGCCCTTGTTGGCGGCGATTCCCCCCATGATGTGCAGAACGATCGAGCCGATCCAGATCACGGGCATCAGAAGGAAGCCGATCAGCACGAAGGCGAGGACGAAGGAGACCATCCAGGCGATGGCGACCGTGATGGCGAAGTTGAGCGCCTCGGCCGCGTTGTGCTTCACGAAGGCCGACTCGTTGCCCTTGGTCAGATAGATGATGAGCGGACCCAGGAAGCTGATGAAGATGCCGAGGATGTGGGCGAGCATCGCCATGGTCCGCTCGTCCGACGACACACCGACCGCGGGGACGGCGGAGGCGTACCCGGCCGTCGCCTGGTCCGTCCAGCCGGCTCCGTCCCAGTAGCGCTGGGTGCCCGTACCGTCGTCGTACCAGCCGGGCGGCATCGCCGGCGGAGCGGCCGGAGGTGTCTGGGCGTTGGGGTCGAATGCGTCACTCATGGATCCCACCCTACGCCCCATCGGCGCGGGTGAAAACGGTTGCCGGGCCCGAACTCACCCCTCCGAGCGGATATCGATCGCCTCTGCGATGGCCAGTGCCCGCCGTGCGTTGTCCACATGGAGGTTCTCGATCATCTTCCCGTCGACCGTCACCACACCCCGGCCCTCGGCGAGTCCGGCCTCGAAAGCCTCGATCACCCGACGCGAATACTCGATCTCACTCGCGGAGGGGGCGAAGGCCGCGTTGGCGGGTTCGATCTGCGTGGGGTGGATGAGCGTCTTGCCGTCGAATCCCATCTCGGCCCCCTGTGAGCACTCCGCCGCGAAGCCCGCTGGGTTCTTCACGTCGTTGTAGACCCCGTCGAGGATCGTCATGCCGGCCACCCGGGCGGCGTTGACGCAGCGGGCCAGCCCCCACAGCAGCGGATGCCGGCCGGGCACGAGCCCGGCCCGGAGTTCCTTCGCCAGATCGTTGGTGCCCATCACCAACACCGCCAGTCGCTCCGACGACGTGGCGATCTCCAGGGAGTTCTCGATCGCCGTCGGCGTCTCCAGCATCGCCCAGATCCTGGTGTGATCGGCGACACCGGCCGCCTCGAGGATCCGCTCGATCGTGGCGACGTCGGCCGCCGAGTCGACCTTCGGGACCACGATGCCCGCGGGCGCCGCCCGTGCCGCGGAACGGAGGTCGTCCTCACACCATTCCGTGTCGAGTGAGTTCACCCGGATCGTGATCTCGCGAGACCCGTACTCGCCGGAGGTGGCCGCTGCCGCGACCTTCTCGCGGGCCTCCGCCTTCATGTCGGGAGC
This sequence comes from uncultured Microthrixaceae bacterium, assembly GCA_963700425.1. Taxonomy (GTDB): domain Bacteria; phylum Actinomycetota; class Acidimicrobiia; order Acidimicrobiales; family Microtrichaceae; genus CAVOXO01. The sequence goes on along the minus strand of CAVOXO010000003.1, from coordinate 417,291 downwards.
CACCGAATCCTCGGTGTCCAGGATGATGGCGTCGGCGGGAAGGCCCTTGGCCTTCTCCAGCGCCTTGTCGTTGGCGCCGGGCATGTACAACACGCTGCGGCGGGGAATGATCGTGTCGGACACCGTCGTCCTCCTCAGAATCCGTAGGCCGCGGCCAACTCGGAATCGCGGGCCGAGCAGCATCCGCGCCAGACTCCACCACGACCCGGCACTGCTTGACGGTGGCGTCGTCCTGCATCTTGCCGTCGATCATGACCGTGCCGGTTCCGTCGCCCATCTCGTCGATGACCCGCCTCGCCCAGGCCACCTCGTCGGGGTCGGGCGAGAACACCCTCTTCGGCGATGTCGATCTGCACGGGGTGAAGCGTCCAGGCCCCCACGCAACCGAGCAGATAGGCGTTGCGGAACTGATCCTCGCACGCCACCGTGTCGGCGATGTCGCCGAAGGGCCCGTAGTACGGAAGGATCCCGTTGGCTCCGCAGGCGTCGACCATCCGGGCGATGGTGTAGTGCCACAGATCCTGTTGGTGAACGGCCCGGGGTCCCTCGATGTCGTCTCCTACGGGGTCCTCCCTCACCAGGTAGCCGGGGTGCCCACCGCCGACGCGGGTGGTCTTCATCCGCCGGGAGGCGGCGAGGTCGGCCGGGCCCAGCGACAGGCCCTGCATGCGCGGGCTGGCGGCACAGATCTCCTCGACGTTGGCCACCCCGCGCGCCGTTTCCAGAATGGCGTGGACCAGCAGGGGCCTGGTGACACCGGCGCGGGCCTCCAGCTGAGCGAGGAGCCGGTCCACATAGTGGATGTCCTCGGCACCCTCGACCTTGGGCACCATGATCACATCGAGCCGATCACCGATCTCGGACACCAGCGTCGTGAGGTCGTCGAGCACCCATGGCGAGTCGAGGCTGTTCACCCGGGTCCACAGCGAGGTGTCGCCGAGGTCCATCTGCCGGCCCACAGTGACCACGCCGGCCCTCGCCGCCTCCTTCGCGTCGGCGGGGATGGCATCTTCGAGGTTCCCCAACAACACGTCGACGCGGGGCGATCTGGGGGATCTTCGCCACCACCTTGTCGAGATGCGGGGGGAAGAAGTGGATCATCCTCGATGGCGTGACCGGGATCTCTCGAACGGGCTCGGGGGCACCGACGGCGAGGGGTTGGAAGAAGTCCTTGGGGCTCCGCATGTCGGGAACGATACGAAGTGCGTCCGGTCGACCGCCAATGAGGCCCTCAGGCTCCCCGGCCGGCGGATCACGAATCGAAGCCGAGGCCCACGACGTCGAGTGCCCGGAGCCACGGACCGCGACGCCCACCGTTGCGGTCGGCCCGGGCCAGCTCCCGGCGGGTCAGTTCCACCCCTGCCCAGCGGAGGGGTTCGGGCGGAAACGGCAGCGGTCTCGACCTGACCATGTCGAGGCGGCAGGCCGGCGAGTCGGGTCGGTAGAGCAGGTCGAGGCAGACGTCCGCGCCGAATCGGCTCGCGCCGACCCCGAGGCCGGTGTATCCGGTGGCGTGGGCGACCCGACCGTCGAATGCGGTGCCGAACCACACCGAGAATCGACTGCAGGTGTCGATGACCCCGCCCCAACGGTGGGTGAAACGGAGGCCCTCGAGTTGGGGGAAGGTCTCGAAGAAGTGCCGCGCCAGCATCTCGTGGGTCTCGTCACGCTGTTCGAGAGAGCGATCGATCCGGGATCCGAAGTTGTAGATGGCGTCGTAGCCACCCCAGACGATGCGGTCGTCCGCGGTCATCCGGTAGTAGTGGAACCGATGGGCGCTGTCCGACACGCCGGCCCGGCGTGACCACCCGATCGAGGCCCGCTGTCCTGCGGTGAGTGGCTCGGTGGCCAACACGTAGTCATAGATCGGGAGCGTTCGTCGGTTGATGGCCTTGATCGGCGACGCGGAACGCGTTGGTGGCGAGGATCACCGAGGCGCGGTCATGGTGCCCGACGTGGTTCGGACCTCCATGGAGCCCCGGCGTCGGTCCAGACCCAGCATCGAGGTTCGTTCCAGGATCTCCACGCCCGAGCGCCTCGCGGCGTCCGCCAGTCCCCACGCCAGGCGGGCCGGATCGACGAGCGCCTCGCCGGAGGGCACGAAGAGAGCCCCAGGTAGGTGGGGAATCGATCTCGGCTCGGATCCGATCCCGATCCCACATCTCGGCCGGCACCCCGAACCGCTGATGGAGCTCGGCCGACCCGGCGAGCTCGTCGACCTGATAGGCCTCGGTGGCGACCGACAGCCCGCCCTCGGACCACCAGTCGCACTCGATTCCGTAGCGGTCCAGGGCAGCCTCGATGCCTGCGAAGTTCTCCGCCCCGAGCGCCTCGATGGCGTCGATCTCACCGGGGAACCGGTCGACGCCGTTGTCGAGACCGTGAGTCAGCGACGACGAACAGAACCCACCGTTGCGCCCCGATGCCTGCTGGGCGACCCGTTCGGCCTCGATCACCACCACGTCGAGACCCGGGTCGTCGCTCCTTGGCCCTCAGCGCCGCCCACAGGCCCGTGAAACCACCCCCGACGATGACGAGGTCGGGCGTCAGGCCCCCGCACAGGGGCCGCCCCGCATCGGGACGGTCCGCCCGATCCAGCCAGAGCACCGCCGGGCGGGCATCGACGAGGGAGGCACGCACGTGTGGGTCCATGTCGCCCCTTCCGTCCCGCCGACGACGGTGCCGGCCGTGTGGACCGTACCCGACGCGGCCCGCGCCTCAGGCCGTGCCGGCGTCGTCCCCACCACCGAGAAGGTCCTTGGCCTTCTCCTGCGCGGTGTCGACGTGGTCGGCGTACTTGTCGTCGGTCTTGTCATCGACGAAGTCTCCGGCCGCGTCAATGGCGTCGTCGACCTTGTCGGCGTTGTCGCCGATGAGGTCCTTGGCCTTGCTTGGTGATGTCGCCCAGATCCATGTGTTCACTCCCTCGTGTAGCTTCGGCCGACCATCCTCCCACTCCGCCATTGCCCACGATCGGCGGAGCGATGGGCTTTTCTTCCCGGTTCGTCGTCCCCGGCGGCCGCCCGTGTCCACGAATGGCAGGCTGGTCGGGCCCGAACGCCGCCACCCTGGAGGATCAATGTCCGACGCCGTCAGCCAGCTCGCCGTCGGCGAGTTCACCGAGTCCGCGAGTCACGACCGAACCGGCGACCCGACGCTGATCGACTCGACCGATCTCACCACCCACGGCGTGATCGTCGGCATGACCGGCTCGGGCAAGACCGGCCTCGGGGTGGTGCTGCTGGAGGAGGCCCTGCGCCAGAACATCCCCACCCTGGTGCTCGATCCGAAGGGCGACATGGGCAACCTGCTGCTGAGCTTCCCCGAACTGCGACCCGACGACTTCGCCCCCTGGGTTCCCGCGGGAACCGATCCCGCTGCGACCGCACAGACCTGGCGCGACGGGCTGGCCGGATGGGGCCTGGGGCCAGACGACATCACCGAGCTTCGCAACGGTCACCCCATGACCGTCTACACGCCCGGTTCCGAGGCCGGCGTGCCGATCGACCTGATCGGCTCGATGGCACCGCCCCCTTCGCAGGACGCCGAGACCATCCGGGACGAGATCGAGTCGATCGTGAGTGGACTGCTGGGCCTCGTGGGGGTTTCGTCGGACCCGCTGTCGGGCCGTGAACACATCCTGTTGTCCAACATCATCGAGGCCGCCTGGTCCGGCGGTGAGACGATCGACCTCGCCGGGCTGCTGACCCGGATCGCCGATCCGCCGATGCGCAAGCTCGGCGTGATCGATGTCGACACCTTCTTTCCGCGCGACGACCGCATGACGCTGATGATGCGCCTCAACGGCCTGCTGGCGTCACCTGCGTTCGCCTCCTGGAGTTCCGGCGTGCCGCTCGACATCGGCAGCCTCCTGTGGGACTCCGACGGACGTGCCCGATGCGCGGTGATCTACATGGCACACCTGTCCGACGACGAACGCCAGATGGTCGTCACCAGGGTCCTGTCCGCACTGATCGGGTGGATGCGCTCTCAGCCCGGGTCCACGAACCTGCGGGCCCTCGTCTACATGGACGAGGTCTTCGGATTCGTCCCTCCGACCGCCGCTCCCCCCGCCAAGAAGCCGATCCTGACCTTGTTCAAACAGGCGCGGGCATTCGGCATCGGGATGGTGCTGGCGACTCAGAACCCCGTCGACCTCGACTACAAGGCGATCTCCAATGCCGGCACGTGGATGATCGGGCGGCTGCAGACCGAGCGGGACAAGCAGCGACTGCTCGACGGTATGACATCGGCTTCGGGGTCTGTCGACATCGCCACCACCGACGCGACGATCTCGGCGCTGGCCAAGCGCGAGTTCCTCCTCCACTCGACTCACCGTGCGACCCCGGCGACCTTCACAGTGCGGTGGGCGATGTCCTACCTGTCCGGACCACTGTCCAAGGATCAGATCGCCCGGCTCCCCGGACAGGCCGCCGCCATGGCAACGGCGCCGGTCGCAGCCGCGGCTGCCGAGCCGCCGGCCGCGGCAACGGTCGGCGGTCGAGGCGCGGTCGCCGCCGAGACGCGAGACGACGAGTCGCCGGCGATGCCGGCGGTCGCCGATGGCATCGAGGTGCGTTTCCTCGACCCTGCCGCGCCGTGGGCGGCCGACGTGGGCGCGATCCGCAGGAGGGCGCCGCCTCCGGGCCGCCGTCGCGATACGCGCCGCCCTGCTCTACGACGACGCCACCACCGATCTGCGACACACCGAGGAGTGGGAGGCGGTACTCACGCCGCTGTCGGACTCCTTGACCGGCGCGGACGCCATCCCGGTCGACTTCGACGATCGCGATCTCATCGTGGCGCAGCCGGAGGGCACCGTCTTCGTTCTCCCCGACGCGAAGATCAAGAACAAGACGTTCTTCACCGGCGTCCAGACGGCGGTCCGAAACGAGCTGGTCCGAAGTCGGACGACGGCGGTCTTCGCCAACCGCGAGCTCAAGGTGTGGGGGCGCCCCGGCGAAACCGAGGAGGACTTCCGGGCCCGTTGCGCGGCGGCCGGTGACGAGCGTGCCGATGCCGAGGCCGACAAGCTGCGAGAGAAGGTCGAGGACAAGCGCGACCGAATCCAGGTCGCCATCGACCAGGCTCGCGAGCGTGCCCAGCAGCTGAACGACGAGGCCTCGATGTCGAAGACCTCCGAGGTCCTCGCGGGAGCGGGGAGCGTGCTCGGCGCCCTGTTCGGAGGACGCAAGAGCGCACGGTCGATCGCCTCGGCCGCCAACAAGGTGGCGACCGGGCGGTCCCGGTCTCAGAAGGCCGCCAACCGCACCGAGACGGCCCTGGCCAGGGCCGAGGACAAACAGATCGAGCTCGACGAACTCGACGCCGACCTGGCCGACGACCTCAACGACATCGTCGAGCATTGGACAGAGGCGGCGGAGAACATCGAGACCCTCGACATACCTCTCGAGAAGACCGACATCACTCTGAGCCAGGTGACGCTGGTGTGGATTCCCACCGCCTGACCCGACGCCGAAGCGAACCCCGGTCGATCAGGGGGCGATCTCGAGAACCGTGCGGATTCCCTCGCCCGCCAACATGTCCTCGACGGCCTCGTTGACCTCGGCGAGCGGCCGGCGGCGTGTGACCATGGCATCGAGGTCCAGACGACCCGACTGCCACCACGACACGATGCGAGGGAAGTCGCGTGACGCCGACGAACTCCCCAACAGTGCGCCCACGAGTCGCTTCTCGGTGAACATCATCTCCGCGACGCCGATCGAGGCCCGGTCCTCCGCCGCGGGCGCGCCCACCATCACCATCGTCCCGCCGCTGCGACAGGCGGCGAGTCCGACCTCGACGAGGGGCGCGAACCCGGCGGTGTCCAACGCCACGTCGACCCCCGGGCCGGTCAGCCGATGGGCGACCGATACGACGTCCTCGTCGGTCGGGTCCACGAGGTCGGTGGCCCCGAAGGCCAGGGCCGCCTCGCGACGGCCCGGGTTCGGGTCGGACACGATGATGCGCGACGCTCCGCTGAGCCGGGCTCCGGCCACCGCTGACAGACCGATACCTCCCGCGCCCATGACGAGGAACGTCGACCCGGGGGGAGGTGCGGCGGTGTTGATGACCGACCCGACCCCGGTCTGGACCGCGCAACCGATGATGCACGCGACGTCGAGGGGAACGTCGGGGGGCACCCTGATGGCACCTGCCTCCGCGACGACCACTTCGTCGGCCATGGCTGCGAGGCCGAGGCCCCGATAGACGATCTCGTCGCCTCGGCGCAGACGGGTGGTGCCGTCGGGCGCCATTCCCATGGCGATCGACATGGTGTTGTCGCAGACGGTGCGATGGCCGCGCCGGCAGTACTCACAGTGACCGCAGGGAGCGAGCGGGCTCAGGACCACGTGGTCGCCGACCTCGAGCCCCGCGACACCCGGTCCCGTCTCGATCACGACCCCGGCAGCCTCGTGTCCGAGGACCGAAGGGGTCATCGCCGGGTGGGTCCCGACGATGGCGCTGACGTCGGAGTGACACAACCCGCAATGGGCCACCCGCACGCGCACCTCTCCGGCACCGGTGGCGTCGAGCTCGATGTCGTCCGCGATGACCAGGGACGTCGCTCCGGATTCCAGCACGGCCGCTCTCATGGCCATCGGTCACCCCTCCCGGTTCAACCGCGAATACATCTTGCGGTTCTGCTTGTAGATCGTGCGGTAGGCACCGTAGAGATCGTCGTACACCGCTCGGTACCGGGGCCGCGGGCGGAACGTCTCGGTGATGGTGACCTTCGCCGAGATCTCCTCGATCGTCATCTCGCCGAGTGCCAACGCCGCCAACAACGCCGCTCCACGCGCATTGGCGCGGATCGGGTTCTCCACCTGGCGGATCTCGGTGTTCATGACGTCCGCGTGGATCTGGCACCACAGAGCGGATCGGGCTCCCCCGCCGATGAAGTTCAGGCCGTCGAAGGGACGCCCGACGAACTTCTCCACCGTCTCGGACAACCAGCGGCTGTTGAAGGCAACGCCCTCGAGCACCGCCCGGATCTGATCGGCCCGGGTACTGCTGAGCGACAGGTTGTACCAGCCGGCACGGACGGTGTGATCGTCGACGGGAGTGCGCTCACCGTTGAGCCACGGCGTGAAGATGACGCCGTTGGAGCCCGGCGGCGACGTCGCTGCCACCTCGTCGATGCGCTCGAACACGTCATCGGGAGCCGGACCGGAGAGACCGTCGTCGGGATAGAGGATCCGATCCCGCAGCCAGTTGAGGCACGCGCCGGCCGTCTCCTGCTCGTCGGCCACGAAGTAGCGGCCAGGCAGCGGCGACGGCAGCGAGGCCACTCCGTGGAAGAGATCGGTCTTCTTGGCGGGCAGATGGCACGTGAGCCACGAGGAGGTGCCGACGTACAGGTGGCCTTCATGGTCTCGCACCGCGCCCGACCCGATGGCCGCAGACTGCACGTCGGGCGTTCCGCCGATGACGGGGACTCCGGCGGGCAGTCCCAGATCGGCCGCGGCTGCCTCGGACACCTCCCCGATCACGTCGGTGGCGGCCACCAGATCCGGCAGCTTGGCCCGGTCCAGACCCGCCATGTCCAACAGCTCGGGGGCGTAGTCGATGGCTGCGGGATCACGGTTGTCGGTGAGCCAATGAAGGACGATCGAGTCGAACGTCGCCACCGCGCGGCCGGTGAGACGCAGGTTCAGCCAGTCCTTCGGTTCCAGATACATCGCCGTTCGCTGGGCCACGTCGGCCATCTCGGATTCGATGTGGAGGATGTGGCCGATGGGGTCCTTCCCCGACAGCGAAGGGGCACCGCCGGTGAGCGTGATCCACTTGCGCAGCTTGACCGGGTCGTAGCCCGCGACCCTCAGCGGCCCCCGCGCCAGCCGCCGGGTGGCCTCGGCGCCCCGCGCGTCCATCCAGATGATGGCGTTGTGGGTGGGAGCTCCGTCCTCGTCGATCGGCACCGTGCCCGACCACTGGGAGGTCACCGACACCGCCGCGACCGCGGTGCGGTCGACCTCCAGGCGGGACCACAGCCTGCTCGCCCCGGCGACGATGCCTGCCCACCAGTCGTCGGGCACCTGCTCGACTCCGTGGCGTCCCACGAAGACCATGTCGACCGGCTCGAACTCGCCGTCGATGTAGCCCCCGTCGAGGGTGAACAGGGCGACCTTCGGGCCCGACGTCCCGAGGTCGATGGTCAGCACGTACCGATCCGACATGGAGGCGGAGACTACCGGTCACGGATCGCCGACGCTGTGGGGAACCGCTCAGGTGACGTCCATGGTCACCTGGCGGCGCAACGACCAGGCCAGCGGCAGCGCGGTCAGCAACGCCACTCCCACGATCGCGCCGGTCACCCCGAAGTAGTCGAGCGGAACCTCGGTGTCGGCGAGGCGGCCGAGCAGGGACGCCGCATGGCTGTGGACGGCGAGGGCTCCGAGGCCACGTCCGCCCCTCGACACGAACTGCTCGAAGATCAGCAGGTAGCCCACTCCCCACGCCAGCGCCCGCGGTGTCAGGTGGCCCATCAGCACGAAGACCGCGGAGTAGCAGATCGCCGCGGCGAGTCCGGAGACGGCGGCGGCGGCGACCACGTCGATGTCGGGCTCGATGAGCGCCGTGGCCGCGACCGAGGGCAGCACTGCGAGCGGAACGACGAGCACCAGGGTCACGACGAACGCGGCACAGTGTGATGACTCCGCGACGGATCGGGCGGAGCCAGAGGTACACGTAGGTCCCGTCCTCGATCGGATCACCCAGGGATGCGGTGCCGAAGACCAGCGCGGCGACGGGGATGACCAGGGTCAATCCGAAGATGTCCATGAAGGTCGCCGCCGACCGAGACCCGATCGAGGAAGAAGTTCCGCGAAGTCACCCACGCCACCAGGATCCCCAACACCCCGACCGACACGAAGCCGACGAGGCGCGCCCGGGTCGCCACCGACCGCAGGAGCGCACCGAACAGGACGGGGAAGATCGTCACGATGCCGCCCTCCCGCCCGCAACCAGGTATCGGAAGACGCTCTCGAGATCATCGTCGAGCGGTACGACCTCACGAAGCGGCGCATCGACCGCCTGGGACGCCGGGGCCAGGAGACGTCGGAACGTCGCCACGTCGGTGACCTGGATCTCGACGGTCTGGTCGTCGATGACGCGGAAGCCCGCGACCGAGGGGTCCTGGACGAGAGACGCACCCAGGCGGCGCACACCGTCGGCCACCACCCGGATGACGTGGGGCCGATCATCCATGAGATCCCGGATGGCCCGGAAATCCCCCTCCGCGGCGACGCGGCCCTGGGCGATCACCAACACCCGCGACCCGATCTGCTGCACCTCGTCGAGGACATGACTGGACACGATGACGCAACGGCCCGCCTCCCCCAGGGTGTGGAACAGCGACACGAGATGCCGTCGCTGGCGAGGGTCCAGACCGTTCAGCGGCTCGTCGGCCACCAACACGGCGGGTTCGGAGACGAGCGCCTGAGCCACCTTGACGCGTCTGCTTCATCCCCTTTGAATAGGCCTCGACGGACCGCGTGTCGTCGGGATCGAGTTCCACCATGGCCAGCGCGCCGGCCGCTCGCCCGTCGGGGTCGTCGAGTCCGCACAATTGCGCGGCGATTCGCACGAACCGACGGGCCGTCATGGCGGGGAACACGCCCTCCTGCTGGGGAACCACGCCGACCCGGGCCAGCACCGAGGTGTCACGGCGCGGGTCGCGGCCGAGGATCCTGACCTGGCCGACGTCGGGAGCCGCCTGACCGGTGATGAGGCGCAACAGCGTCGACTTGCCCGCTCCGTTGGGCCCGAGAAGAGACGTGACCCCCGGACCGATGGAGAACGACACCTCGCTCACCGCCACCACTCCGCCGAACCACTTGCTCACCGAGTCGACGGTCACCACGGGCTGGGCGGGAACGCCAGATGCCACGCTCACCGAGTCACCACCATCCGCCGGTAGCGGTCCCAGATCACGAGAAGGGACAGCGCGCACCATCCGATGACACCGGCGTAGACCTGCCAATCGGGGAACGTGGCGACACCCAGGAGGTCGAACACCGGCGGGTTCTGATCGAACACGACGTAGGTGAAGGCGATCGGCAGGAACAGGAGGTCCGCCATCGCCCACGCGCGAGGGTTGTTCCCCGTACACGATCAGGTAGGGAACGAGCGCCCCGGTGCCGACCACCGCAACGATGAACGCCCCCGAGGCCGCCGCCCGTCGCGACGTGATCGAGGCGAGCGCCAGCGAGATGAGCGTGAAGAACGCCGCCACCGCCACCCCCGCCACCACGACCCTCTGCAGGGTCGACAACCAGGCCGTGAATCCCGAGGGCCCCGCTCCCTGGGTGCTGTAGCCGATAAGGAGCAGGAGGGTCGGACCCAAGGTCACGCCGCACATCACCGTGAGGATGCCGACGAGGCGGGACGCGACGTAGGTCAGCCTGGTCAGGGGCGAGGCCAGATACAGACCGAGCATTCCGGTCCGCCGGTCGGTGCAGAGCACCTCCGGAGCGACGAAGGCCGCCAAGAGCATGATCGCCGCGATGATCGACGTGTAATAGGCCGGGTAGTCGCGGATGAGCTGGTTGGTGACGACCGCCGCCTGTTCGGCTCCCCCGACGATTCCCGCGTCCTCGGCGTCGTCGACGAGGCGGTTGGTCAAGCACCACCACACCCACGTAGACGACCGCGGGCACGTACGCCATGGCGATCGCGAGAATCGGCAGGACCTTGTGGCGGGCCTTGCGATGGATGCCGAGCGCGCGTTGGATGGTGTCCACCACCACGCTGCCCATGGCGTGGGTCGACCCGGCGCGTTGGCCCGAGAAACGCCGGTAGCCGCGGTCCGAGATCCGTGCCGCACCCTGGTTCGCTCGGGTCGACCGTCGGCGCGCTCACGTGCCGACCGCCAGGAACACGTCCTCGAGAGAGGCCCGACGGCGGTTCAGACGCCGGAGCGGGAGACCCAGTCCGGCGATCTCGTCGCGGGTGACCATCAGGAGGTGATCGTGGGTCCAGCCCTCCATGTGCGACCCGAGGGTCAGGATCAGGGAGTGGCCGTCGACCGCCACATCGATCCCGCGTCCCGACATGGCCGATGCCAGCGCTCCGAGCCCCAGTCCACCTCTACGATCAGGCCGCGATCCTCACCCCGGAGAGTGTCGATGCGACCCGCTGGCGGCGACCTTGCCGTCGGAGAGATCACCACGTTCGAACACGTGCGCTCGACCTCGTCGAGCAGATGCGACGACAACACGACGCTGAGCCCGAAGCTCCGACGACAGGCGTCCGATGAGGTCGAGCATCGTGTCGCGCTGGGAGGGGTCCAGGCCGTCGGTTGGTTCGTCGAACAGCACCAGCTCGGGGTCGTGCGGCGATGGCCATGGCCAGCTTCACCCGCTGACGCTGACCCGTGGACAGGGTCCCGAGCGGCCGCAGCCTCTCCTCGCCGAGGCCCGTGAACCACAGCGAGTCGGACGCCCGCCCGATCGGCGTCATCGCGACCCAGCCCATGGATCTCGGCGATGTGACGAACGAAGTCGATCGCGGGCAGATCCGGAGGGAGCAGATGGTGCTCGGGCGAATACCCGATCCGAGCCCGCACCTCGGGACCTGCGGTCCGCGGATCGCTTCCGAGGACGACCAGGTTGCCGTCGTCGGGGCGTGCGAGTCCCAGCACCAGCCCCAGAAGCGTCGTCTTCCCGGCGCCGTTCGAGCCGAGAAGGCCCGTGACACCGGGGCCGATCTCGAAGGAGGTCCCGGTCAGGACGGCGTTGGACCCGTACCTCTTCACCAGGCCGGTCGCCGAGATCACCGGGGAAGACACGTCGGCGAGCATTGCACACCGCCCGCGTTACCATCGGCCAACCCGCCTCAGGCGACGAGTCGGCGGCTCCGAAGGGGGACTCATGTCCGATCTCATCGCACTCTCCTCGCGGATCATCGACGAGGGCATCATCGACGAGCCGTCGAATCGGGTCACCAACGAATTGTCCGAGCTGGCCGACGACCTGGCCGTTGTCGAGAGCTTCAGCCACAGCGTGGTGTTCCGCACCACCGCAGGTCTGGTCGCCTTCGACACCAGCTCGGTGATGACCGGAGCGGGGGTGGTCGAGGCGATTCGACGTTGGTCCCCCGACGCCTTCGACACTCTCGTCTACACCCATGGTCACGTCGACCATGTCGGTGGGAGTGGCTTCTTCGTCGAGTCCAACCGGGCCAAGGGTGTCGCCGACCCCCGCGTCATCGGGCACGAGAACGTGGCGCGTCGATTCGACCGGTACCGGTACACCGATGGGTGGAACACCGCCATCAACGTCCGCCAGTTCGGACCCGGGGGTGCCCTCGGCGGTGATACCCGATTCCTGCCGTCCGATGCAGCCGAGTGCACCGACACATTCTCCGAGCGCAGCGGGCTGAGGGTGGGTGACCTCCACGTCGAGTTGCGCCATGCCCGCGGCGAGACCGACGACCACACCTGGGCGTGGATCGAGGATCGCCGCACGATCATCGCGGGGGACTTCCTCATCTGGGTGTTCCCCAACGCCGGCAATCCACAGAAGGTCCAGCGTTACCCCTCCGAATGGGCGACGGCTCTGCGGGAGATGGCCGCGCTCGCCCCCGAGCTGGTCATCCCGGCCCACGGACTTCCCATCGGAGGCAGGGCCCGGATCGCCACCGTGTTGGACACCGTCGCCGGGGTCCTCGAGACCCTGGTGGCCGACGTGGTCGGCGCCATGAACTCGGGAGCGACCCTCGACGAGATCGTCCACGGGGTGACGGTCGATCCCGATCTGTTGGCGCTTCCCTACCTTCAGCCCGTGTACGACGAGCCCGAGTTCGTCATCCGCAACATCTGGCGGCTCTACGGCGGCTGGTGGGATGGCGACCCCGCACAACTCAAGCCGCCGTCCCGAGCCGCGCTGGCCGCAGAGATCGCCTCTCTCGCCGGCGGCGTCGGCGTCGTGGCGCAGCGGGCGGCCGAGCTGGCCGACCGGGGTGATCTCCGACTGGCCTGCTCACTGATCGAGACCGCTGCCGCCGCATCCGACGATGACCCGGGAATCCACGAGACGAGGGCCGAGATCTACCGCCGACGGCGGGCCGAGGAGACGTCACTGATGGCCAGGGGGGTCTTCGGTCAGACGGCGCGGAGCTCCGCGGCCATCGCCGGTGGCGACGACGGGGCGCCGACGTGACCGGGACGGTCGAGATGATCGGAGCCGTCGAGCAGATCACTCCGGCGTGGTTGACGGAGGCGCTCCGGGAGGCGGGCAACGACCTGACGGTCGACTCGCTCGAGGCCACGCCGATCGGCACGGGTCAGATGTCCCAGAGCATCCGCGTCGTCCACCGCAGCAGCGGTCCCGATGCCGAGACGATTCCGTCGTCGCTCGTCGTGAAACTTCCCGGCCTGTCAGAAGCTGCCAGGGCGGGTGGCGCGGGGGGCGCCTATCCCAGCGAGGTCCGCTTCTACTCGTCGATCGCCGACACGGTGGCCATCGCGGTGCCCGGGTGCCACCTGGCACGGCTCGGAGACGACCCGGCCGACTTCGTCCTCATCCTCGACGACATGGCGCCGGCGAACCAGGGAGACCAGATCGCCGGCTGCACCGAGTCGCAGGCCAACGCGGCGGTGACGGCGCTCGCCGGACTGGCCGGCCCGAGGTGGGGCGACCCGACCCTGATGGACGTCGACGGTCTCGACCGTCCGTCGCCCGAGACCGCAGGTTTCTGGGGAGCGGTGTTCCATGACGCGGTCGTCACCTTCCGCGAGCGCTACCGCGACCGACTGCGCGCCGAGGACGCTGAGATACTCGAGGGTGCGGCGCAGAGAATGACCGGCTGGATGCTGGGCCGACCCGAACGGTTCTCACTCATCCACGGCGACTTCCGCCTCGACAACCTGCTCTTCGACCCCGATGACGGCGCAACGGTCACGACCGTCGACTGGCAGACGCTCGGCATCGGCCTCCCCGCCCGCGATCTGGCCTACTTCTGCGGCACCAGCCTGGAGGTCGCACCCCGGCGGACCCTCGAGCGGAAACTCGTGGGGACCTACACCCGGGCCCTGGCCGCCCACGGTGTGCGTGGGTACTCCGAGGACACGTGCTGGGACGACTATCGCTTCGGGCTCCTCCAGGCCCCGCTCATCACCGTGCTCGGTGCCGCGTACGCGGATCCCACGACGAGGGGCGACGAGATGTTCCTGACGATGGCCCGGCGTTCGTGTCAGGCCATGGTCGACCTGTCGACGTTCGAGGTCATCGACCGCGACGGCTCCGCCCCGGCCGGACCGGTAGCCTGAGGTCGTGAGTTCCCCCGACGACGACGCGGCAACCGACGACGACACCGTCCCGGTCGCCGACGACGCGGACCTTTTCGACCCGCTGTCCGAGGACGGCCCCATCGAGCCGACGTCACGACCGGTTCGATTCGCCCGGAACACCGCAGCGGGGGCCGTGCTGAACGGCGTGGCGCTCGGCCTGCAGGAGGTCCTCGAGCCGGTACGCGAGGAGGCCCCGATCATCCAGGTGCTCCCCGGCGAACCGCCCGAACCGAACTGGGTCGATACCGATATCGACCCCCTCGACCCCGCGGCGTCACACGTCACGGTTCGCCACTGGCTCGGCGACGACGCCGTTGCCGAGGCATCCGACGACCGCCGCGACGACGCCGGCTGACCCCTCAGGGGCGGGGCGGGAAGTTGCCGGCCTTGGACAGATAGCCCGGCACCGGATGATCCAGCACCCCTTCGACCCACGGCACGATCGCAGCGACCGCGTCCACATCGACGCCGGTCGGCCAGCCCATCCGACCCAGCAGGTACAGGAGGTCTTCGGTCGGAATGTTCCCGGTGGCGTTCGGGGCGAACGGGCACCCGCCGATGCCTCCGACCGAGCTGTCGAGGACCCCCACCCCGCTCTCGACGGCGGCCACGGCGTTGGCCAGCCCGGTGTTGCGGGTGTTGTGGAAGTGCCCCCGAAGCCGGATCGGGTGATCTCCGATCACCTCGGTCGACAGGGCGACCCGCTCGCGGACGTCGATCGGCGCGGCAACCCCGATGGAGTCGGCCAGGGCCAACTCGTCGGGGCCGATCTCCACCAGCCGGGACACCACCGACTCGAAACGGTCGAGCGACACCTCGCCCTCGTAGGGACAGCCGAAGCTGGCGGCGAGGGTGATCGATGTGGGGATCCCCGCAGTGCGAGCCGACGCACAGATGCCGCTCGCGGCGTCGATGAGAGCGTCGGTGGGGCGGCCCTGGTTCTTCTCGGCGAACGTGTCGGTGCACACCACGACGACGTTCACCTCGTCGACGCCCACCTCGACCGCCCGGTCGAAACCCCGGTCGTTCAGCACGAGTCCGATGTAGGAGGGCGAAAGGGCCTCGATGTCCACCCGATCGTGGAGACCCGCCATCACCTCCGATGCGTCGGCCATCTGTGGAACCCGTGTCGGGTTGACCAGGCTCACGGCCTCCACTCTCCGCAGCCCCGTCGACACCAGACGGGCGATGAGTTCCACCTTGGCCTCGGTCGACAACATCGTGGGATCGGACTGGAGCCCGTCGCGGGGCGCCACTTCGACGATCTCGACCGATCGGGGGTTCTGCGTCACGACCACCGGGCCAGTCTGCCCGAGCCGCACCGACCGCACCATCGGGGAACTCAATGGTATTCGGACACGGCGTCGCTGGTCTGCTGATACGGCGTGACCGAGGATGCGCCCATGACCAGGTCGGCGCCCACCGCGGCGAGCAGCCCGGGAACGATGAAGCCCGGCCGGCCACTCGCCTCGGCGATGAACATGACGCCCGCGAGGGGCACCCGGTAGCCGGCGCCCAGCGCGGCCGCCACTCCGATGAGGGCGAACAGGTTGGGATTCGGGGCGTCGAGAACGCCACCGATGAACTCCCCGAACAGGGACCCCAACACGACGAGCGGCACGAACAACCCGCCGACGCCACCCGCACCGAGCGCCGCGGTCGTCCCCACGGCGCGGATGATGATCAACGTCGCGACGAGCCACAGGGCCGTCGTCGGGTCGGCCGCCCAGCTGATGGCGTTGTAGCCGGGCGTCAGCGCGACGTCTGTGCCCGTGAGCTGCCAGCCGATCATCTGCATGGCGGCGATGGCGGATCCGCCGACCAGAACCGCCTGCCACGCCGGCACCGCCCGCTGGAAGCGCTTCGCCTGTCGGATCATCCACGAGAACACCCGGGTCACCAGCCCGGTCGTCACCCCGAGGAGCAACGCGCCGAGGAGGTCCCGGAAATCGAACGGGGCGGCTCCGCCACCGCTGAGGAGCGGGGTGGTGCCGTTGATCGCCACATAGGCGAGGTAGCCCGACGCGGCTCCGACGAGCGAGGGAATGAGCAGCCGCCTCCCTATGTCGTCCTGGTAGGGGACCTCGAGGGCGAACACCGCACCGGTGGCCGGCGCCTTGAAGATGGCCGCCACTCCCGCTGCCGCTCCCGCCACCATCAGTGCCTTGGCCTGCCCCGCTCCGAACAGCCGGCGGAAACGCGACTGGACCGACGTTCCGATGACCGAGCCGATGTAGATCGACGGGCCCTCCAGTCCGAGGGGAGCTCCGGTGCCGAGAGTGGCGATGGACGCGGCGAGCCGGGCCGGGGCTGTGCGGATCGAGAGATCGTCGTGGTCGTGGAAGTTGCGGATGTACTCGTCGGCGGTCGCCGAGGTGCGAGCCTTGCCCACCCTGAGGATCGCCGCCGACACCGCCAGACCGACGACGGGGGCGACGATGCGCACCCACAGGGGGAGCTCGACCAACGTTTCGAGGGCGACGTCGACCACGATCCGGTCGAACACCGCGACGGACAACCCGGTGAGAACACCCACGATGGCCGCCAGGAGCACACCCTCCCGCGATCTCGTGGCGAGCCGTTTGAACTCTTCGGTGCGGGTCAGGGGCATGTGGTGGTCGTCGACACCTTGAGAGGGCAGGGGGCGGGACGCATCGTACCGGGCTCGCGGCCGCCGTTCCGGTAACGGGCGTCAGCGGGGCGGTGTGAGGTTGATGGGATCCGCGAGTACCGCCGCGACGCCGAGTTCGGGGACTCCCGCGGACACGTACGGCGCCGGCCGGAATCGCCGCGCCAAGGTCACCGGCCCCGAGGGCAGGTCCCAGGTCTCGACCACTTCGACTCCCAGGGACACGACCCGCGGTTCGGGAATCCTCCCGAACGAACGCGCCGTGGCGAACAGCGCGTCGGCCACGTCATCGGCGGGGACATCCGACGTCGTCGGCATCACCGGCGGCACCGCGCCCGTCCAGTGACGGACCGCAGCCGACGTCGCTGCTCTCGACGGTGGACCCTCCGGGGCCAGAACCAGAGGGCGGACGAACCGCTCCCTCAGCGTGGCCCCGATGACCTCCGTCTCGTCGATCGCCGAGGGAGCCACGATGCTGGTGACCACCGTCGGGGCCAGGGCGCCGGTGAGCCGTTGGCCCAGCTCGATCGATTCGAGCACGCCGGTCGTCTCGGTCAGAGGATGGAACTGGAGCGGCTCGTTGCGCTGCGCCACCGCCAGGACCACCAGTGATCCGAAACAGGCCAACGCCGTCGACACGTCGTCGAGAACGGCTGCGCAGAACACGATGGGCTCGGGAGACCACCCTGGGAACAACGAACGATCGGTGGGAAGCGGCTCTCGCCACGGAGCCACGTGGGCGATCGCTTCGCCGGTCGAGATGTCGAATGAGCGCATGCCGCCGCCGAGGATCTCGACGCGACGGCGTTCGGAATGGCGCGACACCCGAACCCGGTGGCGCACGGGCGGTTCGCGATCCGGAATCAGTCGATCGAGACTCGTGGAGAGCCGGCCCGACGCCGGGGTCGGCCATCGGCTCTCACCGGTGGCCTCGACAGCACCGAGGGCGGCGTGCATGTCCCGCTCATCGCGAAGGTTGTCGACCGGAACCGGCGCATCACTCCGCACCACGACCGCGCCGGACTCGTCCTCACAACTCCATGTGAGTGCCGGACGTTCATCGACCTCCACGATGAGATGGGGTCGCGTCGCCTTTCCCGGGCTCGCGGCGTCCACCGGCTCCCATTCGAGCACGGTGTTGCCGTCGCCCGTTGCCCGGTAGGGATCGGGCAACCACCCTCCTGCCGGAGGTGCGGCGGCCGCACTCCACCACTCGACGATCTCACCGCGGCGGAGAATCGCCACCTCACGCCGTTCCGTTCCCCTCAGAGCCACGACCACCGTGTCCCGGTGATTCCCGAGAGCCACCGCGAGACCGTGGGCGTGCAGAGCCACCGGGAGCCGGCCGATGGCGACATCGTCCGCCTCCTCGAGACCCGAACAACGGGGACACAGTCCGTCATCACGGCACGAATCGCAGCATGAGGCGTCACAGACCGCGCACGCGACGATGCCGGCACGATGGCCGCAGTCGTCGCAACTGCGGATCGAGCAGAACGAACACGGTCCCGGCTCGGCCACCCGGCCGTGGGCGGTGGTGCGACACACACCGCACGCCTCCTGGCCACACGCGGTGCAGGCGGCGAGGAGTTCGTCGGTGGGACACTTCCAACAGCCGACGGCGGAGCACACGGGACAGATCCATCCGGTCTCGCCCTCGATGACGTGTCCGTGTCGGTCGACCGCGATGTCGTGCGGCTCGTCGGTCTCCGTCCACCAGGGCCCGTCGATTCCGATCTCGGTGACGAGTTCCCCCTTGGCATCACCTTCCCACCGCTCCGACACGACGTGCTGTCGGGTGATCGACACCGGCGCCGGGACGGGGAGAACAGCCGACAACAGACGGTAGACACCGGCCGCCAGAGGCCCTGTCAGTATCTCGGACACGTCGGCGTCGAGGCCGGACTCAGGGTCCGTGGCTACCGGGCTGCCGGCCGGGCCCTCATCGATCATCTCATCGAGTTCGGCCTCGGACGGGAATCGTCCGCCCCAGCGGCCGCTGGCCACCACCCATGACGAGTCGACGCGTCGACCCAGGAGTCGGGCGCGTGTCGCACGGCGCGGCGGCGGCGCGACGACGGGGCCGATGAACCGAATGACGCTGTTCGCGGGGAGAGCGAGGGACTCGACGAGTGCGGCGGCTGCCCTCTCGACCTCGGGAGTCACCCCCGGTTCCGGAGCGCAGAACACGCGGGAGATCCGCACCTCGTCCTCGCCCCGCGCGATCTCGATGACGTAGGACCGGTGGATCCGGCGAGCGGTCAGACGCGTCGGACCGACTCGGGCCACGGCGAGCGGGCTGCCGTTCGCGCCCCAGCCGCTCCGGAAGGGCCGGAGATCGGGGATCGGCCTCGCAGCCGTCGAATCGGTCTCCGCCGTGGACCCCTTCCACGATGCGTCCTCGACGAGCAGATGGAGCTCGGCATGAGACGGGTGGTCCGCCCGCGATCGCCGAAGCTCGGGGTCAACGTCGGCCGCGACGCGAGCGTCGGAGGTCGTTCGCTCCGGCTTCGCAGAGCGCGACCGACGTCCTCCCAGGCCTCGACGGCTCATCGCCCCCGACCAGCTCCGTCGATCCGATCGACGGCGACGACGACGACCACCGATGTATCTCCCCTCAGACCCCAGGACATGGACATTCCCCACCCGATCGGTGGGGACGATGACCGCCCGCATCCGCCGGCGGCAAACGCGGCAGTCTTCCACGCGAGGGGGGCGTCGGCCCAATAAATGCGGGCATCCGACGACCGCTACTGTTCGTCCATGGACCTCGGATTGTTCGACTCGCACGCCGCCTCGAGAGGGACCCTCGACGACATCATCTCCTCGGCGGAACGGGCACGTGCCGATGGCCTGGACTCATTCTGGTTGCCACAGATCTTCGGATTCGAGGCGCTGGCGGTCCTCGCGGTGGTCGGCAGGGAGGTGCCCGACATCGGCCTCGGGACCGCCGTGGTTCCGACCTACCCCCGACACCCCATGACGATGGCCGCGGAAGCCCTGACGGCCCAGGCGGCCTCGGGAGGACGCGTGACGCTGGGAATCGGGCTCGGCCACCAGATGGTCGTCGAGAACATGTGGGGGCTCAGCTTCGACCGCCCGGCCGCCCACATGGCGGACTACCTCGCCGTTCTCATGCCGCTGCTGTCCGATCGGTCGGTGAACACCGGTGACGAGGGCCTGGGGGTGTCGGTCACGATGTCGATCCCTGCCGACATCGAGGCACCCGACGTGGTCGTCGCCGCCCTGGGGCCGACGAATGCTGGAGATCGCCGGATCGACCGCCCACGGCACGGTCACGTGGATGACCGGCCCCCGGACGCTCGCTGAGCACATCGTGCCGTCGCTCACCGGCGCGGCCGAACGGGCCGGGCGTTCGTATCCCCGCGTCATCGCGTGCCTGCCCGTCTGTGTCACCTCCGATGAGACGGCGGCACGGGCGGAGGCCGCCCGGGCGTTCGAGATGTACGGCTATCTGCCGTCGTACCGGGCCATGCTCGACCGCGAAGGCGTCGATGGACCTGCTGACGTGGCGATCGTCGGAACCGAGGCGGAGGTGTCGGAGCGAATCGCATCGCTCGGAGAGACGGGAGTGACCGAGTTCGTCGCCGTTCAGTACACGTCCGACGACCGGACGCCCGCTCCGCGACCCGCGCCGTTCTGTCCCGGCTGGCCCGAGGTTGAGCCCTCCGGACGGGCGCCGGAGCGGGATCCTCGCAGGCCTCGGCGCCTACGGGCTGTGGGGGCTCTTCCCCCTGTACTTCCACACCCTCGACGAGGCCTCCGCGGTCGAGATCATCGCCCATCGGATCCTGTGGACCTTCGTCCTCATGGCCGCCATCGTGACCTTCCGAGGATCCTGGCGGCGGGTGACCGCACTCGCCGCGGACCGCTCGAAGATGATCCGCGTCGCGGCGGCCGGTGCTCTCCTGTCGCTGAACTGGTTCACCTACGTGTGGGCGGTGATCCACGATCGGGTCATCGATGCCTCGCTCGGGTACTTCATCAATCCCATCGCGACGGTCACGCTCGGAGTCGTGGTGCTGGGTGAGTCGTTGACCCGACTTCAGAAGGTGGCCGCGTGGCCTTCGGAACCGTCTCGGTCGTCGTCCTCGTCGTCGGCTACGGACAGATCCCCTTCGTCTCGCTCGGGTTGGCGGTCACGTTCTCGCTCTACACGCTGTTGAAGAAGACCGTCGATCTCGACACGATCACGTCGCTCACCGCCGAGACGACGGTGGTCGTCCCGGTCGCCATCGGTCTCCTGGCGTGGTTCGCGACCCGGGGGACGTTGGCCCTCGGGAGCGTCGACACGAGCCTCGATGTCCGGCTGGTCATGTTCGGGGTGGTGACCGCCGCTCCCCTGCTGCTCTTCGGCGTGGCCGCTCGACGGATTCCGCTGGTGTTGATCGGCCTGCTCCAGTACCTCACGCCCTGGGCGATCCTGCTGCTGGGTTGGCTCTACTACGGCGAGGCGATGTCGCCACAACGCTGGATCGGGTTCGCCCTGATCTGGGCGGCTCTGGCATGCCTGACCCTGGACACGGTGCGATCACGTGACGAGCCGGCGGCAGCGGCAGGCCCTCTCGCGGCGATCAGCCGGGAAGCACCACGGTGACGGGCTCGACGCCCCCGGTGGGAATCACGATCGGTGCGACCGCTCCAGGCAACGAATACACGTCCGCCTGGGCGACATCGACCCCGTAGCCCAGGTCGGCGAGAGCGGCGACGGTCAACCGGCTCAGAGGCGCCACCCCGATATTGAGGTATCCGGTCATGAGTTCGGACCCGAACACGTCCTCGCTCCAATGCACGGCGGCTGTACCCAGACCCCCGCCGCTCTCCAGGGGGACCTGACCGGATCCGCCCAACTCCTTCCACACGGCGTTGGCCGCCGGCCGGTTGTAGGTCGGTGATCCCGACAGGAGGTCGGACACGAACCCCCGCAACAGCCAGCCGCCGCCGATCCCCAGGATGTGGCCCATCTCGTGGAGAATCGTGTCCTCGAAGGCGCCGCGGTCGGCCAGGTAGTCGAGGTCGGCGGAGTCGAACCTCATGACCCCGTAGAACGGAATTCCGTTTCCGCGCGCGCCGCGACGGCTCCGGCCTGACCGAGAACCCGGCCACGACCGTCGATCGGCTCCGACTGGGCGTCGATGAGCAGGTCGTCCACGACGCCGTCGTACGCGGGGATCCAGGCGAACACGCCGCCGGGTATCGAGAGGTACTCATCGGGAACGCCGGCGACGATCACGTCCTCCCACCGTCGCGCCGCGGACTCGAACGCCGAGGCGTGGCGGGGATCCATGCCCGGTGCCAGCCGCACGGTGATGTCGAAGGTCTCGGGCGCAGGGGGCCCACATCGACGACCAGGGACGCCGACACCGGCTCGGTGTTGCCGTCATCGACCTCGAGGCCGAGCGTCCGGGCGCCGGGCGTACCGAAGGGCGCCAGAACCGACGACGCGGAGGTGCAGGGGGTGATGACCCGATCCACCACGGAGTCCCCGTCGGAGTCGACCCGACAGGTCAGCGGATCACGATTCGCGTCGGAGATCCGCCAGGAGAGCACCGAGGTCTGGGGCGCGCCCGACCGCGCATGGGATTCGACGAATCGTTCGATGACCGGCTGTTCGGGCGTTCCCGACGGAGGCGGGCTCCCCGAGGGAGGCGGCGGGGTGCATGCCGCGACGACGGCGAGGGCGACGCACGACGCGATCGCGACGCGTCACACCGCCTGATGGATTCACTTCCGACACTCGGCTGCACCTCCGTGGAGTCCGGTCAGTTTCCTCTTTCAGGGCCCGTGAGTCCAGCATCGATCTCGACGCGGGGTCGACGGACCACTGATCGGCCGGGTCCGTCGCGTAGCGTCTCGCCGTGGATCTGGTCACGACCATCCGCGAGTTCGTGCGCCATCCGACCCGATTCGTCGTTTTGGGGTTCGGGGTCACGATCGTCGGTCGGAACCGTGCTGCTCATGGTGCCGACCTCCACTCAGGAACCCGGTGGCGCCCCGCTGCTCACGGCGTTCTTCACCGCGACGAGCGCCACCTCCGTGACCGGACTCGTGGTCGTCGACACCGGGACCTACTGGTCGGGGTTCGGCCAGGCCGTCGTCCTCGGGCTCATCGAGGTCGGCGGATTGGGTTTCATGACCATCGCCTCGTTGATCACCATGTTGGTCTCCCGCCGGCTCGGTCTCCGTCAACGGCTTTTCGCCCAGACGGAGCGGGGGACCCTGGCGCTCGGCGACGTGCGTTCGGTACTGGTGGGACTGGCCGCCGTCACGATCACCATCCAACTCGCGACGGCCACCGTCCTCACCCTCCGATTCCGATGGACCTACGACCTCCCATGGGACTCCGCGGTCTGGCACGGCGTGTTCACCTCTGTCGCCGCCTTCAACAACGCGGGCTTCTCGCTCTTCTCCGATTCGCTGTCGGGATTCGCCACCGACATCCCGATCAATGTCGCCCTCATCGTGGCGATCGCCATCGGGGGTCTGGGATTCCCGGTGCTCCATGACCTCTTCCAGACCCGGAACCGCTTCTCCCACCTGACTCTCCACTCCAAGATCACCATCACGACTACCGTCGCTCTCTTCGTCGTCGCCGCCGCTGCGCTCACCGCGTTGGAGTGGTCGAACTCGGGCACATTCGGCGACGCCTCGGCGACCGAGAAGGTCACGATGGGCACGTTCGCGGCCGTCACCCCCCGGACCGCTGGTTTCAACACGGTTCCCGTCGATGCCATGACGCCGACGTCGCTCCTGCTGACGACCACGCTGATGTTCGTGGGCGCCGGGAGTGCCGGGACGTCGGGAGGGATCAAGGTGACGACGTTCGCTCTGCTGGCAGCCGTGCTGTGGGCCGAACTGCGGGGAGAGTCCGACGTCATGGCATTCCGCCGTCGGATTCCCACGAGCACCCAGCGACAGGCGGTCACCGTCGCGCTGACGTCGGTCGGTCTCGTCATCGGGACGACCGCGCTGTTGCTGATCACCAACCACGGAACCGTGACGCTCCACGACTCCGTCTTCGAATCCGCATCGGCATTCGGTACCGTGGGCCTGTCGACCGGTATCACACCCCGGCTCAGTGCGATCTCCCAGCTGTGGCTGGTCGTCGTGATGTTCGTGGGCCGGGTCGGCCCCCTGACCCTGGGTACCACGCTCGTCCTGCGGTCGCGGTTGCGCCGCTACCGTCTTCCGGAGGAAGCACCCCTGATCGGCTGAGCACCCACCCATGAGAAGCGGCACCCCCCTCACATCCGAAACTGTCCTGGTCGTCGGTCTCGGCCGCTTCGGCGGAGCTCTGGCGATGACGTTGGAGCACGAGATGGGCCACGAAGTGCTGGCGATCGACAGCCGCGAGGACGTGGTCCAGAAGTTCTCGCGGCGTATCACCCACGTGGTCGCCGGCGATGCCACCGACGTCGAGACGCTGGCCCAGATCGGAGGCGAGGGACTCAACCACGCCGTCGTCGCCATCGGGGACCACATGGAGTCGTCGATCCTGGCGACGGCCGCCCTGGTCGACCTCGGCATCGCGAACATCTGGGCGAAGGCGGTGACCGAGGCCCACGCCAGGATCCTCGATCGGGTGGGGGCGCACCACATCGTCTTCCCCGAACGGGACATGGGTGAGCGTGTCGCCCACCAGGTGACCGGCCAGATGGTCGACTACCTCCGACTCGACGAGGGCTTCGCACTGGTCGAGCGTTCGGTGCCGCAGGCCGTCGCGGGAAAGACCCTGGCCGAGGCCGGCCTTCGCCAGCGCTACGACGTCACGGTGGTCTGCATCAAGCCGGCGGGAGGTTCCTTCACCTACGCCACCCCCGACACCGAGCTGGCGGCCGACTCCCTCCTGCTCGTGGCCGGCGAGCTCCGCTCGGTCGACCGTTTCGCCGACGTCGACTGAATGACACAGGTTCGACCACGCCGACCACTCCGGGTCGGCCCTCTGTCGGTCTGGCCACCGGTCGTGCTCGCTCCCATGGCCGGGGTGACCAACGCCCCGTTCCGGACCCTGTGCCGGTCGTTCGGGGCGGGGCTGTACGTGTCGGAGATGATCACCGCCCGCGCCTACCTCGAAGGCAACGACAAGACCATGCGGTTGGCCTCGTTCGCTCCGGACGAGACCCCGCGCAGTATTCAGCTCTACGGCGTCGACCCTCACCACATGGCGGAGGCCACCAGGCGGCTCGTCGGCGACGACCATGTCGACCACATCGATCTGAACTTCGGGTGTCCCGCCAGGAAGGTGACCCGCAACGGTGGTGGCGCGGCGCTGCCGGTCCGACGGCGACTACTGGGGGAGATCCTCGACGCCGTGGTCCACGCCGCCGGCCCGGTGCCCGTGACCGCCAAGTTCCGGATGGGCATCGACGAGGATCACCTCACGTTCCTCGACACCGGTCGACGAGCCGAGGACGCCGGCTGCGCCGCCGTGGCGCTTCACGCCCGCACCGCCGAACAGCTCTATTCCGGTCGCGCCGACTGGACGGCCATCGGCGCACTGAAGGATGCGGTGCGGACGATACCGGTACTGGGCAACGGGGACATCTGGGAGGCTGACGACGCGATCCGGATGATGGACGCGACGGGCTGTGACGGGGTCGTCGTGGGCCGCGGCTGCCTGGGACGGCCGTGGCTGTTCGCGGACCTCGCGGCTCGTTTCGACGGTGTCGAGCCCTCTGGCCCGCCCACCCTGGGCGTCGTCATCGACCTCATGGTGGCCCACCTCGACCTGCTCATCGAATGGTCGGATCCCCGCAGTGCCGCACGCGAGTTCCGCAAGCACGCCGGCTGGTACCTCAAGGGCTACCCGGTCGGTGGCGAGGTCAGAACCGAACTCGCACAGCTGAGTTCCCGCCAGGACCTGCTCGACATCACCTCGCACCTCGACGCCACGGTGACGATGGCCGCCAACGGGCGCCGCGCCGTGCGTGGTCACCACGGCGGCCCTCGTCGCGTCAGCCTTCCGGAGGGGTGGTACGACAACGCCGAGTCGCTCGAGCCGCTCGGACCGGCGGCCGCGACGACGGCCGGCTCGGGAGGTTGACGACCCCGATCAGCGGGTGATCGTGCCGCAGCCCAGCAGCCGGTGCCCGACGAAGGGTCCCGCGTCGAGGGCCCAGGCACAGATCTGCGCCGTCGGGCCGGGGGCGGACACCCCGATGGAGAAGCGGTGCTGGGGCCCGAAGGTGGCGTTCGAGGCCAACGCCGGCTCGTACCCGTCGGCCATTCCCGCACCGGCGAGCGCTCCGTTGACCGACACCAGCACCTGGCTCGCTCCGAGTGGGGTGTCGCCGTCGACCACCCACCCGACGATGACGGCCGACTGGCCCCAGGGCGCCACCAGGCTCACGACCCCGAACGGCAACTGGCCGTCGCCCGGAGAGGGGGCCGGAGCAGGGGCCGGAGCGGACCCGGTGACCGAGACCGCGAACTTGGTGCTCAGCAGATCCCTCGACGAGGGGGCCGAGGCATTGATGGCCAGCCGGAACTGGGACCCGGTCATGGTCGTGGTTCCCTTCGAACCCCGAACCGTCACGGTCGCCTTGTCGACGCGCCCGGATTCCCCGATGTTGCCGCCGATGTCCACACCGCTCACCCGACCCACGTCACCGCGACCCGCGGAGGCCAGCCATGATCCCAACTCGTCACCCGAATAGGTCTTCGTCCAGGAGTGGTTGGGGTTGCCCACCGCGGCGTCGAACGGGTCGGGAGCGGCATCGAGGTATGGCAGCGACGTCAACCACACGTAGCCGCTGTCCTCGGAGTAGCCACCGTTGGATGATGCGTAGAACGCCTGGATGACCCTGCCGTTGTAGGTCAGCACGTCTCCCGACGTGGAGAGGACGGCGCTGACCCACCTCGGTCCGGTCGACGAACGGATGTGGTCCGCGCCGATGAAGGCCTGGTCCTGGACCGTCGAGTACATGTCGAAGCGTGACGACTGAGGGTGTTCCCGTCGGTACTCGGCATAGGTGCGCCCGGCGACGGCCTGTGCCTCCAGAGCGGCCGACGGCCACGACGTCGGCACCTCCCCGAGTCCGAAGAGGTACTCGTCCATGGTCATCCCCTCGGTGACGATCTCCATGGATCCGGGGCGGGGGTTGATCCTGAGTCTCCCGTAGGAATAGTCGTGGCCGGCCGCGCTCACGTTGATCGAGTGGCCGGCGCTCCACGCGACGTTGAGGGTCGCACCGGTCGTCACGGTCGTGGTCGCCCCGGCACTGGGAGATGTGACCCGAGCGACGATTCCGTTTCCGCTGATCTGGAGCAGCACTCGCTCACCGGGAGCGGCGAGGCTGAAGAACGATCCTCCGTCGGCCCATGCCAGAAGGCTCGACGTCGACGAGTACAGACTGGACGAGGCCGACGAGGCGATGCGGACCCGGGGGCCGGTGTTGCCACGATCGACCGTGGAGGCGTTCGGGTAGTACGCCGACAGGATCTGCGAGGAGCTCTGCCCGGCGTCGGCCCTGCCCTTGGCCCCGTACTGGCTCATGCCGACGCCGTGGCCGTACCCCCCGCCGGTGATCGTCACCGTGGTGGGACCCGCGGAGGGGTCGGGGTCACACGCCGTCAGGCCGGCCGAACCGACCAGGAGTGCGATCACGACGACAACGGATCGACGAAGGAACATCGACTGCAGGGACGGCACGACGGGGACCTCGGGGACGCAGTTCGGCGGCATGGTGGTTATCGGCGGCTCGCCGCGTGCGCTGAAGGTAATCGATGGCGCCCGAACTCAGAGCGCGACCGGGATCGTCCGCGGAGGGGCGAGCGGACCACGGGCGGCGAGATCGACGTCGATGAGGTGGGTGACCTCCTCGAGCATCTCCCGGTCGGCTCCCCAGCCGCACACCAGGTCGCGGGTGAAGACCCTCGCGAGACGCGCTCCGGAGAACATCGTCGCGTCGTATCTGTCGAGCATTCCGAGCTGCAGGATCCCATTGACCCCGGCGGCCCACACCAACGCGCGATCGGTGGCGTCTCCCGGATCGATGACGCCCTCGTTCTCGGCTCCGACGATCGTGTTTCCTGCATCGAAGAGCAGGCTCATCGCAGCCGGAACGCTCCGCATTCCCTCTTCGAGCGGGATCACGGTGCGGAACTCCGACACCATCATCTGGAGAAGTCGCAGCTGTTCGGGAAGGGTGTCGGCGGCGGAGATGAAGAACCGTGACGAGAGCACGACCCGGGCGAGGGAACGCCGCTTCGGTTCGAGTTCGATCTCGTCGAAGAACTCCTCGGCCTGATCGGAGATGACCGCGAAACTCGCACTCAGGTGACCGATCGCCTCTCGTTGGACCGCCGCCAGAAGCGCCCCCTTGGAGGGGAAGTAGCGGTAGACCGCTCCGATCGCGGCGTCCACCTCGCGTGCCAGCCGGCTCATCGTGAGCGCGTCGAATCCCTCGTTGGTCACGATTCTCAGGGCGGTTTCGAGGAAGTCGCGGGTGCGCTCGATGCGGTGCTGCTCGCGGTTCGCCTTGACGAGCGGCACGTCGGAGACGATCGCGTCCCCCGAAGGCATGGCCTGGTCGATCGATCCCACCGGTTCGTCGGGATCGATCGCAGTCTTCACGACCCCGGCGGTATCGCGGGGCCCACTGTCGGACCTACCAGATGTGTCGTGTGGCGGATGCATCGAGGTTCCCTCCGGTGTGCAGTGCCGGACATCGCCCATCCGTGTCACCGACGAGCTACAGCCTCCGCCAGAGTACCGGATTGCCGTGTTCGCTCGGTGGTCACTGCGTCGGCGAGGCGCGTTCAGCCGCCTCGCTCCGCGGCCGGGGCCCGGCGCCGGCGCGCCTCCACCGAGTCGCTCGCCTTGTCCATGGTGACCACGATCGAGTTGACGTCCTTGACGTTCCAGCATCTGGTCGGGGCGTCGGGAACGACGAGCCGACCGTCGCGGAGGTGGCCGGTGGCCAGTGCCTCGAGAGGGACGCTGGCGCGGAACTGCCCGTCACGAGAGCTCACCGTGGCGAAGCGGGCCCGTGGGTCCGGTGAGGCCGCGGCCAGCACCGACGCCATCGGCCCCTCCGCCGACACCCACTGCAGAGATGTCCGCACCGCGCCCGTGACCGACAGCGGGCCGCTCAACGGGCGCCCCTGAGGAGATGGCCCGGCCGGGCCCCCTGGTCCTCGCCGTCGCGGAACGTCACCTCCCCCGACTTGATCGTCGCCACGTATCCCTCGGCCCGCTGCACGAATCGACGGGCGTCCGCAGGCAGATCGTTCACCATCTCGGGGCGCGGCAGCCGAACCCGATCGAGATCGATGAGGTTGAGATCGGCCACCAGCCCCTCCTCCAGCCGACCACGATCGCCGAGGCCGAACAGGTCGGCCGTTTCCGACGTCATCTTCGCCACGACCCGTTCGAGGGGCAGCGACCCCTCCCGTCGGTCACGGACCCAGTGCGACAGCATGAACGTCGGCGTCGACGCGTCGCACGTCGTCGAACAGTGGGCACCTCCGTCGCCGAGGCCCCACACCGATGTGGGGTGCTCGAGCATCTCGCGGACCGCATCGAGATTGCCATCGCTGAAGTTGAGCAGAGGACGCATCACCAGTTGGCGGCCGTCGGCCTCGCAGAGCACATCGAGGAAGTGCTCCCACGGTGTCACCCCCCTCCGTTCCGCAGCGGCCGCGACGGACTCCGAGGGCGGCGGCTCGTAGTTCGGCGACTCTCCCATGGGGAAGGACCGCTCCGGGTCGAGGAACTGCATCATGTCGGGGTCGATGTCGGTGACCTCGGCCAGGAGCCTGGCGCGGAACTCGGGATCGCCCATGGCACGCACCTTGTCCTCGGTCGACGCGAGGCCGACCTCGGCCCACGACGGGCAGTAGCTGAAAGGGTGGAACGTATCGAGTCCCAACAGCAGATTGACCGGCCGACCCGCCACCTGGGGATGCACGTCCGCTCCCTCGGCGGAGGCCTCCTGGCACAACTCCAACATGCGACGCCAGGCCGTCGGATCGTGGTCGTTCTGCGTGAGTGCGAACACCACGGGGCGACCGGTGCGGGCCGCGATCTCCCGCATCCACTCCATCTCCCGTTCGGGGGCCGCGAGATCCTCGCCGAGCGCGCCGGCGGGAGCCAGCTCGAACACACCGGTTCCGGCGTCGGCCAGGGCGTCGCCGAGCCCGGTCAGCTCGTCGACCGCGGCGAACGTGCCGGGCACCGGCTCACCGTCGATGGCCATGTGGGCAATGGTGCGCGACGTCGACAACCCGAGCGCCCCCGCGTCCATCCCCTCCCGGACGATCGCCGCCATCTGTGAGATGTCGTCTGCGGTGGCGGGTTCGTTGGCCGCGCCGCGCTCCCCCATCACGTAGGCCCGGACCGCGCCGTGGGGCACCAAGGAGCCGACATCCATCACGAGCGGCCGTTCGTCAACCGCGTCGAGGAACTCCGGGTACGTCTCCCACGCCCAGCGGATACCGTCGCTGAGTGCCGCGCCGGGTATGTCCTCGACACCCTCCATGAGGCCGATCAGCCACTCCCGACGCGACTCCTGGACCGGGGCGAACCCGACCCCGCAGTTGCCCATCACGACGGTCGTCACGCCGTGCCAGCACGACGGCGTGAGCAGCGGGTCCCAGGTGATCTGGCCGTCGAAGTGGGTGTGGACGTCGACGAACCCCGGCGTGACGATGAGCGACGCGGCATCGATCTCCTCCCGCCCCGGGCCGTCGACGACGCCCACCGCCGCGATCAGCCCGTCGGTGACCGCCACGTCACCGCGGAACGGCGTGGAGCCGGTCCCGTCGACGATGAGCCCATTGCGTATGACCAGGTCGTACATCGACCACCCCCGGATCCGAGTCGGATCACCACGCTACCGCCGGGTGGGATCTCACCGGGAGGCCGCCGGTAGCGTGGCCGGATGGCTGACTTCGAGTACTCCGATCTGCTCCCCCTGGGACCCGACACGACCACCGTCTACCGACGCCTCGACCTCGACGGGGTGTCGACCATCGACGCCGCCGGGCAGCCGCTGGTCGTGGTGCAGCCCGAGACGCTGAGGTCCCTCACCGCCGAGGCCATGCGCGACATCGCCCACCTCCTTCGCACCGGCCACCTCGAACAACTCGCCGGCATCCTCGACGACCCAGAGGCGTCGGACAACGACCGATTCGTGGCGACCGAGTTGCTGATGAATGCCAACATCGCCGCCGGAGGAGTCCTCCCGAGCTGCCAGGACACCGGTACGGCGATCATCAAGGCCAAGAAGGGCCAGTACGTGATCGTCGAGGGTGGCCGCGACGCCGAATGGATCAGCCGCGGAGTGTTCGACACCTACCAGACCTCGAATCTCCGCTACAGCCAGATGGCACCGTTGACCATGTGGGACGAAGCCAACACCGCCAACAACCTCCCCGCCGAGATCAAGATCTCCGCGGTGGACGGATCGGCCTACAACTTCATGTTCATGGCCAAGGGTGGCGGCTCGGCCAACAAGAGCTACCTCTTCCAGGAGACGAAGGCCCTCCTGAACCCGAGATCGCTCAGCGCGTTCCTGGACGAGAAGCTGCGGTCGCTCGGGACCGCCGCGTGCCCGCCCTATCACCTGGCGGTCGTGATCGGCGGAACCTCGGCGGAGTTCGCCGTGGAGACGGCGAAGCTGGCGTCGACCCGATATCTGGACACCCTCCCCACCGAAGGCTCCGCGCTCGGTCACGGGTTCCGAGACGTCGCCATGGAGGCGGAAATCCTCGAACTCACCCGCGGCTTCGGTATCGGAGCCCAGTTCGGTGGCAAGTACTTCTGTCACGACGTGAGGGTCGTCCGTCTCCCCAGGCACGGGGCGTCGTGCCCGGTGGCCATCGCGGTGTCGTGCTCGGCGGACCGTCAGGCGCTCGCGAAGATCACCGCGGACGGAGTGTTCCTCGAACAGCTCGAGGAGGATCCCGCCCGATTCCTCCCGGAGACCGACGACGACCACCTCGGGGGCGACGTGGTGCGCATCGATCTGAATCGACCGATGGACGAGATCCGTGCCGAACTGAGCCGCTACCCGGTGACCACCCGGCTCTCTCTCACGGGAACGCTGGTGGTCGCCCGCGACATCGCACACGCGCGGATCGCCGAGCGACTCGACGCGGGCGAGGACATGCCCGACTATCTCCGCGATCATGCGGTGTACTACGCCGGTCCCGCCAAGACCCCCGAGGGCTACGCCTCGGGCTCCTTCGGGCCCACCACCGCAGGCCGGATGGACGGCTACGTCGATCGTTTCCAGGCCGAGGGGGGCTCCATGATCATGCTCGCCAAGGGCAACCGCAGCCAGGCCGTCACCGATGCCTGCGCACGCCACGGAGGCTTCTATCTCGGATCGATCGGCGGGCCGGCTGCCCGGCTCGCCAAGGACAACATCCGCCACGTGGAGGTGCTGGACTACCCCGAACTCGGGATGGAGGCCGTCTGGCGGATCGAGGTGGAGGACTTCCCGGCGTTCGTCGTCGTCGACGACAAGGGCAACGACTTCTTCGCATCGGTGACCACACCCGTGTCACTGACCTGAACGATCGCCCTCAGCCGAGAACCCCGTCACGCTCCTCCTCACGGAACACGACGCTGATCCTGGCGCCGGCTCGGGCGACCTTGGGGATCGCGTGTTGCCACCGCCGCTGGCAGTCACCGCCCATCACCAGCAGGTCGCCCTGACCGGTGGACCATCGGAGCGATGGACCGCCCCCCTGCGCCTCACCATGAAGGGGCGCCGTTCTCCGAGCGCCACGATGGCGACCGTCGTCGTGGGATGGCGCCGGCCGATCCGGTCCCCGTGCCAGGCCACGCTGTCGGTGCCGTCGCGATAGAGGTTCACGCCCACCGACCGGAAGTCGACCCCGTAGCGTTCGACCAGACGACGGGCCATCGCCGCGATCGCGGGGTGCAGGTCGGGATCGTCGATGAACTGCCAGCTCGACAGACGTGGTTGCATCACCACCGCATCGAACATGACCCGGGACGGGCGGCACCACCTCTGATGGGCCATCAGGGCGTCGAAAGCGCCCGCCGGATCCCTGCACCAGGTCGACGCATGGTCGATCCAGCACCACTCGTCGAGTTCCAGCCGATCGGGGGCCGAGGTCGCCCCCGGGTCGGGATCGTCCAGAACCGCGAACAGGTCGGGCTGCCACCCGTTCGCCCCTCCGCCGGACGTCGATTCGATCATCGGCGACATGAAACGAGACTACCATCGGTCTCGAACTCATGTTCGCTTCAGGGCGACGCGTCGTCGGTGACGACGACCGACGGCCGTGTGGACGATTCGAGGTCGTATCGTGGCCGGGTGAACGACGCCGACACGACCGCCGCCGCGCCCGTTGCGGGAGCGGACGGTCGGGCCGAGCGCCGGGAATCGTTGCTCGATGCG
Source organism: uncultured Microthrixaceae bacterium (assembly GCA_963700425.1). Lineage (GTDB taxonomy): Bacteria > Actinomycetota > Acidimicrobiia > Acidimicrobiales > Microtrichaceae > CAVOXO01. The sequence goes on along the minus strand of CAVOXO010000003.1, from coordinate 383,972 downwards.
GCCGAACGGTGCATCCGACGCGACGGCCCCGACGTGTCGATGGCGGCCATCGCCGCCGAGGCGGGCATCACCAAGCCGATCCTCTATGCGCACTTCGGCGACAAGGCCGGCCTGGCGGACGCCCTCGGTCAGCGGTACTCCGCCGAGCTCATCACCGCGTTCATGTCGGTGGGGTCGACGTCGGATCATCCCCGCGATCTCGTCGCCCGGGGAGTCGACGCCTGGATCGGCTTCATCTCCGACGAGCCGGAGCTCTACCGATTCCTGACCCGTGGACCCTTCGCCAAACCCGACCGGCTCAACGCCCATCGCGTGGCCTCGGACATCGGCGGCGGCCTCGGGGACCTGATCGCCGCGCTCCTGACCGAGGCCGGACGGCCGACCGATCCCTCGACGCCGTGGGCCCTCGGCATCATCGGGATGGTCCACATGACCGCGGAGTGGTGGCTCGATGACACCACCATGTCGCGAGCCCAGATCGTCGACTACACCACCCGTCTGCTGTGGAACGGGCTCAGCGGCGAGGTACTCGGCGAGACCGGGCGATAGCATCACCGCCTTCATGTCCACCATTCACTCTTGTCGGCGGCGACGGCTACTGATCCTCGCAGGCCTCGTCATGATGGCCCTCGCCTGGGCCCCCTCGATGGTGTCGGCGTCGCCGGCCGTCGAGGACGATGCCCAGGAGAACCCCCTCTCCACCGTCAATGCGGTGGTCCTCGGCGTGGTCGAGGGTGTGACCGAGTACCTGCCCGTGAGCTCCACCGGTCACCTCCTGGTGGCCGAACGGATCATGGGCCTGGGAGACACCGAGTCCGACAAGGCCGCGTTCGACACCTACACGATCGTCATCCAGCTGGGGGCCATTCTCGCCGTGCTGGGGATCTACCGGAATCGGTTCATCCTCATGATCCAGGGACTGCTGGGTCGTTCCGCCGAGGGCCGTCGACTCCTCGGTGTGATCATCGTGGCGTTCGTTCCTGCCGCGGTCGTCGGTGTCGCCTTCGGCGACGCCATCAAGGAACACCTGCTGGCGCCGTGGCCGATCGTGGCGGCCTGGGCGGTGGGCGGGGTGGTGATCCTGTGGTTCGATCGACGGATGCCGGTGACGGCGCGCATACCTTCGCTGCCGGACCTGCCGCTCACGCAGGCCGTTCTCATCGGGCTGGGCCAGACCCTGGCGTTGTGGCCGGGCGTCAGCCGGTCGCTGGTGACCATCATCGCCGGGCTGCTGGTCGGACTCTCGATGAGCGCCGCAGTCGAGTTCAGCTTCCTCCTGGGCTTCGTCACCCTGAGCGCCGCAACCGTCTACGAGCTCGCCGGCAACGGCTCGGTCGTCCTCGAGACCTTCGGGATCGCCACCCCGCTTCTCGGGATCGTCGTGGCGGGACTCGCCGCCTTCGTCGCGGTCAGCTTCATGATCAACTGGCTCAACAAGAGGGGGATGGCCCTCTTCGGGTGGTATCGACTCGGTATCGCGATGGTCGCGTCCCTGCTCCTGCTGGGCGGCGCGATCTGATGGAACCGCCGCCTCCGGACCCCCGGGTGCGGCCGGCGCGGCCAACAGACCGCGATGCCATCGCCCGGTGTCTGGGGCGGGCATTCCACGACGATCCCGTCACCCGCTGGCTCATCGGCGACCGACCCGACGTCGTCCGGCGGGCGTCGATCCTCATGGGCCGCTACGCCGACGTCCACCGGGGCCACGGCTCACTCTTCGTCGCGTCCACCGATCCCGGCGGGGACGTGGCGGCAGTGGCCATCTGGGCGGATCCGGGCAGGTGGCACGTCCCCCTCCGCCGCTACCTCCCCCACATCGGCGGTTTCGTCGTCTCGCTCGGGGCCCGCGGGCTGGCGCGGACAGGATCGCTCCGGGCCATCGAACAATCGCATCCCCGCGAAGCGCACCACTACCTGGCCGTGCTGGGGACAGATCCCGAGGCGCAGGGCCACGGCCTCGGATCGGCCTTGGTGCGCACCGTCACCGACCGGGCCGACCACGAGGTGATGGCCGCCTACCTCGAGAGCTCGAAACCGGCCAACGTGCCGTTCTACGCCCGACTGGGATTCGTCCCCGGCGACGACATCGCCATCACGTCGGCCCTGGCGGTGACGCCGATGTGGAGGGACCCCCGTCCCTGAGCATCAACCTGCTGATCGCGACTCGGGCCGCTCGTCGTTCTCCTCGCGGAGCCGGATCGGACCGACGAGATCCGGCTTGAGTCCCACCTTGTCGGCATAGAACTCCCGCGCGATGTCCATGTCGGCCTCGATGTGACCGCTGGGCGTGACCATGGGACCGAAACCGGCCGTCTTGGTGGCGGCGTCGACGAACGCCAGGACGTAGGGAACGTCGGCCTGCTGGGAGATGCGATAGAAGCCGCTCTTCCACGTCTCGGAGCGTGACCTGGTGCCCTCGGCCGGAATGGCCAGAACCAGCTCGTCGCGGGATCCGAATTCGTCGACCATCTGGCCGACCAGCCCCTGGGGGGCGGAACGGTCGACGGAGATCCCCCCGGTGCGCCGCATGAACCACCCCAGAGGGCCCTTGAAGAGGGCGTCCTTGCCCAGCCACGCCAGCGACAGACCCAGTGACCACGACACGGCCAGCATGATCACGTAGTCCCAGTTGGACGTGTGCGGAGCACACAGAGCGACGAGTTTCGGGGCATCGGGCCGTCCACCGACCGCCTTCCAGCCCATGACCTTGAGGATCAGCCTGCCGATGAATCTGCGCACCAGGAGACCGTAACCGACGAAGGGCTCAGGCACCCGCCGCGATCGAGGCCGCGACCCGACGGCCCGGGCGGCGAACCTCGATCCGATCGACGATCGTCTCGGCATCCGTACCGACCTCGATGACGTAGGTGCCCGCCTCGGTCACCCAGTCTCCACCGTCACGGATGTCGAGGGCTCCGAGATCGACGGGGACGTCGACCCGTCTCATCTCGCCAGCGGCGAGCTGAACCCGCACGAACCCGACCAACCGTCGCTGCGGCCGCTCATGGGCCGACTCGTCGACTCCACCGAACACGAACACCACGGTCGAGCCGGCTCGCTCCGAGGTGTTGGTGGCAACGGCGGCGACGGTGCCTCTACCGGCGGAATCGATCACCGGTTCCTCTCCTGCGGCCGCGAGAGCGATGGATGCGTAGCCCGATCCGAATCCGAACGGGCGATGCGCCGCCGTTCCCTCGCGATCGAGGTGCCACTGGCCGTGGAACAAGCCGTAGGTGACCTCGGTGGCGTCGGGATCGAACGGCACCAGGTCGTCGGCGCTCCGGGCCATCGCGAAGGGCAGGCGTCCGCCCGGTTCGGACCGACCGCTCAGGACGTCGGCGAGAGCGTGGCCTCCTTGGCACCCCGGGTACCAGACGCCGAGAACCGCCGCAGGTCGCTCCAGCCACGGCGCCACCACCGCGCTGCCCCCCATCACGATCACCACCACGCGGTCGGAATGGTCGCACGCCGAGGCGATCAGCGCCTCGTCGGACGCAGACAGCCGAAGCGATCGGCGATCGCCTCCGGGAAGGAACCCCTGGGAGTCGTTTCCGTCCGTCCCGGCATGATCGTCCGCCCCGACCGGTTCGTCCCCGGTGTCGGCCTCGGCCGGGGCATCGGGCACCGGAGGGAACAGGTGCGACAACGACGCGAAGGACTCGGCACCGAGATACTCGCCCTCGTCGTTCGCCGTGTACCCCACGACCACGAGGCACACGTCGGCGTCACGGGCGGCGGCGGGGTCGTCGGACACCGACACGTGCTCTCCCCAGAGCGCCGTCAGCCCGTCGGTCAGGGTCACCACCTCGGTCGGGTGGACGTTCGACGATCCACCGTCGCCGAGGTTCACCTGACCGGCGAGCGATCCCAGCACCACGACCCGCCCCGGGGGCTCCACCGCGAGCGGAAGGATTCCGTCGTTCGAGAGCATCACCATCGAGGCGGCTGCCGAGCGACGGGCGAGGGCGAGGTGGTCGGGATTCTCGACCACCTCGACATCGGGACGGGCGCCGATCCGGGGAGCGAACCGCAGCAGCATCGCCATGACGTGACCCACCGCCTCATCGACCTCGGCTTCGGCAAGACGCCCGTCGTCCACTGCTTCGGCCAGGGCATGGGCCCGTTGCTGGCGGAACGGCATCTCGACGTCGCAACCCGCCGAGACGGAGCCGACGGGGTCACGGAGCCCGAACACGAAATCGGTGATGACGCACCCTTCGAATCCCCATTCGTCCCGCAGTATCCCGGTCAGGAGCGGCGCGGAGTCCCCGCACCACTGCCCGTTCAGCGAGTTGTACGCCGACATGACCGCCGCCACGCCGTCGTCGACAACGCGACGGAAGTGCGGCAGGTACACCTCGTGCAGGGCCCGCTCGTCGCAGGTGACGTCGACGGTGAACCGGGCGTTCTCCATGGAGTTCGCGGCGAAGTGCTTCACCGACACCATGACGTGGCGCTGGAGGCCTCGGGTGGCCGCCGCCGCCATCTCGCCGACGTGCAAGGGGTCCTCGCCGTAGGTCTCCTGGGCGCGACCCCAGCCCGGGTGCCGGAGGAGATTGCAGCACACCGCCCCGGTGAACGTGGCGCCCCGGGCTCGCAGTTCCGCTCCGATGGCCTCGCCGATCCGTTCCTCGAGATCCGGATCGAACGTCGCACCCCGCGCCATCGCCACCGGAAATGCCGTGGCGGGGTCGAGCACACACCCCCGGGGCCCGTCGGCGAAGGCAAAGCCCGGGATTCCGAGCCGGGGCACCGCTGCGGCCGGCCAGGTGTGCCGGTGATATCCCCCCGAACTCATGTCGACGATTCCGGTCCAGAAGTCCGTGTCCCCGTCGAGGCAGTCGAGCTTCTCCGCGAGGGTCATCGCGCTCACCAGGACCGCGGCCTGCGCAGCCGGATCCGCGCCGTCTCGAACCCGTGACGCTGCTTCGTCGAAGGCATGGACGTCCATCAGAGAGACACCTCCGTGTTGTCGGGGTCACCGGGTGAACAGACGATCACCGGTATGTCGCGTTCGGTCCGCGCCTGGTAGTCCACGAAGTCCTCGTACATCTCGACCAACCGAGGCCACAGGGCGTCCTTCTCGACAGACGACGCCACCCGCGCCGTCATCGGGATCGTGTCGCTGCCGATCTCGACGGTGACCGACGGGTCGGCGACGAGGTTGTGGAACCACTGGGGGTGCGAGGAGAAGCCGCCCTTCGACGCCACCACGACCACGTCGTCGCCGTCGCGGCAGGTACAGCACGGGAACGGTTCGACGCTCGCCGCTGACTCTTCCGGTCGTCGTCAGCAGACACACCGGCGCTCCACGCAGGAGGCGCGACCCCACCCGACCGCCGGTGCGGCGGTACACCGAGGTGTTCGCCCGGGACATGGCCTTGATGACCATGTCGCCGAACCGCTCCTGGCCCGGCGTGTAGGGGCGCGGCGCGCGGGCGCTCACCGGGTTCGCCCCTGGTCCGTGGGGCTCACAGGCCCATCATCCCGGTGACCTGGTGGTCGCGCCCGCGGTGTACCCACCGTCGACGGGAAGCGCGGCGCCGGAGACGAAGCTGGCATCGGACGATGCCAGGAACGCCACCGCCGACGCGATCTCGTCGGGACGACCGAAACGCCTCAGAGCGTGTTCCTCCCGGAACGACTCGCGGACCGGAACCATGTTGGGGTCCTCGAGAATCATGCGCATCATGGGGGTCTCGATGAATCCGGGGCAGACCGCGTTGCAGCGGATCCCGAGTCGTCCGTAGTCGATGGCCACGTTCTTGGAGAGGAGCACGACGCCCCCCTTCGAGGCGTTGTACACACTTCCTCCCGCCGTTCCCTCCAGACCCTCGATGCTGGCGATGTTGATGATCGAGCCTCGGCGTCCGTCCACGGGTTCCTGGTCGACCATCGCGCTCGAGAGCGGCCTTCACCACGTTGAACGTGCCGGTCAGGTTGACGGCGATCACCCGATCCCACTCGTCGGAGTCCAACTGGTGGACCGCACCGCCACCCGCGACCCCGGCGGCGTTGACCACGATGTCGAGTCGCCCGTGCGCGGCCACCACCTCCGCCACGGTCGCGGTCACCATCGCCGGGTCGGTCACGTCGGCGATGCGCAGCTCCCACGACGGAGCGGAGTCACCGGCGTGCTGATCGGTCAGATCGACACCGACGACGGTCGCACCCTCCGCATCCAGACGGTCGGCACACGCGGCGCCGATCCCCGATGCCGCCCCGGTCACCAGGGCACACTGCCCGTCGAGTCGTCCCACTGTTCCCCCTGAGTCGTTGCAGCCCGGTCGGGCGATCGGCGACATCGTAGGGGGCGACGATCACCCGGTCAGGCGCGAAGGGCGATGCCCGCCCGGGTGGCGGTGTAGAGGCCGACCATCACCAGGAGGATCGAGAAGTACCTGAGGCTTCGTTGGGGGTCGAGGCGATCGGCGACCCTGCTCCCGGCGACGACCCCGACGGCGGCGGCGATCGCGAAGGGCAGGGTCACGGCCCAGTCGATGCTCGAGGTCCCGAGGCGGGCTCCGAGGGCGACGATGCTGTTCACGACGATGACCAGCAGCGACGTGCCGATGGCCCGGGGCATGGTCATTCCGAGGAGCAGAGCGAGCGCAGGGACGATGACGAAGCCTCCTCCGACCCCGAAGAGTCCGGTGAGGAAGCCCACCGCCGTCCCCGCCAGCAACAGGGTCGGCAGGCGAGCCGGCATCGACGGAGGGGTGGACGTCGAACCATCGTCGAGCGCGCCCTCTTCGCCGACCCGGGTGCACGAGGGACAGCCCGTGACCATTCGCCACGAGGCCACCAGGACGAGCACGCTGAACGCGAGGAGGAGGACGTTCTCGTCGAGACGGGCGTTGACCCGCGACCCGACCAGCGATCCGCCGATACCGGCGACGCCGAACGCGAGCCCGGTCGTCACGTCGACCCGACCCGCCCGGTGATGACCCACGAGCCCCACCATGGCCGCGCTCCCGACGATCAACAGAGACGTCGTTGTGGCGGCGGACGCGCTCTGGCCCGCCACGTAGACGAGCGTGGGCACCGCGAGGATCGACCCGCCACCGCCCAGGGCCCCCAGGCTCAGACCGATGAGGAACCCGAGGGGAGATGCAAGAAGACCGCGGACGGAGCGGTCAGGCCAGCTTCAGGAACATCTGCTGGACATTGTCGAGGGTGTATCCCTCGGCCTCGGACTCCTCCGGGTTCGAGACGCACCACGTGAGCCCGGCGGCGACCAGCAGGAACCCGGTTCGCTCGAGCGCCTTGGTGGCCGCGGTGATCTGGGTCACGATCTCGCGACAGTCGCGGTCGGTCTCGAGCATCTGTTGCACGCCCCGGACCTGACCCTCGATCTTGCGGAGTCGGCGTTGGAGGTCGGTGACGGTCTCGGCGGGGATATCCATCCCCTCACTCTACCCCCAGGGGTATGGGTATGTCGTGCCGGGAGCCCTCGAGGGTCGCCAACGCCACCAGGGCCACCTCGATCTGGTCGTCACTGGGCTCGGCGGTCGTGAAGCGCTGGAGCGCGAGGCCGGGAGCCGAGAGGATCCGGCCCAGCATCGGGTTGTGCACTGTGCCGCCGGCCCGAAGGATCTCATACGCGATGCCCACCACGACGGGCGCCAACAACAGCCGCGACGCGACCAGCCAGGCCACGGGGAGCTGGCCCAGGAGGGCGAAGGCCACGATCGACACGACGAAGATCAACAGGAACAGGTCGGTGCCACAACGGGGGTGACGGCGGTCGAAGCGTCTCGACGCCGCCACCGTGGGCTCCGCGCCGTGCTCGTGGCCGGCGACGACCATGTGCTCGGCTCCGTGGTACTCGAGCGTCGTGCGGATTCCCGGAAGTGCCGAGATCAGGGCGAGATAGGCAACGAACAAGGCGAGCCGCGCCAGGCCCTCGACGAGCGGTTCGGTGACCTCCCACCCCGTCAGCAGCGTCCACCCGTGCGCGACGATCAGCGGAACCACCACGAAGGCCGCGACGACCCCGCTCACCACCGACACGACGGTCAGGCGCTCGGTCGCCGTGGGATGTTCCCGGGCCTCGGTCTCCGAACGCGACCAGGCCATGGCGGTCATTCCCACCCGCACGGAATCGACGAGGGCGCCGATGCCCCTGAGGAACGGTATCGCCCGGATCGCCGGCAGCGCCGGGGCGGCATGGCGGGTCGTGGAGGCGATCGTGCCGTCGGCGCGTCTCGCCGCTGCGGCCCAGCGCGGGCCCTGCCGGATCATCACTCCGTCGACGAGGGCCTGTCCGCCCACCAGATCTGCTGCCATGGGTTGGACGGTAATGATCGGGGCCGATCATGCCAGCCCGAATCCCGACGCCGCTGAGATCGCCCTCACGCGGCGTCGGTCTACCGCTATGTTCGCCGCACCGACCAGGAGGCACCATGCGCGGCACCATGATGGACTTTCCCCTCACCCTTCCCCATCTCTTCGATCGGGCAGAGCGGCTGTTCCCCCACAAGGAGATCGTCACCAACACGCCGGGCGGGATCGAGAGGACCACGTACGGTTCGTGGGCCGAGCGCACCCGGAGGCTCGCCGGCGCGTTGGACACGCTCGGCATCTCCGCGGATGGCCGCGTCGGAACGTTCGCGTGGAACTCCGCCCGGCACCTCGAGCTGTACTTCGGTCCGCCGTGCGCCGGGCGAGTCGCCCACACGCTCAATCTCCGGCTGTTTCCCGATCAACTCACCTACATCGTCAACCACGCCGAGGACGAAGTCGTCTTCGTCGACAACTCCCTGGCGCCACTGCTGTGGCCGCACCTCGGGACGTTCGAGTCGGTCCGACACGTCGTGGTGATGAACGACACCGGTGGGGAGCTTCCCGAGGAGGTTCCCTCCGGGATCACCCTTCATGACTACGAGGATCTGATCTCCGGCTCGGAGGCGGTCGACTTCGACATCAGCGACGAGAACCTCGCGGCCTCGATGATGTACACGTCGGGTACCACGGGGAACCCCAAGGGCGTCGTCTACACCCACCGCTCGATCGTCCTGCACACCTTCGGCGGCATGATGGCCGACAGTCTCGGCGCCACGGAGAGCGACGTCATCCTTCCGGTCGTGCCCATGTTCCACGCCAACGCCTGGGGCCTCGCCCACACCGGGGTGGCCACCGGTGCGACGCTGGTGATGCCGGGACCCGACCTCTCCCCCGCGACCATCGTCGACCTCATCGAGTCCGAGAGGGTGACCGTGGCGGCGGGGGTGCCCACCATCTGGATGGGGGTCCTCGATGCCCTCGACGGTCGGGACGTCTCGTCGCTGCGGGCCATACCGTGCGGCGGGTCAGCCGTCCCCCCGACCCTGTCGGAGGGGTTCCGGGAGAAGACAGGGTTGCCGATCCTTCAGGCATGGGGCATGACCGAAACCTCTCCCGTCGCCGCGGTCTGTCACATCACGTCGACGCTCGAGGACACCGCCGAACGACGGGCGACGGTGGGGCTCATCGTGCCCGGCGTGGAGTTCCGGACCGTGGAGCCCAACACCACCGACGTCCTCCCGTGGGACGGCGATTCGACGGGTGAACTCCAGGTGCGAGGACCCTGGGTGACCGGCACGTACTACGACGACGAGCGGGCGGCGGACAGTTTCACGCCCGACGGGTGGCTCCGTACCGGCGACGTGGCCGTCGTGGACGAACACGGATACATCCGGCTGGTCGACCGCACCAAGGATCTCGTGAAGTCGGGGGGTGAGTGGATCAGCTCGGTCGACCTCGAGAACGAGATCATGGCCCACCCCGACGTGAAGGAAGCCGCCGTGATCGGCGTTCCCCATCCTCACTGGGACGAGCGCCCCCTGGCCTGCGTGGTACCGGTCGACGGCGCGACCCTGACCCGGGAGGACGTGATCGAGTGGCTGACGCCACGGGTGGCCAAGTGGTGGCTCCCCGACGACGTCGTCTTCATCGACGAGGTCCCCAAGACCTCGGTGGGAAAGTTCTCGAAGAAGGACCTGCGTCTGCGTTTCGACGACTACGTGCTGCCCACCATCGGAGACTGAGTGCACCACTACGCTGCGCCCATGGCCGACCGCAGCTTCGAGACCCTGCTCTACCGCGAGGACGACGGCGTCGCCACCGTCACGCTCAACCGTCCCGAGAGCTACAACGCGTTCAACCAGCAGATGCAGCGCGACCTGCGGCGACTCTGGATCGAGTTGAAGACCGACGACGACGTCCGCTGCGTGGTCCTCACCGGTGCCGGCGACACGGCGTTCTGCACAGGGATCGACCGCACCGAGGCGATGGGCGATGGCTCCGAGACGGTCAGCTCCGACAAGGGCGCCAACGGAAAGGAGATCGTCGGATACGACGACCCGTGGAACTTCGACGACCCGGGCGACTGGGTGGGACCGAAGTCCAACGGGCTGTGGAAGCCGGTCATCGCCGCGATCAACGGCATGGCCTGCGGCGGGGCCTTCTACATGTTGGGCGAGGTCGAGTTCATCATCGCGGCAGACCACGCCACCTTCTTCGATCCCCACGTCACCTTCGGCATGACCGCGGCGTTCGAGCCGGTCCATCTGCTGCAGAAGATGCCGTTTCAGGAGATCATGCGGATGTCGCTGTTGGGCAGCGCCGAGCGCCTCTCGGCGGAGCGGGCCCACCAGGTCGGACTGGTCTCCGAGCTGGTGTCGGGCGACGAGCTCGCCGAGACCGCTCACTGGGCGGCTCGCCAGATCGCCGACTCCCCGATGCTCGCCACGATGGGCACCGTCCGGGCCCTGTGGACCGGGCTGGAACTGAGTCGCACACAGGCCCTCGAACTGATGTACCTCTACACGAACGTGGGTAACGACCCCGAGCTGCTCACCGAGGGCCAGAAGCGATTCGCGTCGGGACAGCGGATCGAGTGGCGCCTGCGCTAGGTGCTCGACGCGGCGTCGTCGTCGGCCCGACGTCGGCGGGTCACGATCCGCCCGTGGGCGCGAGGTGCGCGAAACGACGGGCGCGGACGGTCGGATTCGTGGCGATGAGGCCGCCGACCTCGACCGACACCGCGGTGGCGAGCACGCTCACCGGGTGCACCGCGTCGACGACGCCGGCGGCGGCCAGCGTCGTGGCGTCCACCCCCTGGGCGTCGGCCAGCTCGGCAGCATGGTCGGTGTCGCGGTGAACGATGAGCGATGCGGCCTCGGGAGCGATGGGCGCCAGCCACCCGTCATCGGCGGCGATGATGCGGTCGGCGGCGAGCCAGGCCAGCGCCCCGCCACCACACCCGGATCCGGCCAGTACCGACATCGTCGGAACCGACGCCGCCGTCCAGGCATCGATCGAGCGGGCGATTTCACCGGAGATACCGCTTCGCTCCGACTCACTGCCGATGACCGCCCCCGACGTGTCGATGATCGTCACCACCGCAAGACCCAGCTCCTCGGCGATTCCGAGTACCCGGCGAGCCGTTCGGAGGCCCGCCGCCGACGGTCGCCCCGCCGCCGTTCCGTCCCGGAGCGTGCCGATCATCGCCACGGATCGACCATGGAGCCGGACGATCCCGGCCCAGGTCGCGTCGTCGCGACCACCCACCCGATCGCCCTGGAGACGCACGATGGACGTCGCCCCGGACAGCAACTCGGAGAACACATCGGGGCGGTCCGGTGCGCGCGACGACGTGACAGCCGCCCAACCACGCGGTGCGTCCTCCCGCACCGGCGGGGTCGTCGGCTGATCCGGTGACCCCGGGGCGCCATGGGGTTCCCCGACGAGCGCGTCGAGCGCTCCGGTGATTGCGGCCCGAAGATCATCGTCGGGCACCACGGCGTCGACCAGACCCGAGTCGAAGAATCCCTCGGAAGTGTGCGCGGCGAGGTCGTCGAACGGTTCACCCAGCGCGGTGCCGACCCGAGGCCCGGTGAACGCCACGGTCGCCCCCGGCTCGGCGAAGGTCACGTGGCCGAGCGACCCCCACGAGGCGAGCACCCCTCCGGTGGTCGGATGGGCGACATGAACGATGACCGGCAGACCCGCCCGGCGGACCTTCCGCACGGCCGCGGCCAGGACCACCATCTGGACGAACGCGGCGGTCCCCTCCCCCATCCGGGTGCCTCCCGACGTCGCCACACACACCAGTGCCCGACGCTCCGCCAGTGCAACGTCGACCCCCTGGGAGAAGCGCCGCGCCGAGGCACGCCCGAGCGTCCCCGCAGAGACCGAGAAATCGGAGGCCACGAGAACCACGTCATGACCTCCGATGGCGGCGCGACGCACCAGGACCGACTCGTCGGAGCCGTCGGGAGTCGTCACCGATCCCGCATCGGCGAGGCGGTCGACCCAGTCGGTCACAGACCGAGAGGCGGCACGACCGCTTCGACCAACGACGGGCCGGGCGTGTCGAGCGCGACGCGGAGCTGTGCGGCGAACTCCTCCGAGGTGGTGGCACGGGTCGCCGGTACGCCCATTCCCTGCGCCAGCGACACCATGTCGAGGTCGGGGTGGGTGAGGTCGAGCATCGCCCGGGCCTTGGGACCGATGTCGTCGGCCCCGACCCGTGACAACTCCATGTTCAACACCGCGTAGGAGCGGTTCGCATAGACGATCGTCGTCACGTCGAGGTTCTCGCGTTGTTGGGTCCACAGCGCCTGGAGGGTGTACATGGCCGACCCGTCGGCCTCCAGACAGACGACCTTGCGGTCGGGGCAGGCGACCGCCGCGCCGGTCGCCAACGGCATGCCGCTACCGATGGCGCCTCCGGTGAGGCACAACCAGTCGTGGCGGGGTGAGCCGGCGGTGGCCCCCGGCGCGAACAGGCCCGCCGTGTTGGCCTCGTCGGCGACGACCGCGCCCTCGGGTAGCAGCGCACCCACCACGGCAGCCACGCTCTCGGAGGTGAGGGGCCCGCTCGGCAGCTCGGGCCGCGCCAACGGGGCCCGATCCACATCCGGCGCGGCGCCCAGGCGCTCGGCCACGGCCGTGAGCAGCGCCACCGGATCGATGGCCTCGTCGATGACGACGATGTCGGCTCCGTCGGGCGTCAGTACCGACGGCTTGTCGGGATAGGCGAAGAACGACACCGGAGCCACGGTGTCGACCACCACGACTCGGGCGGGCTCGCCGATCTGCATCTGGGCGAACTCACCGAGGTACGCGAGACGCTCGACAACGGGCAGTCCGGCGCCGCGCTCGTGCCGGGCCGGGAAGGTCTCCGCGAACAACCGGGCGCCCGAGGCGTTCGCCACCCGAACCGCTGCCACCATGCCGTCCTCCCGCATGAGGGCTCCGCCGATGATGAGCACCGTGTCGGAGTCGAGGCGTCCGACCAGGTCCTCCACCTCCGCTGCGTCGGGTGCACGTCGCGTCGCCGGAGCGACGGGCGTGACCGGACCGGGGGCCTCGAGCCAGCAGCAGTCGGCGGGCAGGATGAGGGTGGCGATCCGGCCCCTGCCCGAGGTGGCCTCGGCCACCGCCCGGGCGGCGTCGGCGGCAACCTCATCGGCGGTCGTCGAGCGGATGACCACTCCCGAGCACGCGCCGGCGATCGAGTCGATGTCGGACTCGAGGGGCGCGTCGTACTGCTTGTGATAGGTGGCGTGGTCACCCACGATGTTGACCATGGCGGTGTTGGCTCGCCGGGCGTTGTGGAGGTTGGCGAACGCATTGCCCAGGCCGGGACCGAGGTGCAGCAACGTGGAGGCCGGTCGGTCGGCCATGCGGGCGTAGCCGTCGGCCGCACCCGAGGCGACACCTTCGAAGAGGCAGAGGATGCCGCGCATCTCCTCCACGTCGTCGAGGGCCGCCACGAAGTGCATCTCGGAGGTTCCGGGGTTGGTGAAACACACGTCGACATGGGAGTCGACGAGCGTGCGGATGAGCGCCTGGGCTCCGTTCATGGTGGTTCTCCGTTGCGATCGGTGGTCGGATTCGAGGGTGGTCGACCGGTCAGAACACGGCGCCCGGGTTGAGGATGCCATGCGGGTCGAAGGCGGCCTTGATCCGGCGCATCAGCGCCAACTTCTCGGGGTCTTCGAGCTCGAGGAGATAGGGGCGCTTCTCCGTTCCGATACCGTGCTCGCCCGAAATGGCCCCGCCCAGGTCCATCCCGGCGCGGAACAGACCCATCATCACCTCGTGGCGCACCTCGGCGTCGGCCTGGAACACTCCGAGGTGGACGTTTCCGTCGCCGGCATGTCCGCACCCGGCGATCCAACTCGACGTCTCGGTGGCGATCTCCTGGACCTTCGCCATGAAGTCGGGGATCGAGGCCCGCGGGACCACCACGTCGACGATGTCGTTGGCGCCGGCCGCCTTGGCGAGCCAGAACGCCTTCTCACGCGCCTCGATGATCTCGGTGGCGGCACCCGGCGGGAGGACGTAGACGTCCATGGCCCCCAGGTCCGAGACCAGCAGCCCGAGCGACTCGATGTCGGCGTCGAGCCGCTCCTCCGACGCGTTCTCCAACACGACCACCAGGTAGGCGAGGGCCTTGTCCTTGACGTTCTCGGGAACACCCAACTCGAGGTTGTAGGTGCTGATCATGGTCGCCATCGTCAGCAGGTCGATGTACTCGAGGATCTGCGGGCCGAGGCCGCTGTCGACGATGCGCGGAACCGCCGAGGTGACGCCGTCGAGGGTTTCGAACGGGGCCAGCACCGTCGCCGCGTGCGGCAGACGCGGCTGGAGCTTCAGCGTGGCCTCGGTCACGAGCGCCAGGGTCCCTTCGGATCCACAGATGAGTTGGGTCAGGTCGTATCCGGTGGACACCTTGACGGTCTTGCCCCCGCAGCGAAGGAGCTCACCGGTGGCCAGCGCGGCCTCGATCCCCAGGACGTGATGGCGGGTGACCCCGTACTTCACGGCGCGCATGCCACCCGCATTCGTGTTGACGTTGCCACCCAGGCTGGCCGAGTACTCACCGGGAAAGACCGGGTACACCAGGTCGAGCGGCGCCAGGACGGCATCGAGCTGATCGAGGCGAACCCCCGGCTGCACGACGGCGACGTGATTGTCGGGATCGATCTCGAGTATCTCGGCCATCCGGTCGAAGGTGACCAGGATCCCGCCGGCGCGGGGGATGCACGCCCCCGACAGCCCGGTGCCGGCTCCCCTGGCCGTGACGGGGATCCGGTGTTCGTTCGCAAAGGCGAGCACCGCCGCGACCTCGGCGGAGCCGGCGGGGGCGACGACGACCTCGGGAGAGTGCCACTCCGAACCCATGGATTCGTCGTGGGTGACGTCTTCGTTGATGTCGTCGCCGGCCCAAACGTGATCGCTGCCGACGATGGCCGACAGCGCCGCCCGGTTGTCGATGGTCATGGGATCCCCTTCTGCCTCGGCCCCGGACTCTAGCGCCGCACCCCCGGTAGCCTCTCGTGGATGTCCGCCAGCGAACCCCTCCTCCACGTGTCCCCCGGAATGGCCGTCATCGTGGGTGGCAACAGGGTCGTCCGCGGCATCCGAGGAGCTCTCGGCCGCCTTCGCCGCCGGCGACCGGATCATCGCCGCCGGCCCCGACGACACCCTGTTGCACATCCCCGCCGACATCGGCGCGGTGACCGACGCAGCAGTCGGACGGGCGGCCACCGCCTTCGCCGCCATGGGCACCGTGACCGACGGCGACATCACGGCGTTCTTCGACGCCTTCGCCGACCGGTTGGCCGACGATGCGGTCTTCGCGCCCATCGAGGCCGCCAACGCCGACGATGTCGATTCCGCTCGGACCAGGGGCCGGTCGGTGACCCGTCTCGTGCTGACGGCCTCGATGAGGGCCGACATGATCTCGGGTCTCCGGGGCTGGGCGGCGGCGCCGTCGGGACGTGGCGAGATCCAGTCGGTGGTGCAGCACGACGGGTGGACGGTGGCGTCGATACGCGCCGCGCTCGGCGTCGTCGGTTTCGTCTTCGAGGGTCGACCCAACGTCTTCGCGGACGCATGTGGGGTCATCCGCTCCGGCAACACGGTGGTGTTCCGCATCGGCTCGGACGCTCTCGGTACGGCCCGGGCCATCGTCGAACACGCTCTCGATCCGGCCATCGCCGCAGCAGGGCTCCCTGCGGGAACCGCCTCGCTGGTGGATTCGAGAGCGCACGCAGCCGGCTGGGCGCTGTTCGCCGACGAACGGATCGGGTTGGCGGTCGCCCGCGGGTCCGGCACGGCGGTCGCCCAGTTGGGTGACATCGCCCGGCAGGCGGGCACGCCGGTCAGCCTGCACGGGACGGGTGGAGCCTGGATCGTCGCCGCCGACGACGCCGACGCCGACTGGTTCGCGGCCGCTGTCAGGGCGTCGCTCGACCGAAAGGTCTGCAACACCCTCAACACGTGTTGCATCCCGCGTTCGAGGCCCGATCTCGTGGACCGCTTCCTCGGCGCGCTCGTCGATGCCGCCGCGGCACGCGGTTCGGAACCGAAACTCCACGTCGTGGCCGCCGATCGCGACGCCATTCCTTCCGCATGGTGGACGACCGCGTCGGTGGCCCGGGCGGGAGGGCCGGTCGACGAGCCCCGCACCGAGGCGATCGGACGCGACGATCTCGGAATCGAATGGGAGTGGGAGGACAGCCCGGAGGTGTCGCTGTGCCTCGTCGACGGCGTGGACGAGGCGGTCGACCTGTTCAACACGTATGCACCGCGCTTCGTCGCGTCGCTCGTATCCGCCGACCGCGCCGTGCACGACCGCTTCTTCGCCCGCATCGAGGCGCCCTTCGTGGGCGACGGATTCACCCGCTGGGTCGACGGACAGTACGCCTTCGAGACCCCGGAGCTGGGCCTGTCGAACTGGCAGTTCGGACGCCTCTTCGGTCGGGGCGGGGTCTTGTCGGGCGATTCCGTCTACACCGTCCGCGCCCGGGTGATCCAGGACCGCGGCGACGTCGCCCGCTGAGCCGGCACGGGAGTCACCCGGTCGCGGCGGGCCTGTCGGTCGGTCGGAAGACGTCGACGCCACAGGTGAAGTCGTCGACGGCGTATCCGGCGAACCGAACCCGGAAGGCCACCTCCTCGAAAGCGGTCGACGACGAGGTGGAACGGGCGCAGCTGTTCGGCGCCACGAGCACCCCGTTGATCGTGGACATGGTCACCTGACCGTTGCCATCGCCGCGCCGCGTGGCGAGTATCGAGGTGCGCGCCCCGTCGACTGCGTCGAGTGACACGATCTCCCCGTGGACGGGCACCCGGCTCGCCACGTCGTCGCCACCATCGTCGTCACCGAGGGCATAGGACACTTCCAGGCTCAGGACGACCGAGTGGTCGGTCACGACGGGAGAACCGACCACCTGGACCGTCGGTCCGCCGAGGCCGTCGACCGTTCCGTAGATCGACGCGGTCTCCGCCGCAACCGTCGATGTCCACTCCACTGCCCCGTCATCGGCGAGCGCCACCACGTCTCCCGTCGTCGTCGCCACCAACACGGGGCCGTCGGGAGACACCGCCACCGGTGAGCCCGTCGCCCCCGCCTCGACGGTCCAGCGCAGCACGCCGCTCTCGGTGTCGACCGCACGGACCGTCCCGGCCCGGTCCGCCACGAAGAGCAACGAGCGGTCCTCCGACAAGGCCGGCGCCGACGCGGGGGCTGCGCCGAGGGTCTGGCTCCAGTTCACGAACACCGATCCCTCCCCCGACTCGGAACGGTCGATTCGCAGGGTGTAGACCATCCATTCGGCCGACACGTCGCTGCGCGCCACGACATAGACCGTGCCGTCGGCGTCCTGTGCCGGAGGGTTGGGATTGGGGAACACCCCGCCGCTGAGCATCTGCAGAGCGGGATCGATGACGTCGGGATCGATGTCGCGGCCCGACCAGAGGGCGGGCGTCTGAAGAGCGACGTCCACCTCCCCGCCCGGAAGCGCAGGCAACGTGAAGGGAGCGACGAGTTCCTCGCCGTCATCACGATCGACGATGATCACCTGACCGAAGACGGTCAATCCCACCAGTTCTCCGGCCGGTTGGATCATGAGGCCCGAGAGCGGATTGAACGGGACCTGCCGGGTGTCCTCCTGATACGGCGAGCGAGCCGGTGCCGCAGGTAGGTCGATCACCCATTTCAGGTCACCCGACGGATAGAAGGCCCACAGCTGATCGCAATCGGTCAGGTAGACGTCTCCCTCGTCGTCCGCGACCGGGCTGAACAGCCCCGCGCAGCTGTCCACGCCCGCGGCCTCGGGACCTGGCTCCCACGGCTCGGTCTCCCACAGAACCGACCCGGCCGCGTCGAAAGCGTGCAGGTTGCTGTGGCCCGGGCCCAGAGCGGTGGTGACGAGGATCCGACCGTCGGCGCCCACGATCGGGGATGACAGCACCACTGCCGACCCGAGCGACGACCACCCGAGCTCATAGCTGTCCCCCAGAGCGGTGGGTACGTGGCGGTCATTGGCGCTGTCCGCGTGCTGGGTGGGCCAACCGCTGTTCGCGTAGGGCGCGATCAGGACCTCGTCGGTGGGATCACCCGAACCCGACGGCGCCGTCGTCGACGGCGGATCGGGTTCGCCGATCACGCCGTTGCAGGCCGAGGCCACCACGGCAACGGTCATCGTCGCGACGAGCCGGGCCGCGATGATGGATTGCCGAGCCCGGCACATATCGCTCCTTCCCGACGGGCGAGTCTAGTGCCACCCGACGGGGCACCCGGTTCGGTCGAGATCACCCGATCCCGGCACACCGTTACGATGCCCCCATGTCCGCTCCGGATCCCGCACCCTTCGACACCGTCATTCGGCGGAGACGGACCAGCCTTCGTATCGATCCCGAGCGGCCGGTCGACCGGGACACGATCGAGGAGCTGTGTTCGCTTGCCTGCACGGCTCCC
Source organism: uncultured Microthrixaceae bacterium (assembly GCA_963700425.1). Lineage (GTDB taxonomy): Bacteria > Actinomycetota > Acidimicrobiia > Acidimicrobiales > Microtrichaceae > CAVOXO01. The sequence continues at coordinate 365,212 of CAVOXO010000003.1, read as the reverse complement.
AACCATCACGGCACCGCACCGTGGCGCTTCGCCGTGTTCACCGGCCCAGGACGCTCCCGGCTCGGCGACACGATCGCTCGGGCGATGGACGCGGGTGGTGAGGCGGCACCGCGGGTCGACAAGACCAGGGTCAAGTACCTCCGCGCTCCGGCGATGATCGTCGTGGGCGTCGCGCCCGGTGCGTCCGACGGCGAGGACGCCGAGAACCGCGACGCGGTGTCCGCCGCCGTCCAGACGCTGCTGTTGGCCGCGACCGCTCGGGGGCTGGCGACGTTCTGGTCCTCGGTGGCCGTTCCCGATCTTGCGGAACTCGCGGAGTTGTGCGGATTCGACCGAGGAACGGTGGCGATCGCGGCGATCTATCTCGGCCACCCGACGGAGGTACCTCCCCCGAAGGACCTGACCTGCCCGCCGCTCCGGTGGATCGACGACTGACCGGCGGCGGGGCCTACGCGGCGAGGCCCTCCAACAACCGGATCTCGGTCACGAGTTCGGCGATGACGTCGTTGGTCACCGCGTAGGGGAAGTAGAACGCGACGCGGTCGGCCACCCCGCCGAATCGCTCGACGATCCCCCGGGCCACCTCGGCCGGCGACCCGACCACCGCGAACGTCTCCACCATCTCGTCGTCGACGTGGCGCCCCATCTCGTCCCATCGACCCGACCGCGTCAGGGCGTTCAACTCGTCCTGGCGGTCTCCCCACCCGTGCAGGTCGAGCACGCGCCGGTAGGCCGGGGTGGATCCGTAGAACGCCACGAGCATCCGCACCCCGGCCCGGGCCTCGTCCATCTCTGCGTCGTTGCGTCCCACCCCGACGATGACCTCGCACACCAGATCCACCTCGTCGCGGGTCCGCTCCGCCGCATCCAACCCCGCCGCGAACTGCGGCAGGGTCATCTCGTCGAGGAACTTCGCCGTCGTGAACGGCATCACACACAACCCGTCGGCCACCGACGCCGCTGCTCGGACCATGCGGGGCCCGAGCGCCCCCAGCCACACAGGGGGTGGGTCGCCGTCGAGCGGTCCAGGATTGAAGAGCGGGGGCATCAGCGTGTGGCGGTAGTACGGCCCGTCCACGGCCAGCGGCCGGCCCTCCTGCCAGCAGGCGAAGATGGCGTGGAGCGCGTCGATGAAATCGGTGATCCGCTCCACCGGCGGAGAAAAGGACGCCCCGTATCTCCGCTCGATCTGCCCCTTCACCTGCGTACCGAGGCCGAGGCGGAACCGACCGCTGGTGAGCGCGGCGAGATCCCACGCCTGGTGAGCGACGTTCAAAGGATTCCGTGGGAGCGCGATGGCGACGTTGGTGTACAGATCGACATCGGGTACGGATGCCCCGGCGACGACGAGGGGGACGAAGGGATCGTGCGGCCCCTCGAAGGTGAAGAGGCCGTCGATGCCGGTTCCGGCCAACGCCGCCGCGTTGTCGGCGGCATCGGCGAGTCCCCACAATTGGGTGTCCAACAACATGGCCAGACTCTAGAGCCGTGTCCACTGGTGCCTGCGGGGGCTCCGTGAAACAATCTGACGGCTCGTCAGATCCGGGAGGACACCATGACCATCGACGCCGTCATCGTCAGCACCGCACGAACGCCGATCGCCACCTCGTACAAGGGGTCGCTCGTTGGCGTGGACTCCTACACCCTCGCCGGCATCGCCATCGAGGCCGCCGTCAAGCGTTCGGGCATCGCGGCCACCGAGATCGAGGACATGGGATTCGGTGAGTCGATGCAGGGAGGCGGAAACGGAGCCCGTCACGCCGCGCTCGCCCTGGGACTCGATTCGATCCCGGCCGTGACGACCCAGCGGTGGTGCGCGTCGGGCATGGCCGGGGTCCAGTGGATCGCGGCCAACATCATGGCGGGGATGATCGACGTGGGCCTCGGAGGAGGGGCCGAATCGATGTCGACCGCACCCGCATCCTCGAAGCCGGGGCCCGACGGCACGCCGGAGATGTGGCTTCCCGCCGCCAACCCCGAGACCGAGCAGGCGCCGGCGTTCAACATGAGCCATACCGTCGGCGACAACACCGCCCGGATCGCCGGCGTCACCCGCGAAGAAGCAGACCAGTGGGCGTTCGATTCGCACCAGGCGGCCATCCGCGCCATCGACGAGGGGCGCTTCGACGCCGAACTGGTGCCCGTGCCGCTGCCGGGCGGCGGCGAGTTCACCGTCGACGAACACCCACGTCGCAACTCCAGCCTCGAGAAGCTGGCGTCACTGCCGGTCATCAACGTCATGTTGGACGGCGCGATCACGACCGCGGGGAACGCATCGGGCCTCAACGACGCCTCGGCGGCGATGGTCCTGTGTTCCGCCGACTACGCCGCCGCACACGGCATCACGCCCCTGGCCAGGGTCCGCAGCTGGGCCTCTGCCGCCGTGGATCCCGAGGAGACCGGCCTCGCGCCGACCCGGGCGCTCCCGGCCGCGGTCGAGAAGGCCGGCCTGTCACTGGGCGATCTCGACGCCATCGAGATCAACGAGGCGTTCGCGTCGATGGCCGTCGCCTCGACGCGCATCATGGACCTGGACCGCGACAAGGTGAACCAGAACGGTTCGGGGTGCTCGCTGGGACATCCCATCGCCTGCACGGGCGCCCGGATGATCGTGACCATGGTCAACGACCTGATCCGCACCGACTCGCAGTTCGGGGCGGTGGCGATGTGCGCCGCCGGCGGCATGGGGTCCGCGACCGTCATCGAACGGGTCTGACCGGCATCGCGCCACGCCCACGCCCGGCCTTCCCCGACGTCCTCTCCGAGATCAGAGATCGGCGACCAGCGGGAAGATCAGCGCATAGGCGGCGATGAGCACGATGCCCTCTCGTCGCCCGATCCGCCGCTGAGTGACCATCATCGCCCAGACGGCGACGCCCACCCCGGCCGAGAGAACCGGGGCGACGGTGGTCAGGGGCGTGGCATCGAGCGCCGTCGAACCGACGAGTCCGGCCAGGCCACCGACGGCCAGCGAATTGAACATCGACGAACCCAGGAGGTTGCCGATGACGAGGTCGTGTTCGCCGCGCCGGCGCCGATTGAGCGACCGTCATCAGCTCCGGTAGAGACGTGCCCAGTGCAACGAGGGTGAGCCCGACCACCCCGTCGTCGATGCCGGCTCGCGACGCCAGATCGAGAGCGCCGGAGAGCAGCGCCTGAGCACCGGCGACGGTGCCGACGAGCCCGACCAGGGTACGACCCATCTCGACCGGCAACGATCCGTCCTCGCCGGTCAACTCCTCGGTCTCGCGCGCCAGGTCGTCAGGACCGGACGGCGATCGGATGATCCAGAGGAGCGAGACGACGAGGACCCCGACGAGCAGCGCTCCCTCGGCGACGGTGAGCCCGCCCCGGACCAGGATGGCGAAAAGGACCATCGACCCCACCGCGATGGGGGCCTCGCGCCAGACGGTGGACGATTCGATGAACAACGGCGTCAGAGCGGCCGCCACGCCCAACAGGACAGTCAGGTTGGCGAGATTCGATCCGACGATGTTCCCGATCGCGACCTCGATGTTTCCCTGCCACGCCGCCAGGCCCGACACCAGCATCTCGGGCGCGCTCGTTCCGAAGCCGATGATCACGACGCCCACGACGATCGGCGACACCTTCGACAGCACGGCGACGCGCGCCGCGCCGATGACGAATTGATCGGCCGCCCACGCCAGGAGGACCACTCCGACCAGAACCAACGCGATCGAGAAGGTCATGGTGTGGGGGCGGGGGCGGGGGCGGGCGCGCACGGTGATCTGGTGAGTTCCCAGCAGGCGATCGCGGCTGCAGCCGCCACGTTCAGGGAATCGACCCTCCCACCGACGGGAATCTGGACCCGGCGGTGGCAGGCGGCCAGCGTGGCGTCGGTCAGCCCGGCTCCCTCCGCTCCGAGCACCAGAGCGACCTTGGCGTCCGCGCTCCAGCGGCGGCCACCCAGTGGCTCTGAGGCGCTGTCGGGTGTCAGGGCCACGAGCTCGAACCCCGCGTCGACGACGGGTGCCAGGCCCGCGGGGAAACGACCGGTGCGAGCGAAGGCGAAGTCGTACACCTCGCCCATCGCCACCCGTGATGCCCTCCGGTACAGCGGGTCGACGCAGAGCGCGTCGATGATCATGCCGTCCACCCCGAGTCCGGACGCCGTTCTCACGATGACCCCCATGTTGATGGGGTTGGTGACCCCCTCCAGCACGACGAGGCGGGAGGACGCCTCGACCACCTCGGCCGGAGAGCGATCGGGCGGCCGCAGGAACACGCCCATCGATCCCCGATGGACGGCCATTCCGGTGATGGCCCGCAGCACGTCGGGGCCGGCGGCGAAGACGGTGGAGTCGGAGGTCAGCCCATCGGGAAGACCGCTGGTGCGCGTGGCATCGACCAGCAGCGACACCAGTTCGAGGCCCGCGCCGAGGGCACGTTCCACCACGGGGTCGCCCTCGGCGACGAACACTGCGCTGTCGGGATCCGACGACCGCGACCGGGTACGGAGGTGTCGGTCCCGCAGCCCCACGAAATCGGAGATCGCAGGATCGGACGGGTCGTCGATGCGGATCCAGTCGTTCACGCAGATCCACTCCGGGTCATCGGCCTGAACCATAGCGAGTGGGGAATCACCGACGATCCGGCTCCGTCGCCCCGTTAGGGTGACGCCGTGGGTCCCAGCGCGCAGAAGCGTCTGACGGAGTCGGACGCAGCAGGTCTCGCCGCGTTGATGGCCCCCCTCCTCGCCAAACGAGCGGGCTGGGTCAATGTGCTGCCCGTCGTCGACGACGATGTCGACGTTCCGGCGACTCCGGGCGTCATGGCCATGTTCTCGAAGCGGGGACCGGCGGTTCCGCTGGGCACGTGGACGACTCCCCGCGACGGGCGCCGGGGGCTGGAACGAGCCCAGATCGGAATTCAGCACGGCGCTGGTCGCCGCGCCGCCGCCCTCCTGGCCGACCGTGACTGGCCGATACCCGACGACTGGCTCGTGCTGTCGGATCATGCCCGTCGCGGCGTGGTGATCGGGGTGCCCGAGGAGGCGACCCCCCTCGAAGTGGCCACGTGGCTCCTCGGGGCACTCGGCCGGCTGTGCATTCCCCCCCGACGCGGCGAGATCGACGTGTACCTCTACGACTCGTGACCGACAGCACGGCCACGGCGTCCCGAGGCGCGCCGGCCTTTCCGGCGCCGGCCACCCCGTCGTTTCGGGTCGTCGTGGTTCCTTCGGCCGCGTCGCCGGACCACGCAGGATCCGGACGCGCCTAGCCTGTCGCCGAACCCGGAACCGCCGGGCCCAGATTCAGGAGACACCCATGGCATCGGTCACGCTCGGAGGAAACCCTGTCAACGTCGAGGGTACTCTGCCGGTGACGGGCGAGTCAGCCCCCGCCTTCACCCTGCACGGAGTGGACTTCGCGCCCGTCACCGCGGCCGACTTCGCGGGGAAGAGCCTGGTCATGAACATCTTCCCCTCGATCGAGACCGGCATCTGTTCCACCTCGGTCCGAACCTTCAACGAGAGGGCGGCGGGGCTCGACGACACCGTCGTGTTGTGTGTGTCGGCCGATCTGCCCATGGGCGCAGCACGCTTCTGCGGGGCCGAAGGCATCGAGGACGTCGTCATGGCCTCGACCTACCGGTCGCCGGACTTCGCGTCGACCTACGGGGTGGACATGACCGACGGCAAGTTCGCAGGGCTGTGCGCCCGCGCCGTGGTGGTCGTGGGACCCGACGGGGTCGTCCGCCACAGCGAGCTGGTGCCCGAGATCGCCCAGGAACCCGACTACGACGCCGCGCTCGCCGCGCTCGACTGAACAGACCGCGACAGCGGAGTGACCGACGCGCCCGTCGAGCGGCTCGACATCGTCTGGGTCGAACTCGGGCTGCGGCAGCCCTGGCGATCGGCCACCGGCGACCTCGAGCGCGCCCGACGATCATCGTCGCGGCTCATTCGGGCGGGGCCACCGGATGGGGCGAGTGTCCCGCCCTGCCGGATCGGGGATACGACGGCGAGGACCTCGCAAGTTGTTGGGCCCACCTCACCGAGTCGCTGGGACCGCGCCTGGTCGATCGGCGGGGCGACGCCTCCGAAGGGACCCCGCCGCCCGACCGTTCACATCGACTGGCTCACGGCGCCGTCCACCTCGCCCGCGCCGACCTGGGTGCGAGGCTCGCCGGCCGCCGCCTGCCGCGACGATCCCCGCCTGAGGGTCCCACCGGAGACGGTCGACGTGCCCGCGGGTGTTGTCGTCGACGACGTGGGCGATCCCGAGCAGACGGTCGAGCGGGTCGCCCGGTACGTGGAGGAGGGCTACGGACGGGTGAAGCTCAAGATCCACCCGGGCCACGATCTGGCGTGGTGCCGGGCGGTCGTTGCCCAGTGGCCCCGCCTGTGCGTCGGGGTCGATGCCAACGGGACGTACCACGCCGAGCAGATCGCTGCCCTCCGCCGGCTCGACGATCTCGGCCTCGCCTTCATCGAACAGCCGCTGCCGGCCGACGACCTCGATGGCCTGGCCGCGCTCGCGGAGGCCATGGACACCCCCATCTGCCTCGACGAGTCGATCCGCGACCGCGAGAGCCTGGAGGCGGCCCTCGGTGCGGGAGCGGCCGATCTCGTCAGCCTCAAGTGGTCTCGGCTCGGTGGCCTCGGGCCGGCCGCCGACCTCGCCTCGATGGCTCAGGAGGCCGGGGTGGGGGCGTTCGTCGGCGGGATGATCGAATCAGGCGTGGGCCGCGCCGCCGCCACGCTGTTGGCCGCCCACCCCGCGATGACGCTCCCCGGCGACCTGTCGAGTCATCACCGCTTCTTCACCGACGACATCGTGACGCCGGCCCCCACGATGACCGGCGGGCGCCTCGCCCTGCCGGACGGCCCGGGTCTCGGCGTCGAGATCGACATCGACGCCCTCGACTCCCGAACGCGTCGAAGGGTCACGATCGGCGCCTGAGCGACGTCAGTCCTCGGGCCACTCCTCCGCGTCCCGGCGCAATTGCTCCCTGAATGTCGGATGGGCGATCTCGGCGAGCGCCCTGGCGCGTTCGCGGATACTGCGGCCGGCCAGTTCGGCGGAGCCGAACTCGGTGATCACCACGTCCATCTGGTGTCGAGGCGTGCTCACTATCGAACCCTCATCGAGGCGAGCCAACAGCCGCGACCGGACGCGGCCACCGACGTCGACGGTCGACGGAAGGCACACCAACGACCGGTCGTCGAGTTGCAGTCCGGCGCCCGACACGAAGTCCTCGTGCCCGCCGACACCGGAGAACTGGCGCCCCCCGACCGTGTCGGCCACCACCTGGCCCGCCAGATCCACCGCCAGGGCACCGTTGATCGTGATCATCTTGGTGTTGGCCGCGATGTGTTCGGGTGAGTTCACCAGGGAGACCGGCAGGAAGGCAACCGACTCGTTGCCGTCCAGCCAGGAATACAGCTCGGGCGTACCGGCCGCGAAGGTCGTACACACTCAGCCCGTCGAAGATCCCCTTTCGTTCGTGACCTTCCCCGCCTCGCAGAGGCGCATGAGCCCGGTGGTGAACATCTCGGAGTGGATGCCGAAGTCCCCCCCGGGGCCCTCGGCCAACAGGGTGGCCACCATCGTGGGAATACCGCCGATTCCGGTCTGCAGCGTGGAGCCGTCGGAGATGTAGCTGGCGGCGTGTCGAGCGATGGCCCGGTCGACCTCGGTCGGCTCGGGATCATCGAGCACGAACGGTGGCCGCGATGACCGGTAGATGATGTCGGCCTCGTCGACGTGAACGGCATGACGGTGCTCGGGCAACATGCCGCGGGTCCTGGGAAACGCGTCGTTGGCCTCGACGATCAGGACCCGGTCGGGGTCGGCGGCGACACGGTGGATCTCCTCGACGGTCGAACCGGCGTGCAGCGACAGGCTCATCCAGCCGTCGCTGTCGGGAGGCGTCGCCACGGTGGCCATCACCCGGGGGTGGATCGCCTCGACGATCGGGCCGAATCTCCGGAAATCGGCGGGGACGAAACACACATCGGCTCCACTGTCGCGGAGGAATCGTTCGGCCGGGCCGAAGAACCCGCTCCGGTAGTGGACGCCGGGTTGGAGGAGGACCGCGTACAGGTCGGTCATCAGGGCACCGAAGATCGTGAGATCCGTGTAGTCCCGTCCGGCCATGGCGGTGAGAAGATCGCCGGGAATCCCCGGGCCGAGCGGCACGGCCAACGAGTCGACCGGTCTGACGGTGGCCGCGGCCACCTCGATGGGAACCGTGGGATCGCTCATCGCGTCATCTTCGCATCACGGTGGGATGATGACGCGATGAGTGAGTTCTCCCATCCGATCTTCGCCCGCTTCTACCGGGTCATCTCCGAGGCCTCCGATCGCCAGATCGCCGGGCACCGGGTCGAACTGCTCGCCGGTCTCTCCGGCGATGTCGTCGAGGTGGGGTGCGGCAACGGGTTGAACTTCTCCCACTACCCACCCGGGGTCTCCGGCGTCGTGGCGTTCGAGCCCGATCCATACCTGCGACACCGGGCCGAGGCCGCCGTCGCCCATGCCACCTGCCCGATCGAGGTGCGCGACGGGGAGGCGGGCCATCTCGCTGTCGCGGACTCCTCTGTCGACGCCGTGGTGTTCTCGCTGGTGTTGTGTTCGGTTCCCCAACCCGACCGGGCACTGTCGGAGGCCCGCCGGGTCCTGCGGCCCGGCGGGGAGATTCGCTTCTACGAACACGTCGTCTCGGAGTCACCTCGTTTCGCCCGAGGCCAGCGCGCCGTCGATTCGGTGTGGCCTCGGCTCTTCGGTGGCTGCCACACGGCGCGGGACACCGCCGGCACCATCCGGCGTGCGGGGTTCTCCGACATCGAGCTCCACAGGTTCGATCTGACGGTGGGCCCGATCCGCCTGCCGGTGAGTCCCCATGTGCTCGGAACAGCTGTCAGCCTCCGTCGCTGACGAGGTGCTCACTGAACACCCTCAGGCGTTCGATGGTCTCCGGAGGAATGGGTTCGCTCAGGCCGGCCAGGTTCTCGCGCACCTCCCGGTAGACCGATGCCTCGAGACCGCACTCCCGGCAGCGCTCGAGGTGTGCCTCGAGGGCTCGACGCCGATCGTCGTCGAGCTCGTCAGTCGAGGTACGACTGCAGGACCCGCGCCGCCTGACGGCAGTCCATCTCGGGGTCTCGCAGCGACGAGCCGGCCCAACGCGCCGGCGAACCGGCCGATCATGACGCCCTCCATTCGAACCCGGCCGCGTCGAGCGACGCCCGGACCGCACGGCGCGCCCGGTGCAGTCGGCTCATGACGGTCCCGGTCGGAACGCCGAGGGTGTCGGCGGCCTCGGCGTAGGACACCCCGGCGAGATCGACCAACTCGACCACCCGGCGGAACGGCGGGGACAGGGCCTCGAACGCCGCGACGACCCGCTCGTCGACGAGACCGTCGACGACCTCCGCTTCGACGTCGGAGGACAGATCACCGCGGAGATCGATACGGTCGTCGACGCTGTCGGGGTCGTCGAGGAGCGAGGGCCGGCGCCGCCGGTTCCGGTTGATGTGGGTGTTGCGCAGGATGGTCAGGAGCCACGCCCGGGGGTGAGCGCCGTCGAAACGTTCGATGCCCCGATATGCCCGCACCAGCGTGTCCTGAACCAGGTCCTCGGCGTCGACGGGGTCCCGCGTCAGCGATCGCGCGACGCGGTAGAGCATGTCGGTCTCGGGAACGATCTCGGCGGTGAACCGCTCGGCGGACCGTTCCGCCGAGACGGTCAGCCCACCGTCCACACGGCTCCCGACCGCAACAACTCGGTGAGGTCGCCGGGACCGCGCTCCGACCGGGTGCGCTCGATCTGGGCGTGGACCTCGACGTCGTAGACCGGGCGTTCGACGTCGCGGAAGACACCGACAGGCGTCGGAACGGTCGGGGCGTTCGAGAGCCGGGACAGAGCGAAGGCGAGGGTCGGATCGGCGCGGAACTCGTCGTGGACGAGCAGGTTCTCGACACCGACCTCGACCACGTCACACAGCGACGGCTCGCCGAACTCGTTGACCCGGACGCCCTTGCGACCCCTCATGACCGAAGCGGATCGGTTCGCCGTGGACCAGGGGAATCAACATGTCCTCGCGGTTGTCACGTTTGAGGATCGCGTCGAACGCGCCGTCGTTGAAGACGTTGCAGTTCTGGAACACCTCGACGAAAGCGGCACCCTGGTGCTGATGCGCGCGCCGCAGGGTCTCCATCATGTGTTTCCGGTCCATGTCGTGCGTGCGGGCCACGAACGACGCCTCGGCGCCGATGGCGACCGAAATCGGATTGAAGGGGTGATCGAGCGATCCGAACGGCGTCGACTTGGTCACCTTGCCCACCTCTGAGGTCGGCGAGTACTGGCCCTTGGTCAGACCGTAGATCTGGTTGTTGAACATCAGGACCTTGAGGTTGACGTTCCGTCGCAGGGCGTGGATGAGGTGATTCCCGCCGATCGACAACATGTCGCCGTCGCCGCCGATGACCCACACGTCGAGGTCGGGACGGGCGATGGCCACACCGGTGGCGATCGCCGGGGCCCTGCCGTGGATCGAGTGGATGCCGTAGGTGTTCATGTAATACGGCAGCCGCGCCGCGCAGCCGATCCCCGAGATGAACACCGTCTTGTCGGGATCGACCTCCAGCTCCGGCAGCAGGAACTGGATGGCGGCCAGGATTCCGTAGTCGCCGCAACCCGGGCACCAACGGACCTCCTGATCGGTGGAGAAGTCCTTGCGGGTCAGCCCGACCTTGGTTCCGTTCTGTGAGGTCGCTCCGCTCTCGGTGGTCGTCATGTCGCCAGCACCTCCATGATCTTGGCCTCCATCTCGCCCGACTGCGAACGGGCATCCCCTGGACCTTGGACCAGGGGATGGTGGGGCACAGGAATTCGGCCCGGAGCAGCGTCGAGAGCTGACCGAGGTTCAACTCCGGAACGAGCACCCGGTCGTACCGGGAGACGATCTCGCCGAGATCGGCGGGGAAGGGGCTGACGTGGGTGATGTGCGCTCGCGAGACCGCGTGACCCGCGTCCCTCACCCGGCGAACCCCGGCGCTGATGGCTCCCCAGGTCGATCCCCATCCGAGAACGAGGAGCGAGGCTCCGTCGTCGGGGTCGTACTCGGTTGACTCGATGTCGGTGGCGATCCCCGCCACCTTGGCGGCCCGCAGGTGGACCATCGTCTCATGATTCTCGGGTTGATAGCTGATGTCGCCGGTTCCATCGTGTTTCTCGATGCCACCGATCCGATGGGACAGACCGGGAGTACCCGGGATCGCCCAGGGACGGGCGAGAGTGTCGGGGTCGCGAAGATAGGGCCAGAACTGGCCGTCGTGATTCGGCTCGGACGCGAAGTCCGGGTCGATCGGCGCCAGGGTGTCGATGTCGGGCAGCAGCCAGGGCTCGGATCCGTTGGCCAGGTAACCGTCGGTGAGGAGGATGACCGGTGTCCGGTACGTGATGGCGATCCGGCACGCCTCGTAGGCGGCGTCGAAGCAGTGCGAGGGTGACTTGGCGGCGACGACCGGCAAGGGGGATTCCCCGTGTCGTCCGTACATGGCGAGGAACAGATCGGTCTGTTCGGTCTTCGTGGGCATGCCGGTCGACGGTCCGGCGCGCTGGACGTCGACGATGACCATGGGCAGCTCGAGGCTCACGGCCAGCCCGATCGCCTCGGCCTTGAGGTCGAGACCCGGGCCCGACGTGCCGGTCACTCCGAGGGTGCCGGCGAAGGACGCCCCGATGGCGATGGAGGCGGCGGCGATCTCGTCCTCGGCCTGCATCGTCGTGACGCCGAAGTTCTTCAGCTTCGACAGCTCGTGGAGGATGTCCGATGCCGGGGTGATCGGGTAGCTCGCGTAGATCATGTTCAGCCCGGCCTTCTGGGCGGCGGCAACCAGGCCGTAGGCAACGGCGGTGTTGCCCGACGATGTTGCGGTAGGTGCCCGGGGGCAGCGATGCCGGGGCGACCTCGACCTGATGGGCGAACAACTCGGCGGTCTCGCCGAAGTTCCGTCCGGCGCGGAAGGCGGCGAGATTGGCGTCGCGGACCATGGCCTTGTCGGAAAAGCGCTTCTCGATCCAGTCGATGACCGGCGCGGCGGGGCGGGTGTACATCCAACACACCAGGCCGAGCGCGAAGAAGTTCTTGGAGCGCTGAGCGTCACGGGGTTTGACCCCCAGCGGACGGGTCGCCTCCACCGTGATCGACGTCATCGGGACCTGATACACCGTGAACAGCGCCAGCGAGTCGTCGTCGAGTGGGTTGGAGTCGTAGCCGGCTTTGGTCAGGCCGGCCTCGTCGAAGGCGTCCTCGTTGACGATCAGGGTCGAGCCCGGCGCGACGTCTCCGAGGTTCGCCGCGAGGGCCGCGGGATTCATCGCGATGAGAACGTTGGGGCCGTCGCCCGGAGTCAGGATGTCGTGATCGGAGATGTGTACCTGGAACGACGACACGCCTCCGACCGTCCCTGCCGGGGCACGGATCTCTGCGGGATAGCTCGGGAGGGTCGCCAGGTCGTTGCCGAACACGGCCGACAGTTCGGTGAACCGATCCCCGACGAGCTGCATTCCGTCGCCGGAGTCGCCTGCGAATCTCAGTACGACCCGGTCGAGTGTGGTGGTCATCTGGCCCCCGTCTGTGGTCCTGCGGCATCTCGGAGGCTACAGCCAAGCGACCCGGGACCGGGGCAGCCCGTTCCGGGCCGACCTCGACGCAGCGTCGCCGGGTTCAGTCGAAGGCCGGCGAATACAGCGGGGCCGCCGTTCGGTCGATCCGCACCACGAACCGGTGACGCAGCGTCGCGTCGAGGCGGGGTGCGTGCCAACGCGCCGTGTAGAGGTGGCCGACGTCGTCGGCACCGGTCCGGACCACCTCGACGTGTGTCCCCCGGTCGTCGATCTGTCGGCCGCGATCCATCTGTGGTGTCCACCCGCCGTCGGGACCACTCCGCTCGATCGACACCGACAGGGCACCCCAGTCCAGGTCCCCCGGGGGCGCGGCCCTGAAGCCGAACTCCCAGTAGGGGTCCTCGGTCGGGGTGGCGTCCACGAACCGCGGCGACGAACGGGCCACGGGCCGTACCCGACGTCCGGTTGACCGCGGCAGGTACCTATGGACGCGGAGGTCCCACGACCGGGCGGGAGCCACGTCCGACACGCCGCCCTCAGCCAGTGTCCGCGATGCCAGTCGTCGGGCGTGGCCGGCGAGGAAGGCCACCGTGTCGGGGCCGTAGAGCGTGTGACCACCCTCGTAGTGCTGGCGGGCGTACTCCTCGGGCGTGGCGGCGTACCCGCAGTATTCGTTGGCCACCGAGCTCACGATGACCCGGACGATCCCGTGATCGGACGCGACGCCGGCCACGGCGGCGGCGATACGCCGCCCGCTCTCGACGGTGACCTCGAAGGGCAACCCGACCAGCATCGATTCCGCGATTCGCAGCGCATGGACCGGAATGACGCGCGGGAAGCTCCGCTCGGGGAGGATCAGCGGCTGCAACCAACGGCTTCCGAGCACCCACTTCGAACCCTGGGGATTGTGTCGGGACCACGGCTTGGGCATGCCGGGCCGGAATGGAGGGATCCGCGCGATGACCGGCGTGGTGTTCTCGTGCGCTCCGGCGACGAGCGCGGCTCCGACCGCCGGCATCGACGGCAGCGACACTCCGTCGATCTCCCGGGACTGGTCGAGGTCCACCTCGGACAACCCGCATCCCAGGTCGACGTCGTTCGTGGTGACGTTCTCCAGCGAACCGAACAGCTCGGCCGCGGCGGCACCGATCCCGCGCCCGACACGCTCGGCCTCGACGTGTCCGGCCCGCGTCGGCCGGATCGCCGGGGCGACGTCGGCGTGGGTCCCCTCGATGGCACCGACCACGGCGCGGACGCCGTAGGACTCCTCGATGCGGTGATCCAGCTCGGAACACAGGTACGCCCAGACATCCGCGTTGTACGTGCGTGATCGGACCGAGATCCCGGTTCCGTGGACGCTGAAGACGCTGAGCGCCCCCAGGGGCGTGCCGGTGGAGTCATCGAGACGCACCATGTCGAGCCGTGGGTTGACGTCGACGTACTTCCGTTGCGGCTCGGTCCGCTTGTCCATGACGGTGGCGTTGTTGACATGCGGCCCGTGGCTCCGGTTGCGGGTCAGTCCGAACACATCGGTCGAGCCCACCGCCACCCGCCCCGGTTGCCTGCCCTCGACGGCGCCGATCACCGCACCGGCGATCCGATTCACCAGCCAGTCCGTGAAGGCGGGATCGAAACCACCGCGATTCGACGCGAATCGGTTGTAGAAGTCGGTCCCGAGGAACTGACCGGGGCCGGCATGGGTGTGGGTCGCCCCGATGAAGAGCCCGGCCAGCGGCACGTCGGTCAGGTCGCGGATCCGTTCGGCCACGAGGTGCTGGACGACCGATGATCCCCCGAGCAGGTCGCACGCCACGACCGCGATCGACGTCGTGGCGGCCCGGATGTGGAACACCCGGGCGGAGAGCCGGGTACGGAACCCCGCGCCGTCGAACGCGTTGGAGGAGTATCCGGCCTTGGGCATTCCGGGCGGTGGAGTGATGTCGACCGCTGACACCCCCACCAGGAGATCGGGGACGGGGTCGAGCCGGGTCAGAGGTGGTACGTCCACCGCGAAGCGGGCGCGGCCTCGCTCCATCTCCAGGTAGGGCGCGAGCGGGTTCACCGGGTCGGGGGCTGCACCACCCGGCTGTGCCATGTCGCTCTCAGTCGATCGGCAGTCGCGCCAGAAGCTCGGTCTTCTGTTCCTCGAACTCGTCGAGGTCGAGATCACCGTTGTCATACTGCTGATGGATCAACTCGATCCGGCTCAACAGCTCTGCTGCGGAGAGCGGAGTTCCGTCCTCGCCCTCGAGCGGCGGCAGCTCCTCGATCTCCTCTTCGGGGCCCTCACCCCTCGAGCGCTCCGCCCGCCGCTCCCGCTTGGCGGCCTGCTTCGCCTTCTTCGCGCGATCTCTCTGCAGCTTTCCGAAACTCGTACGTTGTACACCCATGATCGTCTCTCCGTGATCGCTCGTGTGCACCGGTGTTGAGGGGCAACCGCGGCCGGATGCTGTCGAGCGTCCCTGCCCTGTCGGGACCGAAACCGACCGGTTGCACCCGATGCGTCACCGGGCCAGAAGGACAGAGTTTAGGTCACAGGGCACCGCGCGACGGTATCGGCCAACGGGACGGTACGGTGAGCGGGATCTCGAACCGGGAGTCCGACAGTGCCGACGCGATCGATCAACCGGCGGGATCTACTCCGCCTCGGTGGGGCTGCCGGCGCCACCGTCGCCGGCGCCTCATGGCTGGCGTCCTGCTCCTCGGACGCTGAGAGCGGCGGCTCCGACACCGTCGGCGGCGGCGCCCCGTCGACGAGCCCGACGACTGTCCCCGAGAGGTGGAAGGGGTACGGCGAACTCGAACCAGCCGATGCCAACGGACTCATGATGCCGGCGGGGTTCGTGTCGAGGGTCGTTGCGACGACGGGGACCGAGGTGGGCACGACGGGCTACATCTGGCCGGCCGATCCCGACGGCGGAGCCACGTTCGTCACCGACGACGGGGGATGGATCTACGCCGTCAACCACGAGACCGCGGAGGGGGGCGGCGGCGTGTCGGCTCTCCGATTCGGGGCGGACGGTGAGATCGTCGGAGCCCGCCGAATCCTGTCGGGCACGACGCGCAACTGTGCCGGCGGTGCCACCCCGTGGGGCACCTGGCTGTCCGGCGAGGAATTCGACGGTGGTCGGATCTGGGAGTGCGACCCCACCGGGACCGAACCGGGTGTGGCCCGGGCCGCGATGGGCGTCTTCAACCACGAGGCCGCGGCCGTCCACCCGGCCGACCGAATGGTGTACCTCACCGAGGACCACCCCGAATCGGGCCTGTACCGGTTCATTCCCGACGCCTATCCCGATCTCTCGAGCGGAGCACTCGAGATCCTCATCGACGCCGGAGGGGCGCTCGCCTGGGCGCCGGTTCCCGATCCGTCCGCCGCATCCACCCCTACTCGCCAACAGGTGGCCGACACCCACCGGTTCAACGGCGGCGAGGGCATCTGTCACGTCGACGGACTGCTGTACTTCACCACCAAGGGTGACGACCGCGTCTGGCGTTTCGACCCCGCCACCACCTCACTCGACACCGTGTACGACGCCGCGACCTCGGCGAACCCCGTTCTGAGCGGCGTCGACAACATCACCTCGTCGTCGACCGGTGATCTCTACGTGGCCGAGGATGGCGGCGACATGGAGGTGGTGGTCGTCTCCGGTTCCCTGGTGGAACCCGTCGTCCGGGTCACCGGGGTCGACGGCTCCGAGATCACGGGCGTGTCGTTCGGTCCGTCGGGTGACCGCCTCTACTTCTCGTCCCAACGCAACCCGGGCACCACCTTCGAAGTCTCGGGTCCGTTCCGCACGACCGCCTGACCGCAGCCGGCGGTGCCCGCCGGATCGACACGACCGGCCCTAGACTCTCCCGGTGCATTCGCCCGCTCCGACGTCCGCCGAGACGTACCGATGATCGGTGCGGTCGCTGCGGCGGGTGGCTCCTCGGCCGACGACCTCCCCACCTTCGACGTCCCGATGTGGGCGTGGGCCGCGTTCCTGGCGGCCATCGCCGTCCTGCTGCTGATCGATCTGCTGGTCCTGCACCGCGATGCTCACGACATCTCGATGAAGGAGGCGGCGATCACCTCCGCGGGATGGATCGCGGTCGGTGTGAGTTTCACCTTCGTGGTCTGGGGATGGTTGGGCAGCGATGCAGCCACCCAGTACATCACCGGCTACGTGATCGAGAAGTCCCTGTCGGTGGACAACGTCTTCGTCTGGGCCATCATCTTCAGCTACTTCTCGGTACCGAACCGCTACCAGCACCGGGTCCTCTTCTGGGGGATCTTCGGCGCACTGGTGTTGCGGGCCATCTTCATCTTCGCGGGTGTCGCTCTGCTGGCCCGCCTCGAATGGCTGTTGTTCGTCTTCGGGGGATTCCTGATCTTCACGGCGTGGCGGGTCGCGACCCACAGCGCCGAGGTCCATCCCGAGAACAATCCGGTCCTCAAGCTGGTGCGCCGTTTCATCCCGGTGTCATCGAGTTACGACGGCCAGAAGCTCTTCACCGTGGCCAACGGCCGCCGGATCGCCACCCCCCTCTTCGTGGTCCTGATCATGATCGAGGCGACCGACGTCGTCTTCGCCGTCGACTCCGTGCCGGCGATCCTGGCCATCTCACGTGACACGTTCATCGTGTTCAGCTCGAACGCGCTCGCCATCCTCGGATTGCGCGCCCTCTACTTCCTGTTGGCCGGGGCCAAGGACCGGCTGGTCTACCTCGACGTGGGCTTGGGCATCATCCTGTTCTATGTCGGGGTGAAGATGATCGTGTCGCACTGGTACCACATCCCGACGCAGTATTCGCTGGGCTTCATCGCCATCGTGTTGGCGGTCACGGTGCTCGTGTCGCTGCGGTCGACCGCCGGCGATCGGCCGGCCGAACCTGAGGAGGTCTCCCCGTGAGCGTGTCCACCATCCTCGTCGGACTCGACGGATCGGAAGGATCCAGCCACGCCGCCGGTTGGACCGCATCGCTGGCCGCCGATCTGGGGGCGAGGGTGATCGCGTGCCACGTCTACGAGCCCCTCGATCATCTCGACGAGATCCACCCGGGGACCGACTTCGCCGACATCGCCGAGATGCTGCGCGAGAGACTCGCCGGTCCGTGGACCCGGGCGTTCCGGGAAGCCGGGGTCACCGTGAGCCCGGAGGTCATCGAAGGCTCACCGACCGCGGCGATCGCCGACGCGGCCCGGCGGGCGGGTGCCGACCTCATCGTCCTGGGAGCGGTCGGACGCCATCCCCGGCGCCGCCACTTCGGCTCCACCGCCATGGCCATGTCCGACGCGACGACGGTGCCGGTCACCATCATCAGGCCCGACGAGGGCACCGGGCGGTGAAGGTACTCGTCGTCTCGCCCCACTACGACGACGCACCGTTGAGTCTGGGGCAGTCGATGCGCAACGGCTGGCTGTCCCACCACGAGGTCACGGTCGGCATCGTCTTCGGAGCGAGCAACTGGACCGTGTGGTTCCATCCCACGCCGCGGAGAACGGCACTGGCGACCGGGATCCGGCTGACCGAGGAGGCGCACGCCGCGGTTCGGTTCGGTTATCGGGTGCGAGTCTCGCGCACCGCGAGGCCGTTCTCCGGCTCGGCACGACCCGGGCCGGGGACTTCCTCGATACCGACTTCCGTGCCGTCGACGATCCCGAGCTCGACGCCGTCACCGCCACGATCCGGCGATGGTCGGCCCGCTATGACGCGCTGGTCGTCCCCTCCGGTGCCGGCCATCACATCGACCACACGCTCTGTGCGGCCGCGGGAGTGCGATTGGCACGGGACGGACACCGCGTCGCCTTCTACGAGGATCGCCCCTACGCCGCTGCGATGACCGACGACGACATCGCGGCCCACATGTCCCTCCTGGACCCCCGCCTCGCTCCGCGGCCCGTCAGCGGACCGGTGGGAACAGAGAAGCACCGGCGGCTGTTCTATCCCTCGCAGTTCGACGCCTACTTCCTCGACGCCATCGCGGCGGACGAGGGGGCGGAACGCATCGAGCGCCTGTGGGCGGGACCGGGTGCCGAGTGGCTTCCGGACACGCCCCCTGCCATGACCGCTTCAAAGGAGATCTCATGACCGACGAACAACGCTCTGCTTCCGAGGACCTTCGCCGACGCCTCACCGCGGAGCAGTTCCACGTCACCCAGGAGGCCGGCACCGAGGCGGCCTTCACCGGCGAATACTGGAACTGCCACGACGACGGCATGTACCGCTGTGTCGTCTGCGACGCGCCGCTCTTCCGCTCCGACGACAAGTTCGAGAGCGGCACGGGCTGGCCCAGCTTCTCCGCTCCGGTCGAGCGCAGCGCCACCGCGACGTCCACCGATGCGAGTCACGGGATGGTGCGCGACGAGGTGACCTGTGCGACGTGCAACGCACACCTGGGTCACGTGTTTCCCGACGGTCCCGGACCGGACGGAATGCGCTACTGCATGAACTCGGCCTCGCTGCGCCTCGACAGGGACGCGTCCTCAGCCGGCTGAACAGGTCGAGCAGAGCGGGACCTCGGTCGGCCGTGGACCGACCAGGGTGATCGGCGCCCCGCAGCGGGGGCAGGTCTCCATCCAGACCCGCGAGCCGTCGGAGACCTCGTCGGCCTGATCGTCGTCGTCGTTGCGGTTGACCAGCTGTCCCATCGATCCGAACGGTAGCGCCTGCCGACGCCCGGTGAGGCGCTGGCCGTGGGAGTCTCATCCGATGGGACCGCCCCTCATCCGGCGCAGCGTCGCCGGCCACCTGGGCCGGGGTGTGCTCCTGGCGATCGTGGTGGTCATGGCCACGACGTTCGTCGTCGGGTCGGTGGCCTTCTCCCACCACGTGGCGACCGCTCTCGGGACCGCCGGCACCTCCGACCCGGAGCTGGGTGCGGTGGCCGGCACCATCACGATCGCCTCGGATCTCGGTGGCGCCACCACGCCGACCGCGGTGGGGGCGGAGCTGGTCGACGTCGCCGGATCGGTGCGGGGAGTGGCGACGGCATCGGGCACGTTCGATCAGCCGGTGTCGTTCCGGCTCTCCGCGGAGGATCAGCCGGATCGGCCGGTCCAGCTGCGCGGACTCGTGTTCAGTTCGGCGTTCAGTGACGGCTGGGAGCTCGTCGAGGGACGCGGCTCCGATCGGCTTCGACGAGATCGCCGTCGATGCAGGGGGCCTGTCGGCCGGTGAAACCGCTCTGGGTGACCGCCCGGAACTGCAGGTCCCGATCGGGACCATCGACGTGAGGGTGGTCGGTGTGGCCCGGCGGGTGTCGTCGGCGGAGTCGGCACCGTCACCCGGAGGGCTCGACGTGGCCGCGTCCCTCGCCGATGCCCACGCCATCTTCGACCCCGATGTCATCGAGACGGTGCTCGCCGCGAACGGTTCGTTCGACCGCATCACTGTCGTGCCGGACGGGAGCCGATCGACGGCCGACCTGGTCGCGGCCCTTCGCCAGACGATGCCCGCCGGGCTGGTTGTGACCGAACTCACCACGTCGGTCGGGGCCACCCAGCACACCGTCTCGCGCATCGACGACTCGGTTCGGCAGGCGACGCTCGGCTTCGCGATGGTCAGCGCCGCCGTCGCGACCGTGGTGATCGCGAACGTGTGGATGGTCATCGTCGCCCAGCGCACCCGAGAGCTCGGTCTCCTCCGCCTGATCGGAGCATCGCGTCGTCGGGTGTTCGCGTCGGTCGTGGCCGAGTCGGCGTCGCTCGGGCTGGCCGGCGCCGCCGGCGGTGCGGTCGCGGGCGCATGGCTGGGAGCGGTGGCGGCGAGAGCGGTTGCCGACAGCGACGCGGCGATACCGTTCCTGCTCGACACCACCATGATCCTCGCCGCGGTCGCCGTCGGCCTCGTCGTCACTGTCGTCGGATCCCTCGGGGCGGCGCGCCGCGCCTCGACGGTGCCGCCGCTCGCCGCGCTGTCCGAGGGGTGGAGCACCGCATCCGACCCGCCTCGATGGAGACGTCTCGTGCCGACGGTCTCGGTCGTGGTGGGGCTCGTCCTCGTGGCGGCGTGGCGTCGGTACAGCCCCTCGGGCGGGGCGGCGCTCGGAATCGCAGGCGCGCTGTTGGCCACCGTCGGCGCCGCGGGTTGGTCGAGGGCCGCGGTCGGTCCGGTCATCAAGGTGGCCCATCGGGCGTTGTCACGGTCGGGGCCACTGACCCGAATGGCGACCGGCAACGCACTGCGCCACCCGAGCCGGACCGCGGCCGCCGCGTCGACCCTCATCGTCGGGATGGCTCTCGTCGCGGTCGTGGGCACCGGTGGGGCCTCGATCCGCGACACCCTCTCCGATCAGTTCCGCACGGCATCGGATGCCGACTTCTTCATAGAACGTCGAGGTCTGGTGAGAGTCGACTCCGCGTCACTGTTCGGCGCGTTGAACGGCGGTCGGCTTCCCGTGACCGCCGCGGCCGAGGTGATCGCAGTCGACGGCATCGTTCGATCCGACCGGGCCACCGAACGCAGGGTCGTCACGGCGGACCTGTCCCGGATCCCCACGGTCGTCGATGTCGATGTCGTCGAGGGCTCGCTCTCCGTCGACGGCCCCGGCCTCGCCCTCTCCGAGGCCGCCGCGAACCGCCTCGGGTTGTCGCTCGGCGCCGAGGCCGAACTGGTCAGCGTGTCGGGACGATCGGTCGACCTCCCCGTGATCGCCCTCTACCGGGACAGCTCGGTGTACGGCCACGTGATCGTCGATCGCGGATCGGTGGACACGGTGGGGGCCGAGGGAACCTTCGAGTTGGCGGCGGTGTCGATCGACGAGTCGGCATCACCGCGCCGGGCTCGACGCTTCCTCGACGCGGTCGCCCGGGAGTTCCCGAAGGTGCGGGTCCACGATCCCGAGGAATTCGACGCGCTCAACACCGACGTCGCCGACACGGTGCTGCGCGTCGTCTCGGTCCTGTTGATCGGATCGGTCGCCATGGGCGCGATCGGCATGTCGGCGACCATCGCCCTGGCGGTCATCGAACGGCGGCGCGAACTGGCCCTGGTCCGTGCCGTCGGCGGCGGATCGGCGCGACATCGTCGCCATGGTGCGGACCGAGGCGATGCTCGTGGCCGCGGTCGCCGGGCTCGTCGGGATCATCGTGGGCGTCGGAATCGCGTCGATCGGGCTCGCGGTGGCGCCGGCCGAGGTGGCTGCCAGAACCGTGGTCCCGTGGATTCCGCTGGCCATGGCCGAGGTGGGCGCAGTCGGACTCGGGCTCGTCGCCGCGGTGGGGCCCGCCCGCCGGGCATCGGCGACCTCCCCGTTGGAGGCCCTACGCGACGACTGAGCCTCCGCGACGTCGCCGCCGGGACCGGCTCATCGACGATCCCAGCGATCGATGACGGTATCGACCTCCGGTGTCGCCCCGTCCACCAGATCGGCGATGACAGCGAGCTCTCGTCGGCGGAGCACACCCGGATTGCCGACCCGTGGTGCCACGAGGATCTCCGCCTCGGCGAAGTCAGCGTGGGCCGCCAGCTCGGTCCTCAGCAGAGGTTGTTCGAGCACGGACAGGTTCACGGGAACGCGGGGTCTCACCTGATCGCGGGCCTCGAGATCGATCCAGCCCCCACCCGACCCCTGCCGCTCGTCGATGTCGCCCGTGACCGTTCCCACCGCCCACACGCCCGGCGGAGGCATCTGCCGCGTCGAACCCGTCAACCACAGGACGACGGGGTCGCCGACGCGGATCATCCCCACCCGGTAGCTCGGCGTCAGACGCCACGACGTCAGCGGCTCACGTCCCGCCATGGCACCCACGACATCCCAGACATCCCGTCGGGCCTTGAGCAACCAGCCGCCGACGTCGACGCCTCCCGGAGTCGTGCGCCGGTCGGCCTCGGCGTTCACCGGCCGTTCATCCGAGGCGTGCGGCGAGAACCGCGGCGAGTCGGTGGGCCGACGCCGGCGCGTGATCCAGGAAGAGAGACGGTTCGAACAGCTCCGCCTCGAGGAGGGCATGGGTGCCGTCGTCGAGTCGGACGAGATCGAGGCGTGCGTAGACGAGCGGGTCGTCGACACCGAGTTCGGAACGGACCTTCGCGATCTCACCGAGAACCGACCCCACACACTCCTCCGCCCCCGCGGGGGGATCGATTCGCTCGATGACCTCCGCGTACCGGCCTCCTCTCAGACCGCCGCCGGCGGCGAGGATCGGGCCCTTGGAGATCCAGTGAGCCGGTTCCTCGCCGATGCAGACCGCCGCGATCTCGCCCTCGGCCGCCACCGACGCGATCGCCGGCTGCACCATGACCACGGCGTCCCGCGCCACGATCGTCCGGGCGAGGGTCCGAGCTCCCGCATCCGCCCCGGGAAACCACCCGGTGTCGCGGCTCCCCGCCGAGATCGACGGCTTGACGACCACACCCCCCACGGCCGAATCCAGGGCAGCGTCAGCCTCCTCGACCGTGCCGCAGTAGGTGGTCGGGACCACAGGCACACCGGCACCGCCCAACGCGCCGAGGTAGGACTTGTCGAGGTTCCAGCGGATGATCGACGGAGGGTTGACGACCACCACGTTGCGTTCGACCCGACCGAGCCAGGCCAGGAACTCGTCGAGTCGGAGGTGGTAGTCCCAGGGCGACCGGACGACGAGTAGGTCGCACGCGTCCCACTGCACCGGGTCCGCGCGCCAACCACCGACCATCAGATCGATCCCGTGGGGCCGAAGGGCATCCGCCAGCAGCGGCTCGTCCGGATCCTCCTCGCCCAACGGCCCGAGGTCGGTCGTGACGTAGCCGATCGTCGTCACGGGCGGGCGCGGGTCCGCCGGAGCAGTGGATCGCCCCACCCCAGCAGTCGGTCGGCGAGTCGAAGGGTTCGACCGGGCATCCCGGGGGTATCCGAGTCGATCAGATTGCCCATGACCGCGAGGGTCAATTCCGAGACCGCCTGGGTGCCGACCGCCAGCCGCAGCCCCGATCGCAACACCAGGGGATGTCCGATGAGAAAGGAGAATCGCCGCCCCGTGCGAAGGAACGAATCGAAGCGGGCACCGATCTCGGCGTCGTATCGGGCCGGCGCGGTGGCCGGGGAGTCAAATGCCAGTTCGGCGGCCAACATGGCCGACTCCAGCGCGTAGTCGATGCCTTCGCCGTTCATGGGATTGACGAGTCCGGCCGCGTCGCCCACCGCCAACCAGCCCCGACCCGCTCGCCGCTGCACGCTCATCGGGAGCCGCCAGGCTCGGGGTCGTTCCTCGAACGGCCCCAGGTCCCATGCTTCATCGACGACGCCTCGGTAGATGTCGAGGAGGGTGTTGAGGTTGAGCTTCTTGAACCCCTTCATCGTCGACAGAGCGCCCACCCCGATGTTCACCGTGCCGTCACCGGCCGGGAACATCCACCCGTAACCGGGGACCGGTACGCCACGATGATCGCGCAGGGTCAGGCACGCCTCGAGGTATCGCTCGGCGTGACGCGGGGTGGTGGCGTAGGCGCGGATCGCCAGCCCGAACGGCTCATCGGGGTCACGCACCGCGCCGAGCATCCGGGCAGCCTGTCCGGTCGCACCGCCGGCGAGGATCGTGAGGGGCGCCATGATCCTCTCCCCACCGACGTCGATACCGGTCACCCCGCCGTGTTCGAGGATCGGAAGCGCTTCGCTCTCCCACCTCACGTCGGCACCGGCATCCGCTGCCATCGACGCGAGGTGGGCGTCGAGGCGCCTCCGAGGCCACACGGCCCCGTGGGACCCGAACCGGTTCCCGTGGGGCCAGTCCATGGTCCGGACGGTCGAATTCGCCATCATCGTGAGACCGTCGATGCGGTGGGAATCGCCCAGGTCGACCTTCAGGTCGTCCAGTGCGGCGACCGCCCGCGGTGTCAGACCGTCTCCGCAGCTCTTGTCCCGCCCGATCGGAGCCTTGTCCGCCATCACCACGTTCAGGCCGGCGCGGGAGGCGACGATCGCCGCCGCGGATCCCGCCGGCCCCGCTCCGATGATCGCCAGATCGGCTGTGGTGGTGGAGGGCACGGGCCCAGTCTGCAACAGCGGCCGGCCAGTGGCCGAGTCAGCGCGGTTGCCTCGCGACACGGGTAATGTGCTCACCCGACGACGGGGGCCGGGATGGGGGACGCGACATGAACGGTGCACACTTCCGAATCGACGAGGTCCAGGATGCGGTGGATCGCTACCTCTCCATCCGCGAGGAGATCGAAGCGGGCGGCGGCCACTGGGAGTCGCTCGCCGAGGTGTTCACCGACGACGCCGTCTACGTCGACCCGGCGTGGGGGCGGGTCGAGGGACGCGACGGGTTGATCGAGATGTTCAGGACCTCGATGACCGGACTCGAGGACTGGTCGTTCCCCGTCGATTCCGTGGCGATCTCCGGCGACCGCGTGTTCATCCGGTGGATCCAGCGTCTTCCCGGCCGCCGACCGGACGGCACCCGGTTCGAACAGAGCGGGGTGTCGATGCTCGTCTATGCCGGCGGGGGACGATTCCGCTTCTGTGAGGACCTGCTCAACATGGTGCACGTCCTCGATGATCTCGCCGAGTCGGGTTGGCGACCCGGGCCCGGATTCGTCCCACCCCCGTCTCACCCGATCCGCGACGCCTCGATCCCCGAGGGGTAGCGGCGTTCGGCCGACCGCGAGACGTTCGCCCTCGCCACGTCGCCGTCGTAGTGATCGAGGACCTTCGGGTCCATGACCCGCCGCCAGAGCGGGGGCACGAGCGCCAGCACGATCATCCCCGCGTATCCCGTCGGCAGCTGAGGGGACTCGGGGAAGTCACGCAGGCACTGATAGCGGCGCGTGGGGTGAGCGTGGTGATCGGAGTGACGTTCGAGGTGGTACAGCAACACGTTCGAGCCGACGTTGTTCGAGTTCCAGCTGTGTTCGGGACGGACCCGCTCGTAGCGGCCCGACGACGTCTTCTGACGGGCCAGACCGTAGTGCTCGATGTAGTTGACGACCTCGAGCAGACAGAATCCCACGACCGCCTGGAGCACGAGGAACACCAGCACCGACGGCCCGAACACCGCGCTCAGACCCGCGAACAGGACGAGGGTCATCGACCATCCGACCAGAACGTCGTTGTCGCGGGAGAACACCCGCTTTCCCTGGGCCGAGAGCCGGGTCGATTCGAGATGCCAGGCCGACCGCAGGCTGCCGATCACCGTTCGCGGCAGGAACGCCCAGAAGGACTCACCGAGTCGGGAGCTCGCAGGGTCCTCGGGAGTGGAGACCCGAAGGTGGTGACCGCGGTTGTGCTCGACGGCGAAATGCCCGTATCCGCTGGGGGCCAACGCCACCAGCGCGAGTCGCCTCTCGACCCGCTCCCGCTTGTGACCCAACTCGTGCGCGGTGTTGATTCCCACACCGGTGACGGTGCCGACGGTGAAGGCGAGTCCGAGGCCATCGATGCCGGTCACTCCGGCTCTGGTGACGCACCAGGCGCCGAAGACGAGACCGGCGAACTCCAGCGGCAGATACAGATACGTGCACCACCGGTACCAGTGATCGGCTTCGAGATCCCCGACCAGTTCCTCGGGCGGGTTCGAACGGTCGAGCCCCATCACCGTGTCGACGAGCGGGACCACGGCGAAGATGACGATCGGACCGGCCCACCAGAACAACCCTGACCCCGTGAGCAGTACCAGCGCGGCTGCGGCGAAGGGGAGCACCGGCACCACCAGGCCCATGAGCCACCAGCGGCGTTTGTCGTCGGACCACGTACTTCCGTCATCGAGGGTCAGCTCATGGGAGGGGAACATGTCTCTCCTTGTCACGTGAGGGTGAGGGTCGGGTCGGGTCGGGTGTCATGAACGAGGGAATCGGGCAACGCCGGGCTCAGCCACGTCCCGTCGCCTCCGCGGCGATGCGGGCGAACACGTCGGCAACGGTGCCGGGCGAGCTGGGCGACGGGTCGACCGCGTAGCTGATGAAGAGGCGGGCGGCGACGTCGGCCATGGCGTCGCGGGTCTCGGCGTCGAGGTCGGGAAGGTAGCGGTCCAGCAACCCGACGGCCTGCACTGCGACGAAGCCCCGCAGCGGAGATCCCGGGAAGATCAGGAACGGGATCAGGGCCTCCGGTTCGGTGTCGACGAGCCGGCGCAGGACCGGATGCTCCGAGACGGCCACGAGGGCCGACTCGACCGACGCCCGAATCGCATCATCGGGATCGTCGACGGATTCGCCGGCGAGCTGCACCTTGTCGAGGATGGCGGTGGCCTCGCGCATCACGGCCCTCGACACGAGGTCATCGCGGGTGGCGAACCGCTTGTAGAGCGTGGGCCGCGAGATCCCCGCCCGGCGAGCGACGTCGCTCACCGAGAGCCGCTGGAGGCCGATGTCCGAGGCACTGTCGATCGCGGCGTCGAGGATGCGCTCCTCGAGTTCGTCCACGGTGTCATCCGGCGATGGCATGTTTACAGGTTATCAGATCTTGTAATGTCGTCAATCCCCCGAAGTGGGGTTGCCTGTGGCCCCCGCCGACGAGTCGCCGTAGGATTGGCCGACCCCCAACACTGGAGAGCCGGAATGCCGAACAACGATGACAACTTCCTGTCAGGACTGCCGGACACGGCAAAGCGCGTCCAGGACGACATCCGCGAGCTGCTCGAACGCGAGATCAGTTCTGCTCGGAAGCTCCTGTCGACCGCCGAGAAGGAGGCTCGTCGCATCATGGAGCTCGCCGAGAAGGAGGCCCGACGGATTCTCGATCATGTCGAGGGAACGATCGAGGACATGATGGGATCCTCGACGCCGGCCACGAAGGCCCCGGCGAAGAAGGCGCCCGCCAAGAAGACCGCCGCCAAGAAGGCGCCCGCCAAGAAGACCGCCGCCAAGAAGGCGCCCGCCAAGAAGACCGCCGCCAAGAAGGCTCCGGCGAAGAAGGCTCCCGCCAAGAAGACCGCCGCCAAGAAGACCGCCGCCAAGAAGACCGCCGCCAAGAAGGCGCCGGCCGGTTCCTGACTCAGCTCCCGGCGACGTCGTCGGGGCGTGTGGACTCGAACGAAGAAATCGCCGCCTCGACCTTGTTGTTGAGTCGCGCCCCCCGGGGCCAACCCGCATAGTGGGCGGCGAAGACGACGATGTCGCGTAGGTCGTCCGCATCGAGATCCCCGCGCCCCAGAGCGGCGGGGATCTGGATGTCCAACACGTCCTCCTGGCCCGAGCCGATGAGCAGGCCGATGAGGAGGAGGCGCCGATCGCGGAGCGACATCCCGTCCCTCTGCCACACATCACCGAAGAGGTGCTCGACGGTGTAGCCGAAGAAGTCGCCGGGGCCGTCGGACACCTCGAATCCGTAGACCTCCTCCATCTTCTCCAGCCCTTTGCGCCGGCGGTCGTTCATCAGCTCTCACCTTTCGTAGGGTCCGTCGCGCGATGCGCACCGCAGACGATGGAGACCACCGACGCCAGCCGGTCAGGCAGATCGTGGTAGTCGATGTGTCCCATCCCGACCTGGAGCATGGCGCCCGAATAGGTGAACTCCAGGGCGTTCACCATGTGGTCGTCGCCCTCGCCATCCAGAGCCTCGACGATCCGACGGCGAACGTCGGCCCCGATCCGATCACGCAGCCGGCGCACGTCGGGCTCTGTCCCCAACAAGGCCACGGTGCATGCCGAAGAGAGCGAGGGGTCATCCGCCACCAACATGGCCACGGCGCCCAGCGCCGCGGCGACCCGTTCGGTCACCTGCCCCTCGGCAGCACCCACGTCCTCGAGGGCCCGGAGCTTCCTCCAGAACACCTCGGCGACCAGGTGATCCTTGGAGGAGAAGTAGTTGTAGGCGGTGGCCGGGGCTGTTCCGGCGGCAGCCGCGACCGCTCGCACCGACAGGCCCTCGTAGCCCTGAGATCGGAGTTCCACGACCGCCGCATCCAGCAACTTCGCGACAGTCTCCTCCTGGCGGGCCGTGAGCCGGCGTCCGCCCGTCTCACGGTCGACGCCACGTGTGGACATGTGTCCAGACGCTAATTCATCGGGTCGCTCCGCCGGGGTGGGAATCGCACGCTGCGCCAGTGGCATAGTGGTCGGACATCGGGGGAAGGATGCAGCATGAGCCACGACGTGGTCATCAGGGGCGGGACGGTCGTCGACGGTTCGGGAGGTCCGGCCCGCCACGCTGACGTGGGGATCGACGGCGATCGCATCACCGCGGTCGGAGAGATCGATTCCCGCCGGCGCGCGGATCATCGACGCGGAGGGCCGCCTCGTCACGCCGGGATTCGTCGACATCCACTCCCATCTCGACGCGCAGATCGGCTGGGATCCGCTGATGAGTTCGTCGTGCTGGCACGGCATCACGTCCACGGTGATGGGGAACTGCGGCATGACGTTCGCGCCGGTCCGCACCGGCCAGGCCGAACTGCTGGCCACAGCCATGGAATCCGTCGAAGACATCCCCGCGAGTTGCATCCTCGAAGGGCTCCCGTGGAACTGGAATTCGTTCGGCGAGTACCTCGACTCCATCGAAGCGCTCCCACACGGGCTCAACGCCGGGGCGTATGTCGGCGATGTGGCCGTTCGGCTCTATGTCGCCGGCGACGCGTCGTGCGAGCGGGATTTCGCCGCCACCCCCCAACAGCTGGCAGAGATGTCGGCCCTGGTCGACGACGCGTTGGAGTCGGGCGCCCTCGGCTACTCGATCAGTCGGAGCCTGTTCCACCGGGTCCCCGACGGCCGCAACGTTCCGGGAACCTGGAGTTCTCCCGAGGAGTTCTACGCCATCGCCGAGCCCCTGGGTCGACGGGGCCACGGGGTGCTCGAGGCCGCGCCCCGCTACAACGAGGAAGCGGGATCGGTCTCGCGGGTCGAGGAGGAGGTCTCCTGGATGGCGGAGATCAGCCGTCGCACGGGGCGGCCGTTCAGCTTCAACCTCCAACAGATCGGCTCCCTGGGCGACCACTACCGCCAGGTCATGGAACTGGCGGAGGAGGCGAACCGCAACGGATCACAACTGCGCCCCCAGATCACCCCGCGGAGCGTCGGCGTCCTGTTCAGCCTCGCGGCCAACACCCTCATCGATGACCTGCCGAGCTTCGCTCCCCTGGCGGAGTCCGACCTGGACGGTCGACTGGCGGGATTGCGCGATCCCGACCTCCGGGCCCGCCTCATCGACGAGGGGGCGTCGAAGGCCGTTGAGCCCTTCACGCGGATGTTCCTCATGGAGGCCGACCGACCCGCCAGCTACAGCTATGGCGATGACGACTCCCTTGCGGCGATCGCAGCCGCCGCGGGGTGACGCCGGTCGAGGCCTACATCGACGAAATGGTCGAGAGCGACGGCCGAGCCATCGTCAACTGGCCGGTGATGAACCAACGCGAAGACGCCATCGAGGAGATGATCCGCTCCGGCGTGACCATCATGGGTCTTGCCGACGCCGGCGCCCACGCCACCCAGATCATGGACGCGTCCCAACCGACCTACTTTCTGTCGCACTGGGCCCGGGACCGCCAGGTCATCTCCATCGAGGACGCGGTGCGGAAGCTGAGCCACGACACCGCATCGTTCGTGGGATACCGCGACCGCGGCCGAATCGAAACCGGTTGGTTCGCCGACGTCAACATCATCGACCTCGAGGCGCTGTCATTGCCGCTGCCCGAGATCCGCCGCGATTTCCCTGGCGGCGCACCGCGTTTCGTCCAGCGGGCGAACGGCATCGACCACACCCTCGTCAACGGCGTCCCGTTCATGGAGAACGGCGAACACACCGGCGAGCTCGCCGGTCGCATCCTCCGTGGCGGTCGCCCCTGACCGAGGGCTGTCGGTCGTCATCCCTGCCGCGTGCCGTACCCTGCCCTGACGGCGAGACGGAGCAGTGCCATCCGCGTAGACGAGATCGACGCAGCCTGGATCACCGGCTGTTGAGATGACTGGGATCACCCACCGAGGCCCGCACCTCGGCCAGTACCCGCTGGTTCTTCCGACCCTGACCGATCCGCGATCACACGTCGCCATCGTGACGATCACTCTCCAGATTCTGGGGCAGACCGTCTTCTACTTCAACGTGTCGATCGCACAGATCTTCGTCTCCATCGGTACCTGCGCGGCGATCGAACTCGTCATGACGTTCCGCCGCTCGAAGGTGATCGCGTGGCCGGCCAGCGCGATGCTCACGGGCAACGGAATCGCGCTGATCCTCCGCGTACCGGGGACCGAACACGGTGACTGGTGGAGCATGCAGGGGTGGTGGGTGTTCGCCGGCACCGGAGCGATCGCCTTGGCGTCCAAGTACCTGATCCGCCGCGATGGTCGCCACGTGTTCAATCCCTCGAACCTCGCGCTGGTTGTCGTGTTCCTGGCGCTGGGCGAGGCGCGAGCGGATCCGCAGGTGCTCTGGTGGGGCCCACTGAGCCCCGGTCTCGTCGCGGCGTTCGTCGTCATCGTGGTGGGCAGCCTCGTCATCACCCGTCGCGTACATCAGGGTCACAGCGCCCTGTCGTTCTGGGCCGTGTTCGCAGCCGCCATCGGTGTGCTCGCTGCGAGTGGCCACGCCATCACCGCCAGTTGGCACGTGGGCCCCATCTCGGGCATCGACTACTGGTGGCTGCTCGTGACCTCACCCGAGGTACTGGTGTTCCTGTTCTTCATGATCACCGACCCGAAGACGGCTCCGTCGGGCGCGTCGCCCAGTCGATCTACGGCGCGGCCATCGCAGTCGTGGGCGCAGTGATCCTGGCGACGCAGAGCGGAGAATTCGGCACCAAGGTCGGCATCCTGGCGGGCCTGGTCATCCTCTGTCCCTTCGTCCTCCCGATCGAACGCCGCTCCCCCGCCCCGATGAGCCGGCGCGACAGACTTTCGTGACGCACTACCCGCGGCAATCGCCGGGTCCGGCACGTCACCCGTCGGACCGGCTGTCCGGCTCGGGGCGGTCGTTGCCACGACCGCGTGTGTGGCGCTGACGCTCGTGGTGGTCGGATCGCGGAACGGTGCCGACACGGGTGGCGAGATCGACCTCTCACGGCGCGACGAGGTCAGCGTGGACGTCGACTCGCTGCCGGTGGTCGAGATCGACCAGGGAGTGGCCGACGCCGCCACACGCATCGACGCGCGGTCGGCCGACTCGATGGGCAACGACCTGGCACTCGGACTCGCCATCGAGGCGGAGGCACTCGAGCGTGGCGATGCCGAGCTCGCCGCCGCAGGGCTGACCGGACTACGTCTGCGGCAAGCCACCGCCGCGATCGACGCCGGCACGACCGGTTCACGCGGAACACGCGAGTTCAGCTCTCTCACCGCGACGGTGGCGCGCTTCGACACGGGTCCTCAGGCACCGCCCGAACTGGCGATCCGGGCCACAGGCACCGTGGTGACCTCCGACGGGGCCGAGGAGTTCGACGCGACCTTCACTCTCGTGCCGGTGGACGGCGTCCACCTCATCGGCAACGAGTACGACGCAGACGGCAACCCCGTCGGCGACCAGAGCGCCGGGAACCCCGACGCCATCGAGCCCCCGATCGGGCCCGGGTACGCGGACGCCACCACCCGACAACTGGCGGGACTGTCGTTCGTCGACATCACCGAGGAAGCCGGTCTGGCCGCACCTCACAGCGACCGGTCGCGTCCGCGAAGGACCCGCCGCCCTGACCGGGGGCACGGCCGTGGGCGACTTCGATGACGACGGCGACGACGACGTCTTCATGACGCGCCTCGGCCTGCCCGACCTGCTCTACCGCAATGACGGCGGAGTGTTCACCGACGTCACCGCATCGCTCGTTCCGCCCCGGGAACCGACCCAGGACGGGTCCACAGGAGCCATGTTCGTGGACGTCAGCGGTGACGGCGTTCTCGACCTGGTCGTGCTCGGATTCGGTCGGTCCCCCCACCGGCTGTTGCTCGGAACCGCCGGCGGTTCCTTCGTCGACGCCACGTCGGAGTGGGGGCTGCCGTCGCCGTCGCCTGGCGATCCCGACGCCGCCACGTTCAGCCTCGCCGCGGCGGACTACGACCGCGACGGGCGCGTGGACCTGTTCATCGCACACAGCGATCCGCATCGGATCCGAACGCTGCTCGAGGACGCCGAGGTTCGCCCCGGCGAGACGTGCGACCCGGCGGCGAACGCAGCGCGGGGCCGCGGGGCCGTGACCGATTCGGGGACGGTGCTCCTGCGGAACACGGGCCGCGGATTCGACGACAGCACCGGTCGGCTCGGCATCGACCCCGCAGACATCGCGGCCATGACCCCCCGGTTCGCCGACATCGACAGCGACGGGTGGGACGACCTGCTCATCACCGGTCAGGGATGCACCACCACCGTGCTTCGCAACGACCGAGCCGGTGGGTTCGTCGACATCACCGCCGGATCGGGCGCCGACTCGGTGGAGACCGGGATCGGGTCCGAGTTGATCGATGCCGACGGGGACGGGGAGCTCGACTGGTTCATCACCGGCGTCGCCTACCCGACGGCGTCGGGGACGTGCCCCCTGACCGACGTCATGATCGGCTGCGGAGGGAACCATCTCCTGATCAACGACGGCGACGGAACCTTCACCGACCGCACCGACCGCTATGGCGTCGGGGACGCTGGTTGGGCATTCGGCCCCGTTGCCGCGGACCTCAACCTCGATGGTCGTCCGGACCTCTTCACCGCCACGGGACTGCGCAACGCCGCGACCGACCTCGCGTCGTCGAGTCGGGAAGGGGCGCTCTTCGAGCGCAGCGCGGACACCGCCGACATCATGTGGGTGAACACCGGCGACGCGCCGTGGCCGGTCGCCTCGCCCCCCGCCCTGGACCCCGAGACGAACGCCAAGGCGGCCGCGCCCATCGATGTCGACGGCGACGGCCGCACCGACCTTCTGGTCATCACGACAGACGGCACTCCCCGTCTCTACCGCAACGTCACCGACAACGACCACCGCTGGCTCGGGGTGCGCCTGAGTGACCCACGGTCGTCCAATACCGAGGCGATCGGCTCGACGGTCACGGTGTCGCTGACCGACGGCACCGAGCTCGTCGGTCGGGTCGGACCCGACGGATCGTTCCAGAGCGGCCGGGGCAGCCGGCTGCTCTTCGGCCTCGGAGACGCCGTTCCCGACGCTGTCACGGTCCGTTGGCCCGACGGTGACACCCAGGTCCTCTCCGAGGTCACAGTCGGCCGGGTCATCGATGTCGAGCGGATGGCGCGGTGAGTCGGCCCAACGGTCGGGTGGGCGTTGCGATCCTCGTGGCGGCGGCGTCGACCTGGGCCGGATGCTCATCGTCGGATCGGGCGTCGATGGCGACCGGTTCTCCCGACGTCGCGACGATCGCGCAGGGGGTGACCTTCACCGATGTCGCCGAGCTCGCGGGACTGACCGAACCCCACTCGGAGCTGGGCCTCACCGGACAGGCCGACATGACCTCGGGTGCCGCCGTCGCTGATGTCGACGGGGACGGCGACGACGACATCTTCCTGCCCAGGGTCGGCCGGCCCAACGGGCTCTATCTCAACAACGGCGACGGCACGTTCGACGATGTCGCCCGCGACGCCGGCGTGGCCGGACCCGACGACCGATTCGGCTCATCGACGGGCGTGTTCTTCGACGTCGAGGGCGACGGGGACGTGGACCTCTTCGCCGCCGGAGCCGGGCTGGGTCGCAACGAGCTGTTCATCAACGACGGATCGGGTCGGTTCAGCGAGGAGGCGGCCGGCCGGGGACTCGAGTGGCCGGAGCCGACCGACCCGCGGTTCGGTGGTCAACACCATGGCGTGTCGGTGGCGGACGTGAACCGTGACGGATTCCTCGATCTCCTCGTGTTGCAGTGGTACAGCGACATCTACAACGGCGAGGCGGTCGCCGCCGCAGCGGCCGAGATGGGTTGGGCGGACGATCACACGCCCGATTCCTGCGAGACGGCGGCAGCGCTCGCAGCCATCGGATTCCCCGCCCCCGGCGATGGCGAGCCGACCAGGTCGGCCCTGTTCCTCAACGACGGAGCGGGTTCCTTCAGCGACGTGACCGCCGAGTTCGGCCTTCCTCTCGACGAGATCGTGGCGTTCACCGGTGCCTTCGGCGACATCGATGACGACGGCTGGACCGATCTGGCCATCACCGGCGACGGATGTACCAGCCGACTCCTGAGGAACGTCGACGGCCGACGTTTCGAGGACATCACCGCCACCGCCGGTGTCGCCACCGACGAGAACGGCATGGGGTCGGTGCTCCGAGACATCGACGGAGACGGAGACGTCGACTGGTTCATCACGGGAATCAGCTATCCCCTCGAGGACACCGAGACCTGCCCGGAAACGGGGTTCAGCGGCTGCAGCGGCAACCGCCTCTATCTCAACAACGGCGATCTCACGTTCAGCGATGCGACCGACCAGGCAGCTGTGCGCGACGGGGGTTGGGGGTGGGGCGCTGCCCTGGAGGACCTCGACCACGATCGCGACATCGACATCGTCATGACCAACGGGTTCAGCATCGACAATCCGGGAAGGTCCGATCCGGGCGACGATCGAATCGAGTACCTCTCGCAGTTCGACGACGATCGGGCGCGCGTCTGGCTGCGCGACGGCGACACCTACCGTGAGGTCGCCGGCGTGGTCGGCATCGACGACACGGCGGTCAGCCACGCACTGGTCCCCTTCGACATGGACAACGACGGTGACCTCGATGTGCTCGTCGTCCCCAGCGGCGATGTCGCTCCCCGCCTCTACCGCAACGACAGCTCGTTCGATCGGGCCTGGCTCAGCGTCGTGCTCGACGACGCGACCTCCCCCGGAAACCGGACGGGAGACGGCTCGCGGGTGGAGATCACCCCTGACGCCGGCGACGATCCGCTCGTCGGCTGGATCACGACGGGCGGATCCTACGAGTCGCAGAAACCGCCCGTGGTCCACGTGGGCCTCGGTGCCCGCACCGCCCCGATCTCCAGGATCGAGGTCTACTGGCCGGGAGCCTCCGAGCCACAGATCCTCACCGACGTCGAACCGGACCAGCGGCTCGTCGTCTCTCGGACGAACTGACCGGATCCACGGCGTCGGCCCGCGCCCGCCCCTCACAACGAGCTAGACGAGGACGCACCGGGTGCCGCTGTAGATCGTCGGCATGCACTTGTTGCAGTGGATGCACAGCGAGGGCGCGTCCTCGCCACGCGCCCACCGGTTGGGCAGACCCGGCTCTCGCAGGAGAGCTCGGGCCATCGCCACCGCGACGAACCCCTCGGAGATCGCGTCCTGGGCGGTGGAGCGTTCGGAGACACCGCCGAGCAACACGACGGGCGTGACGAGACGGTCGAGGAACTGCCGCGCCAGCGGCGCGAAATACGCCTCGGTGTAGGGATAGGTGCGAAGGAACCGACTCCCGCCGATCCTGAAGGCCGGTTTCAGCCAGGGCGGAAGGGTCTTGGTGAACTCATAGACCGGAGCGTCACCACGGAACAGGTACATCGGATTCGCCAGCGAACTGCCCCCGGTCAGCACGAACGCGTCGAGCCCACCGTCGGATTCGAGCATCGATGCGACCTCCAGCGCCGTCGCGAACCCACATTCCGCCGGGGTACCCGTGATCCATGTTGAACTTCGCGATCACCGCCACGTCCGAGCCCACCCGTTCCCGCACCGACGACACGATCTCCCGACTGAGCCGGGCACGGTTCTCGAGACTGCCGCCCCATTCGTCGCGGCGTCGATTGAGGGCACGGGACAGGAACGAGCTGGGCAGATAGTCGTGACCCAGATGGATCTCGATGGCATCGAAGCCTGCATCCGCGAGCAGTCGTGCCCCCGCACCGAAGTCGCTGACGATCCGTCGGATCTCGGTCGTGGTCGGCGCCGCCATGCGCTGAGCAGCCATGGGATTGAACATGGCCGACGGCGCGAATCCGCGCGCCCCGTTCGACCGGGAATCGGCGACGGGGCCCGCGTGGCCGATCTGCGCGGAGATCGATGCACCCGTCGACTTGACCGCATCGGCCAGCTGCTCGAGCCCCGGGCGGGCCTCGTCCCGCAGCCAGATCTGTCGCCTCTCGGTGCGACCCTCGGGCGAGACGGCGAGATACGCCACCGTCGTCATGCCGACGCCGCCCTCGGCGTGGCGAACATGGAAGTCGATGAGGTCCCGGGACACCAGGGCATCGGGAGCGCGGCCCTCGAACGTGGCCGCCTTGATGAGCCGGTTACGGATCGTGGTGGGTCCCAGCTCCCACGGTTCGAAGATCTCGCGTTGATGTGCATCGGCCATGGGTCCCCCTTCTCGCTCGTCGCCGAGGTCACACCCTAACGATTGATCCTATGGTCCTCTCCATGAGCGACACGTGGGTGGGCCTCCTGAAGGCGGTCAACGTGGGCGGACGCAACCGGGTGAAGATGGCCGAGCTCGTGGCCCTCACCGAAGGGCTCGGGTTCGAGGACGTGTCGACCTATGTGCAATCGGGGAACCTGATCTTCGATGGCGGCGGACGTGATCCCGAGTCGATCCGGTCCGACGTGGAGGGCGCCTTGGCGGAGCAGTGCGACATCGGCACCATCCTGATCCTCCGCCGGCCCGGCGAGCTGGCCTCCACCCTCGACCGTCACCCTTTTCGCGACGACGTGGATGACAGCGTCCGCCCCACCGCGCTGCACGTCGCGTTCTGCCTCGACCGACCCACGGGCGGGCTCGATGGAGCCGATGCGGATCGGGTCGCGCCCGATCGGGCCGTCGTGGACGGACGAGAGGTGTTCCTCGCCTACCCGTCGGGGACGGCTCGATCGAAGCTCACCGGAGCACTCCTCGAGCGACGGCTCGGGGTCGAGGTCACCGCGCGCAACTGGCGAACGGTCAGCGAGCTGGTGGCCCGCTCCGCCTGACTCCGTCGAGAACGAGCGAGAACAACCGATCCGCCTTCTCTTCGTCGACCGACGCCCCACGAAGACGTCGTAGGACCAGCGGACCGGCGATCGCGTCGGCGCACAGTTCGATGTCCGCGTCCGCGACGATCTCGCCCCGCCGTCGGGCGTCGTCGAGGATGCGGGTGAGCGAACCGAACAGTTTCTCCACCATCTCGTCGTGTGCCTCGGCGAGTACCGGCGATGCAGCCACCTCCGCGAAGAACTCGATGGCGGCTCGCGGCGTGCGTCGCCAGCGCGTCGGAGTCGACCACCTGCTCGGCCCACGACCTGAGTTCCGAATCGAGCGATCCGGTTCGTCGTGGGGCCGGCCACGACGCGAGCGTCGCACGAATCGCGGCGGCGAGCAGCTCGTCGCGACAGCTGAAGTGCCGGTAGATGGTGGTCTTGGCCACACCCGACCGGGCTGCGACGGCATCGACGGTGACATCGCGGATGGAGCATTCGGCCAACAGCTCGACGGCTGCGTTCACGGTGGCCGAACGGGCCGTAGCGGAAAGTGTGCGACTCATGGCAGGAATGAGCGACGGGTGTCACAGCGTTGAGACTGCCGTTCATCCGGCTCGCCCCTATACGCTACTCAGCCGTAGCGTTATTGCCACACCACCTCCCGTCGCCCCTGGAGTTCCCATGATGCAGCGTCTCGCCCGGTCCACGTTCCGTCACCATTGGGTGACGATCGGTGCGTGGATCGTCGCCATGATCGCCATCTTCGCCCTCTCCGGCAGGGTAGGAACCGACTTCGGTGGGGGCCTCGAGATCCCCGATTCGGAGAGCCGCGACGGCTTCGACGTGCTGGAAGAGTCGTTCGGGGGGGCCGGGGCGGGGCTCACCGGGTCGATCGTCTTCCAGACCGAGGAAGGCGTCGACGATCCCGACCGTCAAGGCGGAGATGGAGAAGCTGTTCGCCGAGGTCGAGGACATCGAGTTCGTGACCGTCACCAGTCCCTATGAGGGCATCGGAGCGCTCACCCAGGTGAGCGAGGACGGCACCACCGCCTTCGCCACCATCGACCTGGACCCCGAGGTCGGACAGCAGAGCGGAGGCGACATCGGCATCGAGGTCACCGGTCTCTTCCCTGAGGTCGAGGGTTTG
This sequence comes from uncultured Microthrixaceae bacterium, assembly GCA_963700425.1. GTDB lineage: Bacteria > Actinomycetota > Acidimicrobiia > Acidimicrobiales > Microtrichaceae > CAVOXO01. Next base: position 326,772 of record CAVOXO010000003.1, on the reverse strand, counting down.
ACCGTCGAGATGGGTGGCGCGTCACTGGCGGAGTTCGAACCTCCCCAGTCCGAACTCATCGGTGTGGCATTCGCCATCGTCGTCCTGATCCTGGCGTTCGGATCAGTGCTGGCCATGGGCCTGCCGATCGCCGTGGCGATCGCCGGTGTGGGCAGCGGCATCGCCCTCGTCGGGCTGTTGTCCAACATCCAGGTGATGCCCGACTTCGCCACCACCATCGGGGCGATGATCGGTCTCGGGGTAGGGATCGACTACGCGCTGTTCATCGTCACCCGCCACCGGGAGGCGCTGCACCGAGGGTCGGCACCCGAGGATGCCGCGGCGGAGGCCCTCGACACCGCGGGTCGCGCCGTCCTGTTCGCCGGCGCGACCGTCGTCGTGTCGCTGTTGGGGATGTTGCTGATCGGACTCGAGTTCGTCGCCGGTCTCGGCATCGCGGCGGCGATCACCGTCGCGGTCACGATGATCGCATCGGTCACCTTGCTCCCGGCCCTGTTGGGGCTGGCGGGGGCCAAGATCGAGGTGACGCGCTGGAGGGGCCTCATCGCGGCCGGCCTCGTGGCCATCGCCCTGTTGGGCGTTGGTCTCGGAATCCAGCCCCTCCTCGTCGGCGCGCCGCTGGCGGTGATCGTGATGCTCGCGGGATTCGCCATCGCACCGCTGCGACGGGAGGTTCCGCCCCGCAAGGTGAAGCCCATCCGCGAGACGGTCGCCTACAAGTGGAGTCGGCAGATCCAGGCCCACCCGTGGCTCTCGGTGACGGCCGGCGTTCTCGTTCTCGTGATTCTGGCCCTGCCCGTGTTCTCGCTGCGGCTGGGCTTCTCCGATGAGGGCAACTACGGCACCGACACGACCACCCGCCGTGCCTACGACATGGTTGCCGACGGGTTCGGACCCGGATTCAACGGGCCGCTCCTCGATCACCGTCCAACCGGGCGACGATGCAGTCGCGTTCCTCCATCGAGAGTCTTCAGACCGCGGTCGAAGCCGACCCGGGAGTGGCGAAGGTCGCTTTCGTGGCGCCGTCGAACATGGAGGACCCCGCCGCATCCGAGGCGTACCTGATGCAGGTCATCCCCACCACGTCGCCCCAGGACGAAGCGACCGACGAGTTGGTCGAGCGGCTGCGGGACTCGGTGATCCCCGACGCCGTCGGCGACGTGGACATGGTGGTCAACGTGTCGGGCGGCGTCGCGGTGTCGCTGGACTTCACCAACTACCTGGCCGAGCGGCTCATCATCTTCCTCGGCGTGGTTCTGGCGCTCTCGTTCTTCCTCCTGATGATCGTGTTCCGTTCTCTCCTGGTGCCGCTCAAGGCCGTGATCATGAACATGTTGTCGATCGCAGCGGCCTACGGAATCGTGGTGGCGATCTTCCAATGGGGCTGGATGGGATCGTTGTTCGGGGTCGAACCCGCCCCGATCGAACCGTTCATTCCGATGATGCTCTTCGCCATCGTGTTCGGACTGTCGATGGACTACGAGGTGTTCCTGCTGTCCCGCGTCAAGGAGGAGTACGACCGGACCGGTGACGCCGTGACGTCGGTCGCCGACGGCCTGGCCGCGACCGCTCGCGTCATCACCGCCGCCGCGGCGATCATGATCGTGGTGTTCGGCAGCTTCATGTTCGAGGACAACCGCATCACCCGCATGTTCGGGCTGGGACTGGCGGTTGCGGTCCTGTTGGACGCGACATTGGTCCGCATGCTGTTGGTCCCCGCGACCATGGAACTGCTGGGCGAGCGCAACTGGTGGCTGCCGCGGTGGTTGGACCGCATCCTGCCCCATCTCAATGTGGAGGGTTCGCCTGACGAGATCGACGCCGACCTGGCCGAGATCCTGGCGGATGCACCGGCCGACTCGGAGCCACCCGTAGCATCTCCCATGTGATCTCCCTCCCCGGCCTCGACAACCCGATCGCCCCGATGGGCCTTGGAACCTGGGCGTGGGGCGACGAGACCACGTGGGGAATGGACGGATACGACCCGAACCTGACCAACGAGACCATCGCCGAGGCGTGGGCAGCCACCCGTGAGGCGGGGATCTCGCTCATCGACACCGCCGAGGTGTACGGGAAGGGCCGCAGCGAGTCGATCATCTCGACGCTGAACGACGGCACGGCGACGATCGCCACCAAGTTCTACCCGGCTCCATGGAAGTGGAATCTGGCAAGAGAGCTGCCCAAGGCGCTGGACGCGTCGATGGACCGCCTCGGGATCGACGTGGTCGACCTCTACCAGATCCACGGACCCATCAGCCTGCGTTCCCACGCGGCCATGGCCGAAGCGTTGGCCGGCGTCGTTCGTGATGGACGGGTCCGCGCCGTCGGGGTGTCGAACTACTCGACGAAGGAGATGCGTGCCATCCATGGCGAACTGGCGGCACGTGGCGTTCCCCTGGCGACCAACCAGGTCGAGTACAGCCTGCTACGCCGACGCCCCGAGACCACAGGCTTGTTGGCGGCCGCGACGGACCTCGGCGTCGTCATCCTGGCCTACTCCCCTCTGGCCCAGGGACGCCTCACGGGCAAGTACTCCGCTGCGTCGCCACCGCCGGGACGCCGAAGCTTCTCCGACCACCCCTGGGAACTGGTCGATCCCGTTCTCGAGGTGACGACGACCATCGCTGAGGGCCGCGACTGCACCCCGGCCCAGGTTGCGTTGGCATGGATCATCGCCAAGGGCGCCGTCCCCATTCCCGGAGCGAAGAACGCCGACCAGGCCCGCGCCAACGCCGGCGCTCTGGAGGTGGACCTTACCGGCGACGACGTCGCCCGCCTCGATGCGGTCGCCCTCGACGGAACGCGATCGCTGCTCGGACGGATCTGGCAGCACGGCTAGGGCCGGCCACTCCCCATCGAAGCCCGTTGCGTGATCCGCCCGTCGGGCCGGTCGTCACCAGCGGCGTGATGCTGAACGGAGGGATGCTGAACGGAGGGATCCCGAGATCGACGCGCCGGGATCGACGTCCGGCATCACGCGGGACACAGCTGATTCAAGTGCGTCACGTTGCCCCGAACGATGCGCTCGACGTCAGCACGGTCGAAACCGACGAGTTCGTCGAGGAAGTCGAGTGGCCGGGGCATGCCTTCGATGTGGGGCCAGTCGGAACCGAACAGCACCCGGTCGGACCCCATCAGTTCGGTCACCTCCGAGATGTCGTCCTCCCAGAACGGGTTGATCCAGATGTGCCGCCGGAACGTATCGACAGGATCCTCGGGGAACCAGCCGGCCATCTTGTTCCCCACCGCGGACAGGCGCGAGAACAGACCGCGCAGGAAGCCCGACCCGTTCTCGACCGACGCCACCCGAACGTTGGGGTGGCGGACGAACAGCTGATCACAGATGAGCGCGGCCAGGAAGTCCTCGATGGGTCGCTCCAACTGCAGCATCTTGATGGGTTGGGGCACGGCGTTGGCGAAATCGGTGGTGAAGGTGTCGCTGGCGTACCCGTTGGAGGAGTACCCCGCATCGCCGGCGTGCACGACGACGCACACACCCGCCTCGTTGACCCGGGCCCAGAAGGGATCGAACCGTGGATCAGCGGGGCTGAACCGGCCATCGCTCGTGGTGGGCGCGGCCGGCCTCATGACGATCGTCCTCGCCCCCCGTCCGAGCGCCCACTCCAGCTCGGAGATGGCCCAGTCCATGTCGGCGAGAGAGATGTAGGGCGCGGCGAACAGCCGATCCCGATAGGCGAAGCCCCAGTCCTCCTCGACCCACCGGTTGAACGCCCCGAACGTCACGCTGACGGCCTCTGGGTCGTGGGCCAACAGCGACTCGTAGATCATCCCCAACGTCGGGAACATCCACACCGCGGAGAGACCGTGGTCGTCCATGGTCGCCAGCCGCGCGTCGCGGTCGCGATACTCGGGGCGGATCCGATCCCGTGCCCGTAGGAGGTCGAGCGGATCGTCGTTGTCGGGGTTGCCCCGGAAGTAGTCCTTCAGGACGCCCGGCTTCGCGACGGGATCGAACGTGGGATTGACCACGGCCCGTGAGACCTTTCCACCGACGACGTGATACCGGCGGCCGTCGATCTCGGCCCACTGGATCGTTCGGGGTCCCCACGCCGGGTCCAGGTGTCGGGTGAAGGCGTCGAGCGCCTCGTAGTAGTGGTTGTCGGCATCGAAAGGTCGGGTGTCGGACACGATCCCACCATAGTGATGGTGCCCCGCAGGCAAATCCCCCTCCCGGAGCCGGGGGCGATCCGGCGCCGACGCCCGCTCCACGACCGATCGCGAGCGGTACGACTCCTCAAGATCCCGCTCGATGGGCCGAATGGCCTATCGATGAAACCGGTCAGGGCGCATCAGAGGGTGTACCTCAGGGTCCGCGATCGATTTCTCGTCCGCGGAGCCCCGTCGCACTTCCTCCTGGTCGCCGGAATCGCCGCCATCGGGGTGGCGCTGATGTCGCGTGTCGGGGTCCGATACGCCTCCGTCGTGACTCCCACGCAGATCCTCATCCCCGCGGCCGCGGTCCTGCTGTTGTGGGTTCAGGGTTCACTGAGCTCGTTCTGGTCCGAACGGTCGATCCGGCTCTCGATCGCGATGCAGAACGACTTGTCCCACAGCGATCTCCAGAGCGCGCGAACTGAAGGACTGTTACCTGCGACGACGGAACCTCGAGGGTGCCAAGCTGTCCAACGCCGATCTCTCCCGAGCCGACCTCGCCAACTCGAATCTCGTCAACGCTCGCCTCACCGAGGCCGTTCTCGAAGGGGCGAACCTCCGTGGCGCCGATCTCCGACACGCGGGTCTGTATCGGGCCCGGGCGCGCCATGCGAAGTTCAAGGGCGCACGCCTCGACGACGCGCAGGCATCGGGGGCCGACTTCCGCGAGGCACAGATGGAGGGGACCTCCTTCGCTCGAACCGAGCTGCTTCACGCCAACTTCAACGGAGCATGCCTGCGACATGCGGACTTCACCGATGCCCAACTCGACGGGGCAACCTTCGCCGGAGCCGACATCACCGGAGCGGTGTTCGGTGAAGGAAGCGTCAGCGGCGAGCAGCTGACTGCGGCCCATCGTGACGTCGACGCCGCCGGGGGCGCTGACACCGCGACGGCCCAGGACTCCACGCGGGACCGCGCCGGAAGGCGAACCCGGACCGCGACGCCGATCGCGGACATGGACACGACCGGATCGACTGCGGCACGAGAGTCGGTTCGTCAGCTCATTCTCGGCATCGCCGTCATCGCGGCCTTGTCGATCAGCGTCATCGTGTCGACGCGGGATTCGAACTCGCAGGACACCGCGGTGCGTGGGATCGAACAGTCCGACGTGAGGTTCGTCGTCACGGGTGCGGCCGGTCAGGTCGCTACAGTCACCTTCACCGGGGCATTCACCGAGTCCGAGATCGCGACCGTCCTGCCGCTGGACACCACGGTGGCGACGAACACCGGTCCGGTCACGATGACGGCATCGGTTGACGACGGCACTCGACTCCACTGCTCGCTACAGGCCGACGGCATCGTCATCAACGACTTCGACGGTGACGGCACCGTCACCTGCGGCGGAGTCATCGACCCGGAGTAGTTCATCGAACGCGATGCGCGAGCGCGCGGCCACAGACCATCCCTCCCGGCGCCAGGGGACGCACCCGTTGACGGCGCGGCGCGCCGGGGCCGATACTGGATCTCGACGCTGCCACCGGGGGGATCGGAATGGCGCATGACTCGGCGACCGGCCCGCTCAACGGATGGACATTTGCCACCGTCGGCGTCCTGACGATCGCCATCGTCGCCATCAGCTGGATGGTCATCGACCGGTTCGACACCGCCGCTGATGTCGTCGCCATTCTCGCCGCACTCATCGGGCCGCTCGCGGGAATCGGTGCGGCCGCCTTCGGAGTCAAGCTGAGCACGGAGGCCAAGTCCCAGGCAACGGCAGCGACCGAGGACCGAGACCGCGTCAAGGACGCCACCTCGGTCCTCGCCGACGATCTCGACCGAATCCTCGACAACACCCGCAACGAGGCGGTGCGCGACACGACCGGAACAGCGGCGGTGGACGTCGCCGGCATCGAACGCATCGCATCGAGGCTCCGCGACCTGGGGAGATGATGGAGAGGTAGACCATGACCGACGATCCGCTCGACGTGCTCTTCGAGAACGACGAAACCGGACGAATCGAGTTCCTCGAGTCGTTCGATCAGATCAGCTTGGATGATGGCCAGTGGCTGCGCACGCCTCCGTATTTCCGCCACACCCTCGACGACGACAGCAGCGCATCTGCGACCGAACGTCGGGCGGCCATCGAGGCGGCGGTGTGGGTTCCCGTCCACGAGGTTCGAGACATGGTCGAGAGCATCGCCGAATCGGGGCCGATCGATGAGAGGGCTGCCGCCGGAATGGCGCTGGCCCGGGTGCGTGACAACTCGGCGGGCCGGGCGATCGTCGCGGCGGTGGGCGCCACGCAATCGGTCGAGCTGCGCCGGCAGCTGGCGGAGTCGCTGCTGCTCGTCGACACGGCGCCGGTGTCCGACCGCGTCAAGCTCCTTATGCGCAACGAGAACGATGCGACAACCCAGCTGCTGCTGGCGGGCGCCTACTGCAACGGGGGCGGCGCGGTGGACCCCGGCGAGTTTTCGGTCACCGACATTCCGGAGTGGTTGTCGGGGCGAGTGCACATCGGTGAACGTGATGACGGGCATTCGGTCGTCCGGGTCGACCCGATCCTCGAACCCACCGTCGACGTGGGCTTCATCGACGTTGCCGGGGTACCCGGCGTCGACGCTGGATTCGGGCCGACGACCGAGGACACGGACAGTCCCGTCATCACGGTCTTGGGAGGCTTCGATGGGAGCCACGGAGACCGCGCTGTTCGAGCCGCCTCACCGTCCCCGCCACCTCCGAGTGCGGCACCGATGCCCACAGCCACCGGGCCAGGCGGTGATCCTGATCCGACGCCGGCGGGGCGCACGACGAACGGTCCACCGCGACGACGATTCCTCCACACCCGTGCTCCCGAAGCCGCTGTCGTTGACGAGGTTGTACCGATCATGGTGCGCGTCGCACTGGAGGAACCTGAGATCGGTGTCGGAGTCGGGTTCGATCTCGACGTCCCGCCGGCGGGAACGACACTCAGAGTGGTCGTGTCCGCCCAAGGCTTCGATGTCGGTGGTCCGGCGCTCCAGATCCTCGACGTGCCCCACGCCGAGAACTCGGCCTGGCTGCTCTTCGACATCACCGGCCGATCAGTGGGGAGTCACACCGTCACGGTCTCGCTGTTCCACGGAGAGGGACGGCAGTTGGCCGAGTCGACACACCAGATCTCGGTCACCCCCACCGCCGTGTCCACCACCATGCGAGACGGGACCGCGTCGATCTCCGCGATGGGCGGCGCGCCCGGCGAGACAAGCCTGACGATCGATTGGCTCCAGACCGAGAACCGCTACCGCTTCCAGCTGATCGACAACGCTCTTCCGCCTGAAGTGCTCAGTGACGTCTACACCCAACCACCAAGCGACATCGTCGAGACCCTCGCTGGCGACCTCAATGAGATCGCCGGCGGCGCCTACCGGCCCGCTGATGTCAGGGCATGGATGCGTGACCTCGGCATCCGACTGTGGGCCGAGATGATCCCCGACGCGCTGAAAGCCCAGTTCTGGGAACGGCACGACAGGATCACGAGCCTGCGGATCATCGCTCGACGGGACCCTTTTCCATGGGAGCTGCTCTATCCGGTGGCCCGGGGTCGCGACGACCAGGCATTTCTCGTCGAACGGTTCCCGGTCTTCCGGGGCGTTCGAGGTCGAGGCCCCGTTGCCTCGATCGGGGCCGGGTCGGTCGTCACGGTCGTACCCGCCGTGGGATCCCCACCAGCCGCCGGAGCGGAGGCGAATAGTGTGAGGGACCGGTGGCCGGCAGACGCGACCGCAAAGGTGCACGTCACCGACCTGGCGACGCTGCGGGCAACGATCGACTCCGGTGATTTCGGAGTCCTCCACTTCGCCTGCCACAACACCTTCGACGCTTCCGCTGCGGACGGCTCGACCATCGGATTCGGGAACGAGCGGTTCACTCCCCTGGCGCTCGCGCGAGCTGAGGTGCAGGAATCGTTCGAACCACGTCGTCCTCTCGTGTTCATGAACGCCTGCCGAGCCGGGTCCCAGGCACCCACGTTCACCCGAATCGGCGGATGGGCGAGCAGCTTCTTGAACGGCGGGGCCGGCGCATTCATCAGCCCGCTCTGGAACGTCCGCGACGGTTCGTCGGCACGATTTGCGGACACGTTCTACGACCGGCTCACTGCCGGCGAGTCCCTGGCCGAGGCGGTGGACGCGGCCAGGGCCTCGATCATGTCAGAGTCGGACCCAACGTGGCTGGCGTACTCGGTCTACGGCGATCCATCGGCCACCCTCGCGACCGCGACCGCGCCGTGAGCACCCATCCGGTTCTGGTCGTGCACGGTGTCGGAAACCGAGGTGACGGCGACCCGGCGACCGTCGACGGTGAGGCCGCGTTCGACGCCCGGGTCGAGAGACTCCAGACCAGGGTCGGGAAAGAGCTCCGCCTGATCCCGGTCTACTGGGGACATCTCGCCGCCGACCCCCGACACGTCGACGCGACGCTGCCCCACTCGCCCGACGTCGACGTGAGAGCCGACGCGCTGGAGATGCCCGACTCACCGGGGGCACTCTCCCTTCTCCCTGGCTCAGGATCCCAGGTACGCGACAGCAGGTCCATCGACATCCTGACGCGGGCCGCCGTTGGAGGATCCCCTCCCACCGACCTCACGCGAGACTCTCCCGGAGGCGGCGATGACGTCGTCGCAAGGGCCATCGAATCGACGTGGTCCAGCCTGACGTACCTCCCGACGATCGAGGACCCCGTGATCCTCTCGGCCGCAGGTGATGCGCTGCGGTCAGCGCTCGAGGAGAGCGCTACACCGCCGCTCGGTGGCGGGGACCCCGACTACACGATGCGAGATGACGCCGACGATGTCCGTGCCATCAGCGATGGGGTCGGACGTGTGGCCAGGAGCGTTCTGCGCGGGATCGACCGTGCACTGGGAGCAGCGATGGGCGAAGTGGGCGGTCGGTTGAACTACGCCCTACGAACATCGCTCGGGCCAGGAATCGTCGGCTTCTTCGGCGACATCATCGCCTATCTCGATCAACGCCAGGCTGCCATCAGGGCCCGTCTCGACGAGGTGATCGAGGCCGAAGCCCCAGGCTACGGGACTTCCACGAACGCCATCGGAGCGATCGGACACAGTCTGGGCGGCGTCATTCTTTTTGACGCGGCGGTGACATCCGATCCGATCCACTACTCGTCCCTCGTGACGTTCGGTAGCCAGGCACCCTTCTTCCATGCGATCAGCGCTCGTAGCAGCCGCCTGCCGGCGTTCGACGGGACGAGCCGGGTGCGACTTCCTTCCACGGTGGGGACGTGGATCAACGTCTGGGAGCCACTCGACGTCGTGGCGTTCGCTGCATCGCGGGTGTTCGAGTTGTCGGACGGATCCCTGCCGGAGGACCGCGGGATCCCCTACGCGGTGGGGTCGGGTCTGTGGACCCATTCGTCCTACTGGGAGCGTCCCGAACTCGTGACGGCCATCTCCGACGCCTTCGCCGGCGCCACGTGACCGACTGCACGGACGGTGAGAGGTGTCACACCGGCAGAATCGGGTGAGGTCCCTGGACCGTCAACCCGTCAGCACGGAGCGTTCCTGCGACCCAGCACCATCGCCCAGTACGGGGTTCCGTCTGCGCTCTCCGCTCGGCCGACACCGGCATCCACGAACCCCCGGCTGACCAGAACCGCCTTGTTGGCGGGAGCCGCCATCCACAGCTCCGCGATCTGGTCGGCGGAGTCATGGCCGTACACGATCGTCTCCGCCACCTGGTTCCAGTCGGTGTAGCCGGCCCGCTCGGCCCGAGTATCGACATCGGAACCGTCGGTTCCCGTATCGCTCCACCAGTCGTGGGCCGCCATGTCCTCGGCATGGGCCCTCGCCGCCTGCGACAACGCGGGACACCACGTCAGGACACCGGCTCCTTCGGCGAATCGATGGACGTTGACGATATCGATCAGCGCCGTTTCGTAGGGCTCGGGAACGCACGCCGTCGACACCATGATCAGCACGGCGCCCACCGCTGCCATCCTGCGAGGTGACATATCCCTCCTCATCGTGGTCCCGACGTGCTCGCCCACCGACTCCTGTGACGCGAATCTAGGCGCGGCCAGCGCTTCACGCGCGGGTCGTTCCCGGTCGCGCCGACTCGCCCGATGCGCCTGCTCGGCGCGCGACGGTCCGGTTGACGGTGCCCGTCGACGAGTGGCCGATCCGGAACTACGGTGGCTCGCCGAACACGAACGGAGGACGCCATGGTCGATCCGATTCCCGCCGGTCTCGACAGCCGCATCGTGCCGTACCTCATGATCGACGGCGCCGCCGCGGCCATCGACTTCTACGTGGCTGCGTTCGGTGCCGCGGAGAACTACCGGCTGGAGATGACGGACGGCGCCATCGGGCATGCCGATCTCACCATCAACGGAGCCACGGTGTATCTCGCCGACGCTCCCGACGACATGGCGGGCGATGCCGCCAACCCCGCCCGTCTGGGTGGTACCACGGTGCTGTTGCACCAGTACGTCGACGACGTCGATACGGTCGTGGCCAGGGCGATCACAGCCGGAGCGACCCTGCTACGAAAGCCGGAGGATCAGTTCTACGGCGATCGGGCTGCAGTGATCGCCGACCCCTTCGGGCACCAATGGTCGCTCCATACGCACGTCCGCGACGTGTCGCCGGAGGAGATCGCCGAGGTCGCCGCCGGCTTGTCGCCCGGGTGATCCGAAGGGCGATCGGCCGACCACGGACGAGGCATTCCACTCAGCCGACGGGGAACCAACCGGGACGGGTGTCCTCGCATGCCGCGACGAACGCGTCGGCCAGGGCGACGTCGTCGACATCGAGCGTGAACTGGCAGGAGAAATAGCGGTCGGCTCCGTCGTCCCATCGGACGACCAGACCCTCGACGCCGTCACTGAAGCTGTCCGAGATCACCACGACACCTTCAGAACCCTCCACCGGGACCTCGCTCGTGATGTCGCGGCCGTCGCGGTAGTTCGTGAGGTAACCATCCTCGCCGTTCAGCCTGGAGTCCCAGTCGGTTCTCTGACAGACGCCGTCGCACCCGGTGTCGTACCCGATCTCGGTGAAGAACCCGTAGCGATCCGACGGTGCTTCGTAGCTGGCACCGAATCCGAAGTCCGACAGCTCCCAGCCGCCGGGCACCACCATTGACGCGTTGTACCCGTCCTCCTCCTCGAGGTTGACGCTGGTCGTCTCGAAGATCACCCCCGAATCTGCGGGGACCAACGAATTCGCTCGGGACGCATCGGCGGGTGGGGCCTCGGCCAGTGCGTCTCCGCTCGGATCCGCCCCGCCGGAACCATCGGGGCCGTCGAGCGAGAGGCCGGCGAGCGCACCGAAGAACAACATGGCGGCGAAGGCCCCCTCCGCTCCGCACCGTGATTCGGCGTAGAGCCCGAGTCCTCCCAGGGTCTCCACCACCGCATCGACCGATGCGTCATCGACGGGTGCCTCGTCGCCCAGCATCGCGCTCAGGCTCTCCAGTGCCGCAGAGTGTTCGGGAGGTGCGATGGACTCGATCGTGTCGACGTCCTCGAAGCCCTCCGAACCGCCGACCTCGGCGGTGACGACCGACGACAGCTGCCGGCAGTAGTCGTCGTCGGCCGCGGGTTGGGCCATTTCGGACATGGCGGCGAAGGATCGGAAGGCATCGACGCCCGGACCGGGCCCGCACTCGCCCTCCAACGCATCGGCCAGATCGGCCAGTTCCGCCGGAATCGTCGGTTCGGTCAGCGAAGCGACCAGCTCGGGCGGCAGAGCGGCGTCGGCTGTCGAGGCGGACTCGTCGTCGGAGTCGATGATGGTGACGTCCCCGAAGGCCTCGTCGAGTGCATCGCCGAGATAGACCATGACCTGGGCGGCCGCACGGAACTCTGCCGGAACAGCCTCGACGAACGCCTGCGCGACGTCCTGCGCCGCCGCTTCGGCTCCGATCATCTCGCACAGGGCCGGATCCACGCCACCGCCGGGGCCCCCGTCCTCCACGACGAGGACGGCGCCGCGGTCGCCACAGCTGGTGGCGACGAGAGCCGCAGTGAGGACGAGAGCAGTGAGACGCATGGGTCCAAGCCTATGCGGCGACGGCCCGGGGCCGACGGGGCGCAGCCACGTCCACCCCGAGACGGGCGGCCGGTTCCGCTCGCCCCCGGCCCGGAACGGGGCATCCCCCTAGCCCGGCTCGACCCGTCCTCCCAGCGCTCCGAGTGCGAACATCGTGGCAAATGCGCCCGGGAGGGCGCAGCGTGCCTCGGCGTACGCACCCAGTCCGGCGAAGGAGCCGGCGAGATCGGCCGCCTCGTCGTCGGTCGTCGGTTCTTCACCTCGGGACAGCGCTCCAAAGGCGGCGAGAGCGTCGGAGTGCGCGTCGGGAGCGAGCTCCCCCAGGCCGGCGAGACCCCCGATGTCGGCATCGGTGGACTCCACGTCGATGAGCTCGGTCAGCCGCCGGCAGTAGGCACGGTCGCCGGGTGCGGCCGCGGCCTCCGAGGCCCTGGCCAGCATGCCGAGGGCCCATTCGGGACCGGTCTCGTCGCAATTCGCCCTCGTCGCGGCAGCCAGGGTGTCGAACTCATCGGCGGTACCGGGGGAGGTCATGTTCTCCAACAGACCCGGCGGAGCCACCGCTCGATCCGAGTCCTCCCGGCCCAGGAGATCGGACAGGTCGACGACGACCTGCGCCGCCGCAGCAAGGTCCGGCGGCACCGCCTCCACCAGGTCCTGGGTGGGTCGCACGGAATTCAGCTGGACGCAGGCCTCCTCGGCCAGGGACTCCGGTGGTCGCGTCGTACCGTCGGTTGCATCGGTGCTCTCCGACGCACACGCCGAGAACGCCACGACGGTGGTCACAGCGAGGGCCCGTCCCCACATGTGGCCGACGCTACCGGACCAGCCGGTGATCCCGGGTGAACAGCCGTCGCGACAAGCCCAGGGCGACCACGGCCGTGGTCGTCGCGACCGATCCGAGCACCAGGTACATCACCGCGACCTGGACCTTGACGGCGTCGGCGGGTTCGGCGCCAGCGAGGACGAGGCCGACCATGGCCCCCGGTAGGAACACGATGCCGGTGGCCTTGGTGGTCTCGATCTGTGGAATGAGCGCGGTGCGGACCGCCGCACGCAGGTACGGGCGGGCCGCCATCCGCGAGGTCTGCCCCAGAGCGAGGCGCGCCTCGACCTCGTCGCGCTTCTCGGTCAACTCGGCGATGATGCGACGGCCCACCAGAACGGTGGCGGCGAGTGAGTTCCCGATCACCATGCCGGCAAGTGGCACGACGGTGCGGGGATTGACGTCGAACACACCGAGCCCGAAGAGCACGCCCAGCGAGACCACCGCTGCGAGAGCGAACGCCAGACCGGCCAGCAGCCACACTCCGGGAACCTCGGGGCGCGCCGATTCGCGGTCCAGGCGGCGAACACGACCATGCCCACCACCCACAGCCACGACCACGCCATCGGAGCATCGTCGGCGATGATCAGGCCGAGCGCCGAGCCCACCACCAGCAACTGCACGAGGGCTCTCGCGGCCGCCCAGAGGATGTCCCGAGCGAGTCCCAGGTGCTGGTACAGCGAGAGGGCGGCTGCAACGACCACCAGCACGGAACTGGCGGCCAACCCCCACCAACCGATCTGGTTCACGAGGGCACCACCCGTCCGTCGTCGATGTGGACGACCCTGTCGGCGATCCGTTCCACCTGTTCGAGGTCGTGGGTGACCCACACCGCGGTGAGACCGAGTTCCTTCACCAGCCGGCGGGTGAGGCGCTCCAGGGCGATCCGGTTGTCGACATCGAGCGCCGAGGTCGCCTCGTCCATGAGGACGGCGTCGGGTCCCGTGGCGAGGGTCCGGGCCAGGCACACCCGCTGGGCCTCACCTCCCGACAGATCCGCCGTCGCCTTCTCACCCCAGTCGGGGGGCAGGTTGACCGACTCCAACAGACGAGCGACGCCGCCCGATCCGATCTGGGGGTCGGCCGCGGCCAGGTTCCCGGCGACGGTCCCCTCGAACACGGTGGGGCGCTGGAAGACCATCCCGACGCGGCGCCGCAACTCGAGCACGTCGAGCCGTTCGAGCGGAACACCGTCCATACGGATCTGGCCGGATGTGGGCACCATGAGGCGATTGAGCAGCCTCAGGAGTGTCGACTTCCCCGAGCCCGATGGCCCGACGACGGCGGTGATCACCCCCGCCTCGATGTCCACGTTCACGTCGTCGAGAATGATCCGTCCGTCGACCTCGAGGGTGACGTGGTCGATCTGGAACGACGGTCCGGGCACGACCAGGGAGCCTACGATCCACCCTTCGACGATCGTCCATCGGAGGACGGGAGGCCACGTTGGGACACCGACCGGATCCGAACCGCTGCGGTGGCCTGGGTTGGCTCGAGCGCACCCGAGGGTCCCTCACCGGCGCGGAACGCCGAGCCCTCCTGGGGTTCGTCGCGAGGACGCAGGTGGAGAACCTGGCCGGACGGATCCGCCTGGCCACGGGTCGACGACCCCCTCGCGGGAGCCTTCTCGACGCCACGGCGCTCGCTCCTCCGGACTCCGCACTCACCCGGGCGGCCCTCGACCTGGCAGACGCCCAACCCGTTGCGCTCCGCAACCACTCGTATCGGAGTTGGATCTACGGCACCGCGTTGGCAACAGTCGACCGGATCGACCTCGACCCCGAGATGTTCTTCGTCGCCGCGGTCCTCCATGATGCCGGCCTCGTCGAGGCCGTCACGGGAGAGTGCTTCACGCTCCGGAGTGGCAAGGCCGCGGCGTCGTGTTTCTCACCAGGTGCAGACACCAACCACGTCGACACCGTCCGTGACGCCATCTCGGTTCACGTCCAGCCCGGGATCACGGTGGAACGCGATGGGGCGCTGGGGTTCTTCCTCCAGGCCGGCGCCATGGTCGATATCACCGGCCTTCGACTGTGGGATCTGCCCCCGACGATCACCGCCGCGGCGCTGGACCGATACGACTGGCACGACTGGCACGCCGATCTCCGGACCCGGATCGCCTCCGAGGCGACTGCGGTGCCCGACGGCCGATTCGCCTTCCTGCGCCGATGCGGGTTCGGCCTCGCGATGCGGACCGCCCCTGCGGAGATCAGCGCCGGGTGACGGGGTCGCCACCGGTTCAGGTGATGGCAGTGACGTCCTCGACGAGGGCGATCAGGCCGAGAATCGCCGTTCCCAGCCACAAGCCCCGGACCACCAGTCCGTAGGCCGGTGCGGCCCGTAGTCGACGGACCGGTTCGACGTCTCGAACTGCGACGACAACGACGACCAGCGGAACCACGAACACGAACGCGAACAGCGTGGTGGGAAAGGCGATCAGAAGAGCCGCGGCCACGACCCAGCCATGTCGACCCTCCGCCGTCCACGAACCGGGTCGACCGACCCGCTCCACCACGGGACCGATGCAGGCCCCGAAAACGAACGGAAGAGCGATGAACAAACCCATCGCCAGCCACGTCGGGGTCAGGACGTGGAAGTCGATGCCATCGGAATGGAGAAGCATCGAGCCGACGACCGCGCCGCACCCGAGTCCGACCGTCACATGTCGGAACCACTGCGGCCCCAGCAGCCACGGGGCGACCATGCGGTAGAGACCGGCACCCAGCACACCCACCGTGGCGCCCAGGCCCAGCAGGTTGTAGGTGCCCGAGAGCGTCACCCGGCCGATCTCGAACCCGTCATCGCTGAGCACGCCCCGAACGCTGTCCGGAGAG
The DNA here is from genome assembly GCA_963700425.1 of uncultured Microthrixaceae bacterium. Classification (GTDB taxonomy): domain Bacteria; phylum Actinomycetota; class Acidimicrobiia; order Acidimicrobiales; family Microtrichaceae; genus CAVOXO01. Next base: position 310,946 of record CAVOXO010000003.1, on the reverse strand, counting down.
GTCAGGCGCAGGACCAACATCGCGAGACGGCTCCCCAGACCCGCGACGACGACCCCGAAGGGAACACCGGCCAGGACGAGCACCCGCATCTCCAGGGCCACTTCCCCGAACAGGCGACCGAAGGTGAGGGGCGCCGGAGGGACGCGGACCTCTCCGACGAATCGCCCGAACGCGGCGCGCCGATGTCGGGAACTGCCATGTACATCCTGTCGCGCCGTGGCCCTCATTCGGTTCGAGAACATCGCGTGGCGTCTGTGATCAGACGTCGGAGTCCCTGTCGAGCGAGTCCAACGCGGCCAGCCGAGCGTTGACGCGTCGCGGATCGACGTCCCCGGATCTCGGGCCTTGTCGCCCGTGACCCGCCATCCGTGGCGCGATGAGTACAGCAGCGGCGGCTCGCCCAGACGCCCTTCGCGGGTGGCGGTCACCGCGCGCGAAGAACAGGTCGTGATCGATGCCGGTTCCGTCGTCCCACGCCGTCTTGGTCTCGAACACCTCACAACGCAGTGCCGCGATGCAGTCGGTGACCATCGGCAACCCGTCGAAGTCGGTGAGGTACTCCGGGGCGAGGTAACGGTACTTCCGACCCGGATAGGAGAAGTACTGGCCTTCGGCGACCTGATCGCCCGCGAGGACCGAGACCGAGAAGACGCCGCTGTCGCGGATCAACGGATGGGTGTCGTGGCGGGGGGACACCGACGCCATGAGAATCGGCTCGTCGAAGCTGACCTGACACACCCAGTGGGAGCAGTAGGCGCGGGTGACCCCGCCGTGTGATGCGCCCACCACCTGGACGCCCTTCATCATCTGGCCGAGGCTCCGTTTGATCTCGCGATCGATCATTGCATCAACCGGACGCTGCGAGCGCGGCGTCGACCACGTCGTCGGCGGCAGGGCGGTCGTCGGGAGCGACCGACCGGTACAGCCAGGCGATTCGTCCTTCGCCGTCGATCACGGCATCTCCGCCGAGTTGGTGGAGGTCGTCGGTCGGTCGCTCGGGCATGCGGCCCCTGGCGACGAGGCGCCCGTACTCGCGGATCGTCCTCCAGCGGAACACCGTGGCCGTCGACCCACGTGGGAATCCGAGGGCGCGGTACCAGAGCCGGTCGGGGTCGGACAGGATCGGAACCCGAAGGTCGAAGCGGCGGCCGTACCCGCCTGAGGCCCGCGGCGACGCGAACGTCACGACGACCAGGTCGACCCTGCGATCGGTGCGTTCCCAACGATCGCGCACGGCGACCGCGTGTTCCCGGCAGGGCAGTCAAGCCAGGTGGCGATCGAAAATCGACGATGGCGGTTCGGCCTTCTCGCCATGGCGGGAGCCATGTCCCGCCGTCGGGGGTGAGAAGCGGGGTGTCGGGTGCAGGATCTCCGACATCGAGTCGCGTGGCCATACCCGACCGTACACACGTGGCGCGTCGCTCCCCGGCGCTCAAGTTGTCGAGCCGTCACGCCGAGGACAGATACCTACGCCGTCGGTCGAGGTCACCACCACGCCATGACTCTCCCTCTCACCGCATCCACGTTCCGATACGCCGCCGCAGTCATCGCGGTCGTGGCTGTGGCCGCGTGCGAACCGCCTCCGGACTCACCGCTGCCCCCGGTACCCGACCTCGGCGGGCCGACCGCAACCGCCGCACCTACGACGTCGCCTCCGACGACCACGACGACAACCACACCTCCGACGACGACAACCACACCTCCGACGACCACGACACCTCCGACGACCACGACGACAACCACACCGACGTGGCAGGCCGAGATGTTGGCGTCGATCAACACTTCCCGAGCCGCTGCAGGTGTCGCCCCCATCGCCTTCTGCGGCAACCTCACGACTGCCGCCGTCGCGCACTCGGCCGATCAGGCCGCCCATCTGACGATGAGCCACACCGGATCGAACGGCTCCACCATGGTGTCGAGGGCGGAAGCCTCCGGCTACCTCGGGTGGTCGAACCTCGGCGAGAACGTCGCGTACGGATACGGATCGGTCGCCGAGGTGATGGCGGCGTGGTCGGCCTCGAGCGGCCACCGGGCCAACATCGTGTCGACGTCGTTCACCCACGTGGGCGTGGGCAGAGTCGTGGCCGGCAATGGCACGCCCTACTGGACTCAGGATTTCGGTCGCAACGGACGCTGCTGAGCGAACCCGGGTCGATGCCCGCCCTCGTCGGGACCGGCTCGGCGGAATGAGGGGTCAGCCGTAGACCAGTTGCCCCGAGGTGTTCAGCGCCGTTCCGAGCGTCGCGCCGATCCCCGCCCACTCCTTCTTCGCCTTGCTCAGGCCGAGGGCCCCGCCGCTGGCGCCGGTCATCGCCGGCACGAGCGTGAGCTGCCACTGGCCCTCGGCCGGACCCTGGCTCAGCGAGTAGTCCACGATCATGCGACGCGAGAAGCCGCCGAGGAGCACACGTCCGACGGCGCTGCCCACCTCCGCTCGACCACCCCACCCGGATGCGTCGGGGGTGACGCCGTAGCCGAGACCCTGGAGCGAGGTCAGCGCCGTGTGAAGGACGGCGGTCGGTTCCCCTGTCGTTGTCAGTACGATCGGATCCATTCCGACACGCTATCGGCGCCCTCGTCAGCCACAACCTGAGACGAACATCAGCGCCATGATGGGTCACATGCCCGGCTCGCCCCCTCCGCCACGTCCCGACCGACGCAAGCTGAACACCCACCGGGCGTTGATCGCCGCGGTCCGTCGTCTGCTGCACGACCGCAGGGTGAACGAGCTGACGATCTCGGAGATCACCGAGGCCGCCGATGTGGGCGTCGGCACGTTCTACAACCACTTCCCGAGCATCGACCGTCTCGTGGAGGTGGCCGCCGAGGAGGCGTTCGCCCAGCTCGAGCAGCAGGTGCGGAACTGCCGCAGGATCGACGATCGCCCGCCGGTCATCGTCGCCATCGGGATCCTGGTGGCACTACGCGACGTCGAACCGAATCTGATCTGGTCGGGATTCCGGCGGGGTGCCGAGAGCCATCCGGCACTGATCGACGAGACCCTGGCCCTGCTTCGATCCGGGAACCACGGCCAGGGATTCAGTCTCGATGCCGATCTCGGCATCTACCTGGTGGCAGGTGCCCTCAACGGAACGATCCTCGCGGAACGATCGGGCAACCTGTGCCCCGGGGACCACGCCGATGTGGCACAAGCGTTGCTCCGACTTCTCGGGTGCGACCCCGGCGAGGCCGCCGATCATGTTCGGGTCGCGGCCCTCCGGCTGACGGACGCACCGGCGATCTCCGACGATGCCGGGGGTACGTTCAGCCGCTGATCGGCGACGAGGACTCAGCCGTCGATGAGCGAGGCGCACATGTCGACGAGGTTGTCGACGAACTCGGAGTGCTCGAGCTCCGGATCGAGTCCCTCGGTCAGGCTGCGCGCCCGTTCGGCGGTCGTGGACGTCATCACCATGATCATCGCCACCACCCGCTCCCGGCAGACGGCGGGAGAGCGTCGGGGACGCGACTCGAGCTCGTCGAGTATCGCGGCCAGCGACGTGGTCGTGGCCGTGTCGGAGTCCACCCGCCACGAAGCGAAACGGCCGCGCAGCTGGGCGACGATGCGAAGGTATGAACGGCCGGGGCCTCCGGTGAGGAGATCGCAGTACGGCTCGACCAGACAACGAACCAGGTCGTGAGTCGACGCGCCGGACCCGACAGCACGGAGACGACGCCCACGTTCGGCGTCGATGGGCGCTCCCCGACGGGCGAGGACCGCGAGAAGGAGCCCCTCCCGCGAACCGAAGTGGTAGCTGATGGCGGACGCGTTGCGCTGGCCCGCGGCGGCCACGATCCCGCGGGTCGTGACCGCGTTGATGCCCGACGCCGCGAACAGGCGCTCGGCTTCGTCGAGAAGCCTCGCCCGGGTGTCGACCGCGCGTGCCGTGGTGTCAGCTCCCCAGCGGTATCAGGGCGTTGGTGGGGATGACGGTGACGTCGAGGTTGTCGGGCAGCGGGTGAGCGAACTCCGGATGCTTGCGCGTCGCGGTCTGGCGGTACCGGGTGGTCGAGTGCACCGGATCGGTGTCGAAATTGGGGATGACGTGGGTACCGAACAGCTCGATCATCTCCAGTACCTCCTCGTGTTCGAATCCCTCGTTGGGGATGCCGAAGACGAGTTGGTCGCAGCCGACCTCCTGATACTTCGAGATCTGCTCGTTCACCTCGTCGGGATTGCCGCACAGCAGGTAGCCGCTCTCGATGAGGTAGTCGAGAGTCTTCTCGTCGGGGATGACGTGGGGGGCGTTCGGCCAGTACACCGCGTTCTTCTGCGGCGGCATGGTGCTGTGGTACATGTTGACCATCGTGTTGAGGTAGCCGCGGCCCGGCGACATGGCGATCTCGCGGGCCCTCTTTCCGTCGGCGACGCACACGACGGCGTTGGTCATCATCACGTTGTCGTTCATGAACTGTCCGAGCGGCTCGGTGCAGTTGGCGATGCCCTCCTTGTAGGCGTCGATCCGCCCCTTCAGGTTGTAGACGGGCTCGAAGTTGAAGGCGATGGCCCCGATGCCGAGCTCGCCGGCCTTGGTGAACGTTCCCGGATTGCCGCACCCCACCCAGATGGGCGGGTGACCGAGTCCGTAGGGCTTGGGGAGGATGTTGTGGGGGGTGCGGACGGCGAACGAGTCGCCCTCGAAGGTGTAGTCACGTTGTTCCCACATGCGGACGATCTCCGGCGCCACCTCGTCCCACATGGCTTTGGTTTCCGATGTGGAGAGGTCGAAGGTCTGCATCTCGTGTTCGCCGGCACCCCTTCCGGTGCCCCACTCGTACCGCCCGTCACAGACGTGGTCCAACATGGCGACACGCTCGGCGTTCCTGGTTGGCTGGTTCACCGGCGGCGAGAGGTTCATGATCGCCGAACCGACGTGGATCTGGCTGGTCTTGGCGGCGACGTACCCGAAGATCGTCTCGGGTGCGGACATGTGGGAGTACTCCGTCAGTGCGTGGTGCTCGCCGAACCAGGCGTATTTCCAGTTGTACCGATCGGCGTGGATCGCATACTCGAACTCCCGCATCAGCATGGTGTGCTCGGACTCTGCGTCGTGAGCCGCGGGGCCGGGAAGGTAGCCGTTGAGGAAGAGTCCGAATTCCATGTGTTGCTCCTGCTTGTCGGTGTGACCAGAACAGGTTCTAATGTAGTGCATTAGAACCTGTTCTGGTCAATCGCCCGCCATGGCGCCCTCGCCGCATCGGTGGCAGGCTCGTCACCGTGGAGCTGAGCTCGGACACCGCGGCGTTGTACCTTCGACGGGCTTTCGCCGACATGGGTGATCTGGCCCGACGACTCGGCGAACCCAGGATCAACGAACGACCCCTCGGCACCCGCGCGAATTCGGTGGCGGCCCTGATCATCCACTGCTGTGCGGTCACGGAGTTCTGGATGGGTCACGTCGGACTCGGCCGTCCGAGCACCCGCGATCGCGACCTCGAGTTCTCCGGCGTGGCGTCGCTCCCCGAACTCGACATCCTCATCGCCTCGACCCTCGCCCGGGCCGAGGCCGACCTCGGTCTCTACGACGCAGGCCGGGGAACCGACGACGGCGGCCGACAGTTCCTTCCGGGCGGCGACACCTCCGACGCCGCCGTCGTCCTCCACGTGATCGAGGAGCTGTTCCAACACCTGGGGCACATGGAACTGACCGCCGACGTGGTGTCGGACAGATGACACCGTCGACGAGCACCCCCCAGCCGGCGCTCTACCTCCCTCACGGAGGGGGACCCTGGCCCTGGATGGACGATCCCGAGGGCCGATGGACCGGCCTTCGAGATGGCCTCGCGACGCTTCCGGACGATCTGCCCCGCACGCCCCGGGCGCTCGTCGTCATCACCGCACACTGGGAGGAGCCCCGGTTCACCGTGTCGACCGCGGCTCACCCCGGAATGATCTACGACTACGGCGGCTTCCCTCCCGAGACGTACTCGATCACCTACCCGGCTCCCGGCGAACCCGACGTCGCCCGCTCGATCGTCGCGCTCGCGGCGGACCGCGGCATCGTGGTGGATGCCGATGACGGGCGTGGCTTCGACCACGGCGTGTTCGTTCCCCTGACCGTCGCGTTCCCCGAGGCGACCATCCCGGTGGTGTCGGTCTCGCTCCGTGTCGGGCTCGACCCCCTCGTTCACGTCGACTTCGGTCGAGCGATCGCCTCGCTGCGCCACGAGAACGTCCTCATCATCGGCTCGGGCCTGAGCACCCACGACCTGTCGTTCCGCGTGCGCCGTGCCGAGGCCGAGGCGTTCCATTCCTGGCTGGACGTGACCATGGATCTCATCGGCCCCGATCGTGACGCCCGATTGGCCACCTGGAGCACCGCTCCCGGCGGTCGCGCCTGTCACCCCCGCCCCGAGCACCTCCTGCCCCTGATGGTCGCAGCCGGCGCCGGCGGTGACGATCCCGCCCACCGGGTCTGCGCGGTGGACCTGTTCGGCCTTCCTGCCACCGGCTACGCGTTCGACGCTCGATAGCGAATCCGTCAGGAGCGACGGGGCCGGTCGACGCGCCGACTGCGTTTCAGAGCCGCCAGCTCCACCCGCTCGGGCCGATCCTTGTAGAACGGGTCGAGCGGGTAGCAACCCGAGACCAGCCCGGCCCGGGGGGCGGTCGTGCAGTCGCTGAACGTGCGGCACAGCAGCCGTCGATCGAGGGGCCGACCCGCTGCGACGTCGGCCGGAAGATGCGGGTACGACAGCGCCATCCGACCGAGACCGACCATGGCCGCGCCCTGCGTGCGCACGACGGCCTGGGCCACGTGAGCGACCCACTCCTGCAGGTAGGAGTACCCCGACCCGACCACCGCGATGTCGCGATGGTCGCGGGCCAGCTCGGCGGTCGCCGCGATCATCCGTGCCACGCCCACGAGGGGGTCCTCGGGTGGCAGATACCCGTCCGAGGGCGGGAAGTAGGCCGGCCGTTGGATGTGTGGGTTGTAGTAGGGAGATCCGGCGGTCACACACACCAGACCCACCCCCGCCTCCGACATCATGTCCATGAGTCGATGGGGCTCGGCGAGATCGATCCCCAGACCGCTACGGTCACCTCCGAAGGCGTGACGGTAGGGACCGTCCCCTCGGGGCTCCGGTCGACCGGTACCGTCGATTCCCGGCCCGAACGGAACGAGGTCGTACGCGGAGAATCGCAGAGCGACTCCCAGACCCGGTGCGGATTCGCGGATGCCCGACACGATCGACCTCAGAAAGAGGGTGCGGCCGTCCAGGTCGCCGCCGAAGGGCCCCGGTCGGTCGACCGCGGACAGGAATTCGTGGCCGAGGTACCCGTGACACGCCTTGACGTCGACATAGTCGAACCCCGCCTCCCGGGCGAGAACAGCGGCGTCGACGACGTCGCCGATCAACTGGTGAACCTCGTCGTCGGACAACACCGACGCCGCGCCCGAACCCACCCGGTCGTCGAGCACGGGGTGTTCGTAGGCAGTCCTCGGAGCCATGTCGCCATCGGGTCGGGCGAACCGACCGGAATGGGTCAACTGCAACACGCTGACCTGGGAGGAGTCGAGTTCATCTCGCAACGATGCGAGCTGGTCCACCGTCGAACGGTCGATGACGAGCTGATTGGGGTTGGCTCGCCCGTCGTGACGGACCGCCGTCGCCTCACCCCACACCAGGGCGGCCCCACTCGACGCGAAGCGCCTCCAGCGACGCCTCACCAGATCGGTGGGTCCTCCCCCACGGTCGGCGTCCCAACCCTCCATCGGCAGGATCGCCCAGCGGTTCGCCACCTCGGTCGTCCCTCTCGAACCGTCCCGGAGGGTCAGGGGTCGCGACAAGGGGCCGGCGGTGTCCACCGTCTCGTCGAGCGGGAACTCGACCCCGAGCCGGCCCAGGTGCTCGGTCAGTTGCCCGATGCTCTGCAGGCGACGAACCTGCTGCATTCAGAGAACACCCATGCGGCATGCGATCTCGGCGAGGATCGCACGATCGCTCTCTGGTCGAGTGGGCACCCCGCGGGGAACCGACTCACTCGTGGCCCATCCCCGAAGGTGGAGGAACATCGCGGCGCTGTGGCGGTAGGCGGGAACCGGAGTCCGGAACGCGAAGTTGCCGAGGTACTGCAGCAGGTCGTTGAGTTCGAAGAAGCCCGGATCCCCGGTGGCCCACATGCGGTCGCGACGGGCGAACACATCGGGAGCGAACGTGGAGAGTCCCAGCAGGTAGTCCGACCCGTACATCACCATGTCGATCGCCAGGTCGTTGCCGGTCATCACCGAGAACTGCGGACGTACCCGATCGCGGATCGCCAGCCGGTTCCACTCGTCGCCGCGTCGCAACGACGAGTGCTTCGCTCCCACGCACTGGGGAATGCCCATCAGCATCTCGTAGGCGGCGAGCGTGTAGATGCGTCCGTGGGGGATGAACTGGGGTCCCAGCTCGAACCCGATGAAGCGGTCCACTTCTTCGCCGATGGTGGCGAGCGCGCCGATGAGCTGCGGTTCGGCAAGGCTGTTGAGACCGTGCGACGGAAAGATCACGGGGATTCCGCCCCGGGCCGCCACGGCCTGTGCCGCGACGATGTGAGCCTTGAGGTCGAGCTCGCTTCCCGGCTCGTCGTCCACGAAGGCCCCGGCCACGAATCTCCCTGCGGTGACCGCTGCGGTGCGGTCCAGCACCGCCTCTCGGGTCTGCTGGTCGAGCAACTGCACATAGCCCGTATCCATGTTGACCGCGGGTACGAGCCCGGCCTCGGCGGTGCGATCGACGTGTGCTTCGAACGACGACCAGTCGATGTCACCATCGGGCGCGGACGTCAGCAGTACTGCCGACATCCCGTTGATGCGCCGAGCGGGACGCAGCGACGGAAGGTTCGAACCCGGGTGCGAGACGGTCATGGGAAGCGGACTCTCTGTGTCCAGAGGGCGCCAGGATAGCGGTACGACCTCGGCCGGCAAGAAGATCGCGGAATCCGACCGACGAGGACGGTCGCCCGAGCCGCCGCGGGAGCGGTCATGGCGGTGGCCGGTCCGGACTCATGCACCGAGGAACATCGAGTACGCCGGGTGGGCGGTCTCCTCGGAGAACCGGTACCCGTACCGGTCGAAGAAGGCCGCGAGATCAGCCGTGCCGTCGTCGGGAACCTGCATTCCCACGAGAACCCGTCCCACATCAGCCCCATGGTTGCGGTAGTGGAACAGCGAGATGTTCCACTCCGGCTCCATGGCGGTGAGAAAGGCCATCAGCGCACCGGCCCGCTCGGGCAGCTCGACCCGGAAGAGCCGTTCGCCCGCGGCGTGGGGCGAGTGCCCCCCGACGAGATGACGCAGGTGGAGCTTGGCCAGCTCGTCCTCGGTCAGATCGAGGGTGTCGAGGCCGGCGGATCGGAAGCCCTCCGCAATGCGCATCGCCTCGCGACGATCGGCGACGTGGATCCCCACGTAGATGTGAGCCGACGACGGATCCGCGATCCGGTAGTTGAACTCCGTGACCCCCCTGTCGCCGACGAGCTCACAGAATCGACGGAAGCTGCCGCGTTCCTCGGGAATCGTCACGGCGAACACCGCCTCGCGATGTTCGCCGATCTCGGCGCGTTCGGAGACGAATCGAAGTCGATCGAAGTTCATGTTGGCGCCCGACGCGATCGCCACCAGGGTCTGGCCCGAGACGCCGGTCGATTCGACGTAGCGCTTCATGCCCGCGATCGACAGTGCACCGGCCGGTTCGAGGATGGCCCGCGTGTCGTCGAACACGTCCTTGATGGCGGCGCACACCGCGTCGGTGTCGACACGGATGATCTCGTCGACGTAGAGCGACGTCAGTCGGAACGTCTCGGTTCCGACCTCCTTCACCGCCGTGCCATCGCTGAAGAGACCCACGTCGGCCAGCTCGACGCGCACACCCGCCTCGATCGACCTGGCCATGGCGTCGGCGTCGTTGGTCTGTACACCGACGATACGGACCCCGGGCGTCAGCTGCTTGAGGTAGGCGGCCACACCGGAGATCAGACCGCCACCACCGATGGGGATGAACACGGCGTGGACCGGAGCCGGATGTTGGCGCAGGAGCTCCATGCCCACCGTCCCCTGACCGGCGATGACCTCGGGATCGTCGAAGGGGTGGACGAAGGTGAGTCCACGCCGGTCCATCAGGTCGGTCGCCCGGACGTACGCGTCGTCGAACGTCTGGCCGGCCAACACGACCTCCGCCCCCGACGCCCGGACCGCGTCGACCTTGAGCTGGGGGGCCGTCTCGGGCATCACGATCACCGCGGCGCAACCCAGGATCCCCGCCGAACGCGCCACGCCCTGGGCATGGTTACCGGCCGACGACGTCACCACCCCTCGGGCCCGCACGTCGTCGGACAGGTTGGCCATCTTGTTGTACGCGCCGCGGATCTTGAAGGAGAACGACGGCAGCAGATCCTCCCGCTTGAGCAGCACGCGGTTTCCCATGCGCTCGGAGAGCAGGGGGGCGTCGTCGAGCGGCGTCTCGTCGATGACGTCGTAGACCCGCGCCGTGAGGATTCGACGCAGGTAGTCGGCATCGCTCATGGCGCCACGCTAGGTCTCCCCCGGTTCGGGTTGGCGAACCGCAGCCAACGGTGCCCGACATCCGCCGGGAGGCATTCACATGGTCGAAACGCGTCGCGGGTCATTCACATGGTCGAAACGCGTCGCGAATCAATTGGAAACAACGCGGGCATAGCGTCGCGTCGTTCGGACAATGGCGCCCGCACATCCGCGGCGAAACCTCGCCCTGTCTCCCCTGGAGAAACCATGTCCGTGTCTGTTTCACACCTCTCCGGAGGTGAAGTGCACCCCAGCCGCTCCCGGTGGAGCCCACGGCGGCTCGTCCCCCGCCTCGTCGCCGGGGGAGCCCTGTCCGGCATCGGAATCGCGGTGCTGGCCCCCGGAGCAGGGGCGCAGGATGCCCCCGACGCAACGACTGTGCTCGGCCAACAGGTGAGCCTGTTGTGGATCGTCATCGGGGCGGCCCTCGTGATCTTCATGCAGGCCGGGTTCGCCCTTGTCGAGACCGGCTTCTGCCAACGCAAACACGCCGCCCACGTGGTCAGCACCAACTTCGCGGTCTTCGGCCTCGGCTTCATCGGGTTCTTCCTCGTCGGGTTCCCCCTCGCCTTCGGCGGGTTCTCGTACTCAGCGTTCGGGCTCGACGCCCCCATCGGCGATGCCCTCGTGGGGTCGGGGAACTGGGTGCTGTTGTGGAAGGGCGGATGGGCTCTCTCGGGAGGTGGCATCACGCCCACGCTCCTGGGCTTCTTCCTCTACATGGTGGCCTTCATGGACACCACGGCCACGATCCCGACCGGGTCCATGGCGGAGCGCTGGAAGTGGGGCAGCTTCGTCATCTGGGGCCTGTTCTGCGGAGCGGTCTACTACCCGTTGTTCGCGGCGTGGACCTGGGGCGGCGGCTGGCTGTCCAAGACCTGGGACACCATGGACCTGGGCGCCGGATACGTCGACTTCGCCGGATCGGGGGTCGTTCACGCCGCCGGCGGCGTGGCGGCACTCGCCGGAGCGTTGGTGCTGGGGCCCCGGATCGGTAAGTTCGCCGAGGACGGGACGCCCCGAGCGATTCCGGGTCACCACATCCCCATGGCGATGCTGGGCACCTTCATCCTGTTGTTCGGATGGTTCGGTTTCAACGCCGCCTCCACCTTGTCGGCGACCGATGTGCAGTTCGCGACCGTGGCCACCAACACCGCGATCGCGGCGGCCTTCGGGGCGATCGCCTCGATGCTGTGGATCACGAAGCGCACCGGCAAGCCGGATCCGGCCATGATGGCCAACGGCATGCTGGCGGGTCTGGTGGCCATCACTGCGCCCTGCGCCTTCGTGGCTCCCTCATCCGCGGCGATCATCGGAGCGATCGCCGGGGTGCTGGTGATCGAATCGGTGTTCTTCATCGAGCGGCGGTTGAAGATCGACGATCCGGTCGGCGCCATCAGCGTCCATGGAGTGTGCGGCCTCTTCGGAGTGCTCTGTGTCGGGATCTTCGCCAACGGCAGCTACGGGGCGGGGTGGAACGGTTCGTCGGTCGACGGTGTCGAGGGACTCATCCACGGCGACTGGGGTCAGTTCGGAGCTCAGGTTCTCGGCGTGGCCGTCATCTGCACCGTTCTCCTCGGTATCTCGTTCGCCTTCTTCAAGATCCAGGACTCGGTGTCCCACAGCACCGGAAGGGGCGGTATCCGCTCGACCGAGGAGGCCGAGATCGACGGTCTCGACGTGCCCGAGATGGGCGTCCTCGCCTACCCCGAGTTCACCTGAGTCACCGGGGGGCCCTGACATGTCCGGTCACGTTCTCGTCGATCTGCTGGTGGTCCTGGTGGCGGCCAAGGTGGCTGCCGAGCTGGCCGAGCGTGTGGGGGTCCCCGCGGTGCTGGGAGAGATCGCGGCGGGCATGCTCCTCGGCCCGTCCGCGCTCGGCGTCGTCCACACCGGCGAGTTCCTCCAGGTCGTCGGCGAGATCGGTGTGATCCTGCTGTTGCTCGAGGTCGGCATGGAGATGGATCTACGCGAGCTGGCCAAGGTCGGTTCCGCGTCGCTCCTGGTCGCCGTCGGCGGCATGGTGCTGCCGTTCGTCACCGGGTGGGCCGCTCTCACCGCCATCGGTGAGGGCGGCAACACCGCCATCTTCCTGGGAGCGGCGCTGACGGCGACGAGCGTGGGCATCACCGCACGTGCGTTCGGGGACATGAAGGCACTGGCCAGCATCGAGTCGCGGGTCGTCGTCGGCGCGGCGGTCGCCGACGACGTGCTGGGCCTCATCGTGTTGACCGTGGTCGCCCGGATCGCAACCGGCGGCGGGATCTCGGGGGGCGAGGTCGCCGGTGTCGTGGTGGTGGCTCTCGGCTTCCTCGTTCTCACCACGGCGGCGGGGCTTGCCGTCGCCCCGCGCGCCTTCGCCATGGTGCAGCGTCGTGCCGGCTCGGCGGGGACCATGGTCGCCATCGCCTTCGCCTTCACCCTGGCCTTCGCGGAGCTGGCGCAGGCCGCGGAGCTGGCGCCGATCGTGGGGGCTTTCGTCGCCGGCCTGTCACTCAGTCGCAGTTCCCAGGCGGAACGGATCAGCCGCGAGCTGGCACCTCTCGGTCACCTCTTCATACCCGTGTTCTTCTTCCTCATCGGTACCGAGGCCCAGCTCTCGGCGCTGACCGACGTCAGGGTGCTCGGCCTCGCTGCCCTGATGAGCGTTCTCGCCGTCGCCGGGAAGGTGGCGGCCGGCTGGTGGGCGGTCGGCACCGACGCCGACCGCCTGATGGTGGGCCTCGGCATGGTTCCCCGCGGGGAGGTGGGTCTCATCTTCGCGACCATCGGCCGACAGGCGGGCGTTCTCGACGATGACCTCTACGCCGCGCTCCTCGTGGTCGTGCTGCTGACCACGGTCGTCACTCCCCCCCTTCTGCGCTGGCGCCACGGCGTGGTGACAGCGCAGGAGCAGGCGACGACCGATCGGGATCGATCGACCGATCGACCCGCCGGCGGCTGGCTCTCGATCGAGAACGATCACCTGATCCTCCACGGCATGCCCGACCCCTCGTTCCGCTTGGAGGTCGCGCTCGAGGCAGCACGTCTCGCAGGCGAGGCCGACCCTGGGCCCCAGCTGCTGGACTGGCTGGATGACACATCGACACACCCAGCCGCGTGGAACCCCGAGAACACCGCCGCGTTCGTCGAACTCCTCCCCACGGCGACCCCGAGGTCGTGGCGCCTGCTGGACGCCTCTGGCGTGCTGGACGCCGCGGCACCCGAACTGGCCGCCGTGTTGGCCAGCCGCCGACGCGACATCGGTCAGCTGGACCTCAACCGACTTCACGACTGGCCGATCCTCGATCGGCTCCGCGCCCTCACCGACGACGGCAGCCCGGATCGCCAGGCTCGCCAGCAGTCCGCGCTCGTCGACCGCAGGGACATCCTGTTGCTCGCGGCCGTGACCGCCGAGGTGATCGAGGTCGGAGGGGCCGATGCCGGGTCGGCACTGGTGGATCGACTGGGCGTCTCCGACGCCGACCGCAACGCCGTCCTGGACACGGTTGCCGACGCCAACATGCTCCGATCGGCGGCGCATCATCTCGACGGCCTCGAATCGGGCGAGGTGACCCTCCTCGCTGCTCACCTCGGCAACCTCCATCGGACCCGACGCGGCTTCCTCCTGGCCCTTGCCTGCGGAGAAATGGCCGGCTGGCAGCGAGCCCTGCTCGACGCCCTCCGCGACCGGATCGAAGCAATCCTCAGCGCCCATGTCGACGACGTGGCCGGCGAGACCGGCCTCGTCGCGACCCGCCGAGCCCAGGCCGTCGAGATGACGACGGGTGCAGCACAGGCCCATCGGGTGGCGACGGCCCCCGCCGGCCTGGTGCTCAGCTGTCCGCCCGAGGAGCTGTTGGCCCGACTCGCGCACATCGAGCACGGGGTACCACCCGCCGGTCTCGTCCGCGTGGCCGTCGAACCGACGGCGAGCCCGGCACCGGGCGCTTCGGACGACCGGTGGATGATCGTTGTCGTGGGGCGGGACACGCCGGGATTCCTCGCCCGCGTCGCCATGGGCCTGGGCGCGGCCGGCGTTCGGATCCATCGCGCCACCGCCGCCGCATGGCCCGACGGGGTCGCTCTCGACACGTTCTGTGTCGGGAGCCCATCAGGACGACCCGATCCGTACCGGCTCCGGTCCGCCATCATGGCGGCGCTGGCAGCGCCGCTCTCCTCGACCGCTCGACCGACCGCCGAGCTGGAGTTCGACAACGAGGCGTCCCCCTGGCACACCCTCTGCACGGTTCAAGGACCTGACGACGAGGGTGTCCTCGCCGCGGTGGCAACCGCGTTTGCGGCCCACGGCATCAACGTTCAGTCGGCGCGGATCGACACCGTGGCCGGGCGTGTCCAGGACCGCTTCGGACTCACCGACCGGCACGGCCGCAAGCTCGACGAGGCGACGCGACGGGCCCTGCGCGCCACGGTGGAGGAAGGGGTCGCCGGTGGTCGGCGACGCCTCGGAGCGCGGGTGAGGATGGTGACCGGGCGGTCAGCGTAGGTGGCCACGATGGTCGGATCCATCGCGTACCCCTGATCCGTTGCGGTGTGATGGCACCGTGACGACACCGAGCGCGAGCCTGGCGGCGGAGGTGGACGACGAACCCTAGGGTGACGGCCGGTTCGATCACAGCAGGAGCGACAGCGATGCCCGAGCGACATCCCGAAGGCCAGGTCCACGTCGAGATCGTGGAGGATCGGATCCTCCATGCGGTCATCGACCGGGAGGAGAAGAAGAACGGCTTCACTCCCAAGATGTTGGGAGAGACCATCGATGCGCTGACCCGGCTCGAGGACGACCCGGAGCTGCGGGTCGGAGTCGTGTCCTTCGCCGGTGCCCACAGCACCGCCGGTCTGGACATGCCGCTGTTCTTCGGGAACGACTCGTCGATGGGGCACCCCAGAGTGACCGATCCCGTCGACATCTTCGGGCTCGGCGGCCGACCTGTCACCAAGCCGGTCGTCACCGCCCTCCAAGGGATCACCTACACCGTGGGGATCGAGCTGGCCCTCGCCGGCGACATCGTGATCGCGGCGGACGACACCACCATCGCCCAACTCGAACCCCGGCGGGGGCTCGCCGCGATCGGCGGCGGTACGTTCCGCTACGTGCAGCGTGCCGGCTGGGGAAATGCGATGTACCACCTGCTGCGCGCCGACGTCTTCGACGTCGCGGAGGCGTTTCGGATCGGCCTGGTCCAGGAGGTCGTCGAGACCGGAACGCAGGTCGACCGGGCGCTCGCGGTCGGAGGCGAGATCGCCACCAACGCACCCCTCGCCGTTCAGGCCACCAAGGCCAACGCCGCGCTGTCGCTCGACGCCGGTGAGACCGCAGCCGCCGCGTCCATCGACGCCATGCACGAACGCCTCACGGCAAGTGACGACTTCGCCGAGGGCGTCGCTTCGTTCATGGAGCGACGCGAGGCGATCTTCAAGGGGCGCTGACGGAAGGCTGTGACGCGGCGACGGCGGCGTCCATCTCCAGCCACCGATCGTCCAACCAGCTCTTGAGGTCGTCGCCGGTGGGGACCTCGTCACGAGGCCATCTCCGCACGACGAATCTCAGCCGCGTGTGACCGTCGGCGACCCCCGACAGGATCCCCGAGAAGGAGTCCAGACCGTCGAGCCCGACGTGCCAGATGGTCACGATGTCGACACCCTTCGCCGCGTCCAGCAGGGCTCTCGTCCCCGTGGTCCGAGGCGGAAGGAGATGCTGAAGGCCGGAGAGACGATCTGCCCGCTCCGGATCGCGCTCTGCGATGGCGGCGAGGGATCGGGCCCGCTTGTCGTCGTTCGAGCGGGTTCCCTCCGGAAAGATGACGACGGCGTCGTCAGGACCGAGATCGGTGCCGAGTTGTGCAATCGAGGCAAGGCCACCCGTCGACTCCGCGTTCGCCCGGTCGAGGAACACATTGGGCACCCGGTTGCCGACCACGCCCAGACACGGATCGATCTCCAGCTCGGCCTTGAGCACCATCCGTGGCCGGAATCGGGCACGGGACGTGAGGAGGACCGCGGTCACGACCGAGTCGGCCAGACTCACATGCCGGCTCAACACCACCACCGGCCCGGGTCGCAGATCCTCGAGGCCCTCGACCTCCAGCTCAGCGCCGGTCAAGAGGGCGACGCCGTCCCACATGGCAGAGGCCCACCAGCGCTGAAGGCGATAGTGCAACGCCTGGTTCCCCGCGAGTCCCATCGCCCACAGGACCGTGGCGGCGGTGATTCCGATCAGCTCGAGGGCCGCCCACCAGAGGCCGAACAGGCCGAGACGTACCCGCGGGAGCCGCGTCCTGCCCTGAACCAGGTCGATGAGCGCCATGGCGGGCAACCAGAGGGGAACGGTGACGACCCCCCCGACCAGCAAGGCGGCGACCACGACAACGGAGCCCACACGTCGACCCCGCCCGATTCGCCCGCGCATCGCCATACGACCTCTCTACGTGATCGGGAATCGTCCCGGATGCGGGACGCGTCCCGGCCGCGTCCTCCCCCGGGACGTCACGTGACTCTGGCCACTCTCCGTTCCCATCGCTGCCTCGCCCTGGCCGCCTCCACCTCCCGATCCTTCGGCGCTGCTGCGGTTTCGAGTCTGTCGAGCAGGGTCATCGTCACCGCCGAGACGGCACCGACGGCCTCGTCGAATGCCTCACGGTTGGCGGCGGAGGGTGCGTTCATGCCGCTGACCTTGCGAACGTACTGGAGGGCGGCGGCGGCCACCTCGTCCTCGGTGGCGGGTGGCTCGAAGTTGTAGAGGGTCTTGATGTTGCGGCACATGGGTTCAGGCTAACGATCGGGCGGGAGCCCCGCCGGGTCGTCGAGTGACGAGTCGGCTCCCGCCAGTTCGTCTCGAAGCTGCCGCTTGAGGACCTTGCCGTTGGCGTTGGTGGGGAGCGGCCCCTTCACGAACCAGATCGCCGAGGGGATCTTGTAGCGCGCGATCAGCGGGTCGAGGTGCTCGTTCAGGGCGTCGGAATCGAGGCTCTCGCCACTGCGCACGACCACTGCGGCGCCCACGGCCTCCCCGAGTCGCTCGTCGGGGACACCGAAGACAGCCACCTCCGCCACCGCAGGATGGGTGTAGATGGCGCCTTCGACCTCGCTGCAATAGACGTTCTCGCCCCCTCGCAGGACCATGTCCTTGGCGCGGTCCACGATGTAGACGAAACCGTCCTCGTCGATGCGGGCGATGTCGCCGGTGTTGAACCATCCGTCCTGGATGGCCTCGGCGGTCGCCTCCGGGCGATTCAGGTAGCCCTTGACGATCACCGGGCCACGGACCCACAACACGCCCGACTCGCCGGCTGCGACCTCGTTTCCGTGCTCGTCGACGACCTTGCCGTCGACGGTCGGCACGAGAGGGCCGCACGACTCGGGCTTGTCGAGATAGAACAGCGCGGAGTTCGAGGTGAGGATTCCGGTCGTCTCGGTGAGGCCGTAGCCGACGCCCGGGCTGCCCGAGGGCAGCGCCTGTTCGATCTTCTCGACCAGATCCTTCGCCATGGGCGCGCCGCCGCCGGTCATGCCGCGAAGCGACGAGGTGTCGCGGGTCTCCCAGTCGGGGTGCGCCAGCAGTTCCCGACTCATGGTCGGCACGCCGGAGAAGTTCGTGACCCGCTCGCGTTCGATCAGCTCGAGGGCCCGCCCCGCGTCCCATTTGTAGGTGCAGCACGATCTTGGCGCCCGCGAGCGTTGCCGGCTGGAGCAGGCAGTTGCACGCGGTCACATGGAACGAGGGCGTCGGTGCCATGAACGCGAGCGGTGCCGACGGGGCGGAGCGGTGTCTCCCCGGACCGCGTCGACGGCCGCGTCGACCGCCGCCTCGACGGTGCGCGCCGCGACCGCAGCGGACGCCCTGGCCAACGCCATGGGCTGGAACATGACGTGCATCACGTTGTGCACCGAGCCGCGGTGGGTGATCTGTGCGCCTTTGGGTGTTCCGGTCGTTCCCGACGTGTAGAAGATCGTCGCATCGTCGTCGGGATCGATCGGTGCGTCGGGCAGGCCGGTCGGAGCTGCGTCAGGATCGACGACGTCGGCCCAGTGGACGGCACCTGCGGGGAGGTCGCCGTCGCGTCGCGCCACGATGAGGGCCAACGGCTCCGCAGCCCGGAGGTCATCGAGGTGCGGCAGGATCCGGTCGAGCCGTTCGTCGTCACAGATGAGCAGCTTCGGTCGGCAGTCGCTCAACCCGAACTCCATTTCGGGCCCGGTCCACCACGCGTTCATGCCCACGACCGCCGCACCCGTCGAGACCACGGCCCAGAAGCTGACCACCCATTCGGGGTAGTTGCGCATCGCGACGGCCACCCGGTCGCCGGGGCCGACCCCATGGTCCTCTCGGAGGTGATGCGCGAGTGCCCGGACCGCGGCATCGATCTCCGCGTACGAATAGGACTCGTCCTCGAACACCACGTAGGGCCTGTCACCGTGCAACGATGCCGCCTCCCACATCGCCCTCAGGTCAGGGGGAGCCGACTCGAACACCCGGATCGGGGTGCCCCGCACCTCGATCTCGGTCATGGCGAAACCGCCGCCGACGGCGGTGAACTCGGCCACGGCCTTTCGATACTCCTCGATCACTGTGCAATCCCCCGTGCCGCCGAGTCTGCCGTACGATTACGAGCAGCGCCGAACCTCATCGCAGGGTGTAGGTGATGGGCAGGTGCTTGACGCCGCTCACGAAATGGGCGCTGGACGTCAGCGGCTCGCCCGCCAACTCGATGTGGGTGGTGCGTTCCAGCACCTTCGCCAGCATCGTGCGGATCTCCCGGCGGGCCACCTGAGCCCCGAGGCAGTAATGGACCCCGAGTCCGAAGCTCAGGAGCTTGTCGGCGTCCGCCCTCGCGATATCGAACTCGAGGGCGTTGTCGAACACCCGCTCGTCGCGGTTCGCCGACGGATACGAGGTCAGAACCTGATCGCCCTTCCGGAGGTTCACGCCGCCCAGCTCGACGTCCTCCTGCACCCACCTCATGAAGCTGCGCACCGGTGACGTCCACCGGATCATCTCCTCGGCGGCGTTGGTGACCATCGACGGGTCGTCCCGCAGCGCCCGCATCTGGTCGGGGTGCGCCAGCAGTTCGGCCAGACCCCCCGACAGCCCGAACGACGTGGTGTCGTGCCCCGCGGTGGCGACGATGACGTAGTACCAGAAGCGGTGATCGTCACCCATCGGTTCGCCGTTCACGAGCCCGTTGGCGATCACGGTGGCCAGGTCCGAGGTGGGCTCCGCGCGCCGGTCCTCGGTGATCGCATCGAAATAGGCCTGGAACTTGCCGATCGAGTTCATCACCAGCTGGAAAGGGTCGGACATGTCGCCCAGGTACTCGGGATCGGCGGCGCCGAAGAGCCCCTGGGTGAGCTCGAGCATCAGGGGCTCGTCACTGCGGGGCACTCCGAAGATGTTCATGATCACCCTGAGCGTGAAGGGAACGGCGATGTCCTGGGCGAAGTCGCAGGATCCGCCCAGGTCGACGAGACGATCGGCGAACTCGTCCGCGATCTGATCGATGGCCGGCTGGAGGGTGCGGACCGCCGCCGGCTTGAACCAGTCGTTGGTCACCTGGCGGTGGGCGATGTGTTCCGGGCCGTGCAGCTGGACGAGGGTCCGGGCGCGCACTCCCAGGGCCTCGATCATGTCGTACTGCACGGCCGGACCCGGCGCGGATCGCGGGGTG
This sequence comes from uncultured Microthrixaceae bacterium, assembly GCA_963700425.1. Lineage (GTDB taxonomy): Bacteria > Actinomycetota > Acidimicrobiia > Acidimicrobiales > Microtrichaceae > CAVOXO01. Next base: position 290,755 of record CAVOXO010000003.1, on the reverse strand, counting down.
TTCCAGAAGATGTCGTTGCGTCGCGACACCTCGAGGACCTCGGGATGTCCGACGACCGCGAAGAACGGATCCCATCCCTCCGCCTCGACGAGCGACACCGGAGCGCGGCGACGCAGCGCCGTGGCCCGCTCGTGCCAGGCGTCCATGTCCTCGAAGGCGGGGGGTTGGACGAGGAACGCCCCCTCGGAGGTTGACCCGGTCGTCGACATCGTGACGTCTCCCTTGCCGTGACAGCGTGATGTGAGCCGAACACTACTCGGACATGGTGTCCGACACCGAGACCGAATCCCGACCGGGTACTACCGTGGAGACGATGGCGTCGATCACCAGGAAGGCATCGGAGGGGACCGCTCGCCGGGACGCCGTGGTTGCCCGGATCCTCGACGCCGTCGAACGGCTCCTGGCGTCGGGTCGCTCGTTCACGGAGCTGAGCGTGGCGGACATCGCGTCGGAGGCAGGCGTGGCGAGATCCTCGTTCTACGTGCACTTCGCCGACAAGACCGACCTGCTGATCCGCGTCGCCGACGACGCGACGAGCGAGGTGTTCGACCACGCTGAGCAATGGATGGAGTCGGGGCCCCGGCACCGTCAGGACGAACTGGTCGCCACCCTCGAGCGCATCATCTCGCACTACCGGCGCAACCAGCACCTGTTCGAGGCCGTTCTCGCCGGAACCGGATACGACCCGACGATCGCGGCATTCTGGCGTGCACGAATCGAGGGGATGGTGTCGGCCGGACGAGAACTGCTCGACTCGATGGTCGATGCGGGACGACTCGACGTCGATCCCGAATCGCTCTCGCGGATGATCGCCTGGTCGATCGAGCGGACGATCACCACCCACGTCGCCGACCACGACGAATCGACCGACAGCACTCTGGCTCGAACGATGGCCCGGGCGCTGTGGTCGATGGTGTTCGGTGCGACGACGCCGATCGTTGCGGCCGGGACTCCGAGCTGACGGGAGCCGCCACATGGCCGACGAGCGTTCCTCACCCACCGCGAACGGCCGCGGTCGGCCCGGGTTTGGCGAGCGGATTCCGGCGCCTCGGGAAGCAAACCGACCTGCGGTGGGTTGGGTCTCACATGTCCGCTGACACCACGCCCGACGACGCCATCGACCTCTACTGGAGGCCCGGGTGCCCGTTCTGCATGATCCTGACCCGGGGACTCCGCCGCCACGGCGTCCCGATGAGGATGCACAACATCTGGGACGATCCCGACGCGGCAGCCCTTGTCCGGGGCGTGGCACGGGGTAATGAGACGGTACCGACCGTGCGGATCGGCGATCGATATCTCGTCAACCCCTCCACCGGAGCGGTCCTCGACGCGATCGCCTCCGGCGCACCCGAGATCGTCGCCACTCCGCCCGCCCCCGCCAGGCCCCGTCGCCGGTGGCCCCGGAGCGCATCCCCCGTCGACGCGACCGGCTGACGCACCGCAGGAAGGCGGCCACTACCCTGTCTCCGGTCACAACAGGAGACAACCATGGGCACTCTCATTCCGCACTGGATCGACGGAGCGGGTGACCCGCTCGGGAGCACTCGAACCGGCCCGGTCTTCAACCCGGCCACCGGCTCGGAGTCCCGTCGCGTCCTCATGGCAGAGACCGACGATGTCGACCGGACGGTGGACTCGTCGGTCGAGGCGTTCACCACGTGGCGAGACACATCGCTGTCGAAGCGTGCCACCATCCTGTTCCACTACCGCGAGCTGCTGCACGCCCATCGGGGAGAACTGGCCGACCTGATCTCATCGGAACACGGCAAGGTTCGTTCCGACGCACGCTGGGCGAGGTCGGTCGCGGGATCGAGGTGGTCGAGTTCGCGTGCGGGATCGCGGAACTGCTCAAGGGTGAACGATCCGAGGACGTGTCGTCGTCGGTGGACGCCCATTCGGTCCGCCAGCCGCTCGGGGTCGTGGTGGGGATCACCCCGTTCAACTTCCCTGCGATGGTTCCCATGTGGATGTTCCCGGTGGCCATCGCCTGCGGGAACACGTTCGTCCTGAAGCCCTCGGAGAAGGATCCCTCCACTCCCTTCCGGTTGGCCGAGCTGTTCAGTGAGGCCGGACTCCCCGACGGTGTTCTCAACGTCGTCAACGGCGATGCCGTCGCGGTCAACGCCCTCCTCGAGCATCGCGGCGTCGACGCGGTCAGCTTCGTCGGCTCGACCCCGATCGCTCGTCACGTCCACGACACCGCGCATCGTTCCCACAAGCGCGTCCAGGCGCTGGGGGGCGCCAAGAACCACATGCTCGTGCTGCCCGATGCCGACATCGGTCAGGCCGCGGATTCCGCCGTCAGCGCCGGATACGGCTCCGCGGGCGAGCGATGCATGGCCATCTCGGTGATCGTCGCGGTGGGTGACGTCGGTGACCCACTCGTGGACGCCATCGTCGAACGCCTCGGCGCCCTCCGGATCGGCCCGGGACTCGGCGACGACGTCGACATGGGCCCGCTGGTCACCGAGGCCCACCGCGATCGGGTCCGTTCGTACATCGACGCCGGCGAGTCCGAGGGCGCCCGGCTCGTCGCCGACGGGCGCGGGCTCTCCATCGACGGTCACCCCGACGGTTTCTGGTTGGGCCCGTCCCTCTTCGATCACGTCACGCCCGACATGTCCATCTACACCGACGAGATCTTCGGACCCGTCCTGTGCGTCGTGAGGGTGGACACCTACGACGAGGGTCTCGCGCTCATCAACGCCAACCCCTATGGGAACGGGACCGCGATCTTCACCAACGACGGCGGCGCGGCCCGGGACTTCCAGCGCAACGTCGCAGCCGGAATGGTGGGCATCAACGTGGCGATCCCCGTTCCCATGGCCTACCACTCATTCGGCGGGTGGAAGGACTCCCTCTTCGGCGACACCCACATCCACGGCCGGGAGGGCGTGCGGTTCTACACGCGCTACAAGGCGGTCACCGAACGGTGGCCCGACCCCCACGAGCGCGGCGTGAACCTCGGCTTCCCGACGATGGACTAGTCGGGCCGCTTGGCCGTCAACAGAAGCACGCACACCCCGACGTCCGCTCCCCCGTCGGCGGTGCGGAACTCGGCGAGAGACTCCTCCATCTCGGCCACCGCCACATCGCGGGATCGGCTCGGGAGCTCGAAGAACGGCCCCGACCAGGGTAGGGCGCGCAGATGAGCCGGAATGTGTTCGGACAACGACGGCAGGCGGACCACTCTCTCGACGAGAGTGACGTCGACCGCACTCCAACCGGCGAGCTCGGCCCAATCGCGAACCGTCGTTCGACCCCCCGGAGGGAATGCCGTGGCCGCGATCTCGGGCGGAACACCGCCGTAGGTCTGCAACAGATGGAATTGTGCCGCCAGATAGGGGGAACGAGCGAGGGGCGCGAACACTGTCGCTCCGAGGAACCCGCCGGGTCGCGTCACCCGACGCATCTCGGCCAGTCCCGCTGCGGGATCCGGAAAGAACTGCACTCCCTGCTGGCACAGCACGGAGTCGAAGGACCCGTCCCCGAAGGGCAGATCGAGAGCGGACGCGACCCGCCAGTCGACCTCGACATCGCCGATCTCGGTTGCCGCGAACTCGACCATCGCGGGGTTGGGATCGATCGCTGCCAGGCGGCCGGACCCGCCGAGAGCGGCGGCGGCCGCGGCGGTCACGAAACCCGTCCCGCACGCCACGTCCAACACCGACTGCCCCCGGTGGACTCCCTGCTCCACCAACACGTCCACGAAGGGCGCCATGAGAGGAGCGACATGGCGGTGATACAGGGGGGCGGCGCCGACCGGAAGCTGGAAACCGGAATCGTCGTTGACGGTGGTCATGTCTGATCTCCCGGTGCCCGTGACGAGGTCGCGTGGGCCCCTGCCGTGAGCATCGCCACCAACGAGCCGGGCAGATGATGGGACAGATCGCCGACGAGGTCGATGTGGTACTCGCGCCCGCTGAAACGCCAGCCGGAGACATCACACTCGAAGGTGTCGTGATAGCGGCCGCAGATGATCGGCTGAAGGTCGAGCCCTTCGGTGGCCTGGAACACGGTGAAGCGAGATCGGGCCCTCGCGGTGCCGTCGTGGACCTCGATCACCGCATTGGTGATGACGTGCGCGGTCCGAGGGGTGCCGTCGTCGTAGAGACGGGTCGTGGCCGCCAGGCGTTCCGCCATCGAGGCGCCGCCGTCGGTTCGGTCACCGCCCCAGTCGACCACGGCGTGTTCGAACAGGGCCCCGACCCCGTCGAGGTCGCCGTCGTCGATGAGCTCGGCGTAGCGATACAGGAGATTCCGGATGGCGGTCGTGTCGTCGGCCACGGAGCGAACCGTACCAACCCCTCGACGGTCAGGCTCCGGAGACGACGATCGTCGGTCGGTGGTCGACGGGGAACGACACCGAACGCGAGATGAAGCACATGGCGTGGGCCGTCGCGTGAAGCGCCTCGGCGGCGTCGACCATCGACGCATCGCGGACCGTCACCTGGGGCCGGAGCTCCACCGCGACGAACGCGCCGGCGCCGTCCGATTCGAGTTCCATCTCGCCCGAGGGGTCGTCGGTGTAGGCGTCGACCACGACGCCCGCCTGGGCGCAGAGATGGAGGTACCAGAGCATGTGGCACTGCGACAGCGACGCGACGAGGAGCTGCTCGGGATTCCACCGCTCCGGATCGCCCCGGAACGCCGGCTCGGACGACGCCGCGATGGGCACGTTCGATCCGTGGGTGATCTCGTGGTCCCGACGGTAGGAACGGTAGGTGGCCGTCCCTTCGCCGTCGTTTCCGGTCCACGTGACCGTCACCCGGTAGGTGTGACGCGAGCCCACGCCGCGTGCTACCGGGCGCCCGCGCCCTGCCGGCGGTTGGAACCCGAGCGGTTCTTCTGGCCGCCCGACCCCTTGGGGGTACCCTTGGAAGATCGGTTCTGGCCGCCCTTGGCCGATCCCTTGGGGCCTCCGGGTCGGCGATTGGACGACGGCGAGCCCTTCTTCGGTCCCTGACGCTGCCGCTTCGGAGCGGATGACCCGTCGCGTCGGCGCGGCGGCGCTCCCGCTGAGGGGCGTGACGCCGCGACACGATGGGCATCGGCGACCTTGGCGACCGACCGCCGGGTCGAGTCGGTGGCGGTGGCCGAGTCCATCACGAAGGTGTCGGTCGTGCCGATCGGCAGGTCCAGAGCCTTCTGCATCTTGCGCAACTTGGGACCGTCGACATCGGTCACGAAGGTCACGACGACCCCCTCTGCTCCGGCCCGTCCGGTGCGTCCCGAACGGTGGACATAGTCCTTGTCGTCGCCGGCCATGTCGAAGTGGATGACACATCCGACGTCGTCGATGTGAATGCCTCGGGCCGCGACATCGGTGGCGACGAGAGCCTGGGCCGCGCCCCGGTCGAACGAGGCCAGGGCCCGGTCCCTCTGGGACTGCGACCGTCCGCCGTGGATGGCGACCGCGGCCACTCCCGCCTTGCCGAGCTGGCGGGCGACCCGGTCGGCACCGTGCTTGGTGCGGCAGAAGACGACGGTCGATCCGTGGTGGGTGATGATGTCAGCGGCCATCGTGACCCGGGTCTCACGGGGAATCGCCACGAAGTGGTGCGCGAGCCGCTCGATGTGGGACTCGTCGGGGACGATCTCGCAGCGCTCGGGGTTGCGCTGATACCGCTTGATGAGTACGTCGACATCGCCGTCGAGGGTCGCCGAGAACAACAGCGTCTGGCGATCCTTGCGGACCTGGTCCAACAGGCGGGTCACCTCGGGGAGGAAGCCCATGTCAGCCATACGGTCGGCCTCGTCGATGACGGCGATCTCGACCTCGTCGAGAATCACGTCGCCGCGGCGCACGAGATCCGCCAGGCGGCCGGGACAGGCAACCGCCACGTCGACACCACGGCGAAGGGCCTTGATCTGAGGGTTCATGTTCACGCCGCCGTAGAACGAGGCGACGGTGCGGCCGTGGGGGGCCAGCAACATCTCCAGTTCGTCCTGGATCTGGGCGGCGAGCTCGCGGGTCGGCGCCAGAATGAGGGCGCGGGGCCGTTTGGCTCGGGCGCGTCCTACGCGCTGAGCGAGCGGCAATCCGAAGGCGAGGGTCTTGCCCGAGCCCGTCGGTGCCCGGCCGCAGACGTCGCGGCCGGCGAGGGCGGGTGGAATGGCCATTGCTTGAATCGGGAAGGCCTCGACGAGGCCGCGCGCCGCAAGGGCCGCGCAGACGTCATCGGGGAGACCGAGATCGGTGAATCGTGACACGTTGTTACTCCTGGATTTGGTACACAGGCGGCGGGGGGTGCGCGCACTGTGGGGACGCGACAGGCCCGTTCGGAGCTCCCGGCACGACCGGGGCCGTGGGCTGCGTCGCGGCAGCGGGAGCGTGGCCGACGGTGATGAAGATCGCCTGCGGCCCGCCGGCTCGAGGAGCCGACGCCACCCGACCGGAGTCGGGGGTTGGGATCAACGTAGCAGCGATGGCCGGTGTCCACGCGGCCCGGTGACCGATGACCACCCACCGATAGAGTTCGGCGATGGCATGGCGTCGAGCGCTTCGGGTGGCCGGCGCTCTCACGGTGGTGGCGGGGGGATGCGGCGGAGACGAGGCCGCGGACGATGCACCCGACCCGATGCCCGAGGAGTCCCTCGTCACCGATGACGAACCGGTGGGACCCCTCGCGCTGATACCCCTGCCCGCGAAGGTGACCCCCGGCGACGGTCACCTGTACCTCCCTGCAGACGCCACGATCTCCTCGGATGCCGAGAGCACGGACGTGGCGCACCTCCTGGCCGAGTCGATGTCGTCGGCTCTGGGACCCCTGCGGATCGTGGCCTCGAACGGCGACATCGACGTGACCGTCGACGACGGACTCGTGGACCTCGGCGACGAGGGGTACCGCGTCCAGGTCGACGCCGACGGTGTGCGCATCACGTCAGCGGGTGCCGCGGGGCTCTTCTACGGCGGTCAGACGCTCCGGCAGCTCGCTCTCGGTGACCCCGAGGCCCCGGTCGACGGAGCCACGACGGAGCACGGGCCTCCGGCGGGGCGACGCCTCCCGATGGTGACGATCGAGGACCACCCCCGTTTCGAGTGGCGAGGGATCATGGTGGACGTGTCACGCCACTTCTTCGGGGCGGACGTCGTGAAGCGTCAGATCGATCTCGTCTCGCACTACAAGATCAACCGGCTCCACCTCCACCTCACCGACGACCAGGGATGGCGCATCGAGATGGAGTCGTGGCCCGAGCTCACCGCCGTCGGGGCATCAATCGACATCGATGAGGGCCCGGGCGGCTTCTACACCGCCGACGACTTCGCGGAGATCGTCGACTACGCGGCCGCCCGCTTCATCACCGTGGTACCCGAGATCGATCTGCCGGGCCACGTCAACGCCGCCCTGGCCTCCTATCCCGAACTGAACGAGAGCGGCACGGCCACCGACCTGACCGGGGTCGTCCCCTTCGGACAGAGCGCCCTCTCGCTGGACGCAACCGCCACACCCGGCTTCATCGCTGACGTCATCTCGGAGATGGCGGGAATGACACCGGGGCCCTTCCTCCACATCGGCGGGGACGAGGCACTGGCGCTCGATGAAGACGAGTACCACGAGCTCGTCGATCTGGCCGTCACGGCGGCCAGACGTGCCGGCAAGACCGTGGTGGGATGGGAGGAAGCCGGCGCCGCCGGTCTCGGTGAGGCGTCGATCACCCAGCACTGGTTGGATCCTGCCAAGGCGCGTTCGCGGCCACGAAGGGCTCGTTGGTCATCGCGTCGCCGGCCGCGCACGCCTACCTCGACATGAAGTACTCCGAGGAGACACCGATCGGGCTGAACTGGGCAGGATACGTCGACGTCGACACTGCGTACGGGTGGGACCCCGTCGCCGACGGCTTCACCGAGGAGCAGGTGATCGGCGTCGAGGGTCCGCTGTGGACCGAGACCGTGGCCACCGAGGACGACCTCGAGCTGCTGGTCTACCCGAGGATTCTCGGCCTCGCGGAGATCGGGTGGTCCCCGCGGTCGGGTCGCTCATGGGACGACTATCGGGGACGCCTCGCCAGGCACGGACCCGCCCTCACGGATGCTGGTGTCGGATTCCATCGATCGTCCCAGGTCGACTGGGCTCCGGCGTGACGAGCGCGCCACCGCACCGGCCGGGAGCAAACGCGGTAGCCGGCGTCGCGGCGATGCCAACCGGTCAGTCGGCGGCGAACCAGTTGGCGTGGAATCCGAAGGGGATCCTGCGGGGCATGTGAACCGTGGCGATCGGACCGGCCGCCACGTCGTGAGCGTCGAGCACGACGATGTCGGTGGCGTCGCGGTCGTCGTCGTACACGGCGTTGAGAATCCACCCGTCGTCCTCGAAGGTGCCCTGGGGGTCGGGCGCGTACACGTTCTCACCCACGTGTCCGCTCCTACCCGCGAACCACTCGGTGCGCTCCCCGGTGACGTCGTCGTACTTGACGATCGTGTCGAAGTCGCCGATGGCACGACCGGCGCTCACCATCGCCGACATGTAGAGGTAGCGGCTGCGGATTCCGTTGAAGTCGTCGTTGATCCGGTTGAAGTCACCGCCCAGATCGTCCATCTGCTCCCACCCCGCGGTCCCCTTCGCCAGGTCGACCCAGTAGCGGGCGGGGCGGCCGGGCTCGGGGCTCGCCGCCGACTCCTCGAGCGGCGCGTTCGGGTCGATGCCGAAATTGGGGGCGTCGAAGCGCGACCCCGAGAACTCGATGCGATCGCCTTCGACCCATCCGTTCCAGAAGTGCTGCACGTGCCCGGCGTCTATCTCGTACCAGGTGATGCTGTGGGCGTCGCCACGCCGCGGCATCACCCCGATGCGGGTCCCGTTCTCGGGCCGCCAACTGACCATGGGGCCCTCGCCGATGGTCTCCATGTTGAACACGACGGGCGAATCCAGGAAGACGGCGTGCTCCTCGGTGATGATGAAGTCGTGCATCATCACCGGCGCAGGCAGATCGAGCTCGACGCTGTGCGAGAGCGTGCCGTCCGCGTCGACGACGTGATACCGGAGATACGGCTCGAACAACGAGTACGCGAAGAACAGCATCTCCCCGGTGCGGGGGTCGAGGCGCGGGTGAGCGGTCATGGACCCCGCCAGACGGCCGTCGAAGTTGTACTCACCGACCGTCTCGAGCGTCGAGGTCACCTCGGTGGGCACTCCGCCCTCCCACAGAGCGAGGTACCGGCCCGCATGGCGGATGATGTGGGTGTTGGCCGGGTTCTTCACCGGCCCGGCGTCCCCGGTCAGCGACCGGTCGGGGAACGACATCACGTCACCGAGCCCCGGGTAGATCGCGTGACCCTGGGTCAGCTCCGCACCGAGACCGCGTGACCGGATCCAGCGGTTTCGATACGACACCCCGCCATCGCCGAACGTGACGCCGTGGAGCATGCCGTCACCGTCGAACATGTGATAGCGCCCGATGGGCTCGAACGCCGGGTTGGGGCCGTTTCGGATGAACGATCCGCGCAGCCCGTCCGGCAGGGTCCCGGTGACCCCGCAGTCGGACACGTCCAGTTCGTCACTCACCGGAAACAGGTTCCCGGCCATGTCGGGCTGCCCGGCACCGTTGGTCACCTGGCCCACGACGTCGGCTTGGGTCGACATTCTCGGTACTCCTCGGTCGGTTCGTCGCGGGCGACGCTTCGGGATGTCGGGCCCACGGTACCCGTCGGCACGACTACTGTTCGCCCCCGATGGAGCTTGGACTCGGGGGCAAGCGGGCGGCAGTCGCCGCCTCGTCGGGCGGACTGGGTTTCGCAGCGGCAGCGGCACTGGCCGCCGAGGGAGCCCGCGTCGCCATCTGCGGTCGGGATCAGGCCCGACTCGCCGAGGCTCGCGACCGGCTGGCCGCGAACGGACCCGAGATCACCGCCCTGGTGGCCGACGTCTCCTCGCCCGAGGGCGCCGAGGGATTCGTCCACGAGGCGGAGGAGGCTCTCGGCGGGGTCGACATCCTCGTCGCCAACGCCGGTGGTCCGCCGCCGGGCACCTTCTCCTCCACGGGAATCGACGACTACCGCGCCGCCCTGGATCTGAACCTGTTGTCGACGGTGGCCATGTGCCGGCGGGCGATCCCGTCCATGACGGCCGCGGGCTGGGGTCGGGTGGTGGCGATCACCTCGATCGGCGCCCGCCAGCCGATCGCGAATCTGATGGCCTCGGTCACCGCCCGGGCCGGGGTCACGGGCTTTCTCAAGGTGCTGTCCAGCGAAGTGGCCCCTCGCGGGGTCACCGTCAACTCTCTGCAGCCCGGCATCCACCGCACCGACCGCCTTGCGTCGCTCCATGAAGGCGATCTCGACCGGCTGGTCGCCGACGTCCCCACCCGCACGGTGGGCGACCCTGCCGACTTCGGGGCGATCGTGGCATTTCTGTGCAGCGAACAGGCCCGATTCGTGACCGGGACCGCTCTGCCCGTTGACGGGGGCGCGACCAGGGGCATCTGAGAGGCGACCGGTGCTCAGTCGATCAGGGTGTTGGCGAAGATCTGCCACGCGAGCAGGCTCTTGGCAGCAAGGCTGAGCGCGATGTACACGGACTCACCGAAGACGTACGACGCCCAGCGGCCGGTGCGGCGATACTGCAGCCACTGGTTGACAGCGAAGCAGTTGAAGGCCACGAAGATCGTGGCGATGATCCCGTAGACGAATCCGGGTGGGCCGCCCGTGGTGGATCGTGAGGCGCTGTAGGCCACCGAGACGACGAGAGCCACCCAGGGAGCGATCCCCGCGATGCAGCCGAACCAGAACGGCGACCACCACACCACCCTGCCCGGCGGGTTGACCATCTCCATGACCCACCCGAACAGGATCATGGCGACGTTGGCTCCGGCGATGGCGATGAGTGCCGCGGCATCGGTGATGCCCGACACCAGCGCGATCAGGATCAGCATCAGCGTGGCCGACAGCGAGTACTCGACCCAACGGAACCGATTGCGTCCCGCCCGGAGCTCCCTCCGGTAGACGGCGAACCCGGGCCCCGACGCGACGACGAAGTGGAACAGGGCGGAGAGATAGAGGAACGCAGCGGTGCCGAGAGCCAGGCGGAACGACCAGACCTCGCTGATCGACCCGTCCGACAACGGCGTCCCCGGAGGGCCGTTGAGCGTGAACGTGGACACCTGGACGACGAAATCGTTGGCCAGGACCACCATGAGCGTGCCCGACACCGCGTGCAGGACACCCATGACCAGGTTGTACCTCCGAAGCCTGGCGAACGTGTCGTCGCCGACCTCGAGCATGTCGCCGTCGGACCTGGTGATCGTTGATGCCGTCATGAGCGAGTCTCCCGTAGGGCGGACGCGTTGCCGCCACTCCCTAGTTTCTACGCCACGTCCGACGCGTCCGGATGCACGATCCCGCACATCGCCGATGCCCTCGGCCCTCCGAACGGGGCGCGGGTACAGTCACAGTGATGGAGGAGGGCGAAGGTCTCCCGACCGGTGGCTCCTGGGTGGGACCCCGGGAGAGCGGGAACGACCCGAGCGGCCCACTCGTGCCGCCGCCGCCCGATCGATGGCTGAGAGAGGCCCACCACCAGCATTGGGCCCAGATGGAACAACAGCGGCTGATGGCCGAACAGAGCGCTGCGCTCGCCCGGACGAGGGCAGCCGAGGACAAGCGGCGCCGGACCGCGACCCTCGCGATGAGGAGCCTCGTCGTTGCGCTGTCGGTGTGTGTCGTCGCGGCTTTCGGGGTACTCGCTGTGACGATCGATTTCTCGGGAGTGATGACACGGGATCAGCGGTCCGAGGGACCGCGCTATTCGATGTCCGACATCGCGTTGCCCGACCCTGTCTCACGCCCCGCCGTGCCGCTCGACGACGGGACCAGCGGAGAGCCGCGCCCGACTCCCGTCGAGAATCCTTCGACCGAGCCGCTGGGTCGGCCGGCAGATCGGTCGGGCGACCCCGGTCCGTTCCGGTTCATCTCCACGCAGCGCACCGACGGCAGCCCCGTTGTCTACGACCCGTGCCGGCCCATCCGCTTCGTCGTCAACGCAAAGGACATGCCAGAGGGCGGGGACCTCATCTTGAACGAGGCGCTCGCGTCCGTCGGCGACGCCACCGGTCTCGTCTTCGAGGACGTGGGATCGACAGAGGAGACACCCTCGTTCGACCGGGAGGCCTTTCAGCCCGACCGATACGGAGACGTGTGGGCTCCGGTGCTCATTTCATGGTCGACACCGGCCGACGACCCGATGTTGGCGGGAGCCGTCATCGGGGTCGCCGGGTCCATCCCGGTCGAGGCCGTGGATTCCGACGGCAACGTTCGGGAGGTCCTGGTGACCGGTTCGGTGTCGCTCGACGGACCCGACCTCGCGGCGGTCATGACCATCCCTGACGGACCCGAGCAGGTCCGCGCCGTCATCGTTCACGAACTGGGGCACCTCGTCGGCCTCGCCCACGTGGGCGACCAGTCGCAGATCATGTCTCCCGAGGCCCGACCCGGACTGATCGAACTGGCGGCCGGCGATCGAGCCGGTTTTCGCGAAGCCGGGCGAGGGCGGTGCATCCCCTCGCTCTAGAGGCTCGGGCGGGCGACCCCCGCAACGGCGGATCGACCCGCCATCACGCGGGCGGGTTCGTGCCTCGGGCCATCGAGTCGACGTCGAGCGCGGCGTCGAGCACCTCGGCCGACAGCAGCGCGCGATCCAGGACGACCTCGCGGATGGTCCGGCCGGTCGCCGCGGAGTCGGCCACGATGTCGGCGACCTCGTCGTATCCGAGGTGGGAATTGAGGGCGGTGGCGATGGCCGGCGTCGACTCTGCATAGGAGCGGCACACATCGGCGTTCGCCTCGATGCCCGCCACGCAGCGGGTGGCGAAGGAATCGGCGGCACTGCTCAGCAGCGCGATCGTGTCGAGGACGTTTCTGGCGATCACCGGGAGGAACACGTTGAGCTCGAGGGTTCCCTGGGATCCGGCGAACGCGACAGCCGAGTCGTTGCCGATGACCTGAACGGCGACCTGGGTCACGACCTCGCACATCACGGGGTTCACCTTTCCCGGCATGATCGATGATCCGGGTTGCAGGGACGGCAGCGTGATCTCGGCCAGGCCGGTACGCGGCCCGCTCGCCATCAACCGGATGTCGCCGGCGATCTTGAACAACGCGACAGCCGTTCCCCGCAGGTGTCCCGACAACTCCACCAGAGCATCCTGGGATCCCTGTGCAGAGAAATGCTCGTCTGTTTCGGTGATCGGTAGACCGGTCTCCGCCGCCAACAGCCCGGCAACCTCGCGTCCGAAACCGATCGGGGCGTTCAGGCCGTTTCCCGTCGCAGTCCCACCGATCGGAAGAGCCCCGAGGCGATCGAGGCCGTCGCCGAGGCGATCCATCGCCTGGCGTATCTGGGTCGAGTAGCCGCCGAACTCCTGGCCGAGCATCACCGGTGTGGCATCCATGTGATGAGTCCGACCGGCCTTGACCACCGACTCGAAGCGGACCGCCGCTCGGCGGAGTTCGCCGCGAAGCCGATCGAGCGAGGGAAGAAGGCCCTCCACCACGCCCCCGAGTGCGGCGACACGGATGGCAGCCGGAAACGTGTCATTGGACGACTGCGACGCGTTGACGTGGTCGTTCGGATGGATCTCCCTTCCGAGCCGTCGGCTCGCCAGGGTTGCGACCACCTCATTGACGTTCATGTTGGTGGAGGTGCCCGAGCCGGTCTGGAAGACGTCGACGGGGAAGTGGCTCTCGAACCCGCCGGCCCGAACCTCCGCGACGGCGGAGATGATCGCGTCCGACGTCTCAACATCCACCCCGGTGTCGCCTGGTCGGCGCGCGTTGACCTCCGCCGCGGCGGCCTTGATCGCCAACAGCGCGTCCACCAACACCCAGGGAACGGACTCGCCGGAGATCTCGAAGTTCTGAACCGCCAGGGCGGTGTGGGTCCCGAACAGTGGTTCGGAGGATTCGGGCCGAGTCACGAAGACCTCCCTCGACGGTCGACCACACGCATCCGACCGTCAACGTCGGTCAGGACTCATACGACGACTCCGCCGACTTCTTCTTCGAGTACGACACTGCGAACCCGACGAGTACGGCCAGGCCCAGCAGGATCAACACCTTCTTCAACCCGAACCGGCGGGCGACCTTGACCGCCTCATCGGCGGTGGCGGCGGCGACGTCGGCGGCGACCCCCACGGCATCGGCGGAGAGCTGCGCCCTCTCCGTCACGATCGCCGCGATCGCGTCGGGTGCTTCCTCCAGAAGGGTCGCTGCGCCGTCCAGTGCTTCATCCATTGTCGTCATTGCCGTTCTCCTCGCCTAGGGGCCCGGTGATCGGTTGTCACCGCGCCGCTGTCGGGCCCAACCCTACCGACGCAGCTCGAGGCCGTGGGACGCCTCCCGCGCGCCCCGTTCACCCAGTCGACCGGATGCGACCAGATGGCGTTCACGCCGGCCACCGAACCCTGGGACACCACGCGGGTGCCGTCGGCGGAGAGGAACCGGCCACCCCACGCCTGCCGACGCAAGAGATCATCGTGACCCGCGGTGACGTTCTGGAGCGACCCCGTCGACAGCGTCCGCACGAACGTGTTCCATCCCGTCGTCGGGATACCGGCCACCACGTCGGGGGCATCGGTGTCGAGGTCTGCGACGAAGAGGTCGTCGGCCGCCACGAAGCGCCCGTCGCCCGACAGGCGGGGATTGCTGTCCTCGGCACTGCCGATGTCGGTCAGGCTGTTGGCGGCGTCGAGGACCACGGCGCGGCGCGCACCGCCCGGTACCAACGCCGGGAATGCCACGATCGCCCCCTCGTCGGAGACATCAGGAGGCCCGATGGGGAACGGGTCGGATCCGGTGAGACTGACGAGACGTGAGGTCCGGGCCGCGACGAGGTCGTGGCGGTAGATCTTCGTGTCGGATCCGCCGGGGTCGGCGCGCACGGTGAAGATCACCAACCGTCCGTTGCGCGAGATGGCCCCGTGAGCGCCGACTTGGGAAACCTCGGGGTCGACGTTGGGGAACTCGGTGCCGTCGGGCTGCACCGAGACGCGACGGGTGGTGTCGGCGACCATGTCCTCACGAAGAGATCGAGACCGGCGAGCGTCATCGGGTTGCCGGCGTTGGTGTCGCCCGGAACGAGGTTGGTGGCCAGCGACGAGAACAGAACGTGACGTCCGTCGGCCGACTGGGTCATGTCGCCGTCGAGCCCGGTCGATCCGGCGCCGTGAGCGGTTAGCCTTCTCGGGCGGCCTCGGCGGAAGGAGTCGGGAGATGGCACATTCATCGGGATCATCGAACGGCGGGCACTCCGATGCCTACGACAGGTGAGGGGCGACGACCGCGGCGAGAGCGACGACGAGGCGCGTGACCTGAGCCTGATGGCACGCCAACGACGGAAGGTCGACGATGCCGCCGAGTTCATCGGTGGCGTCGTCGAGGAGAGACGCGGCGACCTTCGTGCCTCTCGACCTCGCCGTTCTGCTGATCGAGCGTGACCGTGACGTCTTCGGTTCGGTTCTCGGCAGCGCGGTCGCGCTCCGCCTCTTCCTCTTCGAGATCCCCGGCGTGATCTTCGTCGTCGGGCTGCTCACCGCTCTCGGGGGCAAGAACGCCGTCGCGTCGATGCTCGACGCCGGGTCCGTCACGGGCTCGGTCGCCGACGAGGTTCAGAGTGCGGCACAGACCGCCCAACGCAGCAGCGTGGTGTTGATCGTCAGCGGGCTGGGTCTCATGCTGTGGGCCGGGCGGAGCCTCACAAAGGTCCTGTCGGCCTGCTCGGCGGGCGCGTGGCGGCTCTCCGGCCGCGACGGAAGGGCCACCGCACGGATGGCCGCATCGGTGTCGGGCCTCCTGATCGTGACGATCATCGTGGTCGGCGTCATCAACCGGTTCCGTGACGGCACGGGGATCGCGATCGCGACGACGAGCCTGGCGGTCGGGGGTGTGTTCTACGCCGTCGGCTGGTTCGTGGTGAGTTGGACCCTGCCGAGAGGCACGAGCGATCCGGGCGCCCTCCTGCCCGGAGCTGTTCTGCTGGGCGCATCCATGGCCGGACTTCACTGGTTCATGCAGTACTACCTTCCCGAGAAGATCAGCCGTGCCTCGGAGACCATGGGGGCCTTCGGCCTGGCCGTCGCCCTGTTGGGATGGCTGTTCATCATCGGACGGCTCATGACCGCGACCTTCGTGCTCGACGCGGTGATCTTCGAACGGTTCGGCAGCATCTCCGACCTGGTGTTCGCTCTGCCGGGTCTCCGCCGAATCCCCGCCCGATGGCCCGCAGTCGGCCGGTTCTTCGATGTCGCGTCCGGCTCGGACGAGGAATCCCGCGACGAGGCGGCGTTTCGCGATACTCGTCGACATCACTGACCCCGAGAGGTGACCACATGAGGTGCCATGTCCAGCGCGGATGAGATCTCGGAGAACGGCCGACCTCTCGGCGAGCCGATTCCGACGCTTCCGGTGGCGTTCAGCCTCGGGGGACGACACGGCAACGTCGTTGCGCCCTTGGGCGGCGGGCTGTCCCTCGGGGGGCTCGTGATCATCGACAACGGCGAATCGAGCCCGGTGGTGGGCCAGATCGAATCACTCGACCTGGCGGAACGGCCCCTCACCGACGTCGCCGGTGGGGCCGACGTCGGGCGGCCCCACCGGACCACGAGTCGATTCGTCACGGGGTCGATCGCGCTCCTGGGTCGGCTCGACGACACCGGTCTCGATACGACCGCCCCCATCAACGGTTTCGGGGAGGGGCCGTTCCGGACCGCGACCGACGACGAGACTCACCAGGTCGTCACCGCGATGTCGGAAGGTCGACACACCTTCGGCGTCGGTACCGTCGTCGGCCGGCCCGACGTCGCAGTGTCGCTGCGATCCCAGGGCTTCGCCCGCCACACGTTCCTCTGTGGTCAGTCCGGGTCGGGCAAGACCTATACGACGGGCGTGATCCTCGAGCGGCTGCGCCTGGCCACGTCGCTTCCGATGATCATCCTGGATCCGAACTCCGACCACGTTCATCTCGCCGAGCTGCGTGACGACGCCGCCGCCGACCCTGCTGCGGACGCCTACCGTGCCCTTGCCGATCGCGTCGTGGTCGCACGGGCCAGGGGGCACGGTGGTGACCAGACCCTGGCGATCCACTTCAGCGACCTCACCACCGAGGGCCAGGCCCTGTTGCTGCAACTCGACCCCGTGGCCGATCTCGATGCCTTCGGCGCCCTCCGGCGAGCGGTCGAGTCCCTCCCGCTCCCCCATTCGCTCCACGACGTGATGGAGGCGGCGATCTCGTCGGGATCGGAGGAAGGCCGTCGGCTGGCACTTCGAATCGAGAACCTCGCCGTGGCCGACTGGGATCTGTGGTGTCGTTCGGGTGAGAGCTCGCTGGTCGAGAATCGTCCCTTCGGCGACCAGTGCTTCGTCCTGGATCTCGGGAGCTTCGGCGAGGCCGCCGAGCGTCAGCTCGTCGCCGCCGCGACGTTGCGGCGGCTGTGGATGCGCCGTGAGGAGAAACACCCCGTTCTGGTGGTGGTCGACGAGGCCCACAACATCTTTCCCGCCCACCCCGAATCCGCTCTGGAGACGTCCGCCACCGGACTGGGCATCGCCATCGCCGCCGAAGGCCGCAAGTACGGACTCCACCTTCTGGTCGCGACCCAGCGGCCGTCGAAGGTCCACGCCAACGTGGTCTCCCAATGCGACAACCTGGTGCTCCTGCGGATGAACTCGGTCGCCGACGTCGACGATCTGTGCGGGATCTTCAGCCACGTGCCGCCGGGCCTGATTTCGGAGGCGCCGGACTACCGGCTCGGCGAGGTTCTGTTCGCGGGCCCGATTGCCGCGCTTCCCACCCGATCCGCTGTTCGCTCACGTCTGAGTCCCGAGGGCGGCGGGGACATTCCGACCGACTGGGCGGCGCCGCAGGGCGACCAGCGCACCTAGGCACGGGCCGGCGCCGTGTCCGGTGGCTCCCGACGGGCGTCTACGTCGCCACGGTGGCGTCGATGGCGTTGCTGTTGGCGGGGTCCTCCCGGTACGGATTCCATCGCGACGAGTTCCACTTCCTGATGGGTGGACGACGACTCGACGGGGAGTTCGTCGATCATCCGCCGATGGTCCCGGCGCTGGCCCGCGGCGACACGCCCGGCTGACGGCTGCGGGTGCCGGCAGCGCGGCCGTGGTCGCGGGTCGATCCGATATCGGCGAACCGCTCGCCGGGTTGACGCGGGGGACTGGCGTTGCCACGGGTTCGTGGACACGATGGCGTGACGGATCAGGCTGCCGATGTGGCAGCGCAGACCTCGGCGGTGGTTCGGTCCGGCGGCCACACGGCCCATGTCGTCGAATCCGGCCGGCCGTCGCCACCGACTGCCGAGGGGCTGGGGCCGGGGCGTCTGCGTCGGGTCAGATCCCGGTGCTCGCCTCGAGGCGTCCGGTGTCGATGGCGTCGAGTAGTCGTTGGTGGTCAGATTCGTTGGCGTCGGCGTAGACGGCGGCGAACTCCCCGATCCCTCGGTCGAAGCGGTCGCTGTCACCCAGGTAGGCGGCGATGGCAATGCGTTCGCCCGAACGGGCGTGGCTTCGTGCGAGGGTCCAGCCGCACATCTCTGCGTAGGCGGTGAGGCCGGCGCCATCGAGGTCGGCGACCTCGATGGAGGCTTTGCCGTCCCAGAGTTGGCGCACGTAGAAGTCGTGCCACTGGTCGTCGAGAGCCCGGAGGCGGTACCAGCCGAGCAACTCGTCACTGGCCGACTGCATCAGCCGCTGTCCTTCGACGACTCGTTGGCCGTGTGAGGGCACGACGGACGCGCCGGCGTAGGGTTCGAGGACCGATGGTTGCGCTTCCTTGAGCTGCAACAGGAGCGGGTCGTCGGTGTGCCGGCCCATGAGCAGGACCACCCAGGCACGGGTACCGACGCTCCCGACGCCGACGACCTTGCGTGCCATGTGGACGAACCTGTAGGACTCGATGAGCATTCGGGCATGGGGTGGGAGGCTCGACCGGTACTGCTGGAGGAACTCCCGGATCACCTCGACGTAGCGTTCGCGTTGGGGCTGGTCCAGGAGTTCCTCGACCGGCACGATCAGCGGTGGCCGGCTCACGAAGCGGAGACCGTCGTCGTCCTCATAGACCAGGCGGTCGAAGGCACGGAGGTGGTCCCGTGTGAGCGCCTTGCGGATCTTCTTGCGAACGGCCTGGCCGGCGCCGTCGGCCCGCTTCTGGAGGTACTTCTGGAACCTCTTCGCGGGGAGGCGCGCGTGCCACACCTCGAGATTGCGCATGGAGGCGAAGTCGTCCATCGCGGCGCGGTATGCGCGAACGGATGCGACGGTTGCGGTCTCGCGGACGGATCGCCCGAGTCCGAGGTCGCGGGCCGCGATCTCGACGCTGGCGGCGAGTCGTTTGACATCCCACTCGAAGGGGCCGGGAAGTGTCTCGTCGAAGTCGTTGAGCCCGAAGACCAGGGAGCGTTCCGGCGTCTCGAACATCCCGAAGTTCAAGAGGTGCGCGTCCCCACAGAGCTGGGCCCTGAACCCCGCCGTCGGTGTCGATGAGAGGTCAGCGGCCATGATCGCCGCGCCACCGCGGTAGAACGCGAAGGGCGAGTTGGCCATCCGGCCGTATCGCAGCGGGATCAGTGTCGCTTCGCGTCGTTGCGCCTGGCGTTCCAGCAGCGCGATCGGGTCCGCCCGATGCACGGCCGGCCGCCAGGCGGCGTGCCGGTCGAGTGGGTGCACCCGGCGGGCACTCCGGCCCCGGGCGATCCGCTCGTCGAGCGTGCGCGTGGGCAGGTACTCGGGGTCGGGGAGGGGCTCGTGCCTGGGCGCGTCATCAGGTCCGTCAGGCGACCGATCCGCAACGACCGTTCCACTCATCATTCCCCCAGGGCGTCGGATGCAAGGACGAGGCGAGACTCTATGCCCCCGCCCCGGCTTCGGCCACGTCCCGGGTGGGGTGGGACCCTCAGATGAACGGCGGATCGGGTCCGGCCTGAGACGCCGATCCCGCTGGTCGTCCACCAGGCGGCGAGGTGGATGTCGGCCGTGCCGAGCTCTTCCATGAAGGTGACCTAGGCCCCAACGGTCGCGTCGACGGCGAGGTCGATGGGGTCGACCTTGTAGTGGTCCATGGACGGCCCACAGACGAAGAGGCGGGCGCCGAGCTCCTGGAGCTGGATCAGCTTCTCCTGGGGTGAGATGTGTCCGACCCTGGCGAGGCCGTTGCGAGGGAAGCGGCTGAAGGGCCGACCGATGCCATGCATCCGCGCGGTGAAGCCCTTGGACAGGACGCGGACGGCGGGCCCCTGGAAGTAGAGGGAGACGTCGTGTCCCTCGAGGGCGGCGGCGAGCGCGAATCCGAGAGGGGAGAGCAGCTCGAAGAGGCCGTCGTCGGAGATGATGCCGGCGAGCTTGCGCCCCGAGCGACGGGGCGGGCCCTTCTCGATCACTTACCGGCGGCCCCGGCCGTCCGGTGTCACCTCCGCGATGGTGTTCCCGGTCGCGTCGGACCACGCCTGGATGTCGGCGTCGATCGCCGGGAGTGGCTCGGTGATCGCCTCGACCCGGTCACCGACCTCGACCCCATCGAGAGCTTGATGGATCGCCTGGAGGACGAAGGTCGTGATCGTCCTGCCCGTCAGGTCGATGGCCGCTTCGCGACGGTCGGCCTTGCTCGGCACGTGCGCCTCCTCCCCACATGTCATCGCAACACTGTCCCCACCTCTCAGTATCGTGGGGATGCGGGAGTGCGCGACAGGGGCCAACGTCCCGGTGGTGGGTGAGCCCACGAACCCATGGGTGGGTGTCGATGGGCCGTGACCCCGGGACCTTGGCCTCTACCGACACCGGGCCGGCGCTACGGAGAATGCGGCATGTCAGCGCTGTTGGAGGCCGAGGGTCTCGAGAAGTCCTTTCGTACCGACCATGTCGAGCGGCCGGTGCTGCGTGGGTTGTCGCTCGATGTCGAGGGCGGCGAGTGGGTGGCGGCCATGGGGCCGAGCGGGTGTGGCAAGTCGACGATGCTGCACCTCCTGGGTGGCCTCGATCTTCCCGATGCCGGCTCGATTCGCCTCGGCGGTGAGGAGATCACGGCGCTCACCGGTCCCGATCGTGCGCGTCTGCGGCGCCGACGCGTGGGATACGTGTTCCAGCAGTACAACCTCATCCCTCATCTCGACGTGTCGGCCAACGTCGAGCTTCCGCAGCGACTGGCGGGGGTGTCGCGTCGCGAGGCGCGGTCGAGGTCGCGGGAACTGCTCGGGACCCTCGGCCTGGCAGGGCACGAGCGGGACCTCCCCGGGACGCTGTCGGGCGGCGAGCAGCAGCGCGTGGCGATCGCACGCGCGATCGCCAATCGTCCCGACCTGCTGCTGGCCGACGAGCCGACCGGTGCCCTCGACAGCGTCTCGGCCGGGTTGGTGCTGGAGGTGCTACGGGACCAACACGATGCCGGCCAGACGATCGTGATGGTCACCCACGACCACGACGTGGCGGCCGAGTCGGATCGCGTCATCCATCTTCTCGACGGCCAGATCGTCGATGCCGAGTCCCCGCGGGTCGCGGAGACGCCGTGAGCGGCGGGATCGCGGTGCTGGTGGGCGCGGGGCTGCGCGGCCGCCGTCGAGGTGGTCTGGTCGCGACGTCCGCGGTCCTGGTGCTGGCGGCGGTCGCGATCGCGGTGGGACTCGTCGTGGTCCGTCAGGGCGCCCCCCTGCTCGACGCAGCCGCCGACGAGGCGAACGTGGCGCATCTGGTGGTGTACGGCGACGGTGGCGCGATCGCGGCGGCGGCGAGCGATCCGAGGGTCGTCGAGTCGTCGGGGCCGTTCGATGCGTTGGGCGGGATCGAGCTGACGTCGTCAGGGGAGATCGTGCCGATCGAGGCCACCGCGCTCGGCTCGCCTGACATCCTCGTCAACCATCCACCCATTCGAGCCGGTCGCTGGGCGGCCTCCGTCGACGAGATCGTGCTCGACTACAGCTTGTCGACCGATCTCGGCATCGACGTCGGTGACTCGATCACGCTGCGGCTCGCCGGGCGCGAGGTCATGTTCTCGGTGGTCGGCACTGCGGTCAACTTCACCGACTGCCTGTACCCCCAGTGCGAACCGGGCCGGACCTGGGTCACACCGGCCGGCCTCGGACGCTTCGCTGCGGACGACCGCGTCTATTCGGTCGGGTACCTGCGGTTCGACGATCCAGCGGCGGCCGACCCGTTCGTCGAGGAGCAGGCGGCAACCGGTGTCGAGGGAATCGACGGTACCGATTCGTGGCTGGACACCCGAGGCGACTTCCTCACCCTCGACCGCGTGTTCGGGTCCTTCGTCGCCGCGTTCGGCGCATTCGTGCTGGTCGTGGCGGCGGTGGTCATCGCCGGCTCCACGGCGATGCGCATCGTGACCCAACGGCGCGACATCGCCCTCATGGGAGCGATCGGGTCGACACCACGCCAGATCATGTCGGCGCTGCTCCTCGAGAACCTCGTGCTCGGGTTGTTCGCCGGCGTGCTCGGCTGGCTCATCGCCGGGTTCCTGGCACCTGTCTTCCAGATCGGAATCGGCCGGACGTTGGGGCCACAGGATCCGAGTTGGTCGCTGTTCGGGCTCCTGGTCTGCATCACGGCCATCGTGGTGCTGCTGGGTGCGGCCACCATCGTGCCGGCCCGCGCCGTGGCGCGGCGGCCGGTCACCGACGTGTTGCGTGACGTGCCGCCCGGACGCGTGAGCTGGCTCAACCGCCACGCCAGCCGGCTGCCTGGACGGCTCTCGCTGCTCGGCGCCCAGCAGGCCGCGAGCCAGCCGGGGCGAAGCGGGTTGGCCGCCCTCGCGATCGGTGTGGCGGTGATCGGGAGCGTCGTGTCGGTGGGCTTCGTCTCGGCGATCGACCTGGTGACCACGGATGCGGCGAGAGCCGGCGACCCGTGGGACGTCGCGCTGATCCCCGGTGAGGCGGATCCGGGCGCCGTGGAGCGAGTGCTCGCCGAGACCCCGGGTGTGGAGCAGTGGTTCAGCGGCGTCGAGCGACGCAGCACCTACCGCGATGGCGCCTTCCTGTCGGTGGCCACCGGCGGTGATCCAACCGCAGCGGCCTACCTCATCGCCGAAGGACGACCGTTGCGGGCGCCGGGCGAGGCGATCGTCGGGTACGGGTTCATGCAGCGATTCGACGTGTCGGTGGGCGACCGCGTCGAGTTCCTCGCCGGGACCGCTCCGATCAGTGTGGAGGTCGTCGGGTGGTACCGCGACACCGAGGACAGCGGTGAGATCCTCCGCTACCGGCTCGAGGACCTGACCACGGCTGAGCCGGGAGTCATCCCCGAGATCTACCGGGTCTCGGTGGCGCCAGGGTCGGACGCGGCCGTCGTGGCGGCTGCGCTGGCCGGTGCGATCGGCCCGCAGGCGCGCTCGGAGGTGCTCGACACCGGCAGGGCCGACCTCGAGCCGCTGATGCTCGTTCTCCGCGCCATCGCCCTCGTGCTCTTCGTCACCGCCGGGGTCAACCTCCTGTCGACACTGCTGACGTCGAGCCGCGAGTCGGCGAGGAGAATCGGCGTCGAGAAGGCGATCGGTTTCACGCCCGGCCAGCTCATCGCGCAGGGGGCGGTGGCCGGAGCGATGCTCGGGGTCGCCGCCGTCGCACTCGGCATACCGCTCGGGCTGCTCGTGTTCGGCATCCTCGCCGATGCGGTCAGTAGCGGAATCGGCGTCGGTCCCGGCTGGCTGCCCACACCGGGACCGGCCACGTCCGTGGTCATCGCAGCGATCGCGATCGGTCTGTCAGCAGCACTCGGCGCTGCTGCCGAGCGAAGGGTCGCCATGCGTCCCGCAGCCGATCTCGTGCGCAACGACTGACCCTCATCGACGTCGATCGCGTGCGTCGCGCGTCGCGCCGAGAAGACGGTTGACGTACGCTGCTGAATAGGTATGATTGAAAGTATCTGAAGGGGAGTACCCCTCGAGGTCCGTCGTCAGTACGTCCCGGTCGGGACCGGCGGGGCCAGCCCAGCCAGGGCGGGGAGACCTTCAGCGAACGTCGTCATTCGTACGCTGAAAGGTTCCAGAACATGAACGTCCGCCTCGAAGCGACCGCCCCGCGGGCCGTCGACGGCTCCGGCATCGCCTCCGGTCGGCGCCCGGAGTACCCGGGCGTGCGGTTCGAGCGCATCGCGCTCGATGTCACAGGAGGTGCTCGATGACCCACACACCCACCACCAACGCCGTGAAGACGGCTGCTCTGCTCGCCGGCCTGGGCGGATTCATGGTGCTGGTCGGCTCACTGCTCGGCGGAGCGACCGGCACCCTGATCGGTCTCCTGTTCGGTCTCGGCATCGTCGGCGCCTCCTACTGGGCGTCTGATCGGCTCGCCGTTCGCGCCGCCCGCGCCCGTGAGGTCGCCCCGGGCGAGCTCGACTGGCTCCGGGCGGATGTCGATCAGCTGGCAACCCGTGCCGGGCTGACGCCGCCCCGGCTGTTCATCTCACCCGACCTCCAGCCCAACGCGTTCGCGACCGGCCGCAACGAGGCGACGGCGGTCGTGTGCGTGACCCGGGGGCTCCTGGACGCGCTGAGCCGCGACGAGGTGCGCGGCGTCGTCGCTCACGAGCTCGCTCACATCCGCCACCGCGACATCCTCATCGGATCGATCGCGGCTGCGATAGCGACCGCCATCTCGGCGGTGGCCAACATGGCGATGTTCGCCGGGATGTTCGGTGACGACGAGGAGTCCCCCAACCCGCTGACGGTCCTGGTGTTGGCGATGCTCGCTCCGATCGCCGCGTCGGTCATGCAGATGGCGCTGTCGCGATCTCGCGAGTTCGATGCCGACCGGGGCGGCGCTGAGCTGCTCGGTGACCCGCTGCCACTGGCGCGGGCGCTGGCCAGGCTCGACGCGACCGCCCGGCAGGTGCCGATGGACGTGAACCCGGCGCAGGCGACCGCCTACATCGTCAATCCGCTGACCGGGCGTAAGGTGAGCTTCGCCGGACTGTTCCAGACCCATCCCCCGACCGAGGAGCGCATCGCCCGGCTCGTCGGTTCGTCCGCCACCGCCGGCCGACCAGCAGCCGTCTGATCGAGGTCATCGTGACGATCGTGGAATCCAACCCGCAGCCCGGCGGCGACAAGGTGGCCGAGCGGCCGCCGAGCTGGCACCGGCTTCCGTCCCGCGAGGTGTTCGAGCGGCTCGAGTCCTCGCCGAGCGGGCTCTCGGCCATCGACGCCTCGGCTCGTCTGGATCGCCACGGCCGCAACGAGCTGATCGAGCGCGGCGCGAAGAACCCGCTGCGGATCGTGTGGGAGCAGATCTCGGCGGTGATGGTGCTCATCCTCATCGCCGCGGCGTTGTTGTCGCTGGCCCTCGGCAAGTATCTCGAGGCCGGTGCGATCGGGGCCATCGTCGTGTTGTTCGCGGCTCTGGGGTTCCTCCAGGAGTACCGCGCCGAGCAGGCGATCGCGGCGCTGCGACGGATGTCGGTACCGGTCGTGCGGGTGATCCGCGACGGAAAGCCGTCCGAGGTCGCCTCGGTCGATCTCGTGCCGGGAGATGTCGTGCTGGTCGAGGCCGGTAGCGTCGTGCCCGCCGACCTCCGCCTGGACGAGACAGCCAACCTCCGGGTCCAGGAAGCGGCGCTGACCGGAGAGTCCGAGCCCGTCGACAAGAAGGCCGACCCGATCGACCGCGACGATCTCTCGCTCGGTGATCGCCGGTGCATGGCCTACTCCGGCACTCAGGTGACCTATGGCCGCGGGTCGGGTGTGGTCGTGGCGACGGGCATGGACACCGAGCTCGGCAAGATCGCCTCGCTGCTCCAGGACGTCGACGCCGGCCACACGCCCCTGCAGCTCCGCCTCGATCGGGTCGGCAAACAGCTGGCGCTCGCCGGGCTCGTCGTGGCCGCGCTGGTCGTCGCGATGGGCGCGCTCGCGGGAGAGTCCATCACCGAGCTCGTGCTCACCGCCATCAGCGTCGCGGTCGCCGTCATCCCCGAAGGTCTCCCCGCGGTCGTCACGTTCACGCTCGCCATCGGGGCACAGCGGATGCTGCGTCGCAACGCGCTCATCCGGAAGCTCCCCGCCGTCGAGACCCTCGGATCGGTCACGGTGATCTGCTCGGACAAGACGGGCACGCTCACCCAGAACGTGATGACGGTCACCGTCATCGACGTCGCCGGGAAGCGACTCGAGACCGACGAGATCGACCGGACCGACGACATCGCGGTCCTGGAGGCCGAGCGGCCGGCCGCCGCGACCACCCTCACGGCGGGTCTTCTCTGCAACGATGCCTCGATCGAGCTGCTCGACGACGGGACACGCCAGCTGCTCGGCGACCCCACCGAAACCGCCATCCTCGAGGCGGCCCATCGCGCCGGCATCGACGTCACCGCGACGCGCCACGCCATCCCGCGCACGGGCGAGCAACCCTTCGATTCGGAACGCAAGCGGATGGCCACGATCCACGACGCCATCGGAGACCGGGCTCCCTCGCTCGCATCACTTCCCCAGGATCGACCGGTGGCCTTCGTGAAGGGCGCCATCGACGGGATGCTCGATCTCTCGTCGCACCTGCAGGACGGGGCCCACGTCACCGAGCTGACCCGTGAATGGCGCGACCGGATCGCCCACGCCAACGACGAGATGGCGGCGGAGGGGATGCGGGTCCTCGGCGTCGGCTACCGGCTCCTCGACCCAGATCACCGGGGCGAGCTCGACGACGTGGAACGCGACCTCGTGCTCGTCGGGCTCATCGGCATCATCGACCCACCCCGTATCGAGGTCCGCGACGCGGTCGCCACGTGTCGCGCGGCCGGCATCCGACCCGTGATGATCACCGGCGACCACCCGCTCACGGCTCGTGCCATCGCCCGCGACCTCGGCATCAGCGAGGGCGATTCGGTCATGACCGGATCGGAGCTCGACCACCTCTCCGACCGCGAGCTCGACACCGTGGTGCGCGACGTCAACGTGTTCGCACGGGTGTCCCCCGAGCACAAGCTGCGGATCGTCCACGCCCTGCAGACCCAAGGCCAGGTCGTCGCCATGACCGGCGACGGCGTCAACGACGCCCCCGCGCTCAAGCGCGCCGACATTGGCGTGGCCATGGGCATCACCGGCACCGACGTCTCCAAGGAGGCGTCGGACATGGTGCTGCGCGACGACAACTTCGCCACCATCGTCGCCGCGGTCGAAGAGGGCCGGGTCATCTACGACAACCTCCGGCGCTTCGTGGCGTTCGCGGTCGCGGGCAACCTCGGAAAGATCATCGTCATGCTCGGCTGGCCCATCCCTTACCTCATCTCCGGTGGCCAGGTGGATGCCGCCGTGGCCCTGCTGCCGTTGCAGCTGCTGTGGCTCAACCTGATGACCGACGGACTGCTCGGCCTCGCGATGGGCGTCGAACCGGCCGAGCGGGGCGTCATGCGGCGCACCCCCCACACCCCGGGAGCCAGCCTGTGGGTGGGGGACTCGGCCGTCAGACCGCGTGGATCGGGGCGGTGATCGGCGGTTCCGCGCTCACGGTCGGCTTCGCGTACCACGAGAGCGGCCAGCCCGAGTGGCAGACGATGATCTTCACCAGCCTGGCCTTCCTACAGGTCTTCCAGGCGATCGGTGCGCGCTCGACCACCGAGTCGATCCGCACGATCGGACTGATGTCCAACCGGCTCATGGTGGCGATCGTGACCGTGGTCGTCGCCCTTCAGCTCGCGGCCCTCTACACGCCGCTCCGCGGATTCCTCGGCCTCGAGCCACTCGGTGTCACGGACCTTGCACTGTGTGTCGGCCTCGGCGCGGTGCTCCTCGCCGGCCTGGAGGCCCTCAAGGCCCGCCGCCGCATGCACCCGGCGATCTCGACCGACGCCCAGCCGGAGCGCGTGTCGACAGCTGCAACCTGAGTCGAGCACGTCTCGGGCGACGGTACCGACGCCGGCGACCGCGAGGAGCATGACGTAGCACGCCGCGAGCGTGCCGAGGTCGGCTTCGATCCCCTCGGCGACGTCGATGACGATGGAGAACTCGCCTCGGGCGACGAGCACCACGACGACCGCGATGCCGATCACGCGGGACACACGCTCGGGCACGTAGCGGGCGTCCCACGAGGCGACTCTGGGGAACAGGGCTCGGAGCGAGCGGCTGATCACGAGGACGAGTCCGGCCAACAGCAACGTGACGGGGAGGATGGGGATCCAGATCGACGGTGAGATGAACTCCATGCCGAACAGCTCCCGCACGTCGTTCTGCCAACCGACCTGGCGCCACACCGAGAGAACGGTGATGACGACCACCATGCCCACCGGTCGCCACTCGAGGACACGGCGGCCGGTGCTGCCGGGCGCCGGTACCGGGAGACCCATGTGGATCCACAACCAGTAGCCGAGCACCCCCAACCCGTATCCGATGATCAGGGTGACGTCCGACACGACCCCCAGAAGAGCCCCGTTCTGCACAGGAGCGACGGCTGGAGCGAGAGCGCGAAGAAGAGGAGTCCGACCACGAGCCCCGGGCCCGAGAAGCGGAAGGCGAACATCCGGTCCGGCTGGCGTCGGGCGGCCTCGTGGTCGAGCGCGTCGGCACCGGACATGGACGTCACCGAAGAACCCGGGGCCCGACTCCGCATCGTCTCGACGCCGCGGGTCGATCGAACTGCGGGCAATGCGAACCGCGAAGCAGGGAGTCTGGCGCGATCAGACCGTGGTGCCGATCAGGTGACAGCGCGGGCGGATGCGCTGCCCAACAGGGCGGAGACGAGGATGCCGAGCGGCAGGGCACCCCAATAGGACACGTTGGTCCCGATGTTGCCCATGAACAACATCAACAGCCAGGTGGCCGGGAACGTCGACACCAGGAAGACCACCAGCGAGGCCAGCAGGATTCGGATCATCGGATTCTCCTCTGTTGTGCACATCCGTAGTGGGCCAGAGCCTCCCATCCAACAGCCGCCCCGCCGCGGATACACGACGGCCGTGGCGGCACGAAACGGCGCGGCCCGATAGCTTCTCGACTCGGCAGCCGCGTTCACACCAGAACGCGATCGCAGACTGGAGTCAGTGAGATGGCCGAGAAGGACACCGAGACCAACGCCGGGGCCGTCGTCGAGGGCGCTGCCGACGACGTCGAGGCGATGCGTGTGGAAGTCGAGGAACTGCGGGCGCAGAACGCCCAGCTCGCAGAACTCGCCAAGGCGTCGCGGGAACCGACTCCCGCACCGACAGCCCGCCGAAGGGCCCGGCTGTCAGTGACCCTGGCCGTGATCGGGGGACTCCTGCTACCGCTGGGGACGATGACCATGTGGGTCCGCAACCAGCTGCTGGACACCGATCGCTACGTCGAAACCGTCACCCCCCTCGCGTCCGATCCTGCCATCCAGGCTGCGGTGACCAACCGGGTGACCGAGGTGATCGTCGAGGAGGCCGACTTCGAGGGCCTCGCCAAGGAGATCCTCCCCGACGAGGCGGATCGACTCTCGGGGTTCCTCGCCGGCGGGGCGGAGAACCTGACCCGAACCGCGGTCGACAAGCTGGTGACCTCTGATCAGTTCAGCGAACTCTGGATCGAGGCGAACCGTCTCGGCCACGAAGGAGCGGTCGCGGTGCTGACCGGGCAGGGAAACGACGCGGTCTCGACCGAGAGCGGCAAAGTGGTGATCTCGCTCGGTCCGTTGGCCGAGCAGGTTCTCGGCCAACTCGACAGCCGCTTCAACCTGGGGTTGGCCGACCGGATCCCGGCGGAGAAGCTCAACATCCGCTACGCCCTCGTGGATTCGCCCGATCTCGCCAGACTCCAGAGCGAGATCAAGCTCTTCGACCGCCTGTCGTGGCTCACCGCCATTCTGGCCATCGCCAGCCTGGTCGCGGCGATCTTCGTCGCCGATGACCGCCGCAAGGGCATCCGCCGGACCGGCGTCGCCATCTCGGTGTCGATGTTCGTGCTGCTCCTCGTGTACGCAGCATCCCGCTCGATCTACATGTCGAACCTTCCGGACGGAACACAGAGCCCCGAGGCCGCCGGCGCGGTCTTCGACATCCTGACCCGCTTCCTGCAGCGAACCTTGCGTGCGTTCTTCATCCTCGGCCTGGTGCTGTTGATCGTCGCGTGGTTCAGCGGGCCCTCGCGTTCGGCTGCTCGGGTCAGGGGCTGGTGGGACGCGTCTGTTGGGCCGGGCGGGTGCCAGCGACGTCGAGTTGGGACCGGTGCCCGAATGGGTCGCGTCCCACGAGAACGCCCTGCGGGCGGCCGCGATCGGAGCCGGTGCCCTCGTCCTGTTCGGATGGCACCAGCCCACCGGGCTCGTCGTTCTCCTCATCGCCGCGCTGGTCATCCTCGGCTTGGCGATCATCCAGCTCGTCGCCGCACCGGCCCGGCGTCGCGCGGTCGTGGCCGAGGGGACCACCGAGTCCCGAGGCGCCGATGGTGCGGTCGGCGATGATGTCGAGCTGCTCGATGACGACGTCGAGGACGTCGAGGACATTGAGGTCGACGAGGTGGACGGTGGCGAGACCGAGGATCAGGCGTCCTCTGCGTCGCCGTCCTAGACCGGTCGCCCCACAACACACCTACGCTCCTCGAGGGCCAGGAATCCAGGGCCACAGCAGAGAGGACGCCACCATGACATCGCAGCCGGGAGCTGGTGCGCGGGGACCCGATCCTTCCCGCTGCCCCGACTGCGGAGCGATTCTGTCCAACGTCGACGGCGTGGCGGCCTGCACCCGCTGTGGCTTCACCGCCGCCCATCCGCTGGCGGGTCGTCTGTGGCAGATCGACAGCGAGATGGCCGGCCTGGGCGCCGAACGGGCCGGGCTGATCGGCCAGATGCGTCGGGACAGGGTGGGGACGCCCCTCCCCGTCGCCCGGATCGGTACGGGCCCGCAGGCGGCGCCCGCCCGGTCCCGGCGACACGTCTCGGCTCAGACCCTGCTCGTCGCGCTCGGAGCCTTCCTGCTGATCGTCGCCGGCATCGTGTTCGCCGCGGTCACGTGGGACCGCCTGGGCGCGGCGGGGCAGGCCGCCGTGCTCGCCGTGGCCACGGCGGTCGCGGTGACCACCACGCTGGCCGCTGCCCGGGCGGAGCTGATGTCCACCGCGGAGGCCCTGTCGGTCGTGGCCGCGGGATTCGCCCTCATCGACGTCCACGCGGTTCGGGTCGTGTTGGCCCCTGACGGCGACTGGCAGTGGGTGTGGGCCGTCGGACTGGTCGTCGTCGCTGCGGGGCTCGTCGGCCTCGGTCGGGCGGGGTCGCTCCGCGCGCCACCCATCATCGGCGTGGTGGCCGTCCAGATGCCCCTCGTCGTCGTGGCATCGCTGTCCGGCACCCCGGGGCCGGCGATGGCGAGTGCGCTGCTGGCAACCGCGACCATCGATCACCTCGCACACCGACGGCTCCGCGTCGTGCCACAACCCGCCCTCCCCGATCCGGTTCCCGCCCTCGTCGGCCTCCTGGGCTCGGGAGCGTGGAGCGTCGCCGTGCTGTTCGCGGTTCCCGCCGCCTTCGGCGATGCCGGACTCGACGTGAGCGCGGGCGAGCGCACGTGGGGCATCGCGGTCCTGGCGGTCGCCACCGCGACGGCTGTCGGTCTGGCGTGGAGCCGACCCGGACGCGACCGGGTCGGCATCGTCGCGGCGGCTGCCGGCGTGCTGGTCGGGCTGCTGACGGTGCTGGCCGTCGGCCGCGCCCTGACAGACGACGGCGACGTGCTCCTGCTGATCGCCAACGCGGCCGGGTTCGCGGTGCTGGCGGTATCGTCGGCGATCACCGCTCGTCACCCCGGTCGCGCCCCGGCCGGAGACACCGACCTCGGCGTCGACCCCAGGGTTCGTGGCGGGCAGGCCACCGCGGTGGTATGGACCGCGCTCACGCTCCTCGGGTGGACCGAACCCGTCCTGGGGGCGATCGTGGCTCCGTTCGTCGAGATCGCCGACAACGGATGGTGGACCCGTGGCTTCTCGGTCACCACCGGTGCCCTCGATCTCGAAGCCGTCAACACGCCATCGCTTCTCGACGGGCCTCCCATCGGCCTGGTCCTGGCGGCCGTGGCTCTCGGGACGGCGACCGTGATGGCGGTGGTCGGGGCCTTCGTGCCGGCGCCCGGCCCGCGCCGAGTTGCGATGGCCGTCGCCGCAGGGACGGGGACCTACACCGCCGTCGCGGTGGCGGGCGCCCACTGGAGCGTGGCCGTTGCGGTGATGGTGGCCGCGTACCTGGCCGCCACCGCCGCCCTGGCTCTCGCTCCCATCCGCCCCGGCGGCCGCTTCCTCCCCGGGGTGGCGATCGCCGCGATCCCGACGGCGGCGACGGCGGTGGCCTGGGCGGGCAACGTCGACGTCCTCACCGTTCTCGCCTTCGGGTTCATCGCCCTCATCGGTTCGGCCGCCACCGCAGGAGGCCTGGTCGAAGGGCACCGACAGTGGACCATCGCAGCGACCGTCGTCGCGGGCATCGCCATCCCCACCACCGCCATGGCCCTGGCTCTCACCTCCGGTGCCACCGACCAGGCCGCATGGACCATCACCGTCGCCGTCGCGGCGGCGACGACCGGGCTCGCCTGGCTCGCAGACCGCTGGGCGCCATGGTGGTCGCCCGTCGTCGAGGTGGTCGGGCTGCTCACGACGGGCGGGGCCTTGGCGGGGCTGGCCGCGGCCGACGGACCGAACCCGTTCAGCGTCGGCCTGGCCGTCGTGGTGGTCGTCGCATCGGCGCACGTGACGCGGCCCACCCGACGGATCCCGGCCACGGCCATCGCCGTCACTGCGGCGCTCTGTCTTGTGTGGCTGCAGTTGTGGGACGCCGACGTTCGTCTCGTCGAGGCCTACAGCCTCCCCGCCGCGGCGGCGGTGGGGGCCGCCGGGTGGTGGCAGATGCGGCGCGATCCGAACGTCGGTTCATGGCCCACGCTCGGTCCGGCCCTCGTCATCGCGGCCGCGCCGTCGGCGCTCGTGGCCATCGTCGAGACGGAGGTGGTCCGCCCCCTGACGGTGCTGGGCATCGCCGTCGCCATGACGATTGTGGGTGCGTCGCGGGGGCTTCGCGCCCCGCTGGTGGTCGGGTCGGTCACCGCCGTGATCATGGCCGTGGACCAGCTGTTCCCCGTCGCCGCCCGGCTTCCCCGCTGGGTGGGGATCGGAGCGGCCGGGGTGGTGCTGTTGGTGGTGGGCGCGACCTTCGAGAGACAGCGTCGACGGGTCGTCGACGCCTACGCCCGCTATCGCTCCCTTCGCTGAGTCTCGAGGGCGCGTAGGTGTCGCGGCCGGCCGGGTCCCGAACCGCAGCGAGCAGCTGAGACGGACCGCGTCGTCACCCGGTCTCGTGGTGACGACGATCTAGGGGAGATCCGTCGAGGAGAGCCCGGAGTAGCGACTCCCAGTCGATGAGATGTCCGATCCGGCCCGGAGCCACGACCGGTTCGTTGGCGACCATCAGGGCGACTGTGCTCCGTTGACGAGGTCGGAGAACCGGTCGGGGCTCAGGTCAGCTCGCGGACCCTCGCCGATGTCCCCCGTCACGATCTCGAGCGCGCCAGCAGCGTCGAGCCGCCACGTGTAGGCGTCGCCGTCGACCGGGACGCTCACTCCCGAGGCCGACGCCTCCTCCAGGTGACGAGGGCGATGCCCAAGAGCACCAGCACCAGGCCGGCCACCGTCAGAGGCCCGGCACCACCGCCCGAGAAGGGCAGGAAGCGCGGCACGGAGCCCTGCGTGTGCGACTGGCTCGGCGGCGACGGGGCCGGAGAGTGGGTCGTCGGCGAATCGGCGCTCGGGGTCACCACGGGCGAGTAGCCGAAGTTGATCTCCGCCACGTTGTCACCGGCCTCGAGATCGACCACGTGGGAGTTGTCCAGGACGTCGTCGACGTCGTAGGACTGACCGGCCACGGTGTCGGGAAGGGACGCAGGATCCACCTCGATCCGGTAGCGGCCCGGTTCCAGTTCGGTGAACACGTAGCGACCGTCCTCGTCGGTGACGGTGGAAGCCACCAGGTCGCCGCCCTCGTCGGAGATGAGGACCGTGACACCGGGGATCGGCGGTTCGCCGGGGTCGCGGACTCCGTCGCCGTCGGTGTCGAGCCAGATGAGTCCCTCGACGCTGGCCGGACGGGGGCTGATGACGACCGAGCTCTGGTCATCCTCTGTCGGATCGCCGTTGCCCGGAGTCGAGTCGGGGTCCGGCTGGTCGGCCTCCTCCACCCGTGCGGTGTTGACGATGTCGCCGCTCACCCCGGCACGAGCCGTGATGTCGATCGCCGTCGAGGTCCCTGCGGCCACCGAGCCCACGATCCACACACCCGTCAGCGGGTCGTAGGCGCCGGCTGCGGTGTCACTCACGTGGGTCAGCCCGGCCGGCAGCTCGTCGCTGACCACGACGCCGGTGGCGTCGGACGGTCCGTCGTTGGTGACGGTCACGGTGTAGGTGACCTCGGCACCGAGATCCGGCGCCGCATCGCTCACGGTCTTGACCAGCGAGAGGTCGGCGAGCAGCCCGACGATGGTGACCTCGTCCTGGTCGTCCTCGGTGGCGTCGCCGTTGGCGGGCGTCGAGTCGACGTCGGGTTCGTTGGCCGCGGTCACCTCTGCGGTGTTGACCAGAGGTCCGGCCTGATCCACGGTGGCCACCACCTCGAGCGTGACCGTCTCACCCGGGGCGAGCGATCCCACCGTCCAGACGCCGGTGGCAGGGTCGTAGGTCCCGACATCGGGTGTGGCACCCACGAAGGTGACACCAACCGGCAGGAGGTCACTGACCACCACTCCGGTCGCCCCTGAGGGCCCCTCGTTGACCAGGGTCACGGTGTAGGTGACCTCGTCGCCGACGTTGACCTCGGTGGCGTCCGCCGCGACGTCGAGCTCCAGATCGATCTGGATACCGACGATCCCGGCGGTGGCCTCGTCGTCCTGATCGGGCGGGTTGGAGGGATCGAGGGGATTCTCGGCGCCCTGGGAGTCCACGTCCTCCTGGTCGGCGCCGGTCACCTCGGCAAAGTTGGCGATGGCCCCGGGTGCCGCGACCGTCACGGTGATCTCCAGGGTCACGGTGTCGCCCTCGGCGATGTCGCCCACCGTCCAGACACCGCTGGCCGAGTCGTAGGCACCTTGGCTCGGAACATCCGAGACATAGACAACGCCGGCAGGAAGCTGGTCGCGGACGGTCACGCCGGTGGCGTCCGACGGTCCGTCATTGGACACGGTGAGGGTGAAGGTGGCGGTGTCGCCCACGGGGACGTCCCCGGGCGTGGCCGACTTCGACAACGAGAGGTCGACGACCGGCTCGCTGGAGAGCGATGCCGAGTCCTGGTCGTCCTCGGCCGGGTCGTCGTTGGCCGGGACGGAATCGCCGTCGTCCTCGTTCACCGCGCTCACCTGTGCGGTGTTGACGATGGTTCCGGCGTCGACGACCTCGACGTCGATCGAGAGGGTCGCGGATCCGTCGGCAGGCAGGGTGCCCACGAACCAGACGCCGGCGATCTCGTCGTAGTAGCCCTGCGACGGGGTATCGGTCACGTAGGTGACGCCGCTGGGTAGGAGGTCTGCGACCTCGAGCCCGGTGGCGGCCGACGGGCCAGCGTTGTCCACCGTGAGGGTGAAGGTCGCCGTGTCGAGCTGCCGCACCGTGGTCGGAGCGGAGGTCTTTGTCAGCGACACGTCCACCAAAGGCCGCACCGAGACGGCGACGGCGTCCTCGTCGTCCTGGTCGGGCGGGTTGGTCGGGTCGAGCGGGTTCTCCCCGGGCTGGGAGTCGGGATCGTCCTCCACGACCGCCGAGATCTCGGCGACGTTCTCGCTGTCGAGCGCGTCGACGGTCACCGTGACCTCGAGAGTGCGCGAGCCGCCTGAGGGGACGACCCCGACCAGCCACACGCCCGTGGCGGGATCGTAGGCACCCGCCGAATCATCGGAGACATAGGTGAGCCCGACGGGCAGCTCGTCGGTCACCACGACTCCGGTGGCCGACGACGGCCCGGAGTTCGAGACCGTGACCGCGAAGGCCGTCGTGTCCCCGAGGTACACCGGAAGCGTGGTCAGCACCTTCGTGAGTGACAGGTCGGCCAGGGGCGCCACCGTGATCGGAGCTTCGGCCTGGTCGTCCTCGGTCGGGTCATCGTTGCCCGGCGTGGAGTCGTCGTCGTACTGGTCGGCAGACGACACCTGGGCGGTGTTGGTCACCGATGTGGCGGTCACCGTGGCGGTGATCGACAGGGTGGCCGATCCGGTCGCCGCGAGATCGCCCACGGTCCACACCCCCGAGCCGTCGTCGTAGAGACCCTGGGTCGCCGACGCCCCGACGAAGTCGAGACCGGTCGGCAGGATGTCACTGACCTCGACGCCGGTGGCCCCGGAGGGTCCGGCGTTCGTGACGACGATGTCGAAGGTGGCCGCATCGCCGACATAGGTGGGGGTCGACGTCGCCGTCTTGGTGAGCGAGAGATCGATGCGTGCATCGACCCGGACCAGAGCGTTGTCCTCGTCGTCCTGATCGGGCGGATCGGACGGGCCGAGCGGGTTCTCAGAGGGTTGGGAGTCCGGGTCGTCCTCGTTCACCGCGGTGACCTGGGCGAGGTTGTCCGACGTCTCCGCGTTCACGACCACGTCGAGTGTCAAGGTCGCGGTGGCTCCGGCGAGGATGTCGCCGACGACCCAGACGCCGCTGGTCGGGTCGTAGGAGCCCTGCGATGCCGAATCGCCGTCGAAGGCCAGGCCGGCCGGCAGTTGGTCGGTGACCTCGACGCCGGTGGCGTCGGAGGGCCCGTTGTTGCGGACCGTGATCTCGAAGGAGGTCGTGTCCCCCACAAAGGCGGGCGATCCGGTCTGGGTCTTGGACAGCTCCAGGTCGGCGAGGGGGCGGACCGTGACCGGGGCCGACGCCTGATCGTCCTCTGTGGGGTCGTCGTTGCCCGGCGTCGAGTCAGGGTCGTACTGGTCGGCGGCCGTGAGCTCCGCTTCGTTGGTCACCGTCCCCGGGACGGTCACGGCGGCCACCAGGTTCAGGGTCGCGCTGCCGCCCGGAGGCAACGTGATGCCGCTCCAGATCCCGCTCGCGGAGTCGAAGGTCCCCTGGGACGGGAGATCACTCGAATAGGTCAGGCCCGTCGGAAGGACGTCGGTGATCTCGACCCCCGTCGCCGTCGCGGGTCCGTCGTTCGTGACCACGATCTGGAAGACCGCGTCGTCGCCGACGTGGACAGGGCCGGCGGTCTCCACCTTGGTCAGCCGGAGATCCGCCTGCTCCCGGTAGCCCACGTCGGCCGTGTCGACGACGTCGCCGGCGACGACGCTCGCGTCGAAAGGTTCGGTGGTCGTGGCCACCATGCCGACCGGCAGGGTGGTCTCGTCGACATCGACCCGGTAGTCACCGGGATA
The DNA here is from genome assembly GCA_963700425.1 of uncultured Microthrixaceae bacterium. Classification (GTDB taxonomy): domain Bacteria; phylum Actinomycetota; class Acidimicrobiia; order Acidimicrobiales; family Microtrichaceae; genus CAVOXO01. The sequence goes on along the minus strand of CAVOXO010000003.1, from coordinate 253,488 downwards.
CAGATCACCGAAGCTGTAGTCGCCGTCACCCGCGGTGACCGTCGTGCCGACGGTCGTCTCGTAGGTGCCGTCACCATCGACATCACGAAGAAGCGTGACCGTCACCCCGTTGAGGCCCGACTCCGACGCGTCCTGAACACCGTCACCGTTGACGTCGTCCCAGATGCGGTCACCGATGCTGGCGGCCGCGACATACCCGAAGTCGGCGGTGTCGACCGTGTCACCCGCCGAAAGGGTCTGATCGAACGGCTCGTTGCCCGACGTCGGCAGCGACCCTGCCGGCAGGGTGGCCTCGTCGACATCGACCCGGTAGTCACCGGGATACAGATCACCGAAGCTGTAGTCGCCGTCACCCGCGGTCACCTGGGTGTCCACCGTCGTCTCGTAGGTGCCGTCACCATCGACGTCACGAAGAAGCGTGACCGTCACCCCGTTGAGGCCCGACTCCGTCGGGTCCTGAACACCGTCACCGTTGACGTCATCCCAGATCCGGTCACCGATGCTGGCGGCCGCGACATACCCGAAGTCGGCGGTGTCGACGCTCTGTCCGTCCGTAAGGGCCTGATCGAACGGCTCGTTGCCTGACGTCGGCAGCGACCCTGCCGGCAGGCTGGCCTCGTCGACATCGACCCGATAGTCACCCGGGGGCAGCCCGACGAAGCTGTAGTCGCCGTCACCCGCGGTCACCTGGGTGTCCACCGTCGTCTCGTAGGTGCCGTCACCATCGACATCACGAAGAAGGGTGACCGTCACCCCGTTGAGGCCCGACTCCGACGCGTCCTGGACACCGTCACCGTTGACGTCATCCCAGATCCGATCACCGATCGACGCCGGAGCCACATACCCGAAGTCGGCGGTGTCGACCGTGTCACCCGCCGAAAGGGTCTGATCGAACGGCTCGTTGCCTGACGTGGGCAGCGACCCTGCCGGCAGGGTGGCCTCGTCGACATCGACCCGGTAGTCACCGGGGAGCAGATCGTCAAAGGAGTAGTCGCCGTCACCCGCGGTCACCTGGGTGTCCACGGTCGTCTCGTAGGTGCCGTCACCATCGACGTCACGAAGAAGGGTGACCGTGACCCCGTTGAGGCCCGACTCGGTCGGGTCCTGGACGCCGTCGCCGTTGACGTCATCCCAGATACGGTCCCCGATGCTGGCGGCCGCGACATACCCGAAGTCGGCGGTGTCGACCGTGTCACCCGCCGCGAGGGTCTGATCGAACGGCTCGTTGCCCGACGTCGGCAGAGACCCTGCCGGCAGGCTGGCCTCGTCGACATCGACCCGGTAGTCACCGGGGAGCAGGTCGTCGAAGGAGTAGTCGCCGTCACCCGCGGTGACCTGGGTGTCCACCGTCGTCTCGTAGGTGCCGTCACCATCGACGTCACGAAGAAGCGTGACCGTGACCCCGTTGAGGCCCGACTCGGTCGGGTCCTGGACGCCGTCGCCGTTGACGTCATCCCAGATCCGGTCCCCGATGCTGGCGGCCGCGACATACCCGAAGTCGGCGGTGTCGACGTGTCTGTCCGTCCGTAAGGGTCTGATCGAACGGCTCGTTGCCTGACGTGGGCAGCGACCCTGCCGGCAGGGTGGCCTCGTCGACATCGACCCGGTAGTCACCGGGATACAGATCACCGAAGCTGTAGTCGCCGTCACCCGCGGTCACCTGGGTGTCCACCGTCGTCTCGTAGGTGCCGTCACCATCGACGTCACGAAGAAGGGTGACCGTGACCCCGTTGAGGCCCGACTCGGTCGGGTCCTGGACGCCGTCGCCGTTGACGTCATCCCAGATCCGGTCACCGATGCTGGCGGCCGCGACATACCCGAAGTCGGCGGTGTCGACGCTCTGTCCGTCCGTAAGGGTCTGATCGAACGGCTCGTTGCCCGACGTCGGCAGAGACCCTGCCGGCAGGCTGGCCTCGTCGACATCGACCCGATAGTCACCGGGATACAGATCGTCGAAGCTGTAGTCGCCGTCACCCGCGGTCACCTGGGTGTCCACCGTCGTCTCGTAGGTGCCGTCACCATCGACGTCACGAAGAAGGGTGACCGTCACCCCGTTGAGGCCCGACTCCGTCGTGTCCTGGACACCGTCACCGTTGACGTCATCCCAGATCCGGTCACCGATGCTGGCGGCCGCGACATAGCCGAAGTCGGCGGTGTCGACCGTGTCGCCCGCCGAAAGGGTCTGATCGAACGGCTCGTTGCCTGACGTCGGCAGAGACCCTGCCGGCAGGCTGGCCTCGTCGACATCGACCCGGTAGTCACCGGGGATACAGATCACCGAAGCTGTAGTCGCCGTCACCCGCGGTGACCGTCGTGCCGACGGTCGTCTCGTAGGTGCCGTCACCATCGACATCACGAAGAAGCGTGACCGTCACCCCGTTGAGGCCCGACTCGGTCGGGTCCTGGACACCGTCACCGTTGACGTCATCCCAGATCCGATCACCGATCGACGCCGGAGCCACATACCCGAAGTCGGCGGTGTCGACCGTGTCACCCGCCGAAAGGGTCTGATCGAACGGCTCGTTGCCTGACGTCGGCAGCGACCCTGCCGGCAGGCTGGCCTCGTCGACATCGACCCGGTAGTCACCGGGGAGCAGATCGTCAAAGGAGTAGTCGCCGTCACCCGCGGTCACCTGGGTGTCCACGGTCGTCTCGTAGGTGCCGTCACCATCGACGTCACGAAGAAGGGTGACCGTCACACCGTTGAGGCCCGACTCGGTCGGGTCCTGGACGCCGTCACCGTTGACGTCATCCCAGATCCGGTCCCCGATCGCGGCGGCCGCGACATACCCGAAGTCGGCGGTGTCGACCGTGTCACCCGCCGCAAGGGTCTGATCGAACGGCTCGTTGCCCGACGTCGGCAGAGACCCTGCCGGCAGGCTGGCCTCGTCGACATCGACCCGGTAGTCACCGGGGAGCAGATCGTCAAAGGAGTAGTCGCCGTCACCCGCGGTCACCTGGGTGTCCACCGTCGTCTCGTAGGTGCCGTCACCATCGACGTCACGAAGAAGCGTGACCGTCACCCCGTTGAGGCCCGACTCGGTCGGGTCCTGGACACCGTCACCGTTGACGTCATCCCAGATCCGATCCCCGATGCTGGCGGCCGCGACATACCCGAAGTCGGCGGTGTCGACGCTCTGTCCGTCCGTAAGGGTCTGATCGAACGGCTCGTTGCCTGACGTCGGCAGCGACCCTGCCGGCAGGGTGGCCTCGTCGACATCGACCCGGTAGTCACCGGGATACAGATCACCGAAGCTGTAGTCGCCGTCACCCGCGGTGACCGTCGTGCCGACCGTGGTCTCGTAGGTGCCGTCACCATCGACGTCACGAAGAAGGGTGACCGTCACCCCGTTGAGGCCCGACTCCGACGCGTCCTGGACACCGTCACCGTTGACGTCATCCCAGATCCGATCCCCGATGCTGGCGGCCGCGACATACCCGAAGTCCACGGTGTCGACGCTCTGTCCGTCCGTAAGGGTCTGATCGAACGGCTCGTTCCCCGACGTCGGCAGAGACCCTGCCGGCAGGCTGGCCTCGTCGACATCGACCCGATAGTCACCGGGGAGCAGATCGTCAAAGGAGTAGTCGCCGTCACCCGCGGTGACCGTCGTGCCGACCGTGGTCTCGTAGGTGCCGTCACCATCGACATCACGAAGAAGGGTGACCGTCACCCCGTTGAGGCCCGACTCCGACGCGTCCTGGACACCGTCACCGTTGACGTCATCCCAGATCCGATCCCCGATCGACGCCGGAGCCACATACCCGAAGTCGGCGGTGTCGACCGAGTCGCCCGCCGAAAGGGTCTGATCGAACGGCTCGTTGCCTGACGTCGGCAGAGACCCTGCCGGCAGGCTGGCCTCGTCGACATCGACCCGGTAGTCACCGGGATACAGATCACCGAAGCTGTAGTCGCCGTCACCCGCGGTGACCGTCGTGCCGACGGTCGTCTCGTAGGTGCCGTCACCATCGACATCACGAAGAAGCGTGACCGTCACCCCGTTGAGGCCCGACTCCGGCGGGTCCTGGACACCGTCACCGTTGACGTCATCCCAGATACGGTCCCCGATGCTGGCGGCCGCGACATACCCGAAGTCCACGGTGTCGACGCTCTGCGCTCCCGCGAGGGTCTGATCCTGAGGTTCGCTGGTGGTCTCGAGGAGTCCGGGCAGCGGCAAAGTTGCTTCGTCGACGTCGACCCGGTAGTCGCCGGGGGGGAGGCCCTCGAAGCTGTAGTCGCCGTCACCCGCGGTGACCGTCGTTCCGACCGTGGTCTCATAGGTGCCGTCGCCATCGACATCACGAAGAAGCGTCACCGTCACCCCGTTGAGGCCCGACTCCGACGCGTCCTGGACACCGTCACCGTTGACGTCATCCCAGACCCGATCCCCGATGCTTGCTCCGGCGGCGCTGACGTCGACGGAATCCTGATCGTCCTCTGTCGACACGTCGTTGTCGGGAGTCGAGTCGGGGTCGTTCACGCTGGCGGCCGTGATCTCGGCGGAGTTGGTCACCGGGCCCGGGACGTCGAGCGTCGCCGTGATCGACAGGATCTCGGTATCGCCGTTGGCCACCGTGCCGATGGACCAGGTGCCGCTCGCGTCGTCGTAGGCACCCTTCGTCGCAGTCGAGGACACATAGGTCAATCCGGCGGGAAGGACGTCGCTGACGTCTATGCCCGGGGCGTCGTTGGGTCCATCGTTGGTGACCTCGATCTCGAAGGTCACGTCGTCACCGACGAACGCCGGTGCCGAGGTCACCCCCTTGGTCAGGGAGAGGTCCGCTGAGGGGGTCGCCACGGCGACCGTCACGGAGTCCTCGTCATCCTGATCGGGCGGGTTGGAATCATCGAGGGGGTTCTCGGCCGGCTGGGAGTCGGGGTCGCCGAACTCCGGACCCGTCACCTCTGCGAAGTTCTCGACCGAGTTCACGTCGACGGTGGCGGTGATATCGAGGGTCTCGGAATCCCCGTTGACCAGCAGTCCGACATCCCAGATGCCGGTGGACTCGTCATAGGAGCCCTGTGAGGTGGTGGCGGAGACGAAGGTGGTGCCCACCGGGAGGACGTCGGTCACCTCGACGCCGGCCGCACTGTCGGGACCGTCGTTGGTGACGGTGACACGGAAGACGGCCTCATCGCCGATGTAGGTCGGCGAGGCGGTCTCGGTCTTGGTGAGCGAGAGATCGTGGGACACCAGGTCCACGGTGTTCGAGTCGCACGCGCCGGCCTCCTGAGCGGTCACGCACACCGAGTTGGTCACCGAGGCGCCTCCGGCGAGGAAGGGGTCGTCGATCGTCGCCTGATACCGGAGGTTCACCGTCTGACCCGACGCCAGGTTCGGCAAGGATGCGCCGGTCTCGTCGAGGGGGAACGCGGTGAGGGCCGGGGGGGCCACGTCGTCGGGGATCGGAGTGACGGTCGTTCCGTCGTCGAGGACGGTCGATCCGGGCACGTAGGCGAGGCCGGCGGGCAGGGCGTCCTTGGCGTTGACCGACGTGAAGGCCAGGCTTCCGGCGTCGGCGATGAAGATGTCGTAGGTGATCGTGTCGCCGGGTCCGATGGCGCCGTCGGCGTTGGTGTCAGTGGTGAGGCCGGCGCCCTTGTCGACGATCATCGTTGTCGTGGGGATGACCGTGTAGCCGGCGTCGAAGCCTGGCGAGCCGGACGGAGCATTGGCGGGATCCTGACCCCATGCGCTCGCGATCAGCGTTCCGTCGCAGGTGTAGATCCGGGCGCCGGTCATGTCGCCGTCGTTGTTGTCGAAGATCCGTGTCGATGCCAGAGCGGCGACCGAGATGTTCCGGTCATGGCGCGCACCGAAACAGTCGGGCGTGCCGATCGAGCCCGTGGCGGGGTTGCCGTCGAAATCGACCCGCAGGGTCGTCGCGGTGAGGGTGGTGACCCAGACCGGATCGTCGTCACGGTTGCCGCTCGGCGAGGACGGCGGGTTGTTCGAGTTGCCCGGAGCCCAGCCCAGCACGATCTGGGTGGTGAGCAGCGACGTGGGGGCCATGGTGAACCCCCAGTCCCAGACGTTGCTCGAGTCGCCGCTGCCACCCGGCGCAGCTCCCGACTGGGAACCGACCCCCGCCAGGCCGATGAACGGACCGGTGCCCACGAAACGGACCGCCTGGCCGACCGGCGAGGCGAAGGCCACGCTGGCGTTGGCGGGCACGCTGATGGTCCCCGAGCAGCCCGAACAGGTGGGGGTCACCGTAATGGCGGTGTCGGCGGGGTTGTAGAGGTAGTTGATGGTCCGGAAGTTGTTGACGCTGGACCCCGCAATGCTCATGTAGTCGTTGGACAGCAGGGAGTCGGGAAAGAGGGTGAACCAGCGCGACTCCCAGTCAGCGGTGGTGTCACCGGTCACCAACTGGACCTGCACCGGCTTCGACGCCGTCACGGTCGCGCCCTCGTTGACCCCACCGTCCACCATCAGGGTCTTGCCCTCGTTGATGGTTCCCGTGACGTCGACCGTCCCGTCCGCGTCGCGGTCGACCCGAACGAAAGTCCCGTCCTGGGCCGCCTGAACGATGATCCCGGTATAGGCGAACGCGTTGGTGGTGCCGCTGGGCACCGGAGTGTCCTGCCCGACCGGGACGGTGAAGCTGGTGGAGTACTTCGTTGTGTCGTACGAGGCGACGACGCCGGCCAGAACAGAGCCGAGAGGTGTGGTGAAGCCACCGGCCGTGATGGCGAAGCCGCGGGTGGAGGCGACCTTGTCGCCCCCGTCGTAGCGGATCTGGGCGACGTTGCGGGGGGTGGTGATGCTGTTCCGCATGATCAGGGAAGCGCCCTGGGGAAGCGTGTCCCCTCCGCACACGCCGCAGAAACTGGCAGCGTTGCCGTTGGTCGTGTTGCCGTCACCGAAGACCAGCGTGCTCGCCTGGGTCGGCGTCGAGATGACGCTCTCGTAGCCGTCTTCCCATTGGTCGTAGTACATGATCGCTCCGGCGGCCGCGTTGGTGAGGCCGACGGTGAAATCGATGGTGGTGTCGGCCGAGGCCCGGACGCTCTCCATGCCTCGCTGCATGTCGTCCGCGGGCATCGGCACGAAGCCGGTCATGACTGGCGGGGGGCCGGCCCACGCCGGCGTCGCCCCTCCCACCACCGCGCAGACCGCGGCGATGACCGAGACCACCGCCGTGATCGCGGTGCGTCGGACGCGCGGTGACCCGCCGTGGCGCTCTGATGCGGCGGGTCGGGCCGACTGCCGGTTCGATCGGTGAGAGGGGTCGCGATGGGGCCGTGACATCTGGGTTCTCTTCTCCGTACTGGAGCGCGGGGTCGCTCCACGATGGGTACTTGAGACACGATCGGCATGATTCCCCTGAAGTTGATGGGTAGATCGCCTGGTTCGGTCGGGCCAACGGCCCTTCGCTGTGGCGTCCCTCGGATCCGTGCGCCGCGCCGAACGGGTGTCACGGACCATGTACGAGCCGTGTTCACCAGCCGGAGCATCGAGGTCGCTCGATCTCCCTCGGCCGCGCTCGAGAGGCCCGTGCTAGACGCGCGTGATGGACCAACAGCACCATGAGCTCATCAATCGGGTCGGACAACGCCTGGGCACGGCCGTTGTGTCAATTCGCCGGGTGAGCGGCGGCGACGTCGCCGATTCCTTCCGCATCCACCTCGCTGATGGGCGATCGGCCTTCGCCAAGACCCACCCGAGCCCGCCACCGGCGTTCTTCGAGACCGAGGCCTCCAGCCTCAGATGGATCGCCGACGCCGACGCCGTCCGGACGCCGATGGTGTGGGCTGTCGACGACGACAGGTCCGGCGGCCCCGCCTACCTCGTGCTGGAGTGGATCGACGACGGAGTCGCCGACTCCCGCACCGACGACCGGTTCGGGCGGGCCCTGGCCGCGCTCCACCGATCCGGCGCGCCGTGCTTCGGCCGCCAGGATCTCGCGACGACCGGCAGTCGCCGCCTCCCCAACGAGCCCTCCGACTCGTGGTCGGAGTTCTACGGTTCTCAACGGCTCCTGCCGTTGGCGCGCATGGCCGCCGAGTCACATTCGCTCAACCCGTCGACGATCACCGATCTCGAGACGCTGGCCGGGCGACTCGACCAGTTCGGGATCGACGACGAGCCCCCGTCCCGGCTGCACGGCGACCTGTGGGCCGGAAACTGCCTCGTCGACACCCACGGGCGGAGCGTGCTGATCGACCCCGCCGCTCACGGGGGACACCGCGAGTTCGACCTGGCGATGATGCGACTGTTCGGCGGATTCGGCGACGAGGCATTCGCCGCCTACCACGAGACGTCTCCGCTGGCCGACGGCTGGGAAGAGCGGGTGACCCTGCACCAGATCGCCCCGCTGGTCGTCCACGCCATCAAATTCTCCGGGGGATACGTCGACGCGGCCCGGCGGGCGATCACCCGCTACCGCTGATCATCGGGCACCTCGTCGGCGAGCTCGTCGAGCCACGGTTGTCCGCCGAGGGAACCAATCCGTGTTCGCCGTCGTCCCACCGACATGAATCGCACCACGATCCGCCGACCGGTCCTCCTCATCGCAGCGGTGCTGGCGACCGGATGCGGCGACGCCGACACCGCGTCGAGCCCCACCGAGCCGACCCCGACCGAGCCCAGCCCCACCGCGACCGTGCCGACGACAACGACGACGGATCCCTGCGTCATCGGGCCAGGGCCGATCACACTGTCGGGCACGGTCGTCCGGGTGAGCGGCGGCATCGCCGGTGTCGACGACGCGACCCTGCACCCCGACGAGTGCTCGGCGGAGCCGATCCCGATCGTCAACCTGGCCTGGGATGCGTTGCCGGTGGCCTCCTCCACCACCGACTGCGAAGGCTGCCCCGATGCCATGTCGAGCACCCGATCGGAGCCGGTCGAGGTGTCCGGTGTGATGGTCGCGGCCGACGAGCTTCCCGGTGCGACGACGTCGCCCGAACTCCTGGTCCTCGTCGCCGACGGGAGAAGGCATTCGCCCGAGACGAACCGCTACCGCGCCTACGACATCGACGGCATCACCTGGAGCCTGCGAACCCGGGTGGTCGACGGGGGTGACGCACTCTGCGAACCCGACCCCGCGCAGCCCGACGGGTGCGTGGTCGGTACCCGATTCGGCATCGAGGCCGCCACAGGCGTTGTCCCACCCGCGGCCGGGACGGAGTGGGTCCGCTGTGCGAGGAACGACCACCGGCGACGGACGCATCGTCGTCGAGAGCGTTGCGGCCGACACCATCGACTGAGAGGCCGCCCTCACTGCTGGGACATTGCGGCCCGTTCTGCGGCGGTCGACGTGTCGGTGTCGCGGGGCGCCCGCGAACTGACGAGCTGGATGTCGACCTGGTGCAGGGTGCCCTCGAAGGGAAACGCGCCCTCGTACATCTCGCTGACCTGGGATCCGTGGTCCTGCCCGACGCTCGGGCCGATGCTCGACATGATGAACATGGCGAACGGCACGTCCATCGAGCCGACTGCACCACCGTCGATGATCAGCGTGGCCCGAGCTCCCCGACCGTCCCGGCGGAACTCGACCCCGATCTCCGAGCGACCTTCGGGCACGGGCCGATCGGACGTGACCACGTGATGATCGGCGAAACAGTTGTAGTCGAGCACGAGGCGGTCATCGATGACGAAGATGCTGAGTCCGGAGTTCTCCGTTCCGGTCGCGTAGATGACCCCGCCGGCACCGGCGGGCCGGTCGACTCGCGCCAGGAGGTCCCAGCTGCGACCCCCGATGGCCGGTGCGACCTGGGCGGGCAGTGACGACATCGGCGGACGGTACGTGTAGTGACGGTCGGCCGGATGCGGCGAGCGGTCGCGGAATCGGGCGCCGAACAGCTCGATGGTGCGGTCGTCGAGGGGAAGTACTCCGTGTTCGGTGGCCTCGACCCACCACGAGTCGATGAGTCCGGCCAGAACGTCGGGTTGCTCCGACGCGAGATCGTGGCATTCCGAGGGGTCCTCGGCGAGGTGGTACAACTCCCAGACGTCGTCATCGAACGGAACGCCCGGCTGATGACGGGTCACGGCCTTCCACCCGTCGGAGATGATGCCGCGATGCCCCATCATCTCGAAGTACTGGGTTCCCTTGCGCGTCGGTTCCTCGGGATCGCCGAAGGTGTAGGCCATCGACGTTCCGGTGATCGGCATCTGCTCCCTCCCCCGATAGACGTCGGGCGGGTCGACTCCCAGTGCCTCGTAGACGGTGGGCACGACATCGTTGACGTGATGGAACTGGTGACGCAGCCCTCCTCCCTGCGGGATGGCGGCCGGCCAGTGGACGATGAGCGGGACATGGACGCCGCCTTCATGAGTGTTCTGCTTGTACCACTTGAACGGGGTGTTGCCGGCCTGGGCCCATCCCCACGGGTAGTTGGCGTGACTGTGGGGACCACCGATGTCGTCGATGCGGTCGACCGCCTCGTCGGGGGTCTCGACGAGGAGGTTGAAGAACTTCATCTCGTGCATCACTCCGAAGGGCCCACCCTCCTGGCTGGCCCCGTTGTCCGACAGCAGCACGATCATGGTGTTGTCGAGCCGACCGAGGGTCTCGAGATCGTCGAGCAACCGCCCGATCTGGGAGTCGGTGTGATCGAGGAACGCCGCGAACGCCTCCTGGAGGCGTGCCGCGAGGCGCCGCTGGTTCTCGGGCAGCGAGTCCCATGGGTCGACGCCCGGATTGCGCGGTGCCATCTCGGTTCCGGGTGGCACCACCCCCATCTCCACCTGACGCTGGAACCATTCCTCACGGGCGACGTCCCAGCCACGGTCGAAGCGCCCCCGGTACTTCTCGAGGAACTCGGGCGGCGCCTGGTGAGGAGCGTGCATGGCCCCGAAGGACAGGTACATGAAGAACGGACGGTCGGGCCGGATCGACACGGTGTCGTGGACGAACTCGATGGCGTGATCGACGAGGTCCTCGCTCAGGTGGTAGCCGTCCTCGGGACCGGCGGGAGGGTCGATGGCGTGATTGTCGTAGACGAGCTCGGGATGGAACTGATCGGTCTCACCTTCGAGGAACCCGTAGAACCGGTCGAAGCCCCGCTGGCAGGGCCACTGGTCGTACGGCCCCGCCGCCGACGCGTTCTCCATGGAGCAGAGGTGCCACTTGCCGAGGGCGAAGGTGGCATATCCCTCGTCGCGCAGCACTTCCGCCATGGTGGCGGCGTTGTCGGAGATGTGCCCGCGCATGTGGGGGTATCCGCTGGAGAAGTTGGAGAGCGCTCGGACGCCGACCTCGTGGTGATTGCGACCGGTCAGCAATGCGGCCCGCGAGGGTGAGCACAGGGGGGTGACGTGGAAGTTCGTGAATCGGAGGCCGCCGGCGGCGAGCCGGTCGATGTTGGGCGTCGACATGTCGGAGCCGTAGCACCCCAGCTGTGCGAAGCCGGTGTCGTCGAGAAGGACGACGATCACGTCGGGTGCATCCTCACCGGGGTGTGCGGGCGTGGGCCACCACGGCGTGGACTCCGCCTCGGTTCGTCCGATCTGGCCCTCGAACCCTTCATAGTCCTTCATGGAGCCTCCCCCGAATCGTTGCGCTGGTAGGTGTTCTGGAACTCGTCCTGGACGACCGTGGCAAAGCCCTCGGTACTCAACAGGTCGAGGTCCTCTGCGAGGATGCGCGTGGTGTAGCTCCACCCCTCGGGGAGATCGAGATCGAGGGACGCCAACGCCTCCGACGTGAGGGTCGGGTCGACGATCAGCGAATACGACTGCATCACGTAGGTCGTTCCGGCCGGATCCGTCAGCTCGTGGACCTCCGACCCGGCCCGGAACCCGAAGACCGTCTCCCTTGCGACGCGCCGCTCGGTGTAGGGCGTCTGGTCGGGCGGCGTCTCGCCGAGTTCGACCGTCGCCGCCCGGAACATTCCGATACTCCCGAACGTGGTGTCGGGGGCGCCGTCCCTGAGATCGGAGACGATGGTGTCGAGGGTCCAGTAGCGCGGCCCGTTGAGGACGGCGGCGATCGCGCCACGCTCGGCCGCGATCGTCGCGGAATCGAGTTGGGCCCATTCCTCCTGTGGGCAGTCGCCGAGCCCCATCGTGTTCCACACCTCGGCCTGGAATCCGGCATCCACGCGCGACAACAGCAGCACCTCGCAGTAGCGCACCCCACGGAGGCCATCGGGATAGCGGTCGTCGGTGAGGTCGGCTGCAGCCTCGACCTCGACGGTCGTTGTCGTGACACCACCTGCGGATCGGTCGATGGCCACTGAGGAATCGTCGCTCGAACCGCAGCCGGCGATCGCGACCGCCCACACCACGGCGACGAAGACCGGGGCGACGGCGCGGCCCGACGCCGGCGGACGGACATCGGCGATCGTGCGGCGGTCCATGTGCCCCGTGACCCTAGGCCACACCTGCGCACCCGTCACCGGCCTCGACGGGCTCTCGTCGACGGTTCGGCGCTCGCCGGATCGGCCGGCCAGTCGTGCTTCGGATAGCGACCCGCCATGTCCTTGCGCACCTCGGCCCACGAACCCGACCAGAACCCCGGCAGGTCGGCGGTGACCTGAACCGGTCGTTGGGCGGGCGAGAGCAGGTGAACGGTCAGCGGAACCCTTCCTGCGGCGACAGTCGGGTGCGACCCGCTGCCGAACATCTCCTGGACCCGGACCGAGATCGACGGCGGATCGGTCGAGTAGTCGATAGGGACGTCGCGACCACTGGGCACCGGGACGGAGCGTGGGGCGATCTCGTCGAGCGTCGCCACCCGGCGATGACCGAGGAGGTTCCGGATGACCGCGACCATGTCGACCTTGGCAAGATCGGCACGACCACGAGCGACAACCAGCAGGGGCGGGAGCCAGTCGTCGAGTGCCTCCATCAACGCCGCATCGGAGACATCGGGCCAGTCATCTCCGAGATGCGCCCGGGCGAAGCCCGCCTGACGTTGCAGAAGCCGTGCCCGCGGTCCCCAGCCGACGAGGCCGAGGCCGGTCGTGCGGACCTTCTCGACCAGGGCCGTGGCGACCGCCGGACCCGGCGCGGGAGCTGCGCCGGAGCTCGACAGGATCACTGCGTCCACCCGACGGGTGGTGAGCGCCACGAGGTCGTCTTTACGCCCGTCCCACTCGAGCACGGTCTCCTCGACGATGTCGGCGGCGGCGATCCGTTCCAGATCGCGGCGGTCGAGAGCCGCTGCGATCCGAATCCGGTCGTCACCCGCGTCGCCCGATCCCGACGATGTCGCTCCGGGGGCGCTGCTGAGTTCGGCCACGACGAGGAACTCCTCGGCGTGGAGCGCGTCACCGCGGCTCAACGTGGCACCGCGGCCGCTCCGCAGCCGGAACCGGCCGCCGCCTCTGGCCTGGGCGATCCGGTCCGGATAGGCCATGCCGAGAACCACACCGCACGCCGAGAGCTCCACTACCGCAGGCCTGACACCGATCCGGCGGGCGAGGTCGCGGGCGTTGCGGAGCACGGCCGCGACCCCCCGATCGTCGCTGCCGCGTCTGCCGAGGCGCGTCGCCGGTCACGAGTCGAACCCGTTCGGCCAGATCTGCGGGGACCGAATCGGGAGGCCCGCTCAGAACATCGCGCTCCGCCAACAGTGAGGCGATCGCGCAGGCCAGCCACGCATCGGAGGTCGAGGCACAGGCCACGACCATGTGGGCCAGGCGCGGGTGCAGGGGAAGCTCCGCCATGGCGCGACCGGCAGGGGTCGGTCGACCGTGACGATCGATCGCACCGAGGGTGCCCAGAAGGTCGGTCGCCTCGGAGTACCGGCCTTCCGGTGGGGTATCGAGGAAGGACAGACCCTCGGGAGTCGCACCCCACACCGCGAGCTCCAGAGCCAGGCCCGCGAGATCGACGGCGAGGATCTCGGGTCGCCCGAACAGGTCGCGCCGACTGTGCTCACGTTCGTCCCACATCCGGTAGGCGACGCCCGGCTCGACGCGACCGGCGCGACCGGCGCGTTGGTCGGCCGATGCCCTCGACGTCCTTCTGGTCTCCAGCCGGGTGAGTCCGCTGCGGGTGTCGAAGTGCGGGCGTCGGCACAGCCCTGCGTCGACCACGGCGGTCACTCCGGGCACCGTGAGGCTCGTCTCCGCGATGTCGGTCGACACCACGACGCGCCGCCGACCCGTCGGCGACGGGCGCAGCGCCGCGTCCTGATCCGCCCCGCTCAGACCTCCGAACAGGGGACGCACGTCGACGTCGCCGAGCGGGGTCGACGTGAGCTCGCGTTGCACTCGGCGTATCTCCCCCGCTCCCGCCAGGAACACCAGGACGTCACCCGAGGAGCTCGACAGCGCCTCGCGCACGACCCCCGCCACCGCGGCCGCCTCGTCTCGTCCACGCCGCGCGGGCCTCCTCGCGTCGGGAACGGCCGGCCGCCACCGGACCTCGACGGGGAACGAACGGCCCTTCGCCTCGATGATCGTGACCGGTCGGCCGTCGACGGCCAGGAGCTCGCACAGGCGGGCGACGTCGATGGTGGCCGACATGGCCAGGACGCCGAGATCGGGTCGGAGCCCCCGGCGCACGTCGAGGGTGAGAGCGAGCGCCAGGTCGGTCTGGAGATTCCGCTCGTGCACCTCGTCGAAGATCACGAGGCCCACGTCGCCGAGCTCTGGATCATTCTGGAGCCGACGCGTCAGCATCCCCTCCGTCACGACCTCGAGTCGGGTTGTCCGACCGACCCGACGATCGCCGCGCACCCGGTACCCGACCGTCTGACCCACGTCCTCGCCCAACAGCGACGCCATCCGCGCCGCGGTGGCCCGGGCGGCGACCCGACGAGGTTGCAGCATCACGATCCGCCGTTCCGTCAGCCAGGCTTCGTCGAGGAGACGGAGCGGGAGGACCGTCGACTTGCCGGCGCCGGGTTCGGCTCTGACGACGGCGAGCCGCGAGTCGGCCATGGCGTCGCGGACCTCGCCCACGACGTCCTCGATGGGCAACCCTGTCGGCGGAACGTCGATCGTCATCGGGCCATTCTCACCCGTCCGGCCGGGGGCGCCGCCCCGACGTCGCCAACCGACGAGGTCAGGTCACGGTGAACTCGGTGTACATCCCCTGCTCGTAGTGAGTGGCGATGTTGCACATCAGAATGTACGAGCCCGCCTCGAGGTCGAAGGTCCCTGACGACTCGGTGCCCGGCTCGAACTCGGCGATCTCGTCGACGATGTCGACGGCGGGATCGTCCTCGGGAACGCGATTGTCGACGACCGGCAGATCACCTGGCGGATCGTCGCTGCGGACGATGAGGAGTTCATGCTCGAGCGTCCCGGCGTTCGACGCGTTGAGGGTGACCGAGCCCGCAGGGACGCTGGACTCCGACACTCCGACCTCCCATTCCTCGAGCGTGACGTCGACCGAGTCGCTGCCACTGGTCTCGTCGTCGCTACCACAGCCGGCGCCGGCGAGAAGAAGGACCCCCGCCGTCAGGACCGGGACTCTCTTGATGAAGCCGTTCATGTCATTCCCCCTTGTACGCGAAGCCACAAGGCCTCGAGTTGAGCCTCGCACCCGAACGTGTTCGGCGCAACGGACGATGGGTGATGTGGTCCCCACGGTCGGGCAGAGGTGATAACACATCGGGTGGGCCGACAGAGGGGTGTCCATGGGCAACGACGACGACAACCTGGTCGTGATCTCCGCCGACTGTCACGGTGGCGCGAACATCGCCGACTATCGGCCGTACCTCGAACAGCGGTATCACGATGACTTCGACCGTTGGGCCGCAACGTTCGACAACCCCTACGACGACGTCACGGGGCCCGACGCGGCCCGCAACTGGGACTCGGCGCGACGCATCGCCGAGATGGAGGCCGACGGTGTCGTGGCCGAGGTCCTCTTCCCCAACACGATCCCGCCGTTCTTCCCGAGGGTCTCCCTCCTCAATCAGGCACCAGGTGCCTCCGCGGGGGACGTCGAACGGCGGTGGGCGGGTCTGCGGGCCCACAACCGGTGGTTGGCCGACTTCTGCTCGGAGACCCCGGGGCGGAGGGCCGGTGTGTTCCAGATCATGTTGCACGACGTGGAAGGGTCCGTCGCCGAGATCCGTTGGGCCGTCGACAACGGCCTCACCGGGGGCGTCCTGCTGCCGGGGGCTCCTCCCGGGTCGGACGTCCCTCCTCTCTATGCCCCCGACTACGAGCCCATCTGGTCGGTGTGCGAGGAACTCGGCGTTCCGGTCAACCACCACAGCGGCAGCGCAGCGCCCGATTACGGCGACTACCCCGCGGCGCCCGCCATGTTCCTGCTCGAAGTCACCTGGTGGGCCCACCGGGCGCTGTGGCACCTGATCTTCTCGGGGGTGATGGAACGTCACCCCCGCCTTCAGTTCGTCTTCACCGAGCAGGGCACGGCGTGGGTGCCCGAGGAGCTGACCCGCCTCGACTACTACCACGGCCGTCTCGCCGGAGCGGGTGGCGCCGCGGGTTCCCAGGAGTCGATGTTCGGAGCGGGGATGGGCACGCTGTCACTCTCTCCGTCCGAGTACTGGGCGCGGCAATGTCAGCTCGGGTCGAGCTTCATCCGCCGTCACGAGGTGGCCTGCCGCAGCCAGGTGGGCGTCGAGCGGATCATGTGGGGAAGCGACTTCCCGCACCTCGAAGGATGCTGGCCCTTCTCCCACGATCACCTTCGCCTGGCCTTCTCCGACGTGCCCACCGACGAGGTTCGGGCCATGGTCGGCGGCAACGCCGCCCGCGTCTACGGCTTCGACCTCGATCACCTGAGCGTGTTCGCCGCAGGGGTGGGGCCGTCACCGGCCGCCGTGGCGGTGCCGCTCCCCGTCGAGGACATCGCCGACGAGAGCCTGCGGTGCCCGGCGTTCGCCGCCGGAAAGATGATGGCCGGATGACCGGCCGAGTCGTGACACCGGCGGGAAGGAGCCGACGTGACCCTGCCTCTCGCAGATGACGGCCCCGTGATCTTCAACCCCCTCGAGGACGGTTTCGTCGAATCGCCCTACGAGCAGTACGCCAGGCTGCGGGCGGAGGACCCGGTCCACCGGTCCGAGCTGCTGCACGGATGGGTGGTGACCCGGTTCGAGGACGTGAACTCCATCCTCCGCGATCCGACGGTGTCGTCCAACATCGACAACGCCATACCCACACCCTTGACGATCGAGGAGATCGCCCGGCGCGACGAGCAGGCGCGGGGAGGTCGGACCCTCGTCCTGTTGGACGATCCCGACCACGCCGTTCTCCGCAAGCTGATCCTCAAGCCGTTCCGTCCGCGCGAGGTCGAGACCCTCCGCGACCAGATCGTCGAGAGGGTCGGGCGCACCATCGACGCCCTGCGTGCCGAGCGTGGACCCGACGCCACGTTCGACCTGATCGAGGACTTCGCCTATCCGCTCCCCGTCGAGATCTTCTGCGAGATGCTCGGTGTCCCCGACGAGGACCACCCCAGGTTCCGCTACTGGACCCAGTGCGTGACCCGCTCGCTCGACCCGGTGATGGACGAGGATGAACGGGCGCGGTGCGTCGAAGGGGTCGACGAGATGTACGACTATCTCGAGGACCAGGCAGAGGCCAAGCGACAGAACCCCGGCGACGACGTCATGTCGTCGCTGGTGCACGCCGAGGTGGACGGCGACCGCCTCGACCACGAGGATCTCATGGCCCAGCTGTTGACGCTGTACGTGGCCGGGCACGAGCCGACCGCGGGCCTGTTGGGCAACGGCACGCTCGCGCTGCTACGCGACCGGCCCCAGTTCGAGCGGCTGCGATCGGAGCCCGAGCTGTTGCGCAACGGCATCTCCGAACTGCTCCGCTATGACGGCCCGAACCAGTTCGTTCGTCGCGTCGCCACCGAACCCCTGCCGTTCCGCGACGTCACCATCGGCGCCGGCGAGGTCATCTACGCCAGCCCCGGTTCGGCGAACCGCGACCCCGAGGAGTGGGGACCCGACGCGGACCGGGTCGTCGTCGATCGTGCCGACGCGGGGCACCACCTCCAGTTCGGGGCCGGCGTCCATGCCTGTCTGGGCACCCACCTCGCCCGCCTTCAGGCCGAGGTGGCGTTCGCAGCGATTCTCCGGCGCTTCGGCGATCTGGAGCTCGCCGGCGAACCCGAATGGAGCACGCGGATGGTGATCCGCGGACTGAATCGCCTGCCGGTGTCGGCGACGATCACGGCCTGACCGGCGACCCAGGGGCGGACCGCGGTTTCAGGTGACGTTGGTCGTGGGTTTCAGGTGACGTTGGTCGTGCTGAGCCCCGGGTTGGGGTTGGCGTAGCAGTTCGTCTGCACGTTGCCGAGGCCGGTGTTGGCGTTGAAGCTGAACCCCGGATTGCCGTAGCTGCTACCACCCAGGTTGGTCACGATGGTCGAGCCGGGGGCCCCGCTGGCGGTGAAGTTCGCGGTGACGGTCGGCAGTGTCGCCGTCGTTCCGCCGTTCAACCGCCCCGGGACTGTCAGCACCACGTTTCCGCCCGACGTCGTGATCGTCGGCGTTCCCGAGCCGAGGTTGCTACCTCCGACGATCGTGGCCGACTGATAGGTGGAGCCGGCGGGGATCTTGAAGCGGGCGATGAGATTGGAGAGGTAGTTGATGGTCTGTCCGCCCCCCGACGTGGGAACGGGAATCGGATCGGCGGTGATCGAGATGGCGAACCCGCTGCCCGAGGCGACGCTCGACGGTGCAATGGTTGTCAGCCCCACCGTCATGGTCGTGTCCTGGGTGATGAAGAGGAACGTCGCCCGGCAGGCGAGGTTCACTTCGGTGTAGGTGATGGCCGGACCGGGAGGGGTGGTGGTGGTGGTCGTCGTCGTCGAGGTCGACGTTGTCGTCGTCGTTGTCGTCGTCGTTGTCGTGGAGGTGGTGGTGCTGGTCGACGTCGTCGTCGTGGGACTCGTCGTGGTCGTCGTCCCCGTCGACGGAGGGGTCGGAGGCGCACACGCCACCGCGACCAGGATCACCGCGGCGGCGACGGCCGCTCGTCTCGTGCGCAGCCCGGCGAGAAGTTGAACGGTCCCCATGTGTTGATGCCCCCTTCAGGCGTCACTCGCCCGCACGCGCGGTGTGACGTGCGTCATGGTACCCGCAGTGGCGGCCCGTGAACCGCATTCGCCCTCGGTGGAGCGCCCGGGTGGGTCCTCGTCACGCGACGGTCAGCGTGTAGGCCGGCGCCGTGGTCGTGGCGGTGAGGAAGCGCCCACCCTCCACGTCGACCAGGGTGACGTCGTCGAGCCCGAACGTCGCGGCCTCATCGGGCTGGAGGAAGTCGGCCGCGTGCGGAAGCCAGACCACCAGCTCTGCACCGATCTCCGCTCCCGACGCGGCGAGCGTCAGTTCACCGGTGTCGGGGTTGCTCGCCAATGAGTCGATTCGGCCCGGAGCGGCGCGAGGATACGAGCGCCCGAGAATCGCCAGGAACGGTTCGGTCGGGCCGACGTCCACGTCGTCGGGACATGCCCGCGTCACGAGATGCACGACGTCGTCCTCGGCGCGGCCGCCGGGCACACCCACCGAGTGGGGGTCCCCACAGGTCTGACGCCACTGCCACCAGGCGCCGCCCACCGCGGCGGAGTCCTCGGCCGCGGCGAAACGGCGCGCGATCTCGAGGGTCTCGGGGCGGGTGTTCCACCACCCGTACTCGCCGATCCACAGCGCGGTCGGTGACCCCGGCGCGCCGAGGTCGGCGGCACCCGCGATGTCGATGTCGAAGGTCTGCTCCACGGTCAGGACCCTGGGGCCGATCGATTCCGCGTAGTTGTGGGGGGCGAACACGAGGTTCGGATCGGCCACCACGGCGGGGTCGAGTCGGGAGTCGGGAAGTGGATAGGTGACGATCGGTTCGGCGAACACGAGCGCCGGATCGGCTCCGGACGCCGCCTCGGCGGCTCGGATGGCTGCGAGGGAGTCGGCCACGAACCGGTTGTAGCCCGCCAACGCTTCCGCCGAGGGCTGAACGGCGTTGGGTTCGTTGAGCAGCTCATAGCCGGCCACCCCCGATGTGCCGGCGAACACGGCGGCGATCTCGCCCCACACCGCGACCAGCCGGTCGCGGATACCGTCGGTGTTGGCGTAGAAGTTGCGGAACGCCGTCTGCACCGCCGGCGCGGACTCCCGCCCACCGGGTCGACAGGTCGACTCGCCTCCGGTCAGCGTGGCCCATTCGGGAGCGCCGTCCCAACCGATGGCTGGCTCTGTCCCCGCCGGGCATTCGACGCCGTCGGGGGTGGCGACGAACTTCCCCCATGCGTCCTGGTGCATGTCCACGACCACGTAGACGCCGCGCTCGTTGGCCGCCTCTATTGCCGACCGCACCTCGGCGAGGTACCCGCGGTCGACCTCGCCGCGGGTCGGCTCGAGAGCCGACCACGACACGATGAGTCGGACCACCGAGAACCCGTGGGCAGCCATGGCATCCCAGTCGCCGCCGGTGACGGGGGCGGTCGGTTCGATGTCGGGGTCGCCCTGGTGGTAGTCGCCCAGCGCGTTGACGTTGGCGCCTCGGAGGAGAACACTCCGGCCGAGGTCGTCGACGATACGGCCGTCGTCGACCGACAGCGGCCGCAGGTCCACGACGTCGCCGGCATGGCGGGGGGCGACCGGAGCGTCGGCGACGCCGTCGATCACCGTCGGCGTGGCCGTCCCGCCGTCGTCGGGCCCCGACGAACACCCCGCCCCGGTGACAACCACGAGGAGCGCGACCGCGACCGGGACAAGGCGAACACAACGATCTGCCACGGCCTCAGAGTGCCACGTCCTCGGGTGGGCCGGCGTCCCGTGCCCGCGACGCCGGCTCGGCAGAACGGGGCGTGTCGCCGATGTGTAGCGTCGGCCCGTGACCGTGTTCGACAACCGCATCACCGCGGCCCTCGGCGTGAAGTATCCGATCGTCCAGGCTCCGATGGGATGGATCGCCCGCTCTCGCCTGGCGTCCGCCGTGTCGAATGCCGGCGGCATGGGGATCATCGAGACGTCGTCGGGCGAGCTCGAGGCCATCAGGGACGAGATTCGTGCCATGGCCGACCTCACCGACAGACCCTTCGGGGTCAACATCGCCCAGGCATTCGTCACCGACCCCGACATCGTCGAATTCGTCATCGATCAGGGAATTCGCTTCGTCACCACGTCGGCCGGGAACCCGATGACCTACACGGCGCGGCTCAAAGAGGCAGGCCTCACCGTCTTCCACGTCGTGCCGACACTTCGTGGGGCGCTCAAGGCGGTCGACGCGGGGGTCGACGGTCTGGTCGTCGAGGGCGGGGAGGGCGGCGGATTCAAGAACCCCGATCCTGTCGCGTCGATGGTCCTGCTCCCGCTGATCGCCTCGAAGGTCGACGTTCCCATCGTGGCGGCCGGAGGGATGGTGGACGGCGCCACGATGGCCGCGGCGTTCGCTCTCGGCGCCGAGGGAATCCAGATGGGCACCCGGATGGTCTCGGCCGCGGAGAGCCCGGTTCACGACAACTGGAAGCAGCGCATCGTGGAGGGGGCCGAGACCGACACCGTGTTTCTCAACCAGCGTCACTCTCCTGCGCTTCGAGCGCTCAGGACCGAGCGATCGACCAGCCTGCAGTTCGATCCCGACAACGTGTTCGGCAGCTTCGGCGACCCCCGGGCCCTCTATTTCGGTGGCGACATGGAGGCGGCCATCGCCTTGAGCGGCCAGGTGCAGGGGCGCATCGACTCGGTCCGCCCCGTTTCGGAGGTCATCGAGGAGTGCGTCGAGCAGTTCGGTGAGATCATCGACGCCCTCGCCACCCGATACGTGCGCGGCGACTGAGGCGGACTCGGCTCGAGGGGCGCGACCACACGCGAAGGCGGCGCGGCCGCCCATCACATGGCCTGCGCCCCCGAGCACACGAGTTCCGCGACCCGATCTGCGAGTCCCTCGTCGATGGGCTCGCCGGTGAGGAGAAGGCGCACCCAGAGGGGTCCGATCAGCGCTTCGATGATGAGGTTGGCATCGGCGGAGCTCGGCAGTTCTCCCCGTTCGATCGCCCGCTCCACAACCGATTCGGTCAGCGCGAGGCGCTCGGACCAGAACCCGTGCATGGCTTCGGTGAGGTCCTCGGATCCGGCGGCGGCCGAGACGATGGCCCTCGTCATCGCCCCGCCGGACCGCGAGCCGATGTTGGCCACGACATCGTGCGCGAGTGCCTGCAGGTCTCCCTCGAGGGTCCCGGTGTCGGGGATCGGTACCTCCTGGTGGGCTCGGAGCCGCGTGGCATCGGCGATCAGGTCGGCCTTGCCGGGCCAGCGACGATAGACGGTGGTCTTGTGCACGCCGGCACGGTTCGCCACCTCCTCGACGCTGAGCAGCTCGTACCCGACCTCGACCAGGAGTTCGGCTGCGGCCTGTAGCACTGCGGCCCGGACCCGGGCTGCCCGGCCGCCCGGGCGTTGGGCTCCGACCTTCGGTTGACTCGTCACATCGAGAACTCTATCGCATCTGTTGTTGCGTTTGCCGCTGTGACCGAGCATACTCTTAACGCAACACGAGTTGCCCTAGTCAAACCAGGAGCCGGACCGCCGTGCATCACGAACTACGAACCACGATCGACATCGACGCCCCGCCCCAGGTCGTCTGGTCGGTACTGACCGACCTCGCCCGCTACCCCGAATGGAATCCGTTCGTGATCTCCGCCGAGGGATCCGTTTCCGTCGGCGAACGACTCACCAACCGGCTCCGGCCTCCGGGTGGGCGGACCATGATGATTCGCCCGACCGTCACCCAGGTCGACGACTGCCGGACCTTCGAGTGGCTCGGCCACCTCGGCGTGTCGGGCATCTTCGACGGGCGACACCGCTTCGAGCTCGAAGCCACGGAGAGCGGAACCCGTTTCACCCAGTCCGAGGAGTTCGACGGGGTGCTCGTCCGGTTCGTTCGAGGCGCTCTCGACGGCAAGACCGCCAACGCATTCGGCGAGATGAACTCCGCTCTCAAGGCTCGAGCCGAGTCCGTCGGGTGACCGACGAGGGTGGCCGGTTGCGGGTTGGGACCCTGACCCGCTTCGCAGCGCTCCACGATTCCGTTCTGGAACTCGGCGAAGGCGGCGATCCCACCGAGCGGGTTCTCCTCGGCGGTCACGTCCGCGAGGTGGAGGAAGGCCCCATCGTCGAGTCGAAACGTGGCGTATCGCACACCGCCGGGATCAGACGACGCCAACTCCTCGAAGGCGGCCTCGACCAGCCGCTGGTTCTCATCGGCCTGGTCGGGGGTGGGTGTGTAGCGGACGACGACGGTGCTCGTGGCAGGGCCTTTCGGTTGGGAGTGTCGATTCTCGAACAGATCGGAAGGGACTGCGCCGTCGACGCGCACCGCCACGGAAATAGGCCGAATGGCCTATTCAGGATGGGCCGAACGCTCCCCACGGTGAACAGGGAGGCGTGCCGGGTTGTCGAATCCGGTGGGAGGAGTGGCGAACAATGGCTGGGAAACGTCGTGGTGACGGAGTGAACAGGTGGGTGCCCCGGGCGCTCTCGGCGAGCGTCGCGGCGGTGCTCATCGCGGTGGGTCTGCCGTTCTCGTGGCCGGGGGCGGTCCCCGAAGCCGATGCGGCATTCGGCGCCGGGCAACCGGCTCGTTTCAACGAGAACGTCAACGGCGACTTCCTCCTCATCGGCGACACCGTGCTCGAGTGCGACGGCGGTGTCAGCAACGGCGCCAACTGCACGACCTCCAATTTCAACGACTATCTCGACATGGGCAATGCCGACCCCGACGGGAACGGTCCTCTTTTCAACGGCAGCTCCGGAACCCTCACCATCCCCTCGGGCTCCGTCGTCGAGGCGGCCTTCCTGTACTGGGGGGCCAACCTCGGGGCGACCAACAGCGGCAGGTACTACTGCAGCGCCAACCACGAACGGGCCGACAACGCCACGGCCGACAAGTCCCTCGCCAACACCGCCAAGCTGAAGGTCGGCGCCGGGCCCTACACCACCGTCACCGCGGTCGAGACCCACACGTTCCCAACCGGCGGTCTGGGCCAGTCGCTGCCCTCGGGCAACACCGACGGCCTCATCTACGAGGGAGTCGCAGATGTCACCTCGCTGCTCGCGGCGACGCCCGCGGCCACCGCCACCACCGTCAGCGTGGCCGACATCCAGGCGATGCAGGGGCCCAACTGCCACGCCGGTTGGGCGCTCGCTCTGGTCTACTCCTTCCCCACCTTCAATTGCCTCACCGGCAACCAGGACGGATCGAACACCCGCAACGACTACCGCAACGTCGCCATCTACGACGGCCTGCTGAACCAGCGCGACGGCGCCGCGCCCACCTCCACGACCCTCGACGGCTTCATCACCACCAGCGGGACCAGCACCACGCTGCGCCTCGGCACGATCGCCTGGGAGGGCGACCAGAACATCACCAACGACCGGCTCGCGGTTCGGTCCAACCTCTCGGGGTCCGACACCTTCGTCGACCCCGCAGGTCCGTCCGGATCGACGAACTTCTTCGACAGCGGCAAGCAGCCCGTCGCCGACCACAACGCCGATCTCGACTCCGACCCCGACTCGGGCGCGACGATCGAGCGGGGCTTCGTCGGTGGTCGCAACGACGGTCACGCGGTGGACGCCAAGACCCAGACGGTCAGCGTTCCTGGTGGCACCAGTTCCATCGACGTGAAGTTCTCGACCGAGGGCGACAACTACTACCCCGGTGGCTTCGCCCTGTCCTCTCCGATCACCTGTCTCCTCCAGCTCGACAAGGACCAGGCTGTCAACGGCGATCCCGTCGCCCGAGACAACTCCACCACGCCGAACCCCGCAGTCCGGAGCGGTGACGAGCTCACGTTCACCGTCCCCGCGAAGGCCGTGGGAGACGTCCCGCTCACCAACGTCGTGATATCGGATCTCGTCCCCGCCAGCACGACCTACGTGGCGGGATCAGCCAAGTGGGGGGTGGGCAACACCCCAGCGGCCGCTCACGCCCTCCCCAACAACGCGTCGTTCGGATCGGGGACGGTCTCCGCGTCGGTGGGGTCGCTCGACCCGCTCGATTCGGGAGGAAACTGCCCCTCTGGAAACACCTGTTTCGCCGAGCTCCAGTTCCGCGTCACCGTGGACGCCGGTCTCGCCACCGGCACGGTCATCACCAACCAGGCGACCTCGACCTTCACGGCGTCGGGCGTCACCAACATCCGCGAGCAGTCCAACGACGTGACCGACATCGTCGGCCCGCGCCTCACGATCACCAAGGACATCGTGAACCCGGTGGCGGGTGACCCCACCGCTTTCAACTTCGCGGTCGCCTGCAACGGCAGCGCCGTGGCAGGTTCGCCGTTCTCGCTGGCCGACCTCCAGGACGTCACCCTCCCGGTGCCGCCCGGCTCCACCTGCACGGTCACCGAGACGACCAGCCCCAATTTCGCGACCACCGTCACGGGGGCGATCACGTCCAACGGTGGCTCGGTCGTCATGGACGGCGACAAGTCGGTGACATTCTCGAACACCAGGCGGTTCGGCCGCATCTCGGTGAACAAGACCGTGGTTCCGGTCGCCGGCGATCCGACCGCGGCACCGACCTTCTCGTTCACGGTGGCCTGCCCCGGCATCGCCGGGTACCCCCTCTCATTGACGGTTCCGGGCACCGGCGGTGCCGCCCAGACGCCGGCCGACATCCCCTTCGGCACGAGTTGCTCGGTCACGGAGGCCACCGCCCCCGGCTGGGACGGGTCACCATCGGTGTCGATCGATCCGCTCGACGAGGCGGTCGAGACCGCCGCCTTCACCAACACCCGCCGCACCGGCGATCTGACCATCGCCAAGACGACCACCGGCGGCGACGGATCGTTCACGTTCTCCGTCGATTGTGACGGCACCGCATACGACACGACCCGCACGGTCGGGACCTCCGCCGGCTCGGGTTCGGTGACCATCTCCGGCCTCCCGTCCGGCATCGGGTGCACCGTCAGCGAGACCGTGCCGGCCGGCTGGACCCTCAACTCGGCCAACGACGTCGGCGTGACGATCCCCGACGGCGGGGCCGCGACCGCAGCGTTCAGCAACGCCCGCCAGACCGCCGATCTCGTCATCACCAAGGCCGTCTCGGGCACCTACGCCATCCCGGTCTCCACCACGTTCGCCTTCGACGTCGATTGCGGACCGGCCGGGGTCTTCAGCCGGGACATCTCCGCATCGAGCCTCGCCAACGGCTCAGCCACCGTGAGTGGCATCCCCGTCGGAACCGGGTGTTCGGTCTCCGAAGTCGTTCCCGCCGGGTGGTCACTGGACGCGTCGATCTCGGGCAACACCGCCTCGAGGTCCGTGACCATCGCCGAGAACAGCAATTCCGTCACCTTCACGAACCGCCACGACGTCGGCCAGATCCGCATCGACAAGACCATCGACAGGGGTTCGGGCACCTTCGACTTCGACGTCGTGTGCGACAACCTCGCCGTCCCCGGCAATCCGCACACCATCACCATCGATGCACCCGACACCAGCGGGTCGGCGGTCATCGCCGACGTGCCGACGGGAGCGGAGTGCACCGTCGACGAGATCCCCGACGGCTCGGTCGACGACAACTTCGTCCAGGTCGTTCCCGCCGCCGGCGGAGTGGTGACCATCTCGCCTGTCGTGGCCTCGAACACCGCGACCTTCGTGAACGCCCGGCGCACCGGCAGCCTGGTGATCTCCAAGGTGTTCCCTCCGGGAAGCCTGGGTGACGTCGACCAGACCTTCGACTTCAACTGGGACTGCGGACCCGAGCCCCGTTCGATCAGCCTCAAGGCCGGTCAGACCCACCGCATCGACGACATCCCCACGGGCACCCAGTGCATCGTGTCGGAAATCGCCGACCCCGAGTACACGACGACGATCGATCCGAGCGGCGGCGTGGTGACCATCGGCGAGGGTGACAACGTCGTGACCGTCACCAACACCGCCAAGACCGGCACCCTCACCGTGGTCAAGGATCTGGTGCCGGCATCAGACGACGGTCGATTCGACCTCGTCATCGACGGCGTCACCGCCGCCGGCGCGGTCGGCGACGGCGGGACGACCGGTGCCCTCACCCAACCAGTCGGTTCGTACGTGGTCACCGAGGCCGTCGCCGCCGGCAACGGGGCCGACCTGGCCGACTACGACACATCGCTCTCCTGCGCGGCGGGCGGCGTGCCCGTTCCGATCGGTCAGGACGGGGCGGTCCCCGTCGCATCCGGCGCGGACGTCGTCTGCCTGTTCACGAACAGTGCCAAACCGACCATCGAGATCGTCAAGAACCTGACCCCGGCGGACGACCCCGGCGTCTTCACCCTGACCCTCGACGGCGCACCGGTCACCACCGGCGGCAACGGTGCCACCTCTGGCCGTCTGACCATCGCCACCGGCGCGCACACCGTCGGCGAGATCGCCGGCAACGGCGACAGCGATCTCGCCGACTACGACTCGTCGATCTCGTGTTCCACCAATGGCGGACCCGCAACCGCCGGTGGGGCCGTCGACGCGTCCCACGGTGACGACATCACCTGCGTCGTGACCAACACCCGCAAGGCCGCCGACCTCTCCATCGCCAAGGACCCCGGCTCCGCGTTCGTGCTTCCCGGCGGTGTGGCGACATTCTCGATCACCGTGTCCAACGCCGGCGGGGCCGGGCTGGCCCGAGACGTCGCCGTACTCGACGCCCTCCCTGCCGGTGTCACCTACCTGGCCAGCCAGGGTGACGTCTGCGACCCCGACGGAACCGTCTGCGAACTCGGAGATCTCGCCGCGGGCCAGAGCCGCACCTTCACCATCAGCTATCAGGTCGACGGCGATATCGCCGGGTCGGTCGTGGCGAACGTCGCGGCGGTCACGTCCCCCGACGACCCGTCCAGCCCCGAGGCCGATGCGGAGATCCCCGTCGCCCGACTCGAGGTGGTCAAGAACTCCGCGGAGACCTCGTTCTCCCAGCCCGGTGACGCCGTCACCTACTTCTACGCGGTGACCAACACCGGCGGGGTCGCGCTGTCGGGCGTGACGGTCGCCGACAACAAGATCCCCACCGACCAGATCGACTGCAACAGCGGGGCCGCCGGCAACGGTCAACCCTTCGCTCTGGCCGTCGGCGAGACCCTCACCTGTTCGGCGGTCGCCGTCGTGACCCCCGCCGACATCGCGGCCGGTGTCATCGACAACGTGGCCACCGTGGATTCGACCGAAACCGAACCGACCGGTGACGAGTGGTCCGTCCCGCTCGCCGCGCTCGACATCACCAAGACCCTGACGTCGGTCGGTCCCTTCGCCAGAGGCGACGCTCTGAACTACCGGATCGTGGTCCGCAACGTCGGTCAGATCGCTCTCACCGACGTCACCGTGAGCGATCCCGCGGCAGAAGGGTTCGACCCCTCCACCGACTGCGATCCGACCGCACCGGCGTCATCGCTGGCGGTCGGCGCGGAGATCGTCTGCGAGGCGTCCCACGTCATCTCTCAGACCGACATCGACGCTGGTCTGTTCACCAACACCGCGACCGCGAATTCGGACGAGACTCTCGAGGCATCCGCCGACGTGACGACCACGTTCACGCAGACCCCGGCTCTCACGCTCGACAAGAACGTCGTCTCGTCGGGCCCCTACGACCTCGGCGACACCGTGACCTACTCGCTCGTCGCCACCAACTCCGGCAACGTCACCCTCACCGGTGTCGCCATCACCGAATCAGCCGGCGCCGTCCTCGGAACGTGTGATCCGCTCGCTCCGACGGCCCTCGCGCCCGGCGGATCGCTCACGTGTGCGGCGTCCTACGTCATCACCCAGGCCGACATCGACGCCGGAACGCACACCAACGTCGCCACCGCGGAGTCCGACAGGACCGAACCGGCGAGCGACGAGGCGAAGGTGCCCGTCACCCAGAGCCCCGATCTCTCGATCTCCAAGATCGTGACCTCCGAGAACAACGACGACGTCGGTGACGTCATCACGTTCGACATCGTCACGACCAACACGGGCAACATGACGCTCACCGGCGTCATGGTCACCGACGACCTCGCCGACCTCGGCGAGTGCGATGCCGAGCTCCCCACAACCCTGGCCCCTGGCGAGACCATCACCTGTGAAGCCACCCACACCGTCACCCAGGCCGACATCGACGCCGGCATCTACACGAATGTGGCGACAGCGGACTCCGACCAGACCGATCCGTGCGACGCCGAGGAGACGGTCGAGTTCGAGCAGTCTCCGGAGCTCCGGCTCGACAAGACGGTCACATCCGAGGGTCCCTACGACCTCGGCGACACCGTCACCTACAGCCTCGTCGCCAACAACACCGGCAACATCACCCTCACCGGCGTCGAGATCACCGAGTCGGCCGGCGCCACCCTGGGCACCTGCGACCCGATCACCCCGGCCAGCCTTGCTCCCGGAGCGACCCTCACCTGCGAGGCCGCGCACGTCATCACCCAGGCCGATGTCGACGCCGGAACCCACACCAACATCGCCACCGCGGACTCACACCACACCGATCCGGTGAGCGACGAGGCAGAGGTTCCCGTCACGCAGAACCCCGAACTGACGATCACCAAGGACTCCACGTCCGAGGGCCCCTTCGCCCTCGGGGACACCCTCACCTTCGAGATCGTCGCCACCAACACGGGCAACACGACCCTGACCGCCGTGACGGTCACCGACGAAGCCGCCGAGCTGGGCGCCTGTGATACAGAGCTCCCCGCCACGTTGGCCCCCGGCGACACGATCACGTGCGAGGCGACCCACGACATCACCCAGGACGACTTCGACGCCGGTTCCTATGTCAACACCGCAGTGGGCAACTCCGAGCAGACCGGTTCCGTCGACGACACCGAAACCGTCCCGACGCCCGATCCTGCGGTCGACCTCACCATCCTCAAGACGCTCGACGGGGAGCTGGTGACCGGCGAGACCGCGACATATGTGCTCGTCGTCACCAACAACGGACCGGCGACCGCCACGTCCATCGCAGTCACCGACGACGTACCCGACGGCCTCCAGGTGGTCGCTGCGGGCGGCACCGACTGGGAGTGCACGCTCTCGGGCAACGCCGTCCGCTGCGTCGCCTCCGCAGAGCTGGCGTCGGGCGAGTCCCTGCCTCCGATCACGGTGACGATCACGGTGACGGCCACCGGCGGCACGACCATCACGAACGTCGCCACCGTCACCGGGGATCAGGTCGATCGGGACCCGTCCAACAACACCGACTTCGTCGAGGCAAACGTCTCGGAGATCCTGCCGGTGACCCAGACCCCCGACGATGCGGCTCCCACTGCCACTCCGACGGCAGCACCGGTCCCGTCGGGGACCATGGCCAGCACGGGAACGTCCACCGTTCTGCTCGCCGGGACGGGGGCCGTCATCGCCCTGATCGGCGTGGCCCTGGTCGCGGCGACTCGGAGCCGCCGCCGGGACTGACGTGCCGTGGGCGTGAACGATCGGAGCGTCACCGCCGGTTCATGAAGCTGAACACCAGGGTCAGGATGACGCTGAGGATCAGGCTGCCGACGATCGAGATCGGGAACCGGAACACGACCTTCAGCACGATCAGAACCAGAAAGAGGATTCCGACACTGCGGCCCATCTTCATACGTGATCCGTCCTCGTCGTCGCCGGGCCGGACTCTACCGGCACCGACCTCGGAGTCCCGCCCGCGCCAGGATCGTCGCGGCATAGGGTGATCGCCGCAGACGAGCGGTGAGGAGCACACGTGGGATCGATCGTGGTGTTGGGTGGAGCCGGCGGAGTCGGACGAGTGGCGGTCGAGGCGCTGACGACCGTCGACGACGTCGGCGACGTGGTCGTGGCCGACGCCCGGATCGAGGCGGCCTCCGAGGTGGTCGACACCCTGGGGGGCAACCACCTGCGAGCGGCAGGGGTCGATGTCACCGACCCCGCCGCTCTCGGTGCGGTGATGGAGGGGGCCGACGTCGTGTTGAACTGCGTGGGACCGTTCTACCGATTCGGCCCGCCCACGCTCGCGGCCGCCATCAGGGCGGGCGTCGGATACGTCGACGTGTGCGACGACCTCGATGCCACCCGCGCGTTGCTGGACCTCGACGGTGCCGCCAAGGCATCGGGGGTGACGGCACTCATCGGGATGGGCAACTCGCCGGGTCTCGCCAACATCTTCGTGAAACTCTGCGCGGACGATCTGCTGGACGAGGTGACGACCGCCGAGATCATGCACATTCACGGTGGTGAACCGTCCGAGGGCGCCGCCGTCCTCAAACACCGGATCCATGCCATGGTCAACGACGTTCCCCTGTTCGTCGACGGTGCCTTCCTCGACGTGCGGATGTTGGAGGAGAGCGGCGAGGAGTTCGTCCACAACGAAGACTTCGGCGATATCGGCGTGTACCCGGTCTTCCCCTACCCCCATCCCGAGACCATCACCCTGCCCGCCACGTTCCCCTCCCTGACCAGGGCCACCAACCTCGGCGTCGTCTATCCCCTCTCGTACTTCCGGCTGACCCAGGACCTGGTGCGCGCGGGTCTGGGCGGCGACGACCCGCTCCGTGTCGGCGACATCGACGTGACCCCCATCGACGTGACCGTCGCTCTCCTGCAGCGCGAACGGCCGCGCCTGCTCGCGGAGGCAGGCGTGTCCGAGGCCGGTGGATGCCTCCGAGTGGTGGTCGGTGGGAACAAGGACGGCGAACGGCACGTCTACATCTGTTCGCTCAGTTCCTCCGGAGCCGGGGCCGGCGAGGGAACCGGCATCCCCGCGGCACTCGGCGCGGTGCTCCACCGACGCGGCGCCCTGGGCGACCGCCCCGGGGTGCACCCCCCCGAGGCCATCGTGCCGGTGGGCGACATGTTGGAGCTGGCCGGTCAGGTGGTCGGCGCGATGAGCATCGGGAACGGCGACGGAATCCCGCTCACCGTCGAGCACCTCGCCCCCGACGGGAGCCGGGAGATCATCCCCATGGCTCTGGGATGACCGCAGTGGGTCCGAGCCGCAGGTCTCCCACCGCCCGCTCCGACGGGCCCCCCACGATCCTGGTGGTCGACCTCGGAACCGGGGGCCCCAAGACCGCGCTGGTGGCATTGTCCGGTGAGGTGATCGGCGCGGTGCACCGACGGGTGGAGCCCCGGGTCGGCGCCGACGGGAGCGCCGTGCAGGATGCGACGAGTTGGTGGGGGGCGGTGGTCGACGGGGCCCGCGAACTCGTCGAGTCCCACTCCGCTGATGCCGCCCGGCTGGCGGCGGTTGCGGTGACCGGCCAGTGGGGATCGACCGTTCCGGTGGACGATGACGGCGAGCCGGTCGGCGACGCCATGTTGTGGATGGACTCCCGCGGACGCGAGCTGGCGCGAACCGCGCTCGGCGGGCCGATCGCCATCGAAGGGTTGGCGCCCCGCAAGGCGTTCGAATGGATCCGGCGATCGGGGGGCGCACCATCGACGGAGGGCAACGATCCGCTCGGTCACCGCCTGTGGATCCAACACCGCGAGCCCGACGTCTACCGCCGGACCGCCACCTTCCTCGAACCGATCGACTTCATCACCTCGCGGTTCTGTGGTCACGTGGCCGCGTCCCCGGTCTCGATGCTGTTGTCGTGGCTGACCGACAACCGCCGGCTCGGCGGCGCCAGGTACGACCCGGTGCTGGTCGGGCTGGCCGGTGCGGATCCCGCCAGGTTGCCGACCCTGACGCCCGTGTCATCGGTGATGGGCACCGTGCTCGCGGACGTGGCCGACGACCTCGGAATTCCCCGCGACCTGCCCGTGGTCACCGCGCTTCCCGACCTGCACACCGCCGCCCTGGGTTCGGGGGCAGTGGGGATGTACGAGGCACACCTGTCGATCAGCACGTCGGCGTGGGTGGGATGCCACACGCCCGACAAGCGCACCTCGATCCGCCATCAGATGGCGACCGTGCCCTCGGCGCTACCCGGACGGTACGTACTCGCCAACAACCACGAGACGGCCGGCGTGTGTGTGGAATGGGCCCGCGGTCTTCTGGTGCTCGCCGACGACGGCTTGACCCGGCCCACCGCCGACTCGCTGGCCGATCTGGACGCGGTGGCCTCCACCGCCGCGCCGGGAAGCGGCGGAGTGCTCTTCGCCCCATGGCTCAACGGTGAGCGCTCGCCGGTCGCCGACACCCACCTGCGGGCCGGCTTCCACAACCTGTCGCTGTCGACGACCCGCGCCGAGGTGGTCCGCTCCGTTCTCGAAGGGGTGGCCCACAACGCCCGATGGCTGGTCGAGGCGTCGGAATCGTTCCTGCGCCGGCCGTTCGGCCCGATGCGGGTCATCGGCGGTGGAGCGGAGTCCGACGTGTGGTGTCAGATCCACGCCGACGTGATCAACCGTCCGCTCCACCGGGTGGCGCGACCGCTGCTGGTGAACGTCGTCGGTGGGGCGTTCTTCGCCGGGCTGGTGCTGGGGCTCCTCGACGAGGCCGACATCGCGGCCCGGGTGGAGATCGACCGGGTCTTCGACCCCGACCCCGCCGCTCGACGGACCCACGACCTGCTTCACGCCGAGTTCGTGCGCCTCCACAAGACCGAGAAGGCCATGTACCGCCGCCTCAACGGCTCGGGCGGGCTGGGCGCGGTGGCGGCACCGCGACGCTGAGCCGGGGATCGTTTCGACGGCGGGCCGGGATGGGCTGCCAGAGGACACGGCACCCTGCCGCGACCGCACTGACACGCGGGGTGCCATGTGGGAACGCCACCTCGTTTGGTAGACCTCCCCGTGTTCGTGGCACTGGATGCCTCGTCGCCCACACCGAGGACGGACATCGATGACCGACAACCTTCCCGACGACCGCTGGCGGGTGCCGGCCCATCGAGGCGCCGACGCCGTGGGCGCGACCGAGCCGGTGACGGCGGTGACCCCTCCGGTCCGACCGCTCGACGACACCCAGGAGATCCCGGCCGTGGCCGTGCCGCCGGTGGCGCCAGGCCCGACCTTTCGCTATCCACCCTCCCCGTCCGCGGCTGCACCCCCACCTCCTCCGCCGCCTCATGGTCCCCCGCCGTACCCTCAGCCGACGATGGGTCACCCGGGTCCTTCGTCGGGCACGCGTCGCGGTCGAGCGCGTCGGTTCATCGGTGCCGCCGCCGCCCTGATGGTGATCGCCGCCGTCTCCACCGCTGCGATCCTGCTCGCCGATGCCGCTGCCAACTCCACCGACATCGCCGATGAGTGGAGCCCGGTCCCCGTCACCGAGGCGCCGGCCTCCACCGAGGCCCCGAACCTTCCCGAGACGACCGCTCCGGAACCGCCGCCGGTCGAGGAGGAGGCCGAGGTTCCGGTGGTTCCCGAACGGCCCGCGCCAACGACGACGGACCCTCCCAGCGAGGGCGGCGGGCTCGATCTGAACCCCTTCGACACCGGCGTGATGCCCGATGTCACCTGTCTGAGCCTCTGGGACGCCCAGGACGAGATCTGGAGCGCCGGAGTGCTGTTCGCCTCACCCAACGATGCGTCGGGCCGAGGCCGGTTCCCGATCATCGGATCCGAGTGGGTCGTGGTCGACCAGCAGCCCGATCCGGGAGAGGAGTTCGGGGAGTTCGAGGCCGTTCTCGACGTGGTGAGGACCAACGAACCCAATCCCTGCTGAGCGATTCGCGGGCCCCGGTGGCGTCGCAACGCGACGAGCGCCCCGGGCATCGATGACGGTCCCGTCGGTCACCACGGCCGCATCGGCTGAACGTCGCCGAGACGTCACACCCTCAGAGGGCGATGTTGACGAACGTCACCGACACCAGGTCGGGCGAACCGCTCGTGCAGGCGATGATCCCGAAGCACTGCAGAAAGGCGACCGTTCCCTTGCCGTCGCACGGGACCTCGAGGCCGGCCGGCCATTGCCGGGGTTCGTCGTAGGTGGAGAAGATCACCACCGAGCCCGAGTACCGGGGCTGGGCGAACACCGATCGATAGGCCCCCGTCTCGCCGTTGCCGCGGGTGTCTCGGGTGACGGAGAGGGTCTGTCCCGATGCCACCGGACCGGTTCGGCCCTCCCACACGGGGCCGCCGCACACGGTGTGGACCACGGCGCCGTCGCGGTGGCCATTGACCAGGCCCGAGAAACGCTGATTCGGACCGATCTCACCCCCGTCGCCGGACGGGGTGGGCGCACATGCGGTCGCCGCCACGACCACCCCGATCAGCACGACGCGGGCCACCGAGGCCCGTCGACTGCGCACAGCTCGCCGACCACGTCGAGTTCTCATCCACCACCCCGTGTCGCGGTCCGCAGCCCGGATCCCGATCGACTGAGCCTCTGACGACCGTACCATCGCCGCGGTTCTCCCGGTCCGAGTCCGACCGGGCGCCACGGGTCGCGTGTGTCCGAGAGAGGCGGGTGCGATGGGATGCTTGACGGTCGCTGCTGATACCCCCTAGGGTAGTACCTCTATACCCCCTGGGGTACCAGACAGCGACAATCCCGAGGCATCACGATGACCATCGCCACCCAGCAGCCCGACGACGTGACCACCCTCGACGAAGCAGCCGATCCCCCGGCGACCGAAGGCGGTCACCACGACGGACAGCCCGAGCCGTGGTTCGCCCGGCTCGCCCGGTTCTCGGCCACCCACCGCCGCTGGGTGATGATCGTCTGGCTGGTCGCCACGCTCGCCGCCGCCCCTCTCGCCCTCACGCTGACCGGCGCCCTGTCCGGTGCGGGCTGGGAGGCCCAGGGATCGACCTCGGTCGAGGTCCGTGACGAGCTGCGCCGCGACTTCCCCGAGCTCGGCGCCGAGGCCGCCATCGTCGTCTACCGCCAGGCGGGGCCGATCGCCGATGACCCCGCCGGCGTCCAGGCCCTGGTCGCCGACCTCGAGGGTGCGCCCGGCGCCGACGCCGGTCGTCGACCCGCTCTCCCAGCCGCCCGAGGCCGGCCTGATCTCGCCCGACGGTCGCACGGCACTGATCCCGGTCGAGCTCGGCGCCGGCCGACGACGCCGAGCTGCCGGAGTCGGCCGGGCGAGCTCATCGACCACGTCGACGGCTGTCGATCTCCCCGAGGGCGCCACGCGTCGCGGTCACCGGTGAGTGGCCGGTCTGGAGCGACTTCAACGACACCAACGAGGAGGCGCTGCACAAGGCCGAGCTGCTCTCGGCCATCCCGACGATGATCCTGCTGCTCATCGCCTTCGGCTCCGCCATCGCGGCCGGCCTGCCCCTGATGCTGTCCCTGGCCGGCATCGCCGTCGGCTTCGCCTCGCTGCACCTGATCGGCAGCACCACGCCGCTGTCGGTGTGGTCGATGAACTTCTCGATGATGATCGGCCTCGCCGTCGGCATCGACTACAGCCTGTTCATCGTCTCCCGCTACCGGGAGGAGCGCGAGGACGGCTACGACGCGATCGACGCCATCGCCAACACCCTCTCCACCGCGGGCAAGGCGGTGTTCCTGTCCGCCCTCGCCGTCGTGCTGTCGCTCGCCGCGGTGTTCGTCGTGCCCGTGATGGTGTTCCGTTCCATGGCGCTCGGGCATGATCCTCTCGGTGATCGCCGTGGCGCTCGCCGCGCTGACCCTGCTGCCGGCCGTGCTCGTCGCCGCTCGGCGACCGGGTCCTGGTCGCCAAGGGCCACGAGGACCCCGATCGCGCCGCCGAGGGTCGCTGGACCCGCTGGACCGGCCTGGCGCTCAGCCACCCGGGTCGCACGCTGCCTCGCCGGACTCGCGCTGCTGCTGCTCCTCGCCGCACCCGCGCTCGGGATGCGACTGGGCATGCCCGGCGCCCGGGTGGTCGACGAGGGACGCTCGAGCCGCGACGGCTACGAGATGGTCGTCGAGTCCTTCGGGCCCGGCGCCGCCGCGCCGCTGTTCGTCACCGTCCCCGCCGACCAGGCCGAGACGCGTGGTCGAGGCTGGCGATGGGCGACCCGAACGTGGTCGACGCCCGGGTCGCCGCACCGCCCGCGGAGACCGGTCGCACCGTCGTGCGCATCACCGCGGCGACCGCGGTCGACGTCGGCCGAGACCTCCGACATGGTCGGTCGCCTCCGCGGCCCGGTCGGCGATGCGGTTCCCGACGCCGACGGTCGGCGGCCCGGCCGCGCAGAACCACGACCTCACCGAGGTGCTCATCGGCCGGGCACCGCTCGCCATCGCCATCATCATGGTCGTGGCCTTCCTCCTGCTGCTGGTGGTGTTCCGCAGCCTCACCATCGCCGTGTCGTCGATCCTGATGAACCTGCTCAGCGTCGGCGCCAGCTTCGGCTTCGCCACCCTGGTGTTCCAGACACGGCGTCGGGGCGCGGGCTGATCGGCATCGAGCACCAGGGCTTCGTCGACGCCTGGGCGCCGCTGTTCTTCTTCGCCCTGCTGTTCGGGCTGTCGATGGACTACCAGCTGTTCCTGCTGGCCGCGATCCGCGAGCGCTACGAGGCGACCGGCGACACCCAGCTCGCCATCCGCGAGGGCATCGCCCGCACGGGGCGTCCCATCACCAACGCCGCGCTCATCATGATCGTGGTGTTCATCGCCTTCGGCGTCACCGGTCCCATCCCCCCGACCGAGCTGGGCATCACCCTGGCCCTGGCCGTGTTCCTCGACGCCACCGTCGTGCGGATGATGCTGGTGCCGTCGCTCATGGGGCTGCTGGGCGACCGCAACTGGTGGCTGCCCGGCGTGGCTGGACCGCATCCTGCCGAACATCCACTTCTCCCACTGACGCAACGAAGGGTCGGCGGCCCATCATCCCGGCGATGCCGGGTGGCGTTGCCGCCTACGCTTCGGGCCGTGAACATCTCCCCCGATCCCGCGTCCGACGGGTCGCCCGACGCCGTCGTCCCACCGGACTCCCAGCGGACCCGACCGTTCCGGTTCTGCGTTCAGGCATCGCACATGGAGTCCCCCGAGGAACTGCGCCCGCTCGCCCGTAAAGCGGAGGACCTCGGAGTCGCGGTCCTGACCGTGGCCGACCATCTCGACGACCAGCTCTCCCCGTTGGTGGCGCTGATGGCGGCCGCCGACGCCACGACCGATCTCCGGGTCGGATCGCTGGTCTTCTCCAACGACTACCGCCATCCCGCCATGTTGGCGAAGGAGGCTGCGACGGTCGATCGCCTCAGCGGGGGACGGCTGGAGCTGGGACTGGGTGCGGGCTGGATGCTCGAGGACTATCGGACCACCGGGATTCCCCTCGACACGCCGTCGGTCCGCATCGAACGCCTCGACGAGTCGCTCGGCATCATCCGGTCGCTCTGGGCGGGCGGGGAGGTCCACCACAAGGGGACCCACTACACCATCGACGGGCTGGCCTCCGCACCCCTCCCGCTGCAGCGTCCCGGCCCACCCATCTGGGTCGGGGGAGGCG
This sequence comes from uncultured Microthrixaceae bacterium, assembly GCA_963700425.1. Taxonomy (GTDB): domain Bacteria; phylum Actinomycetota; class Acidimicrobiia; order Acidimicrobiales; family Microtrichaceae; genus CAVOXO01. Next base: position 215,365 of record CAVOXO010000003.1, on the reverse strand, counting down.
GCCGCAAGGTGTTGGAGGTCGCCGCCCGGCACGCCGACGTCGTGCACCTCAATCCATCGCTGCGCGCCGGGGTGATCGACCACCGCGCCGGACCGTCGTCGACCGAAGCCGCCACCGACGCCAAGCTGGGGTGGGTCCGGGCCGTCGCGGGCGACCGCTTCGGGGACATCGAGCTGGGCGTCCGTATCCACCTGGCGATCGTCACCGACGAGCGCGACGAGCTCTTCGCCGCGATGGCCGGCGGTTTCGGACTCACTCCCGAGGAGGCCCGAGGGACGCCACACGCACTGTGCGGCACGACCGACCAGATCGCGCACGACCTCGTGGAGCGTCGGGACCGCTTCGGGATCTCCAACATCGGCATCTCCGCATCCGCACTCGACGATCTTGCACCGGTGATCGCGAAGCTCGCCGGCACCTGAGCGCGGACCCGGTGGGCCACGACGCGCTCACGCGGCGTGGTTCGTCTCGCCGCCCCGCAGTGCAGACGCCGGTCTCCCCTAGGGTCATGTCATGGCTGTGGCGCTGCTGACCTCGGTGGGTTTCGACTGGAAGAAGCACCCCCACCGCCTCCACACCATGCGGATCGATCCGTCGGTCCCCGGAGGCATCGACGTGGTCGGGGGACCATGGACGAACGGTGAGCGATCGACCGATGTGATCGTCTCCCACACGTCGTGGGACGAGATCCCCGGCACCGAGGGCGACCAGATCGACCTGGAGCTGCGTTCGGCCGACGGGCCGGGTATCGCCGAGGTCCGCTGGCCCCTGGAAGGGCCGGGTTCGGGCGACGTCGTCGCGGTCACCGGACTGTTGGTGGAGTCGACGTCGCATCCCGCGGGCTTCAACCTCTCCGGATGGGGGGTCGGGGTCGACACCGTCGACGGACGCAGCGAGGCGTGGCTTCGGGTGACGGCGGGCAAGGTCCCCGACCGACCCGAACGGTTCGACACGATCTCCATCGCCGCGACCATGACGGTCGCGATCGTGCGCGCCGCCGACGGCGAGCCCGCCATCGACGTCGAGCGCGTCCGAACCCACGGCCGGACGAAGGGCGGATTCCGCCCCCGGCACCTCCCGTTTCTCATGCCGGAACCGGGCGGAACGGCATCGGCGGTCGCCGGTTGGTCCTGGAACGTGACCGATGCGCCCAAGGCACCGGGCCGGTACCTCGCGCGGCTTCATGGCCGCCGTCGACGTCCGCGACGACATCGGCATGGAGACCGGAGGGGTGGGCGTGAAGGTGTCGAACCGGGGCGAGGTCACCCGTGCCACCTCGCTCGACCTGTCGGTCGACGTCATCGTGAGGCGGGACACCGATGAGTGACCCGTCCCCGTTCGTGCTGTCGCCGGCACGCAAGCTCCGTGACATCCGCGGGTTCTACCGGACCCACCGACGGGCGCTCGGCTCATGGCGCGGAACGGTTGCCATGGCGGGGACCATGTGGCGCTTCATCGGTCTCCGCCGGCAGTTGGGTCGCAGCGACTCCCCCATGGTCGACGACTCGGTCTCGATCGCGGTGGCGATGTACCGGTCGCTGTCGGGACCGCTGGGTGAGACGGTGGCGCTCGACGCCGTCGAGGCGTCGATCGTGGCCTCGGGGATGGAACTGATGGCCGACTGGGTCCCGACCGACCGGTCCATGCAGTCGCTCGGAACGCAGGTGCGGTTGGTGATGGGCGATGCCGAGCATCGGGGCATCTACGGCATCGACGACATGGTGACCACCGACACCGGAATCAGCTGGGACGTGACGTCCTGCCGCTACGCGGCGTTGACGACCCTGCTCGGATCCCCTGAACTGGGAAGGGTGTTCTGCGCCGTCGACCAGCCGTTCGTGTCGGGCGTGCTGCCCGACCTGCCGTTCAGTTGCGACACGACGATCGCCCGAGGCGACGATCGCTGCCGCTTCCGGGTCGGCGACGAGACCTGAGCCGCCTCATCGACCGCGGCGGGCTGCCGGGGCCCGTGGGACCCGACAGCCCGCCGTTCGGTCAGACCGGGCCCGGCTCGTTGCAGACGACCTCGGTGTCGACGGTGATGCTCGTGAACTTGACGGTGATCGGACCCTCGCCGACGTCGAAGAAGTCCCACGACGTGCCCGTGGCCACGTTGTAGGTCCAGTTCGTGTTGTTCAGCACGACGGTGTTCTGACCCTGGGACATGGTGCCCGCAGCGTCGAGGATCCTCTTGTGACCGGTCCCGGCGACCCCGCAGACGGGGACGAAGTTGTTCACGAAGGCGCCGGTCGTGCCGCTCGCCCCCTGGCACACGCTGACGAAGGTGCCGTCAGCCAGGAGCACCGATGCGTTACACGTTCCCTGCGGCCCCGAGTAGGTGAGGTCCACGATCGGTGGCGGCACCGGCACCGTGGTCGTGGTCGTGGTCGTGGTCGTCGTCGTGGTCGTCGTGGTCGGAGCGGTGGTCGTGGTGGTCGGAGCGGTGGTCGTGGTGGTGGTGGTGGGTGGCTGGGGCAGCGGGGCGGTCGTCACGTCCTCACCCTGTTGCCGGCGGATGTACTCGCCGACGGTCATGATCGGCTCCCACCGGCCATTGACACACAGCAGCACGTACTCTCCGTCGGTTCCGGTCGGATCGTCGCCCGAGCACGGTCCCCACATGACCACGGGGTTCTGACAGGATGCGGCCACCAGGGCCATGGCCACGAGAGTGAGCAGTACTCGTCGCATGTTGGGTGTTCTCCGTTCGGTTGTCACGGGCCAGCCTTCGGTTCGAGGCCGAAGCTCGCGAGGGGTCGTGTTCCCTGTCGGCACTCGAACCGTGCTTCTTGAGGGATCGCACAGGTTTTACTGCGCCGACACCAGCGGATCGCGGACTCCCCCCTACGCCTCGAGCCGGCCGTCGAGGATGTGCACGGTCCGGTCGGCGAAGTCGACCATGCGGGCGTCGTGGGTGACGATCACCGCGGCCACGCCCCGGCCCTTGATCTCGGTGCGGATCAGCTCCATCACCTGCTCACCGAGGGCGGTATCGAGGGCGGAGGTGGGCTCGTCGAAGAGCACCAGGCCCGGCTCGTTCATCAGTGCCCGCCCGATGGCCACCCGCTGGCGCTCCCCGCCGGACAGCTCGGGTGGGACGTTCCTGGCGCGGTGCCCGAGGCCCAGCTCGTCGAGGAGGGTGTCGGCCCGCTTCTTCGCCTCGGGACCCAGCCGACCGTTCATCTCCGAGACGACCAGCAGGTTCTCGCGGGCGGTGAGGAACGGGATGAGGTTGACGGCCTGGAAGACGAACCCGACGTTGTTCCCCCGGAAGCGGGTCAGGGCCTTGGCGTCATAGGAGGAGATGTCCTCGCCGGCGGCAGTGACGGTGCCGGCGGTGGGGGCCAGCAGACCTCCGGCCATCGACAACACGGTGGTCTTGCCGGATCCCGAGGGTCCGAGCAATGCGACGATCTCGTCGTCGCCGACGGTGAGGTTGGCGTGATCGACGGCGACGACCTCGTCCTCGCCGGAGCGGTAGACCTTGCGGACCTCGGTCATGGTCAGGGCAGGCATCGGTGGGTTCTCCTGGCTCTCACACCCCGCCGCCGATGGCGGTGGCGGGGTCGATGCGGATGATGCGGCGGAAGGTGACGAGAGCGCCGACGATCGACGCGGCCAGCACGGCGACCAACAGGCCGACCGCCCGGCTCGCGGCGAACTCGAAGGGGACGGCGGGCGGGATGACGAGGGACAACAACCAGGTGAGGGTGCCGCCGATGAGATAGGCGCCCAGGGCGACGGCGACCGACTGGGTGACGACCCCGGCGACGAGGCGCCGGGAGGGGGCGCCGACGGCCTTCAGCACGGCGTAGATACCGGTGCGTTCGAGGACCAGCAGAGCGAAGAAGAGGCCGACGACCAGGCCGACGACGAAGATGGTGACCCCGAGGATGGCGTTGAAGGTGGAGACCTGTTCCTTGACGCCGGGCACCGCAAGCACGGCCTCGTCCTCCGACAGGCTGGTGGTGGTTCCGGTGGCGTCATCGATGGCGGTGCTGAGGGCGGCTCCGTCTCCGTCGACGTCGCCGCGTACGACGAACACCTGGAACTCGTCGGGCTGCACGGGGGCGTCGGGCCGGTTGGCGTTCTGGACGTCGCGCCAGGTGGCGGGGTCGACCCACAACCCGTTCTGGAGCAGATAATTGGAGTCCGACACCCAGCCGACGATCTCGAGGGGCACCTCGGCGGGGCCGACCTTCACGACGTCGCCGATCGAGGCGCCGAGCGATTCGAGGCGGTCATCGGCGTAGGCGGTGCCGGGCGCGGGCGGGGCGGGAAGGCTCTCCGAGCTGAGCTCGAAGGCGGTGATGGAGCCGTCGACGATGTCGGTCTCGCCGGGGATGGTGACGCCGAGGAGGGTGAGGCCCAGACCACCCACCTCGGTGACGCCGGGGACGCCCTCGATGGCGGTGCGCTCGGCGGGGCCGACGCTGGAGCGGAGGAACGACTCGCGGGAGTCGTTCGAGAAGACGATGGAGTCGGCGTCGACCGAGCGGATGGCGCCGGTGGACCCGAGGTAGAGGCCGTCGAGCAGCCCACCGAGGAACAGCAACAACAGGACGAGGAGGGTGAGCGAGGTGCCGGCGATGGCGAAGCGGCCCGGTTTGCGCCAGAGCTCTCGGATGGCGATGCGCATCAGAGGTTCCGTCCGCTGTCGGCGACGGCGCGGATGGGGTCGATGCGAAGCACCCGGCGGATCGAGGCCAGCCCGCCGATGAGGGCCAGAACGGCGAGGAGGGCGAGGGTGGCGGCGACGCCGCCGGGGGTGAGCTGGATGGCGACGTCGCCGGAGGGGGTGACGGCGTTGGCCAGCACCAGCACGACGAGCCCGATGAGCGATCCGGCGGCCATGACCGCGGCGATCTGGACGAGGAGGTTTCGCACCAGGTAGCGGGCGGGGGCTCCTACGGCGCGCAGCAGGGTGAGCGACTTGGCCTTCTGGACGGTGAGGATGAGGAAGAAGAACCCGACCACCAGGGCGACGACGAGGAGGGCGAGGCCCAGGATGATCTGGAGTGACTGGTTGACGGCGACGACGCCGGGGTTCTGTTCGACGGCTTCGGTGCGGGTGAGGGCCTCGGTGCCGGGGACCTCGGCGTCGATGCGGTCGGTGAGCGTGCCGAGGTCGGTGCCCGGCTCGGGTTCGACGGCGACGAGGGACGCCAGCGCGACCTCGGACCCGGGGTTGACCGCACGTTGGGCGGCCTCGTAGGTCTCATAGGAGACGAAGAGAGTGGGCGCGACGCTCCAGCGGAGGTCGCGGCCGATACCGACGACCTCGATGGCGGGCCCGCCGTCGGCGGCGATGGTGACCGTGTCGCCGATGTCGAATCCCTTGTCCTGATCGCCGGCCGACGCGACGCCCTCGTCGGGCCCTTCGGGGAGGCGGCCCTCGGCGAGGGTCTGTGGTTCACCGAGGTCGCCGAGCTGGTAGCCGAACAGCACGGCGTCGCGGAGCTCGCCGCCGGCATCGACGGTGTAGGTGTTCTCCCCGATCGGCGAGGTGCCGGCGACGCCGGGTACGGCGGCGACGGCCTCGACCTGGAGAGGCAGGAGGAAGCTGGCCTCGACGTTCTTGCGGGCCTGCTCGTTGAAGACGAGAACGGGGGCGTTCTGGTTGTCGACCGCGCCGATGAACCCGGTGATGAGCCCGGCGAACAGCCCCTGCTGGAAGAGGATGAGGAACACCAACAACCCGACCGCCCCGCTGAGCAGGCGCGAAGCGGGCCTTGGCCCGGCGCAGTTCTCCGAGGGCGAGAAGCATGGGCGGGCGATGCTATCGAGGCGGAGTGGCTGCGCCAACGCCGAGGGATCGGGACCACCCGAGGTCCAACGCAACGATCCGTCACACCGCTCCACTAGCTTTGCGGCACGGTGAGTGAATTCGGCGCGGGTCCCGAGGGCGCAGACCCACACGCGGTCAGCCCGCAGGTGAGCGCGGCGATCGACGCCTGGGCCTCGGAGCTGACCGACCTGTCGGGTCGCAATTCACTTCTGTTCTTCCGCCACCGGCGGGCGGGAACGCTCGATCTCAGCGACTGCAAGGCCGAGCAGCTGGCCCTTCTGGCCGGAGGCACGACCGTTGATCTCGACACCCTCTTCGACGAGTCGGCCCGTCCCGACGCCTCGCGAAGGGCCCGCACGATCCACCGCCGGGCCGCGGAGTTGGCCGAAGAGCGCGGCATCAACACCTGCCTCCTGGCCTTCGGCTCGATGACCTGGACCAACCCCACCGGAACTTCCAGTGCCATCCCGTCGGCCCCGGTGCTGTTGCTTCCGCTCCGCCTCGATCCGCAGGGGGCCGCCCGCGAGCGCTTCACCCTCACCGCCGACCCCTCGGAGCTGCTCATCAACCCCTCGCTCGTCGAGTACCTCCGCGCCGAATTCGCCACCTCCCTCCCCTTCACGGCGGAGGACATCGATCTCGCCGCCGTCGACGGGCTCGAGGCAGCCGCACACCTGATCGCCGGCACGGCCGAGCACCTCGGAGCCATCGCCGGCTTCGACTACGACCTCCCCGTCGCCATCGGCAACTTCGCCTACCAGAAGCTGCCGATGGTGGAGGACCTGGCCCGCCTCGCCCCCGCGATCGACTCCCACCCCCTCACCCGCGCCCTCGCCGGAGACACCGAGGCCATCGGAGACGTGGCCGACACCGCCGTCGAGATGACCGCCGCCGACCTCGAACGCATCGCCGTCGAGAACGAACACCTCGTCCTCTCCGCCGATTCGTCCCAACACGTCGCCATCCGCAAGGTCCTCGGAGGCAGCCACCTGGTGATCCAGGGTCCTCCCGGCACCGGCAAATCCCAGACCATCTCGAATCTCATCGCCGCTCTCGCCGCGGAGGGGCGCACGGTGCTGTTCGTCGCCGAGAAGCGAGCGGCGATCGACGCGGTGATCGGGCGGCTCGACAGCGTGGGGCTCGGAGGCATCGTTCAGGACCTCCACTCCAAGACCGGCACCCGACGGGAGATCGCCCGCCAGCTCGGCGACGCCCTCGAACGCATCGGCTCCGTGACCGAACCCGACACGGCTGCACTCCACCACGACCTCGGAGCGAAGCGGGACGAGTTGAACAACTACGCCGCCATGACCGCAGCCTCCCACCAACCGTGGGGCATGAGCCTCGCCGACGCCCAGAACACCATTCTCGGAACGCCGGCCGCCGTGCGGGGCACCACCCGGATCGACCCGACGTGGCTCACCACCCTGGACAACGACACGTACCGCCGGGCCCGTGAGTCGATCGGCGAGCTGGTACAGCTCGGCGACCACGATCTGAACCAGGAACACACGCCCTGGGCACTCGCCCACCTCGACATGACAGAGGACTCGAGCGAAGCCGTGAGGCTCGTCAATCAGATCAGGGAGTGGTCACTCCCCGCGACCGAGAGCGCTCTCGCCGACTTCACCTCCCACACCGGACTCGGCCCCGCCCAGACCGTCGCGGAATGGCAGCCGCTCATCGACCTGGCCCGCCGCGCCCAGGAGCTCGAGACGGTCTTCCATCCGACCCTCCTGTGGAATGCCGACATCGCCGATCTCCGCCAGAGGCTCGAACCAGCGGCCTCGGGCGGGCTGCGCAAGGTGTCGGCGTCACTGCTGTCCCGGACGTACAAGAAGGCCGTCGAGGAGTTCGAGTCGCTCCTCATCCCGGGTCGGGACATCGACCCCGCAGATGGCTGCAGGCACCTCGACGAAGCCCTCGCGCTCGCTGCCGCATGGCAGCAGGCGGCCTCGCAGCCGGGGCCGCCGCGACCGATCCACAACATCGACCAGGTGGAGACCACCCTTCGCGGGCTCGGCGCCGACCTGTTCACCCTGTCCGAGCTACTGGGAGTCGGATCCCTGGCGGACTCCGATGCGGGACTTCTCGCCACATTCATCGACTCGCTCCACGAGCACGCCGCCGACACCCGCCACATCCCGAGGATCCGCCAACTGCGCCGGGAACTCGACCGACTCGGACTCTGGGGCATCGTCGACGAGGCACGGGCCGGCAACGACGATCCCGCGACCGCGCAACAGCGGTTGGACTTCACCTACGCGGTGGCGGTGCGACACGAGATCGTCGGTCGTCACCCCGAGCTCGCCGCATTCGACGGTGGTGTGCACGATTCCCGGGTTGCGAGTTTCGCCGATCTCGACCGTCGTCACGTCGAGACGAACTCCGACCGGGTGGCGCGCCAGACCGCCGAGCGGGCCGTCGCCGCGCTCAACGCCCACCCCGACCAGGCCGCGGTCATCCGGCGCGAGGCGGCGAAGAAGACCCGCCATCTCGGCCTCCGCGAGCTGTTCGACGCGGCGGCCGACGTGCTGATCGGGTTGAGGCCGTGCTGGACCATGAGCCCGCTGCTGGTCTCCCAGCTCCTCCCGCCCACCGCCGGGCTCTTCGACGTGGTCATCTTCGACGAGGCCAGCCAGGTGCCGCCCTCCGACGCAGTGCCGTCGCTGGTGCGAGGTCGCCAGGTCGTCGTCGCAGGCGACCGGCATCAGCTTCCACCGACGTCGTTCTTCTCGACGGCGGCCGGCGACGACGCGACCGACCCCGCCGACGGACCCGTCGATGACCGCGGGGATGGAGTCGATTCTCGACGCCCTGTCCTCTGTTCTGCCCGCCACGCAGTTGTCGTGGCACTACCGGTCACGCGACGACCGACTCATCGCCTTCTCCAACAGCTTCATCTACGCGAACTCCCTGCTCACCTTCCCCGGGCGCGACATCGACGGCGCAGTGACCTTCGTCGAGGTGCGCCAGGACGAACCCATCGTGGCCGCCGGACCCACGAGCGACGAGGAGGTCGAGACGGTGGTGGAGATGATCCTCGACCACGCCGAGCACCGAGCCCACCAGAGCCTGGGAGTGATCGCCCCGGGGGTCCGCCACGCCGACGCCATCGACGAGGCACTCCGGCTTCGGCTGGCCGATCGGCCACACCTCCAGTGGTTCTTCGAGGGCCACCGCGACGAGCCGTTCTTCGTCAAGAACCTCGAGCGGGTCCAGGGCGACGAACGTGACCGCATCATCGTCACCGTCGGGTACTGCCGCGGACCCGACGGCCGGGTGCCGCTGCGGTTCGGACCGATCAACGCGGAGGGTGGCGAGCGCCGGCTCAACGTTGCCGCGTCGCGGGCCAAGGAGCAGATGACCGTCGTCGCGGCGTTCACCGAAGCGGACCTCGACCCCGACCGGCTGACCAGCCGTGGAGCGATGTTCCTGCGCGACTTCATCGCCTTCGCCCGCACCGGGGGCACCTACCTCGGTGCCAACGCTCCGGCGCACCCACCGCTCAACGGTTTCGAACTCGATGTGAAGGCACGCCTCGAAGCCCGGGGTCTGGTGCTCTACCCGCAGTACGGCGCCTCGGGATACCGCATCGACTTCGCCGCGGCCGACCCCGAGGAGCCCACCAACCTCGTTCTGGCGATCGAGGCCGACGGCGCGTCCTACCACTCCTCCCCGGCGGCCCGGGACCGCGACCGTCTCCGCCAGGAGGTCCTGGAGTCGAAGGGGTGGCGGTTCTGTCGTATCTGGTCGACCGACTGGTTCGCGGATCCCGAAGGTGGCGCCGACCGGGTGGCCGACGCCTTCGCCACCGCACTCGCGGAGAGCCGCGCCGAGGGAGCGCGACGCGCCGCGACCACGGTGTCGCCCCCCGCCGAAGCTGCCCCGACACCTCCCGCCCCGATCGGCCGGTCGATGCGGAGCTGGCCGTCATCGCCGGTGCGTCCCCGCCTGGGGTCGGTCACGGACTACACCGAGGACGAGCTCACCGACGTCGTGCGATGGATCTGCTCCGACGGGCTCCTCCGTACCGACGACGAGCTGATGTCCGAGGCCATGGAGTTCTGCGGATTCTCACGACGCGGTTCGAGGATCGTCGCCGTGCTCAGCGACGCGATCTCCGCGGCGACGACGAGCGCGGCGCCCAGCTGATGGGATCGCGGAGGTGGTCGAGGCGGACGGCCCGAGCAGCGGGCGCGGTGCTGCTGATCGCGGCGGCGTGCACGAGTACCGACGACGACTCGGCGGACAACGCCTCGATTCCGGAGACCACGTCACTCACCGCCGCGATCGACGAGACGGCCCGCCTCCGGCTCTCCGACGACGGAGCAGAGTTGCTGGAGAGCGCCGGCGCGGACTTCGCGTGGCGGACCGCCGCCCACACCGCCGAACCCAAGGGCGGGATCTACCTGGGGCACGAGTTGTTGGCCACCCAACCCGCCACCGAGGTTCCCTGGATCGAGGTCGACTCGGCCGAGGTGTCCGCGGGGGACAACGGAACCGACTCGCTGGTCGCCGCCCTGGCGGCCGACGGCGACGCCGGGGAACGGCGCCGCGGCCACCCTCACCATCGAGCCGGCCGGCGAGCGCATCACGAAACTGACCCTGACCGCACCCGACGGCGCCACCGAAGTCTCCGCCTCGTTCGAGTGCGGCGCCCGACGAACGCTTCTACGGACTCGGTGCCCAGACCTGGGCGACCGAACACCGTGGCGAGACCGTTCCGCATCTGGGTGGTCGAACAGGGCCTCGGCAAGAAGACGCCCGACACCCCCGAACCCGCTCCCCCGGTCCTCGGCGACCCCTACGACTCCTACATGCCCATGCCCTGGTTCGCCTCCTCGGAGGGCTACGGCGTCTCGCTCGACACCAACGCGTACTCGACCTTCGAGCTGTGCACCGATGACCACCCCGACTCGTGGCGGGTCACCTCGTGGGACAACGAACTCAGCTGGTACGTCCTCGGCGGCGACTCGACTCCGCGACCTGATCGTCCGCTACACCGGACTCGTCGGTCGGCCCCTCCGCGAACCACCTGACTGGTTCTACGCCCCGATGAACGACGCAGTGCGGGGCCGAGCGAACGTGGAACGCATCCAGAGGCTGCTGCGCGACAACGACATCGCCTCGTCGGTGATCTGGACCGAGGACTGGATCGGCCTCGGCTCGGCGGCCACCGGCCTACGCCTCAGCCACGACTGGGATGTCAGCGCCGAGGACTACCCCGACATCGAGTCGATGACCGACGCGCTCCACGACGACGGGTTCCGTTTCCTCGGCTACTTCTCGCCGTTCATCCCCGACGCCGCGGCCACCCCCGGCGGCAGCGGCGACGCTTCCCTCGGGTCAGGACGTCACCCTCTACCCCCAGAACGACCCCAAGTGGCCCGAGGCCCTCGACGGTGGCTTCACCATGACCGACGCCGCCGGCGAGCCCTACCGGATGCTCACCCCGCCCTTCGTCGCCCCGCTCGGCATCCGCGCTCGACGTCACCGACGACGACGCGGTCGCGTGGTTCCAGGGGTGGGTGGAGCGGGCCGAGGCCCTTGGAATCGACGGGTCGATGACCGATTTCGGTGAATGGGTTCCCGTCGACTCCCGGTTCAGCGACGGACGCACCGGCGCCGAGGTCCACAACGAATACCCGCTGTTGTGGCAACAGGCCAACCGCGACGTGTGGGAGACGACTCCGCCCCGACGGCGACTACCTCTTCTACGTGCGCTCGGGCTACACCGGCACCGCCCGAGTCGCCCCGGCGGTGTGGGGCGGCGACCAGAACACCACCTTCGACCGCCTCGACGGTCTCGGCAGCGTCGTCACCATGGGTGTGAACCTGGGGTTGTCCGGGGTCGGCTACTACGGCCACGACATCGCCGGCTACTCCGCCTTCGCCATCGAGGGCGTCGAGAACACCCCGACCACCAAGGAGTTGTTCCTCCGGTGGGCGTCCATCGGCGCCTACACCCCCATGATGCGCACCCACCACGGCAGCCGGTTCGGAGAGAACTGGACCTTCGAAGGTGCCCCCAACCCCGACGATCCGCTCGTCCCCCTGGCCGATCCCGACACGCTCGCCATCTGGAAACGGCTGGCCGACGAGCACATCTCGCTGTTCCCCTACCTCCAGACCTATGGCCACGAGTACGCCGAGACCGGGCCTGCCGATCATGCGCCACCTCCTCCTCGGCCTATCCCGACGACCCCGCCGTGGCAGGCCGGACATCCCCGACGACCCCGCCTTCGCCGGATTCGCCGTCCCTCGGTCTGCCCGACGCCGAGATGTTCGAGTACCTCTTCGGGGACGAGCTGCTGGTGGCGCCGATCATCGACGAGGGGGCCACCTCGCGGCCGGTCTACCTGCCCGATGGCCTCTGGTATGACATCGCCTCCGGAGCGGCGTTCGAGGGGCCGACGGTGATCGAGGCGTCTGCGGCACCCGGCGAGATCCCCGTGTTCGCCCCCGCCGGAGCGATCGTTCCCCGCCTGCCCCGGGGGGTCGAGACCCTGGTGCCCACCGATGACCCCGACGTTGTCGATGTCGGCGACGTGGCCGGTGAGATGGTGCTCGATGTCTTCCTCGGAGCGGACGGCACCTTCGAGTTGCCCGACGGCACCACCATCGAGCTCATCTCTGAGGCGTCGGCCGTGGGCGAGGGGCCGGTCACGGCATCCGTCGACGGGGACGAGCTCGATGAGACATCGCTCCCCGACGGGATCGCCGGCGTGACGGTCGTGGCGACCCCGAACGGCCGCGACGTCGAGGTCACCATCACGACCGACGAGGCCACCTCGACCCTGTCGGTCACCGGGGCGCCTCGCGATCGTTCGTACACCCTCCGCATTCGTCGCTGACACCGAACTCCTCAGGCGGGCAAACCCGTTGACGAGGCGCCGGGCATGAGTCAATCTCAAGGCCATGCAGCGGAGTCTCGCCCTGGGCGTGCCCGGTGTGGCCCTCGCCGCTACAGGGGGCCTGTGGGCACAGGTGAAACGGATGGCCAACGCGCCCCTGCCCCACTTCGAGGATCACGACCCCACCGGCCACTACGGAGCTCCGGAGGGCGAACAGGTGCGCATCTCGGTGTTGGGCGACAGCTCGATCACCGGGCCGGGACTCGTCGATCGTTCCCATCTGTGGATCGCCCAGCTCGCCGACCGGTTGCCCTGGAGGGTCGAGCTGCGCAGCCTGGCCCGCGGTGGATCGCGGGTGCGCGACGTGCTGCTGGAACAGGCTCCCGCCGCCGTGGTGGATCCTCCCGACCTCTTCGTGGTCTCGGTGGGCGCCAACGACGCCATGCACGCCACGTCGACCCGCCAGTTCGCACGGGACCTCGAAGCCCTCGTCGAGGTGCTGAGGGCGGCCGCTCCCGTCGTCACCCTCGGAGTCGGGAACCTCTCGGTGATCCCCCGCCTTCCGCTCACCCTCAGGCCGCTCGTGGCACGGCGCAGCGCCACGGTCGACCGGATCCACTCCGCCATCACCGACGGACTCGAGCGAGTGATCAGGGTGCCGGTCGGCCAACTCACCGATCCGCTGTTCCGCCCAGGAGACGTCAAGTTGTTCGTCGAGGATCTGTTCCATCCGAACCGGACGATCCACTCGGCGTGGGCCGAGCTGTTCGAGCCGTACGTCCGCGACGCGCTCGCCGCCCGCGCTCCCGCCTGACCCACCGGTCGGGTCCACGGTGCGCGGCCGGTGACGGTCGGTGGCGGACCCGCACCGAGCCGACCGGCCGCGGCGCACCCGCCGTTCCGCGTCGGCGAGGTGCCGACGATCCGCGAAGCGCGCCGTAGTATCGCCCTCAGGGGGACCGGGCCTGGCCCGTCGCCTGCGCGGGACCCGTGGACGACCGACCCCGAGGCCAGGATGTACCGATGTATGTGATCGTGCTGGGGGCCGGAGAGGTCGGTTCGTACGTGGCTGAGCGACTCAGCCGTCAGGGAATCGACGTGGCCGTCATCGAACACGACGCCCATCGGCTCCGCGCCCTTGCCGAGGAGCTCGACGTCCTGACGGTGCACGGCAGCGGCACCCACCCCGAGGTGCTCGCCGAGGCCGGAGCCGCCAAGGCCGACCTGCTCGTTGCCGTCTCGAACGACGACGAGGTCAACATGATCGCCTCGCTCGTCGGCAAAGCAGGCAGGGATCCCCCGCACCCTGGTGCGCCTCGAGGCCGCTGCTCTCCGGGCGAGCGGCCGCAGCCCAGCTCCGTGCGACCGTCGGCGCCGACCTGGTCATCGACCCCGACGAGGAAGCGGCGCGCGACATCCTCGCAACTGCTCGAACTGCCCGGCGCGTCCGAGGTGGAGGTCCTCGCCGATGGCGAGGTGCTGATCATCGGGGCCCGTCTCCACGAGCCGGCTCGCCGCTGGTCGGCAAGTCCCTCATCGAGGTGGCGCGGGAGCACGAACCCAACTGGGAGTTCCTCTTCGGGACCATCACCCGCGACGGGGACACGGTGATCCCGCGGGGCAACCACGAGCTCCGGGTCGGACGACACGGTCCGCGCCCTGTGCAAGCGGCGACGCCCGCTGGACCCTCATGGCGCTGCTGGGACTGCACGACCGCAAGCCGACGCAAGGTGCTGTTGCTGGGAGGTGGCCGCACCGCCGAACTGGTGGCCGCGCCGCTCGCCCAGCGCGGCGCCGAGGTGATGATCATCGAGCGGGATCACGAACGGGCGCTGGAACTGGCTGGGCGCCTCCATCGCGTCACCGTCATGGAGGGCGACATCACCGACGCCGAGGTCCTCGCCGACGCGGAGATCGGTACGTTCGACGCGGTCGCCGCCCTCACCGGCGCCGACGACGCCAACATCATCAGTTGCCTCTACGCCAAGGCCAAGGGGGCCCGCGAAACCCTCGCCATCGCCCACCGCCTGGAGCTGCTGCAGCTCCTCCAGCAAGGCCGGGATCGACGCAGCGCTGTCACCGCGAACGGCGACGGCCGACCGGGTGCTGCGGCTCGTCCGGGGCGAGATCGCCGGCGTCGCCACCTTCCTCGAGGGTGCCGTCGAGATCCTCGAGTTCGAGGTGTTCGAGGGGAGTGCCGCCGACGGCGCGATCGTGGCCGAGATGAACCTGCCCTCCGACGTGCTCCTGGGCGCGGTCGTCCGCGACGGCAAGGCGGAGATCGCGCGGGGCCGAAGCGAGCTCCGGCGAGGCGACCACGTCGTCGTCTTCGCCATGCCGGCGTCCGCGGGCCGGATCGGCCAGCTCTTCGCGTGAGCCGGCCGCCACCAGCGCCGTGGACGCAGGCGACCTCGGAGGTCACCGGTGCACGGAGGCGTGGGGATCGGCGGTCGTCAACGTGTCCGGCCTGGCGGTCGCCATCTGCGGCGGGGGCCTGCTGGTCTCGGCGGTGGTCGACCTGACCGACGGCGGACACGACAGCCTGCCCCTCGCTGGCGGTCGGGGCGGCCGCCCTGGCGGGCGGGAGTCGCGCGCAACCTGGTCGGCCCCCATGCCGGACCGGGTGCCTCCGCGAGCCGCGCTGCGGACGGTCGCCGTGGCGCTGATGGCCATGATCGCCGTGTCGGCCGCCGCCTACTGGGCGACCGGGGCCATCCCCCGCGTCGACGACGCGTTCGTCGAATCGACCGTCGGGCTTCACCACCACGGCGCTCACCGTCCTGCCGCAATCCCGAGAACCTGGGCACACGGCGTCCTCTTCTGGCGGGCACTCACCCAGTGGATCGGCGGATTCGCCGCGCTCGCCACGGTCATCGCCGTGCTGCCGTTCCTCGGGGTGAGCGGCCCGGCGCCCACCGAGGCGAAGGTGCCCAGCCGGAGCCCAGCACCTCTACTCGGCCCACGTCCGCCGGCTGATGCGCCAGTACCTCGAGCTGTACGTCGTGCTGACCACCCTCGGCGCGCTGCTCTACCTCATCGCCGGGTATGGACCTGTTCGACGCGGTCACCTACGCGTTCACGACCATCTCGACCGGCGGTTTCGCGAACCACGCCCGACTCGTTCTCGTTCTTCGACTCGGCGCTGCTGGAGTGGGCGGGGGTCGCGGGCATGTTCCTCGGCGGGCTGTCGCTCGCCCTGGCGTGGTGCGTCCTGAGCGGGCGATCACCGGGTTCTGTTGGGATCGACCGAGTTGGTCGCCTACATCGGACTCATCGTCGGCGCGACCGTGCGTGATCGCCGTGGTCGAATCACCGGGCGACGGCCTGGCCGAGAGCGTTGCGCCTGTCGGCGTTCACCGCCACCTCGGCCGTCTCGTCCACAGGTCACTGGGCGACCGACTGGTCGGTGTGGTCGCCAGGTCCCCAGCTGATGTTGTTGATCCTCGTGGGCCTCGGCGCCATGTCCGGTTCGATGGGGGGCGGATTCCGGATCATGCGTGCCCTCGCTCTGCTCAGCTATCCTGTGGCGCGAGATCATGGTGCAGCTGCGACCCTCGCACCGTGCGGGTGGTGCGGGTCGGCGGCGAGGTCCTCGACGAGCGACTCGTGAGCCGCATCCTCGGCTATCAGGTGCTGTTCCTGGGCACCGCGGCTGCCGGAATGGTCGGCGCTCACCCTCACGGGGCCGATGTCGTGACCGCCATCGTCGGGGTCGTCAGCGCCCTGGCGACCTTCGGCCCGGCGCTCGGGCGACCTCGACGTGGGCACCGCCCTGGCCGGCCTGGACCACGACGCCCTGCTGGTCGTGATGTTCCTCATGTTCGCCGGACGGGTCGAGCTGTACCCGGTGCTCGACGGTGTGGTCGCATGATCTCGTGGCCGGTTCGACGCGTCCGGGCCGCGCTGCTCGACGCTCGGGCCGAGCGTTCAGACGCTGCGACGCACCGGGGAGCCGCAGCGATGACCACCGGCGATTCCGCGACCGAGATCAGCACCGCCCGAGGGGTGCCCAGCGTGTGGGTGCACATGGTCGGGCTTGTCGCTGGTGTTCGTGGGGGTCGGCATGATCGTCTGCGCCGGCGGTCGACGCCGTCGAGGGCGGCCACGCCGTCGGCCGACCTGCTCGTCGCCGGGGGCCTGGCGCTCGTCGTCGGGGCATCGGCGTGGAGGGCCAGCCGGTCCCCGCCGACATCCGCCCCCGCGACGTGTTCATCGCGGTGTCGATGTCGTGGCTGGCGGCATCGATCGCCGGTGCCCTTCCCTTCCTGCTGTCGGGCCTCTTCGACCGCGTCGACGACGCGCTCTTCGAGTCGATCTCGGGGTTCACCTGCACCGGGTCGACCGTGCATGAGCGACCGCCGACTTCGACCTGGCGAGTCCCGGCGTGCTGTTCTGGCGCCAACTCACCCAGTGGTTCGGCGGCATGGGCATCATCGTCCTGGCCGTCGCGGTCCTGCCGTTTCTCGGAGTCGGCGGCCTGGAGCTGATCCGGGCCGAGGCGCCCGGCCCGACGTCGGACCGGCTGGCGCCCCGGGTGAAGGAGACCGCCAAGCGGCTGTGGGCGGTCTACGTGCTGTTCTCCGTCGCCTCGACCGTCGCGCTGATGGCCACCGGCCTCGAGCTGGTTCGACGCGCTCGGGCGTCGCCATGGCTCTGGTGTCCACCGGCGGCTTCGCACCCGAGGCCGCCTCGGTGGGCCACTACGACTCTGGCCATCGAGCTGGTCCTCGTGGTGGGCATGATCATCGGCGGGGCGTCGTTCACCCTCCACTACAACGCACTTCGGGGCCGGCCCGGGCGTCTACCTCCGCAACTCGGAGTTCCGGGTGTACCTGGCTCGGAATCGCTGGCCGGGACCGCCGTCGTGACGCTTCATGTTGACCGGCGACGGCCACGGGGTCGGGATCGGCGTTGCGCGTCGGCCCTGTTCAACGTGGTGACCCTCGCCACGTCGTGCGGGTTCGGGAACGCCACCGGTCGCCGGCGCGCCGGGCGACTTCGCCCTGTGGGTGCCCGCCGCCCAGGTGGTGTTGTTCCTGTTCATGTGGGTGGGCGGCATGACCGGTTCCACCTCGGGGGGCATCAAGATCCTTCGCGCCCAGGTGATGGGCCGGGTCGCGTGGCGCGAGCTGAAACGGGCCCACCGCCCCCGTGCCGTGCTTCCCATCATGCAGGGACCACGAGATCGTCGACGAGGACGTCGTGGGACGGATCGGTGCCTTCGTGATGCTGTACTTCCTCATCGTCATCGGCGTCGGCACGCTCCTGGCCATGGCCGGCACCGACGTGTTGACGTCGCTGTCGGGCGCGGTCAGTGCCATGGGCAACATGGGGCCGGCCCTCGGCGAGGCGGGGCCCACCTCCAACTTCCGGTCTACTCACCGCCCGAGCGGATGGCGCTCCTGGCTGCGCTCATGCTGGTCGGCCGCCTCGAGGTCTTCCCCCTGACCCTCGCCGTCGTGGCCCTGTCGCAACGGTTCCGGCGGCGGCTGACCGCCGCAACCCGTCGGGAGACCCGCTGAGGCGCGACCTCAGGGGCGGGACGTCCGCTCGGCGGAGTGCGGCGGATCGCCCCGCCAGGCTCGCTCCAACAGCTCCCGCAGCGAGGCGGGGTCGGGTGGCCGCGGGTTCGAGTCGCCGACCCGCACGATGATCTCGTCGACCAGTTCAGCGTCGAGTCCGTCCTCGGGCATCCCCAGTTCGGCCAGGCTGCGGGGAGCACCCACGGCGCAGGCCAGCTCGTCGAGCCCGACCGCCGGCCGGGTCCCGAACGCCGCCTCGAGACCAACCGCCTCCCACGACCCCCACCCCGTGTTGTAGGCCACCACGTGAGGGAGCATCACCGCGTTCATGCCGCCGTGATCGAGCCCGAAACGGCCGCCGAGAACGTGGCACGAGCGGTGATGCAACGCCGTTCCCACCTCCGCGATCACCCGTCCGGCCAGACAGGCGCCGTGGAGCAGGCGGCCCCGCGCCGCGACGTCGGTGGGATCTGCGGCCACGTCGCGGATCGACCCGACGATGACCTCGATGCCGCGGGTGGCCATGTCGGTCGTGGCAGGGGTGCGATCTGTTGCCCACAGGGCTTCGACGCAGTGACCGAGAGCATTGAACGCGCTGGCGGCGGTGACCGGAAGCGGCAGGCCCACCGTCAATTCGGGGTCGTAGAGCACGACCGACGGCCGGACCCGCGGATCGCGACCGGTCTGTTTGTGGGCGCCCTCGCTGATCCCCCACAGGTCGGTCATCTCCGACCCCGAGTACGTGGTGGGAACCGCCACGAGTGTCACGTCGCGCTCGAGGGCGATCGCCTTGGCGAGACCCACGGCGGAGCCGCCACCGATCGCCACCGCCGTGTCGATGCCTGCCCCGTCGACCAGAGCCACCGCTGCGTCGACCTCGGAGCGGGGAACGTGCTGGGTCACGCCGGTCACGCGTTCAACGGTGAGCGACCCGAGGCCGGCGACCAACTCGTCGATGACGTCGGCGGCGTGCCCTCCCCCGATCACCAGAATCGATGTGGCGCCGAGCGAGTCGAGTTCGTCGGCCAGCCGGTGTCGACAGCCCGCGCCGAGAACCACTCTCCGGCCGTCGTGCTCGTCGACGAGATCGAGCGGTTCTGACACCTACATCACCGTCATGCCGTACATCTCGCCGAGAGGGTCCGAGATGATCTCGATCCTCTCGCCGTCGGGCCCCGAGAAGTACAGCGACGATCCGCTGATGTTGGCGCTGGCGACTCCGGCGCCATCGAGTTTCTCGCGCAGGTGCGCCCATCGGGTGGGCTCGACCGAGATGGCGAGGTGGTGGAGCCCGCCGAGCACCTCGGCGTAGGGGCCGAGGTCGAGACCGGGCATGTCGAAGAAGGCCAGCGAGTTGCCGTTGCCGATGTCGAAGAAGAAGTGGGTCGACCCCTGGTAGTCACGGTTCTCGAACAGCTCGGTCAGCGGGAACTCCAGGAGCCCCTGATAGAAGTCGATCGTGGTCTCGACGTCGGAGGACAGGAGAGCCACGTGGTGCACACCGCGCGGACGAGGCAGGGCGATCTCCGTCGTCGCGGAGGTGGCGTCGCCGCAGCTCGGCCCATTCGGCGGTGCGATCCATCGCCGCACCATGTCGCTCGCCGGTCGTCTCGTCAGCAGGCATCGTTCTTCCTCGGTCCGTCGGTGCCCCGATCCTTCCACGAGGCCGACGACGATGTCACCGCGAGCGCCACGGCCCACCCGCACCCCGCCGGAGACCCCGGGCGCCGAGTCGGTATCTTGGCCGGCATGTCCTTCACCCCCACCCCTTCCCCGTTCCATGAGACGTCGAACCGCGCCCGGCTCGTCGTCGTGGCTCTTGCGGTCACACTGGCTGTCCTGACCACCGCCTGTGGATCCGATGCGGACACTGCCAGCGGGCTGAAGACGGTGTCGGTGGACGAGAGCGCGGCGGTTCTCGAGAGTCCACCCGATGGCCTGGTCGTCCTCGACGTTCGCACACCCGAGGAATTCGACGAGGGCCACCTCGACGGCGCCGAGCTGCTGGACTTCTACGAGCCCGACTTCGCCGCGCGCCTGGCCACGCTCGACAGCGACGCCCCCTACCTCCTCTACTGTCGCTCCGGAAACCGCAGCGGCCAGACCCTCGACATGATGCGCGACCTCGGCTTCACCGACGTGACCGAGATCGACGGCGGCATCAACGCCTGGACGGCTGCGGGTGAGCCGGTGAGCACCGACTGACGATCAGACCTCGGGGTAGGTGTCGGCCAGCTCCCTCAGGTCCTTCTTCGAGATCTTGCCCAACTCGGCGGTCGGGAACTCGTCGAGGAAGTACACCGCGCGAGGGACCTTGAAATCGGCCAGGGAACCGCGACACGCCTCGATGATGGCGTCGGCCATGTCGTCCTCGGGTTCCGCGAAGGCGTTGCGGATGACGAATGCGACCGGGACCATGTCCAACATGGCGTGTGCCTTGGCCACGACCGCGATGTCGTCGATTCCCGCAACGGTGCGGCAGACGTCCTCGACCTCGCGGGCCGAGACGTTCTCGCCACCCACCTTGAGGGCGTCCTTGTCGCGGTCGCAGTAGAAGATGTTTCCGTCGGCCTCCAGCCGGACCACGTCACCGGTTCGACACCACCCGTCGTCGGTGAACATCTTGGCGTTGGCCTCGGGATTGCCGAGGTACTCGAGGAACACCGAGATGCCACGCACCCCCCTGATCCACAGCTCACCCATCTCGCCCACCTCGGCGGGACGTCCCGTCTCGTGGTTCACGATCATCATCTCGTAGCCCGGGGCCACCTTGCCCATGGCCATGTCGGGATACCGCTCGTAGGGGCTGGATCGGATGCAGTGCCCGACCAGTTCGGTCATTCCGTAGGCGGCGATCACGCGCATCTTCAACCAGTCGTCGAGCATCGGCATGATGAGCCCGAAGACACCCACCCTCACGGTGTGATCGGGGATCGGGTCGGCACCGATGGCCTTGAAGACGAACGGGATGAGCGAGATGTGGGTCACGCGGTGGGCGGCGATGACCTCCCAGAAACGGCTGGCGGAGAATCTCGGTTGCAGCACGACGGTGCCGCCGGCGCCGAGAACCGTCCAGATGGCCCAACCCTGGGTGTTGACGTGGAAGAACGGCAGGTAGGCGAGATAGACGTCGTCGGCTCGGAAGTCGATGTTGGCGGGGTTGACCTTGGCGGCCCACAGAACGTTGCCGTGGGTGTGGACCACGGCCTTGGGCTTCGAGGTCGTGCCGGACGTGAAGAGGATCCCCACGGGACGGAGGGGATCCGGCTCGAGAGTGGGGACCGCCTCGGGATCGCCGTGCAGTGTGCTCGAAGGGATCGAAGCCGTGAGCGGCCTCGACATCGGACGCCGGCTCCCCCGAGTTGTCGTCGGTCACGACGATCCACGCCAGGTCCGGGTCCGGCTTCGTTCACCACCGACGCGAACTTCGGCTGGGTGATGGCTCCGACGGCGCCGGAATGGGTGATGAAGTAGTCGAGCTCGGCCGCGACGCTGCGCGTGTTGGTGGTCACCGCGATGCCGCCCAGCCGCGCCACCGCGTACCAGGCGATGACCGCCTCGGGGCAGTTGCTCGGCATGGATCAGGACGGTGTCGCCGACCCCGACGCCCGCGCTGGGCGAGACCGCCGGCGACCTCGCGGGTTGCGTTCGCGAACTCCCCGTAGGTCCACGTGCGCGGCCCGCCCTCCTTGGGTTCCCAGACCAGGAACGGGTGGTCGTCGCGATGGGTCGGCCCAGTGGTCGATGAGCCAGGCGACATCCTGCCCGTGGAACTGGTAGCGGGCGACGGTCGCGGCGTCGAGCGTCGGCTGTGGGTCGTTCGGCATCGACATTGTCGCTGATCCCCCTTGTCGGTCGGTTGTCGAACATACCGTCTCGCTGCCGACCGGTCAGGTTGTCGAGCAGCGGTCGGCCGACTCGATGGGTCGTTCGACTCAGGTCGGAGACGATCTCGGCCGATATGAAGGCGATGTCGATCTCCTCAGCCGAGTTGGCGCCCGGTCTGGGGCACATCACCAGAGCCGACACCCACGTGGCCGTCACCCTCGCTCCCGACAGCCACGACTTCGACGCCTTCTTCGACGCGAACTACGACCGCCTGGTCCGCACGGTTACGGCCGTGTGCTCCGACCCGGAGATGGCCTGTGACGCGGTGCAGGATGCCTTCGTTCGGGCATACGCCAGGTGGGGACGCATCAGTCGCTACGAACGGCCGGCTGCCTGGGTGGTCCGCGTCGCGATCAACCGCAGCAGGGATCTCCGTCGCTCAGACGACCGCCGCCGGCAGCGGGAGGACCGAACGACCCGAGCCGACCAGGCCGTCACCGAACCGGCCTTCGACGACGTCGTCGCGACCCACGACGTGGTCGCCCTCTTCCGACGCCTCACCCCGCGTCAACGAGCGGTGGCCGCGCTGTTCTATCTCGATGACATGGCGGTCAGCGACGTCGCCTCGACCTTGCGGATCTCCGCAGGAGCGGTCAGGTTCCACCTCAACAAGGCCCGGAACGAACTCAGGGCCCTCATCGACGACCCCGGTGTCGAGCCATGAACGACATCGACGACCAGATCCGTGCCATGGCACGCGACGCGTTCGCTCCGACGCAGCATGCCGAGGACACGGCCGGCGCTCTGCAGCCCCGAATGCGGCGGGCCCGGCGACGGCGACGAGCGCTCACCACCGGATCGACCACCGTCCTCCTGCTCCTCGGCATCACCGGCACCGCAGTGGCGCTGAGCGGCGGAGGGGGCCGATCGGCGCCGGGAATCGTTCGCGACCCCGGCCGGATCGATCCGGCCACCCGTCCGGATCGCTCGCCTGAAGGATCGTCGGTACCGCCGTCGATCCCGACCGGAGTCCCGAACTCCGCCGGGGCGTCGAACACCGACGCCACGCCCGACGAACCGCCGAGCGGGGCACTCGTCGACGCCGACGTCCCTCCCCGGGGCCGAACCGCCGACCCGCCCGCAGCCGGATCCGACGCCGTGCCCGACGACGCGCCGGGGCCCGCCCCCACCGTTGCGCCCGCCACCGCCGGACCGACTGTCGCGCCGGCTACCCGCCTCGGGGCCGCCGGTGCCGGCCGGTCCCGACCCCGCGCCCACCACCACGATGACCACGGCCCCCTGGGCCACTGCGCGGACCCTGTCGAGTTCGTGCGGTTCGATCACGTTCCGCGTCGAGGGGTCGAACGTCACCCTGATCTCCACCGACGCCGGACCCCGATACGCCGTCGACGTCAAGAGCGCCGGCCCCGAGAAGGTCGAGGTCGGATTCGAGGCGCCCACCGGCCACTGCGAGCTGAAGGCAGAAATCGACGACGGACGGCTCGACACCGATGTCGACGAGGAATGATCCGATCGCCGACCCGATGTGACGGAGCGGAACCAAACCTCCCGGGGGAGCGGCGACGTGACAAGTGGATGAAGGAGGGCTTTCCCCATGCCGCTCTCGAAGAACCTCCGAACCGGATTGCTGGCATCGGCCGTCGTGGTTGCCGCGGCAGCTCTCAACTTCGGCGTTCTGGCCAGCGGCGCCACCGAGCAGTCACCGACCGAGTCGGCCATCGCCGCTCCGACGGAGTCCTCGCACCCCATCACGGTGACGACCGTGGTCGACATCCCCCTGTATTCGGGTCCGTCCGGTGACGGGCAGGTCGGCGACCCCTCCGGCGCGCCTACTCCGTCGGCGGCGGATCTCGACGGGACCGGAACACCCACCGACCCCGCGGCGGTCGCATCGCCGGGGTGGCCCACCGCGGCACCGGGCGGCGCCTCGTTCGGACCCGTCGACCACCTCGGCACGGTCGCCGTCGGTCGGGCGCCCGGCCGACATCGGCGGCGCCGTCCAGCGGTTCGGCCCCGACCCCCTCGATGCCCGCAGCACCACCGACCGCCGCGCGCGCCGGCCACCGCTTCGCCCGCACCGACGATCCAGACCCCCGCCCCGACTGTGCCGGCCACTGCGGCCACCTCGACCGAGTACCGGACGTTCCCCGTTCGCGATGTGGGGAACGTCGTCGTCGCCGTCCACAACGGGACGTCGCTCGAATTCTGGTCGGCGTCGCTGGCCTCCGGGTTGGTCGTACATGGTCGAGAAGAACCGACCCACCGAGGTCGAGGTCAAGTTCCGCCGGACGGGCGGAGCGGAAGGTGAGGCGAAGCTGAACGTGTCGATCCGCAACGGTCGGATCATCGCCGAGGAGGAGCACTGATGGAACGACCGACAGCTGACCGGACAGCCCCGGCCCGCGCGGCCGCGAACCGGAGAAGACGAGCCACGCCGCGTCTCGGGCCCGAGTCGTGGCCGGCGTCGCCTCCGCCGTCTCGTTCGGGGCGATGATCGCGGCGATGGGACCGCTCACCGCGAGCGCGGAGAGCGACGCCGGAGGCGGCAACGACGGAGCGATCGATGAGGCGTCCGCCGAGCCAGCAGGTGGCGCTGTCGTGCCGACCCCACCCGAGGTGATCGTCGAGGTCGTCCCCCGCTACGTGCCCGTCGACGCCGCCGGTTCGCCGATCACGACGGACCCGGCAGCCGCGCTCAGCGCGGATGAGGCGGCCTTCCTGGCCGCCGCGGGGCTGACGCCCGAGGCCGCCGGACTCGTGGCCCCGGGCGCGATGAGCGCCGACGAGGCGGCGTTCCTCGCCGCAGCCGGACTCGGCGCCCCCGCCCCCGGTTCGTCCGCCGCCCCCGTCGCCACGTCGGGACCGTCGCCGTCGGGTTCGCTCGGCACCCCCGTCGCGGCACAGGGCGGGTCGACCTCACCCTCCCCCACCCCGCCCACCGGCGCAGCAGGACAACCCCGGCCCGCCGCACCGGCGCCGACCGCAGCCACGCCCACTCCCACGCCGGCGCCCACCCCGGCTCCCGCCGCGTCTCCCCCACCCCCTGCACCCGCACCGACCGCCGCGCCGGCCCCACCGAGAAGCGGCGCCAGTGGCTGAGCTGTCCGAGCTCCGGTTCCGCGCCGATGGGCAGCGACTGCCGGATCGTCGCCCGCGCCGACGCCGGCATCGTGGCGGCGGCCCGGGATCTCATCTCGGCTCTCGAATCCCGTTGGAGTCGCTTCCTCCCCGACAGCGAGATCAGCCGCGTCAATCGCGCAGCCGGCGCACTGTGTGTGGTGAGCGAACCCACGTTCCGGCTCGTCGAACTCGCCGAGCGGGCCCGGGCCCTGACCCGAGGACGCTTCAATCCGCTCATGGCCACCCAACTCAGCGACCTCGGCTACGACCGGCCCTGGGACCGGGGCGTCGGCCCGACCCGGGTCGGGGGAAGATCGCCGGCGTCCCCCGATCCCATCGCCCTGTTCGCCGAGGTGCGAGGCGTCAGGCTCCCCCGCCATTGCCACTTCGACCCCGGAGGAATCGGAAAGGGCCTGGCCGCGGATCTCGCCCACGACTCCCTCATCGCTCGGGGAGCCACCACGGTGATGGTCGAACTCGGCGGCGACCTACGGGTCGGGGGTGATCCCTGGCACGGGCCGGAGTGGCTGGTCGACGTGGAGCACCCGTTCGACACCGCCACCGATCTCGCCCGATTCACGATGGGCGGGGGGGCGGTGACGACGAGCAGCATCCTGCGTCGACGGTGGCACACCGACGACGGCGATGCTCACCACCTCCTGGACCCCGACACCGGCGAACCCGCCGACACCGATCTCGTGGCCGTGACCGCGTCGGGTTCGGAGGCGTGGTGGTCGGAGGTGGTCTCGAAGACCGCGCTGATCGGCGGATCGGCCTGCCTGCTCGACACGCTCGACCGGTTGGAGACCCCGGGAGTCGCCGTCACCGTCGACGGCCGCGTCATCGCCGCACAAGGTGTGGCCGCGTGAACCCCCAGGTCTGGTGGTTCGTGGCACGGTCGGGCGGCATCGTCGCCTGGGCCCTGGTGACCCTGTCGGTCTGCTGGGGCCTGTTCATCTCGACCAAGGCCGTCGCCAGGGCCAGCCAACCGGCGTGGCTGCTGGACCTCCACCGCTTCCTCGGGGGGTTCTCGGTCATCTTCACCCTCGTGCACGTGGCAGGGCTGGTCGGCGACAGCTATGTCAGCTTCGGTTGGAGCGAGGTCCTCGTCCCGTGGGCTTCGGAGTGGCGCCCGACCGCAGTCGCGTGGGGCGTGATCGCGTTCTACCTCCTCGTGGCGGTGGAGCTCACGTCGCTGGCGATGAAGAAGCTGCCCCGCTCGCTGTGGCGACACGTCCACCGTTCCAGCTTCGGTCTGTACGTGTTCGCCACGCTCCACGGCCTGCAGGCCGGAGCCGACGTCGAGAATGCGGCCTTCCGCATCGCCATGTTGGCGTCGGTGAACGTCGTCGCCTTCCTCACCCTCGTCCTGGTGCTGGCCAAGCGGAAGCCACCCCGCCAACCCCGATCACGACCGTCGCCCCGCGCCGCCGACCGCGATGCGGAGGTGGTCACCGCCGGAGGATGAGCGATCGCTCCGAGCCGGGACGGGCGTTGACGCCGATCGGGTCACCGGCGACGAGCCCGAACGGTCAGGGTCGACCAGCGTGGGCGACGTCGACGGAGGTCGTGAAGATCACGCCGCCGGCCTTGCCCGCCACGACCGAACTGCTCGAGTCGGGAGCGCACAGCACGAACAGCGTCCTGCCGTCGTCGCCCCCCAGCGTCGTGGCGTAGGTGTTCATCGGTAGGTCCAGACGATCGGTGATCTCCCCGCCTTCCAGCACCCGAACCACCTGGGATCCGATGGCATCCGCGAACCAGATACCACCCTCGGCATCGAGGGTGCATCCGTCAGGGGCCATACCGGGCGTCTCGGCCCACCGCCGGCGCCCGCTCAGGGTTCCGTCGTCGCCGATGGTGAATGCCGTGTACCCGCCACCGAACGTCTCGCCGACGATGAGGGTCCCACCGTCGGGCGTGATGACCGAGCCGTTGGGAAACGCCATCGTGTCGGCGGCGACCGACACGGTGCCGTCGGGGCGAACCAGTGCCAGATCTGCGGGGACGAACTCCTCGCCCGCGTCGAGATCGAAACCGAAGTTGCCGACATAGGCGTTGCCCGAAGCGTCGACCACCATGTCGTTGCAGCTCCCCGTGGCCAACGCCGAGAGATCGGCGTGCTCGACGATCTCCCCGCCGACCACCCGCATCACCTTCCTGGTGAGCATCGCCACGAAGATCAGCGATCCGTCGGGCAACCAGCCCAGCCCCGAGGGTTGATCGTCGAGATCGATGTGGATCGCGGCCCGCTCACCCACCATGTTCACCGTGTAGATGGCCCGCTGGTAGAAGTCCGAGTACCACAACACGCCGTTGTGCCAGCGAGGGCCCTCACCGAAGTCGATACCACCGATGAGCCGTTCGAATGTGGTTGCCATGGCCGCCACCCTACGCCTGGGTCCTGGCAGCGTCGACCGGTTGGGGGAGGCTGGGTCGGTTCACCGGAGCCGGGCGCGGACCCTCAGGAGCGCTGGTCGGCAACGGTCAGTTCACGCCACGACCTCGACCCTCCCAGTAGGGGGCACGGAGCTCTCGCTTGAGCACCTTCATGGCCCCCGACAGGGGCAGCGGATCGGTGCGGAACTCGACGGATTTGGGCACCTTGAACCCGGCGATTTCGTCGCGGGCGAACTCCTGGATCTCGATCTCGGTCACCTCCGCCCCCTCCACGATCACGACGATGGCGTGAACCTGTTCGCCCCAGGTGTCATGGGGGATGCCGATCACCGCCACCTGTTCCACCGCCGGGTGCCGGGACAGCACGCTCTCGACCTCGATCGAGTAGACGTTCTCTCCACCGGTGACGATCATGTCCTTCACCCGGTCGACGAGGAACAGGTAGTTCTCGTCATCGAGGAATCCGGCGTCGCCGGTGTGATACCAACCGCCCCGGAAGGCCTGGTCGGTGGCTTCGGGGTTGTTCCAGTACTCGCGCATGAAGTTGCCGGCCTTGGCGCACACCTCGCCGGTCTGGCCCCGCGGCACCGGGTTCCCCTCGTCGTCCCGGATCGACAGGACGACCCCCGGAACCGGGCGACCGGCCGAACGCAGGCGTTCACCGCCCGCCCGGTGATCGTCGGCGTCGAGCCATGTCAGCACGGCGGAACACTCCGTCATTCCGTAGCCCTGGGAGATGTCGAGGTCGGGATAGTGCCCGATGAGGCGCTCGAGGATCGCCGAGGGCATGGGGGACGCGCCGTAGGTGAGCAGGTCGAGCGACTCCAGGCGTTCGGCACGGAACTCGGGGTGGTTCAACATCATGGCGATCATGGTCGGGACCATGACCGTCTGGGTCACCGCGTGGGTCTCGATGAGGTCCATGGCCGCGCCCGGATCGAACAGCGGCATGAACACCGAGACTCCCCCGGCGGCGGGCGTGCCCATGATCCCGCCCATCGAGGCGGCATGGAACATCGGGGTCTGGTGGAGGAACACCGAGTCGAGCTCGAGATCGATCGACATACCCACGTGGTAGAGGTTCAACATCTCGGCCCGGTGGTCGAGAACGACCCCCTTGGGGAGGCCGGTGGTTCCGCCGGTGTACATCAGCACCGCAGCATCGTCCTCCTCGGGCTCGTCGGGGACGACGGGCTCGGCTGCGGCCACGAGGTCCTCGTAGAGAAGGTCATGGGCGACGTCGCCCTCACCGATCAACACGACGTGGCGTAGGGGGCTGGGCTCGTCGGACTCGGCCATCGCCCGCGCGAAGTGATCGGCGAACATCAGGTCGACGAAGGCCACCTGACTCCCCGAATCGCGCACGATGTAGTCGAGTTCCCTGCCCGCCAGACGAAGATTGAGCGGATTGATGACGCCGGCGCCGAGGAACGCCGCGTGGTACAGCTCGAGGTACTGGTGGCTGTTGGTGGCCATCACCGCGAACCGGTCGTCCGGCCCGACGCCGAGCTCATTGCGCAGGGCGTGGCACAGCCGGAAGACCCGGTCGCCGTGGTCGCCGAACGTGCCCTGGTACCCCTGGTCGACGAACCCCACCTTGTCGGCCCGAACCTCGAGGGTCGGAAGCAGCAGACGGTGGTAGACGAGTTCCTTCATGGTCCGGGTCGGCTCCGAACTCAGACGGTGCGTCCGAGGAACGCGGCCAGGCGATCGGCGGACGACGCTGCGGCGGGTGCCGGCTGTTCCGGCCCGAAGGGTGCCCCCTCGGGGCCCCGGAAGGCCTCCTGGATCGACGCCTGGGAGGCGGCGAGCAACTGATCGGCGAACGCGGGGTCGAGATCGGTGTCCTGACCTGTCGCCCGGGCCAGGTCCCACGAGTGGGTGAAGGTGTCGGTCACGGTGAGACCGAGGAGAGCGGCAGCCGGCATGTCTCCGAAGCCCGGGTTGACCGTCCTGTCCATGGCTCCGTCCTCGGAGAACGCGGCGACGGCCTTGGCGCACGCCACGTCGAATGCGGCCTGGTAGTCGCCGGCGGCCGACCCCTCGCCGGTCTCGTCCATGTCGAGACCCTGAATGGCCGAGGTCGCCCAGAGCTGGCCTCCGACGAGGTGGTCGATGAGCTGTGACACGTTCCACGACGCGCACGGGGTGGAGTCGCTCATCTGGTCGGACTGCACGCCCGCCAACGTCGCGGCCGCGATCTGTTGTGCCTTCCGAAGTGTCTCCGCGTCCATGCTGCCCCCTGGTGAGTGTGGATCGGTCCGATCAGCCACACCCTAGGTGTCGTCCGACGGAAGGGCCACAGGTTCACACGTGGCCGGTCAACCACTCCGTGACGGTCGCCAGGACCTCGTCCCGTTCGGGTTCGTGATGCAGCTCGTGAAACGCTCCGGGCCAGATCCGCACGGTGCAGTCGGCCGAGGACACGGCGTCGGCGAGCTTGTGGGCACCGTCGAGCGGAGGTGAGCCGGTCGGCGTCACCGTGGATGATCAACAGCGGACACGACACCGTCGACGCCTCGGCCATCACAGCCTCCATCGCCAGGTTGATCTGGCGGCCCGTCCCCATCGTGAGCTTGCCGCGGAAGTTGAGCGGGTCGGAGTCGTAGTCGGCCCGCACCTCGGGGTCGCGGGAAATGGCGTCGCCCTCGAGTGCGATCGTGCGGAGTCCCGGTACGACCCTGCCCACGACGTTGACCACCTTCACCAGCGGAGCGGGAATCGATTCGGCGGGCACCAGCGCGGCGCTGGCGATGACCATCCCGGCGAGGGAACCGTCGCCGCGTTCGGCGTAGCGCATCGCGGCGAGACCACCCATCGAATGCCCGTAGAGGAACAGGGGCCGATCGGTCCGGGTCCGCTCGACCAGCGCGGCAACATCGTCGACCAGCAGCCCGAAGTCGTCGACGTCGCCTCGCCTCAGACCGGTGCTCCGACCATGACCTCTCAGGTCCATGCTCGTCACCCTGAACCCGGCGGCACAGAGCACCTCGGCGACCGGAACGTACCGCCCGGAATGCTCACCGAATCCGTGGATCAGCACCACGTCGGCCACGATGTCGTCGTCGGGCGCCCACTCGGCTGTGTGCAGGGTCACGCCGAGCGCACCCTTCATCGTCGATTCCTCGGTCAGCATGGGCGGGACATTACAAGGCTGCCGCGCCCGGGCACCTCGAATGGGCTTCCGCTTGAGATTTCTCCATGGGCGCCGATATCCAGATCATGGATCTTCGAAACCCGACCTGTCCCACCTGCCGAACCGATCTGGCGTTGACGCCCGACGGCGAACTCGACGCCTGGGTGTGCGCGCAGGGCCACGGTCGGGCCCTCACGCTCCAGGAGGCTCACGGCCGACTCCAGGACGACGAGGTGACGGAGCTGTGGCGTCGGGCGCGCGCCGCCCGTGACATCGTCGGACCTCGGGCCTGTCCCATGTGTGACCGCGGGATGAGCCCGATCGAGCTGACCCATGACATCGACGAGGCGCCCGGTGCCGACAGTGACGCGGACTCCCTCGCGCTCGACGTGTGTGAGCCGTGCCAGGTCATCTGGTTCGACACCGGCGAGTTGACGTCGCTTCCGGCGGATCTTCCCAACGCCGGCCCGAGTGCCCGCGAGACAGAGGACATCGAGGCCATCACCGCCGAGTTCGGCGCAACGTACCTCTCCGCGGCCGAACGGAGAGCCGACGAGGACCTCACGAGCAGGATCAGTCGCAGACTTCGGGGAGTCGGATCGACCACCCCGTAGGGGTCGATCCCACCGACCTCTGCTGTCGGCACGCCTGACCGACGCAACGGCCCCGTCACGCACCGCCGACCCCGGCGCGCCCGGAACCGGTGGCCGAGGGGTGACCGGCGACCAGTTCCCTTCGAGCCCCCGGTGGGGCATAGTGGGTGCCTGCACTGGCAATCCGGGGGGATGGGTCATGGGTCAGCAACGCTTTCGACACCCGTGGGAAGGTGACGACGTTCGCCAGACCAGGGTTCTCGTGGAATGTGCCTCCGACACCGACGCCACGCTCCTGGACCTGCTCGCCCATCACCACGGCTATGCCGTCCGCACATGTGTCGACCCCGAGGCGGCCGGCTGCGACCTCCTGGAGTTCGGCGCCTGCGCCCTGATCGACGGCGCAGATGTCGCGGTCAACATGTTGCGGCCGACACGACACGGCCGCCGTGTCCTCGACCAGGTTCTCCTGCAACGGCGGCCGCCGGCCGTCGTGGCGGACGTGGCCATCACCACGACCGAGCCGACGGTCCCCTTCGCCCCCGGAACGCTGGAATCCGAACCGGATCAGGTGACGACCGTCGAGCCACCGGCGACCACCGTCGAGCTCGTCACCGCAGTCGATGTCGCGCTCGAACGCCGGTTGCGCGCAGCACCTTGGTGGGGTGAGGGCTTCGGGTGACACGGAGCCGGCACCGTGGGCGACACCGTTCCTGAGTCCGAGGACGCCGGCCGCGGGCGACGACGTGTCGCGGTCCTCGGAGGCGGGATTGCCGGCCTGTCGGTGGCGCACCAACTCGCCGCGTGGAACCGATCCCACCCTGACGATGCCTACGAGATCACCGTCTTCGATTCACACGGACGCGACGCACCGAACCTCGGCGGCAAGGCCCGCAGCTGGCATCGTCCCGGCCCGATCCGAGACGATGCGACCCCGGGAGAGCCACTGGCCGGTGAGCACGGGTTCCGGTTCTTCCCGGGGTTCTACCAACACGTCACCGCCACGATGGATCAGATCCCCGCCGCGGACGGCAGGGGCACCGTCGCCGACCACCTCGTCCCGCTCACCGAGACCGCGTTCTACGCGCGGCACATCGAGTCCTCCGACGATGTCCCTTCTCGGGTCGCCGCAATCAGGGCCCGCCACGCGATCGAGAAGTTCGGCCCCCCCGTCACCGCTCTCTGGTTGGTCGCGGTGCCGATCGCCCTGGCGCTGCTGGACGTCGACATGTGGATCTGGATCGTGTGGGCAGCCGCCATGCCACTTCGGACCCTGCTTCGCTGGGTCGTCGAGGCTGCTTCCTCGGATGGAACCGCAGAGTTGTCCCTCCCGCTGCGCAGCGACGGAACCGGAGTCGATCAGTGTCACACGTTGATGCGACTCCAGGCCCGGATCCCGGGCGGTCGATGGTGGTGGGCAGCACTCGTTCCGGTGATGGTGTGGTGGTCTCCCCCGTGGCCGGTGTGGGCTGCGGCCGCCATCGTGGCGTTCGGGTGGATGTTCCTGCGGCCACTGTCGGCGATCGGCTGGCTCTGGCGCGAACTGCGGTCGGGGATTCCCCTCGACGTCAAACCTCGTGCCACCGAGTCGATGTGGGCGGCCCTCTCGGTCATCCAACTCATGACGTCGTGTCGCTCCCGCATCTATGGGCACTGGGACAATGTCAGCTGGTGGGATCTGATCAGGGCATGGCGCTTCTCCGAACGCTTCCAGTTGACGCTGGCCACCGGGCTCACACGGTCGTTCGTCGCCACCAAGGCGGAACGGATGAGCGCCAGGACCGGCGGGCTGATCCTGGCTCAGCTCATCTACGACATCAACCCGTACCTCACCCGCGACAACGCGCCCGACCGGGTTCTCGACGGCCCGACCAGCGACGTGTGGATCATCCCGTGGGTCGACCATCTCATCGAGGCCGGGGTCCGGTTCAACGTGCTGCCGGGAGACGACGCGACCACGGTCGGGGAGGACCCGGAGACTCCGTCGCCGGCACCGATGCGGACCCTGGACCACTGCCTCGTGCAGCGCCTCCTCGTCAGCGGCGACGGGATGGTCGAGGGCTTCGAGTACGCCGACCGCACCGCCCGGGGTGGTGTGCCGAAGCGAGCAGGCGAGGCCGACGTCTATGAGGCCATCGACAACCGGCCCACCGGTGCGACCCGTGGCCACTTCGACCGGTACGTCCTCGCCGTACCGGGTCCGGCGGCGCAGCGGATCCTCGGCAACAGCGCCGAGCTCGTCGCGGCGGATCGGAGCCGCTCGACAGGTCGACCGGTCCACCCGCTCAGTGACCCCGAGCCCGTTCCCCACCTCGACGCGGTGTTCGATCTGGAGTTCGGGTGGATGACCGGAATCGTCTTCCATCTCGACCGACACATCGAGCTCCCCCGGGGCCACATGCTGTGTCTCGACTCGGAATGGGCGCTCACCGCCATCGATGAACGACCGGTGTGGAGTCTCGACGAGGAGGACGGCGGTCGGAACACGATCCTCTCCGTGGACGTCTCGGACTGGTTCCGCCCGTCGAGTACCGGCCTCCCCGCCCAGTTCGGCGAACTCGCCGACATCGTTGCCGAGGTGTGGCGACAGCTGCAGGAACACATCGTCGAACTGCGCTCGGTCGACGTGCCCGCCATGAGTCGGGTGCTCGTCGACACGGCGATCACCGACCCCGACCCGATGGTGCCGGGCGACCTGTTGCGGGGCGGACCGCCCCCTCTGATCGAGTTGACCGCGGCGTCGGCGACTGCTCCGACGGCGGCCGCCGCGTCAACAGCCGCTCACCCTGCGATGGTCGTCCACCCGTGCACGCCGTCGGGCCCTGGCCGTCCTCCCGCCTCGCTCGAGATCGAGAACCTGCCACTGAACAATGCGGACAAACTGCTCATCAACACGGCCGGATCCTGGCGGGCCCGACCGTGCGCGGTGACGGCGATCGACAACCTCTTCGTCGCCGGAGACTACGTGCGCACCTCGGCGGACTTCGCCTCGATGGAATCCGCCGACGAAGCCGCTCGCTGGGCGGCCCGGGCGCTCATCGCGAGCGACCATCCCGACGCACCCCTCGAACGCCTCGGTATCGACGAGCCGGATGGCCTGCAGGATCCCGTGGAATTCCGAGGGCTGCTGCGCGGGATGAGATGGATGGACAAGGGCCTCTTCTGGATCGGTCTCCCCAACCCCTTGCTGCTCATCGCCACGCCGATCGGATGGGTGGCGGGCATCGAGGACCGATTCAGACGCTCGATCGAGCGACGCTTCCGACCACCCGGCCTCCCCCGACGGGGCGAGACACCGACGGCGTCAACGGAGCGTTGACAGAAGGGCTTCGGCCCCCTCGACGATGGACGGCCACCCGTTGTGGCGGCCGGACTCGATCACCACGGCCAGCTCGTCCACGCCCTCGAGGGGATCGAGCGCCCCGCTACCGTCGCCGGCGATGACCCGTTGGGTCCGGGACCGCAGCGCGGCGGGACCGTGGTCGCTCGCCACGTTGAGGTCGACCGCCGCCTCGAAGTGGTGGACGGCCGAGGCGGCGTCGCCCCGGGTCATGGCCAGGCGGCCGAGGTAGTGATCGACCGCGCCGTTGGAGGCGATGTCCCACAGACTGGCGATGCGTCCGGAGAACGGGGCCAGAAGCGGCTCGAGTTCCTCCGCGGCATCGCGATCCTCGAGAATCGCCACCGCCTCGGCCAGGTAGGTGACGGCGAGTGCCCAGGCGAGGTCGCGGCGGATGGCCGCGAATCCGGCGCTACGGAGCGCGGCCACCTCCCCCGCGGCGGCGTCGCGTTCTCCGGCCTCGGCCAGAACGAAGGCGAGGGCGCATCGCCAGCCGGGGATCTCGCGGTACGACTCGGCGGATTCCGCCACGAGCGGAAGAGCGGCAGCGAGCAGCCCCTGTTCCCTGAGAGGGGCGATCATCTGTGCCCTCAAGACCTGTTCGGCGTTCTCGGGCTCGACTCGTTGCCCCAGCTCGTAGGTCTGCTGGGCGCGCTCGATGGCCAGATCGACGTCGCCGCGCAGTGCCGAGCGGGTGCTCTTCAGGGTCGCAACCCGCACCAGCAGTGCGGGGACCGGACATCGCTCGGCGAGCGAGTCCAGCTCGTCCAGTTCGATGTCGAAGGCACCGGTATCACCCCGTTCGAGACGGGCCGATGCCCTCCAGACCCGCGCCTCCATCTCCAGCTCGACGTCACCGACCCGTCGAGAACGCTCGAGCATCGCCTCGATCGCAGCCTCGCGCTCCGACAACCAGTCCGGGTGATTCAAGGTCCAGACCCGCTCCCTGAACACCGACGCGGCGACGCGATCGTCGTCGACACCCCTCGCCAGATCCACCGCGTCCGCCGACATGTCCCGCGACGCATCGAGGTCACCGGCATGGTTCACCTCCTGGGCCAGACGGGCCATCGCGCACGCCCTCAGTCCCACCAGATCGCTGCGCCCTTCCAGGCGGTCCATCGCCTCCGCCAGCATCCGTGTCGTGTTCTCGTTGGCGACGCCATAGGTGGACCGTGTGCCACCGTGCACGATCGCCGCCCGGGCCGCAGTGGCGACATCGCCCTCGGCCATGGCGAGATCGAACGACGTCTCTGCGTACCGCCTGCGCAGATCGACGTCGCCCGATCGATGAGCGGACTCTGCGGCGCTCAGGTGGAGCCGACCGCCACGATCCTCCCTTCCCTGCCACTCGAGTGCCGTGAGGGCTCGCCCCCAGCAACGCTGAGCGTCCGCGAATGCCGTGCGTTCGTACGCCAGCCGGCCTGCGTCGATGTTGGTGAGTTCGGCGCGAAGCGGATCGGCCGCCCGCCCCGCCTCGAACCAGTGGAAGGCCGCGGCGCCGGTCCATCGATGGGGATCGGCGTCGGCGAGTTGGTCGGCCGCAAGAGCGGTCGCATGGTGAAGTGCGGCGCGACGGGCGAGGCTCAACCCGTCTCTCATGGCCACCCGCAACAACTCGTGTGAGAACGCCAACACCGGGTCACCGTCATCGAGGCGCTCGACCAGGAGGCCCGCCTCGGTCAGGTCGTCGAGCAGATCCACCAGCCGACCGTTCTCGAACGACACTGACGCTCTCAACAACTCGAACGACATTCCCGCGGGATCGATGGACACCCGCCTGAGGATCGACTGGTGGTCGGATCCCACGGTCGCGAGGCGGTGATTCAGGACGTCGACCAGTCCCGCCGGGAGCTCGGCCACCAGCTCGTCGAGCGAGCGGGGGCTGTCGCGGAGCGCGACCAGGAGCTCGTGGACGAACAGGGGATTGCCCTCGGTGAGATCCCGTAGTTCCGTGGCGAGCAGGTCGTCGTCGGAGCCCACGATGCGCCGCATCAGCTGTGCGACACCGGCATCGGAGAGGCCGCTCAACTCGATTCGGGTCGTGTCGACGAGGCGCCCCGCAGTCGCCAACCACTCGACGAGCGGAGAATGGACCGCGGCCTCGCGAGGACGGTAGGCGACGACGAGCTTCAGGTCGACGTCGGAGGCGTGTCGAACGCAGTGACCGATGAGGTCGATGCTCGCCGGGTCCGCCGAGTGCATGTCGTCGATCATGATCACCGACCCGGCTTCGGCGGCTCGACGGAACAGACGGGCCGCAGCGTCGAAGAGACGAAACTGGGTGTCGTCACCCCCGTCGCCGAGCCGTTCGCCGGCGGACACCAACTCGGGGAGAAGGATCCCCAGCAGCAGCCGATCGACGTCAGGGGGTGGAAACTCGTCCACGAGACTGCGAAGAACGTCGATGACGGGCCGGTAGGCGCCCGAGCTCTCGGCTTCGAAGCACACGCCGCGGTGAACGGCCAGGCGGCGATCACGCGCCAGCTCCGCGGTCGCGTCGAGCAGGCGCGTCTTGCCGATGCCCGGCTCTCCGGAGATGGCCACGATGCGCGGTACGGCCGGATCGTGAGTGGCCAGGGCATCGTCGAGGGTCGCCATGTGCTCATCGCGGCCAACGAGCGACTCCGCCGCCCTCCGCTCGAGCCGAGCGGAGCGGGAGACTCCATCGGGCTCTGCTGCGGCCGGTCGTGCCAGCGGAACCGGATCACGTTGGTCCAGAACGGCGGCCTCGAGTGCGACCAGCCGCGGTGACGGCTCGATTCCCAGCTCGTCGACCAGAAGGTCGCGCGCCCTCCGGAATGTTCGAAGCGCGTCCGCCTGTCGGCCCTGGATCGCCTGAGCCCGCATCAGGAGCTCCCACCGGAACTCCCGCAGCGGTGCCGCCTCGGTCAATTCGATGAGATGCGACGCGGCCGATTCGGCGTCGCCCTCCACCAGCTCCGAAGCTGCCGAATACTCCTCGGCCTGGGCGTGCAGCTCTCCGAGTCGGGCTGCGTCGATGTCCGCCGGGGCCCAGCCGTCGAGCAGGGTCCAGGGCCGGCCCTTCCACAGGTCCAGCGCGGCGGTCATCTCCGACGAGCACCGAACCGGGTCGCCGGCCCGCCATGCACCGAGCCCACCGGTCACCCGCTGTTCGAAGACGGTCGCATCGACGTCGGACGGGTCGATGTCGACCAGGTACCTGCCGCCGAGCCGTTCGATTCCCACGGCGGCCACGGTTCGGCGGGCCCGCGCGACATATGTGCGCAGCGTCGCTGCCGGTTCGGAAGGCAGGCCATCCCCCGGCCACAGGGCGTCGATCAGCTCGTCATCGTCGACGGGGCGCCCCACTCGGAGTGCCAAAGCGGCCACTATCTGTCCGGTTCGCCCGGTCAGAACCTGCTCGATGCCGTCGGACCCCATGACGACGAGGGGACCCAGCACCCGTATCGATGTCACGTTCCCTCCCTGTTCAGGCGGTGTTGCACCCATGTCGCGGCGTTGTCACCACCAATCCGGATCCTACGAGGAACAACGACGACGTTCGAGAAGAGGAGCAGCTCATGACACAACCCGACCCCGACGCCAACCCCGCTGGCGGCGCGGCCCCCACGGGCTTCGCGAAGAGCACCGAGACCGTGCTGGTGGTGGATCAGGTCACCTCCACCGGCCGAATCATCGATCTCGGCGTGGAGGCCGCCCATTCGGAACGGGTGCGGCTCAACTCACTCATCGATCGTTCCGTGGCCCGGCATGGCGGTGTCGTCGACTTCGCCTGCGGCGACGGAGCCATCGCCCGTTTCCGCGATACCGATGCCGCGCACGCCGCCACCGTCGATCTTCACGGCACCGTCGGTTCGGTGTCGTCCCCCTCCGCTCCTGCGCCCGCCCGGCTCCGAGCGGCACTGCACGTCGACGAGTTGCTGATCGACGACGACGGGCGACCCTTCGGGCTCGGCCTGGTGATCGCCGTCCGATCCTGCGCCTTCGCGCGTCCCGGGGGCACCGTCGTGTCGAACCGGGCCAAGGCGCGACTCGATCCGCGCCAACGAGCACGGGTCGAGTGGCTGGGGCCGGTTCAGCTCAAGGGAATCCCCTGGAAGGTGTGTCTGTGGGCGGCCGGGGCGGCGGTCCCGTCCGAACCCGGTGATCGTGCGTCGAAGGAGTCCGGCCGTTCGGCTCACATCCTCCGCATGCCCGTCCGCATCTGAGACGGTCCCCGACTCCTCAGCAGCCGGGCAGACGTCCGCTCAGCCCTCGTGATCGGGGCGGCGAAGCAGGCGGTGATCGGTGGCGTCGGGAACGGCGTGAACCGGGTGGAGGTCCGCGCCCGGAACGAGGCGAGAGACGTAGCCCTCCGGCGAGAGCACGTCGGGATCGGGCTCATCGGGCCAGGCCTCGACCACCCCGACCAGGGTGGTGAGAGCCGCGTAGCCGCTCTCGACACATCCTTGATCGGTGTCCGGCGCGGGGCTGTACCCGGTCGGTTCCAACACGAACTCCAACCCGCTCTCCGCCGACTCCTTCATCCGCGCCCGGACCGCGCCGTAGGGGGCGATCCGCGCCCACTTCATCCCCTTGACCTCGTCGAGAGGCACGGAAGGAACGTTGAGATTGATCGCCGATCGGGCGGGTGCCGAAATGACCAGGTCGAGCACGTCCACCGCCAGGCTCGCTGCGGTCTCCCACTGCCAGGGCTCGGCCCACTCGACGCTCACCGCCAGCCCGCTCAGCCCGAAGTTCTGCCCGGCGAGCACCGCTCCCACCGTTCCCGAGTGGAGGATCGAGCGCCCCGTGTTCAGTCCCGCGTTGATCCCCGAGACGATCAACTCCGGTGGATCCCCGAACGCCCCCAGCTGGCCGGCGATCACCGTGAGCGCCGGCGGTCCCGCCATGGCCCAGGCCTCGATCTGGGGAGCATCGGGAATCTCGACCCGGTTGACCTCGAGCGGCCCGCCGGGGTCGAGGTCGCCGATCGCCGCACCCGCTCCGCTCCAGTTCCGATCGGGGGCGACCACCACGATCTCGTGATCGGTCCGGCTGAGTGCCCGCGCCAGGGCATGGATGCCTTCGGACTCGATACCGTCGTCGTTGGTCACCAGAATGCGCACGTGATCCCTCCCACGTCGCCGACGACGCTAGCGATCCGGGGCGAGGCCGCGCGCCGCCGGCGCGTGCCGGCATCGGCCGACGGCGCCGTCATCGTCGCCCGTTGGCGAGTTTCGGGCCCACTGGACATCCACATGACACGGACAGGCACCATCGGGTGACTACCTTCTCATCATGGCCTTCATCCCCCTGTCAACACGGATCCCTGCCGCGATCCTCGCCGCGACCCTTCTCGTCACCACCGCATGCGGCAGCGACGAACCGGAAACCACCACGGCGGAGACGTCCGAACCGACCACGACCGGAACGCCCGCAGGGGCCTCCGACGAGCTCTGCGGGGCTTATCTGGACTTCCGCGCGGCCCAGGACGGCGCCGAGACCAACACCGCCCTCGGCACGATGGAATCCGAGCTTCCCGCCGATGCTCCCCAGGAGGTGATCGACGCCATCGACACCCTGGGAACGGGTGACCTCGACCCCGAAGAATCAGTCGCCGCGGGGGCGACACTCGCCGCCTGGATGGCGGAGTCCTGCGGAGACGTCGTGGCCGGCTTCGTGTCCGAGGCCCTCTGCGCCGCCTGGGTCGACTACGAGAACGCGGAGGACGGGGCCCAACTCAACACCGCACTCGGCATCATCGCCGCGGAGCTTCCCGCCGATGCCCCACAGGACGTGATGGACGCCCTCGACACGCTCAACGCGGGTGACGTGGCCCCCCAGGACACGGCCGACGCGGCCGCGACGGTGGGCGACTGGATCGACGAATCCTGCTGACGGCCCCCGCGATCGTCGAGGGGGACGCGAGTTCTCGGTGCCCGAGTGGCATGGTTCGCGCCGGGAGTCGACGGCAGGCCTAGGCGGGGCGGGTGAGCGCCACGAACGCCTCGTCGAGATCGGCGGGTACCTCGCGCACCTCCGCCTGCACTCCCGCCCCTGTCAACGCCCCGACCACCTCCGCCGCGTCGACGTTCGCGACCCGGAGAGACCGGCCTCCCAGCGACGGCTGCATTCCCGCTGCGTCGAGTGCCGCGAACGCGACATTCCACCGGACCGCCGACACCTCCACGACTCGGCGGCCGCCCACGATGCCCTCGAGCGTTCCCTCGGCCGCGACCCGGCCATCGACCATGACGACGAGTCGATCGCAGTTCTCGGCCTCCTCCATGTTGTGGGTGCTCACCAGTACTCCCGTTCCCGCGGCCGCCACCGAGGTGATGCGATCCCAGAGCCGGGCGCGGGCCAGCGGGTCCACCCCCGAGGTCGGCTCATCGAGGACGAGGAGCTCGGGTCCATGCGACAGGGCCGCGGCGAACGCCACCCGCCGACGCAGCCCCAACGGGAGATCGGCGACCAGTGTGGAGAGAGTGCGGCGAACCTCGGGGTCGACCACCTCGGAGGTGTCGCCGCCGAACCCCCGGGCCACGAACTCGAGGTTCTGCGCCACGGTCAGGTCCTCGTACAGACCGCTTCCCTGGGGCACGTAGCCGATCCGCCGTCTCGTTCCCCGCTCGGGCGGCCGCCCGAAGAGATCGACCGATCCCCCTGTCGGCCGCACGAGACCGAGAATCAGGCGCATCAGCGTGGTCTTGCCCGCGCCGTTGGCCCCCAGCAGACCGACCACGTCTCCCGCCCCGACCACCAGGTCGACCGAGTCGACGGCGGTGGTTCGACCGAACCGCCTGGTGACACCACGTGCCTCGGCGAGAGCCGACATCAGGTGGCGCCCCCACCGAGGGCGGCGATGATGACCGCGTCGGTCAGGTCCGCCGCCGCCGGGACGGCGTGGCGTGGAGCTGCGGAGCCGGGCGGGCTCCACAGACGCCAGGATCGGCCGCGGCGCCAGCTGTTCTCGGAGTCCGGTCGACGATCCACCGTCCACACCGACCCAGCCGTCGCAGCAATGATCTCCTCGGGCAGTCCCGACAGCAGTGGTCTCCCGTCATGGAGCACCAGGACGGAGGACGCGCGTTCCGCCTCGTCGAGATAGGTGGTCGACATGACCACCGCCGCGCCCCGCTGCAGTCCGCGCGATCTGGCGGGTGATCTCGGTTCGACTGACCGGGTCGACTCCGGTGCTCGGTTCGTCGAGTACCAGGAGCTCCGGCTCGTGGAGCAGGGCCATCGCCAGGCCCAGCTTCTGCCGCATCCCACCCGACAGCTCCGATCCGAGACGACCAGCGGCCGTTCCGAGCCCCGTGACGTCGAGGAGCTCGGTCCGCCTCGCCGAAGCCACCCCGGGATCCATTCGGAATGCCCGGGTGACGAAGTCGAGGTTCTCGGTGACCGTCAGATCGGGGTAGACCCCCGAGCTCGCTGGCTGGTAGCCGACCCGGGTCGCCGGCGGTCGGTTGACCGCTCCCGATCGGACCCGGCATGCACCGACGAGACAGCGCAGCAGGGTCGTCTTGCCGGCTCCGTCGGGTCCCACCACGGCGGTGACCCGACCATGGGGCACCTCGAGCGAGACGTGGGCGAGCGCGAGGACGTCTCCGAAGGCGACGGTCACGTCGCGCGCACCCAGCTCATCGGTCTCCCTGGCGGCCGTCGTCGGACGCGACCACGGATGGGGTCGGGGCCAGATCCCGCCTGAAGCGCGTGATCGAGAGCGCGAACACCGCTCCTCCGAGCACCGCCAACATGGTGAGGGGGAACCACAGGGATCCGATCGGTGCTCCCCTGACCATGACACCGCGAACGATGTCGATGTAATAGGTGAGGGGCAGGAAGTACGCGATCCAGCGGACCCCGGGTGCCATCGACGACAGAGGGAACAACAACCCCGACAACAGGATCTGGGGCACGACCGTCAGCATGGTGACCTGCATCGCCTGACCCTGGTTCTCCGACACCGTCGAGATGAGCACGCCTATCCCGAGAGTGGCGAAGAGGAACAGGGCGGAGGCCAGAGCGAACACGGACACGGACCCCTCGAACGGCACGCCGAAGAGGATGAGCCCCGACACGACCACCACCACCGTGTCGAGGACGGCCACCGCGAAGTAGGGAGCGAGCTTGCCGAGGATGACGTCGCGTGGCCGGAACGGCATGACCGCCAGGCCCTCGAGGGTGCCGGCCTGTCGCTCGCGCACGACTCCCAATGCCGTGGCCAGCGTTCCGACGAGAACGAGGACGATTCCGATGAGACCCGGCACCATGACCACTGACGTGCGGAGACCGGGGTTGAAGAGAACCTCGACCTCGACCGGCAGCTGGGCGATGGCGACGGCGGACACGACAGCACGGGCCGTGAACAGGCTCGAGCCGTCCACCAGGACCGTGCTCGACGCGGGTGAGTCCGCCTCGGTGACCACGACCACGTGGTACCGGGCGGCCCGCAGGTCGGCGATGGCCTCCCCTCGACCGGCCGACGGCCTCACCGCGTCGACGGACAGGGCCTCGGGCAACCCGGCGGCGACCGCCTCGGCGCGGGGGCCGACGACCTCGGCGCTGACCGTGGTGACGTCGAAGCTGGCGGCATACCCGAACACCACCAACAGCACCAACGGCATCGCGATCATCAACGCCAGGGTTCGGCGATCGCGCACCATCTGGCGGAACTCCTTGACGGCGATCGCCCACATCGGCGCACCTCCGACGGCGTGTGAAGGGCTCGACCGGGCCGAACCTACCATCGCCCGCCACGTCCCACGCGAGGTCCTCGAGCGGGTTGACGGGCGGATCTGACGGTGGGTCCGCGTGGTCGTACTCTGCGAACATGGCGCGAGAACGGGAGGTGAAGCTCATCGTCGACGATTCGTTCCGCTTCCCCGATCTCGCGGACGCGGTCTCGGGGGCGTCTCCCGACGGGGCCGATGTCCGGCACATCCGCGACCTCTACGTCGACACCGCGGATCTACGTCTGGCCCGCTGGGGATGTACGTTTCGCCACCGGGGTGGCGAGGGGTGGATCGTGAAGCTCCCCGTCGAGAGTGGCGGAGCCGCTCTGGCCCGCGACGAGATCCTCTTCGACGGCGAGCCCGACCAACCGCCGTCCGAGGCCCTGTCTCTGGTGGTGTCCCTCACCAGAGGAGCCGACGTGTCGGCAGTGGCACAACTCCTCGTCCGGCGGGTGGCCCGACCGTGGAGATCGCCCGACGGTGAGGCTGTTCTCGAACTCACCGATGACACCGTGACGGCGCGCACCTCCTCGGGTTCCGAGACGTCGTTCCGCGAACTCGAGATCGAGCTCGCTCCCGGCGTCGACGAAAGCATTCTCGGCGACCTCCTGGCGCGCCTCGAGGCAGCGGGCGCCCGGGGAGACGACCCGACCCCCAAGGCCCTGCGGGCCCTCGGACCACGGGCACAGGAACCCGCCGATGTCGTCGCGGAGACGCTGAGTCCGGATCCGACGGCGGCCGAAGTCATCAGGCACGCTCTGGCCACGTCGGTCATCCAGCTCATCATCAACGTCCCGACGGCACGACTGGGAGGGGATCCCGAGGGCGTTCACCAGTCCCGGGTGGCGACCCGACAGCTCCGTTCGGATCTCCGGACGTTCCAGCCGCTCCTCGAACCCGCCTGGGGAGAGGGGCTACGAGACGAACTCTCCTGGCTCGCCGACGAGCTGGGGAAGGTGCGCGACGCCGATGTCCTGTTGGGACGGCTCCGCCGCACGATCGCCAGAACCACCGGGCTCGATCCCGATGCCGCGGCCCGGGTGCTG
The DNA here is from genome assembly GCA_963700425.1 of uncultured Microthrixaceae bacterium. Taxonomy (GTDB): domain Bacteria; phylum Actinomycetota; class Acidimicrobiia; order Acidimicrobiales; family Microtrichaceae; genus CAVOXO01. Next base: position 171,006 of record CAVOXO010000003.1, on the reverse strand, counting down.
GCGTTGCTGGAGGATCAGCGACGCCGCGACCGGGCCGACCTGCTCGTCCACCTCGGTGATCGGCGCGCCATCGCTCTGTTCGACCATCTCGTCGACGCGGCCGCCCAGCCCCACACGAGGACGAAGGCCGACGGACCCGCCCGCGATCGCCTTGCGAAGTTGGTCTCCAAACGCTGGCGGCGCCTCGAGTCCGCCGTCGACGATCTCGGCCGTCATCCCGATGCCGCGGCGCTCCATCGGGTGCGGATACTCGCCAAGCGGACCAGATACGCGGCCGAGGCGGTCTCGCCCGCCTTCGGGAAACGGGCGCGGCGGTTCTCGAAGGCCATCGCGGGAATCCAGGACGCCCTGGGAGAGTTCAACGATGCCAACGTGGCGATCGACTGGCTCGCCCGTGCGTCGCACGGCGTGGACGGCGACACCGGCTTCACCGCCGGACGTCTCGCCCAGGTGATGGCCGAGGATGCCATCAGCCACCGGGCGGATTGGGAGTCGGCGTACCGCCGCGCCTCCCGGCGCAAGCTCCGTGCGTGGTTCGACTGACCCGACGGCGGGTCGTGGCGGCGGCCGCACTGCGCGGCTCGGAGGCGGATCAGTCCGCTGCGACGCCCCAGTCACTGCGCAGCATCTCGACGAACTGCGCGACGCGTCACCCTCCTGCAGAAGGGCCGCGAGCACCTGATTGACCAGAGCGATGTGGAACGCATCGGCCTCGGCAGGGCGGAGTTCGGCACGCCCCACCTCGTGTTGCTCCTCGACCACCAACCCGGCCTCGTACAGCGCCTTGACGAGGTACTCCACCTGTCCCACGGGTCTCTCGGTGATCCAGTGGAAATCACCGGGATCGGCCACCACCCCCCGCCACTCGACGAGGAGCTCCGAGAACGACTCCAGAGTGGCCTCGGGCGCCGCACCCGGGCTCACATCACGCAGCAGCGCCAGAACGCCTTCGGCGTAGTCGAGCCAGGCCTCGGCACTGGCACGGGCAACAGGTCCGACCTCGATCCTCACATCACACAGTGTCGCGCCGTTGACAAGCCCGCATCGCACAACGTGGAGAATTCACCACGTGCACCCTCGGCGCTGGAACGGCCCGTTCATCGAATCGGCCGGTAGGAGATCTCCATCTCCTTGATTCCGTTGATGAGGTTGGAATGCAGCCGTCGCGGGGGAGACACCAACTCGATGTCGGCCATCGACGACACCAGTTCCTCGAAGACGACCCTCAGCTGCAGCCGGGCGAGGTTGGCGCCCAGGCAGAAGTGTTCACCGATGCCGAAGGCGAGTTGCCGGTTCGGGGTGCGGGTGATGTCGAAGACGTGCCGATCCTCGAAGACCGCTGGGTCGCGGTTGGCGCCGGCATACCACAGGATGACCTTGTCGCCGGCGGCGATCTTCTGGCCACCCACCTCGACGTCGCGGGTCGCGGTCCGACGAAAGTGGTGGATCGGCGGCTGCCAGCGGAGGATCTCCTCGACCGCTCCCGGAATGAGCGTCGGGTCCGCCCGAATCCGGTCGAACTGCTCGGGGTGGTCGAGCAGGGTCAGGAGTCCGTGTGACGTCGCCGTTCGGGTCGTCTCGTTGCCGGCCACGATCAGGAAGACGAAGAAGAGCGTGAACTCCATGTCGTCGAGGCGGCGACCGTCGACCTCGGCGGACAGGAGATCGCCGGTCAGGTTGTCGCCGGGGTTGGCGCGTGAGCGTTCTGCCATCTCCGCGGCGTAGGCGAAGATCTCCGCCGCGGCCACCACAGAGGTCTCGGGGGTGGGCGCCACCTCGGGGTCCTGATCGTCGATGAGGGAGTGGCTGAGGTCGTACAGACGAGCCCTGTCGGCGGTCGGAACGCCCACCAGCTCGCTGATCGACCACATCGGTATCAACGCGGCGAGGTCGGCCACCGCGTCACACGAGGTGCGTTCGGACAACCCCGCGAACACCCGGCGCGGTCTCGGCACGCAGGGTCGGTTCGATGGCGGAGATCCGCTTCGGGGTGAACGCGCGGGCCACGATGTCGCGGAACGTGCGGTGATCGGGCGGGTCCATCGCGATGATCACCATCCGGAGCTGGTCGAGGGTGTCGGGATCGGGATCCAGGCGCAGGGGACCCGCCACCCAGCTCGAGAAGGACTCGGGGTCCGTGGACACGGCGCGGACGTCGTCGTGACGGGTGACCGCCCAGAACCCGGGGCCGTCGCTCTCGGGATGGAAGTACAGCCCGGGGACGGCCCTGATCCGGTCGAGCCACTCATGGGGAGCGCCTGCTTCCCACACCGATGCGTCGGTCAGGTCGATGTCACCCAGATCCTCGCCGGCGCCGGCGGGTGCCGATCCGTCCATGGTCAGGACTCCGACTCGTCGGACTCGTCGCGGGGAGCGAGAGTCGGGTCGGACTCGACGTACCGCCGGAACTGCCGCAGCATGAGGGAATTGATCGGCTTCATGGCCAAGCGGGTCACCGGCGCGGTCCGCGCCGAGAACCCGGTGAGGGTCATCGCCAGGGTCCACTTCACCAGTGACCTGCCGTCGCCCAGGTCGACGACGAGGTAGTCCTCGGCGAAGGCGGCCGGCCCGCCCTCGATCGTCTCGTTGAAGCGGAACGCCATGCGGCGGTGGGGCTCCCATGCGATGAACTCCTCCCAGCCCACCATGCCGCCGCGCATCGTGACGGTCCGGGTCGATCCGACCTCGAGGGGGAACGGGGAGGTCCATTCCACGCCGATGATGGGAAAGGCCCACCTGGTCCATGACTCTGCGTCCGCGAAGACATCGAAGATGCGCTCGGGGGACGCCGCCACGATCTCGCTGGCCACCACCCGACACGGCGATGAGTCGAAGTAGTCGAGCCCGACCCGCTCGCAGGCGATCCGCTTCTTCTGCCCCGTCAACGGGCCTCCTCGATCCCTGGTCCGCACCGGTCGCGCCAAGAGCCCGATTCTGCCGCCCGGTGACCTTCGACCCTAGTGCGGAACGGTCGCAGGGCCCATTGTGAGGGAGCGCCAGCGAGGTCGGGAAACGAGGCACGATCATGGAGGCAGTCGTCGTCTACGAGTCCGTATTCGGCAACACCCATCTCATCGCGGACGCGGTGGCAACGGGGATCGGCGAGCTGATCGACGCCGAGGTACTCACCCCCGAGGAGGCGGACCGCGGACCGCCTCGCGGCCGCCGACCTCGTGGTGATCGGGGGCCCCACCCACATGCACGGGATGGCCAGGACGTCGTCGAAGGAACAGGGCGTGCGGGGCGAGCGCGACAAGGCCGCCAAGGGCGAACCGGCCCACGACATCGACGAACACGCACTGGGCGAGACGCTCCGGGACTGGTTCGGAACCGTCGGGCTGAGAGGTTCGGCTGCCGCCGCCTTCGACACCCGGATCGACGCCTCACCGACGTTGACAGGACGGGCCTCGAAGGGGATCGCCCGCCGGCTTCGCCACCACGGTTGGACGCTGGTGGCCGAGCCGGAGAGCTTCGTCGTGACCAAGGACAACGATCTCGTCGACGGCGAGGAGGACCGGGCCCGAGCGTGGGGCCGGTCGTTGGCGGACGCCCTGGTCGAGAACGGCCCGACCGCGTGACCACCTGAGCGAGTTCGGCCCGTCGGCCCGATCGGGGTGCCGGGAGACAACCGCCGGGGCGCGCCGGCCGCGGACTCTCCGAACGACCGGTCGAACACGCCTCACCCTGGGCCATGATGGGTCCATGGCCTCGGGATTCCTACGCCGATTTCGTGCGGAGGCTCGCGTCCGCGAACCCGCTCCGGTGGTGCGGGCCGCCGCGTCGCGGGTCGCGGGGGCACGCCACCTCGACGCCCACCGACTCGAGCGACTCGTGGTCGACGCCGACGTCCTGCTCGACTCGCTGCGCTGGGAGGCCGCCGACGGCTTCGAGCTCACCGACGAGGTCAGGGCGACGATTGCGGCGCACGCCGCTCTGCTCACCCTCGAGCTGGGGGTGGACTGCTACCGGAACGTGAGCTCGGTGATCGTGCACGGATCCACCATCGAGATGAAAGGTGAGTACGAGATCGCCCCCGGGGTGATGGCCGACGACACCGTCGATCTCTCCGGCGAGGCGCACGATCGGGGGCCCGTGCTCATCGCCTGGGACGCCGCGGCCGACGAGGCCCGGCACCCCGGCGAAGGACGCAACGTGATCCTCCACGAGTTCGCCCACCACCTCGACATGTTGGACGGCTGGGTCGACGGCACCCCGCCGCTGCCGACTCCCGATGCCCGCCAGCGTTGGATCGCGGTCTGCACCGATTCCTTCGATCGGCTCGCGGCCGGCGACACCGGAGACGGCCTGATCGACGACTACGCCGCAACCGATCCCGGTGAGTTCTTCGCGGTCGTGACCGAGGTCTTCTTCACCCGACCCGTGCCGCTCGCCGGTGCCATGCCCGACCTCTACGACGTGTTCGCCGACTTCTACGGTCAGGATCCCGCCGGCACCGGACCCTCGACGCCCACAGCACGTCACACGCCCGACGGGGAGCACGAGCGGTGACCCGAGCGAGGAACTGGTGGGGCTGGGGACACCAGGATCAGGCCCTCGGCGACGACGAGGTCAGGGGGCTGGCCGACATGTTCACGGCTGTGTTCCATCGTGAGGTCGAGGTGAGACCGGCACCGGCCCTCGCCGACGACATGATGGCGCCACCCACGATCGACGTTCCGTCGGCGCTGCAGGCGATCGCCCGGACCGACGTCGAGGATCGGGCACGTCACGCCTACGGGCGGGCCTACCGGGACGTGGTGCGCGGCTTCCACGGGGTCTTCGACCACCCACCCGATGCGGTGCTGCGACCCCGCGACGAGGCCGACGTCGCTGCGTCGCTCGACTGGGCGGGCGACGCGGGGGTCAAGGTCGTGCCCTACGGCGGGGGCTCGTCGGTGGTGGGTGGGGTCGAGGCCCGACCCGACGATGCGCCCGACGGGTGGGTGAGCCTCGACATGACGTCCATGAGCCGGGTGCTCGACGTCGACCCGGTGTCGCGCGCCGCTCGCATCGAGGGCGGGGCTCTCGGCCCGGTGTTGGAGGCGCAGCTCCGCCCTCACGGTCTCACGCTGCGCCACTTCCCGCAGTCCTTCGAGTTCTCGACGCTCGGCGGATGGATCGCCACCCGCTCGGGCGGTCACTACGCCACGGTGTACACCCACATCGACGATCTGGTCGAGTCGATGCGCATCGTCACCCCCCGCGGCGTCTCGGAGTCGCGGCGCCTTCCGGGATCGGGAGCAGGACCGTCGCCCGACCGGGTGTTCCTCGGTTCCGAAGGAGGACTCGGGGTCATCACCGAAGCCTGGATGCGGGTCCAGGACCGGGTGCGCTGGAAGGCCTCGGCGGGGGTGGAGTTCACCGAGTGGGGCGACGCGGTCGCGGCCACCCGAGCCGTGAGCCAGTCGGCGCTGTTCCCCACCAACTGCCGCCTCCTCGACCGCGGCGAGGCGGCTCTGAATGCCGGCCGGGATGTCGCGGGGCTCCTGGTGTTGGGGTTCGAGTCGGCCGATCACCCCACCACGCCGTCGATGGAGCGCGCCCTCGAGCTGTGTGCGGACCACCGGGGAGTGGTTCCCGACGGCCCGGTCGTCGCCGACGCCCACGCCGACGACGCAGACCGCGGATCGCGAACCGGGGCGGTCGGGGCCTGGCGCAACTCGTTCCTGCGGGCACCGTACCTGCGCGATGGACTCGTCCGCTGCGGGATCCTGGCGGAGACCTTCGAGACGGCATGCACCTGGGACCGCTTCGACGAGGTTCACGCCTCGGTCACCGCGGCGGTCAGCGGCGCCCTCGATCGGATCTGTGGCGGCGGAACGGTCACCTGCCGGTTCACCCACGTCTACCCCGACGGTCCCGCCCCGTACTTCTCGGTCATCGCCCCGACCACCTTCGGATCGGAGGTGACGATCTGGGACGAGGTGAAGGCCGCCGCGTCGGAGGCCCTCATGGCTGCGGGGGCCACGATCACGCACCACCACTCGGTCGGACGCGACCACGACGAGTGGTACCGCCGCCAGCGACCCGAGGTCGTCGGGGCCGCGTTGAGATCGGTGAAGGCCGAACTCGATCCCGCCGGCGTGCTGAACCCCGGCGTCATCTACTGAGCGGCCCGGACGGTCGGACGGCCACCCTCACAGGGTCGGGGGCACGGTTCGGTCAGCTCGACGGGCCCACACCGTCTTCCACAGCGCGTCGGCGAGCACCACGGCCGGGGCGGAGGCGATGATCACGACCCACGCCCACCCCGGCGGCCACCGGTGGTCGAGGATGCGTGCGGCGAAAGGAATGACGAGAACCGCGACGGCGAAGCACACCTCGATGAGAACCGCGACGAGCAGGAACCGGTTGGAGGTGAGATCCACCCGCCACGCCGGCCGCCGGACGCTCCGGCAGGCGAAGGCATTGGCCGACTGCGCCACCACAACGGTGAGGAAGGCGGCTCCCGAGGCCGCCCACAGCGGAGCGCCGGTGGGGAAGCCGTCGCCGGGCCGCCAGCCGGCCGCCACGAGGGCGACGACGAACGCGGCCATCTCGAAGGTCGCCTCGGTCGGCCCGAGGACGCCGAAGGCGCGGACGGCGACGGTGCGATCGAGTAGCCGGCCCGTCGTCGGGGGTCGATGCATCACTGCGGAATCCGCCGGCTCGGCCCCGAGCGCGGCCGCGGACAGGGTGTCGGTACCGATGTCGAGGGCCAGGATCTGCAACACACCCAGAGCCAACGGGAAGCGGCCACCGGACAACGCCCAGATGGCGAAGGGGGTCAACTCGGCGACGTTGTCGGTCAGGTGGTAGGTCAGGAAGCGACGGGCATTGGCGAACGTGGCCCGACCCTGACGGATCGCCGCGACGATGGTGGCGAAGTTGTCGTCGAGGAGAACGAGGTCGGCCGCCTCGCGCGCCACGTCGCTGCCGCTTCGGCCCATGGCCACGCCGATGTCCGCCTCGCGTAGTGCCGGGCCGTCGTTGACGCCATCCCCGGTCATGGCGACCACGTGGCCCCTCGCCCGGAGCGCCCGGGCGATACGCAACTTGTCGCCGGGATCGACGCGGGCGATGACGACCCCGTCGCGGTCGACCAGCGCACCGAGGAGCTGATCGTCGGCGGGGAGGTCCGCACCGGTGAGAACCTGTGCCGAGTCGATACGCAACCCCACCTCGTCGGCGATGGCCTGCGCGGTCCGGGGATGGTCCCCGGTGATCATGGCGACGCTGATCCCCGCCACCCGGCAGGCCGCCAAGGCCTCTCGCGCCTCGGGGCGCGGCGGGTCCTCGAATCCGAGGAGTCCCAGCAGCGACAGGTCCGTCTCGGCCTCCTCCGGGTCGCGGGGCAGCCTCCGGGGTCGGACCCGATGGGCGATGGCGAGAACACGGAGCCCCCGCGAGGCGAACTCCGCCAGTGCCGAATCGGCGCCAGCGGTCTCGGTCCCACAGAGTGCGAGTACCGCATCGGGTGCACCCTTGACGAGGATCCGCTCCTCGGTCACGACCGACGCCCGGCGGCGTGTGGGATCGAACGGGAATCGGGCGATGATCCGACCGACCGCGCCGTCGAGATCGTCGACCGCGACCACCTGGCGGGCCAGAGCGTCGATGGCGGCCTCCATCGGGTCCCCGTGAGCATCCCAGCCGTCGTCGGCGGTCCGGACGATGCGCCCGTTGGAACACCCGCGTGCCGCGAGAGCGATCGCCGCCAGCGCGTCGGACACCCCGGGCCCATCGGGCGTGATCGCCCCGCTCGGCTCGTAACCCTCACCCTCGCGGCGGGCCGCCCCCACCGGGGTCCAGACGTCCACGATCCGCATCCTGTTCTGGGTGAGGGTCCCGGTCTTGTCGGTGCAGATGAACGTCGTCGATCCGAGGGTCTCCACCGATTCGAGCCGGCGAACGAGAGCATGCTGGTCGGCCATGCGTTGAGCGCCGATGGCCAGTGAGAGCGTCACGGTGGGCAGCAGCCCCTCGGGCACGAGAGCGACCGTGATCCCGATGGCGAAGACGAAGCCGTCGGAGGCCGGGGTGTGCAGCAACAGGGTCAGGACGAAGAACACCGCGCCGGTCGCCACGGCGATGAGGGCCACGGTGCGCACCAGACGGTGGAGTTCTCGCGTCAAGGGGGTGTCGGGCCGCTCGATCCGTTGGGTCAGCACCGCGATCCGGGCCAGCTCGGTCCGGGCGCCCGTCGACGTCACGGTCGCCGATCCTTCGCCCTCCAGGACGAACGTCCCGGCCCGCACCGATTCTCCGGCCCCCACCGCTTCGGGGACGCTCTCGCCGGTGAGGGTCGAGGTGTCGATCGACAACCCGTGACTCTCGATGCAGTCGAGATCCGCGCTGACCCGGTCACCCTCGGCCAGCACCACGAGGTCGCCGGGGACGAGCCCGGTGGTGCCGATGGTGGTTCGCCGACCATCGCGCACCACCGTGACGAACTGGGGAAGCAGGTCCTTGAGCCGTTCGGCGGCTCGCTCGGCCCGGTACTCCTGAGCGAAGGCGAAGACCCCGTTGATGACGATGACGGCGAAGATGGCGATCCCCAGGACGGGCAGGCCGCCCACGATGGCCAGGGCACCCGCCGCCCAGAGCATCAGGGCGAAGAAGTGGACGAACTGCTCGGCCACCCTTCGCCAGACGGGCACCTTGGGAGGAGGCGGCAGCACATTCGGGCCGAACTCCTCGAGGCGACGTGCAGCCACCGAAGCCGACAGACCCTCCATACGCTCATGGCCCGACATCGGTCCCACCATGACCGACACACCCTGCGACCACAAGAGACCTCGGTCCCTCGCCACCTCGACGTTCCCACGGCACGCCACGGCCGGTCGGTGTCGGACCACCCGGCAGCGTCCCCCTGGTGGGCGGATGTCGAGCCATACTGCGTGGGCCGCTCACCTGACCCATCCCGCGGAGGTCGACCCCATGTCCACGCCGCCACCGAGCCAACGGCCGCACTCCGAGAGACCGTCTCCCTACGCCCGCGCGGTCAACCGGTTCTCGGCGACGCGGGCCGGATCGTGGATCGTCAAACACGTGGCGGCGCACGTCGACCCGGTGATCTTCCGGATCAGCGGAGGCCGGTTCACCTCGACCGGTCCCCCCACGTTGCCGATGCTCACCCTCACCGTCGTCGGTCGCCGGAGTGGCGAACCCCGGTCGGTCCAGCTCGCCTACCACCGCGACGGCGACTCGTACCTCGTGGTCGCCAGTGCCATGGGCCAGGAGCGTCACCCCGCCTGGAGATACAACCTCGAGGCGGCGGGGGCGGCGACCGTCTTGAGCCGTCGCGGCACCGAGACGGTCGACGCATCGCTGTTGAGTGACGAGGAGAAGGCCGCCGTGTGGCCGGCCGTCTCCACCACCATCCCTCAGATGCACACCTATGAGAGGCGAACCGACCGCAACATCGCGGTGTTCCGCCTCACCCCCACCTCGATGTGAGTCCCGGATCGGGCGAACCGACGGCGGGAAGCTCTGCGGTCGACCTCGTGGTCAGGACACGCCCCGCACGCAACGGTTGGTCATCGTTCCGACCCCGGCGACCTCGGTGACGATGACGTCGCCGTCGGCGAGGAATCTCCCCGAGGGTCCGCCCACTCCCTCGGGAGTGCCGGTGAAGATGACGTCACCCGCCGAGAGCGTCAGGATCGAGGACAGGTACTCGACGAGGCGCGACACCGACAGGATCAGGTGACGGGTGGACGACGACTGCCGTTCCTCGCCGTTGACCGAACAGCGCAGCCCGATGTCGTCGGGATCGTCGAACACGTCGGGGCTCACCAGCAGCGGTCCCATGGGGCCGTAGGTGTCCCGCGACTTCCCCAGGCTGAACTGGGCCGGCGAGGCCGCGAACTGTAGGGCGCGATCGGAGATGTCCTGACCGCCGGTGACCCCCGCCACCCGGCTCCACGCGTCGGCGGCGGCGATGTTGCGGCCGCCCTCACCGATGACGACGACGAGCTCGGCCTCGTAGTCGGCCGAGTCGCAGTCGAGGACGACGTCGGACGTGGCGCCCACGACACAGCTGGGGAACTTGGTGAAGACGACCGGTGCCGCCGGGAGGTCGCGGCCGGTCTCCGCAACGTGCTCGGCGTAGTTCAGCCCGATGCCGAAACAGTTGCCCGGCGACGGCACCGGCGGTCCCAGCTCCACATCGGCCAGCCGCCCCGTCGGCGTGTGCCCGTCCAGCTGGGAGCCCAGGCGGTGGAGGTCGGCGCATCGGGAGATCACCCCCATCGGATCGGGGTCGAGCACCCCTCCGCTGAGCGATTCGACATCGAAGTAGTGGTCGCCCGATACCAGCGCGGCCCGGCCCGACACGTTGGCGAGGCGGAACGTCATGCGTCGTCGGCCCGCTGGTGAGCGCGTCGGGGACCGGTCGACTCCTCGAGCACAGCCACCGGAACGGGAACGATCCGGGCCCGCAGCCATTCGCCCAGCGCCTTCGCCTGCGCGTCCTGGCGCGTCGATGCGGCCACGCCCTCGTCGAGAAGGCCGACGATCACGAAATTGAGCGCCCGGAGGTTCGGCAGGCGGTGCCGGTCGATCGAGAGACCCGCAGTCTCGGGGAGCAGCTCGCGGAGACGGTCCGTGGTCAGTTCGTTGTCGACCCACGACCACGCCAGGTCGCTCCGAACGAACACGCCGAGGTTGGCATCACCGCCCTTGTCGCCCGAACGCGTCCCGATGACCGATCCGAACGGAGCATCGACCGTGTCGCCCGTGGGAGCCGTCGCCGGACCGTCCACGACGACCTCGATCGACTCCCCCGCCGGCGACACCGAGTCCACCCGGACAGCGTCCCGCCCCGCCACATGGACGTACTGGGGCACCAGCCCGGCGGGAACCGTGGCCGGCCGGTACACACCGTAGGGGTCGCCGCGGCCGGGACCTCCCCCCAGGCCGTACATCCCGGGAATCCCCGCCAGAGCCGTATGGATCATCGCATCGGCGAACGCTCGCCCCACCTTGGCTTCGTCGGGGTCCTTCACCGTGACCCGCCACACCGCCGTCGCCTCCTCCTGGGTGGAGGGGTCGGCCTTGTCGGTGCGGACGACCCGGCTGACCAGCGACGCGAAGTCGTCGGGGCCGAAGGGGCACGCATCCCAGAACGCGGCCTCGGCGAAACGGGCCTTCTCCTCGATGTCGAGACCGGTGAGCGCGACCGAGAAGGAGTTCCGGAAGCCACCGAGCTCGTTCATGGCGACCTTGAGCGTCGAGGGCGGCGCCTCGCCCCGAACACCCGAGATCCGAACCCGGTCGGGCCCGACGTCGTCGAGACGGATGGTGTCGAACCGGGCGGTGACATCGGGACCGAGGTACCGGGGTCCGCCGATCTCGTAGAGCAGCTGACTGGTGACCGTTCCGATGCTGACCTCGCCGCCGGTGCCGTCGTGTTTGCCGATCACCGACGAACCGTCGTCGTCGACCTCGGCCCACGGGAATCCGAAGCGGGCTCCGCCGCCGATCTCGTCGCGCGCCGCGATCTCGGAGAAGAACGAATAGTTGCCGCCGGTGGCCTGGGCGCTGCACTCGATCACGTGCCCGGCCACCACGGCTCCGGCCAGCCGATCCCAGTCGTCACGGGCCCAACCGTGGTGCCAGGCAGCGGGACCACAGGTGACCGCCGCGTCGGTGACCCGGCCGCAGATGACGATGTCGGCGCCGCTCGACAGGGCCTCGACGATGCCCCAACAGCCCAGATAGGCGTTGGCGGTGAGGAACGCTGCGGGGTCGCCCAGGTCTCCGGTCCCGAAGGCCTGCAGCTCACCGGTTCCGGTCAGATCGCCGATCCGGTCCATGAGGTCGTCGCCGTCCACCCAGGCGATGGTCGGTGAGAGACCCAGGGTGTCGGCCACCTCGGAGACCGCCTCGGCACAACCGTCGGGGTCGAGACCCCCGGCGTTGGACACGACCTTGATTCCCTGGTCGAGACAGGTCCCCATGACCTGTTCCATCTGGGTGACGAACGTGCGGGCGAACCCGCCTCGGGGCTTGCGGGCGCGGATGCGGGCCAGGATCAACATGGTCAGCTCGGCGAGCCAGTCGCCGGTGAGCACGTCGATCGGCCCGCCCTCGACCATCTCGACTGCGGCGGACGGTCGATCGCCGAAGAAGCCCGAGCAGTTCGCGATGCGGATCGGGTCGGTCACCTCAGTGCTCCTGTTCGGTCAGTTCCACGAGGAGATCACCGGTGTCGACCCGGTCACCGGTGGCGAATCGAACCTCACCCACCACGGCGTCGGCCGGGGCGGTGATCCGATGTTCCATCTTCATCGCCTCGACGACCATCAACAGCTCGCCTTCCGACACCGACTGGCCCGCGGCGACGTGCACGGCGATCACGGTGCCCGGCAGCGGACAGACCGGGCCTCCTCCGGCCAGTTCGGCGTCGTGGTCCTCGAATCGGGGTGCGAGGACGAAGACCGCCGTCCCCGATGGGCTGTGGGCGGTGACGCGATCACCGTCCTCGGCGATGTCGACGGCGTGACGCCGTCCATCGATCTCGACCACCTGGCGGTCGACGGCCCGCGACAGCAGTCGCACGGCGACCTCGCGGCGTTCGTCGGGCGCGAGGCTGCCGTCCTCGAGTGGTTCGGGCCACGGTCCGACGAGCGCAGTGGCCTCGCTCCCCCGGAGCCGATACTCGACGGGGACGTCCGCGCCGCCGGCGTCGTGCCATACCTGCCGCTGGCCCTGCACACCCAGGTTCCGCCAGCCCGAGGGTGCGAATCCCGTGACGTGATCGGCAGCCCGTTGGCGTTGTTCGGTGGCGAAGACGGCTCCCAACAGCAGGGCCAGATGATCGTCGCCGGCCGGGCCGGATGCCGCGACCACGTCGGGGTGATCGTCGAGGTAGGACGTGGGGGTCGCGGCGGCGAGGTAGTCGGCGTCGCCCAACAGTGCGACCAGACAGTCGATGTCGGTGTCGACCCCGCTGACCCGACTGGTGCGCAGAGCCCTGGCCAGCACCCGGGCGGCGTCGGAACGACGCGGACGATGGGCGATGACCTTGGCGAGCAGCGAGTCGTAGTCCGCGGAGACGGCGCTGCCGGCCCTGATGCCGGTGTCGACGCGGACCCCGTCGCCGATCTCGAACGCGGTGACCGCTCCGATCGACGGGAGCCAGCCGGCTGCGGGATTCTCGGCCACCACTCGCACCTCGATGGCGTGCCCCTCGAAGGTCACCTCGTCCTGGGTGACCGGCAGCGGCTCCCCCGCCGCGACCCTGAGCTGCAGCTCGACGAGGTCGAGCCCGGTGACCGCCTCGGTGACGGGGTGTTCGACCTGAAGGCGGGTGTTGACCTCCAGGAAGTTGATCGTTCCGTCGTCGCCCACCAGGAACTCGACCGTGCCCGCGTTCTCATAGCCCACATGGCGGGCCAGCGCGAGGGCGCCGTCGCACAACGCAGCCCGCGTGGAGGCGTCGATCCCCGCAGACGGTGACTCCTCGACGACCTTCTGGTTCCGGCGCTGGATCGAGCACTCCCGCTCCCCCAGGTGGACCAGTGCGCCGTGCGAATCCCCCAGGATCTGGACCTCGATGTGGCGACCTCTCTCGATGTACGGCTCGATGAAGACCGTGCCGTCGCCGAACGCGGAGGCCGCTTCGCGCGAGGCGGCCTCCACCGCAACGGCCAGGTCGGCCTGATCACGCACCACCCGCATCCCCCGGCCACCTCCCCCCGCTGCGGCTTTGACGAGGGCCGGCATCGGGACGTCGTCGGGCACCTCGCCCGCCTCGACGGGGACCACCGGTGCCGTGGGGACGCCTGCCTCGACGGCCGCCTTCTTGGCGGCCACCTTGTCGCCGAGCAGCGCGATCTGCTGGGGCGTCGGGCCCACCCACACCACTCCGGCGTCGATCACCTGTTGGGCGAAACCGGCGCTCTCGGCAAGAAAGCCGTACCCGGGATGGAGGGCGTCGCAGCCGCTGTCGAGGGCAGCGGCGAGCACGGCGTCGGCCCGCAGGTACGACTCGGCGGGCGTCGAACCGCCGAGAGCCACGGCCACGTCGACCGCGTCGACATGGAGGGCGTCGGCGTCGGCGTCGGAGTACACCCCGACGGTGTCGATACCCAGCCGATGAGCGGTGCGGGCGATCCGCACGGCGATCTCGCCCCGGTTGGCGATCAGGAGCCTGGTGATCATCAGTGCCTCCACACGCCGTAGCCGCTCGTACCCTCGACGAGGTTGCTGTGCACCGCCGAGAGCGCCATGCCCAGCACGGTCCGACTGTCGGCGGGATGGATGATCCCGTCATCCCACACCCGTCCGGTGGCGAACAGCGCGGTCGATTCGGTCTCGATCTGGCTCTCGAGGGCCGCCGACTGGGCCATCAGCATCTCCTCGAGCTCTTCGGTCATCTCGATGCCGCGGCCGGCGGCGGCGTTGCGGGCCACGATCTCCATCACCCCGGCCAGCTGTTTGGGACCCATCACGGCGATGCGGTGATTGGGCCAGGAGAAGACGAACCGGGGGTCATAGGCCCGTCCGCCCATCCCGTAGTTCCCTGCGCCGTAGCTGGCACCCACGTTGAGGTTGAGATGGGGAACCGTGGAGTTGGAGACCGCGTTGATGAGCTTGGCGCCGTTGCGGATGATGCCGCCCTGCTCCGCCTTCGACCCGACCATGAAGCCGGTGATGTTGTGGAGGAAGAGCAAGGGTGTGTCGGAACGGTTGCACAACTGGATGAACTGGGCGCCCTTGCGGGCCTCCTCGGAGAAGAGGATCCCGTTGTTGCCGAGCAGGCCCACGGGAAACCCGTGGATGGACCCCCAACCACACACCAGCTTCTCGCCGTGGAGCGGCTTGAACTCCTCGAAGCGGCTCCCGTCGAGGAGTCTGGCCAGCACCTCACGCATCTCGAAGGGGATGCGCACGTCCGCCGAGGCGCACCCCAGGAGCTCGGCAGGGTCGTGGACCGGGTCGTCGCCGGCTTCGGTCGGACCGGGGCCGAGCTTTCGCCACCCGAGGTGGCTGACGATGTTGCGGGCGATGCGGATGGCATCGAGCTCGTCCACGGCCAGGTAGTCGGACAGACCGCTGGTGCGCGAGTGCATCTCGGCCCCGCCGAGGGTCTCTTCGTCGACGACCTCGTCGATGGCCATCTTCACGAGTGGTGGCCCACCGAGGTAGGCGGTGCCCTTGTCCTTCACGAAGACCGTGTAGTCGCTCATCCCCGGGACGTAGGCCCCACCGGCGGTGTTGGGACCGAAGGCCACCGTGATCGTGGGGATACCCAGCCGGGAGAGCTGGGTCAGGAGTTTGAACTGCGCTCCCGCGCCGACGAAGAGGTCGGCCTGTCGAGGCAGGTCCGCGCCGGCGGACTCGTTGAGGGCGATGAGCGGAAGGCGGTTGAGCCGGACGATCTCCAGGAGCCGCTCGAGCTTCTTCCACGTCGTGGGATTCGCCGACCCACCCTTGTAGGTCATGTCGGAACCCCAGATTCCGCATTCGACCCCCTCGACGACTCCGATGCCGCACACCACACCCACCCCGACCGCGTCCTCCGTTCCCCACCCGGCGAGCGGGGACAGCTCCAGGAACGGAGTCGCCGGGTCGACGAGGTGCTCGACGCGCTCTCGGACGAGCATCTTGTCGTGTCGGCGGTGACGGTCGACATAGCGCTGCCCGCCGATGGTGGGCACCGACGCCAGCTCCTCGGCGACCTGCTCCCACATCTCGGCCATGGCCGCGAGATTCGTCCGGTACCCGTCGCCGCGGGTGTCGAGCCGGCTCCTCAGCACGGTCCCGATCGTCATCGTCGTCCCCTTCGCTCCCTGCTCCACACGGTCGCCTCCGCCTCGACGGGCGACGCCGCTGCGTACCGTAGGGCACCGATCGGCGTGCCCGCGAACCCTGCTCCCCCACGAGCGCACCGGGTAGCGTTTCGCGCCGATGCGGATCTCCGAGCGGGTCGACAACGCGGTACGGGCGATGGCCGAGCTGGCGGTCGGGGCCGAGTCGGCCGTGAAGGCCGACACCATCGCTCACAGTCAGGGAATGTCGCTGAAGTACCTCCTCGACATCCTTCGAGACCTCAAACGGGCCGAACTCGTGCGGTCCGAACGCGGTCCCGACGGCGGCTTCACCCTCTCGCGGCCGCCCGAGACGATCTCGCTCGCCGACATCTTTCGTGCCGTCGACGGTCCGCTGGCCGACGTGCACGACACGAGCCTCCGCGAGTTGAGCTACCCCGCTCCTGCGGAGGCCCTGCCCGAGGTGTGGATGGCCATCAGGGGCAGCCTTCGGCGGGTGCTCGAGATCGTGTCGGTCGCCGACCTGGTGGCCGGACGGCTTCCCTCACCGGTCGAGGAGCTCGCCGGCGAATACCGCCGAGCCACTGAGGAGCGCTACGGGCCGGCGGTGGGTCGAACGGCCGATTGACTCACCGGGCGACGCTAAATACCGTATTCCCCGTAGGGTTTACGGACAATAGGACGGAGATGCCGATGACGAGCACGGCGACAACGGGATCACAGGCCCTGTCCGGTATCGGATCGGGGCGGCTGACCCACCTCCAGCGACTCGAAGCCGAAGCGATCCACATCATGCGCGAGGCGGTGGCCGAGAGCGAGAACCCCGCCATGCTCTATTCGATCGGCAAGGACAGCTCGGTGATGTTGCACCTGGCCCTCAAGGCGTTCTTCCCCTCACGCCCGCCCTTTCCTCTCGTCCACGTCGACACCACCTGGAAGTTCAGTGCGATGTACCAGTTCCGTGACGACACCGCCGCCCGGCTGGGAATGGACCTGGTCGTCCACCGCAATCCCGAATGTGTCGAGCGGGGCATCAACCCCTTCGACCACGGCTCGGCGCTCCACACCGACATGTGGAAGACCGAGGGCCTCACGACAGGTCATCGACGAGCACGGCTTCGACCTCTGCTTCGGCGGGGCACGACGCGACGAGGAGAAGTCGCGGGCGAAGGAACGGATCTTCTCGGTGCGGTCACCCCAGCACCAGTGGGATCCCAAGCGCCAGCGACCGGAGTTGTGGCAGGTCTTCAACGCCCGTCGCAGCCCCGGGGAGACCCTGCGGGTGTTCCCGTTGTCGAACTGGACCGAACTCGACGTGTGGCAGTACATCCAGCTCGAGTCGATCCCGATCGTGCCGCTCTACTTCGCGGCGACGCGCCCGGTCGTCGATCGCGACGGTGTGCTCATCATGGTCGACGACGACCGCATGCGCCTCGCCGAAGGGGAGGTTCCCGACCTTCGCTCCGTGCGATTCCGGACCCTCGGCTGCTACCCGCTGTCCGGAGCCATCGAGAGCGAGGCCGACGACCTCACGGGCATCATCCAGGAGATGCTGCTGGCCACCACCTCGGAGCGGCAGGGGCGCATCATCGACTTCGATGGCGCGGCATCGATGGAGAAGAAGAAGCAGGAGGGCTACTTCTGATGGCGCACGCATCGGAGCTGATCGCCACCGACATCGACGAATACCTCACGTCGCATCAGTACAAGACCCTTCTCCGCTTCATCACGTGCGGCAGCGTCGACGACGGCAAGAGCACCCTCATCGGCCGCCTGTTGTACGAGTCGCACCTCGTCTTCGAGGACCACCTGGCCGCGTTGGAGGCCGACTCGGCGAAGGTCGGAACCCAGGGTGGCGACCTCGACTTCGCGTTGTTGCTGGACGGTCTGGCCGCGGAGCGGGAGCAGGGCATCACGATCGACGTGGCCTACCGCTTCTTCTCGACCGAGCGACGGAAGTTCATCGTCGCCGACACGCCGGGACACGAGCAGTACACGCGCAACATGGTCACGGGTGCATCGACCGCGGATCTGGCCGTCATCCTCGTCGACGCCCGCAAGGGGGTACTCACCCAGACCCGGCGACACAGTTACCTCGTCTCACTCCTGGGCATCCGCAGGGTCGTGGTCGCCATCAACAAGATGGATCTCATCGAGTACTCCCACGACGTGTTCGGCGCCATCGAGAGCGAGTACCGCGACTTCGCCGGCCGGGTGGGTCTCGACGACATCACGTTCATCCCGCTGTCGGCGCTCCGTGGCGACAACGTGGTCGAGCCGAGCCCGAACACGCCGTGGTACCACGGTCCCACCCTGTTGGGGTTCCTCGAGACGGTTCCCGTCGACGACGACACCGCGGCGCTCCCCTTCCGCATGCCGGTCCAGTGGGTCAACCGGCCGGACCTCGACTTCCGGGGATTCTCGGGACGCATCGTCGGAGGAGTGATCCGGCCGGGCGATCCGATCCGGGTCCTTCCGGCAGGGACCACGACCACCGTCGAGCGCATCGTCACGATGGACGGAGATCTCGACGAAGCGGTCGCCGGCCAGTCGGTGACGCTGACTCTGGCCGACGAGATCGATGCGTCCCGCGGTGATCTCATCTGCGGTGGCGACTCGCCCGCCGAGGTGGCCGATCAGTTCGAGGGCCACGTGGTGTGGATGGCAGAGGAGGAGATGCTGCCCGGCCGGCCGTATCTCATGAAGATCGGGACCCGCACCGTCGGGTGCACCATCGGTCACCCGAAGTACCGCGTCGACGTCAACAATCTCGACCGTCTCGCCGCCGCGACCCTCGGCCTGAACGAGATCGGCGTGTGCAACCTGAGCCTCGGCCGGCCCGTTCCCTTCGACGCCTACGACGTCAACCGCGACACCGGCGGTTTCGTCATCATCGACAAACGGACCAACGCGACCGTCGGTGCCGGTCTGCTGCACTTCGCGCTGCGCCGTTCCCACAACATCCATTGGCAGGACGTCCGTGTCGACAAGTCGGCCCGGGCCGATCTCAGCGGACACCGGCCCGCCGTGATCTGGCTGACCGGGCTGTCGGGGTCGGGCAAGTCGACGATCGCCGACATCGTCGAATCGAAACTGCACGCCACCGGAGTCCGCACCTACCTTCTCGACGGCGACAACGTCCGGCACGGGCTCAACCGCGATCTCGGGTTCACCGACGCGGACCGGGTGGAGAACATCCGACGCATCGCCGAGGTCTCGTCACTCATGGTCGACGCCGGACTGGTGGTGCTGGTGTCGTTCATCTCGCCGTTCCGCTCCGAACGGCGCCTCGCCCGCGACCTGCTCGACGAGGGGGAGTTCATCGAGGTGCACGTCGACACCCCTCTCGAGATCGCGGAGAGCCGCGACCCCAAGGGGCTCTACGCGAAGGCCCGCCGAGGCGACCTCACCAACTTCACCGGAATCGACTCCCCCTACGAGCGCCCGGAGAACCCCGAAGTGCACCTCGACACCACGGGAATCTCGTCGGAGGATGCGGCCGACGAGATCATCGAGGTTCTGCGCGAGCGGGGCATCATCGCCGAGGCGTGAGCTCCGCAGGAGCCTCGGCGAGGCCGGCCACCACACCGCACACCGCAGGAACGTCCAGCCATACTCCGTCGATGCGGGCTCCCGCGGCAGAAGCGAGGGACACCACCGCGCCCGGTTCGCCGAGATGGACCCGCGCCGGCTTCTCACCGAAGTTGACGACGACGAGGACGCGTTCGTCGCCGTCGATCCGGCGATAGCCCAGGACGTCATCGGACAGCCCGTCGACGAGCTCGAGGCGGCCGGCGTGGAGCGCAGCATGGTCTCGGCGCAGCGTCAGCAACGAGCGGTACAGCTCCAACAGGCTCGTCGGGTCGCCGGTCTGATCGGCCACGTTGCGGTCGGCCCGATCGTCGTTGGGCGGCAGCCACGGAGCGACTCCGGGGGGGCAGAACCCCGCCGTGGGAGACCCGTCCCACTGCATGGGCGTGCGCATCTCGTCGCGGTTGATGCGCTCGGGCAATCTCCGGGCGAGCCACTCCGGCACCCACGAGAAGTAGTGGTCGACAATGGGGTCGCGGGCGTGGCTCAGGGGTAGGTAGGTGTTCGTCATGCCGACCTCCTGGCCCATGTAGACCGTGGGGACACCGCGGAGGGTCAGCAACATCACGGCGAGGGCCCGGGCCTTTCGCAGATCGCCGCCGACCCGTGACGCGCTTCGTGAGCGATCGTGATTCTCGAGGACGTAGGTGGGCATCTGCGGGGGCGGGAAGTCCCGCTCGAAGCGTCTTGATCCGGTCGCGAAACCACGCGGCGGAGAACCGGTAGGCCAGGAAGTCGAAGAGGAACACCAGGTGCAGCCCGTCTCGATCCCTTCCGTCGTCGCCGCCGAATAGCGGCGGAGTACCGCGGCCGGCCCGAACACCTCGCCGAGCAGGATCCGCTCCGGGTCGAACTCGTCGCACACGGCGCGTAGGTCGCGTGCCAAGGCGAAGTTGTCCTCGGTGTTGGCGGTGTTGATCGGGTCGTCAGACCCTGGACAGCCTCGGAGCCGGCGGGTCCGGGACGGCACGGGGTTGGAGCGAGCTCCGCGTCCTTCATGATCGCGTGGAAGATGTCGAGCCGGAAGCCGTCCACGCCCACGCTCGAGCCAGAAGCGGATGGTGTCGAACATCTCGGCCTCGACCTCGGGGTTGTGCCAGTTGAGGTCGGGCTGGCAGGGCAGGAACGTGGCCAGGTACCACTGGCCGCCGCTCCTCGCACCACTGCCACGCGCCTCGCACCTCGACGAGCCCGGATCGCCAGTTGTTCGGGGGGCGGTCGGGCGGCCGCCCCGACGTCGGTGCCCGCCCTCCGTCCGTCGGCCCAGACGTACCAGTCGGCCTCGGGGTTGTCTCGCGAACGCCGTGACTCGACGAACCACGGGTGCTCGTCGGAGGTGTGGTTGAGCACGAGGTCGAAGACGACCCGCAGGCCCGGCTCGTGCGCTTCGCTCGATGAGCCGCTCCGCGTCGTCGATCGTGCCGTACTCGGGGGCGACGTCGCGGTAGTCGGAGATGTCGTAGCCGATGTCGCGCTGGGGGCTGGCGAAGAACGGCGACACCCAGAGCGTGCCGACGCCGAGATCGGCGAGGTGATCGAGCCGATCGATCACTCCCGGCAGATCACCGATGCCGTCGCCGTCGATGTCGGCGAACGACCGGGGGTACACCTGGTAGACGGTGGTCGTCTCCCACCACGCCCGCTCCTCGCTCATGTCACAGAGCATGCCCGACAATGGCGTCGGTCGCTCCCGACATCGGCCGGCGGCACATCCCCGAGTCGGGATTGCGAGTCGACTCAGCGCCCGGCGGGGATCGATCCCCAGGCGCACCTCGATGCGACCCCACACCCGAAGGTCCTCCCGCCACCGAGGAAGGCGGCCCGCCCCACTTCACGCGGGAGTGTGCGCCGACTTCGTGGCGACCCTGGAGAGCGTCCGCGGGCGCTCTCTAGGGTGCAGGCGTGAATCCCGACGCCGCGAGCAGGACGATCGTTCGGAGCTACTACGTGCTCACCGGCCTCTACACTCTTGCGGCCTCGGTCATCTGGGGGGTCAACACGCTCTTCCTGCTCGACGCAGGACTGTCTCTCGGCGAGACGTTCATCGCCAATGCGGCATTCTCGGCGGGAACGGTGCTCTTCGAGATCCCCACGGGAGTCGTGGCCGATACGGTCGGACGGCGTGCCTCGTTTCTCGCCAGCGCCGCCGTCCTCACGGTCACGACCCTTCTCTATCTCTACATGGCGTCGGTCGAGGCGGGAGTCGGCGCGTTCGCCGCGGTCTCCGTCGTCATGGGGCTGGGGTTCACCTTCTACTCCGGGGCGACCGAGGCGTGGCTGGTCGACGCTCTTCGCCACGTGGGCTTCGAGGAGGAGCTCGATTCGGTCTTCGCCCGCGGCCAGATGGTGAGCGGCACGTCGATGTTGGTCGGAACCGTCGGTGGTGGCCTCCTCGGCTCGATCAGCCTGGCGTTGCCCTACCTGGCCCGTGCGGTTCTTCTGGGCGTGCTGTTCGTCATCGCCGCGGCGACGATGTTCGACATCGGCTTCGCTCCCGTCCGCCTGCGGCTCGCTTCGATCCCCACGGAGATGTCTCAGGTCGCTCGGAGCGGGGTGCGATTCGGGTGGAGGGACACGGCGCTTCGTCGCCTCACCCTGTCGGGGATGATCCAGAGCGCGGTCTTCATGTGGGTCTGGTACGCCTGGCAGCCGTACTTCCTCGAACTGCTCGGCCGCGACGCCGTGTGGGTCGCCGGTGTGGTCAGCGCGTTGGTGGCGATCTCGACGATCGTCGGCAACCTCATCGTCGAGTGGCTCACCCGGTTCTGTGGCACGCGGACCACCCTGCTCCTGGCCGCCGCGGGGGTGCAGGCGGTAGCGGCCGTGGGAATCGGAGTGGCGAACTCGTTCGGCGTCGCGCTCGTGATGTTGTTGCTGGTGACCGGTGCCCTGGGAGTGGCGATGCCGGTGCGCCAGTCGTTCTTCCACAAGGTCGTGCCGAGTGAACACCGGGCGACGGTCATCTCGTTCGACTCGATGGTGTCGGGCATCGGTGGGGTCGGAGGTCAACTCGGTCTCGGACGGTCCGCCGAGCGCCGGGGAATCGGCGAGACCTACGTCATCAGCGGAGCGTTGTTGGCTCTGGCCGTGCCGTTCATCTACGGCGCACGGAAAGCCGCCAGCCCAGGAGACCCCTTCGAGGGAACACAGGCCGACGTGACCGGCACGTGTGCTGCGGTCGGAGTTCCCGCGGTCTCGACCGTCGACTGGGGAGTACCCGCCGAAGAACTGCTGTGACCGTGGCCGGCGCCACCGGACAGCGCGGCCGACACCGACGATCACCCTTAACATCGTCTCGTCGTCGAGGGCGCACACCGCGTCGGGAGGGGTCACACATGCCACAGACCGTGAGAGGGGTCGTCGCCAGAGCGGCGGGCGAACCGGTGACCATCGAGGACATCGTCGTCCCCGATCCGGGCCCCGGCGAGGCCGTCGTCGTCGTGCAGGCCTGCGGCGTGTGCCACACCGACCTGCACTACCGCGAGGGCGGCATCAACGATGAGTTCCCGTTCCTGCTCGGACACGAGGCCGCGGGCATCGTCGAGTCCGTCGGCGAAGGCGTCACCGACGTCGCCCCGGGCGACTTCGTCATTCTCAACTGGCGGGCCGTGTGCGGCCGGTGTCGGGCCTGTGTCCGAGGCCGCCCCCACCTCTGTTTCGACACCCACAACGCGACCCAGAAGATGACCCTGACCGACGGCACCGAGCTCTCCCCCGCGTTGGGCATCGGCGCGTTCGCCGACAAGACCCTCGTCGCCGCCGGCCAGTGCACCAAGGTCGACCCCGAGGCCTCCCCCGCCGCCGCGGGACTCCTGGGATGTGGGGTGATGGCCGGCATCGGAGCGGCGATCAACACCGGCGGGGTCGGCCGCGGCGACAGCGTGGCCGTGTTCGGATGCGGAGGAGTGGGCGACGCCGCCATCGCAGGGGCGAGACTCGCAGGAGCGTCGACGATCATCGGCGTCGACGTCGACGATCGGAAGCTGTCGTGGGCGGAGGGGTTCGGCGCGACCCACACCGTCAACTCCACCGAGGAGGATCCCGTCGAGCGGATCAGGGAGTTGACCGGCGGCAACGGAGTGGACGTCGCCATCGACGCCATCGGCCTACCCGAGGTCTACCGGCAGTGCTTCGAGGCCCGGGATCTCGCCGGAACGGTGGTGCTGGTCGGCGTGCCGCGGCCCGACATGACCATCGAACTGCCGTTCCTCGACGTCTTCGGCCGGGGAGGATCCCTCAGGTCGAGCTGGTACGGCGACTGTCTTCCGTCGCGGGATTTCCCCATGCTCATCGACCTCTACCGCCAGGGTCGGCTCGACCTCGACGGTTTCGTCTCGGAGACCATCTCGCTCGACGGCGTGGAGGAGGCCTTCGAGAAGATGGAGCGCGGCGAGGTTCTGCGATCCGTCGTGGTGTTGTGACCATGGCTCTCGAACTCGTCCGGACCGACGGCCTTTTCGCTCTCGACGGGGGCGAGTGGGAGGTCACCAACAACATCTGGCTGGTCGGCGATGACAGCCAGGTTCTGGTCATCGACGCGGCCCATGATCACCGTCCCATCGTCGAAGCGGTTGCCGGTCGACGGGTCACCGCCATCGCCCTGACCCACGGCCACAACGACCACATCAACGCGGCGGTGTCCCTCCGCGACGCCGTCGACGCACCGGTCCTGTTGCACCCCGACGACAGGATGCTGTGGGACGCGGTATATCCCGACGAGACCCCCGACGGCGACCTCGGCGCCGGCACCGTGCTGACCGCCGGCGACCACGAGCTCGCGGTCGCCCACACCCCTGGCCACTCCCCCGGTTGTTGCTGCTTTCACGACGTCGCCGAGCGAGCGGTGTTCTCCGGCGACACCCTGTTCTGTGGCGGGCCGGGCGCCACCGGTCGCAGCTTCAGTGACGAACCCACCATTCTCAGGTCCATCGCCGAACAGCTGTTGTGCCTGCCGGATCACACGATCGTCCACACCGGCCATGGCGAGTCGACGACCATCGGCGATGAACGCGACGGCGTCGTCGAGCGCATGGCCGAGCTGGGGATCTGACCCGGGGCCTCGTCCCCTTCTCGGGTCGGATCGCCGCGTCGGGGCAACTCAACCGTCGCACCGCACGCGCCGAGCTTTTCGGGCGCACGCCCGAGGGGCTGGGTATAGCGTTCGGCTCATCAACCACAAGGGGGGTTGCCATGTTGGTCAGCACGACGTGGAAGGCACGTCCGCTCTCGCCGGATCAGGCTCAGCGGATGATGGAAGTGTGGGGAAAGATCGAAGCCTCGATGGCGGAGAATCCCAGCGTGGAAAGGCTGTGTTGGTACATCTACGCCGATGGCTCCGGTGGCATGACGGTCGCCAGAGCGGTCGACGTCGAGGCTGCCAGCGCCTTCGAGCTCGAGACCAGCCTCGCGCTCGGTGAGTTTCTCGAGATGGAGTCGAAGATCGTTCTCGATCTCGACACCGCCATGCCGGCGATCATCAAGGGCATGGAGTACGCCAACTCCTGACAACGGGTCGGCGGAGGGAGAACGGACGCGGCACCGCACCTCGAGCGTGTCGTCAGCGCGGGACTCAGTCGCCGGCGGTTCCGTCCCGACGGCTCTCCTCTCCGTTCTCACCTGAGTCCGCATCGGAGAGCTCGTCGGGCGTCGCGTCACCGCGCTCGGACCGATCGACCCGATCCTGCCAATCGACCCAGTCGACCCCGGTGAGACGCACGTAGGCGCTGACCGCGGTACCCATGGTGGCGAAGAAGCGATCGGGGCCGAATCGATCATCGAGGCCCAGACGCGACAGGTGGTCCTTCACCGGGCCCTTCATCTCGGCGAAGACCAGGCGGATGCCGTGAGCGGCCAGATCCTCGTCGAGTTCGACGAGTTCGTCGTGGGCGGTGGTGTCCACGCCGGTGATCGGCTCGGCCGCGAGGATCACCCAGACAACGGGCTCGGGCGCCGTTCGAACGAGGTCGCGGATGAACTCGCCGAAGATGCCCCCGTTCGCGAAGAACAGCGGAGCGTCGAATCGGGCGATGACGAGGCCCGGTATTCGCCGACCGTCGGGGTTCCTTTCGCGATCGTGATATCCCTTGCGTCCGTCGACCCTCGTCAGCTCCGCAGTGTGGGGTCGCCATGCCCGGTACACGAAGGTCACCATCGCCAGAGCAACTGCGGCGACGATGCCCTCGAGCACCCCGAGGAGAGCGACGCCCGCGAACGCGGCGATCGCGAGGCCGAATTCGGCGCGGCTCATTCCCGCGAGGCGTACCAATCCGCCGATGTCCACCAGCGATGACGCGGCGACGATCACCACCGCCGCCAACGTGGCCGAGGGCAGGAAGTCGGTCAGCCCCGGCGCCGCGATCATGAACACGACGATCAGCAGGGCCCCCACGACGGCGGCGAGCTGGGTCCGCGCTCCGGCCTGTTCGGCCGTCGGGGTTCGACTCGAGCTGGCCGAGATGGGGAAGCCGCCGAACAAGCCCGCCGCGGTGTTGGCCACCCCGATGGCCCCCATCTCCTGGCTTCCGTCGACCCGTTGGCCCTGTCGTGCCGCGAAGGTGCGCGACAGCACTCCGGTGTCGGCGAAGGCGATGAGGGCGATTCCCGCCGCCGGTCCGAGGAGCGATCCGACGTCGCCCCACGTGAGACCACCGAGGGCCGGCGTCGGGAGCCCGCGCGGAAGTCGCCCGACCACCGGCACCTCGTCCGAGAGGCCGAACGCGGCCACGGCCACCATCGACAGGGCCATCCCCACCAGAGCCCCCGGGACGCGACTCCTCATGACCCTGAAGGTCGCCATGAGGGCCAGGGACGACAGTCCAAGGACCGCCGCGGTTCGGTTCGCGTCGCCGTCGAGAACACCGCTGACCGTGATGCGCACCTCCGCCACCAACGAGTCGGCATCGACGGAGAACCCCAACAGCTTCGGGATCTGACTCACGATCACGACCGTGGCGACACCGATGAGGTAGCCCGTCCGAATCGGCTTGGAGAGCAAGTCGGTGACGAAGCCCAGGCGCAGCAGGCCCCCGGCGACCAACACGACGCCCATCAGGATGGCCAACAACCCCGCGAGGGCCACCGCACGTTCGGGGTCGCCTCCGGCCAGCGGCAGGACCGACGACGCGATGATCGGGGCAAGCGATGAGTCGGGTCCCAACACCAGCACCCTCGACGGTCCCACCAACGCATACACGAGCAGCGGGACGACCGTCGCATACAGACCGGTGACCGCGGGCAGGCCGGCGGCCTCGGCGTAGCCCATCCCTGCGGGGATGAGCAGCGCGGTGAGAACGATTCCGGCTTGGACATCGGGCCGCAGCCATCCCCGCTCGTAGGACCGGGCGACGACGACCCCGGGTAACAGCGCGGCCCAGCCCGTCGCGCCCGATGTGTCGCGTCCAGAGTCGAGATGTGGGTCCACCACGGTGGGGTCCTCCCGCGTGCGACCCTAGCCAGGGTCTCTCGACCTGACTCCGAGATTGTCGACCCGTCCTGACGACCCGCCCTGCGGAGTCGGCTCAGGGTGAGTCGGCGGCGCCGACGGTCACGACCGCGACCGGCCCGGAGAAGCCCTTCAACACCCGGCGACCCGCGGGCTCGACAACCAGAGCCGAGCTGCCGAGCGCGCCGGCCAGCCGCGCATCGGCCAACAGCTCACCCGGCGCCGCGATGTCGGCGAGTCGGGCGGCGAGGTTGACGATCGTGCCGTACAGATCACCGTGGCGGGCCACGACGACTCCGTGTGCCAGACCACCACGCGGCCGGAACCGAGTTCCTGCCCACACGGCGACGAGCCTCAGGCCGATGCCTGCGCCCGCAGCGGGGGCGTGGGCGGTGAGAGCGGCGGGAAGAAGATCGGCCGCCGCGTCGAGCAGCTCCAGCAGCCCGAGCTCCGCGTCGTCGAAGACGCGAGCGTCGGGATCGGTGATGACGATGTTCAGTGTGCGAAACACCTTGCGGACGTCGTCGAGGGAACGTCCCGATCGCTCGACGAGGTCGACCGCCGAGAGTTCCCCGCTCCCGAGCCGAATGTCGATCACGAGGCTGGTGATGTCGCCGTTCCGCGCCGACTCGACCGTCTCGGCGAGAGTCGCACCGCTTGCGGCGACGTAGCGTAGGAGAGCGAGACGGTCCGCGGCATCGTCGGCATCAGGGTCGTAGAGGCCCGCGCCGATGAAGTCCTCGATGTCCACGCGGCGAGGCCAGGTGCGCCGGAGGCTCGGCGTCAGCGATCCGGCGGACGCCCCGGCGCCAGGTCGATGGCCGCGCCCAGCACCGCCATCACATCGGGACCGTAGATGTCGATCCCTTCCGAGCCGTACTGGACGATCGACATCAACAACGAGATGAAGATCGTGACCACACCGCTGCCGATCGACACCGGGTCGATGTCGGGGCGTACCAGGCCCATCACCTGGTCGGCCCGCAGTCGTCCGGCCAGAGCCGCCCTCAGCTCCTCGAGAGCAGGGAGTTCGATCATCCGATCGGTCACCGTCGGTTCGAGCCCCGCCAGCACCCGCTCGGCGAGGGGGTGGCGCCCCACCGCCTCGATGAGGGTGAAGATCAGCGTGCCCCGCCACGAGTCGTCTCCCGACGTCTCCAGCACCGTCGACACGCCCTCGCTGATGACACCGGCCACGTCCTCGTCGAGAGCCGCGAGGAACAACGCCTCCTTGTTCTCGAAGTAGGCGTAGGCGAGGGTGCCGCTCACGTCGGCGGCACGAGCGATCTCCGCCACCGACGTCGACCGGAACCCGTCGTGACCGAATCTCTCGATCGCCGCGTCGAGGATGGCGCGCCGGGTCTGCTCCCCCTTGGTCATGGTCGCAGTGGCGCTTCCGGTCGGCGACGACATGTGTCGAACGTAACATAATTGAGGCTTTGAGTAAATCTCTCAATTCGTCTATGATGACGTCGACCCGCTGCCCCCCGGGGAAGGACACCGAGATGAGCGACACCATGACCGACGCCACCGCCGACGCGATGACCACCGTGCGATCCCACCGGAAGGTACCGACCCGCCGCATCTCCTTCGAGGAGTCTCTCGCCGATCTCCCCCAGCACTTCGCCGGCGATGGCGACCTGTTCATGAGTCACATGATCGCCGTGCTCTCGGGGGTGTTCCCCGACGGTGAGGACTTCTTCGTCCGCTCCGTTCGTCACTTCCGCGACCAGGTCACCGACCCTGAGCTGAAGCGACAGGTGGCCGGGTTCATCGGCCAGGAGGCGATGCACGGACGCCAGCACCGCGCCCTCAACGACCGGTTGTCCGAACTGGGCTACCCGACCAAGCGGATCGAGGCGTTCACCCGCTGGGGTCTCGCGCAACGCGAACGCATCATGTCCGCCGAGTCGAATCTGGCCGCGACCGCCGCGCTCGAGCACTTCACCGCGACCATGGCCGAGATCCTCCTGAGCAGCGAGCAGGCCCGCGAAGCGGTGGGCGACACCATCGTGATGGACATGCTGCTGTGGCACGCGTTGGAGGAGTGTGAGCACAAGGCCGTTGCCTTCGACGTCTACCGGCAGGTGGGCGGCTCGGAGAGGATGCGGGTCTGGACCATGAACTTCATCCTCGTGAGCTTCTTCGTCGGCATGAACGTCGACGCCACGATCTCGATGCTGGGTGACCGGGAGACCTATCGACGCGGCCGGCTCCGCCGATCCCTCGCCAGACTCCGGCACTCTCCCTTCCTCCGGCTCGACCTCTTCCGACGCCTCCGGGACTACAACCGGCCCGACTTCCACCCCGACGACCGCGACACCGACGCGCTCCTCGAGGAGTGGCGCGACACCCTCTTCGGCGAGGACGGGCGCCTGAACGACCTCATCAACAGCGCGGCCTGACCGCGCCCCTCGCCTCTGAGAACCGTCCCGACGCCGCCGCCAGGAGACCAGCCCGATGAGCACACCGAGCGACACTCGCGAACATCTCGACGTCCTGGTCGTCGGCGCGGGACTCTCCGGCATCGCCGCCGGTCATCACCTCCAGACGACGTGCGGATGGGCGTCGTATGCGATCTTCGAGGCCCGCGATGCCATCGGCGGCACGTGGGACCTCTTCCGGTATCCCGGAATCCGCTCCGATTCGGACATGCACACCCTCGGATACCCGTTCCGCCCGTGGACGGGCGACACATCGATCGGCGACGGCGGCGACATCCGCCGGTACATCGAGGACACTGCTCGCGCCGAGGGAATCGATCGGCACATCCGCTTCGGTCACCGCATCATCTCAGCCGACTGGTCGACCCCCGACGCCCATTGGAACGTCACCGCCGAACGCACCGACGACGGCGAACGGGTCGAGCTCACGTGCGGGTTCCTCTTCTCCTGTTCGGGCTACTACCGCTACGACCAGGGCCACACCCCCGACTTCCCCGGCCTGGACGACTTCACCGGCCAGGTCATCCACCCCCAGTTCTGGCCCGAGGACTTCGACGGCGCCGGGGCTCGAATCGTGGTGATCGGCAGCGGCGCGACCGCGGTCACCCTCATTCCTTCCCTGACCGACACCGCGGCACACGTCACGATGCTGCAGCGATCGCCCAGCTACATCGCCGCCATCCCCAGCACCAGCCCCGCGTTCCAGCTCTTCCGTCGGGTTCTCCCGGACCGGCCCGCGGGAGCGGCGAGCAAGTGGTTCCACGCACTGACCAGTCAGGGCATGTACCGGTTCTGCCAGCGCTTCCCGCGGGCGGCGCGAGCCATTCTCCGCAAGGGTGTCGAGCAGCAGCTCCCCTCCGACTACGACATCGACACCCACTTCACCCCTCGCTACGACCCGTGGGACCAGCGGCTGTGCGCCGACCCCGACGGGGCGTTCTTCAGCGCCATACGGCGCGGCGACGCCAGCGTGGTGACCGACCGCATCGACAGGTTCACCCCCACCGGCATCCGACTCGAATCGGGCACGGAGCTCGACGCCGACATCGTGATCACCGCGACCGGGCTCGAGCTGCTCTTCATCGGCGGAATCGCCGTGTCGGTCGACGGTGATGCGGTCGATGCCGCGTCGAGGCTCATGTACAAGGGCATGATGCTCCAGGACGTCCCGAATTTCGCCGCCGCGTTCGGATACACGAACGCCTCGTGGACCCTGAAGTGCGATCTCACCTGCGACCTCGTCGCTCGGCTGCTCAACGAGATGCGCGACCGCGACCGGGCCCAGTGCACACCGCGGAACCGGGACCCGGCCATGACGACCGAACCCATGCTCAGCCTCAGCTCCGGCTACATCCAGCGGTCGAAGCAGCTCTTCCCCCTGCAGGGCAGCCGTTCGCCGTGGAGGGTGTATCAGAGCTACCTCCACGACTACCGGGCCATGAAACGCGGTGAGCTCGTCGACGACGCTCTCGAGCTCACCAACCCGACCCCGACCCCGACCCCGACACCTCCACCGACACCGGCCACCGCCGGAGTCGGGTCCGACTCCGGATCCGACTCCTGAACCAGATCGCCGACACCACCGCGTCGACCCCGAGGAGCACACCATCGTGAAGGATTTCGCCGGGCGGGTCGCCGCCGTCACCGGAACCGGTTCGGGCATCGGCCGCGCCCTCGCCATCGAACTCGCCCGATGCGGCTCGCACCTGGCTCTCAGCGACATCGACGAGGTGGGGATGGCCGAGACCGTGTCGCAGTGTGAGGGGTCCGGTGTGAAGGTCACCGCCGACGTCGTCGACGTCGCCGACCGCGATGCGGTCCACGCGTGGGCCGATCGGGTCGTCGAGTCCCACGGTTCGGTCAACCTGATCGTGAACAACGCGGGAGTGGCCCTCGGCTCGACGGTGGAGGCCATGTCCTATGACGACCTCGAGTGGCTCCTCGACATCAACCTCTGGGGCGTCATCCACGGCACCAAGGCCTTTCTCCCCCACCTGAAGGCGTCGGGAGACGGCCATGTCGTCAACCTCTCGAGCGTCTTCGGTCTCATCAGCGTGCCGTCGCAGTCCGCCTACAACACCTCGAAGTTCGGAGTCAGGGGTTTCACCGACGCTCTCCGCATCGAGCTCGACGTCGAACGATGCGGCGTCTCCGCGACGACGATTCACCCCGGTGGGATCAAGACCAACATCGCCCGTCGCGCCCGTATGGACGGCAGCGCCCTCGCGGGGGGTGGAGACCTCGAGCGTGGTCGCGACGAGTTCGAGAAGGCCCTGCGGACGTCTCCCGACAAGGCGGCCCGCCAGATCCTCACCGCGGTGCGACGCAACCGGCGACGGGCACTCATCGGACCTGACGCCAAGGTGGTCGACCTGATCTCCCGCCTACCCATCGGCGTGTACCAGCGCCTGCTCGCAGCAGGCGCGCGACGCCGCTGACGGCCGCCACGGTCTGCCCGGAATGCTCGCTGTAGATTGAGCGATCGGGCCCGGCCCGGACACGAACCCCAGGGAGGTCCACGGTGGGATTGCGAGATCGGCGAGGCAGGGGCGGGCAACGGCGGTTCCAGATGAGAGAGAAGCTGCTCGCCATCGGCGACGACTTCTGGGTCGAGGACGAGAACGGCGACAAGGCCTTCAAGGTCAACGGCAAGGCCGTTCGCTTCCGTGACACCTTCATCCTCGAGGACCCTCACGGCAATGAGGTCGCCCGGATCAAGGAGAAGAAGCTGGCCGTCCGCGACACCATGACCATCGAGGTGGGCGGGCGCGAGGCCAAGGTCCACAAGCGCATGCTCGGAATCCGTGACCGCTACATCGTCGACTTCGACGAGGGCGAGGACCTCACGGCGAAGGGGAACTTCGTCGATCACGAATACGAGATCGAACTGGGTGGCGATCGCGTGGCCGAGGTCTCCAAGAAGTGGTTTCGAGTGAGGGACAGCTACGGCGTCGAAATGGACCCTGAATTGGACCCCGCGCTGATCCTGGCCGTCACCGTCTGCATCGACGCCATGTCCGGCGTCCGCTGACCTTCGTTCGTCCGCTCCGTCGACGCCGTGGGACCCGGTCCGCGTCGAGGTTGCTCGGCGATCTCCAGCACCCCGTAGGTGATGCAGAAGCCCAGGGCGTTGATGACCAGGAACGCCGCGACGAGGATCAGGGTGACCACCGTCCGGCGACGGGATCTCACGACTCGACGCGGCGCAGGCATGTACCAGCCCGGCAACGGGCCGTCGTCGGGAGGGACGCTGCCGTCGAGCGGTTCGGCGTCGTCGGCGAGGCACTCGGTGGGGTCCGCGGCGAGAGCCATCTCGCACAGCTCCGCGTCGGTCACCTCGACCGCGCCGGCCACGATCAACCCTGCGCGGCCTGGATCGCCGTGTCGTTGGGGCCGCCCTCGACATCGGTGTCGGGGATGACGGTCACGCTCGAGAAGCACATCTCATCGACGGTTCCCTCGTTCCAGGTGATGTAGCGGGGTTCGGGCATGAACTTGTTGGTCCGATCCCACGTGCACTCGAAGCGGAGGGTGTCGCCCTGTTCGATGCGGATCTTCTCGGTCGGCACGTAGTACATCTGCCAGGCGAAGCTCCACGACGGGATGTCCAAGAGGATCCGCTCGTCGGGCGTGTCGGGATTGAGCGTCATCCGGTAGGCGGCACCGAACTCGTGCATGTGACCGAGAACGGAGTAGAGCGTTCCGATGTCGGCGGCGCGAAGATCGCACGAGCTGCTGAACCGCGTGCCGTCGAGGTCGTCGTAGTCGTCGACGCTGCCCCCACAGCGGCGGATCAGTGCATCGGGAATCGACGTGGCCAGCGATCCGTACTTCTCGCCGATGTCGGCGAGAACCGTGGCCCGGTCGCACAGGGGGCCCTCCTCTTCCGGCGTGCACGGGCCCTCCGCAGGGGTCAGGTAGCTCCGTCCCGTGATCTGGGTCATGGGCTGATCGCGGGCGGCCAACTCCTCGGGGCTCAACGTGTCGAAGACGAGCACCGACTGATCCGGCGGGGTCTCGTGATCGAAGTGGTAGTGGACCTGATTGACGATGAAGTCACCGGGCTCGAGGTAGATACCCACACCGTCGGGATAGACGCGGGGCTGTTGGCCCGGGGCCCAGCCACCGATCGTCTGGACGCCCGCCGTCTTCAGGTTCGAGAGGCCGAAGCAGGTCCAACCCGGTCGGCCGTCCGACCCGTCGAGAGCCTCGACCTCGGCCCGGGCCGCGTCGGGCACCCGGTAGATGATCGAATGGTGAACGACATCGAGCTTGTCGGGCTCGAAGCCGATGCCGCGCAGCCACTCCCCATCACCCTCGGCGTCGGTGACCTCGTGGACCAGGCAGCGGTAGTCGTCCTTGACGGCGAGATCGCCGACGTAGACGCCGCGGGCGGGCACGACCTGGTCGCGCTCGATCGGCTCATAGGGGGGATCGGACCCGACCAGTGGAGTGGAGGGGTCGACGTCCAGGCCGCCGCCATCGGCGGCCCACGCCGCCACGATGTCGATCTGCTCCTGGGTCAGGGAATAGTCGTGTTCGAACTCGGGGCTCAGCGAGGAGGCGGGCCACGGCGGCATGTACCGGTTGGAGGTGACGAGGGCGATGTCATCCGCGATCTCGGCGGCCTGACCTGCCGTGTCCAACTCGACGGCATGGGAGCCCGATGCCCCGGCCTCGTGACACGACACGCAGGCCGACTCGAGGATCGGCTGGACGTTCTCGGCGAACTCACCCTCGGCGAAGTCCTGGTCTCCACTCACGACCAACCGGCGCTCGCCGGGCGGCGGGGTACCCACGTCGGTCCGTTCGGCCACCACCTCGAGGGTGAACACGACCTCGTCGCCGGTGTGCACGAGGCCCGCGATGTCGATCGGCCCGACGTCGTAGTCCGACATCAGGACCGTGCCCGTCATCGATGCCTCGAGGGTGTCGTCGTTCATCGTGGCCGCACCGCCGAACGTGACCGGTGCCGTGGTCTCCTTGACGGTGAGATCACCGGTGATCGTGAGGTCTGCGTCGGCATCGCCCTCGATGACCGAAGGGAGACCCTCGATGGTGGTCGCCTCGAACGTCGCCATCGGGAAATCGGTCGACTCGAGGAAGCTGCTGCGGATCCGCTTGTCCCGCAGCGCCGAATCCGACTCGAACATCTCGACGTTCATGACGATGGTTCCCATGCGGCTCGCAGAGGGGTCCTCGACGTTCACGGCGATGTCACCGGCGAGAGCCTCCGTGCGACCGGTCGTGGTCTGGGCGGTCCCCGCCACGTTCTCCTCCACCGAGTACGTGAGCGAGGAACCGTTGTCGCTGGCGATGCGGTAGAGGCGCTCGGTGTCCTCGTCGACATCCTCGAGAGCGGGGGCCACCGCGCCCACGGTCTGAGCCTCGTCGTCGGCGAAGACCCAGTCCCACTGGCTCTTCGTGCCGATGGCCACCGCGCCCAGAAGCACGGCGAGTACGACTCCGTTGCGGACGGTGACCAGCTGTCGCAGGCGTTCCACTGTCGATTCCCCTTGACGGTTGCATGCACCGTGGCCCCGGATCTGCCACGAGTTGCCCGCGAGGGTACCCGGGAGCAGGGCACAGTCCGACGCGCCGGCGGATTTCACCCCTCCGCGGCATCCCGAGGAGATCACCGTCGCCGAGCCGCGTCGAAGCGCTACCGTGCGCCGATGCTCAAGTGGCGCCCCCTCATCGT
Source organism: uncultured Microthrixaceae bacterium (assembly GCA_963700425.1). Taxonomy (GTDB): domain Bacteria; phylum Actinomycetota; class Acidimicrobiia; order Acidimicrobiales; family Microtrichaceae; genus CAVOXO01. Next base: position 136,071 of record CAVOXO010000003.1, on the reverse strand, counting down.
CCTGTCGGTCGCCCAGCTCCTGATGGTGCTCGATCAGTCGGTCATGAACGTCTCCATCAGCCAGCTCGTCGAGGACTTCGACACGACCGTGTCGTCGATTCAAGGGATCATCACCCTCTATGCCCTGGTGATGGCCGCTCTGATGCTCACCGGTGGGAAGATCGCCGACATCATCGGTCGGCGACGAGCCTTCGCGGTCGGCCTGGTGATCTACGCCTCGGGTTCCGCCCTCACCGCGGCATCGTGGTCGGTTCGCATCCCTCGCCGTCGGCTGGTCCATCCTGGAAGGCATCGGGGCCGCGATGGTGATGCCGGCCATGGCCGCTCTCGTTGCCGGCAACTACGAGGGGGCCGATCGGGTCACCGCCTACGGAGTCCTCGGCGGAACGGCGGGTGCCGGGATCGCGATCGGGCCGATTCTGGGCGGCTTCGCCACGACCGAGCTCTCCTGGCGGGTCGTCTTCGTCGGCGAAGTCGTGGTGGCGGTCGGTATCATCGCGGCCGTCGCCTGGATCCACGACGTGGCACGACCCGACCCGCGACCACGTCTCGACGGTGTGGGCTCGGTGCTGTCGGCGCTGGGGCTGTCGGTCATGGTTCTCGGTGTCCTCCAGTCCTCGACGTGGGGATGGCTCGCACCGCTGAACAGCCCGATCGAACCCTTCGGTTTCGCCCTCACCCCCTTCGTCGTGGCAGGGGGCGTGGCCATCCTCTATGCGTTCCGCCTGTGGGAGGCACACCGCGAGAGGATCGGCGCCGATCCGCTGCTGCGCTTCGAGCTGTTCGATATCGCACGGCTCAGATCGGGACTCTCGACCCTTCTCGCCCAGAACGCCATCCTCATGGGCGTCTTCTTCGCCATCCCCCTCTTCCTCCAGATCGTGTTGGGGCTCAACGCCCTCGACACCGGCATCCGCATGCTGCCCACGTCGATCGCCATGTTCATCGTGTCGTTCGGCGGATCGCTGCTCGTCACGTACATGGCACCACGGACCATCATCCGCATCGGGCTCGGCGTGATGATGATCGCGGCGCTGGTGCTGATGGGCACGATCGAACCGACGCTCGACGGGACATCGTTCGCGGTGGGCATGGCGTTCCTCGGCGCCGGAATGGGGTTGTGCGCGAGCCAGCTCGGCAACGTGGTCCTCAGCGCGGTGGGGCCGGACTCGCGGAGCGAGGCGGGCGGGCTCCAGTACACGGCCCAACAGCTCGGCTCGTCGCTCGGCGTCGCCCTCATCGGATCCATCGTGTTGACCAGCCTCGGAGCGGTGTACCTCGATCAGATCGCCGGCGACCAACGGATCCCTGCCGACACGGTCGCGGCGGTGGAGGAGAGCCTGTCCGCGGGGGTCGGCTTCGTCCCCAGCTCGGAGATCGCCATCGCGGTCGAGGACGCCGGCCTCCCGCAAGACGAGGCGACAGCGCTCGTCGAGAACTACGAATCGTCTCAGCTGATGGCTCTCAAGGCCGGACTGCTGGTGGTCGTGGTCCTCGCCGGAGCAGCGTTCCTGGTGACCGGAAACCTGCCGTCCACGAAGGAAACCGAGGTGGAGCCCGGCGACCAGCCCGTGGCCGTCGGCTCGGGCTGAATCCGGGAGCGCCGGACACGGGCCGCCCCGGACCCCTCAGCCGTCGCCGGACATCAGGCGGGCCACGATGAGATCGGCCATGGCCTCGAATCCCGCCAGGTTGGGGTGGAACGGACCCGCGGGACTCTCGGGGTTCGCGCCCTCGACCCACCGCTGCGCCGGCTCGGCGCACGCGTCGTGCCCGGCGCTCGCGGCGTAGACGTCGACGAAGTCGACACCTGCCGCCGCGGCCGACGACACGAAGACCTCCTGCAGGGCGCGACCAGTGGCGGCGATGACATCGGCATCGCCGGCGAGGAGGGGGACGCTCGGGGGGCACGGCCGCCCGTCCTCGGGAAGCACCCGGGGGTAGCCGACCAGCACGATTCGGGCCGAGGGCGCGGCCGAGCGGATCGCTCCGAACACCATCGCCATCTCCGCCGGCAGCGCATCGACGGCGGCCAGTGTGGCCAGCGGATCGACCAGGCCGTCGAGACAGGACCGGTTCTCCCGACCGGACGCGGCACAGGCGAACGTGTCCACGGCGTAGCGGAGGTTGTTGCCGCCGATCGTGACGGTGACCAGCGTGGCGTCGGCGGTGACGGCGTCGATCTGTACCGGATGGTCGCCCTGGGGGGTCCGGAGGATGTTGTCGGTGGTCGCTCCGCCACACGACACGTCGACGAGCGGCAGGTCGAGACGCTCCGCGACGAGGCGCGGGTAGTTGCGGTCGGCTCGGAGGCACGAACCACTGGAGGGATCGATCGTGGGGATGCCGCCGCCCGCGGCGAACGAACTGCCGAGAGCCACATAGGGGCCACCCGCGAGATCGGTGGGATCCGTGGTCGTCGAGTCCGTCTCTTCGGGGGTCGTTGACGAACGATTCGTCGCGGAGGGTCCCGACGTCGACGCGGGCGACGTCTCGGAGTCGCCCGACGCCGAGGCGCCGTCTCCGCTCGAACACGCCGCCGCGACCACCCCCAGCGCCACCAGGGCGACGACCGCCGCCGACCTCACCGACGGAGCGGATGCCGATCATTCGGCCACACCGGTCTTCGCGACGATCCGGCTCGACGGTCACCCGGACCACCATCGTCGGGCGGAACGGCATTTCGCCGGCCGTACCGTTCGGCCTTGTCGGCCCCCATGTAGCGGCCGCCGATGCGAATGGCCCACGTCCGTCAACTCGGCGGGATCCGTCGACGTCGTCGGTGGTTCCCGAGAGCGTCACGAAGGAGAACGGCGGCTCCTCGTCGTCGAAGCACAGCGCCACCCGACCCGTCGCGCAGGATCGACCTGCCCTTCACCGTCTCCGCGCTGGTCATGAAGACGATGTCGTCGCCGTCGATGTCGACCCAGACGGGCGCAACGTGGGGGCTGCCGTCCTTCCGGGTGACGGCCAGCTTCGCGGTTCGTGCCGGCAGCGCACCGACGAAGTCCTGCCACCAGCCCGGCGGTGCGTCCGTGTATCCCATGGACCCCCTCAACCCGACGTTCCGGGTCGCTATTCCGGACAGGGTCGGACCGTTCGCCGGTGCTCGCCCGGAGCGACGAGAACCCCGACACGCCCCTTGACCGCACGCCTCCGCGGGTGGAGGTTGTGGAAAGAGGAATCCGAAGGGGGAGGCCCGACATGTTCATCCAGGTGATCGAAGGAACGACGAATGACGCCGACGCGCTGCGTCGGCGTTTCGAGATGTGGGAAACCGATCTCAAACCGGGTGCCACCGGCTACCTCGGCTCCACAGGCGGCTGCACCGCCCAGGGCGACTGCATCTTCGTGGCCCGATTCGAGAACCGTGACGCGGCTCGAGCCAACAGTGAACGGCCCGAGCAGGGCGAGTGGTGGGCCGCGACCGAGGCATGTTTCAGCGGCCCGGTGACGTTCCACGACACCGAGGACGTCGAGCTCATGGACCGCGGGCGATCTCGACTCGGCTCACTTCGTCCAGGTGATGGACGGCCACGTGACCGACCGTGACCACGCGGCGGCGCTCGAGCACGACTCCGAGCCCGTCCTCGCCGGGTTCCGGCCCGACCTGTTGGGGTCCGTCATGGCGTTCTTCGACGGGAACGCATTCACCGAGCTCGCCTACTTCACGTCCGAGGACGCTGCACGGGCAGGCGAACAACAGGAGCCCACGCCCGAAATGAGCGCGATGCTCGACGAGTGGAATCGGATCATGCAGGTGGATCGCTTCCGCGACATTCCCGATCCCTGGCTCGCCACCGCCTGACCCGCACCCCGTACCTCGTCGCCGTCGCCGTCGCACCGCACGAGCCGCACATATGCTCTCGGCATGGCGACACCGAGATCGATCCGCACCGCGGTCTGGGGCACGGGCAACATGGGTCGGGCGGCCATCCGCGCCATCGACGCGCACCCCGACCTGGTGCTGTCGGCGGTGATCGTGGCCAACCCCGACAAGGTCGGCCACGACGCCGGCGACCTGGCCGGACTCGATCGACCGCTGGGTGTGGCCGCGACCGACGACGTCGGACGCGGTGCTCGACGCCTCGCCGGACGCGGTGGCGTACATGGCCTCGGGTGACATCCGTCCCGACGAGGCCGCTCGCCGACGTCGCCCGCGGCTCTGCGCGCCGGCGCGGTCGTGGTGACGCCGGCGATCTACCGCCTCTACGACCCGCCGCAGCGCCCCCGCCGAGATCCGTCGACCCGGTCCGCGCCGCCGCCACCGACGGTGGCGACGTCGCTGTTCGTGTCGGGCATCGATCCGGGCTGGGGCAACGACATCCTCCCGGTGCTCGCTGAGCGGCCTTGGCGGCACGCATCGACCAGGTCCGCTGCCAGGAGATCTTCGACTACTCGACCTACGACCAGCCCGACTCGGTGCGCTACCTGGTGGGCATGGGCGAGCCCATGGACTACGAGCCGCCGATGGTCGCGCCGACCGTGCCCACGATGGTGTGGGGCGGACAGGTCCGGCTGATCGCCCGCGCCCTCGGCGTCGAACTCGACGAGATCCGCGAGACCCTGGAGCGGCGTCCGCTGGAGTCCACGGTCACCAACGCGATGGGCGACTTCGCCGAAGGCACCCAGGGCGCGCTCCGCTTCGAGGTGCAGGGCATCGTCGACGGCGAGCCCCTGATCGTCGTGGAGCACGTGACGCGGATCGCACCCGTCGTGCGCTCCCGACTGGCCGATGCCCCCCGACGGGGGCGACGGCGCCCACCGGGTGATGATCGAGGGCCGCCCCCGCATCGAGGTCAACGTCGAGGCCACCGACGAAGGTGGCAATCGGGCCGCCGGCGGCAACGCCACCGCGGCGGACCGGCTGGTGAACGCCATCCCGTGGCTGCGCGACTGCCGCCGCCCGGCATTCACGACGCGCTCGACGTGCCGCTGGCCCCGGCGCCGGGTCGCCTCGGGAGGAGCGCCGCGATGATCATCGAACCCGCGGGCATCGACGTGCCCGACGACGAGCACCCGATCATGTACGTGTGGGGCTCGATGGTGCCGGGCATCGGCGCGGCGGCCGCCGCGTTCTCCCAGAGCGTCTACGAACGACACCACTCTGGGCCTCCGGGAGTTCGAGGCGGCACGCCTGCGTATCGCCCAGATCAACGGATGCGTGTTCTGCCAGGACTGGCGCACCGAACGGGACGGCGAGACCGTGGAGTCCACCTTCGACGGAGCGGTCGCGGCATGGCGGACCACCGAGGCGTTCGATGACCGGACCCGGCTCGCCGCGGAGTACGCCGAGCGGTTCACGCTCGACCACCACGGACTCGACGACGAGCTTCTGGGAGCGGATGACCGCGGCCTTCAGCCCGACCGAGATCGTCGAGCTGTCGATGTGCCTCGGATCATGGCTGTCGTTCGGGCGGCTCAACCACGTTCTGGGGCTCGACACCGCCTGCACTCTTCCCGGTCACTGACCGGCCCGCCGTCGGCGCGGGTCAGGACGTCGACTGGATGAACTGTTCGATGTTCGAGACGAGGACGTCGGGAGCGTCCTCCTGACAGAAGTGCCCCACCCCCGCCATCTCCACGACCGGAGCGTCCGGCCACAGGGAACGGAAGTCCGCGATGGCCGGGGCCGGCGGAATGGCCCGATCCTCCAGTCCCTCGAGCAGGAGGGCGGGCTTGGCCACCATGTCGGGCACTCCCCCCAGTCCCGCGAGCACGTACTCGGCGATGCGGCCGGAATGGACGTCGAGGGGGAACTCGTAGGCACCGATGGCGGAGTCCCAGTCGGGAAACGGCTCGGAGTACGCCCGGATCCAGGTGTCGTCGACCGCGGCGGAGTTCTGGAACCCGATGATCTTCATGACCGACAACACCGTCGACCCGGCGTTGCGCAGCACCGCCTCGGTGCGCCCGTTCTCGAGGCCGGCGGCGATCCACCGGAACCACGGTGAGTCGGAGATCTCGGGAACGTCGGGGCCGGTGACCTGTCCCACGCCGGCCAGGGTGTTGGCGAAGACGATGCGCCGGACCCGTTCGGAGTGACGCATCGTGTAGGCCGCGGCGATGGGTCCGCCCCAGTCCTGGCCCACCAGGGTGATGTGGCGGAGTCCGAGGTGTTCGATCATGTGGCGATAGAGATAGCCCCACGTGGGTTCGCCGTGGAGGCACACGAGGGTCTCGGTGGCCTCGCGGGGGCCTTCGTCCACGTAGTGCTGGACGAAGCCGTGCCCGTCGAAGGTCTGGGGAGCGAAGGGAAACGTGCCGTCGAAGGTCTCATCGAGGGGGATCATGACCTCATCGTCGGTGACTGACCCCCGCCGGTCACCCGCCTACAGCAGAACCATCAACGCCTCGATCTTCGACAGGTCGCCCTCGACGGCCACCTTTCCGTCGAACGCGGCCGCGGCGGCGGCGATCCGACCGGCCACGATGTCGGTCCAGGTGGTCACGTCCATCGTGAGCTGGAGGTCGCGACGGTCGCCGGGGGTGCCCGGCCGGAACTCGACGCCGGTGCGGTCGACGCTCACGATCCAGTCCGGTTCGTCGGCCCCCTCGATGTTGAGCCGGTAGGTCGCGGGGGACACATCCTTCAGCGCGCCCACATCGATCGTCGAGCTCAGCAGTTGGAGCACCGGGCCGGGTTCGATCCGTTCGACCCCACCGAGCGATGCCCGGAAGCGGCCGACCATGTCGTCCTCGTCGAAGTCGTCGATCGACTCGGCCGGATCCAGCTCCCCCGCCTCGGTGGCCGAGTCGACGAAGCTCGCGTACTGGAGGATTCCCAGGGTCTCGAAGGCGTCTCGCACCCGCGGCGTGAGGAGACCGAGCTTGCGGAGATTGGGCACCACCTTCGAGAAGATGAGACTGCGGAACATCATGGCGTCGGGCGCCGAGGCGAACTCCTTGGTGGCGAGCTCGACGTCGAATCCCATGCGCTCGAACACGTCGACGGGAATGAACCGGTCGCGGATCGCCGCGCAGGCCTCGATGAGGAAGTCCTCCCGGACCCGGAGGTCGATCGGGTCCATGTCGTCGTAGAACCCCTGGAGCGACAGGACGCCGAAGGCCACGTGTCGGGCCTCGTCCCGACGGACCATCTCGGTGATCTGCGCAATGAGGGGGTTGGCGAACATCGCTCCACCGAGGGTGAACGCGGCCAGGGCGACGCCCTCGATGAGGATCTGCATGCCGAGATAGGTCATGTCGATCTCGTCGCGGGAGGTGACGTCGGTCAGCAGCGAGTGGAGGAAGCCTCCGACCGGATACTGCATGTCGATCTTCTCCAGATACCGCTGGTACGCCTCGACGTGTCGGGCCTCGTCGGCGACCTGTTGGGCCGCGTAGTACTTGTCGTCGATCGAGAGCGATCCGGCACAGATCTTCGCCGTGGCGACCAGCGCACCCTGCTCACCGTGCATGAACTGGCTGATCGTCCACGAGTGGAACTCCGCATTGAGCTCCCGCCGGTTGGCCTCCGACTCACGTGCGTAGCGGTCGACCTGTCCGGTGATGTCGCCGAGCTCGAGACCGGCGAACTGACCGCTCTCCATGAGCGCGTCGAGGCCGGGGTCGACGTCGACGTCCCAGTCGATGTCGACCGAGGCGTTCCATTGACTCCGCTTGGACTTCTCGTAGAGCTTCGAGAGCCGCGGACGGCGGCTGCCGTAGTCCCACACGTACGCGGCCGGGGCGCCCATCGGCACCAGGTCGAGCGTGGAAGGTGTCGTGGTCATGAGTCGTTTCCTCCTGATGGTGGGGGTCGGCGGACCGCACCGCGTTCGAGGACGAGACGGAGCGCGGCACTCACCTCGCCGAAGCCGGTGACGAAACTGTCCTGGGCATGGCGAACGATCATGCCCTCGCGCAGGATGTCGAGGAGCTCGACCAGCGCCTCGGGATCGAGGTCCTCGACGACATGGCCGCTGTCGGCTCCGTCCGCCACGAGCGGTGCCACGAGATCGACGAGAAAGCGGTTGAAGCGGCGGATCGAGACGTACACCTCCTCGTCGACGTCGAGTCGGCCCCGCAGACGAGGCAGCAGGGCATCGGCTGCCACCGGTGGTGTGAGCACGAATTCGTCCAGAACGTCCATCAGCCCGCCGTAGGGACCGTCGGGATCGACCTCGAGGCTGAACTGGCGCCATTCGGACTGCAGGAACCACTCCGCCGCGGCCTCGATCACGTCGCTGAGCCCGTCGAAGTAGTTGTAGAGGGTGCCGGCTGACACGTCGGCCTCGGTGGTGATGGCCCGGGTGGTCAGCGGCTCCTGGCGTGCCATCACCCTGGCGGCGGCCTCCACCAGATGCCGGCGAACCGCCTCCTTGTGTTCGGCCGAGACCTTGGGCACTCGTTCCCCCTTCAAGATGAATGAGCGCTCATTTTTCTACATCAGGAGACCCGTTGATGCAAGCGACGCCGCGACGGACCTTCGGGCGCCTGCCCGATCACACCCTCTGCCATCTGTGTGGGGTCAGATCGAGCCCGTCGCTCCGCCCAGTGGGAGGACGTCCCCATAGTTGCGGCTCACGCCGAGATCGGCTGCGGCCGAACCACCCCTCCAGGCAACCCGACCGTTGATCAGGACCGCCCGCACGGTGTCGTCGTTTCGCCGGACCAGTCGGCTGAGACCGTCGAATCCGGGCATCGGCGCCTCGTGGATCTCCTCCACGCTGTCGTCGAGCCCTGCGGGGTCGATCACCACCACATCGGCCCGCCCGCCCACCGCGAGCCGACCCGCATCGATGCGGTGGAAGTCGGCGATATCGGAGGTGAGCTTCGCAACCGCCTCCTCGACCGTCATGAACGGCCGTCCGGCCCGCTGAGCGTCACGAACCCGCTTCAGCATCCGGAGCGGGAAGTTGTAGAAGGCCATGTTGCGCAGGTGGGCGCCCGCGTCGGAGAAGCCGATCATCGCCGCGGGGTGGGCCGTGATCCACTCCAGGTGGGCGGAGTCCCCGTTCGCGACGACGCTGTACCACCGGAGGTCGTTGCCGTACTCGACCTGCAGATCCAGGAAGGCGTCCAGCGGATCGACCCCGCGGCGGGTGCCCACCTCGGCGAAGGTCAGCCCCGCGAGGGTCGGATCAGGACACGCGACGATCCGGGCCTCCGACAGATCGCGGTGATAGGCCCGCGACGCCACCTTGTTCTTCCACTGTCGGTGGAATGCCCTGCGGTACACCGGAGCGGACATGAGCGAGCGACGGGCGGCCAGGTCCTCCAGATGCAGCGCCTCGGTGCCCGCCCCGAACTCCTCGAAGACCGGGTTCTCGATTCCGTCGGTGTAGAGGTCGAAGGGCGTGGGAAGCGCCTGGAAGCGGACGTTCGCGCCGAGCCGGCGGTTGTAGAGGTCGGCGATCGTGGCCATCGCCCGGTAGGCACCCATGGCGGGTTTGGCGTCCATCAGGGTGAGCAGCGACGTGCGCAGGGCCCGGCCGTTGCGTCGGCGACTCATGTCGAGGAGCGGTCCGATGCTCCACCGCGTCTGGAGATTGGGGATGGCCTGGAAGACGGCATCACGGGCCCGGGCCACCTCCGCCAGCCGCCGGTACTCGTTGAACCGGGCGAAGACGGAGGGGGTCGGGTTGCTGCGGAACCTGGTCCCGCCCATCTTGTCCCAGGGCAGGAGGTTCACCGACACACCCAACAGACCGGCGTCGCAGGACTCCTCGACGAGGCGATCCATCCGCTCCGACTCGTCCTCGGTGGGGGTGACCCGTCGATCGAGGCTGCGGCCCAGCCCCATCACGTGGGCCCTGAGGGTGGAGTGACCCATCATTCCGATGAGGTTGGGTCCGAGGGGCAACGACGACAGGTGCTCGACGTACTCGCCCGGAGTCGTCCAGTCGACGATCTCCTCGAGCAGCGGGAGCACCGTGTCGCGGGGGATGCCTTCGACCCGGCAGAACATGTCGGCCATGTCCTCCGGTTCCCCCACCACCATCGACAGCCCGCACGAGCCGATGAGAGCCGTGGTGACACCGTGGCGGACCGACTCCGACAACGACGGGCTCACCTCGAGCTCGGCGTCGTAGTGGGTGTGCAGGTCGATGAATCCCGGCGTGACCCAGCAGCCGGTGGCGTCGATGACCTCGGCGTCGTCGGGGGCGATCAGCGCCCGACCGATCTCGGCGACCTTGCGGTCGTCGCCGATCAGGACATCTGCCACTCGTGCGGCGGCACCGGTTCCGTCGTGGACCGTGCCGTTGGCGATGAGGATCGGCATCGTTGACTCTCCCTGGCAGGCCGGCATCAGCACGTCGTCGGAAGCGAGGACGTCGGATCCGAGACAGAGTAGGGGCTGCGGGTCGCCCGCCCCGAGCGAGGCGTCGCCGGGCGATCAGGCTCCGAACGCGTCGAGCAGCCCCTGGCGGATGTCCTCGTCACGACCGTCGCCGGCGGAGGACAGCACCACGACGACGAGGTCCTCGTCGGGCGCGACGGGAAGACCAGTCGGGTGCATCGACGGTGGCCCAGGGGACGTCATCGCGCTGGGTCGCGTCGTCCACGTCGGTGATGGTGAGTCCGGCCGCCTCGACCTCGTCGATCTCGGAGCCGAGGCTCCCGCGTGAAGGCGGGACGACGCGCCCCCGCTCTTCACGACGACCGACCGACGCCGCGTAGGGTGTCGTCGTCCCCCGCGTGATCGGGGAAGGGCACGACCATGGAGACACCACCGGAGAACCAGCAGACCGCACCACCCGACGGTGCGCAGACCGAGCCGGCCGAGAGCCACCCACGACGGCGCCGGTGGCCGATCCTCCTCGGTCTCCTGGTCGGCGTGGTGTCCGTCGCCGTCGTCTGGTTGATCATCGGAGCCGGGTCGGAGGGACGCCAGGTCAGCACCGACGAGGCCAGGGACCGCCTCGACCCGTCCTCGACCTTGCCGCAGGAGTCGGGCGTGCTGCGACCCCCGCAGGGCGTGTACCTCTACCGGGGTTCGGGAACCGAGGTGCTCAACACCCCTCCCCGCGAGCAGGCGGAGGGACCCGACATGCCGGCCACGGTCACCCACGGTGAGGCCGGATGCTGGTCGTTCCGCATCGACTACCACTCCCATCACTGGCAGCAGTGGAACTACTGCCCCCGCGAGGACGGCCTCGTCGAGGTGGGGGGTGAGTCGTACGTCAGGTGGGACTTCGACATCTATGTCAGCGAAACCACCTCGACATTCGTCTGCGACGAGGGCGTGACCGTCGACCCCGCTGCACGCCCCGACGACGAGTGGACCCAGGAGTGCACCAGCCAGGAGAGCTCCGAGGACGCCGTCGTCGTCACTGCGGGCCCCTACCGCTTCGTGGGCGTCGAGGAACTCGACATCGGGGGCGAGACGGTCGAGGCGTACCACTACGACCGGCGACGCACGATGACCGGCGCTCAGCAGGGCACCGAGCACACCCAGGCCTGGTTCTCCACCGACACCGGACTGCCGTTGCGAAACGAGCGGGAGCTGGAGGTGCGCGTCGACTCGATCATCGGACAGACGGTGTACACCGAGAACGGCGACTTCGAACTGGTGTCCCTGACACCGGGGTGACGCACTCGGCCACGACCGGCCAGGGCCCTGAGCGATCCCGACCCCAGCGGGCGAACGGCGTGATGCAGGCGCTGCGGGGAATCGCGAAGCCCGGCATCGCGAGGGTCGAGGGCGCCGCGGAGGACGACTGATCGCTGTCGCGGAGAGCGACCGAGCCGTCGTGTGCCACCACCCGGCCGTGCGGCACCGGTAATTTGCGGGGACAGCGCGGCGTCGGCGCCCCTCCTCACCAGGCGAAGGAAGGCCCTGTGGCCGTCACCACCCTCGACACGACTGCGGCACCGACCGAAGCCCGGTCCCTTGGCTATCACGCGTCCCTCGACGGTCTCCGCGGTCTGGCCCTGCTGGCGATCATCGTCTACCACTCGGGTCTCGACATCGCCCCGGGCGCCTTTCTCAGCGTCTCGACGTTCTTCACCCTCTCGGGATTCCTCATCACCGCCCTGCTGCTCATCGAGCACCGGCGAGAAGGATCGGTGTCCCTTCGCGGATTCTGGGAACGGCGGCTCCGGAGGCTGATGCCCGCAGCACTCGCCGCCATCTCGCTCATCGCCGTCGCCGCCCTCGTCCTCGCCGACGCGACCCAGTGGATCCGGTTGCGCGCCGACGCCCTGTCGTCGGTCTTCTACGTGGCGAACTGGCGCTTCATCGTGGTCGGGGACTCCTACGGCGCGGCGTTCGAGAGCCCCTCGCCCTACACCCACTTCTGGACCCTGGCGATCGAGGAGCAGTTCTACCTGGTTCTGCCGGTGCTGGTGATCGGCGCTCTGGCTCTCGGGCGGGGCAACCGTCGGACGGTCGCGGCGATCATCGGCGGCGGCGTGGTCGCCAGCATCGCCTGGTCCAATTGGCTGGTCAGTTCCGGCGCATCGATCGACCGTCTCTACTTCGGAACCGACGTGCGCGCCGCGGAGCTGCTGGCCGGCTCGCTCCTGGCCGTGTGGTGGATGCGCCGCTCACAACCACTCGGTCCCCGTGGGAGCCGGTGGGCTCGAACGCTCGGCCCGCTGGCCCTGGTGGCGATGCTCGGGTTGTGGATGACCGCAGATCTCAACGACACGGTCTTCTACCGCGGTGGGCTCGCCCTGTACTCCCTGCTCACGCTGACCGTCATCGCCGCGGCGCTCCAACCCGACGGGATCACGCGGCGCCTGCTGTCATGGAGGCCGCTCGTGTGGATCGGCGTCCTCTCCTACGCCGCGTATCTGCTCCACTACCCGATCCTCATCTGGTTGGGTCAGCACACCGACATGGGAGCCGCCACACGGCTGGCCATCGCCCTCCCACTCACGTTCGGACTGGCGGTGCTCTCGGCACACCATCTCGAACGGCCGATCCGCTCGGGCGAACGGATCCCCCGTCGGAGGACCGGGGCCGCCGTTCTCGCCGGACTCGCGGCCACGGTCGTCATCGTCGTGGCCGTGACGGGCCTGTTCACGCCGGTCGACGCCACCGACCTCTCGCAGGCCCGCGACTGGCAGCGGTTCCTCGACGAGACCGCGGCACAGGAGAAGTCGACCGCGCCGCGAATCGCCCCTTACGGCGACTCCACCGCGATCATGACCGGACGCGGCCTCGCGGCCGTCAGCCTTCGACAGCCTGAGGACTTCGTGGCCGGAGGGGGGTGGGCCGACCTCGGGTGCGGGCTGATCTCAGGTGGCGAGCGCCGGATCCGGGGCGAAACCGTACCGTTCGAACAGAATTGCGCCAACTGGATGGCGGAGTGGGCTCGAACCTCGGGCGAGGGGCCCGCCGACATCGCCGTGGTTCAGCTGGGACCGTGGGAGGTGGTCGATCAGCAGCTCGACAGTGGCGGTGAGTTCCTCACCATCGGCGAGGACCCCGAACTGGATGTGGCGATCGAGGACAGTCTCCGGCGCGGCGTCGACACGCTGCTCGAGGACAACGTGATGGTCGTTCTGCTGTCCCCCCCCGACGTGGAGTACGGACGGGTCGACGGGCGTGCTCCCGACGAGCAGTTCGCCGAGTCCGATCCGGCCCGGATGGAGCGCTTCCGGGAGATGCTGCGTGACGTCGCCGCGGCCAACGACCGGGTCGAGATGGTCGACCTCGCCTCGTGGGTCGCCGCCCGCCCCGATGACGACGAGCTCCGTCCCGATGGCGTCCACTTCACCAACGACGCGGCGGAAGAGGTGGCCCTCTGGCTCGGACCGACCCTCGTCGACGTCTACGCGGCCCAGACCGGGAGGACCGACTCCGAGGTGATCGGGCGGGAGTGACGCGCCGCCAGGCGTGCTCCCGGTCAGTCCCGTCAGTGCCCCAGGACGTCGGTCTCGATCAGATGCAGCGTCTGCCAGCCCTCGGCTGGGGGGCACCCGCCCACCAGCGGATGAAGAGCCAGAACCCCGACGTCCTCGAGCAGGTCGACCGCCCCGGCAGGGGTCACGATCCGGTAGTCGCCGGAGCGACGTACGGTCTCGAGGGGGTCGACACCGACGTCGAAGACGGAACCCAGACCGGCGTCGGTCCTCCACGTGTCGTAGGCCACGGCGTCGTGGAGAACGTGGGGGGCGAGCCGATCCCACGCAGCGTCGATGTCCCGGGAGACGAACACGGCGGTGGGGAATCCCGCCGGAGGACCCAGGGTGAGCCCCGGCGGGTTGCCGGCCGCGGTTGCAGCCTCGTCGTAGGCCCGGGCGAGATCGGGGTCGCTGTTCTGGGGAAGGAACGCCAGGCCGTGGCGCGCGGCGTGCCTCGCCGCAGCAGGGGTCCCACCGCCGTATCCGATCGGCGGACCGCCCGGTGTCAGGGGTCTGGGACGGACGTCCACGGACCGATCGCGCCACGAGAACGACTCTCCCGACAGGGCGCGCCGGAGGACCTCGATGTGTTCGTCCATCGCCGCTCCACGTCGAGTGGGATCGACGCCGAACATGGCGTACTCGGCATCGCGGTATCCGAGACCGATCGTGTAGCTGACCCTGCCGTCGCTGAGGTGGTCGAGCACGGCCATGTCCTCGGCAAGCTTCACCGGGTCGTACATCAGTGCCAGCAGAGCGCCGATGTTGATCGGGAGTCGGGTTGTGCGCGCTGCCGCCGCGGCCGCCATGACGATCGGCGAGGGAAGGTACCCGTCGGGGCTGGCGTGGTGTTCGGAGAAGACCGCCGTGAGCGAGCCGTGGGCATCGCCCCACTCACACATGTCGAGGGCGGCCGCGTAGAGCTCGCCGATGGTCGAGGAGCTGAGCGGCCCGCACCTCAGGTCGAATCGAAGGATGGTGCTCACGTGATGCCTCCGCTCACCGCAGCGATCTGGCGGGCTCCCGGGATGTTCAGACCCGTTCGATGATGATGGCGGGTGCCATCCCGCCGCCCGCACACATGGTGACCAGCCCGATCTGGGCGTCGCGGCGCTCGAGCTCGTCGAGAACGGTCCCGATGAGGATCGCCCCCGTCGCTCCGATGGGGTGTCCGAGGGCCATGGCTCCCCCATTGACATTGACCCTGTCGCGATCGAGGTCGAGATCGCGCTGGAACTTCTCCGCCACCACGGCGAAGGCCTCGTTGATCTCGAAGAGATCGATGTCGTCGAGAGTCATGCCGGCCCGGTCCAACACCTTGCGGGCTGCGGGCACCGGTGCGTTCAGCATCAGGGTCGGGTCGTCGCCCATGTTGGCGGTGGCCACGACGCGGGCCCGCGGCCGCAGGCCGTGGGCCCGGGCGTACTGCTCGCTCGCGAACAACAGCGCGGCCGCACCGTCGACCACTCCCGAGGAGTTGCCCGCATGGTGGACGTGTTCGATCTCGAGATCGGGATACTTCTTGTTGATGAGCTCGCGGAACGTCAACGACTCGGGGGTGTGGCGGTAGTCGGCCACGGCCGGAAAGCTCGGGTTGAGGGCGGCGAGGGACTCCACGGTGGTGCCGGGGCGGGGGAATTCCTCGTGATCCAGTGCCACACTGCCATCGAGATTCAACACCGGCACCAGGCTCCGGTCGAACCGGCCCTCCGCGATGGCGACCGCGGCGCGGGCCTGGGACCCGGCTGCCAGGGCATCGAGTGCCGGTCGGGGGATGCCGTCGATCGTCGCTATGGCGTCTGCGCACACTCCCTGGTGGGACTGCGGGTGGATCTCCTGGAGGTGCGCATTGTTCGCACCCATCGGCAGCATTCCCTTCTTCGGGAGCGACATCATCTCGGTGCCGCCCGCCACCACGAGGTCCTCCATGCCGGCCATGATCGCCGTGGCGGCGATGTTGGCACTGGTGATCCCCGACCCACAGAAGCGGTCGAGGGTCACGCCGCTGGCCCGCACGTCGTAGCCGGCGTCCAGCGCGGCCATGCGACCCAGGTCGCCGCTCTGCTCACAGACCTGAGAACTGGTGCCCCATACGACGTCGTCCACGTCGGAGGTGTCGATGCCGTTGCGCTCCACCAACGCGGCCAACACCGTCGCTCCGAGGTGTTGGGGGTGGAGGTGGGCGAGAGCGCCCTTGCCCTGCTTGCCGATCCCCCGGGGGGTGCGACATGCGTCGATGATGAATGCGTCGGCCATGGCGAGATCCTAGGGTCGGAGGGCGACCGGACCCCGCACGACCGCGACCGCTACGACGTGGCGCGTTCCAGCACCGCCACCGGAAGCCGTCGGTCGGTGAGTTCCTGGTACGTCGCGAAGTCGGGGTAGGCCGCGACGAGCAGGCTCCAGCATTCCTCGCGCTCGGCTCCCTCGGGCAGCTCGCGAACCGACACGGGCCAGCGCTCGGCGCCGACCTCGACGTGCGCCCGTCCCGCGGCGGTCAGGTTCTTGTACCAGTTGGGGGTGTCGGGGTTTCCGCCGTTCGATCCCGTGACCACGACATCGTCGCCGCGGCGCACCAGCATCAACATCACCGGTCGGGGTTCGCCGCTGCTGCGTCCCACCACGTCGAGCAGGAACACCGGCCGTCCCATGATCTGGTTGCCCTTGCGCCCTTTGCTGGAACGGAACTGCTGAATCTGCCGTTTCGTACCCATTCGGCCGAGCGCAGGGAGTTTCGTGCTCAGTAGGTGTGCCATGCGACCGCTGATCGATGCCATGGATGCACGCTAGTGCGGCACCGGCGTCGCTCGGCGTGCCCGGAACCGGCACGAACGGACGCCCACTCGGTCACCCGTCGGTGATCTCGGACACCTCGCGGGAGTCGAGGGGGCCGGTGGAACCGGGAGGGGCGAAGGCGACCCACGTCCTCCCCGGCGGCAGCTCCACGGACTCGCCGGCCGGGCCCGTCATCACGAACGGAAGGCCCGCCGCGGCGCGACTCCACGTGACCTCGACCTGCCTCCCGCCTGCGAGCAACACACCGCCACCTTCGCCGACCGACACGGCCTCGGGCACGGCAGCGTCCCACGAAGGGTGGGTGTACCGGGTGGTCAGGACGAGCACCGTGTCCGTTCCGAGTTGTCGATCCCCACCGTCGAGTTGTGGCTCTCCGTCGCGCCACCGCAACCACTCGCGGCGTTCCTCGTTCCACACGACGACGCTGTCGGTCGCATCGCCCACCCCGACACGGAGTCCCGCAACGGGCGTGCCCCTCTCGGGCCGCTGCGAAAACTCGAACGGCGCGCTGACGACGCCGCTCTGCGGCAGTGCCGAACGGACGGCCGTCGTCGCCACGAAGAGGTTGTGAGGAGCACCGAGCCGGTCATCGCGGCGGAATGCCTCATCGGCACCAGGAGACTGCGGCGTGAAGAGGGCCAGAGCCTCCGATCGGGCGGCCTCTGCGGTCGGTTCGTTCGTCCCCGAGACGACGACCACGGCATCGCCGAGATTGGCGACGAGGTCGAAGTCCGAGCTCCTCAGGGAACGGACCGGACCGACCCGTTCGGCGTCTCGGCTCTCGAAGATGGCCAGGTAACGCGCGATGCCGCCTTCCACCATGACCTCGTAGACCAGATCGGCGCGCTCGAGGCCCGGGAACTGCGACACGCTGGGATGGGCATCGACCTTGACGACGACGGCCCGCCGCTGATCGGGTGTGTCGGAGCCGAGGCCGGTCAGTGGGCTGCGCCACCGCGGCGGGGTGGAGGTGCTGTCGGCGACGGCCGACGGCTCGACGTCGCGTTGCTGCAAGGTCGCCAGCCGAACGCCCACACCCAATGCGACAGCGATGATCGCGACGCCCACGACAGCGACCCTTCGCGTCGGCGGGCGATCACCCGCGGCCCTTCGCCTCATGGTGTGACATCCTCCCAGGACGTGGCGATATCTCGGCGACCCCTCGGGGCACAGCTGGCGATGTGCGGACCAACGGCCCTACAACGACCGGACCGGGTCCGCGAGGATGAGAGCGACGACAGAGAGGATGATCACAGATGAAGCGATTCGTGGTGGGCGTCGACGGTTCGGCAGCGGCGGGACAGGCGCTGTGCTGGGCAGCAGATCTCGCAGCGAAGGTCGGAGCGGAGATCCATGCGGTCTACGCCTTGGACTACCCCTTCGAGGGAGTGTCCGAGGCGCGCCGCTCCGAGATCATCGACGAGCGTCACGAGTTGCTGGAGGGACACTGGATTCGCCGAGCGGAGGGCTCGGGCTCCGCCATCCGACCCGAGACCATCGCCGGCGACGCCCGGACGGTCCTGCTGGACGTAGCCGAGGCCGACGGCGCGGATCTCGTGGTTCTCGGGCGGACCGGGGGCTCCGGAGGACCGGGGTTCATGCACCTCGGCAGCGTCGTCGAATACGTCGCGCATCACGCCCGACGACCGCTCGCGGTGATACCTCCCAACGTGTGCGACGCGGTCGAGCGGATCGTTCTGGGCGTCGACGGGTCGGACGAATCCCTCGCCGCGATCACGTGGTGCGCGCATCTGGCCGCGCAGGCGGACGCATCGGTGGTGGCCGTCTCGGTCGCCGAGCCGGTGTTCGAGTGGACGTCCAGCTCGAGTTCGGACAACTGGCGTCGTGACGCCGAACGACACCTTGCCGAGTGGACCGCTCCGATCGCCGACGCAGGGGTCGACGTGCAGTTCGTCGCCCAGCGAGACCTCCATCCCGCCGACGGACTCCTCGGGGTGACGAGCGCCCGTGGCGGCAACGTGTTGGTCACCGGCACCCGCGGAGCGGGTGGATTCACCGGGCTCCGCGCCGGCGGTGTCGCCATGAAGGTGCTGCACCGGGCGTCGGTGCCGTTGGTGCTCGTGCCGCCCGTCGATGAGGCTCCGTGACGGCGCCTCGGAGTCTCCACTGACCGACGACAGCCGCAGAGCGAATATCGTTCGCGTCATGGACACTCACTCCAAGCCGACCGTGACCGTTCCCGAGGGCGATCCGCCCACCGATCTCGTGATCGAGGATCTCGTCGTGGGCGACGGAGCCGAGGCGGTGGCGGGGGCCACCGTCACCGTCGACTACGTCGGCGTGGCATGGTCGACCTCGGGGGAGTTCGACGCCTCGTGGAACTCGGGATCACCGTTCAGCTTCCGCCTGGGAGCAGGGCAGGTCATCGACGGGTGGGACCGCGGGGTGGCGGGGATGGCCGTGGGTGGTCGACGGATGCTGACCATTCCCCCACACCTGGGCTACGGGGCCGCCGGGGCCGGAGGCGTCATCGCCGGCAACGAGACCCTCGTCTTCGTGGTCGACCTCCGGTCGCTGGGCTAGCGCGCGGCCGTCGCCGGCGGCCCTCAGGCGATGCCCAACCGCTGGACATGGTCGGTCGGTGCCTCGAGCTCGGCGAGCGCATGTCGTAGGAGTTCGACGAACTCGGCCTCTGTGGGTCCACCGACGAGGTTCTGGGACTCGTCGGGATCGGTGTCGACGTCATAGAGGTGATGCTCACCGACCATGCCGGCACCACCCGCCCACATGGGAGTGCGGTCACCGGGCAGGAACGGCTGGCGGATCACGGGGACATCGGAGCCCGGCATGGTGTCGAGCCATGCCCTCTGATCGGGAGGAGGAAGCTCCTCGAAGCCCGCGATGTGCGTGGGCATCGTCGACCACCGATTCGACCACATCGTGAGAGGGACGTCGATGTCGACGGGGGCCCGGGCGTACTTGTGGTGCCCGTCGGTGACCTGGACCCAGTTGCCCCAGACCCCGCCGATGGCCCAGTCGCGCACCGACGTGGTCTCCCCCGCCAACAGCGGGGCCAGGGATCGACCGTGGGTCCGGTGTTCCACCTCCACGTCGAAGACGTCCGAGATGGTGGCGAACAGGTCCACGTTGGTGCTGAGTGCGTCACACGTCGACCCCGGGGCCACTCCCGGCCACGAGATCAGCAAGGGGGTGTGCCCGAGCGGCTCGTACTGGGGGACACCAGGCTTGCCCCAGATGTCGCGTCCGGAGCGAACGTCGCCCAGGTAGTGGCCGTGATCGGTGCAGACGATGAGCGCCGTGTCCTGCCACAGGTTCTGCCGGTCGAACTCGTCGAGGATCCGACCGAACCAGTGGTCGATCATCGAGAGCTTCGCTCCGTAGTTGGCCCGCAGGTGGCGGCCCTCCGCCGCGGTGATGTGGCCGTGGGAGACTCCGCCGTCGACGTACGGCGGCCAGATCATCCACTCGCCGGGCCAGGGGCCGTCCTGGTAGCGGCTCGCCCAGGGTTCGGGGGTGTCGAAGGGCTCGTGGGGGTCGAACTCGTCGACGAAGAGGAACCAACGATCGTGATGTCGAACCGCGTCGCGGAGGAAGTCAGCCGCGGCCGTCATGGTTCGGGGGCCGGGATAGTCGGTCTCCTCGCGGAAGAACGTGCGGCTCCGGTCATAGGCCATGTCACCGAGATCGGCCCCGAGCATCGCGGAGGGGAACCACCGGCCCCTGTTCGCCGGCATCGTCGGCACCCCCACCCATGAGGGATCCGCGAAGGTGCGCCAGGGGTCACTCTCGTGCCCCCGGGTGTAGTCCCAGCCGGCGAAGTCGACGTGGTAGTTCTCGCCGCCGCTCTCGAAGAGATGCGGATGATCGGTGGCCAGATAGCTCGTCACTCCGGAGCGCCCCAACGCCCGCGTGATCGGCTGTTCCCAGGCCTCGATCGAACCCCACGGCTTCCAGAGGAAGTCGAGAGCGCCGCACAGGATGTCGTGACGGGCCGGCATGCACGGGAGCGAACCCGTGACGTGTCGGGTGAATCTCACTGCCCGCCCCGCGGCGAACCGGTCCAGATGGGGAGTGTCGAACTCGGTCCCTCCGTAGGAACCCAGCAGATGGCGGTTGAGCGAGTCCAACAACACCACGCAGACGTTGCGGGGACGTGTCGGTGGCGAGGCGTCGTCGTCCATCAGCCGTCGGAGTCGGTCGGCGCGAACTGCAGCTTGAGCTCGACGATCGCCTCGTCGCGTGCGGATCGCCCCAACAGCTCGGGACGGGTCACGCCGAACCGGCTCAAGGAGATGTCGACCGATCCGACGATCTCGATGACGTCGGCCGACCATTGCGCACCACCCGACACCGTCACCGTGTCGGTCACGCCATGGAGGGAGAGCTCGACCTGAAGGGAGATCGGTTCGACCACGCCGGGCGAGGCGGGCACGTTCAGCTTCGTCGGTTCGGCGAGTCGGATCGAGGCCGTGGGGAACGTGGCGGTCTCGAGATAGTCCCGTGCGACCGTCTGGTCCCTGAGGGAGTTGTCGCTGGCCAGGGCGTCCAGGGCGACCTCGGCCACCGCAGACGTCAGCACGTCACCGTCGAGTTCGATCTCACCGGCGACGTCGCGCGTACGGGCGACAACCACCTCGGGGCCGCCCACGGGAACGTCCTCGACGATGCGATAGCCGACACCGGCGTCGGCTGCCGCGTCCAACTGCACGGTCCACACTCCGCTCCGGGGGCCCGGCGCCGGGTCGTCGGTCCCCTCGACGGAGGGTTCGGGGGACGCTCCGGCGGGGTCGTCCCCTCCGAGTTCGCTCGACGCGAACGCATCGGGGGTCTCGCCGGAACTGAGCCACAGGTTGAGGGCGAGGAACAGGGCCGCGGCACCGGCCAGCGCGGCCACCACGACGACCGCCACCCGCCTGGTGCGGACGCTGATCGCCAGGCTGCTCGAGGAGTCGTCGGGGGGTGAGGTCATCGGCACCGGACCGTATCAATCGCCACGCCGCGACCCCCGACGCGCCGGCCATCGGTTGAGGAGTGCGATGAAACGGTCGAGGGCCCGAAACCCGATCCGTCCCTCACTCGAGGCGGCCAGAAGGCGAAGCGGCGCTTCGGTCATCGCCCGTTCGATGACCATCGTCAGACCGTCGTCGATCTCGGCGCCCAATCGGGACCGGACCATGCGCGCCGCAACCCTTCCGAGCAGCGCGCCCGGCCACGTGTCGCTCACCTCGCCGAGCGTCGAGTTGCGGTTGAACGGCCGGACCGGATCGGCCGGGGGCACACGATGGCCGAGCATCGACTCGAATCTGGCCTGATCGGCGATCAGCTCCGGCGAGACACCTCGCGGGTCCATTGCCACCGCCGGGTCGACCACGGTCGCGTCGGAGGCAACGCCGCACGATGCGATTCGACGGATGTCGCGAGATGACGAGCCGACGAGCAGCTCGTAGTCGGGAGCATCCACCCGCCATCCACCCGAGTCCACGTCGTAGAAGCAGAACGCGCGACGGTCCAGGCGGAATTCCACGGCCCGCGACTGACCCGGCTCGAGGAACACCTTCTCGAAGCCCCTCAACTCGCGCTCGGGTCGCTGAACCGAGGCGTTGAGGGGCCTGACGTAGAGCTGAACCACCTCGGAGCCGGCCCTGTCCCCCACGTTCGTGATCCGCAGACCCGCGGTGACCGCCAGGTCGGAGAGCGCGCCGGCGACACCGTCGGCCATGGGTTGAGCGGTGATCTCGAGGGGCGAGTACTCGAAGTCGGTGTAGCCGAGACCGTGACCGAAGGGAAACAGCACCTCGACGTCGGCCGCGTCGAACCAGCGGTATCCGACGTGGATGCCCTCGCGGTACTGGACCTGGCGACCGGTGCCGGGGAACCACGGGTCCGATCCCACGTCTCGTTGACGAACCGGGAAGGTCTCGGCGAGCCTCCCTCCGGGCGACACGCGGCCGTAGAGGACGTCGACCATCCCCGCTCCCCCACCCTGGCCACCGAGGTATGCCTCCAGGATCGCGGCGGGTTCCTCCACCCACGGCATCTCCACCGGTGCGCCGTTGCACAGCACCACGACCGTCCTCGGGTTGGCTCGACACACCGCTCGCACCAGGTCGTCGTGCTGTCGGGGCAGTCGGAGATGGTCTCGGTCGTACGCCTCGGACTCGTAGCTGGGCGGCAGACCGACGATGACAACCGCTTCTGCCGCGTCGCGTGCCGCGTCGGCCGCGGCGTCGATGAGATCGGGGCGCACGTCGTCGGACAGGGGGTCGTACCCCTGTGCGAACGTCACCCGGCCGGGCTCGGACACGATCGACTCGAATGAATCGAGAGCGGTGTCGAGTCGCGTGGGAGTGACCATCGAACTCCCCGCGCCCTGATACCGGGGAGCGGTGGCGAAACCGCCGATCACCGCCACGGTGTGGTCACGATCGAGCGGCAGGACACCGTCGTTGGTCAACAACACCACCGTCTCCGCGGCGGCGCGTCGCGCGAGACGGTGGTGCTCGTCCAGATCGCACTCACCGGCGACGGCCGACAGCTCGTTGCCCCGGGCGATCACCTCGATCACCCGCTCCACGGACCGGTCGAGCGTCGTCTCGTCGAGACGACCTTTCCTGACCGCGTCGCGCAGTGCCTCGTCGTGGATGCCGGCGCTCCCCGGCATCTCCAGATCCAGCCCGGCGTCGAGGCCATCCACCCGGTCGTTGGTCGCGCCCCAGTCGGTCATGACGAGGCCATCGAAGCCCCACTCGTCGCGGAGCACTTCGGTGAGGAGCCAACGGTGCTCCGACGCGTAGGTGCCGTTCACCTTGTTGTAGGCGCACATCACGGTGGTGGGCCGCGACGAGATGACCGCCCGTTCGAACCCGGCGAGGTAGATCTCGCGCAGGGACCGCTCGTCGACGATGGCGTCGACGACCATCCGCATCGTCTCCTGGTTGTTGACGGCGAAATGTTTCAGGCTGGACCCCACCCCGACCGACTGGATTCCGTCGATCATCGCGGCAGCCATCTCGCCGGTGAGGAACGGGTCCTCGGAGAAGTACTCGAAGTTCCGCCCACACAGCGGGTGCCGTTTGATGTTCGCGCCGGGCCCCAGGACGACGGCAACCTCCTGGGCGACGGCCTCCCGCCCGATCGCCGCTCCGACGGCGCGGACCAGAGCGGGATCCCAGCTGGCGGCGAGTCCCGACGCAGTGGGGAAGCACGTGGCCGGCGCACCCTCGATCATCCCCGTGATGTCGGGGCCGTTGCGTCTGAGCCCGTGAGGCCCGTCGGTGACCACCACCGACCGCAGCCCGAGCTCGTCGACCTCCTCGAGGCTCCACATGTCGCGACCCGAGCACAGCCTGACCTTCTTCTCGAGGGACAGCCGGCCAATTTCGGGGCGATCGGTCATGGTGCCGGATCGTAGCGGCGCTCCCGCGATGCGGATCGGTGCGATGCGGGTCGGTGTGACGGGATTCCCGACGCCGCCGTCAAGGCGTGGCTCGATGTCGTGCACCTCGCTGCCGCGCCGCCGGAGTCCCGTCCGCTCCGCACCGGCCAATAGCGTGGCGGAAGTGACGCGCCGACCCGAGGTCCTTTTCGTCTGCATCCACAATGCCGGCCGCTCACAGATGGCCGCCGCGCTGATGACGCACCACGGCGGAGCCGGAGTGGTGGTCCGCTCGGCGGGCACCGCTCCTGCCGAGGCGATCAACCCCGCTGTCGTCGCAGCCATGGCCGAGATCGGCATCGACCTCCACGCGGGGGGAGCCCGGCCGACACGGCTCGAGGACACTGCGGTGGCGGAATCCGATGTGGTCATCACGATGGGGTGCGGCGACGAATGCCCCCTGTTCCCCGGAGTTCGTTACCTGGACTGGCAACTCGCCGACCCTGCCGGGCTGGGGGTGGAGGACGTGCGACCGATTCGTGACGAGATCGACCGCAGGGTCCGCGAGCTCCTCGCAGATCTCCTGACGTGAGAAGGGTCACGGGCCCCACTGCCGTCGGTGCCGTGGTGCCGCGGTTCAGGCGGCTCGCCGCTGTTGCCATCGCTCTGCTGGCCGCAGCGTGCTCCGGGCAACCCGATGCCGGTGCCGCCGCTCCGGGCCAACGCCCACGAACCGACGGTCCGGCCGAGGACGCAGAGCTCCGCTCCGGGGATGCCACGGCCCTGAGTCCGGTGACCGGACTTCTGTTGGGGCGGCCGATCTACCCCGGCGACTTCGCCGATCCCTTCGTGTTGAGGGTCGGCGACCGGTTCTTCGCCTACGCCACCAACACGCGGGACGTGAATGTTCCGGTGATGGTCGTCGAGGGAAGCCCGATCGCCAGCTATCTCGGCGAGGCACTCCCCGAGCTTCCGGCCTGGTCCGAGCCCGGAGCCGTGTGGGCACCCGCAGTGCTCGCCACCGACGACGGGTACGTCCTGTACTACACGACCCGCGTCTCGGGCACGACGACGCAGTGCATCTCGAGCGCCGTCGCCGCGTCGCCCGCCGGCCCCTTCGTCGACAGCTCCGCCGAGCCGATGGTGTGCCAGCGCGATCTCGGTGGCAGCATCGACCCGAGCGTGGTCGTCGAGGCCGACGGCACCGAATGGTTGCTGTTCAAGAACGACGGGAACTGCTGCGACCTGCCCACATCGATATGGGTCCAACGCCTTGGTCCCGACCACCGCTCGCTCGTGGGGTCGCCGACCCGCCTGATCGATGCCGCCGGCACCTGGGACGGCGGGTTGATCGAAGGCCCCTCGATGGTTCTCGCCGGCGGTCGGGTCTACCTCTTCTATTCCGGAAACGCGTGGGACTCCGCGAACTACGGGATCGGCTACGCCGTCTGCGAGAGCATCACCGGGCCGTGCCACCGGCCCGAGGGCTCCGATGAGCCATGGATGGATTCGACCACCTTCGCGAGCGGCCCCGGGGGCCAGGAGTTCTTCTCCGCCCTCGGCGACGTGTGGATGGTGTACCACGGCTGGTCCGGCGGGGCGGGCGAGCCCGAGGGTGAGCGGAGATTGTACGTCGACGTGATCGCGATCGACGACGGGGTTCCCCGTCGGCTGGGCGCCCGGAGAACGTGGACCGTGACCCTGCTTCTCGTCGTCGCGGTCGCGGCGGCCGGCGGCGCGGCAGTCCGCTGGCGTCGACGCCGACTGCGCCCGTCGGCGAGGCGAACACCGACCCGGTCGTGATTGCCCTGGATCGGGTTCAGTGACACCCGAACGACGCGGTGTCGGCCGATGTCGCACCTGTTCACCCGTCTCACCCAGGTGTACCGTTGTCGTCGGTGCGGAACAAACGGTCGGCGGTGCGGGCCGCCTCGGCCACCCTGGGTGGTGTCGCGACAGTGACGGCTCTCTGCCTGGGCGTCTCCGCGCCCGTTGGTGCTGCCGACCCTGGCCCGCCGGCGTCGGCGATCACGGTGACCCACGATCCCGGGCCCGGCCGTCCGGACTGTCTGCCGGCCCGTGACGCCGCGACGGGCAGCACCACCAACACAGACCGCTACTTCACTGTCACCATCAACGCGACGGCCCCGATCTGCGAACCCGTCACCGCGGTCGTCTACTCCATGCCACCGAACTTCTTCTATCCGTGGCCCCAGGACAAAGTGGAGGCGACGACGATCGAGGTCGAGGCGGGCGTCACGACGGTCCGGTTCACCAAAGGCTGCGCACCCGTTCAGTTCGACGTCGTCACCGGCCGGACACCCGATCGGATCCAACCGAGCACCGGCCCGATGCACGGTCCGCTGCTCTTCGACTTCCCACCGACGTGGTCGGCCCTCCAGTGGTGGGGATCCGGCTGCGGGCCCACGACGACGACGACCACCACGACCAGCACCACGACCACCACCACACAGCCCACCGAGGTGGCGCCGACCACGACGATCAACGGCGGGACGCCCGGAGACACCACGATGACGACCCTCGGTCCCGACGGGTCCGACACCGCAGGGGTGGTGCCTGCGGGCACGACACCCCCGGGGACCGACGGCACCGAGGTTCAGGGCGTCGCCACCACCCCGACCTCGACGACCTCAACCAGCCCCAGCGTGGTCGGCCTTCCGACCACCGGTGGATCACCGCTGCCCAACGTCGCCCTCTCCAGCGCCTTCATCGCCGCCGGGTTCGGCCTGCTCCGCCTGCGGCGCCGACGGACGATGCCGGCGATACCGGTGACGGTGGGAACCGCGCCGAACACGCGGCTCTTCGGTACGTCGTCGAACTGATCTCCGGCGCCGACGACATCGGACCGCCGCCGGACTCAGGTCGTGGGAAGAATCAGCACGGCGCAGTCGGCGCGTTGGCTCACGGCCTTCGGCACACTTCCCAGGACGCGGCGAGGACCCCGCAGGCCCTTGTTGCCCACGATGATGAGGTCAGCGTCGCACTCGGCGGCGACGGCGAGGATCCCGTCGATCGGATCCTCGGGCAACACGTGAGTGACCACGGAGCCCTTCGCGGCCCGGCCCAGGGAGTCCAGCAGATCCTGCAGATGAGCGTCCACCGGCCGTTCCCGATTCTCGGACGGGTCGAAGCAGGAGACCAGATGGAGTTCGGCACCCATGGCATTGGCCATGTCGGCCGCCTGCCGCCCGACCGATCGGGCGCTCTCGGCTCGGCTCGCTCCCGCAACGATCCGCTGGAACATCGTGTCACCTGCCCTCCGGTGAAGCCCCCTGTGGCGCACCCAGCCTACGACGCGGTGTTCGCCTGCGCCTGCGATCGGGATGGCGGCCTTCGGTCGCGCCTAGCGTCGCCGCTGCAACTCGACGAGTGGCGCGGTCATGAAGACATCGAGAGCGTCGAGAAAGGCCCTGAAGACCGATCCGTCACCGCGGTCGACGGCGAGATCGCCGGCCGCGAGGTGGGCGTCGTGATGGTCGGCGTGGTGGGTCAGGTCGACGAGCGCCGGCTTCGTCACGGTCACGACCACGTCGGCCGCGTCGACGTCGGAGTCCGGCGGCGTGGCCTGATGATGGATGGCGCTGTTGGAGACCCCCACCAGGTGTGTCTCGCCGAGATCCGAGATGTTGAGGATGATCGTCGCCGCCGCGCCGAATCGGGTCGGGTCGAACCTGACGCCCATCATCTCGATGATCTGCTCCGCGTTCATCGCCTCGGCAGTGCGGTGCGGCATCATCGGTCCCAGGTTGAGCGAGCCGAACCGCAGTTCCCCGGCTCCGCACAGGTAGGCGTTGCGCCACGTCGCCGACTCGGCCTGATAGCCGAGTTGCTCCATGGCATCGGCGGAGAGCCGGCGGGCCTCGGCGTTGTCCGGATCCGACGAGACGACGTGATCGAGAACCTGGGTCACCCAGCGGTAGTCACCGCGGTCGAAGTACTCGCGGGCTGCACCGACGACGCTGTCCGCTCCACCCATCATCTCGACGTACCGGGCGCCCGCATCGGCGGGAGGCAGCGGATGCAGGTGGGCCGGATTGCCGTCGTACCACCCGAGATACCGGTTGTAGACGGACCGCACGTTGTGCGAGACGGTCCCGTAATAGCCCTGGACGTGGGACTGTGAGGCGAAGCTGTCGGGCATCGAGAGCTGATCCGCGATGTCGTCGGGCGTGAAGCCGTGGTTGGCGAGTCGCATCGTCTGGTCGTGCATCCAGCGGTAGACATCACGCTGCAGAGCCAGGAACGCCCGAACGTCGTCGCCGCCGAAACGCGGCCAGTGGTGGCTGGCGAACATCGTGTCGGTCGAGCCGCCC
This sequence comes from uncultured Microthrixaceae bacterium, assembly GCA_963700425.1. Lineage (GTDB taxonomy): Bacteria > Actinomycetota > Acidimicrobiia > Acidimicrobiales > Microtrichaceae > CAVOXO01. The sequence goes on along the minus strand of CAVOXO010000003.1, from coordinate 107,784 downwards.
CACATGTGGAGGGCCTCCTGGATGTACTTGCTCCAGGCCAGTGCATCGCGGGTCTGTGCCCCGCGGATCGGATAGAGGTTGTGCAGCGTGTGGGTGCAGTTCTCCGCCATGCACAGCAGACGGAGATCGGGAAAGAAGAAGTTCATCTCGGCCGGCGCCTCGGCATCGGGCGTGTTCTGGAAGACGACCCGGAGCCCGTCGATGTCGAGTTCCTCGCCCGTCTCGACAATCGTCTCGGTCGGCGGGATGAGCCCGCCCTCCCCGACGGGGATCGACATTCCCAGGCCACAGTCGACGTGGCCCCGCGGGCCCGGCGCGAGCAGCGGTCCGAACTGGAACATCGCTCGACGCTGCATGATCGGACCCGCGGTGACGTTCTCCCCGACCGCCTCGCGCATGAATCCGTCGGGAGCGATGATCCGCACGTCCCCGGCGTCGACCGCCTCGACCGAGGTCACCCCTTTCACGCCCCGCGTAGTGGTCGACGTGGCTGTGGGTGTAGATCACCGCCACGACAGGCCGCTCACCGAGCGACGTGTTCGCGAGCTCCAGACACGCCGCCGCCGTCCCCTCCGTGGTGAGGGGATCGATGACGAGCCAGCCCGAGTCGGTGGCCATGAACGTGATGTTGGAGATGTCGTAGCCGCGGGCCTGCCAGACGCCCTCGGCCACCTCGAACAGCCCGTGGATCGAGTTGAGTCGGGCCTGACGCCACAGGCCGGGGTGAACGGTGTCGGGCGCGTTCTCATCGGCCCGGATGAAGTCGCGGTCGGCGACGTCCCACAGCTGGTGTCCTTTGTGAACGATGCGTCCGGTGGGGTGCTCGGCGACCAGCCCGCGGCGGGCCGCCGCTTCGTCGGTGGCGTCGTCGAAATCGACCACCGCGGCGGAGAGCCGACGCCGCGTCGCCTCGCTCGCGGCCTTGAGCGCCAGCGCATCCTGCTCGGTCATGGTCGTGCTCCCGTCTGATGAGGGTCGGTGCCGTCCCCTGCTTAGTTCACCGCCGATGGGTTCTGCCTCGCCGTCAACGATCGGTGAGCACCAGCTCGCCGAGCTGGTCCAGCTCCTCCTCGACGCCTCGAATGAACTCCCAAGGGTCGGGCAGGCTGGTCGGGCATCCCAGCACTGCCACGTTGAGGTGGTCGACATAGCTCCACGCCGTGACGTTCATCCCGATCCCCTCGAGGATCGGTCCCACGGAGAACAGGCCGCTGATCACCCCTCCGTCGGTCGACAACGGAAGACGGGGGCCGGCCACGTTCGACACGATCAGGTTGATCGGCGGGCGCACCCGGTTCGACAGGTGACTGCGGGCCCACAGCCGGAGCCCGAGCGGGTAGAGGTGAAGCGGGGTGAGGGCGGCCCGGCGCTCCAACATCTCGTGGCCCAGCGCCGCCCGGACACCGCGAGCGGCACGAGCCGCTCCGTCGACCGTCCGCAACCGTTCGACCGGGTCGGCGATGTCGGTTCCCAGCGGGACATACATGTTGTCGACGTGATTCCCGCTCAGTCTCGTCGGATCGATCATCGTCCCGAGCGGCACTCCCGCGACCAGCGTCGCGTCGGGCAGCTCGTCTCGAGCCGCCAGGTAGCGGCGCAGCCCGCCGGCGACGAGCGTGAGGAAGACGACGTTGAGCGTCGTGCCGGCCGATCGCTTGACCGTCAGCAGATCGACCATGGGGAGCTCCGCCATGGCGAACGTCCGCGCAGGCGTGAGCGATACGTTCAGGGGCGTCTTCGGGCCGGTGAACGGCATGGCCAGCGCACCCTCCGCTTCCTGACCGGCCAGCCTCGCCGCCCGCATTCCCCTGTACATCTCGCGGCCGAGCTGCGGAAGGTTTCGCACCTGATCGGCACGGACGCGTGCGGTCACCTCCAGGAGCTGTGGGCGGGTCGGCACGGGCTCGGGACGTGCGGGTTCGGTGATCGCCTCGCCGGGATCGGTCACGAAGGCGTTGACCAACATGGCCACGGCCGCTCCCCCGTCCGCGACCGCATGGTGGAGCTTGACGATCACCGCCACCCGATTCCGCTCGAGGCCGTGGACCACGGTCATGTCCCACAGAGGCAACTCCGGGTCGAGGGGTACGGCCGCGATCTCAGCCGCGATGTCGGACAACTCACGCAGGCCACCGGGGGCGGGAGCGATCCGCCAACGGATGTGGCGGCTCAGATCGAGATCCGCGTCGTCGATCCACACCGGTTGACCGAGCCGGTAGGGGATGGCGATGGCACGGCGCCGGAGTGCAGGCATCCGGTCCAGTCGCTCCGACAGCAGATCGATGAACACCGCCGGGGTCAGCGGGTCCAGACGCTCGCTCACGTCCACCACCACGATCTTGAGGGTGTGCATGTGGGCCGTGGGGGTCTCGCTGTAGAAGAACCGCGAATCGAGACCCGTCATCACCTCCACTGCGAATCTCCCCCTCACCGCTTGGATTCGGACAGACCGAACCTGGGTATATTCGCGCGTCGACGAGCGCGGCGCCCCAAGCGAGGAGAGCTGGCGTGGACTTCAACCTGGCGGATCTGTTCGAGAGCGTGGCGGGAGCCGTTCCCGGGTCCGTCGCGGTGGTCGCGGGCGAGCGTCGGCTCACGTTCGCCGCCCTCGACGAGCGGGCCACCCGCCTCGCCCACCACCTGTCCGACTCGGGCATCGGCCCTGGCGACTTCGTGGGGCTCCACCTGGTCAACGGCACCGAGTATCTCGAGGGCATGCTCGCCTGTTTCAAGGTGAGGGCGGTACCGGTGAACATCAACTGGCGCTACGTGGCGAGCGAGCTTCGCTACCTGTACCGCGACGCCGGTCTGGTCGGGTTGATCCACCACCGGCGTTTCTCCGACACGGTGGACGCTGCTCTCGAGGCCATGGTCGAGCAACGGGTCGTGCTCCAGGTCGACGACGGCTCGCCGACCTCGGGAGCCGGCGTCGACTACGAGGCCGCACTCGCTGCCGCGTCGGCGGAGCCGTCGTTCGGCCGACGCTCGGGCGACGATCTGTACTGCGTGTACACGGGTGGCACCACCGGCATGCCCAAGGGGGTCCTCTGGCGACACGAGGACATCTTCTTTGCAGCGATGGGCGGTGGCGATCCGATGCAACTCGGCAACGTCATCACCGAGGCCTCCGAGTTGGCCGACCGGGTACTCGACCCGGGGCTGGTTGCCCTTCCCGTTCCACCCTTGATGCATGCGAGTGCCCAATGGCTGGCCTTCCACACCCTGTTCGGTGGCGGCACGCTGGTGTTGGTGCCGGGCGGGAGCTTCGACGCCGACACCACCTGGCGGCTCGTCGCCGAAGAGGGCGTCAACATCGTGGTGATCGTCGGAGACGCGATGGCCCGCCCGCTCCTCGACGCGCTCGACACCGAAGCCGACGGACTCGACACGTCGTCGCTGATGGCCCTGGGCAGTGGCGGCGCCATCCTCTCCCCCTCGACCAAGGAACGCCTGTCGGCCCGGTTTCCGGGCCTCGTCGTCGTCGACGCTTTCGGCGCGTCCGAGACGGGTCAACTCGGAGGCAGCCCTCCTGAGGGCGACCCCTTCGGGGCACCCCGCCTCCAGGTCGACGACCGCACCGCAGTATTCGGAGACGACCTCGCACCGGTGACACCGGGTTCGGGGACGGTCGGACGCCTGGCACGCGGCGGGCGGGTACCCCTCCGCTACCACGGGGACCCCGAGAAGACCGCGGCCACGTTCGTGGAGGTCGACGGTGTGCGGTGGGCACTTCCCGGTGACGAGGCGCTGGTCGAGGCCGACGGGACGATCGTCGTTCTGGGCCGATCGGGACAATGCATCAACACCGGCGGGGAGAAGGTGTACGTCGAGGAGGTCGAATCCGCGCTGAAGGGGCATCCCGACGTCTCCGATGTGGTCATCACGGGCGTGGCGGACGACAGGTGGGGCCAGCGGGTGGTCGCCGTGGTCGAGGAACGGCCGGGCCGCGCCGTCGAGCTCGACGACCTCCGCGAATTCGGACGCGGGCGGCTCGCGTCGTACAAGCTCCCGACCGTGCTCGTCACGGTCGATCACATCGTCCGGCAGCCGAGTGGCAAGCCCGACTACCGCTGGGCCAACGCAGTCGCCACCGGACAGAAGGAGCCGTCGTGAACACCGCCGTCCGTATCGACGATCCCGGCGGGCACCCCGTCGCCGAGGTCAAGGAATCCGGAGCCGACGCTTCACGAGTCGACGAGCTCCTCGATCGTTGCAACCGCGAGATCGACTCGGGCCTGCTGCCCTCGTGCCAGGTCGCTCTGGCCCACAGAGGTCGGCTCCTCGCCGCCCGCACGTTCGGCGACGCGACGCCGACCCAGCGCTACGTCGCTTTCAGCTGCACGAAGATCCTCATGGCCGGAGCCATGTGGTCGGCCATCGGTGACGGTCTGGTCTCACGGTCCACCCGGGCTGCTGAGGTGATCCCCGAGTTCGCCACCAACGGCAAGGACGTGATCACCGTCGAGCACCTCCTCACCCACACCGCCGGAATTCCCGCTGCGCCGTTCGTGCCCACCGACTGGGACGACAACGACCGTCGCCTCGACCGGTTCTCACAGTGGCGTCTCAACTGGGAGCCCGGAACCCGCTTCGAGTACCACCCCACGTCGGCGCATTGGGTGCTCGCCGAGATCCTCGAACGGGTTACCGGCGACGACTTCCGCCTCTTCGTGCACACTCGCGTCACCGAACCGCTCGGCCTCGACCGCCTCCGCCTCGGCGTATCCGACGGCGCTCAGGACGACATCGTCGACCTCGTCGCATGCGGAGAGCCGCCCACTCCCGAGGAGGTCGAGGCCGCCACGGGCATCGCCGGTCTCGACCTGGCGGAGATCGGAGAGATCACCGAGGAGCACCTGTTGGCCTTCAACACGTCGGCGTACCGGCGCATCGGCGTGCCGGGCGGCGGGGCGGTCGGCACGGCGGCGGACCTCGCAATGCTGGGCCAGGCCATGATCGCCAACCCACGCGACATGTGGGATCCGGACGTGCTCCGCTCGGGGACGTCGGAGATCCTCTGCGACATGGCCGACCCCATGGTCGGCGTCGCGTCGAACCGCACGCTCGGTCTGATCGTGGCGGGCGACGACGGGAGGTCGGCCATGCGCGGATTCGGTCACACCGTGTCGCCTGAGACGTTCGGCCACATGGGAGCGGGAGGCCAGATCGCGTGGGCGGACCCCTCCACCGGGCTGTCGTTCGCCTATCTCACCAACGGAATCGATCGTGATCCGATCCGTATGGGTCGACGGGGATCGTCGCTCGGCAACCGTGCCGGAGTCTGCGCGGAACCCCAATGAGAGCGGGACGACGGCTCATCACCATCGGGCTCACGATGGCCACGGCGATCGGCGCATGCACATCCGGCACGGACGATTCCGCGGACGGACCGAGCGCGACCACGACACCTCCCACCGTGCCCACGCATCCCTTCATGGCCGACAGCGCGTCGAACAACATGCACGGCGACAGCTTCGCGAGCGATACACACCGACCCTCCGGTCCGGAGGGCGACTCCACCACCGTGCGTCTCGCGGAATTCGGAGCGCTCTCCGCGGGCCATGCCTTCGACCGCGAGGGACGCATCGTCACGGTGTGCGGTCGCCGGGAGAACTTCGAGCTGGCACTCGTCGATCCCGACTCGCTCGAGATGCTCGACAGCGTCCTCTTCCCACCGCGTCCCAGCGCGGCGGAGGCGCTGTACACCGGCGATCTCCAGCTGATCTTCGAGGACACCTCCGGCGGGGCGTACTTCTTCCTCGACAACCAGGAGCGGGTCGTTCTGGTGGATTCCGATCAGGTGCTGAGGGTCGTCGCCATCGACGACACCGCGGATGGACCGCACTTCGTCGAGCAGGAGTCCTACGACCTGGTCTCGTACGTGACCGAGCGCGACTGCTTCTCCGACCCCGACAATCTCGAGCCGATCGGCAACTGCGACGCGGTCACATCGGTTCTGCCCGACTGGGAGGGCACCTACTGGTGGGTGTCGCGCTTCGGGGTGGTCGGCACCGTCGACCCCGAGACCGGCGACGTCCGCACGATCGTCCTCGACGGCGAGGAGATCGAGAACAGCTTCGCGGTCGGACCCGACGGCGTCTTCATCGTGTCGGACCACGCCATGTACTCGTTCCGCGCCGCGGACGACGGAACACCCGAGGTCGTCTGGCGGGAGACCTACAACCGTTCCGATGACTCGCGACCCGGCCAGATCAGCCATGGGTCGGGATCGACGCCCACGTTGTTGGGATCCGACCTCGTGGCCATCGGAAGCGGCGCCGACCCCATCGAGGTCGTGGTGATGCACCGGGCGAGCGAGGTCGAGGGAGAACGGACCCTGTGCACGGTACCGGTCTTCGAGCGCGGCGCGAGCGCCTCGGAGAACTCGCCGATCGGTGTCGACTCGTCGGTGATCATCCAGAACACTTTCGGGTACCAGAACATGACGACGCTCGAAGGAGGGCTCTCCGTCCCCGGCGGACTCGTTCGCGTCGACATCGACCGCGATGCCGGGTCATGCTCGATCGCATGGGAGTCGGGTGTTCCGGCGCCCTCCGCCACCGCGAAGCTCTCCGTCGGTTCGGGGCTCGTCTACACCTACACCAAGCCCGCGACGGACGGCGCCGACGAATGGTGGTGGACCGCCCTCGATGTCGAGACCGGCGAGGTCGCCTACGAGGTCCTCGCCGGAGAGGGTCGGACCTTCGACAACACCTGGGGCACGATCAGCGTCGGCCCCGACGGCTCCGCCTACATCGGGGTCCTCGGCGGGATGCTGCAGATCCACGACGAATCCTGAGCCGGGCGCGGTCGTTCGGTGGGTTCGACTCCCACCGGTCGAACGGCATTCAGTCGACCGGGCATCGCGGGCATCATTACCGACATGAACCTCGATGTGGACCGTGGCAACTTCGAACGCACCCGTCTGGTGGACGACGAGCCCCTTCCCCTCGCCGACGGGCAGGTGCGGCTGGCTGTCGAGCGATTCGCCGTGACGGCGAACAACATCTCCTACGCCCTCACCGGCGACATGTTGGACTACTGGGGTTTCTTCCCCACCGATGCCCCGTGGGGGCGGATACCGGTGATGGGATTGGGCACCGTTGTCGAGTCGACCGCACCCGACATCGCGACCGGTGGCAGCTACTTCGGCTTCTTCCCCATGGCGAACGAGCTGGTCGTCGACGCGCGTGCGACCGGATCGGGTTTCGTCGATGCCGGCGACCACCGACGGGGCCACGCCTCCGCCTATGTCGCCTTCAACGACGTCGGTTCCGACCCGACGTTCCGGGAGGACCGGTCCGATGAGTACCTGCTGTTCGCGCGGCCTCTTCCTGACCTCGTTCCTGATCGATGACGTCCTGGCCGACAACGACTTCTTCGAGGCCCGTCAGACGCTCGTCACCAGCGCGTCGTCGAAGACGTCGATCGCTCTCGCTCACTGCCTGGCCACCCGCAACCGCGCCCCCGACACGAAGGGCCGCCGGTCCATCATCGGCATCACATCGGCCCGGAACACGGACTTCGTCGAGGGTCTCGGCCTCTACGACGAGGTGATCCTCTATGACGACATCGAGGAACTCGACGGTTCGGCGCCATCGGTGATGGTGGACATGGCGGGCGACGCAGAAGTGGTCGGCCGGATCCACCGCCACTACGGCGACGCGTTGGGCCACTCGTGCCAGGTCGGCGCCACCCATTGGGAGAACGTGGGGAACACCTCCGGACTTCCCGGGCCGGAACCGACGTTCTTCTTCGCGCCGACCCAGCTGAAGAAGCGTTCCGATGAGTGGGGGGCTCGCGAGCTCAACCGACGGATCGGGACCGCCCTCGGCGATTTCCTCGACGGCGCGCCAGCGTGGCTCACCGTCGTCCGGTCGGCCGGGCCCGACGCAGTGGCACAGGTCTATGCCGACATCCTCCACGGCGAGGCATCCGCTGCCACCGGCCACATACTGTCGATGTCGCCCTCTGCGTTCGCCGACTGAAGCGATCAGCCCGAGCCCACCTCCACGCGGTGAAGATCGTCGCCCAACTCGATCGTGCCATCGAAATGCTCGGCGGCGAGCGCCCGCCAGTCGTCTCCACCACCGGAGGGGAAGGCCGGCACGTAGTGGGTGAGGACGAGGGTGTCCATGCGCGCCCGTTGCGCCGTCTGCGCGGCCTCCTCGGGTGAGGAGTGGTAGTCGAGGGTGTCGATCATCCGCTGCAGGGGAATGGTCCTGATCACGTCCTTGCGGATCACCGTGTGGACGAGCGCCTGAGCGCCCGTGCACAGTTGGTCGAGCCCCTCACACGGCACCGTGTCGCCGGCGACGACCACCGACGCTCCGTCGTGATCGAAACGAAACCCGATGCTCGGCTCGACGGGGCGGTGATCGGTCGGGCCGCATCGGACCTGCACCCCGCCGCCCAGCTCGACCGTCCCACCGTCGACCTCGATCACCTCGATCGGCGGCGGGTAGCCGAGATCGTCGTGGTGAGCGATGCGGTAGCCGATGTCGAGGGCGAGTGACCCCAGGAGGTGATCGACGACCGACGCGGTGCCCACCGGCCCCACGATCGTCAGCGGGGTCGGCTCGAACGACATGATCCATCGGCTGGTGATCACGTCGCCGAGGTCGGTGATGTGGTCGCTGTGGAGGTGGGTCACCAACACCGCGCTGAGCTGACCCGCGCCGATGCCGGTTGCCGCGAGGCGCATCAGAACGCCACGACCCGCGTCGATCAGGTAGTGCTCGGCCCCTGCCGAGACGAGGGTGGCGGGACCTGCGCGATCCGCGTCGGGCATCGGACTTCCGGTGCCCAACAGAGTGATGCTCAACACGGGCTGTCCTCCTGATGTGGTCCGTCGCGGGCCGAACCTAGCGCCCTCGGTGTGCGCCACCGGGGGAGTCGTCCGGACCAGACTGCTCATGAATCGGTCAGTGACAGCCGATGGGAACGTTCGTCCCTCCCCACGCCACCGCCACATCGCGGTCGGAGTGTGTCCACCACCCACCGGAGTTCTCCCATGCGTCGCCTCGCTGCCTTGTTCGTTCCCCTCGTCCTCATCGTCGCCGCGTGCCAGATCCCGGCGGAGATGTGGGGGCCGTGCAGCGGCGAGGAGCAGTTCGGATACGACGGGCAGTACGTGCTCGAGTGCCGCGACGGCGTATGGGAACCGATCATGACCACCGACGAGTTCGTGGCCCTCGGCCGGGGGGAGCAGGTCACGATCGCTGCACTGCCCACGAGGCCGACGACCACGACCACGACCACGACAACGACGACAACGACGACACGACGACGACGACGACCTTGCCGGAACCCGAGCCGATCTTTCAGATCACGTACGAGGGCCCGAAGGGTGAGTGCCCCGAGGACCTGTACCTCGAGGACGACACGCGACTCGACGTGTGTCAGGGACCTGCCAGTGAGACGACCCGCATTCTCATCGACAACGTCGTGGGCCCGTGCGTTCTCGATGGTCTCCCCGGTGGCATTCCCGGCGATCCGTTCTTCCCCTTCGTCATCGCTGTCGACGGCTGGGGATACCACGAGATCCTCGACGCCACCGGCACGGTCACCCAGGGTGAGACGACCGTGGAGATCGACGGTGAGAATGCCGACTGGAACTACAACTCCCTGGCCTGGTTCCGCTTCGATGTCACCGACGGGCCGATCACCGTCACCATCACCGACGTGACCGTCGACCCCGAGGTCACCTGCGAGCTGAGCGGCTGAGGCCGATCGGCACCACGACCTCGAGTGCCACCGCCGGGAACAGCGCACCGTGGATCGCTCGGACAGCGGCACCACTCTGCCCGCCCCGCCCGTGGTGGAGTCGGCGACGTCACATGTCGGCCATTCGGGCGACCAGCTCGCCCAGATGGCGCCGGAACGACTCGGCGGGGGCGTCGTGATTCCACCCGTGTCCGCAGAAGAGCCGTTCGACGCCGTGGCCGCTTCCGGCGAAGCGCCCGAGCGATTCGGTCTGTTCGGTCCACGAATACCAGCAGGCGTCGCGGAAGGCGTGCAGTCGCTCCCGTCGCGGATTCCACGACAGCGAGTCTCCCGAGAACAGGAGGCGGCCGTCGACCAGGTAGAGCGTGCTCCCTCGAGTGTGCCCGGGAACCGGAAAGGCGACGACGTCGCCGGCGACCGTCGACTCGGCCGCCCCCTCGATCAGGTCGGTGGCGAAGGGGGCTGCAGCGCGGTCATCGGCATGAATCCAGACCCTCGATCCGAAGTGCTCCGCGTACGCGCGCCGCATCGGCGACGTCGTCTCGGTGACTCAACAGGATGTGGGCGATACCGCCCATGTCGTCGACGGGTCCGGCCACCTCTCTCGTCCATCGCGGTGAGTCGATCATCAGGTTCCCCGACGGGCGTCGGACGAGATATGAGTGAGCCCCGAACGACGAGCGTGCGTTGTGACCGAGGCGATGGACGCCGTCTCCGAGGTGCTGGGGGAACACCGGGGAGTCCGGCCGCTTGAGAACGACGTGACCGACCGAGCGGGTCGGACACACCATGGCCGCCCTCCATGCCGCCTCGGTCTCGTCGGGAGTCTCCGGTTGGCGGGTGAACACCGACACCCCGTCGTCGGGATTCCGGGCGATCAACCCGGGAGCGACCTGACGGGCCGCATCGCAGTCGATGCACCGGGTGTCGACGAACCACGCTCCCGTTGCGCCGGCGGGATGACGATCCTCGATTCGAGCCACGGATCCACCCTATGGGCCGCCGACCTGATGGTGGTCCGCTCACGGTGGACCGGCCATCGACCCGGCGCGGGCCGAGGCCTTGCGCCGCCCGGACACTACCCCCTAGGGTATAGATAGGTACCCCCCCGGGTATGAGAGAAGCGGAGGCGCAACGATGACCACGACGAGCCCGACACCCGACCAGGCCGAAGCCGACGCTACCCGGGCCGCGCCTGGCGATGACGCCGTGCGACCTTCGACGAGCTGGCCGATGGAGCGGGTCCTGTTCGCCATGGCCGGCACGGTCATCCTGTCCAGCATCGCCCTGGCAACCTTCGTGAGCCCCTGGTTCCTGCTGTTGACCGCTTTCGTCGGTGTGAGTCAGTGGATGTACGTCGTCGCCGGATCGTGTCCGGCGTCGCTGATCCTTCGACGCTTCGGGATCGAGCCACAGTGCTCGTGGTGACGACACGGTAGGGACCGGGAGAGCCATCGCGGTGCCGCCCCGACCCGGGTTCTCGCTACCCTTCTGGACCGATCTCCCGAGGAAGAACGTGTGCACGTGAACGAACCTGGTCACATCGCTGTCACCGATGCTGCTGCGGCCTCGGACCGGGTCCTCACCGACGGTGTCGACGGGTGAGGTCCGATGTCGAACTCGACGGACACGGTGGCGTCACCCTGAGGGGTTGGCTGTACGTGCCCCGAGGTGCAGGACCGTTTCCCGGGCTGGTCATGACCCACGGCCTGTCGGGCGTCAAGGAACAGCGGCTCGATGCCTACGCCGAGACATTCTGCCGGTCGGGCGTCGCGGTCCTGGTCTACGACCACCGCAATCTGGGGGCCAGCGATGGGGAGCCACGCCAGCTCGTGAACCCCTGGGCCCAGACTCGCGACATGAGGCGGGCCGTCGAGTGGCTCGGGGCCGACCCCCATGTCGACCCCCGACGCATCGGGCTGTGGGGCACGAGTCTCAGCGGGGGCGAGGTCATCGTTCTCGCCGCCCTCGACGACCGCGTTCGCGCCGTGATCGCCAACGTCCCCTTCGTGGGCTACGGACCCGGCGGGGGCGACGACGATCCGCTCGACGCCATGGCCCGGGTCTTCGACGACGCCACCGGCACCGGGCCTGCCGACGCGGGAGAGATCGTCGGCCCTCTGAGGCTGATCGACGACGGGGATGATGGTGACGTTCTGTTCCCTGAGCCCGCGGCGAGGGAGTTCTTCACGGCCGGATCGACGACGACCTGGCGGAACTCGATCCATGTGCAGAGCGCCTTCACCGACCCGCCGTTGTGGAACCCGGGTCTGGCGATGCCCTACCTCACGGTTCCGACCCTCGTCGTGGTCGCAGCCCACGACGAGGCGGCACCGCCTCAGGTCGCGATCGACGCGCTGTCCGGGGCGCAGGGGCCCACGCGACTCGAGACCTTCGACTGCGGCCACTTCGACGTGTACGACGGCGAGCATTTCGAGCGAGCCTCCGACGCTATGACCGCGTTTCTCGCAGAGCACCTCCGCTGATGCGCGTCGTGTCGTGGAACATCGAGATGGGACGCGGTGTCGATGAGGCCGCGTCCCATCTGACGGCGAACACCGACCTGCGTGACGCCGACATCGTCCTGCTGCAGGAGATGGACCCGGTGTCGACCCGGGAGCTGGCCGACCTGATCGGCATGGACAGCCGCTACACCGCCGCCGCTGCCCACACCCGGACCGGCCTTCCCTTCGGCAACGCGGTGTTGTCCCGTTGGCCGATGTCGGCGGCGGTCGAGGTCCCACTGCCCCACGTCGCCCGCATCCAGGGGCAGCCGAGGTCGGCAACCGCGACGACGGTCGAGGTCGACGGCCGCCCGATCCTGACCTACAGCGTCCACCTCGAAACCGTTCTGCTCCGCCTGCACCGTCGCGTCCATCAGGTCCGGACCGTGGCGTCACATGCCGAGACCCCGTCGACGGTTCCCGTCGTGGTCGGCGGCGACTTCAACTCCGCGTCGCAACGGAGCCGCAGGGCGTTCGACCACCAGATGGGCGTCGCCGGCATGACCCGCGTCTCGAGCCATCAGGCGACGACCTTCGAGCGTTTCGGTCGGTCCTTCACCCTCGATCATCTCTATGCCCGCGGCCTCCGAGCGACGAGAACCGGGGTCGTCGGGAACGTGACGGCCAGCGATCACCTGCCGATCTGGTCACATCTCGAGGCCCTCTGAGCGTGTCCCTGCCGCAGCTCTGCCCCCACGGCACGCCGCTTCAGTCCTCGGCCAGCCGCTGCGTGACGAGCTCGGTCTTCGCGTCGGTCCACCCCGACGGCTGGGTGAGCGCCACCCAGGAATCCACATAGGACGCCGCGCTGTACTGGTGCGCGTAGCCACGGGGAACCGACCCGGCGTTGGGCAGGTCGACCAGGAGCTGCCAGAAGGTGACCAGGGGATACCAGTGGAAGTCGGGCGTCACCCCCGGTCCACGCTCACCCTGGAGCCACTCGGGCTGGCTGACCAGCGAGTCGGGTCGGAAGAACACCACCGGATCGGTGGGGTACTGGAGGTAGATGAATCGGTTGTCCTGCCATTGCGTCGCCGACCGCTCGAGGTCGCCGACCGCGTTGGTGAACCGGATCACCCGGCCGTCACCCACCTCGGGACGCCAGGCCGGGGATCCGGGATCCCGGTTGTCGGTGACGGCGTTCCAGTAGTCGCTGACGAACGGTGGGCCCACCCACAGCGCGCCGTTCACCGGGTCGTTGAGCAGGCTCACCCGGGACGCGGAGGATTCCGATCCGTAGGCGCCGAGGCTCAACCCGTACAGGTACAGCTCGGGACGCTGGTCCTCGTCGAGGGTCTGCCAGTGGTCGTGCACCGCGTCGAACAGCGCCTGCGCCGAGGCCCGGGCGGCCTCGGTGTCCACCAGCAGCGAGATCCACGACGGCAGGTAGGAGTACTGGAGACTGACGATCGCGGTGTTCCCCGCGTGGATGTACTCGAGTGAGTCGACCGCCACGGGATCGAGCCACCCCGTGCCGGTCGACGTCGCCACCACCAGGACGTCTCGTTCGAACGCACCGGTCCGCAACAGTTCGTCGAGGGCCAGTTGTGCCCGACCCTCGACGGAATCGGCGGACCTCTGCCCCACGTAGACCCGGATGGGTTCGATGGCTCCGTTCGACACGGCATCCAGGTCGGCGACGGTGGGACCCGTTCCGACGAACTTCCGGCCCTGACGACCGAGGTCGTCCCACGACGACGCCGACTCGGCGCTCCCCGAACGAAGGGCCGAGCTGGGCTGGGAGACACCGTCGTCGGTGGTTCCGTCCCGGACGGAGAAGACCGAGTTCGCCAGGCTCACCGATCCCGACAGCAGGACACCGCTGACGAGGCCGTAGGCGAGTGCCGCGATCACGACGACGCCCAGCACCCGAGCCACGCGCACGGGGACATATCGGCCCACGAACCGTGCGGTCCTCCTCGTCACCCCCCGAACCAGCCGGGCGGTGATGAGAACGAGACACGCGACCACGATCGCGACGACGACGATCGAGAGGGGATTCGTCGATGACGCCGGTGGCAGACCGACGAGCTCGCGGACCCGATTCTGCCAGTTCCCGGTCTTGGCGAGGAAGAACACCAACAGTCCCGCGGCAACAGACCCGGCGATCCACTGAGCGCGAACTCTGGCCTGCCCGTCGAGCTCGGGGAGCTCCAGGTACGACCAGGTCGCGGCGAGAAGAGCGCCCACGCCGTATCCGGTGATCAGAGCGAGTCCTGACGCCACCCCCTGAAGGAGCCACGTCCTCGGCAACAGCGACGGAGTCAGGGACAGTCCGAGGAAGACGGCCCCGACGAAGAGCCCGGTGGCCGACGGCTGCCGGAGAACGAGTCGCTTCAGCATGCCGAGACCCTACGTCGGGCCCGCCCTCGCACGATCGCCACCGGTGACGGCGTCATGGCGCGGTTCGATCTCGATCAGGGCAGGAATCAACATCAACGTGAGCATGGCCTCGAGATCGTCAGCGTCACGGACGACGTTCGGGGAGTACATCAGGCCGACCGTGACGACCTGCAACCATCGGATGGCATCGTCGGTACTCACGCCGTCGCGCAGTATGTCCCGACCCGACGCACCGTCGAAGACGGTCTCGAGCAGGGGCCGAATCCCCTCGCGCAGGGCATTGTTGGCCAGGCGGGTCATGGTTCGACTCGACCCCGGTGCGGCGAGCGCCCGATGCAGCGGGTCGTCGGCCATCTCCTCGAGAGCCTCGATGATTCCCCCGACGACGAGTCGTTCGGGCGGCGCGACCTCGCCGATCCGGCCCTGGACCCGGCGACCGATCCTCAAGGTCGACTGGACGACCGCCGCGGTGACCATCTCCTCCTTGGAGTCGAAGTACCGATACACGGACGAGCGGTGAAGACCGGCCCGTTCGGCGACGGCGTCCTGACGGAGCGACGCCAGACCGCCCTCCCTGATGAGGTCCTCGACGGCATCGACGATCCGTTGGCGGACGACGTCGTAGTCGCTCCCACCGGGTCGCGCCTTCCACGGCGGGTCCTGAAACGTCACGGTGACTCAGCGTAGGACCGACGGCTCGAGGACGCGAGACCGTCACGTGGCCACCATCGGTGCCGGGTCGGCTGGCCGTCCGCTCTGTCGGCGGCCACTATCTATGCGATGACGGTCAGGCGGGGATCGAGATCGACGATCGGGGTGGCGATGGTCGCGCTCTCCGCGGTCGTCACCGTCGCAGCCTGCGCTCCGCCCCCGATTCCCGCCGCCGACCCTCCACCGCCGGTCATCGTCGGCGACACGATCCAGGTCCTCCCCGGGGCGGGAATCCCCACGGACGCGCCTCTTCTGCAGGCCAACAACAACCTCGACGTCATCGAGTTCCGGGGTTCGAGGTACCTGGCGGTCCGCACGTCGCTCGTGCACTTCGCGTCCCCGTTCACCAAGCTGATCGTGTTCCGCAGCGACGACGCCGGTGCCACCTGGGTCACCGAAGCCGTCATCGACCGGGGCCGCGACCTGCGCGAGCCCCGCTTCCTCGACCTCGCCGGCACGTTGTTCCTCTACTTCTTCGAGGCCGGGACCAACCCGCTCGCCTTCGAACCGGGCCGCGTCTTCGCCACCGAGCGCGGGAGCGGCGGAACGTGGATCGGCGCCGGTCGCGGTCAGCCCCGACGACTCGGTGGTCTGGCGCACCAAGACCATCGACGGTCGTCCCGTACATGATGCGCTACCGGGGCGGCGATGCGACTCCTACACCCCCGGCGACGCCGCCATCGAGGTGGAGATGCTCACCACCGACGACGGATACGACTGGCGCCCGGTCGATCCCGCCCGGCCCGTGGTGCACACCGGGGGTGCCGGCGAAACCGACTTCGCGTTCGACCGGAGACGGTCGACTGTGGGCGGTCATGCGGAACGAGGCCGGGGAGAACGGACGATTCGGATCGCTCGTCTGCACCGCTCCGCCCGACGACATCACCGACTGGGACTGCGTCGACGACCCTCGCAAGTTCGACTCCCCGCTGGTGTTCTCCCACGACGGCGACATCTGGCTGCTGGCCCGCCGCCAGGTCGCCCACGACGGTCGATACGACCTCGGGGCCTCATTGCTCGACCGCGACGCCCGGCTGCTGGCCTACCAGGCGGCCTACTGGGTCACTCCCAAGCGGCTCTCGCTCTGGCGGATCGACACCGAGTCGACTCGGTCGCGATTCGTGACCGACCTGCCCAGTCGAGGCGACACCGCGTTCCCGGGCATCGTGTGGACCGGGCCCGACAACATCGTGGTCTACAACTACAGCTCGCCCCCCGGCGACGACGCCATGTCATGGGTCGCGGGACAACTCGGCCCGACCAACATCTACGCCACGCCCATCTCGCTGCCATCATGACGACAGGGGAACCGACGACTCATCAGCGGGTGGCGATCGTCACCGGAGCCAGCCGGGGCATCGGCGAGGCCACGGCGCGAGCCCTCGCCGGCGGGGACCACGCCGTCGTCCTTGCCGCACGGTCCGTCGACCGGCTGACCGCCATCGCCGGGGACATCGAGTCGGAGGGCGGAACGGCCCTGTCCGTCGGGACCGACGTCTCGGACCCCGCCGATCTCGAGGCGCTCGTCGACGCCGCGGTCGACCGGTTCGGGCGACTCGACGTGCTGGTCAACAACGCGGGCATTCCTCCCGCCCGCGACCCGGAGCGAGAAGATGTCGATGGACCAGTGGTCGGCGGCGCTGGCCGTCAACCTCACCGGACCGTGGTGGCTGGCCAACCGGGCCCGCGACGCCATGGTCGCCACCGGCGACGGAGGCGTGATCGTCAACGTGACCAGCACCGCGGCCACCTACCCGTCGGTCGGGTTCGCCGCCTACAACGCGTCGAAGGCGGCTCTGTCGATGCTCACCCGGACCCTGGCCCTGGAGTGGGCCCGCGACCGGCATCCGGGTGGTGGGGGTCGCGCCGGGCAAGGTCGACACGACCATGGTGGAACCGATCGTCGAGTACGCCGCTCGCAGAGGCGAGCCTCTCAACCCGCTCGGTCGAGTCGGCGACCCCGACGAGGTCGCGGCGCTGATCGCGTTCCTGGTGGCCACGACGGGCGGATTCATCACCGGCACCATCGTGACCATCGACGGCGGCGAGCTCCTCGAGCACTGACCGCGACCGCCGGGACAGGACGATATCGAAAACCGTCTTGTTCGAGGTCGTCGAGGCGCTTAGGATCGCGAGGCGCAGGCACCGAGGTGCCGGCCGGCAACAGGGGGCATCGACGTTGACCATCACCTTCGACTACGGCTTCGTGTCGGCGGACTCGCACGTCACCGAGCCGCCCGACTGCTACCAGCGGTTCATCGACCCGGCCTACCGGGACCGCGCCCCGCACATCGTCCACGACGACCGGCGCGGCGACCTCTACGTCATCCCCGGACTCGACACGATGTCGGTGCCGATGGGACTCGTCGCCGCGGCCGGCGAGGAGTCCAGCCAGATGACCTTCAACGGTCGCGACTTCGAGGACTGGCACCGCTCGGGCTGGGACCCGACCTATCGGCTGGCCGACCAGGACCGCGACGGCGTGGTGGCCGAGATGCTGTTCGCCACCGTCGGGCATGCCGCTGTGCGGCCACCCGGACCTCGACTACCGCCGCGCCTGCATGGAGGCCTACAACCGCTGGCTCGCCGAGTACTGCTCGTTCGCGCCCGACCCGCCTCTACGGAGCCGGCCAGGCGGCGATCAAGAACGCCGCCGACGGCGTGCGACGAACTGGCCGGCCATCAAGGCGCAGGGGTTCAAGGCCGTGATGATGTCGGGCATGCCCGGCGAGGCCGACTACGACGACCCGTCCTACGACCGGCTGTGGGCCGCGGCGGTCGAGATGGACCTGCCGCTCTGCTTCCACATCCTGACGAACCCGGCCTACGGCGGGCACCGCGGACCGAAGATCAACGCCCTGCTCAACGTGGTGCGCACCTGCCAGGACATCATCGGCATGCTGATCTTCTCGGGGGTGTTCGACCGCCACCCCGACCTGAAGGTGGTGTGCGTCGAGTCCGACGCCGGGTGGGCGCCCCACTACGCCTACCGGATGGACCACATCTACAACCGGCACCGCTTCTGGAACAAGACCGCCGAGCTGTCGCGGCTGCCCTCGGAGTACTTCTTCGACAACGTGTGGCATGACCTTCCAGGACGACTGGACCGCCATCCGGCATCCGCGACCAGCTGAACGTCGAGCGGCTCATGTGGGCCAACGACTTCCCCCACTCGGACTCGACCTGGCCGCTGTCCCAGCAGCTGCTCGACGAGCACATGGCCGGCGTCGATCCGGTCGATCAGCGGCGCATCCTGCGCGACAACTGCGTGGAGCTGTTCGGCCTCGAGGCGCCCGAGCGGTCGCCGCCGCCGTCTGAGCGATGGCCGACCGTACGACCTCAAGATCGTCGGCGGCACGATCGTCGACGGGACCGGCGCCGCCGGGCTACCGTCGGTGACCTGGCGATCCGCGACGGCCGGATCGTCGCGCTGGGCGACGCGCCCGGCGACGGCGTCGCGCACCATCGACGCCGCCGGGCTGCGTCGTGTCGCCCGGGCTTCGTCGACATCCACACCCACTACGACGCCCAGATCATGTGGGACCGCACGCTGAGCTGCTCGCCGTGGCACGGCGTGACGACCGTGGTGATCGGCAGCTGCGGTTTCGGGGTCGCACCCGATGCGCCCCGAGCACCGCGAGACGTGGTCATGCGCACGCTCGAGAAGGTCGAGGGCATGACCTACGACGCGCTGGCCGCCGGGCTCGGCACCGACTGGCCGTTCGTCACCTATCCCGAGTACCTCGACGCCATCGAAGCAGGCCGGCTGCCTCATCAACGTCGCCGCCTACATCGGTCACACGCCGCTGCGGCTGTTCGTGATGGGCGACGGACGCGACCGAACGCGAGGCCACCGCCGACGAGCTCGCCGAGATGGAGGCGATCGTCGCGCGAGGCGATGGCCGCGGGCGCCATCGGGTTCAGCACGTCGCAGGCCGCGACCCACCACGGAGCGGGCGGTCGACCCGGTGCCGAGCCGGCTGGCGTCGTTCGACGAGATCGACGGCCTGGTCGGAGCGATGGCCGAGAGCGGGCGCGGCGTGGTGCAGGCGGCGATGGGACGCACGCTGTTCAACGACGAGTTCGCCGAGCTGTCCGACCCGCCACGGCGTGCCGATCACCTGGACCGCGCTGCTGGCGGGCATGACCGGTCCCGGTTCGCACCGCCGCTACCTCGATGTCGCGGCCCGCCAGCGTGAGGCCGGCCACCACATCGTTCCGCAGGTGGCGTGCCGGCCGATCATGTTCGACTTCCGCTTCAGCGAGCCGTACCCGTTCGAGCTGCTCGAGTCCTTCGCCGAGGTCATGCACGCCGATGAGGCCGAGCAAGCGCCGCCTCTACGCAGACCCGGCGTTCCGTGCGGCGTTCCGGGCCGACTCCGCGCCCGACGCCAAGAACGTCGACGCCGGATGGCCCGAGCGCACCGTGGTGTCGCGCTTCGACCCCGATCCCTCCATCGAGGAACGGCCGCTCGACGACCTGGCCGCCGAGCGGGGCGTCGACCCCGTCGACCTGGCGCTCGACCTCGCCCTGCGAGACCGACCTGCAGGCCCGGTTCCGGTTCGCGTTCCTGAACCACGACCAGTCCGAGGTCCGCGAGCTGATCACGATCCGCACACCGTGGTGACGCTGTCCGATGCCGGGGCCCACGCCGATCAGCTCTGCGACGCCTGCTACTCGACCCACCTGCTCGGCCACTGGGTCCGCGAGCAGGGGGCGATGTCGATCGAGCAGGCGGTGCACGCGCTCACCGGTCGCCCCGCCGAGCTGATGGGCATCACCGACCGGGGCCGGCTCGAGATCGGTCGCCCGGCGGATGTGGTGGTGTTCGACCCCGAGACCGTCGGCACCTCGGTGCCCCGGCGGGTGCAGGACCTGCCCGGCGGCGCCGAGCGGCTCGTCACCGACGCCTACGGCGTCGACGCGGTCATCGTCAACGGCGCGGTGGTCGCCTCGGCGCCGATCGACCAGTTCGGACCCGACGACGAGCTGCCCGGCGCGCTGCTGCGCGAGCCGGCGCGGCCCCCGACCGGGTGACCGTGGCCGCGCGTTCCCGACCGCGGAGGAGCGGGCCGCCGCGGCCGCCACCGGCCACCTCGCTCGTCGCTGTGGGCCCGGGCCATCCCCGACGAGGTGGCGGTCACCGCTCCGACCGGGGAACGCACCTTCGCGGAGCTGAACGCCAACATCTGCCGGCTGGCCCGCGCCCTGCGCGCCGCGGGACTGGTCGCCGGCGACTCGGTCGCCGTGGTCGTGACCAACCGGCCCGAGTTCGCCGAGGTCGTGCACGCCTGTCTGCGCACCGGGCTGCGCTACACGCCCGATCAACTGGCACCTCACCGCCGACGAGATCCGCTACATCGTCGAGGACTGCGGGGCCAGGGCGGTGATCGGCGACGCCGCGCTTCGCCGACGTGCTGGCCGAGGCCGCCGCCGGACTGTCCCGGCGGTCGGTGCGCGCTGGGCGGTCGGCGGAGAGATCGACGGCTTCGAGCCCTACGAGGCCGCGCTCGGCCGCCAGCTCGGCGAGGACCTCGACGACCCGGTGCTGGGCAACCGGATGCTCTACACCTCGGGCACCACCGGCCGACCCAAGGGCGTGCTGCGCCCGCCGCACTACTCGACCGGGCTCAAGGGGCTCACCGACGCGCCCCGGTACGAGGCCGGCACCGGCCAGCGGAACCTGTGCACCGGCCCGCTGTACCACGGCGGCCCGCTGATCTACTCGCTCACCATGCCGCTGTCCCACGGCGTGGGCGTGGTGCTCATGGAGCGATGGGACGCGGCCCACGCGCTCGAGCTGATCGAGCAGCACCGCATCACCCACACCCACATGGTGCCGACCATGTTCCACCGGCTGCTGCGGCTGCCCGAGGAGGTCCGGCACGCGCGCGGACGTGTCCTCGATGCGCTACATCGTGCACGGCGCGGCCCCCTGCACCGTGGCGACCAAGCAGGCGATGATCGACTGGTTCGGCCCCATCCTGTGGGAGTACTTCGCGGCCACCGAGGGCGCCGGTGCGTCGATCGGCCCCGACGAGTGGTTGGCCCACCCCGGCAGCGTCGGCCGTCCGCCGACGGCCGACCACGTCGTGATCCGCGACGACGACGGCGAGCGTGTGCCCGCCGGGGATGCCGGGAACCATCCACCTCAAGCGGGTGGAGGGCGCGGACTTCGAGTACTTCGGCGACCCGGACAAGACCGCGGCGACCCGGCGCGGCGACTACTTCGCGATCGGCGACATCGGCTACCTCGACGACGACGGCTACCTCTTCGTCACCGACCGCGACGCCGACGTCATCGTGAGCGGCGGCGTGAACATCTACCCGGCCGAGGTCGAGGCGGTGCTGCTCACCCACCCGCGGTGCCGACGCCGTGGTCATCGGCGTGCCCAACGACGAGTTCGGCGAGGAGGTCATGGCCGTGGTCGAGACGGCCGACGGCGTCGAGCTCCGGCGACGCGCTCGCCGAGGAGCTCATCGCGTTCTGCCGGGAACGCCTCGCCCACTTCAAGTGCCCGCGGTCGGTCGACGTGATCGACCGCATCCCCCGCCAGGACAACGGCAAGCTGTACCGCAACCAACTCCGCGACCAGTACCGCCGCGACACCGGCACCAGGACGCGACCCGACGCCGGACATGACAC
Source organism: uncultured Microthrixaceae bacterium (assembly GCA_963700425.1). Taxonomy (GTDB): domain Bacteria; phylum Actinomycetota; class Acidimicrobiia; order Acidimicrobiales; family Microtrichaceae; genus CAVOXO01. Next base: position 85,853 of record CAVOXO010000003.1, on the reverse strand, counting down.
GTGACGACACCTGCAGTTCTTCATCGACGGCGCCTGGGTCGACCCGGTCGAGCCGCGCTCGATCGACGTGGTCGACCCGGCCACCGAGACGGCCGATCGGCCGGGTGAGCCTCGGTGGCGCCGCCGACGTCGACCGGGCCGTCGCCGCGGCCGCGGCCGCGTTCGGCGGCGTGGTCGGCCACCACCGTCGACGAGCGCGTCGCCGCCCTCGATCGGATCACGGCCTGCTACCAGGAACGACTCGACGACCTGGCCGGCGACGATCTCCGCCGAGATGGGCGCGCCGATCACGCTGGCGCAGCAAGGCCCAGGCGCCCGCCGGGCTCGTCCACCTGGCCAACACCATCGCGGCGCTGCGCGACTTCGACTTCGCCGAGCGCCGCGGGACGCAGCCGCATCGTGCGCGAGCCGATCGGCGTGTGCGGACTGATCACCCCGTGGAACTGGCCGGCCAACCAGATCATGTGCAAGGTGGCGCCGGCGCTGGCCGCCGGCTGCACGATGGTGCTCAAGCCGAGCGAGTTCACGCCGTTCAGCGCGGTGATCATCGCCGAGATCCTCGACGCCGCCGGGCGTGCCCGCCGGCGTGTTCAACCTGGTCAACGGCGACGGACCCGGGGTGGGCGCCGCCATCGCAGCGCACCCCGACGTCGACATGGTGTCGTTCACCGGTTCCACCCGGGCCGGCGTCGCGGTGGCGATCGGCCGCGGCGCCGACGGTCAAGCGGGTCACCCAGGAGCTCGGCGGCAAGTCGGCCAACATCATCCTCGCCGACGCCGACATCGAACGAGCCGTCGAGCACGGCGTGCGCACCTGCATGCGCAACAGCGGCCAGTCGTGCAACGCGCCCACCCGCATGTTCGTCCCCCGCGAGCACCATGCCGAGGCCTGCGAGGTCGCCGGCGGACGTCCGCCCAGAGCCTCGTGGTCGGGCGACCCGGCCGACCCCGAGACCGACATCGGACCGCTGTCGCCAACCAGGCCCAGTGGAACAAGATGCAGACCGCTCATCCAGGCCGGGATCGACGAGGGCGCCGAGCTGGTGTGCGGCGGACCCGGACGGCCCGAGGGTCTGGCGGTCGGGGCGCTTCGTGCGACCCACGGTCTTCGGCAACGTCACCAACGACATGACCATCGCCCGCGAGGAGATCTTCGGTCCCGGTGCTGGCGATCCTCCCCTACGACACCGAGGACGAGGCCGTCGCGATCGCCAACGACACCGACTACGGGCTCTCGGGCTACGTGCAGTCGGGCGACCTCGACCATGCCGTCGCCGTCGGCGCGCGGCTGCGGACCGGCCAGGTCCACCTCAACGGTGCCCGGCCCGACTTCGCGGCGCCGTTCGGTGGCTACAAGCAGTCCGGCAACGGTCGTGAGTGGGGGCGTCGAGGGTCTCGAGGAGTTCCTCGAGATCAAGGCGCTCATGGGCGCCGAGTCGATGACCGGCGACGCGGTGATGGCCGGCCGACGCCGTCATCATCGAGGTCGCGCTCAACGGCGGCAAACCGAAGAAGCGCAACCCCAACGTGCCTCGCGAGCCCGACGAGATCGTCGCCGACACGTTCGCGCTGCCTCGACGCCGGGCGCGTCGATCATCCACGCGCACAACCGCGACTTCGTCGCTGACCGGCGCCGGGCCGCGGCCGACGACTACCTGGACGCCGTGGCGGGTGATCCTGGCCGAGCGGCCCGACACGCTCTGGTACCCGACCATCGTCGGGCGGGAGCGGACATCGACCGAGACGCCTCGCCCACATCGAGATCATCGCCGACGGAGGTTCGGCTGCGCATCGGTGTGGTCGATCCCGGGCTCGACCAACGTCGGTTGGCCCGATGACGAGGGCCTGCCCGTCGGCGTGGTGTACGCCAACTGCTACGACGACATCCGCGTCGGGTTTCGCCCTCTGCGACGACTCGGCCTGGGACCGAGCCTGGCGATCTACGAGCCCGGGCTTCCTGCAGCACCGTGCTCGCCTACCACCGCGCCGGTCGGCTGCCCGCGAGGGTCGATGGTGAAGCTCTACTTCGGTGGCCCGATCGGGCATGTTCGGCAACGGTGCGCGGAGTGACCTTCGGTCTCCCACCCACCCGCCAGCGCCCTGGCTGCCTACCTCGACATGCTGGAGGGCACCGATCTCCCGTGGTCGGTGTCGGTCTGGGGCGGTGACCTCATCGCACACGCCGATCGCCCGGCTCGCCCTGGAGCGCGGCGGCCACCTCCACGTCGGGCTCGAGGAGCACAGCGGCGACCGCACGCCGACCAACGTCGAGCTGGTCGACGAGGCGGTCTCGCTCGCCACGGATGTGGGTCGACCGATCGCGACACCCCGCGAGACCGCGGAACTGCTCGATCTGCCCGCCGGGAGCGCCCATGTCTGAGACCACGACGGTCACCTCACAGGCCCGGCGACCCGACGCCCGCCCCCAGCGCCTGCACACCTGGTTCAACCTCATCCCCGTCGCAGAGTACGAGCGCGAGCGGCCCCGCGAGGTGCTGTTCCTCGACACGTTCGTCACCGTCGATCGGATCCCCGACACCGATGCGCCCTACCGGGTGCTCTTCGAGGGCGACACCGAGATGACCGTCGTGGTCCGGTTCGGAGTCATCTTCGTCTGGTACGGCGACGACCTCTCGACACCCGATCGGCCTTTCCCGACCTTGTTCGCCGATCCGTACCCCACCGAGTACGTGTCGAGTCCACCGACCGTCTTCGACGACACCCACGTCATGGACTTCGTCGAGAACGGCTCGGACAACCTCCACTTCACCGCGGTCCATCTCTGGGACCATTCGAGGATCTTCGACCACGAGATCACGGCGGAGACGATCACGTTGAAGCAGGACACCCGCTTCCACTACGGGCGGTGTTCGACCAAGCGCCACATCCGACTGCTCTCGAAAGTCCTCCCCGAGCTCGAGCTCACTCAGGACTACGTGTACCACGGCCCGTGTCTGGCGGTCGTCGGGGCGACGGGCAGGGGAACCCCCGACATGCACGCCCTCGTGAGCCTCACCCCCGAGGGCACGAACCGCACCCGGGTCTACGTCACCATCGCTCTGGCACCGACGACGTTTCCCCGATGGAGCGAGCGTGCCGTCGCTCGCATCTCTCCCGATCGGATGCTCTGCGAGCGCTTTGCCGGGGTGATGGCCGGCTACATCCAGAACGAGTTCGACATCGACGCCATCATCTGGGCGAACCGCCGCTACTCGCGCCACCCCACGCTGCTGCCGTCGGAGTCCCACCTGCTCGATGTCATCCGTTGGGGCGAGAGCTTCTATCCCCCCGACTTCTGTCTCACCGACCCCCACGACGACGAGATCGGTGGGTCCGAGCCGCTACGGCGCCGGTGGCGCTTCCTCGACCGCCTCGATGCCCTCCATCGCGACGAGGTGAGCCGCTACGACATCGACGGGACACAACTCGTCGCGTTCGTCGACGAGAGCGGTACCCCACGGGTGTTCCCCGCGCACTGTCCCCACCAGGGCGCCCACCTCGGCCACGGGGGCCGCATCGAGGACGGCTGTCTCCGGTGCCCGTTCCACGGGCTGCACTTCGATCCCGACGGGCGCTGTATCGGTCGGAACCCCGCCCGACGAGCCGGAGTGATCGACGCCCTCGAGGTGGACACGATTGCCCACCGGGTCACCGATGACCGGGTGGACGTCCTCGTCTGACCCGACGGTCAGCCGGTCGTGTCGTCGGGTTCCTCGGCGTTCGATGAGGACGCTCCCGTGAGGAGATCGCGCCGCGCGATGTAGTCCTCGGGTTCGATCTCGCTCCGGGCGAGTCGATCGTCGAGCACGGCCATCGCCGCGCTCGCGGCGCCCGTCATCGAACCCCGGTCGCGTGAACGGACGAGTTCCCAGATGCCGTAGGCGACGAGTCCCACGATGACGAGAAACACCATGACCCCGACCAACAGGAGCCCCACGCGCTCTCCCCGTTCGCTCACATCCGCTATCAGCGAGACAGATTCCATGTTCGTGTTCCTCCTCAGTCCGTGTCGGGACCGGTTCGGTCCCGTGACGACCCCGGTGCCCGGGGTGATCGCTGGGGATCACGTGGTCGGTCCGAACCCTTGTCGTCGGGGTCGATCGGCGTGCCGAGATGGTCACCATCATCATCGTCGTCGTGCTCGCTGAACGGCCCTCGCTCGTCGTCGATGTGGTCGATCCGGTCGCGATCGTCGTCCCGCTCCTCTGCGATCACCGCAGCCGCGGCGAGGCTGCCGACTACCAGCACCCCGGCGACGACGAAGGCGATGACCGCCCGAATTCGCGCTGCTCTCCGCGCGTCGTTGTCCATACGCGCAAGGTAGGGACCGATGGTGAGAACGGGGTAAGAGTCCGGAACTCTTTTCCCTGCACCTCGCCGTCGGTCGAGCGGGTTCACCGATACGCGACGACGCGGCCGGGACCGTCGCATCGGCGCGGCCACGAGATCCCCGTGGCATTCGACCGTCCACGATGGGAGAGTGGGGTGTCGCCGCGACGAGTGGCGGACACATGCGGAGGGGGCTCCGATGGGACCAGCACGCACGACTCTTCGACGCCGCTCGTGGCGGCTGGCACCGATCTTCGCGGCATCGCTGTTGGCGATGAGCTGCAGCAGTGACGGCGACGGCTCGTCGTCCGCCGCCGACAGCACGGACCGAACACCGACAACGACGGTCGCCTACGAGCCGGTCTTCGCCACGGTGACGTGCGACGACGAGAGATTCGCTCCGCTTCCCGACGATCGATCCGACCTCGAGTGCGGCACCCTCACCGTGCCCGAGGATCGCACCGTGACCGATGGCCGTCAGGTGGTCATGCCGGTGGCCGTACTCCGGTCCTCGGCCTCCGATGCTCGTCCCGACCCCTACGTCTACCTCGCCGGTGGGCCCGGTGGCGGTGGCATCGAGGGGGGCGTGGTCCTGCTCGACGCCGGCCTCGTTCCCACGAACCGGGACTTCATCATGTTCGACCAACGTGGAACCGGCGCGTCGGTTCCGTCTCTCGCCTGCCCCGAGGTGCTGGAGGACACCTATGCCCGGTTGCAGTCCACCGAACCCCCCGAGGTCGAGGACCTGGCCACGACCGCGGCGATCGAGTCCTGTGTCGACAGCTTCGACGGCGTTGCCGATCTCTCCCAGTACGACACTCCCACCGTCGCCGCCGATGTCGCCGACCTCCGGGAGGCGATGAGCATCGACGAGTGGAACATCTTCGGTCTCTCGTACGGAACCACCGTCGCGCTCGAGGTGATGCGTTCCCATCCCGACGGCGTCCGCAGCGCGGTGCTGGACTCGGTCTATCCGCCTGACGCCGATGCCGGCAACAACACCCTCGTTGCGGTCACCGACAGGGTCTTCCAGACGTTCTACGCAGGGTGCGCTGAGGACCCGACCTGCGCCGCGGCGTATCCGACACTCGAGGCCGATGTCGAGTCGGTGGTCGCGGCCCTCGACGCAGATCCGTATCGGCTCGAGTTCAGCGACGGCTCGGGCCGGGACCGGATCGCGAACATCGGTGGACAGGACGTCGTGCAGGCTGCGTTCGCGGCCATGTACGAGCCCTCGCTCATCGCCGCACTTCCGTCCTTCATCGCCCAGCTCGCGGCGGGAGACACGTCGGTGATCGACGCGATCGGCGCCAGCCAGCTCCCCAAACTCGAGGGCAACGCGGATGGGGTGTCTCCGCGGTCGACTGCGCCGACCGACAGGAGATCTCCGCACCTGCGGATCTCACCGAGCTGCGCGAGACCTACCCGCTCTACCGGGAGCTGGTCACCAGCTATTCGGTCCCCGAGGCCTGCGAGATCGTGGATGTCGAGCCGGTCGAACCGGCGTTCCACGAGGTGGGTCCGACCGCCATCCCCACCCTGGTCTTCGGGGCCGAGTACGACCCGATCACCCCGCCGGCCGGTTCGGAGGGGACGGCCCGACGGCTGGGCGCCGAGGCGACATACGTGTTCGTACCGGGGGTCGGTCACGGCGCCACGAGGTCGAACCCCTGCCCGCAGGCCGTGTTCTTCGCCTTCCTCGACGACCCGACGGGCGATCTCGACACCTCGTGTGTCGAGGCCATGGGCGGGCCTGCCTGGGTGGTGTGAGGCGCTCCCGCCGACGCAGAACCGCTCGATCGACTCGGCGCACTTAGGCTCCGACCATGAGGATCGCGGTTGCGGGCATCGGGCGGATCGGTCAGGTCCACGCCACGAATCTGGCATCGATGGCAGGTGTCGATCTGGTCGTCCACGACCCCCGCGCGGACGACGTCGACCTCAGCGGATGGGACTGTGACGTCGCCGCGTCGCTCGAGGACGCTCTCGACGGAGCTGACGGAGCGGTGGTCGCCACCCCGACCGCGCTGCACGAGGACCAACTCCTCATGTGCGCCGAGGCGCGCTGCCCGGTGTTCTCGGAGAAGCCGATCTCGCTCGACCTCGACACCAGCAGGGCGGTGCTGGATCGGCTCGACGACCTCGGCGTCCCGCTGCAGGTGGGCTTCCAGCGTCGATTCGACCCCGGCTTCGTCGAGATGCGCCGCGCCATCGAGACGGGTGAGCTGGGCGAGGTGTACCTCGTCCGCGCCGCCTGTCACGACCGGGTTCCCCCTCTCGAGTCCTACCTGCGCACGGCAGGGTCGATCTTCAAGGACATGCACACCCACGACTTCGATTCGATTCCCTGGCTGACGGGCCGCCGCATCGAGTCGGTGTACGCCCGCGGCTCGGTTCTCGTCGACGACATGTTCGTTCGCCAGGGCGATGTGGACACATGCGCGCTCACGTTGACTCTCGAAGGCGGTGCGCTCGCGGTGATCTCCGGCGCCCGCGCCGACGGAGTGGGCTACGACCACCGGACCGAGGTGTTCGGCTCGCGCGACAGCGTCGCGGCCGGCTTCAACGAGCGGTCCCCTCTCCGTTCCACCGACCCCGGCGGTTTCCAGCCGATCGATCCCTACCAGTCCTTTCCCGACCGGTTCGCCTCCGCGTATCGCGCCGAGATGGCGGCATTCGTCGATCTCGTGGGCGGCCGAGCCGCCAACCTCTCCCCCGGCAGTGCTGCCCTCGACGCGTTGCGAGTCGCACTCGCCGCCGAGCGATCGCTCGCCACTGGCCTCCCCGTCATGGTTGACGACATTCCCGGACGTCACCCGTAGCGGGCGCACGCAAGATTCCTCGAACCGATCCCGCTCATCAGCGCGACAGTGACTATGTGAGTGTGCCGGAATCGAGCGACGACGAGCTGATCGCAGCGGTGGTCGACCGGGACCTGGGTGCCCTTCGGACGCTCCACGATCGCCATGCCCCGTGGCTCCGCGCCCGGCTCCGTCGGCGGTGTTCGGATCCCGACGTCGTCGCCGAGGTCATCCAGGACACGTTTCTGGGGGTGTGGCGCGGCGCACACCGCTACGACGGTCGTGGCGAGGTCGCCGCATGGATCTGGGGAATCGGCATCCGTCAGTTGATCGGACGGCTCCGCCGCCGGCCCGCCCCCACGCCGTTCACCGAAGAGGCCCTCGCGGCGGCGGCCCGCGGAGGGCCGAGCGGGGACTCGCTGGTGTCCGCCGAGGACGCCGTGCTGGTCGGGGTCGAACACGGCGACCTCCACAGCGCGCTGGCCCGTCTGTCGCCCGAGCTGCGCTCGGTCGTGCAGGCCACGGTGCTCGACGGCCTGACCACGCGGGAAGCCGCCGCACTGCTCGGAATCCCGGGCGGCACCGTCAAGACCCGGATGCGCCGCGCCCGAATCGAACTCAGAGGAGCACTCACATGACGAGGGACCACCCCATGCCCGGGACGTGGCACCTGCCCGACGACCAGCTCGACGGCTACCTGGTGGACCACGTGGACGATCCCACCGCCGCGTCGATCGAGTCGCACCTGATCGGGTGCGCCGCATGCCGGGACGCCATCGCTCAGAGGAGTGAGCCGGCCATCGCTGCGCAGTCGTGGGCCATGATCGAGCGGGCGATCGACAGCGAGCCCGCGTCGAGCGTCGAGCGGCTGGGGCGGCGTATCGGCATCCCCGACCGGACCGTCCGGGCCCTCGCTCCGACCTTGTCGTCGCAGGTCGCCTGGCTCCTGGCCAGCGGCCTCGCGCTCTTGTGTGCTGCCGTCATCGCCCGGCGGTCGAGCGGCCTGGATTTCGCTCTCGCCGAGCTGGCGTTCCTGACCATCGCCCCGCTGGCGCCGCTGGCCGCGGTCGTGGCCGCGCTCAGCACCGCCGCAGAACCGGCGCCCGAGGTCGTGACCGCGACGCCCGCCTCGCGGCTTCGCATCGGCGCGCTGCGTGCCGGGACGGCGATGGCGGCGGCCATCGCCGTGGGCCTCACCGCGTCGCTCGTCCTGCCCGGCCAGTGGATCAGTGCCATCGTCTGGCTCCTTCCGGCGGTGGCTCTGTGTGGACTCGGGGCACTGACGGCGTCGCGATGGGCGCCGGAGGTGACGGTCGGGGTGCTCGGGTCGGCGTGGGTGCTGACCGTGGTCGTCGCCGCCCGCCTCGCCCACGACCGCCTGGCGGCGTTCCGGCCGGGAGCTCAACTCACCTATCTGGCGATCAGCGCCATCGCCGCCGCTCTCATCGCCGTACAACACAACTCACTCGACGCTCGGAGCATCCGATGACATCGACCATCCGCATCGACAACGTGGCGAAGTCGTACCGCTCGACCAGGGTCCTCGATGGTCTCGACCTGGCCATCGGAACCGGGGTGACCGGCCTTCTCGGACCGAACGGCGCCGGAAAGACGACTCTGCTGCGACTGCTGGCGACGGTCATGTCGCCGGATCGGGGCGACCTGGAGCTGCTGGGGCGGGACCCCGGGAAGGAAGGTGACCGGGTCGAGATCCGTCGCCGACTCGGCTACGTCCCCCAGGAGACCGGGGTGCACGACGACTTCACCGCCTTCGAGTTCGTCGACTACATGGCGATCCTCAAGGAGATGACCGACCGCGACGCCCGCCACGACGAGGTGCGGCGCGTGCTCGACATCGTCGGGATGTCCGACGTCCGCCACAAGAAGCTGCGCCGGTTGTCCGGCGGCATGCGACGGCGGGTCGTCATCTCCCAGGCCCTGTTGGGCCGGCCGGACCTCCTGGTGCTCGACGAACCGACCGTCGGGCTCGATCCCGAACAGCGCCTTCGCTTCCGCGAGATGCTGTCGAGCGTCGGACCCGACGCAACCGTGGTGCTCTCGACCCACCAGACGACCGACATCTCCGCTCTCTGCCAGCGGGTCATCGTGCTCGACGGGGGTGTGCCCCGCTTCGACGGCACGCCCGCCGATCTGACCGGTGTCGCGGACGGGCGGGTCTGGCTGTCGGAGGTTCGCGAGCCGGACTCGCAGGTCGCCTGGATCACCGGAGACGGCCGGGTCCGCAACGTGGGCGACGCTCCGCCAGGTGCGGACCTGGTCGAGCCGACCATCGAGGACGCCTATCTGCTCCTGGTCGGCGGGGCGGTCGCGACCCCGACAGAGGACGCGGCGTGACCATCACCGGCGCGTTCGCCGCCGTGATCGCCACGATCCTCGTCGGCGGAAGGTTGTTCCGCCGCTGGGACACGGCGCGGCACCTGACCTTCGACGACGAGGCCGGATCGATGGCGCCCACCGTGGCGATGGCACGCTTCGAGTCCCGCAAGGTGCTCGTCCACCCCACCTGGATCATCACCCTGATCTCCACGCTGGCGCTGACCGCCGGACTCCTGCTCTCCGAAGTCAGCGGATCGGTCCCCTCGGACTCACCGGCCAGCTGGTTCGCGCTGATTCCCCTTCCGCTCGCGGGGCTGGCGCTGGTGGTCTCGCTCCACCGCATCGGAACCCGATCAAGGCGGCACCGGACCCTCGAACTGGAGGCGGCCACACCGACGGCCCCACGATCACGGACCTCGGCGCTGCTGATGGCCTGTCTCGCTCCCCTCCCGGTGTTGGCTGCGGCATTCGCCGTCGCCGTGATCACCTCACAGGTCGCCTACGACCTGCTGCCCGACCCCACCGTGTCGAATGTCTTTCCCGCCGTCGGATTCCTCCTCGCCGGGGTCGGCGGCGGAGTCGTCGGAGTCATGTTGTCGCGATGGCTGCCCTTCGCCGTGGCCCCGCTGCTCGGCATCGTGGCCCTGATCTGGCTGAACAACGGGGTCGAACACCTCCACCCGCGGTTCCGGTGGCTGCGGGTCGCGGTCGAGGCGGACTTCGGAGGGCGGTTCGACATCAAGCCGTACGGTTGGTCGGCCATCTTCGTCGCCGCCCTCATCGGTCTGGGCGCGTGTCTCGCCCTGTGGCGCCACCCGGCGCGACCGGCACTGGTCGGGACGACGGCCGTGGCGACGGTGATGGTCGTCGCCGCCGGCTGGGCCATGACCCGTGCCCCCGCCGCGTCCGAGATCGCCGAGCGGATCGACATGTTGGAGAACCCCACCAGTCACCAGCACTGCGAAGCGCGGGCGCGGTGCGGTACTGCGTGTACCCCGGTTCGGAATCGTGGATCGACGTGTGGGACCCGGCCATCACCTCCGTCGTCGCGCAGGTTCCGCCCGGCACCCGACCCGAGGCGATCGAGGTGGTGCAGCGCACCACCGTGAGAACGCTCCCGTACCTCCCCCAGGTGGCAACGGCTCTCGACCCGGCCGTCGCGTGGCCTGCCGACGGCGCCCTTCACCCTCCGCTGACTCTTGAGGACGAACGCACCCCCGACATGACCGTCGCCTGGCAGACCGCGGCGCTGGCCGTCGGCCTCCCGCCCGCGCCGGACTGGGACGCGGCCGGCGGGATGCATGGCCGGTGGACAGGCCCGCGTGGTGTTGGCTCATCTGCTCGCCGGCCGGGCCACCCCCACCACCGAGGAGGCGCTCCGGCGCAAGGCCCGGCAGGTGAACAACGAGTTCGCCCACGATCGCCCGGTTCCCATGGACCTCGAGTACGACTACGGCGACGACGCGACACCCCCGGGGAACACCGAGGCCCTGGCGGACACCGACGTTGCCGCCGACCGCCTGAGCTCCCGGGAGCACATCGCGGTGGTGGGCGCCTCGGGACGAGGTCGTGACGTGTTGGCCGCCGCCGCGCTTCTCGACGCCGATCGGGGCACGGTCGATCGCGCCATCGAAACGCACTGGGACGAACTCGTCGATCCGACGACGCCGACAACGCGCCTGTTGTCGCTCGCCGGGCTGGCGGATCCACCGAAGACGGCCGAGCAGACCGATGTGAGCGAGCCGACGGCATGTCCGTGACCGTCGACCCGACCGTCGACGACGCTCGCCCCGGCCCGCGTCACCGCGGCCACGCCCTGGCCCGACGATCGCACTGGTTCTACGCGGCGCGACTCTTTCCCTCCACCACATTCCTGGCCCTGGCCCTCCTGGGTTGGTTGTGGGCGGTCGCCGGCACCCTCGACACCCCGATCGAGAGAACCACCCTCGCGGCCCTCAGCACGCTCGGCCTCTCGATCGTCCTCGTCGACGCGGCGGCAGAGCTGACCGCGTCATCCGCGGTTGCCCTCGGATGGCGGCGACTCGCACCGGCGGCCATCGGGGCGGCAACATCATTCGCCACCTGGTGGTTGGCGAGGGCGCTGGCCAGCGCCTCCGCGCCCGAATCCCCATGGCAGGACGTTGGGACCTTCTCGAATGGTCGACCATCGCTGCCAGCCAGCTCGCGGTGGCCACGGTGGCCAGCCGCCGGCGACCTGAACGGGAGAGCTTCGGACCCGGCCTCGTCGTCGGTCTCGCGTGGTACGCCACCGTCGCCGCTCCCCATCTCCACACGACGCTGTTCGACCCTCCGGACCATCCGTGGCGATGGGTCGCCCTCCTCGCCACGTTCATCGGCATCATTGTGGTCACCTCGCTCGACCCCGCGCGACGAATCCACCGAGGAAAGGTCCATCGATGACCGACACCGCCACCAAGATCCTGCTCGTCGCCGGAATGGCCAACCTGTTGGTCGGTGCGCTCTCGGGCATCCCCATGGGTCTCAGCCGACAGGCCGGGGCGACCGAGGTCCCCAAGTACCTCACGATGTTGCACATGGCAGGTCTCATGCAGGGACCGATGCTCATCGGAATCGGCGTCGCCCTCACGATCTCGACGCTCAGCCCGTGGATCGACACCACCGCGGCGATCATCCTCGCCGTCGCATCGGCGCTGTTGTTGATCAAGGACACGCTCAACTGGCGACAGGGCGTCACCGACGAGTTCGCCCAGCACTCCGCAGGATTGCGGATCGGGCAGGTGTTCGGACCGCTCCACATCGTGGGGCTGGGCATCGCCACCGCGGGCGTGCTCAGCGGGCTGTGACCGCGCCGGCGGGCGGCGACGCCCGACGCCGCCTCACCGTCGAGGTGACGCCACGGCGGGTGCCGTGGCCGTTGCTGTTGACGGCTGCTCTCGTCGCGGGCATGGCCTGGGGCATCAACGCCCGGATCTGGATGCGTTTCGTGTCGGAGGACCCCGAGTTCAGCTGGGGCGGCACCCTCGGCATCGTCGTGGGGTTCGGAATCGCGGCGCTCGGGCAGTGTGGGGCCTACCTCGGCCGCAGGTCGGGCCGGGGACGACCGACGCTGACCATCCTGCGGACCCTCGGCGTCGCGACGCTGCTCCCACTGGGCGGAGCGGCGGGCAGCGTGATGCTCCCGACGTTCATCCTGGTGCCGTTGATTCGCACCCAACGTGCCTGGCCGCGAGCCATCCGGGGGCTCCTTGCTCTGTTCGCCTGCGCCGGGCCGGTGTTCGTGATCACCGACCTGTTCGGGACGTTCGGAGTCGTCCGCGCCGTCGCCGGGATCCTGTGGTTCGCGGCGATCTACGCGGGGATCATCTGGGCCGCGGAGTTCTCGCTGGGGCCGCAGCGGGACGGTTGGTTCCCACCCCGGCTGGTGAGGAACATCGGATTCGTACCTCTCGTGGGATTGTCGGGCCTGGCAGCGGTGGCCCTCATCGGCGCGGGGTGACCCCCATCGGCACCCCGCCGGTGGGGCGATTGACCACCATGCCCACGGGAGGCGGAGCGACGGGGGCCGACGGTTCGAGATCGAGGCGCTGGGCGACCCGCGAGATCATCAGCGTGAGTTCCATCTGAGCGAGCATGAACCCGATGCAGTTCCTCGCGCCGCGGCCGAACGGCACCCACGCCGCATCGGCCAACGCCTTCTGCTCGGGGGTCGGATCCACGAAGCGCTCGGGGTCGAAGTGCAGGGGGTCTGACCATGCGCTCGGGTCCCGACCCGCAAGGTGGGCCGACCACAGGATCAGGGTGCCCTTCGGGATGACGTGATCGCCCAGGCGCGACGTCGACCGCCGCCTCCCTCGGCGAGAGGACCCCGGCGGGGTGGAGTCGCAGCGACTCCCGCATCACCCGATCGGCCAGGTCGAGCCGGCTCAACAACGTGTGGTCCCTCGCGGCACCGTCGGTGCCGAGCGGACCGTACACCTCGTCGGCCTCGGCCCTCAGGCCCCGCCACACATCGGGTTCGAGCGCAGCGCACCACAGCATCCAGCTCAACGACGCCGAGGTCGTGTCGTACCCGGCCCCGATGAGGGTCACGACCTGGTCGCGTATCTCCGCGTCGGTCAGTGACCCGTCCTGAACGAGGGCATCGAGCACGTCGAGGGGATCGCCCGACGGGTTCGCCCGCCTGTCCCCGATCTCGCGGTCGATGATGTCGTCGAGGGCGACCCGGTCGGCACGAACCCTCGCCCGTCGGGTGAAGGGGATCCGATGGGGGAACTGTCGGATGGCGGGGGACTCCAGATAGTCCTGCGGTCGTTGGAACAGCTCGCCGATCTCGCCGGCCCGAGCGGCGAAGCGTTCGCCGAACAGGGCGCGGACCACCACGTCGAGAACCAGCCGACGGGTCACCGGGTACAGGTCGATCGGTTCGGAGGACTGCTCGGCGCGCTCGGACATCGCGTCGATGGCCCGGTCGGTCTGCTCGACGATCGTCGGTATCCACCCGTTGAGTCGACGGCGACTGAAGGCGGACTGCACCGACGCACGGCGCCGGTGATGATCGGGACCGTCGGACACGATCATCGATCCCTCACCGACGACGAATCCCAGCACGTTGAACTTGTGTCCCCAACGGAACTGCTCGGCGGGGGTGGCGAAGAGTTCGGCCAGAGCGGTGGGGTCACCGACGACCGCCATCCGGGCAGGCCCGAACCCGAGACCGCAGACGCCACCGAACTGCTCGTTCAGATCGTCGAGAACCGGTTGTGGTTCGCGGAACAGCCGGGCCAGATACCGCAGCTGCCCCGGGCCTCTCGGCCCGGGGAGCCGTGGTCGGGTCACGGGCAACCCCGCCATGACCGTCGCATCACCTCAGAACTCCATCGGCAGACACGCCAGCCGTGCCCCGGCCGATCCGTTCGGCATTGTGGGCATGGCATGGATCACGATGGACTTCGCGCCACCGTGGGGGATGACGAAGGGAACCGTTGCGCTCGAACGAGCCGTGCCGTTCGCTCGCACCGTGACGTCCAACCAGACCTCCGTCGTCGGGTCGACCGTGGTTCCACCCGTGCTGTTGTAGTGCGGCCCGGCCGCTGCCCCGTCGCCGGCCACGCAGGACCCCACATGCACGTGGGCGCCGTAGGTCGTTCCCGCGGACGCACGGTCCAGCCCCCGGAGTCGGAGCACGACCCTGGTGTGGTGACCGTGTCGCGTGACCGCGAACGCCGAGGCCCGCGCCCCGTCGGTCGCATCCGCGGTCGCCACCGACAGATCCGTCAGCGCCCCCGAGCTTCTCACCGCCTTCGCCTTCGGCGACCCGTGCGCCCCCGCCGGTGCCGCCGCCAGCAGCGACAGCACAGCTACGGACGCTGCCGCAGAAACCGCCCACCTCATTCGATGTCCCACCATCACGCACCTCCCTTGTCAGACGAGTGTTCGTCACCTCCTCTGTCGCGATCGGTGTGCCCGATGGTTCACCCAACCTCGGCGTCACCCGACCGGCGGGCGGTATCGCCGCGCCGGTCGGGTCGCCGGAGTGATCAGGCGATGCGGGTCGCCATGGTCCGGTTGCCCGAACCCGGAATGAACATGTCGCCGACATCGCCGAGCTTGGCGAGATAGTCGGGGTCCGCGTCGAGCTTGTCACCCGCCGCCTCCGCAGACGCCGCGTCGGGTGCCCCGCTCAGCCAGCCGACGCCACCGAACGTTCCGAAAGCCTCCATGAAGAACCCGACCGGCATGCCGGTGACCTTCTCGCTGAGGACCGCCATCTCGACACCCCAGGCTGCAGCCTCGGCGTACTTGCCGCCGGCCACCACCGCTCGGGTTCCCATGACCACTGTGCCCACCGGAGGCACGTCGCCGTCGCCTCCGTGCAGCGGCGTCATGAGGGCGTCCTCCGCAGGGCCCGAAACGTAGTCGGCACCCTTGGCCAACATCTCGTGGTACTTCGGCTCCTCCATCAGCTTGGTGGTCATGTCACCCAGCTGAGCCAGGCCCTCGACCCGGGCCGAGTAGACGACGGTGCCCAGCGGGGCGCCGAACTGGACGTTCCACAGCGCAACCTCGGTGCCGGTGGTGGCGCTGACCAGGGCGGTCATGTCGGCCGAATAGGCCATGACGTCCGCCGGTGGGCCAGTGAGGTGGACAGTACGAGTGAACAAACGCATGGGATCCCCCTTTGGATCAACGGCCTGAAGGTCAAGCCGCCTGCGGGCACGCAATCCCCCCGCGCACCCACGGCCATACTTGCCTCGTCTGCCGTCCCTGTCCACGGGTCCAGATCGACCATGGCCCGGATCGAACGTCCCGACGTCGTCGAACTCCGCGAGATCGACACCCCGATGCCATGGCCCACCTGGCCGAGGGTCACGCTCGGGGCAAGGTCGTCGTCACGATCTGACTCATCGCGGGGACGACGTCGGAGCGGCCTCAGGAGAAGTCGGGGGGACGTTTGTCGCGCAATGCGGCCACACCCCTGGCGAAGTCGGGTTCGCGCATCATCTGGTCGAGTCGCTCCGAGGCGTCGCGGACCGACGTGCCGACGTCACGGTGCAGGTCGCGGTAGACCTGATGCTTCGTCGCCGCGAGCGAACCCCGTGACACACTCGATGCCAACTCGGATGCGTACCCAACGGTGTCGGCCAGCAGACGATCGCGGGGCCGCAGGCCGTTGACGAGGCCCCATTCGTGCGCTTCCTCGGCCAGGATCACCCGACTCGACATCAGCAGGTCCATGGCCCGCCCCGTTCCGATGAGGCGGGGCAACAACCACGAGAGCCCGTATTCGGCGGGCAGGTTGAGCTTGCCGTGGGCGGAGGTGAGCTTGATGCCGGGCGCCGCGAACCGCAGGTCGCAGTAGCACGCGAGGACCAGACCGATCCCCGCCGCCGCCCCGTTGATCGCCGCGATGACCGGTTTGGTGAGCCCGAAGTGATAGGCGAAATCGGCGTCGAATTCGTGCTCGACGCCGTAGCCGGGACGGGCGATCGACTCCTCGTCGATACCGGCGTCGTACCCGCCCTTCGCGACGTGACCCGACAGCGCCTCGGAGTCGGCACCGGCGCAGAATCCGTTCCCGGCACCGGTCACCACGATCACCCCGACGTCGCCGTCGGCCTCGGCGGTCGCCAGACACCACCGGTATTCGGTGTGCATGCGTCCCGTCCACGCGTTGAGCCGATGAGGCCGGTTGAGGGTGATCACCGCCACCGGGCCCGTGAGGTCGTAGTCGACCACCTTGAGATCCATTCCCCTATCTTCTCTCCCGCTGGACGTACCAGATGCCAAGGACGGGACCGTGACGGCGGCGGGCCTCCTATCCTCGTTCCATGACCACGAGGCGATGGGGGGTCGGGCTCACCCGAGTCCCTCGACGACAATGGCTCCGTTGAGCGACCGGGCCGCCTCTGCGGTGGCCCACACGGCCGTCGTCGGGGTCGCCGCCGCGGGAACGGTGCTCCACCGTCGCGTGTCCCGACGCAGCCGGCGTCTGGCCGAGGCGATCGTGCCGACCCTGGCCGTGGCGTCGTGGGCCGTGATCCGGCGGACCGAGCGGCGGCGACCGTTCCGGGAGGAATGGCTCAACGACCACGACGGCGACACCGCGACCGACGCCGCCTTCCTGGTGGGCTCCGCGGTGCCCCGCGAGGTGGGGATCCGGGTCGGTGCCGCCATCGGACGGCGAATCGGGCTTCGGGTCCGCCTCGACCGGCTCCCCTCGATCGTCGCCATCCCGGTCGCGGTGGCGGCCTACGACCTGTTCCACACCCTGTACCACCGCCTCGGCCACGAGTGGGGGCCCGCATGGAGGGTGCACTCGGTCCACCACTCACCTCACCGCCTCTACTGGTTCAATGCCTTCCGTTTCCATGTCGGCGAGCTCACGGGCGATCTGATCGGCGAGACGATCGTGACCAGCGTGTTCCGGCTGGCGCCTCACCAGCGGGCGGGATTCGATCTGATACGGGCGGTGTACGGGAACCTCCAGCACGCCAACATCGCGCTCGACAGCGGGCCGCTGAACCGGGTGTTCTCCACGCCCGACCTGCACCGGTGGCATCACTCGGAGATCTACGCCGAAGGCGACACCAACTACGGCGCCATCGTGTCGGTGTGGGACCAGCTGTTCGGCAGCTACGTCGACCCCGACCGGCGCTTCACGTCACAGCTCGGAGTGGGGAGAATGCCTGACTTCCCCACGACGTGGCTCGACCTCCAGCGGGTTCCCATCGACTGGGCCGCCATCAGGGAACGCAACGCGGAGACCTGGTACGCGGAATCGGCGCGCTCGACCGACGCGCAACGAGGGCGCCGCCGAAGCGGGCGCCCTCGTCACGGGGGGGTGGGGGGATGGGAGGGATCTACAGATCGATGGGCAGGAGCACCCGGTTGATCGTGTGGATGATGCCGTTCGACGCATGGATGTCGAGCGGGTTGACCAGCTTGGGGTTCTTCACGTCGGGGTCGGCATCGATCAGACGCAGCCCGTCGCGGGTGATCTCGCCGCCCTGAAGCGTCGGGAAGGTGTCGGTGGTGAGGACCGACTCGGCATCACGGGCGCCGGGAGTCACGTGGTAGGTGAGCACCGCGGTCAACACCGGGATGGGGTCGCCATCGCCGAGAGCCGTGAGCTGCTCGACCAGATACGCCCAGGCGTCAGCCTCGCCGCGTCCCTGCCAGCCGAGATCCCGGGCGAGCTTCTTGAAGGCCCGATCGTTGGGAGCCCACACCGTCACGTCGAGGTCGGGGGTGGCGAGGGTTTCGGCCAGCCCGGCCGTCACGACGGCGTTGAGGAGGATGTCGTAGTCGTTCTTGTTGCGATCGAACTCTCCGCCGGACATCGCAACGATGTCGGTGATCGTCGCCTTCGGCGCTTCGGTGTGCCGGTGGCCTTCGTGGCGGCGATGCTTGTCGTGTCGGTCCTTCGAATAGTGGGAACTGTCGTGCTGCTCGGGACCGGAGTGGGCTCCGGCCGGTGCGGCCATGACGCTTCCGACCATCAGGACCGAGAGGGCGGTGCCGGCGAGGCCGGCGCGGAACTTGTTCATCAGTGTGCCTCCAACGTGAGTGGGTGCTTCTCTTGAGTTGGGTACGAGGGGTACCCCACGTTCGGATGCACTCGGGCCGGAAAAGTCAGCCACCCCCGACGTCGTCGTCGATGATCAGTCCCCGGCCCTGGCTGTCGGCGAGCCGTACGTTGGTCGGCCGGTTCACGTTCAACAGCAGGTACTCGTCGAGCTCGTCGTCGACATCACCGATGACCGACACCGTCACGGCCTTGGTGGACTCTCCCGCGGCGAAGGTGACGTTCGTCGGTGACAGTCGGGTGTAGTCCGCGCCCTCCGACGCAGATCCGTCAGCGCTGGCGGCACGGACCGTGACGGTCTCGCCGGCGGCCGGGGCCTCGTCGAGGGTGAGGGTGAAGGTGATGTCGGTGGCGCCGGCGTCGCCCTCGACGACGCTGGTGTCGCCCACCGTCAGGGTGAGCGGGCCCTCCTCGTCGAGGATGGTCACCCGCGACGTTGCGTCCGCCAGCACCGCACCGGTGGGGTTCGCCAGTCGGATCGTGAAGTACTCGGCGAGCTCCCGCAGGGTGTCGCCGGCCACCTCGACGTCGATGAACACGGTGGTCTCGCCGGGAGCGAAGGTGAGCGTCGTCGACGGCAGCCCGGTGTAGTCGCGGCCGGCGGTGGCGGTGGCGTCGACCGTGCGGTACTCGACGGTGACCGGGCCCGCCTGGGGGGCCGAGCAGGGTGACGGGCACGCTGACGGTTCCGGATCCGGCGTCACCCTCGAGGGCGGCGTCGTCGGCGATGGAGATCGTCGGAGGAGGCGGAGCTGGGCGTGACGCCGTCGTCACTGACGATCGTCGCCTTTCCGAGCGGATCGGCCGCCTGGGCGCCCACCACTCCCTGCAGCACCACCGAGAAGGTCTCGTCGGGTTCGTTGTCGGTGTCGCCCGACACCGGAATCGAGACCGACCTTGGTCTGCTCGCCCGGACCGAAGGTGATCGGCGTCAGCGGGACGGTGGTGAAGTCGGTGCCCGCGGTGGCGGTGCCGGGCGCCGTGCGGTACTTGGCCTTGACGACCTGGGACGCGGCGGGCGGTGACGACAGGCTGATCGTCACGTCGAGGCTGGTCGTGCCTGCGTCGCCCTCGACCGCGTAGGCGTCGGAGACCGCAATGGTGATGGGGCCGTCGTCTTCCAAGATGTTGACCCTCGAGGCGCTGTCGCCGATGAGGGCGCCGATGGCGTCGAAGATCTTGACCGCGAAGTTCTCGTTCTTCTCGCTGAGGTCGTCGCCGTTGACGGTGACCGTCACGTTCTTGACGGTCTCACCGGGGTCGAAGAGCAACGTCGTGGTGGGAATCGCCGCGTAATCACCGGGCGCCACCGCGCTGACGTCGGAGGTGACGTACTTGACCGTCACCGGAACCGTCGTCGGCTCGGAGAGGCGCACCTCGACGTCGCCGCTGTTGGTCCCGGTGTCGCCCTCGACGAGCGAGAGGTCGCTGATGGTGACGGTGGGAACCACAGCCGGTGGCCCGACCGTTCCGGGAATCCCGACCAGGGGGTGCAGCATGGTGTTGGTGCCGGCGATCACCGAGCTGACCGCGAAGAAGCCGTCGACGAAGCCGGGGATGACCGTCGAGGTCGTCCCCGAGGTCAAGGTGGCGACCGGCAGCGCTCCGAAGTCGACGTCGCGGTCGGGCGTGCGGAAGATCTCGTAGCTCGTCGCGCCGGCGACGCCGTCCCAGGCCAGATGGACGCCGTCGGGCTCGACCGAGAACGACGACGCCGGTAGATCGCCGAGGGGCGTGGCGGGATGCGACACGATCGTGGAGGCGACATCGACATTGCCGGCGGTCTTCTTCACGAACGACTGCGACAGGTCGAGGGTCCCGGTGATCGCGGACACGAGCCGGTAGTCATCGGTCCAGAACGTCTCGCCCGGCTCGATGACGTCGGTCCCCTGGGCGAACCGTTCCTTCGGCTGGAAGATGAAGTTGAGCTTGTTCGTGGTCAACAGCTCGACCTCGGGGTTGTAGACGGGCGCGTCGGTGGAGACGTTGGTGAGCCCGACCCGCAGCCGGTACGGCACGCCGGTATCGGCCCGGTCGTCGACGTCGACGGTCATCTCCAATGCCGAACCACCCCAGACGTGGAGAGCGTCGGTCTCCGTCGCGGCGTGGAGCCGCACCGAGGTGCCGATCGGCTCGAGGGTGGCGGAGTAGTCGGCGGTCAGGGTGTAGAAGCCCTCGGTGTCTCCACGGACGATCCAACTGGCTCCCTCGGTGGCACCGCCGGGGATGTCGGGCAAGCGACTGCACCAGCTCCTGGGGATCGTCGGTGGGCGCCAGGCTCAGCCCGTCGGGCAACTCGGCCGAGACCGACCTGACCGTTCTCGAAGGTGAAGGCCGGCTCGGCGAGGTTGGTGATGAGCACCTGGACCTCGAAGAACTCCTTGAGCCACTTGGCCCGACCGGGAACGATCATCCACACGATCGACGGCTCCGATCCGACGTACTGCACGGTCGGATAGACGGTGTAGCCACCGACGCCGGTGCAGACGCCGGAGCATCCGCCGCCGCCACCGCCGCCGCCGGTGAACACCGGCTGGTAGAAACCGCCGCCGGTCGTGAGGCCGGAGAAGGTGAGGGGGACCTGATCGGGACCGAACGCCAGGTGGACCTCGAACTCGAAGACGTTCTGGTTCTGGGGATCGTTGGGGTCGATTCCCGCGTCGATGATCTCCTGGTAGGTGAGACGGGTCGAGGTCATCTCGGTCTGGGCGATCGCCCCGGATTCGAGATCGAGGCTCGCCGCTCCGGTCCCGCCGCTGATCGTGACGCTGACCTGCCCGGGCCGGTAGCCGGCCTTGATGGCGTAGGCGGTGTAGCGGCCGTCGGGCAGATGGTCGATGGTGGCGACCCCGGTCGCATCGGTCACGGCCCGGTAGCGGACGCCTTCGGAGTTGATCACCGCGACGTCCGCGCCCGCCAGGATGGTGCTGTCACCGGTGACGGTCAGGCGAAGACCCGGAAGGGCGGGGGGATCGCTGACGGCCACGTTGAGGGTGTCGGTGCTGGTGGCGGCACCGCTGGTGACGGTGAGGGTGACGGTCTTGTCACCGGAGGTCGCATACGAATGGGTGGCCTGGACGCCGGCCACCGGCGGCGAGCCGTCGCCGAAGTCCCAGCTGTAGGTCTCGATGCCGATCAGGGGTCGCGACGCGGCGCCGTCGACGCTGACGGTCTCGCCGACCGTGGCGGTGAGGTTGTCGCCGGCCTGGGCGGTGAGCGGCTCACTCAGCCCGACGCTCACGGTGGCGGTGTCGACGGTGGTGTTGACCCCGTCGCTGACGGCGAGGCGCACCGTGTAGAGGCCCGAGCCCGTGTAGGTGTGGGGCGAGGCCGCGGCGGGCAGCGACCCGGTCTCTGGTGTCGTGCCGTCACCGAAGTCGAGGGTGTAGGTGAGCGGGTCGCCCTGGTCGTCGCTGCCGCCGACGATGATCGTCGTGGCCAGCGGAGCGGTGCCGGTGGAGGGGCCCACGGCCACGGTGGCGGTGGGCGGCGGGTTGGTGGTCGGGAGGGTGACGGTGGCGACAGCGGAGTTGAGCACGCCGTCGCGGGCCCGGTAGGTGAAGGTGTCGGCGTCGGTGTCACCGGGTGTCCGGGTGTAGGTCACCGCGGCGGTGCAGGTGGTCCCTGCGCCGACGGTGGTGCAGTCGGCCGTGCCGACGGTTCCCAGGGTCCCGTGGGTGGGTGGGTCGACCACCTCGAAGGTGAGGCTCGTCGAGTCGACGTCGGTGGCGTGGAGGGTGACGGTGCCGGCGGTCGCGTCGGCGGTCACGTCGTCGGCGTCGGGCCTGTCGTTCACCGGGTCGACGGTGACGGTCACGGTCGCGCTCGCGGTCCCGCCTCGCCCGTCGGCCACCAGATAGGTGAACTCGTCCTCGCCGAAGAAGTCGGGGGCACCGAGGTAACTGCATCCTCCGGTCGAGCAGGCCGCCGTGCCGTGCATCGGCGCCGTGCCGACCCCGGTGACGGTCAGGGTGTCGCCGTCGGGGTCGGTGTCGTTGTCGATCACGGGGATCGACACCCCTTCGTCCTCATCGGTGGTGGCGGTGTCGTCATCGGGGGTCGGCGCCCGGTTGGCCCCGACCGTGATGAAGATGCCCGCCGGGGCCGAGTCGAGCGATCCGTCGTTGGCGGTGAAGACGATGAGATCCGTCCCGGGCTGAGCGGGGGCCGTGTAGGTGTAGGTCGGGCCCGACCCCGTGAGGCCACCGGTCGGCGGGGTGACGATGTCGAAGGTCAACGCCGAGTTCTCCGGGTCGGACCCGGTCAGCGTGATGGCCAGCGTGCCACCGGGCGACACCGATCGGTACTGGTTGTTCGCCGACGGCGGCTGATTCGTCCCACCCCTCACGACGATGGTGACCGTGCTGGTGGCGGTGAGTCCTCCGCTGTCGCGCGATCGTGTAGGTGAGCGTCTCGGTGCCCGTGAACGTGGCCTCGGGGGTGTAGTAGAAGTAGTACGAACTGCCATGACGACCGTCCCGTGGGCCGGCGTGTTCACACTCACCACCGAGAAGCGAGTCACCGTCCGGATCCGAATCGTTCCCCGTGAGGTCGACGAACACCTGAGCGCCGGTGGGGCTCGTCGCCGTATCCGGGTTGGCGACCGGCGCCTGATTCGTATCCCCCGCCGCCAACACCTGCACGTAGATCGTGCCGACTCCCACATGACCATCGGGGTCCACCACCAGATACTCGATCGTGTCCTGACCCACGAACCCCGACCGTCGGCGTGAACGTGAACCCCGTCGCCGCCGTGCCAGCCAGCGGTGCCCTGATTCGACGAGTCGGCGATGTCGACGATCGAGGTCACCTGACCCTGGGGGTCGGTGTCGTTGGCGGCCAACTGGGCGGCGGTGAACCCCAACGGAGTGTCCTCCGTCGTCACGAAATAGTCGGTCTGCGGGGTCGGCGCCCCCGCCCCCGTCTCCGACGTATCCACCCACACCGTCACCGTGCCCGTCCCCAACAACCCGCCGCTGTCACGAATGGTGTAGGTGATCGTCTCGGTCCCCGAGAACGTGGCCTCCGGCGTGTAAGTAGAAGTAGCTCGAACCGGCGAACGACCGTCCCGTGCGCCGGCGTGTTGACACTCACCACCGAGAACGAGTCCCCATCGGGATCCGAATCGTTCGCCGAGGTGTCACGATGACCACCTGGGCGCCCTTGTTCGTCCGCTCCACATCACGACGAGCCACCGGCGCCTGATTCGTATCCCCCGCCGCCAACACCTGCACATAGATCGTGCCGACCCCCACGTGACCATCGGGGTCCACCACCAGATACTCGATCGTGTCCTGACCCACGAACCCCGACCGCGGCGTGAACGTGAACCCCGACGCCGCCGAGCCGGTCACCGTCCCGTTGTTCGACGTGTCCCCCACGTCGACGATGTTCAGGCTCGTCACCGGTCGGGTCGGTGTCGTTCGCGGCGAAGCTGGGCGGCGGTGAACCCCAACGGAGTGTCCTCCGTCGTCACGAAATAGTCGTCTGCGGGTCGGCGCCCCCGCCCGTCTCGACGATCCACCCACACCGTCGCCGTCCCCACAACCACCTGCGACGTACGTGATCGTCTCGTCCCCGAGAACTGCCTCCGGCGTGTAGTACGAGTACGATGCCGTGAGCCGGTGTCGACACTCACCACCGAGAACGAATCGCCATCGGGATCGAAATCGTTCGCCGACAGTCACAACACCTGGACGCCCTTGTTCGTCCGCTCCACATCACGACGAGCCACCGGCGCCTGATTCGTATCCCCCGCCGCCAACACCTGCACATAGATCGTCCCCACCCCCACGTGACCCTCAGGGTCCACCACCAGATACTCAATCGTGTCCTGACCCACAAACCCCGACCGCGGCGTGAACGTGAACCCCGACGCCGCCGGATCCGGTCACCGTCCCGTTGTTCGACGTGTCCCCCACATCGACGATGTTCAACTCCTCACCGGTCGGGTCGGTGTCGTTGGCGGCCAACTGGGCCGCGGTGAACCCCAACGGCGTGTCCTCGGTCGTCACGAAATAGTCCGTCTGCGGAGTCGGCGCCCCCGCACCCGTCTCCGACGTATCCACCCACACCGTCACCGTGCCCGTCCCCAACAACCCGCCGCTGTCGCGAACCGTGTACGTGATCGTCTCGGTCCCCGAGAACGTGGCCTCCGGCGTGTAATAGAAGTAGTACGAACCGCCACGATGACCGTCCCGTGCGCCGGCGTGTCGACACTCACCACCGAGAACGAATCCCCATCGGGATCCGAATCGTTCGCCGTGGCGGTCGACGAACACCTGGACGCCCTTGTTCGTCCGCTCCACATCACGACGAGCCACCGGCGCCTGATTCGTGTCCCCCGCCGCCAACACCTGCACATAGATCGTCCCGACCCCCACATGACCATCAGGGTCGACCACCAGATACTCAATCGTGTCCTGACCCACAAACCCCGACCGCGGCGTGAACGTGAACCCCGACGCCGCCGAGCCGGTCACCGTCCCGTTGTTCGACGTGTCCCCCACATCGACGATGTTCAACTCGTCACCGGTCGGGTCGGTGTCGTTGGCGGCCAACTGGGCGGCGGTGAACCCCAACGGAGTGTCCTCCGGTCGTCACGAAATAGTCCGTCTGCGGAGTCGGCGCCCCCGCACCCGTCTCCGACGTATCCACCCACACCGTCACCGTGCCCGTCCCCAACAACCCGCCGCTGTCGCGGACCGTGTACGTGATCGTCTCGGTCCCCGAGAACGTGCGCCTCCGGCGTGTAATAGAGGTAGTACGAACCGCCACGATGACCGTCCCGTGCGCCGGCGTGTCGACACTCACCACCGAGAACGAATCGCCATCGGGATCCGAATCGTTCGCCGTGGCGGTCACGAACACCTGGACGCCCTTGTTCGTCCGCTCCACATCACGACGAGCCACCGGCGCCTGATTCGTGTCCCCCGCCGCCAACACCTGCACATAGACCGTCCCCACCCCCACGTGACCATCAGGGTCGACCACCAGATACTCAATCGTGTCCTGACCCACAAACCCCGACCGCGGCGTAAACGTGAACGGTCCGGTCCCGGTGACCGCGCCGCTGTTGGAGGAATCGCTCACGGCGACCAGGGTGGACGCCTGACCCTGGGGGTCGGTGTCGTTGGCCGCCAGATCGGACGCGGCGAACCCGACCGACGTTGCCTCGGGTGTCACGAAATAGTCCGTCTGCGGTGTCGGCGCCCCCGCCCCCGTCGTCGACGAGTCGACCTGAACGAAGACGGTCCCGTTGGCGCTCAACAGCTCGGAGTCGCGGATGGTGTAGGTGATCGTCTCGGTCCCCGAGAACGTCGCCTCCGGCGTGTAATAGAAGCCGTTGGTGTTGAACGACGTGATGGTTCCGTGCGCGGGCGTGGCCACGCTGATGATCGAGAACGCATCTCCATCGGGATCAAAATCGTTGGCCTTCGCGTTCACGTAGACCTGCACACCCTTGTTCGTCCGCTCCACGTCGCGGCCCGCCACCGGGGCGTTGCCGGCGGCGGCGGCCCGCACCGCGGTCACGCCCAACAGCGCCACCACCAGCGCGCCAATGAGGGCCGCCACCCTCACCGGCGCGCTCCATTGCCGCATTGCCGCCATCAACCCGGCCGGCTGTCGATTCCCTCGATCACCCATCGGTCCTCCCTCGCCCCGTCCCGCTCGATTCCTCATCGATCCATCCCCCTCAACTGCAGACATCGGGCGCACTCGCGGCCGTCCCCGTTCGGACAGATGGTGTTGCAAGAACGTGCGGCCGCCAGATCAGCGTCGGTCAGATCCGCCTCGGTGAGATCCGCGTCGGTGAGGTCGACGCCGGCCATGGACGCACCGATGGCGTTCGCCAGGAAGAAGCTCGCCCGCACCGCAACGGCGTCGGTCAGGTCGGCCGTCGTGAGATCCGCGTACTCCAGGTTGGCGTCGGTCAGGTCGGCGCCGCTCAGGTCGGCCCCGCCCATGTCGGCCAGATAGAAGTTGGTCCCGACCGCTCGCGCCGACGACAGGTTCGTGCCCGACAGATACGCGCCCGACACGTTCGCCCCCGACAGATCGGCGCCCGACAGGTCGATCTCGCCCAGGTTCTGTTCGGACAGGTCACAGCCGTGGAGGTCCACCCCCGGCCCGCGCAACGTGCAGTCCACCGGGACGGAACCACCGGTCACCGGTCCGACGGCGTCAGCGTACGCCCGGTTGGATCCTGCCCCGTTCGTCGCGGCGACCGATGCTCGGATGAACCGACCGACATCGCCGGCGACGAGCTCGTAGGTCGACTGGTCGCCGCCCACCGCCGCACATCCCGACGCCGCGTCCGAGCACGACTCCCACCGGTACGTGTAGGTGGTCGGCTCGTTCAGCCAGCCGCCGTTGGTGACGGTCAAGGTCGCGCCCACCTCTGTGCTCCCCGAGATCACCGGTTTCGGCGGGGATGGCGACGGCGCGCACGCGGCCGCCAGCAACACCACCGCGGCCACCTGGACCCGCCGTCTCACGCGGCTCCCATCCCTGGCTTTCGTCGTTCGCGTCGTCATCGCCACACCCTCCGTCCCGCGTCGAAGCAAGCCCCGGTGAGCTGCTGTGGGCGCCCGCCGGACCCGCCAAGGCTGTCTGTTCCCTCCCGGCAGGACCCATCCTGAATCTCGGTCCCGACACCCCCCGATGTCGCGGGGTCCTGCCGCCGGGGACGAACCTAAGGACTCACCGCGCCTGTTGTCAATGGCCACTGACAACTAACCTCCGATCGGTGCGCCACCCCCCCGAGATCACGAACCTCCTGCGGGCGCTCGACGAGCTCAACGACGCGGCCGCGGCCAACATCGAACGAGCCGAGGAGATCGGTCGGCGGGTCGAACAGATCCGCCGCGACCTCGAGGCGGGCGTGACCCTTCCCGAGATCGTCGCCGAGGAACCCCGACCCCGCATCGTCGAGCTCGTGACCGCGAGCATCGTGGCTCTCGAGGGCTTCGGGAGCGAGCTCCGACTGCGGGAGGCCGAGGCGCTCCGCTCCGAGGACTTCACACTCCAGGAGATCGCCGACCTCTTCGGCGTCACCCGCCAGCGCATCTCCGCCATCCTCAGCGCCGGTCGTTGATCCAGCGGGCCGCTGCGCTGCCTCCGGCGAACCGGCCGGTCACCCCTGGTAGGCCGCGCTGCCCACCCAATGATGCGTGTCTCCCGGGACGAGGTCGCCGTCGACGTTCCTGATCAGGCTCGGGCAGGTGACGTCCCACGACAACGCGAGGGAGGTGATGAGGTCGCCGGAATGGGTGACCTGGGTGACGGTCACCGTCCCGTCCGCCGCGGTCATGGTGCCGCAGTCCCAGCGTTGCTCGTACTCGACGGGTGGCGACTGCAACCGGTACCAGGCGTTGTCCCACGTCGCCACGTTGACTTCCAAAGTGGCCTCGCCGGTGAAGAGCGGGTACGTGCCGACGGTGATCGGTCCGCCCAGGCTGCTGAGCGCCAACCGCAGGGAGTAGGCCCCGGGCGGAGGCGTGCCCCCCAGCAGCCCGTAGCCGGTTCCGGCGAGCGGATCCTCGAGGAACAGACCGAAGTGATCGCCGATGGGCGGGCCGTCCAGGTCACGGTTCTCCACGTGGAGCTGCCAGAGCGGCGCCGTGGCCGAGTAGGTGTAGGGCCCGACGGCCGTCTGGATCCTTGCGGTGGTGATCAGCGAGGGGCTGCCCGGCTGGCAGCCGACCCCGAGGAGCGCGAGACCGGCGATCACAACGATCACCGGTAGGTGACGATGCGGTGCCCGACTCGAGATCACGTTCCCTCTTTTCGCCGAGGTCATTCTGGCATCCGGGTGCCCGGGCCCGAGGCGGCCGACCTCTTGTCGTTCGCGATTCCACCGACGCTGATCGATGTGGTGAATCTGTCCAGCGGTCTGGGCACCGCCCCCTGACAGCAGCTTGCGGCTCCCCCGGAACGGGATCGCAGCCGACGGCGGCACCACGTCGATCGTCGACGAGCCGTGCTCATCGACCGTTTCGTCCGCTGAGCCGGGCCGCGGCGCGGCGTCCGGCCAGCCGGCCGAAGAACGTGGCGTCGCCGAGGCTGATCCCACTGGCGTAACCGAACGCGGCGATGCCGGCGGTGGTGCGGCCCGCGGCGAACAGTCCGGCGATCGGGCTGCCGTCGACTCCGAGCACCTCTCCGTCGGGGAGGGTCGACAGCCCGCCGAGGGTGAACGCCGCGTAGATGGAGTTCTCGACGGTGAGGTCGAACGCTCCGAGCGGCGGGACCAGGGGCCGGACGAACGCGGCGGCCTTGTGGAACACCGGATCCTCCCCCTCGACGGCGCTGCGGTTGTAGAGCTGGAGGGTGGCGCCCAACGAGCCCTCCGGCAGACCGATGTCGGACTCGAGCTCCTCGACCGACTCGGCCACCCACGTCGCGTGATGGCCGGCCCGGGTGGGTTGGTAGAGCTCCTCGTCGACGATGAGGAAGACCCTGCCGTCCTGGCAGAACAAGGCCTCCTGGCCTACCCGCCCGTAGTAGGTGTCCTCGTTGATGAATCGCTGGCCCGCCCCGTTGACGAGGATGCCCGCGACGAGTGAGCGGGGCGGGGTGAGCGGCACGGCCACCTCCGCCGCGTTCATCCGTCGGACCGCCGCCCCGACGGCCTGGGCCATGCGGATCGCGCTCCCCCGGTCGTGTTCGTTGCCGAGGCGGAACGAACAGCGGGCCAGCTCCGGAACGTGCTGGTCGACCATCGCGTCGTCGAGCACGAACCCGCCGGCCGTCAGCACCACGCCGCGCCGGGCCCGGACGAGGAGGTCCCGTCCTGCGCGACGGGCCAGCAGGCCCACGACCTCGTCGCCATCGACGACCAGCCGCTGGGCGATGACGTCGCATTCGACGGTGGCCCCTCCGGTCTCGACCGCGGCGAGCAGGCGTTCCATGAGGAAGCCCCCGGCGGTTCCCGTGAACTGCGGTTTGTGGGCGCGGGGCGCCGGGGCCGCGATCCGGTCGAACGGCCACGCGTCCTCACCACCCGAGAAGCACAGAGCCGCCTCGTTGGGCGACTCCAGGCCCGGTTCGGGATGGAACTCCGCCTTGAACGGGACGCCGTGATCGACCAGCCAGTGATAGTGATCGACCGAGCGGTCGCAGAAGACCCTGACCTTCGCCTCGTCGGGGTCGGGGCCGCACGCCGCCATGAGGAACGCGAACATCTCCTCCGCGCTGTCCTCGAAGCCGCAGTCGGTCTGGATCGGAGTACCGCCACCGAGATAGATGAGGCCTCCCGACATGGCCGAGGTACCGCCGCCCGAACCCGCCGCCTCCAGAACGACGGTCCGGGCACCGGCGGTGTCGGCCTCGATCGCCGCGCAGGCCCCCGCGGCCCCCAACCCGACCACGACCACGTCGGTGTCGAGGTCCCACGCCTCGACGTCGCCGACCGGTATCGGGCGCAGATCGGTCACGGGACGATGCCACCGAGCGGATCGAGTGCGATCAGTGCGACTCCGGGTCGTTGGAACGGTGCGCCGCGTCCGGTGGCGTCGCGCACCGCCTCGTCGCTCACCTCCGGTTCGGCGGCCCAGGTCCGGCGGGTCATGTCGGCCGCAGCTCCTCGGGCAGCCAGCTGTCACGGTCGGGATGATCGGGCGGGAGCGGCAGCGCCTCGGGTTCGCCGGTGCGCGACGACCGGTACCAGGCCGTGACCAGTTCGAGCGCGACGCGGGCATCGTCGAGGCTCACCGGCAGCGGTCCGCCGGCGACGAGGGCGTGATGGGTGTCCGCGAGCTGGCCCCGCCAGCCGCTGGGCGGTGCGCTCCATCCCTGCAGTGCGGTCGCGGCCCCCCGGGCGTGGTCCTTCGAGGTCCACGAGAACCGCCACGGTTCGGCGCCGGGCTTGTAGGGCGAGGTGGACGATTCCACGGTGACGTTCTCGAAACAGAACTTCAGACGTGAGCTCTCCGTTGCGGCGCCGAGCGTCACCGCCGCGGTCATCAACGCGCCGTCGGTGGTGGTCATGGTGGCCGCGGCGCAGTCCTCCACCTCGATGTCGAGCGATCGGGTGGCGGTGCGGGCCACCACCTCCTTCGGGGCTCCGCCCAGCCAGCACAGCAGGTCGTGGAGGTGGATCGAGTGGCTCAGCACAGCGCCGCCGCGCTCGCCCTTCCCACGTTCCCCGCCACTCCACCGCGTAGTAGTCGGCGTCGCGACGCCACATGGTCTCGCTGGTCGCCACCAACAACCGACCGGTGACCCCGGCGTCGACGAGACGGCGGAGCTTCTGGGCCCCCGCCCCCCACCGGTACTGGAACACCGGGGCGACGCGTCGGCCCGTCCGTTCCTCGGCCTCGGCGAGCCGGTCGACCGCCGCCACCGAATCGACGAGCGGCTTCTCGCACACCACGTCGGCGCCCGCTTCCAGCGATCGGATCACCTGTTCCTCGTGGAGGTGCGGGGGCGTGCAGATGTCGACGACGTCGAGGCGTTCCTCCAGCAATGCGTCGAGGTCGGGCACCGCCCTGATGCCGAGCGCCTGGGCCTGACGTCGACGCCACGGGCTGGGGTCGGCGACCGCCACGAGGTCGTAACGCGAGCGGAGCCGCATCAGTGCCAGCACGTGGGCGCGCCCGACCCCGAGCCCGACGACGCCGATCCGGAGTCGCGTCACGGGAGACGCTCGGCGTCCACCGGCTCGGGCCACGGCGTCGCCGCGGCTCGGGCCCGCAGGGTCAGATCGCACACCGCTCGGACGTGTCGTGGGACAGGAACGTGTCGCTCGCCGGTGCGGACGTCGTCGAGAAGTCGTCGGGCCCAGTCGACCCGTCGACTCCGACAACCGACGCGTCGAACCCCCTTCTGGTCGACGACGATGAGGTGCTGGTTGCCCCGCCGACCCGCGACGTCGACGTTGGTCCGCACCTCGAGAGTGCCGTCGGTGCCCACGATCATGAGCCTACCGTCGCCCCAGGTCCGCAGCCCGGCCGGCGAGAGGTAGTCGACCCGGTGGGTGCCGAGGGCACCCCGCCGCTGAGGACCATCGATCCGATGTCCTCCATCCGGGGGTGGCGGGGGCTGGACACGTTGCCGACCGCGGCGCCGATCACCTCGACCTCGTCGGCGCCGGTGGCGGCGAGGAACTGGTCGGCCTGGTGCGAGCCGATGTCGACGAGGATCCCCCCGGTCGACTCGGGTTCCCAGAACCATGCGGGTCGACCCGCCGCTCCCATGCGGTGGGGTCCGAGCCCGAGGACCGAGACCACCCGACCCACGTCGCCGAGCCGCGCCCGCTCGCACGCCTCGGCCACCGCCCGGTTCTCGAAGCGCTCCCCGAACACGACCCACCAGCGGCGGCCGCTCTCGGCCACCGCCGCGTCGATCGCCGCCGAGGTCCTCGGGAGTGGTGACACCCGGCTTGTCGGCCACGACGTGCTTGCCGGCACGGAGCGCCCGCACCGCGATGCCGGCCCGGTCCGAGGGGATCGTCGCGGTCACGACCAGATCGACGTCGGGGCCTCCGACGATGGCGTCGATGCTTCGCGGCCGGGCCGCCGGGCCCAGCAGGCGCATGACCAGGGCGTCGCGGCGGGTGTGGGTGTCGTAGGCGACGATCGATGCTCCCGCCTGACGCAGTCGCGCCGCGAGCACCAGCCCGTGATCGTGGTCGATCCCGGCGACGCCGACCCGGATCCTCCCCGCTTCTCCCATGGCGGCGCACCCTACCCATTACGGTCGCTGTCGTGGAGCCCCACTCTTCGCACGCGGCATCGCTTCCGGGCGGCGTGGGCATCACCCACCTCCGCGTCTACGACACCGTCGGTCCCGACGGGCTGGCGGGTGGTACGCCCCATCTCCACACGGTCTGCACCGAGGCGTACCTGGTGATCGCGGGTGAGGGCGAGGTCCAGACCCTCGACTCCGGAGGTTTCGGCCGGACCCCGCTGCGAGCCGGGACGGTGGCGTGGTTCTCGCCCGGCACCGTCCACCGGCTGGTCAATCACGGCGAGCTCGAGATCTTCGTGGTGATGTCGCACGCCGGGTTGCCCGAGGCCGGCGACCTGGTCATCGCCTTCGACTCCGACACCCTCGCCAACCGCGACGCCTACGCCGAGGCGGCGGCGTTGGCACCTCCGACCGAACGCAGGGATCGAGCCGTCGAGGCGTTCGCCGGGTGGCGCGCCGCGGTCGACGCCGACCCCGCCCACGGACTGTCGCGGCTCCACACCCTCGCCGGATCGATCGTCGCCGAACGGGCCGACGGCTGGGACGACATCGTCGAGGCCAGCACGGGCACCGAGCTGACCCGCTCGCTCTCGTGGATCGAGGCGCTCACCTGGGGAACCACCGACCATCTCGCGGAGGCCGCCATCGCCTCACAGGAGCCGGTCACCGACGACCGCCGCCTCGGCTGCTGCGGAACACTCGGCGTGGTCGCCCGGGTCATCTGAGCCCCGGGGTCGACGGCCTATTTCATCCCCGCGGCGGGGTTCTCCTTGGGCGGAAGTGGCCGACCGCTGTCCCACCAGATCCGCAGGAGGTCGGGGTCGCAGTCACGACACAGGGACTCGACCCGCACCGACGTGATGGACAGCTGTGTTCCCCGGGCCTTCTCCCAGACCGCCCTGGGCACGGGGATCACGTCGGTCCGCCCGCACGTGGGGCAGCCCGGGGCGGGATCCCTGTCCCACACGAGATCGCAGGCGCTGCAGGTGATGCGGATGAGATCACCACGGGGCGTTCCGCTGAGGTGATCATCGGTTCCACAGTTCGGACACACCAGGTCGGTCACCAAATCCTCCTTCCCTCAACCGTGTGACGCACACCGACGAGCTTCGCGCACCGCCGGGCGGGCGATCTCCGCCGTATCGTCGACAGAGATGACCGACACCCTCGAACAACCAGCCGGTCGGTCGTCGAGAGGCACTGCGCTGACGGCGATCGGCGTGGCGATTCCGTTGATCTACGCACTCGCTGCGGGCGCCTTCCTCATCTGGGCCGCCCTGTTCTCCGAGGAGGGCGGGGAACCCGCGTCCCCGGTGGCACTCGCGTACGCCGTCGTCGTCCTCACCGGGGGCGGGTTGGCGGCGCTCGGCCTGGGTGCGGGCGCGATCGCCACCGGGCGACGCCGGAACCGGGGCCGGCCGGCCGGGCCGGAGACGTCGTCGGGTGGCGCGCAATGTCCCCGACATCGCCCGTAGGCCGAACGGCCCGGGCCGAACGACTCATGACGCCCGCGGCAGTGCCGATGGAGGAGGTGGAATCAGAGCCAGGAGGGGCAATGGACCACGAATCCGACACCACTGCCGGCACAACCGGGAACCACCGCTTGCGCGTCGTCGAGTTGTGGGTGGCGATCGCCGGAATCGCCGTCACGGCTGCGCTGACCCTCGGGTTCGGCTTCTTCAGCCAGAAGTACCAGAAGGCGGTGACCGCCATCGACGAACAGCGCCACGAGACAGAGGTCACCCGCGGCCGGGCGACGGACTTCGTCATGCGGTATTTCGCGGCGACGTGTCCCGAACGTGCCGAGCTCATGGACTTCCCACTCGACCAGTGGATGAACTGGCGCCGCAGTGACGTTCTCCGCACGTACTCCAAGCCCGACGCGCCGAACATCTACATCCCGGTCTCCGACGCCGACCCCTTCACCGCCGTGATGGGGTCCGTCCAGTATCCACCCGATGTCGAGGCCTACGACGGCCGTCGTTCGTCGATCATCCTCGAGGCGATCGAGGGTGAGTACCGATATGCCGACGTCGGACCCGTTGCTGCGACGGAACAGGAACCCGTCATAGCGAATTGTCTCAACGGCCGATCCGAAGCTCGCAATCTGATCGAACCCGAGATCCCCGTCACGGTCCACGACGTCACACCCTTGGGTTCGGACCGCGGTCTGCGAATCGTGGTCGACGCCATCGCCGATCGACACGACCAGGACCATGTCGTCGATGAATCGGCCACCTACTCGATGCGGGTGGTGGAGACCCCCGGGGGATTGAAGCTCAAATCGATCGAGGGTCTGAAGACCACCGACCGGGGTGACACGCTGCTCCGAGAGCTCTGCGCACTGATTCGGGCGCAGGTGGAATTGGATCCGAACTACCCCGGATACCCCCCAGACGGCAAGAAGGGTGTCGACGAGAAATGCCGATAGCGACCTCGCAGGCCAGACTCGGTGCATGCGAACCGTGGTGCGGTGGGTCGTCGTCGCCATCACCCTGCTTCATGGCCTGATCCACCTCCTCGGCGCGGCCAAGGGGTTCGACTGGGCGGACATCGACACCCTGTCGGAGCCGATCGGCACCGTGGGCGCCATCGGTTGGCTCGCGGGAGCGGTACTGCTGGTGGCGACGAGCCTCCTGCTGGCGCGTCGCGTTCGCTGGTGGTGGGTGGTCGGCGCACTGGCGGTGGTCGTGTCGCAGACGATGATCGTCACCGCGTGGTCCGATGCCGCGGCAGGCACGGTCGCCAACGTCATCCTGGCGGCAGCCGTCGCCTACGGAGCCGCCTCCGAAGGGCCGTGGGGACTCCGCCGCGAGTACCGCCGTCGGGTCGCCGCGGCGCTCGACGGACCCCCATCGGTTGCCGTGCTCACCGAGGCCGACCTCTCAGGGCTCCCCGCCCTGGTGGCCGACCACATCCGCCGGTCGGGTTCCGTCGGTCGACCGCAGGTGCACAGCTTCGAAGCCCGGATCCATGGCCGCATCCGCCGCGGAGCCGACGCCCCCTGGATGACTTTCACGGGCGCGCAGGTCAACACCTACGACCCCGCACTCCGCAGGCTGTTCTCGATGGACGCCACCATGTCGGGGCTCCCCGTCGACGTTCTCCACGTGTTCGAGGACGGGAGGGCCACCATGAGGGTGAGAGCGTGCTCCCTGGTCACGATGGTCGACGCATCGGGGCCCGACATGAAACGCGCCGAGACCGTCACGCTTTTCAATGACCTGTGCATCCTCGCCCCCGCCGCGCTGGTCGACGCGCCGGTCGAGTGGCAACCGATCGACGATCACCGGGTCCGGGGCACCTTCACCCACGCGGAGCAGTCGGTGAGCGCCGAACTGGTCTTCGACGACGACCACGACCTCATCGATTTCGTCTCCGACGACCGGCTGCGGTCGATGTCAGAGGGCGACGAGTTCGTCCGACAACGCTGGTCCACACCGGTCAGCCACTACCGGGACTTCGACGGCCGCCGGATCGCCACGGTGGGCGCAGGTCGCTGGCACGCCCCCGATCCCGAGGGCGAGTTCGCGTACCTTGAGTTCGTGGTCGGCGCCATCGCCTACAACGTGGAACGCTCCCGGTGACGGCGACGGGAGGACATCGGTCGATGAGTTCGCCCGGAGCGCTGGCCCGGCGGGTACGAGAGGTCGGCGTCCGTCGTCTCTGGCGGACGGCGATGTGCTGGCTGCCGGTGCCGGTGACCTACGAACTGTGGCACCGCGCCATGCCCGCCCGACTCCGAGTGCAGCTCGACACCGCCACCGACGTCCACCTGCTCGACATCGACGGTGGGCAGCTCGCCCTGTACTGGTCGGACGTTCCCGACGTGGGATCGGGCCCCTCCGCGTCGCTCTACGTGCTCGATGACATCGAAGTGCTCCGACTGGACTGTTTCGGCGACGACCTCGGCCACATGCACATCAACCCGACCGAGCAGGAGTTGACCGGGAGGCTGCGGGGTGTGAGCGCCCGGATCTACTTCCCCGAGGGCACCCGGAGCGATCACGTCGACCGGGCCGCCTTCGAGCTCGCCCGCAACGTCACCGCGGCGATGCGGATGCACCCGCTCCGTCGCGTCCAGACGGCCACGATCGACGCCGACGCCTTGGCCGCGGCCGCGGCGGACATGGTCGACGTCATGGGAACGATGCTGGCCCGGCGTGAGTCGATCAGCTGATCGGGCGCAGAGTGCGGCCGACCAGGGGCCCTCTGTCGATCAGTCTCCGGCGACGGTGAGCGAGACCACGTCGAACTCGAGGAGGCTCGCTCCGGTGGCGACCGGATGTTCGGGCTTCGCTTCGCCCGCGCCGTCCTCGGCGTGGGTATCGCGGTGCTGGTGCTGGAACGATTCGCCGTTGCGCCAGTTCTGGAACGCCTCCTCCGACTCCCAGCGGGTGACCACGAAGTAGCGGTCGTCGCCGGCGGTGGGGCGCAACAGCATGAACTCCTCGAAGCCCGGCTCCTTGTCGACCATGCCGGCACGGGCGGCGAAGCGCTGCTCCAGCTCGTCACCCTTGCCGGCAGGAACTTCGATGGCGTTGATCTTCACGACAGACATCGGATGATCGTGCCACGCCCGACGAGGGGGTGGCGACCCGGCCTCGACCGACGCGGACGAAGAGACCAACCACGCCGGGCGAGCCGTGGGGCAAGCTGTCGACATGACCGAGCTGCAGGGGTTCCACCACGTGGCCATCACCGTGCGCGATCGCGACGCCAGCATCGCCTGGTACTCCGAGGTGCTCGGCTTCGAGGAGCTGTTCCGCGAGGAGGCCCCGGACCGGCGGGCCTGTGTGATGCGGTTCGCGGCGGGAGGATTCGGTGTGGGGCTCGTGGAGTATCCGAGGGTCGAGTTCTCCCCGTTCGATCCGCAGCGATGTGGCCTCGACCATGTGGCCTTCACCGTCGGGACCCTCGACGAGCTCAACGGGTGGGCGTTACGGCTCGACGATCACGCCGTGTCCCATTCGGGGGTCATCGAGATCCCACCGGGCGCGATCCTGAACCTCAAGGATCCCGACGGTGTCGCCCTCGCGCTCTTCTGGGACCGCCCCTAGCCTGCGCCGGGTTCACGTGCGGTCGAGGTCGGTCCCGATGTCAGACCTTCGTGACGGGCGGCGGCTCCCAGGTGCCGTCCAGGGCGGCGGGTTCGGGCCAGTAGATCCGCATCGCCAGGTAGAACGGCCCGTCCGGGGCGGGCAGCCAGTTGGCCCGTCCCTCGCCGGTCTCGGGTTCGTCTCTTTGGATGTGGATGGTGAGTGACCCCTCGTCGCCGTGCACGAGCCCGGGGGTGGTGGAGTTGATGAGGTAGCGACCGATCGGGTTCTCGACCAGGTAGCCGGACACACCGTCGTAGGACGTGTCGTACATGGTGACCGACCAGAACGCCTTGGCCGGCGGAGGGGTGTCGAGGCGCAGTCGGTAGGCGTTGTCGCCGGTGAGCGGCCGGCCGTCGGCGTCTTCGCGGGTGAGGGGGTAGTAGGCCTCGATCGTGTCGTTGCCGCCCCACCCGGCCATGGCGCCCGGCGCGCGAACAGGTAGTCGCCGTCGAAGAAGTCGCGGTCTGCCCAACGCCTCGGTCGCGGTCCACCCGTTGATCTTGTCCCCGAGGTTGGTGGCCCGCTCCGAGATCCGGTCGTGGGCCCGGGCGACTCCGGCGCGCACGCGCGGCGCGAACGTCATCGTCGAGGCCGTCGGCGTCGAAGGCGAGCCCTGCGCCGATCCCCGCCGTGGCGAAGCGCTCGAACATCGCCTCCTCGCTCGGGTGCGGCGGCTGGCACCATTCCAACAACCCGTTCACGAAGCCGATGAAGCGCTCGTCACGGGACGCGTCGTCGTCCCACACCGGCCAGTCGAACGTGGGCGCGGTCGGGGTCGGGGTACCCAGGCGCGCCGACAGCGGTTCGATGCGGTAGGCCTCCATGATCGGCCGCAGGTTCTCGACGTCGTCCGGACCGAAGATCTGGGTGCGGCCGATGATGAAGACGAGATCGGTCTCGACCGCCAACACGTCGGTGAATCCGTCGGGCAGATTCCCCTCGAAGCCGGGCCCGACGACCAGGTACGACCCCGCGGCCGTGCCGGTGGCCCGGGAGCCCACGTAGTGCGGGTTGGTGCCGAAGAGGTCTTCGAACTGCATCACGTAGTAGCGGTCGGTCACCTCGGGAACGTGCAGGACCACGGGTTGGGCACGGAGGTCGAGCGCGGCCATCGAGTAGGGCGTGTCCGCGTTGGGGGTGATGACGTCCTTGAAACCGGAATCGAGGGTCACGGGGTCACCGTGTATCTCGTTGACCGGCCCCCGGTAGGAGGGGAGGGACGGCACCAGGAACGTTCCGAAGCAGTACCGGTAGCCCATCAGCATCGGGAAGGCGAAGACGTAGGCCTCCTCGGCGATCGCCGAGAGCTGGTCGGTCGACAGGGACTGCTCACTCATCGGTGTCTCCACGGGGGGTTGGATGGACGACCATGATGGCGCATCGAGAACGATGGCCTCCTTCGGGTCAGCGTGACGGGGTGTCGGGGCCCATGCGAGACGCGAAGTCCCACGACGACACCCCCAGATCGCCGATGCGGACCGCGACCTCGGTGTCGAGCCGCGCCACCAGCCAGTGGGCCAGCGACGAGTCGCGGCCGCCGAGGTAGCGGTCGAGAAGCCGGCCCAGGACGTCGGCCGCGCGGTCGGGCATCAACTCCGCCCGGCCCTGTCCGCGGACGCCCCTGTAGGGCGGGAGGTCGGCGGCCACTTCGAACGCGAGCGCGGATCGCGCCCCAGGCGGATGGCCGCGACCGAATCACTCTGGGTGCAGCACCACAGCGCTGCGTCGTCGTAGA
This sequence comes from uncultured Microthrixaceae bacterium, assembly GCA_963700425.1. Classification (GTDB taxonomy): domain Bacteria; phylum Actinomycetota; class Acidimicrobiia; order Acidimicrobiales; family Microtrichaceae; genus CAVOXO01. The sequence goes on along the minus strand of CAVOXO010000003.1, from coordinate 46,790 downwards.
CGTACCAGAGCGACTGGACCAGGGGCGCGCCGCGGCCGTTCGTCGCCAGCCGAACGGGGATGACCGACTCCCCGAGGAACTCCTCGATCGCAGCGCTCTCCCACGGACCGGACCGAATGGTGAACCGATCGTCTGGAGTGGCCACGGCTCTCATCCTCTCAGACCCACGCGCGCTGGACAGCGGCAGTGACGAACACGAAGAAGGAGTGACAGCGTGGCGAGGCGGCCTCCACAGTTCCCACGTACCGGGGGCCATGGTGAAGGGGGCGGTCATGAGGACACGCTCATTGACCGTTGCCGGGGCTGTCCTGGTGTTTCTGGGAGCCGGGTGCTCCCCACCCGTACCACCCCCGACAACGACCACGACCAGCACGACGACAACGGTCGTGCCCGGCTGCAGCAGCACCGTGGCAACCGAGACCGAGCTGCGCGGCGGCACTCTCGTCGGCGGCGGCATCCACAACGACGGTGGCACCGTCAGCCTCACCGGTGGGTCCGTCAGCGCCAACACTCCCGACGACTGCCTCCTCTGCTGAACGAGCCCGCCACGTCGGCTCCCCCGTTCACGGGGCCCGGGCCTCGCGGAATCGCTGGAGCAGTGCCCGAGTGATGCTGACGACCAGCGGGTCGGACGAACGGTGCGTTTCGGAGTCGACCCCCCAGATCGTCGCCAGCGTCGCATCGGGCGCCGCTCCAGAGCGGAAACGGACCGTCACCACACCCTCCCCGCAGCCCCACTCCAGATCGACACCGGTCCCCCGACGGCGGACGGCATCGGGTGACCGGAGCTCGTTGGCCGAGGGGAAGACGGTCGCCTCGCTCAGAGGTCCGGTCCCGGGTTCGGAGCTCGGGTCGGCGGCCTCGAGCTCCGCCACCTCGGCGACCAGCGCGTCGAAGGTGTCCGCCGTGGCCACGTCACCCACGGTCGGCGCGGCACGTGGCGGACCGCCCCAGACGTGCCAGCTGTCGACGAGGAATCCGGCGGCTGCCACGTCGCCGGCGAGGGTCTCGGGTGACCCGTTCCATGACGATGCGGCCGGTCCACCCTCACGGTCATCGGCTGTCGTTCCGGCCTCCATCAACGACCGGAGCTGGGCGGACAGGTCTTCCTCGCCCGGCCCCGCCGTGCACTCGACGGTCCGGTTGGCGACATCGAAGAGGTAGCTCTCGACCATCCACCCCGTATCGATCGACACGATCACCAGGGGGGTGTCGATGCCCGGGACCGGGCCGTCGGACTCGATGCCGTACCAGCGCCCGATGAGCGCCACCGCCGCCGCCAGCTCGCGCTCGACGGGCAACTCTCCGGACGAGGGGCCCACCAGGAGATCGGCCTCGACCACGACGGAACCGTCGCGGCCGAACGAGATCTGCCACTGCTCCCCCTCAGGGTCCTCCCACACCAACCCGACCTCCCCGTGCATCGACACCCACCTCACCCGGGGCGGGGGCAGTCGGTGCCGGTGCACGAAATCGCGGGCTCGCTCCACCACCCCGAGACCTGGAGCGAGCGCGGCCACCTTGAGATCGTCCCAGCCGTCCTCCCAGCGCCCGAACCAGTCCATGTCGTCGTCGAAGTCGGCGCCCGACCAGCCCAGCCAGCCGGAGCGGACCCTATGTTCGGAGAGGTCGGCGGCGGCGAGCGCGGCCCGCGCGGATTCGCCGTTGACGACGGGAACCAGGTGGTCTGCATTGAGCCGCATCCACCTGGCCCTCTCGAACATCCACCCCGACGTCCACCCATCGGGGTTGACCACCACGATGTGGTCGCCGTCGACCTCGGCGACGTAGCGGACGCCCTGGCCCTTCCCGACCTGCCCGACGACCCTCGGAAACTCCACGGAGTCCACGTCGCGCATCACCTCACATGATTCCGTAGGCGGCCCGGGCCTCGACGGCGGCCTCGACGGCGAACGACAAGGTCACACCGCCTTCGTAGACGCGATCCACCACCCCCTGCGGGGTCTCTCCGTCTCGGACCGGGATGAGGTCGATTCCTCCCCACCCCACCGCTATCGCCTGCCCTGATTCGCCATCGCGGACCTCCTGTTTCCGACCCCCATTGTCCTCTCGACCCCTGACAGCGAACGGGGCCCACAGAGCGCCGAGATCAGTCGACGACGATGGCCCCCGTCGGGTCCACCGACACCTGATCGGGATACTCGTAGTCCTCCGCGACGACGGTGGCGTCGCCGGCCTGGGCCACCGTCACGAGTCCTCCGACAACGACCACCGCGGTCACGATGAACGGACCGGCCGACTCGGGGTGGGAGAGATCGGGAATCGCGAAGACGAGGTTGATACCGACGAACAGGGTCATCAACCCGGCGATCACCCACCGCAACCGGGTCGAGGCCGACCGGGCCGCCCACGCCGGCGCTCCCCGTTCCTCGCCTGCTTCCCGTTCGACCCTCTCCTGTCCCCGTGTCGTTGTCATGGTCCCCACCTCCGTGAAGTTCGCTGCACGATCTGTGCAATATCGTCACCATCAACAGCTTGCATGCTTCGTGCAATCACTTTATGATTCGTGCATGACCGATCTCCGGGCACGACAACTGGCCCTGGCTCGTCAGACCATCGTCGACGCCTGCGCGGAGCTGGTGACCGAACGCCGCCACCTCGACTTCGCCATGAAGGACGTGGCCGAACGGGCCGGGGTCTCGCTCCGCACCGTCTACAACCACTTCCCCACCCGCGAAGACCTCCTCGACGCGCTCGGCCAGGCCTTCAACGACCACATGCGCGGCCAGGGTGGGCCCGAGGCGACCGAGTTGAACTCCGACGGCGACCTGCTGAGAGCCGTTCGGGTGAACCTCGGGCTGTTCGAGGAGCTCGACGGCGTCAGCGAGGCGTTCGCCCAGATGCCCCTGGCCGATGTCGGCCGGGACGACGACCGCCAGGCGACGCACCCAGCTGATCGTCGATCACATGGTCGGGCTGATGCCCAACGCTCCCGAGGACGACGCCCTTGCCATCGCGGTGATGCTCCGCCATCTGCTCAGCCACCGGAGCTGGTTCTGGCTCACCCGCGAATACGGGCTGACCACCGACCAGGTGGCCGACGTCGTCACCTGGGCCATGTCCACCCTCATCGATGCCGCCGACCGCGGCGATGTGCCCTCAGCCATGGAGGAACCATGAACCGAGAACCGCTCCCTCTCGACGATCCCGGGGCGCTCGACGCCTCCGTGGTCGGCACCAAGGCCGCCGGTCTGGCCCGCCTACGCGCCGAGGGCTTCGACGTGCCCGACGCGCGTGGTGTTCGGGGTCGGCCTGGCCGACGACTGGCCCGGCGGCCCCGCCCCCGACGCGCTCCGCGCCACGCGGTCGACCACGGCGTGCGACACGCTGGGGCCGCGCCTGGCGGTCCGGTCGTCGTCCACGTGGGAGGACGGCGAGACCAGCGCCCACGCCGGCGCCACTGCCACCGTGCTCGACGTGACAGGGGTCGACGACGCCCTCGACGCCATCCGCCACTGCCTCGACGTCAGCGCCGCGGCGCAACGCACCCGCCACGAACTCGGCGGGGTGGCCATCGTCGCTGCAGACGCTGGTCCCCGCCGACCACGCCGGGGTGGCCTTCACCGCCGACCCGGTCACCGGCGAGCGACACGTGGTGCGGATCGCGGCGACGAAGGGGCTGGGCGAGGCGCTGGTGCAGGGCGAGGTGATCGGCAGCGACATCACGGTCCGCGGCGATGTCGTCGACGGCGACCTGGCCGGCCTCCCGGTCGAGCACGCCACGGCGGTGGCCATGGTGGCCCGCGAGATCGAGGTGGCGTTCGGCCGACCTCAGGACATCGAGTGGGCGGTCGCCGACGGCCACGTCCATGTGCTGCAGGCCCGCCCCATCACCGTCCTTCCCGTCGAGCCGACGCCTGCCGAGCGGCAACAACTGGCAGAAGGACGTCGCCCACTACCCCGAGCCGCTCACCCCCTTCGGCTACTCGCTGCATGGCGGCCTACGCGGACGAGATCCACGGGGTGTTCGACGAGATGGGCCTGTTGGTGCGGGGCCTCGAGGAGCGGTTCGTCGGCGGGCGAGATCTACGGCCGGGTGCTGCCGGCGATGGGGTCGGCCGACGACGCCCGCACGCCGCCGCCCGCCGCCGTCGTGGGGATCGCGGCTCGCCTGGTGCCGGCCATGCGGAAGCGAAACGCCGCGGCCCGGGCCGCCCTCGAGGCCGATCTGCCCGGTACGTGGGAGGCCGACTGGCACGCCACCGACCGCGACGACATGAGCCGCCGGACCGAAACGCCTCGCATGCCGTCGACCTCGCTGCGCTCGACGACGCCGGGCTGATCGATCACCTCGAGGCGTGCATGGAGCTCGCCCGGCGGGGACAGCGGATCCACTTCCGGCTGATGATGTCGCTGTTCCTCGGCCTCCACCGGCTGCACACCCTGGTGGCCGACGAACTCGGCTGGGACGACCCGACGATCGCCACCATGTTCGCCGGCCACTCCCCCGCCACCCGCGCCGCCGAGGACGCCATGGCCGCCCTTCGCACCCGGGTCCGCGCCACACCCGGGGCGGTGGGCGCGCTGGAGGCCGACCCCGGACACCCCGCTGAGGTGCTCGGCGGGTTCGACGCCGGTCTCGCCGCCGATCTCGACGCCTGGGCCCGTGAGCACGGCTGGGCGATGGTGAACTACGACGCCGGGGTGCCGGTGATCGCCGAGCGGCCCGACCATGGTCACCCAACTCCTGTTGGGAGAACCCGAGCCCATCGACGTCGACGGCGCGGCCGTCACCGCCGACAAGGCGCGGACGGCGCTGCCGGCGGCCCGCCGGGCCGAGTTCGACACGGCGCTGGCCGAGGCGCGGGCCATCTATCCGGTGCGGGAGGACAACACGATCATCGTCGGCGATCGGCCCCTGGCGTTGCTGCGCCGCTGGATGCTCGAGGTCGCCGACCGGCTGGTGATCCGCGACGGCATTCCGTCCCGGGCCGACGCGTCGTACCTGACCGTCGACGAGCTGCGTGCGGCCATCGCCGGAGGGGAGGTCGACGGCCTGACCGATCGGATCGTCCGGCGGCGGGGCGAGGAGGCGTGGGTGCGAGCCCATCCCGGGCCGCTCTATGTCGGCGAGCAGGGGACACCCCCCGACATCTCGCGGCTGCCCGAGCCGCTGCGCCGGGTCAACGAACCGATCCTGTGGGCGATCAGCCACGAGTACCCGACCCCGGTCGACGTTCCCGACGACGCCGAGGTGCTGTTGGCCGGGGTCGCCGCCTCGGCGGGAGTGGCCGAGGGACCGGTGCGGGTCATCCGCGGCTACCGGGACATGAACCGACTGCAGCAGGGTGACGTGCTGGTCTGCCAGGTCACCAGTCCGTCGTGGTCACCGCTGTTCCCTCTGGCCGCGGCGGTCGTGGCGGACGGGGGCGGGGCGTTGAGTCACGCCGCGATCGCCTCGCGGGAGCACGGTCTGCCCGCGGTTCTGGGCACCGGCTCCGGAACGTCGACGCTGCGCGACGGCCAGCAGGTTCGTGTCGACGGCACCAGTGGCCTGGTCTACGAGGTGAGCTGAGGGCGACGGGGACTCCGCGACCGGTTGATCGGCGACGCGACGTCGGCAAGGATCACGCTGGGGTCGGGCAGGAACGGGGGGACACATGTCGGAAGCACGGCGGTCGGTGAGATTCAAGCGGCGCGCGAAAGTGCTGGCGATCGCCACCGTCCTCGGTGTCGCCGCAGCATGTATGCCGGCGGCACCCGGCACGTCGAACGGCTTGGGGCGGGTCTCGACCCTCGCCGAGACGAACTTCGGGATGTTCATCGAACGCGACTGCGGGTACTCACGCAAGACCCGCGATGCCACCTGGAACACGTTCTGGGTGTTCTGTGACACGACGATCACCCAACCGGGGCCCGCTCAGCTCACCTCGTTTCGGGGGTCCGCCGCGCTCGGTCAGATCCCCGGCACGCTTCCCGCCCTCCCCGCACAATTCGGCGACATCCCATCTCCCGGTCAGTCGTTACTCCCCGCCGGAGGGTATTCGTGCCCCGGAGGCGGGCAAGCCGGACTCAAGTGGGTGTCGGGTCTGAGCCCGGTCAACGCCCAGAACGAGATGGTCATCTTCTACTCGGGCATCTGCGGGAGCTCACTTGCCACCCTGAAGGTCGGGGGATGGGGAGGAGCGGTCTACGACTTCGATACCCACTCCATCACGTCCGACCCGGGCCCGGTGTTCTCCGCGACCGGCAGTTCGGGCCTCGACCTGCTGAAGGTCGGCTACACCCCCGTCGAGTCGGGCAACTACTGGTACTTCTACGGCACGGGCAACTTCCCCACCGGCGGGGGCAGCGCCAATCTCATGATCTCGCGGGTGCCGAAGGCGTCGTGGCGCCAGCCGTCGGCGTACCAGTGGTGGTGGGGTGACGGGTGGACATCCACCCCGGTGCCGGTTGTCTCGGGCCCCCTCGTCCCCAACGTTCAGGTCTCGGCGGACTACTACCCGAGCATCAACAAGGTCGTGGTGATGGTTCCGAAGAGCCTGTCGGGAACCGTCGACATGTACGAGGCTCCGCTCAGCACCCCGTGGAGTCTCACTCTGCGGTACTCGAACGTGAAGCTCCCAGCGTGTGCGAATGCGTTCTGCTACCACGTGATCGGGCACCCCGAACTGAGCAGCGGCACGGAGTTGGCGATCAGCTTCTTCGATACGCAGGACTCACAACTACCAGCGGGATCCAAGTACGGGCACGTCAACATGATCCGATTCGGCTGGACCCGCAGCGAGGTCTGACCGCGATCCATCGAACAACCGGATCGCTCAGCCGAGCACCGTTGTTGTCATTCCACCTTCTGGAGTGGTGGTGATGGTCGCCGTCGGTGGCGCGAACCGGGTGGCCCGTCGCGGGGCACGTCATCGGCGGTGACCGGTCTCGCCCCTGCCGGTTGTCGATGACGCTGGCTGACCATCACCCGACCCGACGGTGTGGTCCAGCGGACCCGGTGGTCGCCGTCGAGCGCCCAGGCCCAACCGTTGCGGTGCACCACGCCGTGATGGCGTCGACAGAGCAACACCAGATTCGACATGTCGGTCCCCCCGCCGTCCTCCCAGCGGCGGAGGTGATGGGCATCACACCAGTTCACCGGAGCGTCACACCCCGGGAACACACACCCCCCGTCACGCACCTGCAATGCCCGACGCTGAGCCCGGTTCACCAACCGGCGGGTCCGACCCAGATCCAGGACCTCGCCCTCAGGGTCGACGATCACCCGCCGCCAGGAGGCATCGGACAACAGGCCGCCCAGAGGGGCGGTCGGCATCACCGCCCCGCCACCACCCACCGTCGCCTCGTCGGGTTCGTCCTCCTGAACGACGACAACCACCTCGGGACGCAACGGGACCGTCGACTCCACATCGCAGGCCGCCCCTTTGCGGCACAGCGACACCAGCGCCTCGGCCATCAACTGGCCCCGCGACGGGATCTCGACGTCGCCACCGGACTCCTCGCGGTCACGGGAGTAGCGGTGGAACAACGCATCGGCCTCGGCGTTCAACGCCGCGGCGACCACGGCGTGGTCCGCCGCCGCCAGATCGGCACGCAACTGAACCGACCCGTCGAACAGCTCCAGCAGATACACCACCGACGGCGCATCCGGCGCCTCGGGACGGAACGACCCATCGGCATCCAACCGGTCCACCACCCCCCACACCTCGGTCCGCCACACCTCGAACGGCAACTCCGCGGCCCGGGCCACCAACACCTCCTGCAGGCCCACCACGGCATCGGCGACCCGCGGGTTCGACACCGCCCGGGCGAACACGCGAGACGTGATCCTCAGAGAGACGCCCCGCCTCCCACGCGTCGGCCACCACCCGCAACCGCCGGCACGCCCGGCCGACCCTCACCCGCCGACGGGCCGAACGGGCCGACTCCCGAGTCGCATGGGACATCCACGCCGACGTCCGCTGACCCACCTCCACATCGGCCGACCCCCGAGCCTCCGCCGCCGAGACCAGCCGGGCCGCCATGGCATCCACCCGACGGCCCAACGCCACCAGCTCCTCGATCCCCGCCAACAACTCGGCATCGTTCAGATCGGCAGGGTGCTCCCCCACCACCTCGGCGGCCGTCTCGACCAACACCCCAGCAACTGACTCGAACATATGTACGACACGATACCGACCACCCCCGACAACCAACCCCGGGTGGCGCGCCGACGATCAGCCGGCGACCGCGGTGGCGATGAGGGCGGGAGCAGCGAACGACACCCGTCCGTCGCCGCCGACGCGTTCACCTGCCCCGTCGTCGCGTCGCTGGAATCGGTCATCTCCTCACCCTGACGCGCAAATCGGCGACGGTCCAGCGATCGTGCGGCACCGTCCCCATCGACCCGCGCCGCCACATCGCCGGATACGGATCTGGCAGGGTGATCCCATGACCACGATGCCGAGTGACCCGACCCGACGGATCATCGACCCCCATCACCACCTGTGGGGCCCCGACTACCTCGACGGTCTGGCCGGCACCTACCGGCTCGAGGAGCTCCGGGCCGACACCGACACGGTCCCCGCCGTCGTGGCGACGATGTTCATGGAGTGCGGCGCCAGCTACCGGACCGACGGACCCGAGCACCTCCGCCCCGTGGGTGAGACCGAGTTCGTGGCGGCCCTCGCCGCCGAGAGCGAGCGCTCCGAGGGCGCCACCATCGTGGGCATCGTCGGCCACGCCGATCTGACCCTCCCCCTCGACCTCCTCGACGAGGTCCTCGACGCCCACACCGAGGCGGCCGGCGGTCGCTTCCGGGGCATCCGCGACGCCCTGGCCAGTTCGCCGCCCGACACGCCGCTGGTCATCGCCGGTTCCGCCGACCCGGGCCGCGGCGCCGACCCCGACTTCCGGCGGGGTGTGGCCCACCTGGGCGAGCGGGGCCTCACCTACGACACCTGGCAGTTCCACACCCAGCTCGGCGACGTTCGTCGATCTGGCCCGCGCCGTGCCCGGCACGACCATCGTGGTCGATCATCTCTCCACGCCCCTCGGGGTGGGCGAGTGGGCGGGGCGGCACGACGAGATCTTCGAGGAGTGGAAGCCGGGCATCGAGGCGCTGGCCGCCTGCCCCAACGTGGTGGCCAAGCTCGGCGGCCTGGCCATGCCCGACAACGGCTTCTGGTCCATCGAGAGCGAGGACCGTCCCGATGTGGACGAGTTCCTGGCCGTCCAGGAGCGCTGGTACGCGCACGCCCTCGACTGCTTCGGACCCGACCGGGCCATGTTCGAGTCGAACTTCCCCGTCGACAAGTTCTGCGTCGACTACCCCGTCGTGTGGGAGGCGTTCGAACGGATCGCCGCCCGCTTCGACCCCGCCGAACAGGACGCACTGTTCGCCGGCACCGCCACGCGGGTCTACGGGCTCTGAGACGATCGGGAGACGAACTGCCGGTCATCACCCCATGAGAGTTCTCTCACCTTCGTCTAAGCTCGTACCGGTCGCCAGGGGGAAGAAGGTCACGTGACGTCGACGTTTCCAGGGAGTTCGGACGACGTGTCGCCCGGCACGGATGCAGGTGAGACGGCGTCGGCCCTTCGGTCGTGGCCGTCGGCCGCGGTCCTCATCGGCGCCGCCGCCTCGATGGCGTCCGGCGCCATCCACGTCGCCGCCAGCCAGACCCATCTCGAGCACCTGACCCTGTCGCGGTTGATCCTGGCGGAGGGTACGGCGCAGATCGTGTTGGGAGCCGCTCTCCTTCTGACCGCCTCCACGTTCGTGAAGGTGGCGGCGGCCGGGGTGAACGCGGTGGCCCTGGCGTCGTGGGCCGTCACCAGGGTGACCGGGATCTCGTGGGTGGGCGGTCTCGAGTTGTCCGAGGCCCCCCAGGCTGCCGACACCGTCACCGCGGTGCTGGCGGGCGCGGCGTTGGTCTCTCTCGTCGTCGCCCTGGTCGGCGATCGGGCGAGGACGGCCTCACCAGCGAGTGCCACGCACGCACCCCGCCCGTTCATGGCGACCACGGCAGTGGCGGTGATCGCGTTGTCGCTGTTCGGCATCAACCGCCTCGGCTCCCACGACCATGGCGATCACGGCGAGGTGAATCCGACGGTCACCAGCGGCGCCGAATGGCGGATCGATGCCACCGATGCCGAGGTGACCGACACCCAACAGCTCATCGCCGAGACCCAGGAGGTCGTCCGGTCGTTCACGTCCATCGAGGACGCCGAGGCCCAGGGCTTCGTGCGCATCAACGCCGACCACCTGCTCAAGGTCGACCGGGTCTTCGATGACAACCAGCTCGACGCCTCGACCATCGAGTCGCTGGTCGTCGGCCAGCGCGACGGCGAGGACTACATCCGGGGCGGCATGTACCTCCTCGACGTCGAACAGACCATGAGGGATGTCCCCCGGTTCGGGGGACCGCTGATGGTGTGGCACAGCCACGGCGGTTTCTGCTTCGAACCGTCCGGCGTCATACAGGCCGGACCCGAGGCCGGCGGCACCTGCCCCGAGGGGTCGTACTGGCTCGACGACCCGCCGATGGTCCACATCTACACCGAGCCTCAGTTCGACGACGGCGTCGAGAGGACCGTGGAGGCGTGCGGGACGTTCGCCTACATGGACCTACCCTTCGACGAGCCCGTCCCCGGCTGCGGGTCCGAGATCAACGACCAACACGCGGGACACGCCCACAGCTGACCGCCCGGGTGGCCATCAGGGAGCTGAACGGGGAGCCCCGGTTCGCCCGAGATGCCGATGTCGACGAGGCGTCGAGTCGGTGATCTGACAGATCCGATCAGCTCTCGTACCATACCCCCCAGGGTATTTAGAGGAGCGACGATGGAACCGGTTCGACGATATGCACAGCTCCTGCGTTCAGCGGCGGCGATCGCCACCCTCGTGGCGCTGGTGGGCGCAGCCGCCTGTGGCTCCGACGGCTCCGACGACTCCGCCGACGCCGGCCGCGGCCAGAACCGAGGTCCGGGCGACCCGGTCCAGGTCGACGACGAGGGCGTCACCCGCATCCCCGGCGCAGACCTCGAGGGTCGTGTCGACAGCCTCCCGACTGCCGACCTCACCCAGGCGGAGATCGACGGACTCATCTGGATGCGGGAAGAGGAGAAGCTCGCCCTCGACGTCTACACCGCGCTCGGGGACATCTGGAGCGTGAGGGTCTTCGACAACATCGCCGCCGCGGAGCAGACCCACACCGACGCCGTGCTGACGCTCCTCGACCGCTACGGGATCGCCGACCCCTCCACCGGCACTCCGGGGGTGTTCACGGAACCCGCCATCGGGGACCTCCACGACTCCCTCGTCGCCCAGGGACGCGAGTCGGAGGTCGCCGCGCTCACGGTCGGTGCCGAGATCGAGGAGCTCGACATCGTCGACCTGCGAGAGCGGGCCACCGACACACCGGACATCGACCTGGTGTACGCCAACCTCGAGAAGGGATCGCGTAACCACCTGCGGGCGTTCGTGTCCCAGCTCGAACGCAACGGGGTGACCTACACGCCGACCCATCTGAGCCAGTCCGACTTCGACGCCATCGTCACCAGTGACATCGAACGGGGCTCCACCGACTGATCTCGGCGACGACCATGTGGCGCGTCCGTGCCCGCCACCGGGACCCGAGGGGCGCCGATCGCCGGCGCCGGCCGGCTTTCGCGGTCAGGGTGACTCGCCCGGAGTGTCGGGTTTCTTCCTCGGCGCCCGCTTCTGACGCAAGGCCGGCGACCGGGGCTTCCGCGGAGTGGCGCGGCTCTCGACGGCGCGAGGCCGGCTGACCGGTGACCGGTCGTCCCACAGGGCGCTGGCCCGGTAGAGCTCGGGCGGTCTGCCCCCTTCGGATCCCGGGGCCGCCCACCTCCCGGTGGGCTCGATGACCTCCTCGCTGAGCAGGGTCCTCCGGAAGTTGGCGGCGTCGAAGCGGGTCGACCACACCGCCTCGTAGACGGCGCGCAGCTCGCTCAGCGTGAACTCGGGTCCGACGAAGGCGGTGGCCAGGTCGCTGGTCTCGAGATCGGTGCCGGCCCTCCTCACGGCGTCACCGACGATGCGCCGGTGGTCGAAGGCCAGCTCGAGGCGCCCGTCGATCACCTCGGCCACCGGCCACAGCGCGGCGTCGTCGGCATCGGTGCCGGCAGTGAGCCGGCCGACGTCGGCCAGCACCGCCAGGTAGGCGACGGTGACCACGTTCATGCGGGGGTCGCGCTCGGGGTCGCCGTAGGTGCCGAACTGGGTGAGCCGACGGACGCCCTCGACGCCGGTCTCCTCGCTCAGTTCCCGGGCGGCGGCCTCGTCCAACGTCTCGTCGGGTCGCTTGAAGCCCCCAGGCAGCGCCCACGCCCCCCGGTGGGGCTCGCCGCCGCGCCGCACCAGCAGCACCTTCAGCTCGGCGTCGTCCACGGTGAGGATGACCACGTCGACGGTGACGGCGAAGCGGGGGACGTCGTCGGGGTCGTAGTCGTCGGGCGGTCGACCTGCCGGTGTCCGTCTCGCCATGGCCGAACTCTAGCGGGGTTCTTGTCACATTGACTCATTGTCGGGGGTGCGAGATAGTGTTGTTCATGTCAGATTGACCACTACCCGAGGAGAACCGGGCCGACATCTGGTTCCTGTTGGACCGTTCGGGGTCGATGGCCTCGATCGCCGATGACGTGGTCGGCGGGTTCAACACCTTCTTCGCCGAGCAGAGGGCCGAGCCCGGCGACGCGGTCGTGTCGATCATCCAGTTCGACAGCAACGACCCCCAGGAGACGCTGGTGAACCGCCGGCCGATCGCCGATGTACGGCCCCTCACGCCGGGCAGCTTCCAGCCGCGGGGCGGCACTCCCCTCCTCGACGCCCTGGGTGATCTGTTGGATCGGGCCGAGGCGGTCGCCGAACACCACGCCGACCGCCACGGGGTGGACGTTCGTGTTCCTGGGCGCCAACCAGGACTCCTATGCCGAGGCCCACGATCTGGCCATGGCGTCCGGCAACACCTCCAACTTCGCGGCCAGCTCGGCCGGGGTCCACAAGGCGTTCGCCGGCACGTCGAGGGCCACCAGGGAATGGCGGGGCAAGTCCCGGGTGGACCGCCTGGCGACCAACAGCGAGTTCTGGGGCGACACCAAGGAAGCGGAGGAGTCGTGACGGGGCCATCGCGTCCTCGGCCGGACGAACCGGCCGAGGAGACGAACGTCCCGAGTAACGTCGGGTCGTCCGATCGACGCGAAGGGCGCCATGGCGACGAGTGCCGACAGCAGCGAGATCCCGGCGTGGACGTTCCTCACCAACCACGGCCACGTCCTGGTGTGTCTGGCCTCGGAGCCCGGGCTGCGGGGATGGGAGATCGCGGAGCGGGTCGGCATCACCGAGCGGGCCGCGCAGAAGATCGTGGCGGACCTGGTCGCCGATGGATACCTCGAGCGCCGGAAGGTGGGCCGACGCAACGCCTACCGCGTCAACCCCGACGGTGCGCTGCGCCATCCGCTCGAGAGCCACCAGACGGTGGGGGGACTCCTCGACGCCGTCTCACCGGACTCCGACAAACGAACGAGTTAATGCGATATGTTTTTCGTATGTCGTCAACAGCGAATCACGAAACATCCGTCGTCGGGATCGTCGGAGGCGGCCAGCTGGCGCGGATGATGGTCGACGCCGCTCACCGGCTGGGCATCGAGTGCGTCGTCCTGGCTCGACCCGACGATGAGAGCGTCACCGCGACCACGGCCATCCGGGTCATCAGAGCGGAGCACGTCGACGTCCCGGCGCTGATGTCGCTCGCCGGGGAGGTGGACGTCATCACCTTCGACCACGAACCGGTGGATCTCGCCGCGGTGGCGGAGGCCGCCGGTCGGGGAGCTGTGTTCCGACCCGGCCCGACGGCCCTGGGGTTCAGCGACAAGGCCCACCAGCGGGCCACCCTGACCGCGGCGGGACTGCCCCTGCCGGCCTTCGTCGTCGCCACCGACTCGCCCTCGGTCGATCGGTTCGGGCGGGAGCACGGCTGGCCGATCGTCGTCAAGGCCCCGATCGGGGGATACGACGGCCGAGGGGTGACGGTGGCGGGCGACCTGGAGGGGGCCGTGGACGAGATGGACCGGTACGGCGGCCGGGCGCTCCTCGAGCCGCTGCTCCCCCTGCGCGCCGAGCTGTCGGTGGTCACCGTGCGCGGCACCGACGGCGAGGTCGTCGCGTACCCGCCGTTCGACACCCGACAGGTCGACGGGATCTGTCGTGAGGTGTCCGCCCCGTCCACGCTGCCGCGGTCGATCCTCGCCCGCGCCGAGTCCGTCGCGGTGAGGGTGGCCTCCTTCGTGGGGTCCGTCGGGGTGTTGGCCGTCGAGCTGTTCGTGGTCGGAGACGACGTGTTGGTCAACGAGGTCGCACCGCGACCCCACAACAGCGGCCACCTCACGATCGAAGCGTGCGCGACGTCGCAGTTCGAGAACCACCTGCGGGCGGTGGCGGGACTGCCGCTCGGACCGACCACCCTGACGGTCCCCTCGGCCGCCATGGTCAACGTCGTCGGGGGACCCTCGGGGACCCCCACGCTCACCGGCGGCCGGGGCGTGACGATTCACGACTACGGGAAGTCGTATCGGGCGGGACGCAAGCTCGGTCACGTCACCGCGGTGGCCGACGACGTGACCGCGGCGCTCACCTCGGCGCGGACAGCAGTGGGATGAGGAGTGGGATGAGCAGTCAGGAGAGCCCCCTCGTGGGGGTCGTCATGGGGAGCGACTCCGATCTCCCCGTCCTGTCGGCCGCCACCGACGTCCTGGTCGAGCTGGGCGTGCCGGTCGAGACCCGCGTCGTGTCGGCCCACCGCACGCCCGACGCCATGGTCGACTACGGCCGCTCGGCATCGGGGCGGGGGTTGCGGGTGATCGTCGCCGGAGCCGGCGGAGCGGCCCACCTCCCGGGCATGCTGGCCGCGGTCACCACCCTGCCGGTGATCGGCGTCCCCGTCGCGCTGGCCCGACTCGACGGGCTGGACTCGCTGCTCTCGATGGTGCAGATGCCCCGCGGCGTCCCGGTGGCGACCGTGGCGATCGACGGCGGACGCAACGCCGGGTTGCTCGCCGACGAGGATCCTGGCCTCGGGGACCGACCCCCTGGCCGGCCGGCTCGCCGACGCGCTGGAGTCGCTCGCCGAGCAGGCCGCCCAGGCGGCCCGCGACGCCGACCGGGGCGTCCGCGCTTCCTACGATGAATAATTTACGGTTCTTGATTGACGTATTCTAATTCGTGAGTTAGAGTTCGTGGCAATGAACACGATCCTCCCTCTCCTCGTCATCGGTTCCCTGCTCGCCTCGTCGGGTGCGGCACTCGTCCTGGGTCGGCCGCGGCCGCACCTGGCGGTCCGGATCGCCAGGGGAACCGTCCTGGCCGCGCTGGCCGCGTCGATCGGTCTGGCCATCGGCTCCACCGAGTCGGGTGGGACGTCGCTCTTCACCGGTGACCGCCTCGGCACGACGCTCGCGGTGTTCGTCGCCGCCATGGGCGCGGTGGTCGGGTCGTTCGCCGACCGGTCCCTCGCCGCCGATCCCCGTGCCCCCCGGTTCTTCGCGGCCGGCAACGCCCTGTTGGCCTCGACCATCGCCCTGGCCCTCGCCAACCGACCGTGGCTGATGGCGGTCGCCTGGGTGGCGGTGAGCGTCTCGACCGTGGCGCTCATCGGGTTCGACGGCCGCACCGGGTCGAGGGCCGCGGCCCGGCGGGCGGCGATGACCTTCGTGGTGGGCGACGTCGCGGTGATCGCCGCCATGGTGGCCGCCACCGCCTCCGCCGGCGGGGCCGCCCCGGCGGTGCGCGACGTGGCGATGGCCGTGGGGGACGGGAGCACGGCGCTGATCCTCGCCATCGGCGCCGCCCTGCTGGTCGGAGCGTTCGTGCGCTCCGCCCAACTCCCCTTCCAGGGCTGGCTCCCGGCCTCGGTGGAGGCGCCGACGCCGGTCTCGGCGATGCTGCACGCCGGCGTCGTCAACGGCTCGGCCATCCTCCTCCTCCGCTGGCACCCCGTGCTCTCCGCGACCTTCGTCCTGGCGGCCATCGCGGTGGGCGTCGGCGTCGCCGGGGTGATCGTCGGCATGGCCGTCGCTCGGACGCGTCCCGACGTCAAGGGCGGTCTGGCGTGGACCACGATCGCCCAGATGGGCTTCATGACCGTGCAGTGCTCGCTGGGCCTCGCCGGGCCCGCACTGGTCCACCTCATGGCGCACGGCATGTTCAAGAGCTCGCTGTTCCTCGGCGCCGGGTCGGGCCTGGATCGTCGTGGGTCGCACCACCATCCCCGGCACCTGCAGCCCGGCGCCTCCGACCTGGCTCTCGCCGCGGTGGTCGGGGCGGGCGTGGTGGCGGTCGGTCTGGCCATCGTCCGGCCCCACGTTCTCACCCATCCCGCCGTGATCCTGCCCGTCGGCTTCGCCTGGGCCACCGTCTCCTACGCCCTGGGCCAGTGGTGGGCCCGGATTCCCGCCCGCACGGTGTTCTCGGTCGCCGCGCCGGCGATCGCGCTCAGCGCGGCGTTCACCGCCGCCGCCGCGCTGGCCTCGGTGCTCGACGACTGGACGGTCGGACTCGGAGCGGATCAGGCACCGCCCGCCGCCGGGTTCCTGGCCGGCCTGGCGCTCGCCGGGGTCGCCGGAGTCTGGCTGGCCGGGGTCGTCGTCCCCCTGCTGAGGCCCGGGTTGGCCTCGGCGACCTGGATGCGGGTGTCCGCCTGGGCGACCCCCACCCCCCGATCGATCCGTTTCGCTCTCGACCACCCCACGGAGGACCTCCGATGAACCCCGAAACACTGCGCCTGTCGCCCCTCGAAGCCCGCCGGGTCCGCGTCCGCGACGCGGTCCGCCGGGCGGCCGTCCAGCTGGCGCCGTCGTGGCCCCTGGAGCGCTTCGTGGCGACCAACCCCCTCCTCGCCCTCGAGGACCGGCCGGTCGAACAGGCCGCTCGGGAGGCCGTCGATCTCCTCGGCCTCCGGGCCGAACACGACGAGACGACCTACCGCCGCTGGTATGAGGAGGGGCGCATCACCGATCTCGATCTCACCGCCGCCATCCTCGAGGACGAATCCGGATACCTCGGCCGCGAGGCACCGCTCTCCGAGCCCGACGTGACCGCGATCCGCACCGAGCTGTTGAGCGCACCGCCCGTCTCGCTGCCCCGGCCCCGACCGGTCCTCATGAGCGAACGGCACGACGTGGCCGCCGGGACCGACTGGGCCACCGAGGTCGACGAGCTCTCCGCGTGGTGGTGCGGCGCCTACCTGGGAGACCATCCGGCCTGGGAGATGCCCGGGCGGAGCGACGGTCTGTACGACGCCTGGAGGCACCTGGCCCGACACGATCGCCGGATCCTGCGACGGGGCGTCGACCCGAACCTCGTCGAGACCCTGCCGTCGAGCGTCGACGACGCCGTGGCCCAGCTGCTGAACGACCTCGGCGTGGATCGGCCCGACCACGCCGCCTACGTCCAGCGCCACCTGGTCCGCAACGCCGGGTGGGTCACCGCGCTGATCCGGCAGGGCGGCGCGGATGGGGACGACCTCATGGGGTATCTGGCCATCCGGCTCACGATCGAGCTGGCCCGGTTCGGCGACGGGGCGGCACGACGGCTGGCCCGCCGAGCCGGCGATGCAGCCACCCCGGATGCCGAGGCCGTCGAGGTCGCGACCCGGCGTCTGGCCATCTGGCGCGACGCCTACGAGCGGGGATTCCGCGATCAGCTCCTGGCGGATCTCAGCACGGTCGACCGCCAGGCCCGACCCGACGGGGATCGGAGCTCCCGCCCGGCGTCTCACGCGGTGTTCTGCATCGATCCCCGCTCCGAGGGACTGCGCCGCCACCTCGAGGACGTCGGGGATCACGCCACCATCGGGTTCGCCGGCTTCTTCGGCCTGGCCATCGACGTGACCGATCTCGATGCGTCCACCGCGGTGCCCTCGTGTCCGGTGATCGTCGCCCCCAGCGCGGCTGTCGCCGAGGTGGAGCCCGACGGGGATCCCGGGCACGCCGACGGGGAGCCCGGCCCCACCCGGAGACGCCGCGGGGTGATGGCGTCGCAGGCCCTCAAGGACGTGTTCGCCACCACCAAGCGCTCCACGAGCGCCCCCTTCGCGCTCGCCGAGACGTTCGGGTGGGCCTCGGGGGCCTGGACGGCCGCCAAGACCCTCGCCCCATCGGCAGCGGCCGGCGTGGGCGGGACGGTGGACGGGTGGCTGGTGCCCGCCGTCGAGACGAGTGTCCAACCGGTGGAGGGGCGGTGGTGGGACCTCGACGAACAGGTGCAGGTCGCCGCGTCGATCCTGCGGACCACCGGTCTCGACCGCGGCGCGGCCCCCTCTGGTGCTGCTGTGCGGGCACGGCAGTCGCCATCTCAACAACCTGCACCGCTCCGCTCTCGACTGCGGCGCCTGCGGGGGACGGTCCGGCGGCAACAACGCCCGGGCGGCCGCCAACCTGCTCAACACCCCCGACGTGCGCCGTGGACTCGGTGAGCTCGGCATCGACGTGCCCTCCGACACCTGGTTCGTCGCCGCCGAGCACGACACCACGACCGACGAGGTTCGCATCCTCGACCGCGGGACGGTGCCCGACGCCCACCTCCCGGCGCTCGGGGACCTCGAGGCGGACCTGGCCGAGGCCGGGACGCGACTGGCCGCTGAGCGGGGCCGGGCGCTGCCCGAGAGCGTGGGGCGCACGGTCGGGGCCCGCCCGTGGCGGATCCGGCGCCGCCGCGACGACTGGGCTCAGGTGATCCCCGAGTGGGGGCTGATGGGCAACGCCGCGATCGTCGTCGGCCCCCGCTCCCTCACGGCGGATCTCGACCTGGAGCGGCGGGTGTTCCTCCACTCCTACGACGTCGGGTCGGACGCCGACGGGTCGATCCTGGCCGCCATCATGGGCGGGCCCCTACTGGTCGCCCACTGGATCAGCTCCCAGTACCGCCTCTCGACCATCGACCGCGACCGGCTCGGCGCGGGGACCAAGCCGGCGCACAACCTGGTCGGCGGCGTGGGTGTCCTCGAAGGATCGGGAGGCGACCTGCGACTGGGCCTGCCCCTCGAGTCGGTCGGCGCAGCCGGTCGGGCCGTCCACGAGCCCATGCGGCTGCTGGCGGTGGTCGACGTGCCGGCCGACCGGGTCGAGAGTGCGATCGCCGGGAACCCGGCGGTCGCCCAGATCGTCGACAACGGCTGGATCCGTCTGGCCGCCCGACCCGAGGTCGGCGACCCGAACCCCGGTGCCTGGGTGCTTCGACGCCGGGACGGCTCGTGGACCCACTGGGACGTCGTCGACGATCGCCCGATGGTCACCGACGCCGTGGCCGCGGCCGCGGCCTGACATCGCGGCGGGCGACCGCCAGGAGGCAGAGGAATCGTGAACGACGACCCCGGTCCGGTTCATTCCCCGAGGTTCACCGAGGCGCTGGCCACGGCGGCTCGCTGGCACATCGGTCAGACCAAGAAGGGGGGCGATGTCCCCTACATCAGCCATCTCATGTCGGTGAGTGCGCTGGTGTGGGAGGACGGCGGCACCGAGGAGGAGGCCATCGCCGGGCTGTTGCACGACTCGGTGGAGGACCTCGCCGATGTCACCGTCGAGAGGATCGACGAGCTGTTCGGGCCGCGGGTGGCCGAGATCGTCGAGGCGTGCACCGACGCCGATGTCGTTCCGAAGCCGCCGTGGAAGGCGCGCAAGGACGAACATCTCGCTCATCTCGATGGGTGCGACGACGTCGGGATCATGAGGGTGGTGGCGGCCGACAAGCTGGCCAATGCCCGCACGGTGGTGCTCGACGCCCGACACGTCGGCGACGAGTTGTGGGGCCGGTTCAAGGGAGGCCAGGGCGGCACGACCTGGTACTACTCACGGATGAGCCGGGCCGTGTCGAGGGTGCTGGCGGACTCGCGCAACGCCGAGGAGTTGGGGCGACTGGCCGGGATACTCCGCGCGCTGATGGACACCGCTCGATCGAGGCTGGACGGGCTCGACGCGCGGTTCGAGGACGCCTTGCGGAGCGCTGACCCGTTCGACCTCGGCGAGGACCGTGCCGACGACACCTATCCCTGGCTGGCGTTCGAGCTGGCCCGCCGGCACTCGTTGATCGACACGCCCCTCGACGTCGTCGGTCTCGCCGGGTGTGCGGTCACCCACTGGGCGCCGGCGGGCGTGGCAACCGAGGGGCTCGAGGACCGGATCGCCGCCGTCCTCCGACCCGCCATCGGTTGAACGTCAGCCGACGTCCTCACGGACCAGCGATACCACCTCGGCGGGCGTGACGGCGGTGGCGGCCGGCACACCGTGGTGGCCGACTCACATGATGAAGTAGGCGTCCCGGGCCTCATCGGCGTCGAGAGTGCCGTCCAGGAACTCGGAGGTGTCCGGGTAGTAGACCGCGCAGTTCCCGGCCTGGGCGAAGTGCCGAGCCACCTTCCAGAACCAGGGCCATTCGCCGTGACGACCGGGCCAGCGTTCGAGTCCCTTGAGGGTGGCGTAACAGTCGTAGATCCCGACCCACAGCGGGAAGTCCTCGTGGACGACCTGGAGGTGGTGTGGCCAACGCCGGTGCTCACCCTGCTCCTGATGGTCGACCGTCCAGCCGGGCTGGATCTCCTCCAACAACTCCAGGGCCCGCAACATCCAGGCCCGTTCGGCCCGCGAGATGAACTCCGGGTCGTCCTTTCCACCGGGGTGGGTGGTCATCGTGCCCGACGGGACACCGTCCTCCATGGTGATCGAGAAGGTCACGCCGCCTTCGTAGACGCGATCCACCGCCTCCTGTGGGGTCTCGCCATCGGGCACCGGAATGAGGTCGATTCCTCCCCATCCCACCGCTATCGCCTCGCCTTGTTCGTCATGTCTGACCTCCTGTGTCGACCTCCATTGTCCCAGCGACCCCTGACAACGAAGGGGGTCCCGGGAGCCCACGCGACGGCGGGGAATCGGCCCCGCGGGCGACCGGGGAGACCTACGATTCGGATGCTCCCGCGACCGACAGGAACGACGTTGAACGGCGACACCCGGCCCGACCCACAGGAATTCGCGGAGGCCGCGAACATCCACGCCGCACGTTCCACCCAGGCATGGCTCATGGGTCGAGGCCTGGCCGCCGAGATCGACCTGCTCCGTCACTCCCCCGACGGTGATCCGATTCCGGCGCCGCGCCCTCGACGACCTGCTCGCGACGCTCGGGGACGCATGCATGGAGGCGTGCACCACGTCCGACTCGGTGTTCACCCTGCTGAGCGACGACATGGACGATGACACCGTGGCGGCCGCGGATGTCGCCGTGGACGCCGGCGACGATCACGCCACCCGCGCCGAATGGGCGATGAGGCGGATCGCCGAGATCCTCCTCGGTGTGGCGACCCGCGCCGCGCCGAGCGACGCCATTTCACGCGCCGAACGCGCCGCGGTGGTGGCGCTGAGCTGGCATCAGGGTGCGGACGAGGTGGTGGACGACGGCGTGCAACTCGGCGCCCGCACCTACGAGGAGCTCATCACCGAGCTGTCGGGCACCCTGTGCCGCATGATCATCGACCACGACGCCGTGTTGCGACTGGCGCCCGCCGACGGCACGTCAAGGCGTGCCGTCCTTTTCGCCGTCAACGGCAGCGGCGACCTCGACATGATGCTCATCGATCCGTCACTTCCCAGCGACGGATCCGCCGAGGAAGAGGCTCCGCTGGTCGAGATCGGCTGGGGCCGTTCCGGCGCCGGACTCTCCGCCCGTTGGGAGGACCCGCTGGTCGTCATGGAACCGGCCATGCTCGCCGTCGAGACACTGCGCGATGCGTGGGGGATGAGCGAGCCCCTCGCCCTCGCCGTGTTCGCCGAACATCAGGGACCCGAACACTGGGGCCCCTGACCGGCGTTCAGGCGTCACGAAAGTGCGATCTGACAACAGAACGGGGCGCCCCGCGGCCCCTCTACGAGGTGAGCTGAGGCTGACGGACCCGGGCCCCGTTCGAGCCGCCGGCCGACTCCGGGCGGAGCCGGCCGCGCAACCAACGAACCACCGCCACGACCAGGGCGCCGATGAGGATCACGCCGGCGGTCCAGTTGAGGGCCTGCTTGGCGGCCGACGCCATCCCCATCAACGAGGCGGCCACTGCCCCCTCGCTCGGGAATGTCGCCAGAAGTACCCAGGCCGCCACGTTTTCGACGTAGTCGAACCCGGCGCCGATCAGCGGGAGCGCGGCCAGCATCGCCGCGGGACGACCGAAGACGGTCCGACGGCGCAGGGCCAGGGCGAGGGCCGACGCCATGAACACGCCGGAGGCGGCGGGATAGAACAGATCGACGATCTGGAGGTCCCGGTAGGCCGCCCGCCCGTCGACGCCGCATCCGACCAGGAACGAGTCGATATCGGCGGGCGCGGTGTAGAAGGCAACGTCGGGCGGCGTGTCTCCGCAGGCGGCGTCGACGGCGGCGATCGAGCCCGGCCCCGACGAGGCGAACAGCACGACGGCGAGGCCGGCGGCCACCACCCCCGACACGATCAGGACCTTCCAGTTCGCCAGCGATCGCAGGAGACCGGCCGTGTGGGTCGTGGGGTTGCTCATCAGGTTCCTCTTCCGTGTCCGTGCTTCGGCTAGAGTGAACAGTATGCATTATGTGAATTATGTTTACAACCGGGAACCTCGTGACTGAGCCGACGACCCAACAACGGCGCCGGAGCCAGACCCGCCAAGCCATCCTCGACGCGGCCCTCGAGCTGATCGAGGCGTCGGGCATCGACGGCTGGTCGATGCGCGAGCTGGCCGACAAGGTCGATTACACGCCGGGGGCGTTGTACCGCTATTTCGACGCCAAGACGTCGCTCCTTGCCGCGCTCGCCGACGATGCCTTGGCAGCGCTGCGGGACCGACTGCTCGACGTCCCTGCCGGCGAGTCGCCGATCGAGCGGCTCGAAGGACTCGGCCACGCCTACCTCGCCTACGCCAGTGACGAGCCCACCCGCTTCCGACTCAGCTTCATCGACCTGCCGAGCCGCCGAAAGGACCTCGACGACCCACCGCCGACCAACAGCGCCTATGCCGTGCTCCTCGACGCCGTCCGAGACGCCATCGCGGGAGGGTCCCTGTCGACGACCGACGGGTTCGGAGCGGAGGAGATCGCCTTCACGTTCTGGGCGACCGTGCACGGCATGGCCGTGCTCGAAGCCACCCACCTCCGCACCTTCGACGCCGACTTCGACGCCATCCACGACAAAGCGATCGGGCGGGTGCTCCGACGCCTCACGTAGCGCCGGCGGCAGCGAGCTTCCGCCGACCGGAACCGGGCGGGGGTGCAACTCGTCATCACGCCACGTCGCGTTCGCTCTGGTGGCGGTCGCCGTCGGTGGCGCGAACCGGGTGGTCCGTCGCGGGGCACGTCGTCGGCGGTGACCGGTCTCGCCCCGGACGGTTGTCGATGACGCTGGCTGACGATCACCCGACCCGACGGTGTGGTCCAGCGGACCCGGTGGTCACCGTCGAGCGCCCAGGCCCAACCGTTGCGGTGCACCACGCCGTGATGGCGTCGACAGAGCAACACCAGATTCGACATGTCGGTCCCCCCGCCGTCCTCCCAGCGGCGGAGGTGATGGGCATCACACCAGTTCACCGGAGCGTCACACCCCGGGAACACACACCCCCCGTCGCGCACCTGCAGCGCCCGACGCTGAGCCCGGTTCACCAACCGGCGGGTCCGACCCAGATCCAGGACCTCGCCCTCAGGGTCGACGATCACCCGCCGCCAGGAGGCATCGGACAACAGGCCGCCCAGAGCGGGCGGTCGGCATCACCGCCCCGCCACCACCCACCGTCGCCTCGTCGGGTTCGTCCTCCTGAACGACGACAACCACCTCGGGACGCAACGGGACCGTCGCCGCCACATCGCAGGCCGCCCCTTTGCGGCACAGCGACACCAGCGCCTCGGCCATCAACTGGCCCCGCGACGGGATCTCGACGTCGCCACCGGACTCCTCGCGGTCACGGGAGTAGCGGTGGAACAACGCATCGGCCTCGGCGTTCAACGCCGCGGCGACCACGGCGTGGTCCGCCGCCGCCAGATCGGCACGCAACTGAACCGACCCGTCGAACAGCTCCAGCAGATACACCACCGACGGCGCATCCGGCGCCTCGGGACGGAACGACCCATCGGCATCGAGCCGGTCCACCACCCCCCACACCTCGGTCCGCCACACCTCGAACGGCAACTCCGCGGCCCGGGCCACCAACACCTCCTGCAGGCCCACGACGGCATCGGCGACCCGCGGGTTCGACACCGCCCGCGCCAACACCGAGACGTGATCCTCCGAGACACGCCCCGCTTCCCAGGCGTCGGCCACCACCCGCAACCGCCGGCACGCCCGGCCGACCCTCACCCGCCGACGGGCCGAACGGGCCGACTCCCGAGTCGCATGGGACATCCACGCCGACGTCCGCTGACCCACCTCCACATCGGCCGACCCCCGAGCCTCCGCCGCCGAGACCAGCCGGGCCGCCATGGCATCGACCCGACGGCCCAACGCCACCAGCTCCTCGATCCCCGCCAACAACTCGGCATCGTTCAGATCGGCAGGGTGCTCCCCCACCACCTCGGCGGCCGTGTCGACCAACATCCCAGCAACTGACTCGAACATATGTACGACACGATACCGACCACCCCCGACAACGAACCCCGGGTGGCGACGGCGGCCGATCGAACGAGGCCGCGTCCGTCGCCGTCGAGGAGGCCTGGAATGTCGAGCATCCGGTCGGGCCATCGACCCAAGGGGGCCGGCGCGGAGACGTCCGGAGGTCTCGGCCGCCAGTGCGTTCACCTGCCCCGTCGGCGCGTCGCCGGGGTCCGACGTCGTCCGACCCGACAACGTGGTCACCAGGATGCCCGGCGTCGATGTCCCTCATCTGGCCCGAGTCGACGATCTCTCGGGAACGAGCAGGCTCAGGTGCCACCCCGGTTCGCTCGGCCACTCCGATCCGGCCCGCCCTGCCGGTCCTTCCGGGTCGGGCGCGTCAGGCCTGGCCGACCGGCACCGCGGCCGGGCCGGGGTCGCCCTCGAGCACCATCGCCACTCCCAGCGCCAGAACGGTGAGCGAGTACACCGCCACCGCGACGGGCAGCAGCGACGTGAACTGGAGCGGCGTCAGGACCACGGTCGCGATGCCCAGGGCGAGCGGGGTGTAGCGGCGCCAACCGGACCACCGCCCTGATCTCACCATGGCCACGCCCGCCAGGAGGAAGCCGGCGATGTTGAACAACGTCCCGAGGCCGAAGAGGCCCATGACCAGGGTCCCTGCGCCATCGTCGATCGTGGCGTCGAGGGAGGCGAGAGTCGCCACGTGTCCGAGCGTGAACAGCGCGGCACCGCACACGGCCAGCCAGGGACCGATCCGGCCGGCCCGGCTGGTACCGGTGGCGCCGCTCCGGGCGAACACGACGAGTGCCGCCATGATCATCGCCTGGGTCACGCCCCAGGTGATGGTCGTGGCCGCGGCACTGGCGCCGTGCCAGGGGTATCGCAACAGATCGTCGTTCACCGGCGAGTCCCCGCGGTAGGCCGCGGTGAGGATGCCGCCATCGGCCTGGACGGCTCCCCCGACGATCAGGGCGACGCCGGCCAACACCGAACCGCCCAGCCGGGTGGGGTTCGACACTGAGGGCTTCGAGATCACTGCAGTTGCCATCGGACCTCTTCCATCTCGTTAGAGCATCACACTAAAGTGAAACTCTAGTGAAATGGTCCATAGGATGCAATGGGTTATGGACAAGGGCACGACAACGCGGCGCGAGAAGGCCGCGGCAACGCGACGCAGGATCATCGAGGCCGCCACAAAGGAGTTCAGCGAGCGCGGCTACCACGGCGCGACGATCAACTCGATCGCCGCCCGCGCCGGAGTCGCGTCCCAGACCGTCTACTTCGTCTTCCACACCAAGGCCGAGCTCATGAGCGCCGCGATCGACCACGCAGTGATGGGAGGGGACGCCCCGTCCGGCGTGCCGCAGGAATCGGAGTGGTGGGCCGAGATGGAGCGACAACGCTCGGCCGCCGGCGCACTCCGAACGTTCGTGCGGGGCGCCGGGCCCCTGTTCGAACGAGCCAGCGCGCTCTCCGAGATCCTCCGGGGCGCGGCGCTGACCGACCCCGAGCTGCGCCAGACCCACCAACATCATGAGGATCTCCGACGTGAGGCGTTCGGCCACGTCGTCTCGCTCCTGGCGGACAAGGGAACCCTCCGCGGCCGCCTCGACCCCCCGACCGCAACCGATGTCCTCATGACCGTGCTGTCCGACGCCACCTACCACCAGCTGACCGTCGAGAGGGGCTGGAGCCACGAACAGTGCATCGACTGGATGTGCGACGAACTGCCGCGACTGCTTCTCGCCTGAGCGTCACCGGCCGTACGACTCCACGAGGTCCGGTGGTCATCGCGACCGGGATCACCTCCGGGACGTGTCGGGCGTGGACATCGGCGACGGAGAGGACGAGTCCCTCGCCGACCCGGGCCGCGGCGCCGACCCCGACTTCCGACGCGGTGTGGCCCACCTGGGCGAGCGGGGCCTCACCTACGACACCTGGCAGTTCCACACCCAGCTCGGCGACGTCGTCGATCTGGCCCACGCCGTGCCCGCCACGACCATCGTGGTGGATCATCTCTCCACGCCCCTCGGCGTCGGCCGGTGGGCGGGGCGGCACGACGAGACCTTCGAGGAGTGGAAGCCGGGCATCGAGGCGCTGGCCGCCTGCCCCAACGTGGTGGCCAAGCTCGGCGGCCTGGCCATGCCCGACAACGGCTTCTGGTCCATCGAGAGTGAGAACCGTCCCGATGTGGAGGAGTTCCTGGCCGTCCAGGAGCGCTGGTACGCGCACGCCCTCGACAGCTTCGGACCCGACCGGGCCATGTTCGAGTCGAACTTCCCCGTCGACAAGTTCTGCGTCGACTACCCCGTCGTGTGGGAGGCGTTCGAACGGATCGCCGCCCGCTTCGACCCCGCCGAACAGGACGCACTGTTCGCCGGCACCGCGGAGCGGGTCTACGGGCTCTGACCACACGTGCCGGCGCGCGCAACGAGGGCGCTGCCGTCAGATCTCGATCAGGTCGAGCGTGGGGTCGAGCATCGACAGGTCGTCGGCATCGGAGGTGACGACCCGTTGACCGGCTCGACGCGCACAGACCACGACGTGAGCGTCGACCACGTCCGCGGTGTCGCCGGCGGCGAGGAGGCGCCCGACGTGCACCGCGTCGACCCGGTCGAGCGGAACGACGTCGCAGGTGGGTTGGCGGATGAGCCTGGCCAGTCGCACCTGACGGTCGGGTCGGCGGACGGCCTGGGCGAGGGCCGACGCGGGAACCGTGACTCGACTCCCGCTCTCCGCGGCTCGGGCGAGCAGCACGATGACTCGACGGTCGTTGCGGTCGAGGGCGATGAGCCCACTGGCGTCGAGGGTGACGCCGGTGGTCATGAGGCCCGTCGCCCTGGACGGGTGGGCACGCCGAGTGCGGTATCGGCCCAGGCCCGCTCGTCGGGCGACATCGGGCCGCCGGTCTCGTCGAGCGCCTGGGCGAGCATCGCTCCCCAGCCGGCGACGTCGTCGAGCGCCACGCCCACCGCATGCTGGACGAAGCCCGACACGGTCGCGGCGCGGCCCGTCTCGACCAACGCGCGGATCTGCTGCACCTGCTCCTCGTGAAGCGTGATCGTGACCTTCTTCGTTGCCATACCGATCACCATACCGGCGCCGGTCACGCTGCGTCCCAGTCGGGTGGGGCTCGGTCGACGAGTCGGCGTTGGCTGACCAGCACCGTCCCGCCCGGCGTCGTCCACCGAACGCGGCCGGTCTCGTCGAACGCCCAGGCCCATCCCTTGCGGTGAACCACTCCGTGGTGGTGTCGGCACAACAGGATCAGGTTCCCGATGTCGGTGCCGCCACCGTCCTCCCAGCGGCGAAGGTGATGGATGTCGCACCAGTGGACCGGGGCGTCACAACCCGGAAACGCGCAGCGGCCGTCCCGCACCTCGAGCGCCCGGCGTTGGGCCAGGTTGGCCAGGCGTCGGGCCCGACCCAGGTCGAGGACCTCTCCTTCGGGGTCGACGATGACCCGCCGCCACTCCGCGTCGGACAGCAAGCCACCCAGGTGGCTCGTCGGCGTGGGCGTTGCGGAGCCGCCGACCGTGGCGACGTCGGGGTCGTCGGTGCGGATCACCACGACCACCTCAGGTCGCGCGGGGTCGTGGTGTTCAGTCGCACGCCGAACCCTTTCGGCAGAGCGACACCAGCGCCTCGGCCATCAGCTGGCCCCGCGTCGGGATCTCGACCTCGCCGCCGGACTCGTCGCGATCACGGGTGTACCCGCGGAAGAGCGCGTCGGCTTCGGCGTTCAACGCGGCGGCGACCACGGCGTGATCCGCAGCCGCCAGTTCGGCGTGGAGCTGGACGGAGCCGTCGAACAGCTCCAAGAGGTACAGCACCGACGGCGAGTCGGGCTCCTCGGGACGGTGCGACCCATCCGCGTCCAACCGGTCGACCAACCGGGCCACCTCGGTACGCCACACTTCGAACGGCACCACCCGGGCACGGTCGATCAACACCTCCTGCACACCGGCGATCGTGTCGCCGATGCGCGGGTTCCGCGCGGCCCGTGCGAATACAGAGACGTGATCCTCCGACAGTGTCCCCGCCTCCCACGCGTCGGCCACCAGCCTCAGCTTCCGGCCCGCCCGACCCAACCGCACCCGGCGCCGGGACGCCCTCGCCGACTCCCGGGTCGAATGCGAGATCCACTGCGTGGTCCGCTGACCCAGCTCGACATCGGCTGAACGACGGGCATCGGCCGCGGCGACCATTCGTGCGGCGACCGCATCGACCCTCCGGCCCAGCGCCACCAACTCCTCCACCCCGGCCAACAACTCTGCGTCGTCGAGATCGGCGGGGTGCTCCCCCACCACCTCGGCGGCCGTCTCGACCAACATCCCCGCAACCGACTCGAACATATGTACGACACGATACCGGGCACCACCGACAGCGAGCCCGGAGGCTCGGCTCAGTGGACGAAGCGGTCGATGAACTCGGCGTCGGGGACGTCGATCAGGTTGAACGGCGGGAAGAACTTGTCGGCCAGGGCTTCCTGGTGCCAGGTGAGCGGCGGCACGCTGCCCCCGATCGGCGCCGACGCCGCGTTGTCCGCGTCGGCCTTCCTCGCGACGTAGAAGCGGGGGAACGTGTAGCCGTCGCCGTCGGTCACGCTGGAGGAGCCGTGCTGGTAGACGATCGTGGTGGTGCCCGGGACGAAGTACCCGTAGTGGAGGAACTGGTGGAGCCCAGCGATCGTGAGTGGAGACAGGTAGCCCGGGACCGCCGTGGGGAGCGTGGCGGTGTCGATCACCCGCTCGGGCCCGCCCGTCACGGCGCGGGTGACCAGTCGAGAGACGGGTGAGCCGTCCTCGAGGGTGAGTCGGGTGTAGAGCAGGCGGTCGTCGACCGACCAGCCCAAGGGAGTCAACCCTCCCGCTGTGTTCGTCGGGGCGATCACGTCGACGGGGACGGCGCCCGGCGACGCCTCGAGCGCGGCGATACCCGTTCCCTCTCCGCCCCTGGCGATCCGGTAGGCGAGAGCGGAGGAATCGGGCGCCCAGACCAGCACCGTCCCGGCCCACCGGGAGCTCTGGGCCTGGTAGCCGGCGTAGGTGATCGTCGGGCAGGCCGCCCCGTCGGCCAGGCTCATCACTGCGATGGTGGTGCGCCCGTCGTTGTCGTAGCTCCGGACGGCCACCTTGGTGCCGTCGGGTGAAGGACTGACCATCTGGATCAGGTAGTACTGGCCGACCGTGCCGAGGCTGCAGCTCCCACCCGGGAACTCGAGCGTCCAGTTGTCCTGATAGGGGCCGGTGATCACCAGCGTGATGCCTTCGCCCGCGAACCCGTTCCACGGAAGCCGCGCCGTGCCGTCAGGGGCGGTTCGCGATCCGGTTGACCAGTCTCCAAGATCGAACCACGTCGGTGGGAGCGCGACCGTGAGGGGGTCGACCGGGTCGGGTCCGACCACCGTTCCGTCCAGGAGGGTGTAGGCGTCGGGAGCCGGCGAGTACGCGCCGTCGTCGCCATCGATGGTCCCGCCGGTGTCGCGGAGCCAGCGGACGCCCACCCCGGCGGGCAGGTCGGGCGCGGGAACGGTCGGGGTGGGCGGTACGCAGGCCGCGGCGCCGAGCGCGACCACCAACGACACCACCGTCAACGACCGATGCCGCCGCGTCCGGGCCCGTCTCCGACCTACGTCGCCGCGCTTGTCACCGATCATGGCGACACCTCTCTCTCCAACGATCTCGATCCACCTGATCATTGCGTCGAACGCGCCGCCCCGGTAGGGGCGATGGTCCCCTCGCTCAGAGCGCGCCATGCCCTCTTCGCCGGCACGTGGCTCAGTGGATGAAGCCCTCGATCAACATGCTGTTCGGCGCCGGGGTGAGTGTCGGTGGATAGTCACTTCCGACCGGTATGAGGTGGGTGCCACCCGGGCCGGCGGGCGCGAGTTGGGAACCGGGCATCTGGTACGAGTCCGTCTTTATCCACGGGGCGAGGAGCGGATAGGTGTAGCCCTCGGAACCGTAGGTCACGGTGCCGATCGAGCTGCACAGCACCACGTTCGTCGTCCCCGGCACGAAATACCCGAGGTTCAAGGCCTCGCCGTAGTGGCCCGGAAACGTCACGCTGTCGAGCACGCGTTGCTCACCCCCTCCCGAGGGCATGGTGAACAGCTCGGCGGTGCCCGTGCCGTCGCCGTTCGAGCGGCCCCCCCACATGAGCAGGCGGTTTCCGATCGACCAACCCAGCAGATACGGGATGTCCGCACCCGAGTCGAAGACCGTCTCGGGGGTGGCGGAGGCGCTGGCGGCGAGTCGATCGATGAACCAGCTGCCCTCGCCGCCAGCCAACGTCGACCTGGCGTAGGCGATCTGGTTCGACTCCGGCCGCCACACGAACGGACCCTGGACATGGTCGCCGTCCCCTTCGATGTTCACCAGGAGTTCGCTGACGATGAGGGGGCACACGCCGCCGTCGACCAGGGAGCGGATCTCGATGGTCTGGCTGTAGCCGTCGGACACGACGCTGACGACCTTGGTGCCGTCGGGCGACGGCGTGATCCAGCGGATGGAGATCTCGTTCGTGGCCCTTCCGATCCCGCAGGTGCCTGCCGGAGAGGTCAGAACGTAGGTCTGATCATCGCCGGACGGAATCGACGAGAACGTGATCCCCTCACCGGCGAACCCGTTCCACGGGTACTTCGCCGTGCCGTCGGGGGTCTGGTAACTGTCGAGCCAGGAGGGGTAGTAGCTCCCTGGCCCCACCGGCATGGGGTCCGACGTGACGCCGTCGAGAATCGTCTCGCGGACGAACGAAGGGGTGTAGGTGCCGAGGTCGGGGTCGTTGGTGCCTCCCACGTCCCGCAGCAACGACACACCCACTCCGGCCGGGAGCTCAGGGACGGCGGGCGGCGGTTCCGGCGGGACGCAACCGGCGAGGCCGACCGTCGCGATGATGGCGATGACAAGTGATCGACGCATGAAACCCTCCAGGATCGACACGCACATCCTCATGCCACATGTGGTCCGCCGACAGAGACCATGGTCCCACCGGGGCGCTACGACCCCAGCAGCGGGGTGATCATCGTCGCGGCGCGGGCGCCGAGCTCGTCGGGGGGGAGCCGCGACCCGCTGCGCCGCGGTGTCGTGAGGTGGCCGAGCACCAGGCGGGTCGACTCCTCGAGGGCCAGCTCGATGTCGGCGGGGTCGAACCCGAACCGGCCGGTCGCCTCGATGGCGGGGGCCAGGGCCTCGACCACGCCGTCGACCAGCGACGCCGAGTCGATGGTGATGAACGCCAGGGTCTCGCGCAGGTCGTCGCCCGACAGCCGGGCGAGCACCGGGCTCTCGTCGATGGCGACGACGGCGGTGGAGACCAGGGTTCTGATGAGGGTCGCCACGTCGGGGGCGTCGGCGACGGCGCTCGTCAACCGGTCGAGCACGTCGCGGGTCTCCCGAGCGATCACCGCGCCGATGATCTCGTTCTTGTTGCCGACGTAGCGGTAGACGGTGGCCCGCGACACGCCCGCCTCCTCGGCCACGTCGTCGACGGTGGTCGCGGCGACGCCGTGGGTCGCCAGCCGGGCGGCCGCGGCGTCGAGCACCGCGTCGGCCCGGGTCACCCGGGGGCGGGCCACCTCAGGTCCACCCGACCTCGCCTCAGGACCGCTATTGACACACTCTGACATGGCTGTTCGTGGCGTTCCTGGCTACCGGCGCGGCGTCGCTGTCGTACCTGTGGGGGGTCGTGCCCGCCTGGGCCGCCATCGTCCTGGGAGTGCTGGCCCGCTACCTGGGCTTCACCGTCCTGCACGACTCGACGCATCGGGCGGCGCATCGGAACCGGGCCGTCAACGAGGCGATCGGCTGGCTGCCGGGCCTGGCGCTGACCCTCACCGTGCCGGTGTTCCGGTCGTGTCACACCAAGCACCACACCAACACCAACAACCCCGAGATCGACCCCGACTACGACGTCGGCCGGGGCCCGGCCTGGCTGCGACCGGTGTGGCTGATCTCACCGCTGTGGACCTACCGGGGCCGCTACTTCCGGATGGGCTGGGCCAAGAACAACCGTGACCGCTGGGCGCAGGTGGCCGTCGACGTGGTCATCGTCGCCTCGATCGTCGCGGCGATCGCCACCGGACACGTGGTCGACCTGCTGGTGGTGGGCATCGTGCCCCTCTTCGGGGCGGTGGCGCTGTTGACCCTGGCCTTCGACCTCATCCCCCACTGGCCCTACGACTCCACCGAGCGCTTCTACGACACCCGGGCCCTGCCCGGCCGGGCGCTCAACATCGTGTTCCTGGGCCAGAACTACCACCTCGTCCACCACCTGTGGAACTCGGTGCCCTGGTACCGGTACCAGGCGGTGTACGACGAGACCCGCGACGACCTCGAGGCCATCGGGGCCCGGGTCAACTGGGGCGACTGAGCCGGCGACCACGCACGACCTGAGCATCGTTCTCGGAGTCGAGGAAGGGCACGGGGACGTGCCGGCAGGGGGCCGATCCATGTGCGGACGACCGGCGAGGACATCCATCGCCGCCCTCGACTCGAGGGTCCGGCTGTCGCCCGGGTTGGCTCGACTCCGGCTGTTGGTGCCGTCACGCCACGACGCGCCGAACACGGTCCGGCCGGGCATGAATGACCATCGCCCTGGCGGCAATGAGCACGAGGCGCGCCCACCTGCGCCACGATGGTGCGATGGCGGACCTGGAGCCCGGGCTCTACGACCATCTCATCGACGAGCTCCTCCGGCAACGCCTCGACGGGCTCGCAACCGAGCGACTGAGGGCCGACCTCCATGCCGTCGACCCGGCCGAGCTGCCCGACCGGGTCGGGGAAGTGCTCGGTCGCTGGGTCAGCGACGCCCTCGCCTCCGTCAGGCGCCGACGATCGCCACGACGCGGCGCTGCACCTGTCGCAGGCCGTTCTGTCGGCGATCAACGGGGTTCAGCCCGACGCGCTCTCAAGCCGAGCACCTGCTCGCAGCACCGATCGAGCGGCTGGCCGCCGTCGAACGACTGGCACTCCACCGACGAGCCGATGCGCATCCGCCGGCCACTCACGCCGCTGCGGGACACGGTGTTGATGACCAACGCCCGCGACCAGCCGGCGGTGGGCGCAGAGATCGAAGCAGAGATCGACTCCGCCGACCGGATCGACCTGGTGCTGGCGTTCATCCGCTGGACCGGCATCCGCCACCTACTCCCCCACCTCCGCCGCCACGTCGAGGCCGGCAGGCCAGCTGCGGATCATCACCACGACCTACACCGGCAGCACCGAACCACGGGCCCTGCAGGCGCTCGTCGATCTCGGCGCCGAGGTCAAGGTCTCCTACGACACCTCCACCACCCGGCTCCACGCCAAGGCCTGGATGTTCCACCGCGCCAGTGGCTTCTCGACGGTCTACATCGGCTCGTCGAACCTCACCTTCTCGGCGCAGGTCACCGGGCTCGAGTGGAACGTGCGCGCCTCGCAGCGACTCAACCCCGACCTCGTCGCCGCCTTCGACCGCACCTTCGCCACCTACTGGGCCGACCCCCACTTCGAGCCCTTCGACCGAGATCGCTTCCAACGGGCAACCGCGGCCGCAGCGAGCCGACGACTCGATCGTCACCCCGTTCGAGATCGAGCCCTACCCGTTCCAGCGCCAGATCCTCGAACGGCTCGAAGTCGAACGGCGCCGAGGCCATCCGCACAACCTCGTCGTCGCCGCCACCGGTACCGGCAAGACGATCATCGCCGCGCTCGACTACCGGCACCTGCGCACCGAGCTCGATCGATGCCCGGCTGCTGTTCGTCGCCCACCGCACCGAGATCCTCCAGCAGAGCCAGACCATGTTCCGCCACGTCCTGCGCGACGGTGCATTCGGGGAGCTGTGGGTCGGCGGCGAGCCGGCCGACGCGCTGGGAGCACGTCTTCGCCTCGATCCAGTCGATCACCGCCAACGACGTCTCCTCGATCGATCCCGACCAGTTCGACGTGGTCATCGTCGACGAGTTCCATCACTCGGCCGCGGCGAGCTACGAGGCCCTTCTCGACCACGTCCGCCCGAGGCACCTGCTCGGCCTCACCGCCACGCCCGAACGCACAGACGGCCTCGACGTGCTGCGGTGGTTCGGCGATCGCATCGCCGTCGAGCTGCGCCTGTGGGACGCCCTCGAGCAGGGCCTGCTGTCGCCGTTCCACTACTTCGGCATCCACGACGCCACCGACCTCACCGCCGTCACCTGGCGCCGTGGCACCGGCTACGACGTCGCCGAGCTGACCAACCTCTACACCGCCAACGACGTCTGGACGTCCAAGGTCCTCGACGCGGTCAACGACAAGATTGGCGACTCCGACCGGCATGCGGGCGCTCGGCTTCTGCGTCAGCATCGACCACGCCACCTTCATGGCCAACCGGTTCAACCAGGCCGGAATCGTTTCACGAGCGGTCACGTCGAACACGCCCGACGATGAGCGACGCCAGGCACTGAACGACCTCCGCGACGGACGTGTGCAGGTCCTGTTCACCGTCGACCTGTTCAACGAGGGCATCGACATCCCCGCCATCGACGTCGTACTCATGCTGCGCCCGACCGAGAGCGCCACCATCTTCCTCCAACAACTCGGTCGAGGCCTGCGCCGCACCGAAGGCAAGGACGTCCTCACCGTCTTGGACTTCGTCGGCCACCAAGCCAAGGAGTTCCGCTTCGACCTCCGCTACCGGCGGATGCTCGGCCGCACCCGGCGAGAGCTGGAGTCCGACATCGAGCAGGGCTTCCCCTACCTGCCCGCCGGCTGCCACCTCGACCTCGACGACGTCGCTCGCGACATCGTCCTGCGCAACATCCGCGAAGCCCTTCCCACCACCTGGCGGCAACGGATCCAGGAGCTGCGCGATCTCGGCGACACGACGCTCGCCAACTACCTCCACGAGACGGGTCTCGAACTCGACGACATCTACCGCGGCGGAACCACACCTGGACGGAGCTCCGCCGCAGCAGCCGGCTTCGACGCGCGCACCGGCGTTCGAGCCGACGCCAAGGTCGGCCGAGGCGTCGCTCGCCTCCTGCACCTCGACGACCAGGAGCGCATCGACACCTACACGCTGCTCCTCTCCGAGGCTCGACCACCCGCAGCGGCCACTCTCGACGAGCGAACCCGCCGCCAGTTCGAGGGCCTCCTGCTCACCGTGCTGAACCCACGCAAGAGCACCTACACCGACCTCGACGAGGCGGCCGCCGACCTGTGGCGCCACGACGGTCTCCGGCACGAGCTGCTTGAAGGTCCTCCCGCTCCTCGAAGACCAGATCGTCCATCTCCACCGAGCCGCTCGGCCTGCTTCACCCGTGCCGCTCCAGGTGCACGCCAACTACACCCGAGAAGAGATCCTCGCCGCCTTCGGCGCCTCGACGCGTCACCAAGCCGCTGCCGCTCCAGACCGGCGTGTACTGGCACGAGCCGACTCGAACCGACCTGCTGTTCATCACCCTCCAGAAGGCCGACAAGGACTACTCCCCCACCACCCGGTACCTCGACTACGCCATCAGCGAGCACCTCTTCCACTGGGAGAGCCAGGCCAAGGACACCGTCGCCAGCGAGCGGGGCCAGAACTACATCCACCACGAGGCCCGGGACCGCTCCGTCGCCCTGTTCATCCGCACCGCCAAGAACGACACGTCGGGGCGGACCATGCCCTACTTCTGCGCCGGCACCGCCACCTACGTCGAACACCAGTCCGAGCGGCCGATCCAGATCACCTGGAACCTCCACCATCCGCTCCCCGGCGACACCTTCACCACCTACCGCGCCGGATCGCGTGATCCCTCCGTATCGTGAGGCGATGGCACCGACAGAACTATTCGATCCGGACCTGCTGTCGAGGATTCGCAACGTCGTCAGCGAAGGGGATGTGGTCGACATGCTCGGTCGGGCTCGTCCGAACGAGATCAACACGATCGACGTCGACGGGGTCGAGGTGACCACCGAGCACTCGTTGACAAGCGTCGGTGGTTCGAGCCTGGTTCCCGCATGGATGTTCAACTACGTGTGGAACGAAATGCGCACCCGGGGCCGCGTCGAACGCGACTACGTCGACCGCCTCGCGCCCGGCCGTAAGGTCAAACGATCTTCGGCAGTGTTCGCGATCCTCGAGCGGATCCCCGAGGTGTCCGTCGTCGAACACCGCCCGCTGGTGCTCGGTCTCCGCGGCTCCACGATCGAGTCGTCGCTGTTCACCAACCCGCCATCGATTGATCCTCAGCAGGGGACCTCGGGCACGACCACGTCAACGCGATAGGTCTCGCCCTCTTGACCCGCGGGATCAACGGACTGGATGTCGAACCCGACGCTGCTCCCCGGTCCCAAGCCGGTGATGGCCGGCGCCGCCTGATACCCGATGAGCTCACCCAGATCCAGGGATTCCACCGAGGTGACAACCGTGACCCGAATCGTCTGGTCAATCAACTCATTGGCGGTGCCCATGACCGTGTACCCACCTCCATCCGAAGGACACCTGACCGTCGCGGAGAAGTAGCCAGGATCCGGATCCGGTGTCGCGACAGCTCCGAGAATCGTTGTGGTTGGGAAAAACTCGATCCACCACGCTCTTCGAAGCCGACGTGGCCAAATCGGGCAAGAACCTGACGACTGCGAAGGCGAACAGAATGAAGAGCCCGACCCCCAGCAAACCCTTCACGACTCCATTTCCCGACGTCTGCGCCTTCGCTCGGTCGGTTTGGGATGGAGGCTGTTTCGTGCCGCACACGGCACGTTCTGATCCGGGCGATGCTCGGGAGCGGGCGGATTCAGTTGCCAGGCCTCGACGCGTCGGAACGCGACGTCGATCTGCTGTTCAGTGAGCAGCGCTGGGGTCGAGCTCAGATGCGAAACGAGCGCTTCCAGCGCAACGACTCGTGATTGTCCGACCATCATCACTGGTCGCGGCAGTCGCGTCCCGACGAAACAGAGCACCGGGTTGGCGTCCAGACCGAGCACTTGGCGCGTGTAGTCCGCTTGGGCTTCGACACCGTTGATCTCCTTGCGGATCGGCGTGCGACCACGCCACAACATGCCGTCGCCCTCCGTGAGTTCCCCCGAGTGCGCCTTGGTGTCGATCACCCACACCCCTGATGGCCCGATAACGACGTGGTCAATGTCGCCGACCGCGTCTTGCCGATCTTGAGACTGTGCGCCACCCGGTAGGACGGTGCGAGCGCCATCAACGCTTCATGAGTCGCCCGTTCCCCTTCGGCTCCTCGCTCACTCCGCTCGGCCATCTCAGCCGGCCCACTGCCCGCAGTTCCGATGACCGTCGGGCCGACCGGCGGGACCTCCGTGTGCGGTGGTGCAGGAGGCGGGGGAGGCGGGGCGACAGCGGGGTGCGATTCGTAGGGGTACCACTTGCCATCCGATGCCTGCCACCAGGAGAAATCCGTTTGGTGGTCACTCATGCAAACCGCCGTACCCGCTTGCGCTCGGCCATGAACCGAGTCCTCCCTCCCGTAGCCATTGCATCAGCGGTCGCCAAGGGCCTTCGAGGCAACGGCAGCGTCCTGCGGGCCCGGTTGACCCGCGTCAGAGTATCGGGCTGAAGGGCAGGTCGATGATCTGCGCAGTCGGGTACGTAGACGCCGCGGTTGGCCGTGAGCGCGAAGTGGTCTGCGATCGGCCCGGTGTCGCTTCCAGCTCGCAGGCCACCGCTTGTTTCGGAAGGTCGGGGCTCGGCACAGTTCCAGGGAACGGCGAGCGATTCGGGCGGTGCGGCAGACTCTCGCCCGTGAGCGAACGCCTGCTGACTCCCTCGAAGATCACCGCCTGGCTCGACTGAGCGCACTTCCTCACACTGCGCCACGCGGTCGAGGCCCGACGTTGACCGTTGCCGCGGGCCCCGTTCGGGTCGATGGCGCAGCGGCTGATGGACAAGGCGCAGGCTTCCTACCGCCCGATCTCATTCAGCGCGCCGATCAGTCGGGTGCATGGCAAGGGGCGCCCACGCAGGAATTGCCCTAGGCCGACGACTCACCGAAGATCTGATGGGCGCGTCGATGTATGGCCGCTCGGCGGTCCGTCTGACTCGCGGCGGGGGCCAAGGCCACCCAGGCGGACCCCGTCGCTCGTGTCCTGCCCTCGGCCCCGACCGTCCAGAACGTTCTCGGTCTTCAAGGGACTGCCGTCCAGATCGTGCCGGAAGGCCGTGCCCGCCCCATCGGCCTGATGGTTGTTCCTGATGACAACCGTCGACGACTCCGCGTCCCAATACATGGTGCGGGTTGCGTCGCCGGATGCGGGGGTCTCGTTGGCAAAGTTCTCGCCCATGGTCTCGCGGACCTTGTCCTGATCGAGGCGCTCGCCTGTCTGGATGACGTGTTCCACGTGATCCTCCATACCCTCACGCGACGTGATGCCGATCTCCTCGAACTCGGCGCCGTGCTTGTCCCACGCGTGGTCGGTGATCGACGACACGTCCTGGCTCGCAAGATCGCGGTGGAGGAGGTCGGCATCTACTGCATCACCGGCATACGGCCGCGACTCGTCGCCTTGGGGTGGTGGGCCGTCGGGCGGTGGTCCGCCTGGCGGTGAATCGGCCCCCGCCTCCGGCCCGGGATCGGTGTTCTCGACGGGTCGGTTTGCGGGAGCGTCGCCGGCATGGGGGTCGACGTGGGGTTCATCCTTCGGGATCTCGCCCACCGGATCCCGGGGCAGGTCGGCGTCATTGGCGGGCGGCGTCTGATCAACCTGAACCGCAGCCGTTTCCCTGGGCTGATCGCTCTGCTCAGGCGGAATCAGGTTGGTCTCGTTCGGCGGAGTTCACGGTTTCGGCCGGAGCGGTGTCCGTGACGACCGGTTCGGATCGCTCGATGCGTTCAACGGGCTCGAACGGCCGCTCGAACTGGTGCTCCAACACCGGCGGGTCGGTGGGCGACTCGTCGACCTGTTCGCGCTCCACAGGCACGTTCACCGGCGTCGTCACCGGCATGAGGATCAACATGCGGTCCGTCAGACGGGTTCCGATCCACAGGCACGTTCCCCGGCCCGTCACCCGCATGGGGATCGACGTGCGGTGCGTCCCTGGGGGTCTCGCCCACCGGATCCCGTGGCAGGTCGGCGTCATTGGCCGGCGGCGTCTGATCAACCCGATTCGCCTGCGATTCGGATTGCTGGTCGCGTTGCTCAAGTCGAGATGTATCCGGCTTGTTGATGTCCGGTGGCGGGGGTGGCGGCGTCGCATCGGTCATTCGAAGACTCCTTTGAACTTCTTTTCTATGAACGTCGTGATCGCGTCGTCCTCGGGCAGCGGACCGAAGACGAATCGGGTGACGTCGTCGGCGGACTTCGCGCCGAGCTCGTTGCGGAGATCGATGATCAAGGCGCGTGACCGAAACGGCGTTTGGTCCCCCCACCAGAGGATCTGTCGCCGGCGGTCCGAGAGCGACGTGACGTCGCCGAAGATCCCGCGTGACCGTTCGGCCAGCGTCGACGGATCGGCGGCGAACGCCGCGTCGATGACCGCTGCGAGGGCCGCCTTCGAGTCGGCCAACGGCCGTAGGGCGCGCAATGCGTCGCGGCGATGCGAGACCGCCTCGTCGATCAGCGAGCAACGGGCACAACCGTCGAGTTCCGCGAAGCTCGACCGCAGCCCGCTCGAGGGAAGCCTGACGACGCGGCTACCCGCCAGCAGCGGAAACGCGATCTCCAGCCAGAACGCGAGCGCCGTGTGCTGGGCCGCGGCCGACTGGCCCCCCACTTTGGAACCGAGCGAACACAACGTCTCGCCGTGCGTGCATGTCACGCCGGTGGTCGCCACGAGACCCTCGAGGGTGGGCCGCGGCAGCGGAGCAATGCCCTCCTCCGAGGCCACCACCCGATCGATGGCAACTCGGCAGGGATGGTCCATCTCGTCGGTGAAACAGATCGCCTGACCGGGCGGAAGCGACCCCAGGGCCAAGACGTAATGCAGAAAGAGATTCGCCAGCAAAGGGCTGATAACACCGCCTTGCGGGGTACCCTCTGTCTCACCAGCCATAAGCTTCCCGTCTCGCATCTGCACCGGCGCTTTCAGCCAACGCTCGACGTAAAGCACGTATCCATTTACAGTCCGTGTGCTTTGCCGACCGCTCGCATCAGCAGCTCGTGGTCGATATTGTCAAAGAATCCTTTGATATCCAGATCCAACACCCAGTCGTAGCGCCAGCAACGCTCTCGGGCCATGCCGACGGCATCAAGCGCTGACTTGCCGGGCCGATAACCGTAGGAGTCCGGATGAAAATATGGTTCCACTCCGGCTCCAAGTCAGATCTTGACCACCATCTGAGCTATGCGATCCGATACCGTCGGTATGCCCAGCGGTCGCTATCTCCACCATCACTCTTTCGGTATCTCTACCCTACGCACCGGTGGTGGAAAGTAACTGCCCGATGACATTCGATTCCAGAGTCTTGTAGAGATTATTCTTGACAAATCCTTTTCAAACTCCGCAATCGATTCCGTCATCTACTCCTGCCGCTCCTTTGTTCGCCTTTACCCGCTTGTACGCCTCCCATACCCACTCTTGGAAATACAAAACGGCTTTGCCTTACTCAACCGGCTCCTCCCATTTCTGGTTGACCATCCGATAAAGCTGGACGATGCAACCCCTTCGCTCCATCTCCATTACAGAGACTTCATCACTACTACGGGTTGCTCCGCCCCTGTGCCCCGCATCGGTACTCTCACCCTTGTGGGTCCTCCACTTGAGTTTCTCCCTTTGCATCGGGACGACAGGTTCCCACGTTCCGCACAAGAGCCTGAATCAAGTTCACGCCGCCTTTATGCCGGACACCGCCCAGGCAGTAAACAGGTTTCCCCTGAGCTTATCCCGGAGTACTGCTAGCACCCCGGTTTTGATGCTGTCATATCACGTTTCGACACCTCATCAGCGGTTCGCTTGCGCTCGTCTCCTTGATCCTCACCTGCCACGGTCTTATGCCGTGACTTTTCCTCAACGCTCACCACCATGGCTCTTTACCAGCGCAGCTTGAGGTGGTTTGAAGCCTGCTCCTGCAAGCCGGCTCCGAGGGGCCTACCCTCATCTCTTGTGCAGTTACGCACACTATATATTAAAGTGCGCTCGTGGCGCACTACCAGTAAGTGTTAGTTTTGGGTCAAATTTTACGACCACAATATATGGGGTTAACATCAGAATCGTCATAACGCCAAACACAGTTAAAATATGTATTTCAATTTCAAGCAGATAATTTATCCCTGGCATCGGCAGGTCGTTAGGTAGCTCGTGGGTCTTGTGGAGATGCGTAGTCCTTATCAAAGCAGATTATACACAGATCCCCGTAGCTCAAGCCCCTCATACCCTTTTAAGAATTTCTTTGCGATCAGCGTTGCGTCTACAATTGCATAGCCTGACGTATCATCCCGGTTATCTCCATAATCTCTTGGAAAGCCGTCCTCAAAATGGCAGTCTGTATAAAAATTCAAATACCTGGATAATCGAATATTTGCCATAATATTTCCCATATGCCTTGGAGAAGTCCAATTTCGGATTTTCTCAGTCGGTGTATCGACAATTGGTGTGCTGCCATAGTTATAATTTCCGGCAAGGTAGGTCCCTCTTCCAAAATCATATTTTGCTTCAACTTCAAAACCATGATCTCGGCCCTTTCCGTAGTTTATGCAATTCCACGGTGGTACTGGTGGATCATGGCACAATGAGATCTTCTGTCTTTCTATAATAGACTGTTATCCGGCCACTGAAAGAAGAAGTAAAGTCAGCACCAAGGCTTACTTCATAAGTATCAATCGTTTCAGGATCAAGATCAGGATTACCGTTGATCTGGATTATAAATTTCATCAAAAGCTCGGTGCACGGAAGGCATGGCCGTAAAGCAGTTTCAGATCATACCCCTTGATGTACTCCCAGGTTAACCCGACACGGGGACTAACCTCACCCCCAAAATCACTGTAACGGTCGTAACGGACTCCTGTGGTAAGGCGAAGGTCATCGGTGATATCCCAGATATCTTCCAAGAAAGACGGCTTTAAAGTTTCTTTTTTCTGTGTCTTCAGTAAATTCGTCCGGCCACTCCTGTACCGAGGGAAGGGAATAATAACGTACTGGGTAATCAGGAACAGGTAAATAGTTTGCGCTTATCGCTGATATCATACTGCTTCTGTTCTTCATAGGTTGCACCAGCCACAACGGTATTGGAGTCACTTATTTTATATGTTGCCTGAATCTCGATGCCGGTGCGGCTAGCCTTCAATGAACTTTCAAGTAGATCAGTCCGTCCGGCATATGGCAAGATACACTGGAGGGGTCTGGAGTTCGGAGTAACATAACCCAGGGGGAAAAATCTGCAATCGTCATAGTAATCATCCTCAAAGTTTCTATATACCTTTCCAGAAAGGTCTAATCCTTCCCATATGCTTGTCTCATAACTAAGAGTTCAGGTAATAATCTTTATGGAGCAGTAGATACTTTTATGATTCAGGGCAGCTGCCAGACTAACGGGAAAATCCCTTTCCCGGTCAACATATCTTCCATCGAACGTGAATCCCTTATACTTTAGGGTAAGTGCTACATCGTACTTTTCATCATCGCCGGCCATGCGTCCCGGTGCAAGGGATGCAGGGGGAAACCAAAAGCAGCCCAAATCTGATCGAATTGCGTCTGGCAGTCTTC
Organism: uncultured Microthrixaceae bacterium; assembly: GCA_963700425.1. Lineage (GTDB taxonomy): Bacteria > Actinomycetota > Acidimicrobiia > Acidimicrobiales > Microtrichaceae > CAVOXO01. The sequence continues at coordinate 3,615 of CAVOXO010000003.1, read as the reverse complement.
CTCTATAAGACCTCTAAACCCGTGCGTCTTAAAATAGTTGAAGTTAAAGGCGACTTCCAAGTCACTGAAGGTTTTGCCATAGAGAAGATTATACTGCTGAGTATCCCAACTTCCTCCCCGGGCAGTAAGCTCAAAGCCGTCGATATCTTCTGCTTCCTTTGTAATGACATTGATAACCCCATGAAAAGCATTTGCACCGTAAAGAGCAGAGCCTGGGCCTCTAATGAACTCGATCCTTTTAATATTGTCTAAAATCAGGGTATCATGCACCCATGTTGCACCTCCTGTCTGGATGTCATTTATAGGGTGGCTGTTGATCATTATAAGAACACTGTTTGAAGCGGCTACCTCCAACACACGCCTGACATTGAAAGTATACTGATCCCAGATAATGATACTAAGACTGCAATACCCGGAACAGCTCGCAGCACATCCGCTAAGATCTCTTGCCCCCATCTGCCGTATCTGTTTGTCCGTTATGACGGTGATAGAGGCAGGAGCTTTCTTTATATTCTCCTTCACCTTAGATGCGGTAATGACATATGTCTCTGCCTTGAGCCATTTCATTTCCTGCTCAAGCTCTTCATCGGCAGCCATTTTCTCCAATGTCTGGTCGTCCTGAGAAAAGGCTAGGTCTACGTTGATGATAGCAAAAACAATCAGAACTAAAACCGTAAGAATGGTCTTCATTGTCCTCATAACTTCACCCCTATGCCGTTTTGATATTTGAATGAGAAACCATATGGCATTTAGGTACGATAAAGGACTATGAACTTTCTTTTTCAGTTTAAGGTGACGGGCTTGGCAATATTGGAAAGATATTCGTGGTTAGACTCCCAACAGGAAGGGAACTCCTATCAGGAGCCAGGTAGGCATAGTTTGAGTCGGTTTTTCATGTGTCCCCTAGGGCTGAGGTGAATGATAGAATTATATAGATAATACTTAGTATTTCCTGTGTCTTTAGGTGAAAATACCCTCATTTTTATCAGGAAAACGTGGGAAATTCTCCCGGATTGGGTGAGAAAAATAGGTCAGGTAAGGTAGTTTTGATGGAAGGAACGCCCTTTTATGGGCTTCAGGAGCGACCACTAGATGTTGTGGCTTAGAGCAGGAACCAAAAAGTAAAGAGTACTTGGCAAAAGCATAACCCATTAACAATACTAAATTAATAAACCTTATAAACGGTAATAGAAACCTCAGATGGTGACGATCTGATGAAATCTTCATACCAGTAGCCATTAATTGGACAATATTTCAGCTTACATATTGTAAGCTTCAACTTTTGGCTAGCGAATTTGCTGCAAGTACACTACTTGATTTTGATTTCATCTTTGAGAAAAACTTTATCATGTCCGTGATGATCTCACGGATTCTTTCGTTTTTTTCTATGAAACGAATTCCCGTATGATAGATATTTGGCCCCGATTCTTGGCAGTAAACAACCTTGCCTTTAATCTCGATTAATTCTTCTTTAAGATTGACCGCCATCAGCAAAATATATTCCGCCTGTATGGGGTCTGGCGTCTCCATGAGGAGACCTCCCAGACTCAGATCCAATGTTTTTCCCATCCCTTGGCCCGCAGGTTTGTTGGCCTTATCAAAGCAGGCATATGACATGAGATTGATTGAAGTCACTCTGGTATTTTTTCTTTTTTCTTTAACTCTGGGACGATCATCTTCTTTGATTTCCGGTTTTGGAATCGCCTGATCGCTGTAAGGGAAATTAATGTTTTTTACGGCCGAATTGATGATAAAAATACGCTCGTTATTGCCCTTTATATCAGCAGGAGTCATCATGAAACCTTGCCGTTGAGGAGAATACCCAAGAACATAACCGATTATTGTTTCACCATCAGGGAAATCAACTGATATCTTTTTCCCTCCTCCAGAAACGACGCTGTCATATTCATAAATGTAATCATTATCGCCTTTATGATCCTTAACGAAAAATACCGCTTTCAAGTTTTCGACATCAATTTTCGTAATTTTTCCGTCTCTCTGGTTAAGATGGAAACTTTCTTTATTATGAAAAAAATCGTTCGTATTCCCATTTAACAGGCTGCCATCTTTAAAATGAATTACAATCTTATTAGGTTGCATAAATGCCTCTTTTAATCATACTCAATTTCATGAAAACTAAAAAAATACTTTGTAAAGCCTTTTCAAGTAAAGAATTTATCGGCTTAGTGATAGAAATACTAAATAGGGAATTCTCTCATGTTTGATGAATCTCTAGGAGATTTTTGAGATTTTCTAAATCACTGAAAGTGCATGTTTGATCTGGTAGTTATAGCCTGAAAAGAGGGGCCTTTGGTTCCGTATCATACCAGTAAGTGTTAGTTCGAGGAAAGTGAAGATTTGAATTTGAAATGTATAACGCCCGGCATAAGGCGCGGCGGTTTTTGCTGCCGCTCTTAATGGCGATGTTATGTTCACCTCAATTGGGTATTTTTACACTATCATCATCGTAAGTATCGCTTTCAGCAGTTGTGTAGAAGCAGAAATCAAAAGTGATCCAATGCTTTTACGCTTTAGGACATTATTTAAGTTGGATTCTGCTACAGATTTTCAATCAATGCAACATTGTCAAGCATATATCAAAATTCAAAGTTTAACCCTAACCATCTCTGTGGATTAAATTGCGCAATTTTTGGCGGACGTTGTTAACCCCGTCGGTCCATCGTTCCCGGAGCGAAGTTACGAATTCCTTCCGCTTCTCCGAACGTTGTAGTTTGTCGAGTTCGCTTTGCAATTTTTTATTTTCATGTTTCAATCTGTCCGCATTATCTCTGCACTCCTGCTCCAGTTCCTGCTCTCTTTTCAGTTTCTCCTGAATGATCGCAGCCTTCTCCCCTGCAGTTTTGGCGGATTCCAACGCTTTTTCCTGGGCTGAAACTTTCTTCTCGATCTCCTTAGTGGATGAACGCATCTGTTTATTAAGTTCCCGTTCCTCGCTGAGTTTTATCAATAGTGATTTGCGGCGGGCTTTTAGTAATAACAACAACCCGATCATGATGATCTGCGATATAACCGCAACAAGCATCGCCACTGGAATAAAATCAGTAAGACTAGTTCCCTCGGGCACAATCCAGGAGAGAGTCTTGGTTATTCCGGGCAACCTAAGACTTACTAAATATGCATATGCCAAGGCCAGATCGGAAAGCAGAAGAAAAAAAAGAATAAAGTATGTCATCATTCTCACCTCCTAAAAAACATATGATGGATTATTCATGTCAATCTATAAAATTTCATAAACGCGACCATATCCAGAAAGCCCCCCAAGGATAAAGGGGTAAAGTCTGCTCTTGACTCATGTTTATTTTATCCAAAAGCGTTCCAATTCAATTCTTTAATTTCTTGTTCGATAGTAACAATGATTATACCGCTATATTTCTACATATCACGAATACTTAGGGATTTTATAGAAATAGTCTCCCTGCTTAATTTATGTGAAAAAGAATTATTTTAACGAAATATAGTCTTTTTGGATACACTCTTTCACATTTTACGGAATTTGTTAAAGCTGTCAGTCTGAAAGGTTTTCAGCAAATCCAATTTGCAAAAGTACAACTATGATATAGAAAACATAACAAATTCGCAATTCCCCAAACGAGC
>CAVOXO010000002.1:0-439557 GCA_963700425.1 uncultured Microthrixaceae bacterium | reverse complement strand
GACAGCTGCTCTGGCCAACTGAGCTACTCGGGCAGTAGAGAGGCCGCCCGGAGAAAGCCCGGACCGCTCCGCGACGAGTGAGCGTATCGGGCCGAGGTTCCGACCCGCGTCGGTCCTGGGGCGGTTCAGCGGAGTGCGGCCCGAACGTCGTGGGCCTGATCGCCGGGATGCTCGACCTCCGGCACCACCTCGACGGCGTCGCCATCGACGTTGATCCGATCGCCCGTCAGGCCTCCGCTGCGGCTCGTGCCTCCCGGCCGGCGGCCCGCACCTCTCGGAGCCGTTCGCCTCGGCTCCACTCCATCGGGTCGAAGTCGGGCGGATCCTCGGGGATGGCGGTGGGGTCGGCCAGCTGCGGTGCCCATCATCATCTCGACCAGCAGCGGCCGGTCCAGGATCTCCCCGGCGCAGTTGACGCCGCCGACCATCGTGCCGGCGACGCCGTGGCCCGACGCGGTGTTGGCACCGACCAGCCACAGCCCGTCGATCTCGGTGCGGTGCTGGGGCCGGTTCGACCCCGGACTGCTCGGGCGAGTGGATGTAGCCGTAGCTCGTGCCGCCCGGTGGAGCGGGTGTAGCGCTCCTGGGACAGCGGCGTGGCCGTCTCGACGTGCACGATGTGGTCGCGCAGGCTGTCGCCGCCGAGGTCGTCGGCGAAGCACCTGTCGGCGGCGTCGATGCAGGGCGTCGGTGATCTGGGCCTTGCGCGCCCGGTAGTCGTCGTTGCGCCGGTACGCGCCGCCCTCGGCGGGAGACTGTGTCGACACCCCACCAGTCCAGGCCCCTCGGGCGCCAGGGTCATGATCTGCAGGTTGGTCTGACCGTCGGGCACAGGTGTTCGTTGTCGGGGTCCTTCCGCGACGCCATGGCGACGTAGGCGAACATGTCGGGTCCCTCCAGCTCCCCGCTGTCGAGGCGCTCGTAGAGGCCGTCGGTCTCGTAGGTGGGGAACACGAAGTAGTTGGTGTTGGGACCGTCCGACAGGTCGACGTCGACCACCAGGTACACGCAGACCAGGCCCAGGGTCATCTCCGCCTCACGGGTCCAGCGCACCGTGGCCGGGATCCCAGTGCTCCTCGCCGACCAGGCCGAACACGGTCCGGGCATGGTCGGCGTTGGAGATGACCAGCTCGGAGCGTCGATGGTTGTGCCGTCCTCGAGCTGCACGCCGGTGGCCCGGCGGTCCTCGACGACGATCCGTCTGCACCGGGGCCAGGGTGCGGACCTCGCCGCCGTACGCCTCGATCACCTGGATGAGGCGCGCCGGGATCATCTGCCCGCCGCCCTCGGGGTAGTAGGCGCCCCGCATGTAGTGGTCGATGATCGACGGCGTGCATGGCCACCGCGGTCTGCTTCGGGCCGCCTGCGTACAGGCCCGACCAGTGGTCGAGCACCGCCTGGCATCGCTGGGACAGCTCGCCCTCGGCGAACAGCTCCGACAGCGGTCGGAAGGCCCAGAGGTCGAACGTCGGGTGTCTCGACCCCGGGGATGGCCCGGGCATCGGCCCTCCTCGGCCACCGTCTCGAGCGTGCCGACCACCCGTTCGATGCCGGCCCGGTCGTCGGGGAACGCCTCGACCAGTCGCTCCCGGTAGCGGTCCCACCCGGCGGGGACCACGAACTCGAGGTCGGGGAAGTGGAGCGTGTCGAAACCGTCGGGGTCGAGCGGGCGGAACGTCATCCGGTCGCCCATGCCCAGCCCGGCGAAGATGGTCGGGAACAGCCCGCCGGGGCCGCAGTCGCCGATGTAGTGGACGCCGACGTCGAACTCGTACTCCGCCAGTTCGCCGTCGTCTGTCGTGTGGTGGCGTCGGAACACCTGGGTGTTGCCGCCGGCCAGGTCGTGGGCCTCGAGCACCAGCACCCTGCGGCCCGCCGCGGCCAGGCAGGCACCGGCGGTGAGCCCGCCCGGACCCGAGCCCACCACCACCACGTCCCAGTTCTCGTCTGCCATGTTCTGCCCCTCTCGGTCCGCGCGGCGACCCGCACCACGAGTCGTCCTGGGTCACGAGTCTCCACCAAACCGGGTGGCCCGTGCAGAGAGGTCACCGGTTCACCCCACGCGCCTGCGGGGCCGGACGCTCGTTGATCAGCAGGCGGCTCGGATCCCGAAGCCCGCCTCGCGGATCCGGGGGATCATCTGCTCGAGCGCGGCGACGGTGTTGGGCCGTCTGCCGGGTCCGTCGTGCATCAGGACGACCGAGCCCGGCTCGAGCCCGCCCATCACGGTGTCGGTGATCTGAGAGGGCGAGTGTCCCTTCCAGTCGTTGGTGTCGATGGACCACAGCATCGAGTACGCGGTACCGGTGGAGAAGATGGCATCGTCCACCCGCTTGTTCCGATCCCCATACGGTGGGCGGACGCATTTCGTCATCAGTCCGTAGCCCCCGAGCCAGTCGTTCAAGCGGGTGATATCGCTGATGATCTGAGCGTCGCTCATCGACGTCAATGACGCGTGAGACCAGGTGTGGTTGGCGATGTGATGGCCCTCCATGGCGATGCGGGCCACGATCCACGGATAGCGCTCGGCCTGGGTGCCGACGATGAAAAACGTCGCTGTCACATCGAAGCGGGCGAGGACGTCGAGGATGTCGTTCGTCGTGGGACTCGGGCCGTCGTCGAAGGTGAGTGCCACGACCGGTTCGCCCGCGAGAGCGTCATCGGACTCGACCATCGTGTGAGCGACGCGACAGCTCGTCGCCACCAGGCCGGCAACGACGACGATCAGCGCCGCCGCCAGGCGCCGGCGAACGCAGCCATCTCCCATCTCACGTTGGTACCATCAAAGACACTGAAATAGCACGAAAAATATCGACATATTCCAGGTCTCGGCGATTCAATTGTCCGAACCGCGAGGGACGGCTAGACAAGAACCCGACGGTTTGCATCCGCCACCGCACCTCGGGCCGTATCTACCTCAACAGCGTGCAGCAAATGCTGGCGTGACATCCACACCTGGAGGAATCATGAAGAAGACGCTCATTGCAGCGGTTGCAGCAGCTGCCGTGTTGTTCGGAGGCACCGCAACCGCAGGCGCCCAAGACCCACCTACCCAGAACATCGTCGAGATCGCCCAGGGCAATCCCGACTTCTCCACTCTGGTCACCGCCGTCAGCGCCGCCGGCCTGGTGGACACCCTTTCGGGCCCCGGCCCCTTCACGGTGTTCGCTCCGACCAACGACGCGTTCGCCGCTCTTCCCGCGGGGACGCTCGACACCCTGCTGGCCGATCCCACCGGTCAACTGACCGACATCCTCAAGCTGCACGTCATCTCGGGTGCCGTGAGTTCCGAGCAGGCGATCGCCGCTGCCGGCGGAACCGTCGAGACCCTCGGTGGCCCCGTGACCGTTGAGTTGCGCGGCTCGGACCTCTACGTCGGAGGGGCCAAGGTCGTCACCACCGACATCCAGGCCACGAACGGGGTCATCCACGTGATCGATGCCGTCATCACCGCCCCGGCCGCGACTGCGCCCACCGCGGTGGACAGTGGTAACTCCGGGGTTGCCGCCAGCACCGGCTCGAACAACGTGCTCCTGGCGCTCGTCGCCGGCGCCGCCCTCATGGGCATCGGAGCCTCCTCGGTCTCCCTCGTCCGGGCCCGCCGCGAGGACTGACCCGACCGCACACCGTGCACAATGACGGGGGAGGGCGACAGCCCTCCCCCGTTTCGTGCGTCCCGTGTCGTTCACTCCGGAGCAACGATGTCTCCCCAACGAGCCAGAGCCGTTCTCACATTCTCCGTCGTGATCCTCGTCGTCATCGGCGTGGCCTGGTCGCTCGGCTCCAGCGGGGAGCGACGAGCCGACCTCGATGGCCAATCGGTCGTCGCGATGTCGACGTCCACATCGACGACCACCACCGTCGACTCGCCGTCCACCACCACGTCGACGACCCCCCCTCCCACCACCACGGTCCCGCCTCCCACCACACCGGCCGCTCCGGCGGCGACCCGATCGACTCCGAGGACGTCCCGTGGCACGCAACGGCTCAGCATCCCTGCACTCGGGGTGGATGCCCCCGTCGTGGCGGTGGGGTTGAACGCTGACGGGTCCATGGAGATCCCTGGCGTGTCCGAGGCGGGCTGGTACTGGCCGGGGCCGAGAGTGGGATCGGTCTTCGGTTCCGCGGTGATCGCGGCGCACGTCGACTACAACGGCTCCCGCGGCGTCTTCTTCGACCTCCGCAAGCTCGGGACCGGCAGCAATGTCTCGGTCACCGATGATCGAGGTGCCGTTCACACCTACGTCGTCACCGAGCGCTTCCAGGTCGACAAGGACGAGCTGCCCACCGACGAAATCTTCCGCGGGGGCGGCCCGCACGTGCTCACGCTCATCACCTGCGGAGGTGCCTTCGACAGCGGAGCCGGGCACTACCAGGACAACATCGTCGTGCGCGCCGTTCCGGCCTGAACGGAGCGCACGGGCCGCAGCCGGGTCGACCACATCTCCGGCCAGTTCGCGCCCGGGTATGTGCTCGTCGGTGGGTCAGCCGGAATGCAGGTCCGAGACGACCTCGGCCAAGTGTTCGGGATCGGGGGCCCGGTTGTTCACCAGGCTCACCGACGACGAGATCCCCTCGAGCCGATGCCGCACCTTCGCCGCGATCTCGTGGGGCTCTCCCACGACGGCAACGGTCTCGATCAACTCGTCGTCGATGAGCACGGCCATGTCGTCCCACCGGTCGGCTCGGGCGAGTCGACCGAGTTCGGGGTGGAGGTCGCCGTATCCGTGGAGCTCGAAAACAGGCTGATACGCGGGAGTCGTTCCGTAGAAGGCGAGCTGTCGGCGGACGGCCTCGCGGCTCTGAACCATCTGGGCATCATCGCGACCGGTCACGACGATCGTCACGCACACCACCTCGACCTCGTCGACCGACCGTCCCGAACGGGCAGCGCCTTCGGCGAGAGCGGGGAGGGTGAGCTCGAGCAGCGACCGTCGGGTGTTGACCGGATGGACGAGGAAGCCGTCGGCCACCTCGCCCGCCACCGCCGTCATCTGCGGTCCGAATCCGCCGGTCAGGATCCGGGGTGCTCCGAAGGCGTTGGGCCCCGGGTCGAATGCCGGGACCATCCGGGTGTGGGTGTAGAACTCACCGTCGAAGGCGAGGGGTACGCCGTTCTGCCAGGTGTCCCAGATGGCCCGGATACCGAGAACCATCTCGCGTAGTCGGGCCACCGGTCGCGACCACGGCATCGAGAAGCGTTGCTCGATGTGGGGACGGATCTGGGAGCCGATGCCGAGAACGAAGCGGCCGTCGGTGAGGGTCTGCAGATCCCAGCCGGCGTTGGCGAGGGTCATCGGTGTGCGGGCGAAGCCGATGGCGAGGGCAGTCCCCAACTGGATTCGCGTCGTGTGCTCCGCGGCCACGGCCAGCGGGAGAAAAGGATCGTGCCTGGCCTCGAAGGAGAAGGCACGGTCGTAGCCGAGATCCTCGAGTTCGCGGTAGATCGATCGTGTCACGGTGAGGTCGTCGGTGGGAACGGTCATCGAGACGTGCACCGGGCCACACCACTGCCCGGGGTGGGGCGTTGTCAAGCGGTCGCTTCGGCGCGGCCGTCGACGTCGGAACGACGCCGGATCGGCTGTGGGGCCCCGAAACGGGTGTCGACTCGGCGCTAGGGTTGGCCGACCGCCGAATGGTGTCGTTGGCAGGTGCGATAGCGCTATCGCAACCACGGCAGAGGAGTCGAGATGTCCACCGAAGAGCCTCCCCGGAGCACCGACCGCCCGCGGCGGCGGCCCCGACGGCCCGAGACCCCGAAGAACAACCCGAGGTTGGGCGCCATCCTCGTGGGGGCGGCAGCCTTCATCGGCCTGCTGCTCTTCGTGGCCGGTGGCGGTGGTACCTCCGCTTCCGATGACGTCCCGGCCGACGACGTCGAGGCGGTGACGGACGACCAGAGCCCCGGTGGGGAACCGACGACCACCGTCGCCCCCGACACCACGCCACCCGCCGAGGTGGAGATCATCGCCGCCAACGGCGCAGGAGTGTCGGGGCTCGCCAGTGAGACCGCGGACATCCTCGGGTCGGGTGGCTACACCAACGTCAAGGCGGTCGACGGCACGTCATCGGCCACCACGCAGGTGTACTTCGTTCCGGGATCCGACGTCGACGCCGCGTTCGTGACCGACCTGTTGAAGCTCAGCATCGATCGGCTGGCCCCGATGCCCGATCCTGTTCCTCTCACGAACAGTGAGCTGGGCACGGCCAAGATCATCGTGCTGTTGGGTTCGGACTTCAGACCCGACGTGGTCAAGGCGGCGAACGCATCGACGACCGTGGCCCCCGCCGACGGCTGACCCGCGGGGTACGGTCACCACCGACGGGTGGCGTCGGGTCGAGGGCAACGACCCTGACGGAGAGGTGTCGCCGGCCTTCTAGCCTGTCGGACGTGCGAGTCGTCGTTGCGCCCGACAAGTTCCGCGGCACTGCCACCGCGCACGAGGTCGGTGAGGCGATGGCGGCGGGAGTTCGCGACGCTGGGCATCGCCCGACGGTCATCCCCCTCTCCGACGGGGGAGAAGGGTTTCTCGAGGCCTTCGGTGGAGCGAATCGCACCAACGTCGTATCGGGTCCCCTGGGTGATCCCGTCGAGGCAGGCTGGCGGCTCGAGGGTCGCCGGGCGGTCATCGAGATGTCGACGGCGAGCGGGCTGACTCTCGTCGGCGGCTCAGAGGGAAACGACGCGGTGGCGGCCTCGACCTACGGAACGGGCGAGTTGATCGTGGCCGCGCTCGAGTCCGGCGCGCGTGAGGTCGTCATCGGCGTCGGGGGATCGGCCACCACCGACGGTGGTTTCGGCGCACTGCGTGCTCTCTACCCCGCACGGTTGTCCGGCGTGCGGCTCCGGGTCGCGTGCGATGTGCGCATCGATTTCGTGTCGGCCGCGGAGGTCTTCGGCCCCCAGAAGGGCGCCAGCCCGGCGCAGGTGGAGTTGTTGCGGCGTCGCCTCACGAGCCTGATCGACACCTACCGAGACAACTACGGCATCGACGTCAGTGAGCTCGAGGGTGGGGGTGCGGCGGGAGGACTGGCCGGCGGCCTCGCGGCGATGGGCGCCACGCTCGAATCGGGCTTCGAGGTCGTCGCCGACCATGTCGAGCTCTTCGCTGCCGTCGAGGCCGCCGATCTGGTGGTCACCGGCGAAGGCTTCGTCGACGCCGAGAGCTTCGACGGCAAGGTCGTCGGCGGCGTGGCGGAGATGTGTGGCGAAGCGGGGGTTCCCCTGCTGATCGTCGCCGGCGCGGTGTACGACGACCTCGATCGGCGCGACGACGTCGTGTCACTCAGTGCCCGGTTCGGACAGGAGAAGTCGTTCGGCGACACCGCGAAATCGGCCCGACGAGCGGTGGCCGAGTGGGTGTCGAGCCATAGGATCACGCCATGACCAGTGATGTGTTGGGGCGCGATGCCCATGGCCAGGCCGAGGCGGTTCGATCGGGCGAAGTGAGCCCCGCCGAGTTGGTTGCTGCTGCGGTCGACGCCGCCCAGCGACTCGATCCCGAGCTCGGGTCGATCATCCATCCCCGCTATGAGAGCGCCCTGGCGGAGGCCCGATCGATCGACCCCGGCCTGCCGTTCGCCGGGGTGCCGATGGTGGTCAAGGACCTCGACGGAACCCTCGCCGGCGAGCCGTACCACGGAGGGACGATCCATCTCCGTGACGCCGGCTACGTCGCCACCGAGACGAGTTGGATGTTCCAGAGGCTCATCGACGCCGGTTTCGTCATCATCGGCAAGACCAACACGCCTGAACTCGGCCTGGTGACGACCACCGAGCCGGTCGCCCACGGTCCGAGCCGCAATCCATGGAACACAGCCCACTCCACCGGCGGGTCGAGCGGCGGTTCCGCGGCTGCCGTGGCGGCGGGCATCGTGCCGATCGGCCACGCCGGCGACGGGGGCGGGTCGATCCGTGTCCCGGCCAGTGAGTGCGGGCTGGTGGGGCTCAAGCCGTCGAGGGCGCGGGTCTCGATCGGGCCCGCGGAGACCGAGGCCTGGGCGGGGCTCGTGTGTCGGCTCGCGGTGACCCGGTCGGTGGCCGACACCGCCGCGATCCTCGATCTGATGTCGGGGCCGAGGGCGGGCGACCCCTATGGAGTCGCCACACCGTCACGGCCCTTCGCCGATGAGGTCGGTGCCGGCCGCAGTGGACTCCGCATCGGGATGGCGCTGCGGCCACCCGACGGGTCGACTGTGCACCCCGACGTGGACGCGGTCGTCCGCCACGCCGCCGACGTGCTGGCCGGGATGGGACACCGGGTCGAGGAGTCGGCCCCCGAAGCGGTCTCCGATGCCGATGCCCACGCCGCGCTGAGCGCGGACTTCTTCGTCGTCTATCCGGTGTGGGTGGCGGCGGAACTCGACCACCTCGGCGCCCTGACCGGCCAGACGGTGACGGCGAGCGGCGTCGAGCCGGGGACCTGGGCGATCGCCGAGCTGGGCCGCAGCGTGTCGGGAGTCGACTACTTCTCGGCGCTGGACCGGCTGCGGGGACTGGCGCGGACCGTCGAGACGTGGTGGTCGACGCCCGACGCCCCCGACGGCTTCGATCTCCTCCTGACTCCCACCATTCCCGAGCCGCCGCCGACTCTCGGCCAGTTCGTGTCCACCCACGAGGAACCGCTCGCCGGTGTGATGCGCAGCGCTTCGCTCGTCGGGTTCGTCGCTCCCTTCAACGTCACCGGTCAGCCGGCGATCTCGATTCCGCTGGGGATGTCGAGCGACGGCCTTCCCATCGGGGTCCAGCTCGTGGCGGCCATCGGTCGCGAGGACCTGCTGGTCGACATTGCCGCCCAGCTCGAAGTCGCGGATCCCTGGTCGGATCGTCACCCGGGGATCTGGGCAGGGTGACGCTGCTGAGGATTCGCGGTGTCGCGGTCGACGTCGACCGCCCGTGGCTGATGGGGATCGTCAATGCCAGCCCCGACTCGTTCTCCGACGGTGGCGACCACGAGACCGTCGAGGATCGGGTGGCGTTCGGACGGCGGCTGATCGCGGACGGTGCGACCCTTCTCGACGTCGGAGGCCAGTCGGGCATCACCGGGGTCCCCGAGATCGATGCCGCCGAGGAGATCGCCCGCGTGGTTCCCGTCATCGATGCGCTGGCAGGCGATGACGCGTTGGTGTCGGTCGACACCTACCGGCCGGCGGTGGTCGAGGCCGGCCTGGCCGCGGGCGGGTCGATCATCAACGACGTCAGCGGTCTGCTCCACCCCGAGATCGCCGGCATGTGTGCCGACGCGGGGGCGTCGCTGGTGATCATGCACAACCGGACCCCACCCAAGGTGAAGCTCCGCGACCCCGACTTCTACGACGACGTCGTCGACGACGTCGTCTCCTATCTCGAGGAGAAGATGGCCGTGGCCGTCGACGCCGGCCTCGACGAGGAGTCCATCGTCGTCGATCCCGGTCCCGACTTCGCCAAGACCGCCTTTCAGACCATCGAGGTGATGCGGTCGTTCGACCGGATCGTGGCGTTGGGTCGCCCCGTGTTGTTGGCGCTCTCACGCAAGGACTTCATCGGCGCCCTGACCGCGACCGCGCCCCGAGATCGCCTGGCGGGAACGCTGGCGGCCTTCGGATCGGTCTGTCATCACCCGGGCCTGATCTTCCGGGTGCACGACGTCGCGGCGGTCAGGGACTACCTGATCGTGGCCGATGCCCTTTCGAGCCGTTCGGAGGTCGACCGCTTCATCGAACTCGACCCGGCCCTGAAATGGCAACGGCCGGCCGAGACACGCGGCGAACGTTCGACGTGAGCCGCCTGCGGCGAGTCGCTCAGGCCGAGCGGACCGTGTAGGTGGCGACCTCGTTCATGGGTGGTCGCTCTTCGAACGTGACCGCCGTGTCGGCGCTGTCGGGGCGGCGCAGGATCGTGACATCGTCGAGCAGTTGGGGATGTGCTCTACGGATGACCGTCTGGGCGACCGCAGTGGCCTGAGGCGACAACTGCTCGAGGGGGCGGTTGCGGTGATGGCGTACGTCGAGATCGACCTGGGCCATTCCGTCGGTTCCGAAGCGGGTCGAGAGGTCGATGAGCAGTCCGATGTCAACCCCGTAGCCACAGACGAAGGGAACCTGTTCCAGTACGTCGCGCCGCCCGCCGTACTCACCCGACAGCGGCTGGTGGAACCCGGACAACTCGGGGAAGAACATCGACAGCGTGGGTCGGGCCACGAGCTCGGTGACCCGTCCGCCACCCTCGCCGTCTCGCTCGTGTCGCTGGTAGTGCCCCTTGGCGAACCAGGCGTCGTCGCAGAGAAGGGGACCCAGAACGCCGCGGACGAAGCGGGAGCTGAAAGGGGAGATGTCGGCGTCACACCAGACGATGACGTCACCGTGGGCCACGAAGAGCGACTTCCAGAGGACTTCTCCCTTGCCGTGGCCGCGCCCGTGCTCGGGAAGGATGTCGGCCGCGGAGACGACGCGGGCACCGGCCGCCCGGGCCACGGCCGCGGTGCGGTCGGTGGAATGGTCGTCGATGACGAGGATCTCGTCGGCCACCCCGTTGAGGTGTATCTCGTCGCGCAGGATGGTGACGATGTCGCCGATGGTGGCGGCCTCGTTGCGGGCGGGCAGGCACACCGAGACCGACGTGTCGCCCTTCGCGTCGAGCAGCACATCGGTCGGGTACTCCGCGTGGTGAAACGAGCGGATGGCAGGCATCCGGAGCTGTTCGCCCGAAACGATGTCCACGTGGTCTCCACGGTGCGGTCGAGCCGGTAGGGGTTTCGACCGGCGGTGCAGGCCGCTTCAACGTAGCGGGTGGCGGGGACATTCCCCGACGACATGGTGGGTCGGCGGGAACATTCCGCCACGCCGCAGGTGTTCTAGCATCCGACCTGTTCGGACCCGCAGTGGGCCGACTACATCGAGGACACGATTCATGAGCGTCGCCGTACGAATCCCCACCACACTCCGAGCCCTCACCGCCGGCTCCTCCGAGGTAGCCGTGGAGGGATCGACCGTCGCCGAGGTGCTCGACGCTCTCGAGGCAGCTCACCCTGGTTTCAAGGAGCGACTGACCGACGAGAACGGCGAGCTTCGCAGGTTCGTCAACGTCTTCGTGGCCGATGACGACATCCGTTTCATGGACGGGATGTCCACAGTGGTGCCCGACGGCGCCGAGGTGTCGATCATCCCCGCCGTCGCCGGAGGCTGATCCGCCGCCGGGGGATCGTCATCGCCGCCGCGACCGGCGGCAGGGGCGCGACCGCCGGCTCCCGCGACGGGGTGGTTAGCACTCACTGTTGGCGAGTGCTAAAACTGTCAGCACTCGCGACCGTCGAGTGCCAGTCGCCATCGGCGGCGGGCAGGCTCTCAGCGCAAGGAAGATCAGATGGCAAAGCAGATCAGCTTCGATGTGGAAGCCCGCCGGAAGCTTGAATCCGGCGTCAACCAGCTCGCCGACGCGGTGCGCGTGACCCTCGGACCGAAGGGCCGCAACGTGGTGTTGGCGAAATCGTGGGGCGCCCCCACGATCACCAACGACGGCGTCTCGATCGCCAAGGAGATCGAGCTCGAGGACCCCTACGAGAACATCGGCGCGGCTCTCGTCAAGGAGGTCGCCAAGAAGACCGACGACGTGGCCGGTGACGGAACCACCACGGCGACGGTGCTGGCCTGGTCGATGGTCAGGGAAGGCCTCCGGAACCTTGCCGCCGGAGCCAACCCCATGTCGATCAAGCGGGGCATCGAGGCTGCGGCGGAGGGTGCCGTCGCCGCCATTCACGAGGTCTCGATCGAGATCGACAACAAGGACCAGATCGCCCAGGTCGCCTCGATCTCGGCCGCCGATCCCGAGATCGGCCAGGTCATCTCCGAGGCCATCGACAAGGTCGGCAAGGACGGCGTGATCACCGTCGAGGAGTCCAACACCTTCGGCATGGAGATGGATCTCGTCGAGGGAATGCGCTTCGACAAGGGCTACATCTCGCCGTACATGGTCACCGACACCGAGCGTATGGAAGCGGTGCTCGACAACCCCTACGTGCTTTTCGTGTCGTCGAAGATCACCGCAGTCCGTGACCTCGTGCCGGTTCTCGAGAAGATCATGCAGTCGGGCAAGCCGCTCGTGATCATCGCCGAGGACATCGAGGGCGAGGCCCTGGCCACTCTGGTGGTCAACAAGATCCGCGGCACCTTCAACTCCGTGGCCGTCAAGGCCCCCGGGTTCGGCGACCGCCGCAAGGCGATGCTCGCCGACATGGCGATCCTCACCGGTGGTCAGGTCATCTCCGAAGAGGTGGGCCTCAAGCTCGAGAACGTCGACGTCGCCCTGCTGGGCCAGGCGGAGAAGGTCGTCGTCACCAAGGACGAGACCACGATCATCGCCGGCTCGGGGGCCAAGGACGACATCGACGGCCGGATCGCTCAGATCAAGGCCGAGATCGAGAACACCGACTCCGACTACGACCGCGAGAAGCTTCAGGAGCGCCTCGCCAAGCTGTCCGGCGGAGTCGCGGTGCTGAAGGTCGGGGCCGCCACCGAGGTGGAGCTCAAGGAGAAGAAGCACCGCATCGAAGACGCCGTGTCGACCACCAAGGCTGCGATCGAGGAGGGTGTCGTCGCCGGTGGTGGCGTGACCCTGCTTCGTGCTCAGCTCGGCGTTCAGAAGGTCATCGACGGACTCAGCGGTGACGAGGCGACCGGCGCCGAGATCGTGCAGCGGTCGCTGGAGGCGCCGTTGAAGCAGATCGCCGAGAACGCCGGCCTCGAAGGTGGCGTCGTCGTCGAGGCGGTCCGCAAGCTCGACTCCCCGACCGAGGGCCTCAATGCGGCCACCGGCGAGTATGTCGACCTGGTGAAGGCCGGGATCATCGATGCCGCCAAGGTGACCCGTTCGGGTCTCCAGAACGCGGCGTCGATCGCGGCGCTCTTCCTCACCACCGAGGCGGTCATCACCGACCTACCCGAGAAGGACGCGGCCATGCCCGGCGGCGGCATGGGCGACATGGACTTCTGAGCACCTGCTCGACGTCGAAGAGGGGCGCCTTTCGAGGCGCCTCTCTTCGCGTCCGGACCAGGGGAAGTGCGACGACATCGGTGAGCGCCGCGCCGGCATGGCCTCGGGGCCGCGACGGCGCGGTCGGAGGATGGGCCTACCCCGCGGCGGGGTCCACGTAGGGGTCCCAGCCCTCCAACCCGTAGCGGGGAAAGCTGTCGATGAAGAAGTACTCGTGGAGCCCGTATCCCACCTGGCCGGTTTCGCGGATCTCGAACCGTGCTGCGTTGTCGACCCCCCCGAACATCCGCTCCGCGTCGTCCACCATGTCGAGCTCGAGGCCCTGGACGACCAGCGGCCCCTGGTACATGCCATGGCGCCAGTCGGCGTCGATGCCGTATCCGGTGCCCACCATGAAGTAGCAGTGGGTCATGGGCGTGACGTCGACGGAGAATCCTCCACCCGGCGCCTCGGGGAACGACAACACCGAGGAGGTGACGAACCGGGTTCCGGGTTCCAACGTGTGGTCGTGGTCGGGGCGACCCAACCACTCGGGCTCGCGATCGGGATCACGCCAGATGCGGACGCCCTCCTCGAGCGGTCTCGATCCGTCGGCCTCCTCGTTGACGATGTAGATGATCGAGTGGTCGTCGAACTGCATCGGGGCGTAGTTCCACATCCCCGACATCTGGGTGGAGTCTCCTCGGATGCCCGCCGGTTCGGCCTCGCCCACGGGACGGATGCCCCACGATCGGTCCCGGGTTCCCCACCACCGGTCCGGCGTCACGGCGATCTCGTCGCCGTCGATGGTGAGCGAACCCGTCCAGAAACCGGTCTGGGCGAAACGAATCGAATCGAAGAGGACCCGACCGTGACGCCGGATGTACTGGCGAGGCTCCTCGAACGCCGTTATCGAACCCTCCCAGGTCAGATCGAACGACAGGCCGAGGTCGTTGTCCTCGGCGACGAGACGCAGAGAGCGGAGCGGTTCGATGATCTCGACGCGGAACGGACCCACCGACGTGTCCATCCGATCACCGAGCTCCCTCGACGCACGCAGGACCCGATGTTCGCGACCCCTCCTGACCACGGCGAACGCGTCCTGGGTGGCCAGGTTCGGGTACTGGCCGAGCCCCATGACCATGAACAGCTCGTCGGAGCACCCGTGGAGGTTGAAGTAGTACCGGTCGTAGAAGTTCCGATCGCTCGACGCCACGTTGCGGATCGGTTCGGCGGCCTGGTGGATCGGGTAGTCGTCACCTGCGGAGATCATGGGCCGACGGTAGTGGCCGGAGTTCCTGTTCGCCGAGGGTCTCGATCGATCCCCTCACAGGGGTTGGCCGTCACCGTCGACCGATGGACGCCACGAGCTGAGGTCGACTCCGTCGAGGAGGGTGACCAGCGGTGTCAACCCGTCGTCGAGAACGACGATGTTCGCGCGGTCCCCGGCCTTCAGCCACCCATGGTCATCCAGCCCCAGCAGTGCCGCGGGGGTGGCACTCGCCGCCTGCCACGCCTCCTCCAGCGGCGCGATCCCCGAATCGACCAGCCAGCGGACGGCGTCGAGCAGGAACATGGTCGAGCCCGCCAGGGTCCCGCCGGGCGTGCGGACCGACCGACCGTCCCCCTCGATCGACATCCCGCCCAGGGTGCCGCCGACGGTGTCCGACCGCGTCGGGGGCGCTCCGAGGGCCGCTGCCGAAGTGGCGTCGGAGACGAGACATCGTCGCCCGACACCCAGAGCCGTCCACGCCAGTTCCACGGCACGACGGTCGAGGTGGACGCCGTCTGCGATCAACGTCACGACGGGGCGTGGGTCGGTGAGGGCGACCCCGGCCAGTCCGGTGTCGCGATGATGGAACGGGGCCATCGCATTGAAGAGGTGCGTGACCATCCGGGCTCCGGCTTCGAGCCCGGCGAGAGCGTCGGCCTCCGTGGCGTCGGAGTGGCCCATCGACACGATCACGCCGGCGTCCACGAGTCGGGCGGTGAGGGCGGTGGCCCCGGTCAGCTCCGGCGCGAGGGTCACGATGGCGACGCCTCCCGCGGTCAACCAGGCACCGACCTCGGCGGCGGCGATCGGGCGGACAACCGAGGGGTCGTGCGCACCCGCTCGTGACGCGGAGATGAACGGTCCTTCGACGTGAGCGCCCAGCAGCATCGCCGACAGCGGGTGATCCGAGCGCCGCGCCGCGTCCAGCACCTCGAGGGCATCGAGGATCGCCGGCTCGGGCGCCGTCACGATCGTCGGACAGAACGTCGTGGTGGCATGGCGCGCCATGGCCGCGGCGACCCGGTCCCAGCTCCGGGGGTCCGAGGTCAGGTCGACCCCGTCCGCCCCGTTCACCTGCAGGTCGATCAGGCCCGGTCCCACCAGCAATCCCGACGCGTCGATTCGGCGGGCACCCGCCCGCCGGTCGTCAGGGAGGTCATCGACCACCCGGCCACCCGAGACGGCGACGTCACGCCGACGGAGCCCTCCGGGGCTGATGACGCGGCCCCCCTCGATGATGATGTCGCCGTGGCCCGGAAACGTCGATGTCGACACACGTCATGGTGACGCGAATCGCGACACCGAGTCGAGACCTGCGCGAACCTGGGGAACATGCACATCACCGCACACCGCATCGTCCACGCGCCGGTCAGCGACGTCTTCGGGGTGTTCTCCGACATCGGGGCCGCGGCGGATCGCATCGACGGCATCACGAAGATCGACATCCTGTCGGAGGTTCGCCAGGGTCTCGGCACCCGGTGGCGCGAGACCCGCATCATGATGGGACGGGAGGCCACGGAGGAGATGGAGATCTCCGAGTTCGATCCACCGACCCGTTACGTGGTGACCGCCGAATCGCGGGGTACCCGTTATCGGAGTACCTACGATTTCGTCGAGCGTGGTGAGGACACCGAGGTCAACCTGGTGTTCGAGGGGACACCGGTCTCCCTCGGTGCGAAGGCGTTGTCGATCCTCGGGTTCCTGTTCAAGGGTCAGGCCCGCAAGGCTTTCGAGGCGGACATGGCCGACCTCGCCGCGGTCTGCGAGGCCCGACGGACCTGACCCGGTCGGTCAGGACGCCGAGTCGGGCCCCTCGCTGCGGAGGTCCTCGACGGCTCGCATCGCTTCGCGGATCTTGTCGATCCATTCCGACTCGTTGCGGCCGACGAGCCTGACGCACCAGGCGAGGGCTTCGCTTCGTGATCGGGCGACGCCGGCGGAGATGAGCGTGTCGAGTACGGCCCGCTCGTCCATGACGAGCCGCGTCATGACGGGTACCGAGGCGTGGGTGAAGGTCTGAGCGCTCTCCCCGCAGGACGCCGCCCAGGTCACGTGCCGTTCGAAGCGGGCCTGCGCCCGCTCCGCGATGGCCATTCGCTGGGGCCGGGTGTCCTCCCGGAACGCCTCGATACGCGCGTCGGTCGCGGTGGCGACCTCGGCATCGCCGTCGACCTTGGGAACGGCCAGCGCCCCGGTCACGACGATCTCGTCCCGGTCGATGAGCACCGCCGGGGGAGCCACGAACCAGTCATCGGGGAGTTGTCCTGCGAACCACGCGGCAACCTCGTCACCGGTCGTCGCGGGTGGATCGGCGACGCGGCCTCTTCGTCCTCCGGGTCCGCGTCCGCCGCGACGAGGGCCGCCGCGACCACGGGGGCCGCCGTCGACGACGCGTCTGATGTTTCGTTGGGTGTGCATGTGAGTCTCCATGTGAGTCTTGCTGTGTAGGTATGTAATAAAGATTACACAGCAATCGCACGGCGTCAACGACGGTTCGGAAAGGACCGGCACCCGGCGCGCATCGACTCCATCCCCGCGCCCAACGGTCGGGTCGGCGCAGCGTCGCTCTCCGCCGCTGCCGGCTGAGTCAGGTGCCTGTGAGATCGGAGACGACGGGCGCGAAATCGCGGGCCTTGTCGCCGGGTATCACGTGGTAGCTGTAGCCCCAACGCTCCCGCCGCTCGGCCAACCTCTCCTCGATGTCCCCCGGTGAACCGATGAGCGCCAGGGGGGAGGACAACACCTCATGAGGCTCGGCGCCGAAGGCAGGTGCGATCAGCTCGGCGACGGCCGCCGCATCGTCGGTCACCTCGGCGAGTGCCAACCAGGCATTGAGCTCGATCGACTCGAATCGATCTCCCGCTCCGTTCCGAACCCATGACACCTTCTCGTCGATCCGGCTCGCCAGGCCGTCACGGGCCGCGTCGGTGTCGATCTCTCCCGAATGGATCGACGCATTGACGCCGACGATGTCGGCGGCCGCACCTGCGAAGGTGAGCACCCGCGTCGCCCCTCCACCGATGAGGATCGGGGGGCCGCCGCGGGTGAACGGTTGCGGCGACCCGTCGAGCCCCGAGATGACGTAGTGGTCACCGTCGAAGTCGAAGGGGCCGTCCGCCCACAGGCCCTTGAGGACCGCGGTGTGTTCGATGAGCCGGTCGACTCTCACGCCCGGCCGGTCCATGGTGATTCCGGAGGTCCGGTAATCCCCGTTCTTCCATCCCGCGCCCGAGGCCGACCTCGAGCCGACCTTCCGAGATCTGGTCGATGGTCGACAGCTCGCGGGCCAGCACGGCGGGATGGCGGAAGTCGCAGTCGAGGACCAGTGCCCCCACGTTGATCGTCGTCGTCACCGCCGCGGCCGCAGCCATCGCCGCGAGCGGGCCGGGGCCCTCGTCGAAATGGTCCGGAACGAACACCGTGGAGTACCCCAACGACTCGGCCTCCTTGAACGAGTCGACCCACGACAGACCGTCGAGCGGTCCGTGGAGTTCCAAGGCGAAGCGGAGGCGGCGAGGATGACCCATCCCCCGGACACTACGCACCGTCGCCGGAGCGGTCGCCAGATCTCGATACCGCTCAGCAGGGGCCTTCTCACCAGGGGCAGGGCCCGGGCGCGGGGATACGGCCCGAGGCGGCGGGACCATCCGCAGTTCCGTAGTCTGGGCCTCGATGCTGCCGACCTCGTTCGACTCGCTGCCCGACCTCGCCCGGCTTCCGTACTTCGACGTCGTCGGGGGCACCCGTCTGCGACTCGTCGACGACACGGTCGGTCCGATCATCGACTCCCACACCCACCTGGCCATGGGGTGGTTCCGGTCGCTCCAGGTCGATCTCCACGCCGAGACCCCGCGTACCGCGTACTACCTGCCGATCTCGCTCCCGATCGATCTCGACGTCTATTCCAACGAGAACCTCGACGCCGAATCGATGTGGAGGATGAAAGTCGACCTCTCGCTGCTGGGCCTCACGTCGTGGGGGATGAGGACCACCCACACCGCTCCCAACCTGCTGCGCGACATGGACGATCTGGGGATCGCCACGTCGATCGTTCTGCCCTTCGACCTGCCGGTCGGGTCATCGAATGCCGAGGCCACGCTCGATGCCGTCGCGGACTACGAGCGGCTCGTGGGATTCGGATCGGTTCATCCCCGGCAGAAGAACCTCGACGACGCGCTGCGCCGCCAGAAGCAGCAGGGTGCCGCGGGAATCAAGCTCCATCCCAACGGGCAGTTCTTCTCACCCGATTCGCCCCGATGCGTCCACCTGTGCGGCCGGTGTGCAGCAGCGGGTCTTCCCGTGCTGTTCCACTGCGGACCGGTCGGTATCGAACCCAAGGCCGCCCGCGAGCGCTGTCAGGTCCACCGGTATGAGAGCACCATCGCGGAGAACCCCGAAACCACGTTCATCCTCGGTCACTCCGGAGCACTGCAGTTCGATGAGGCAGTTCGTTTCGCCGAGCGTTACCCCAACACCTACTTCGAGCTGTCGTGCCTCGGCCTCCCTTCGCTCCGGCACGTCCTCGAGACGGTTCCGCCCGATCGGGTGTTGTACGGAACGGACTGGCCGTTCTACCACCAGGCCCTCACCCTGGCCCGAGTCCTCATCGCCACGGAGGGCTCCACCGACCTGCGACGAGCTGTCCTGTTCGAGAACGCCGCCGCGCTGATGGGGATCACGTCGATCGAGCACTGAGCGGCGAATGGTCGAGTGGCCGCGTTCTGACGAATCGGGGGACCGGCGTAGTCTCGCCTCCATGATCACCCCCTCGGTGCCCAACGTCGGTCAGGCCATTTCGCACCTCTTCTGGAAGCCGGGGCCGCTGGCGGATCGGGACGCAGCTCTGGCCGCGGTCGAGTCGGCCCGGTCGGAAGGCTCACAGGTGGTCTGCGCCGCCATGCTGGGACACAAGTGTGATCTGGCGACCATGGTGGTCTGCGGCGACCAGTGGGTGTCACGGCGCTTCCAGACCGCGTTCGCTGCGGCCGGATTCGACCTGGTCGACAGCTACCAGTCGCTGACCGAGACATCGGAGTACGCGGGGGGCCTTCCCGAGGAGATGGTGCAGGCCCGGCTCTTTCCCCAGCTGCCTCCCGAGGGCAAGCCCGCGTTCTGCTTCTATCCGATGTCGAAGCGACGGGGGGAGCAGAACAACTGGTTCGCCCTGGACTTCGACCGTCGCAAGGAGCTGATGGCGGAACACGGGAAGTCGGGACGGACCTTCGCCGGCAGGGTCACCCAGGTGGTCTCGGGGTCGACCGGGCTCGACGACTACGAATGGGGCGTGACCCTTTTCTGCCAGCACCCCGACGACATCAAGGACGTCGTGTACACCATGAGATTCGACACCGCATCGACGCTCTATGGGGAGTTCGGAACCTTCTACGTCGGGATGGTGGCCGACGCCGCCGAGGCACTGGACGAGATCGGCGTCGGCTGAGCGCCGGCCAGCGCCCTTGACGGGGCCCCATCGCCCGCCGACGGGCCGCGGGTCACACCGCGGCGATCAGATCCTCCACTGCGTCGGAGACCGCATCGAGATCCAGGCGCGGCTCATCGAATCTCCGAACGTCGCGATAGGTCCGGTCCCGTCCCGCGTCGTCGACGAACCAGGCGGCCAGCCGGGCGATGACCGGCTCACGCATGATCGGAGGCATGGCGACGAGGTTGGCGCGGATCATCCGCCCGGCCAGCAGTAGGCGACCGAGGTCGTAGAGATCCGAGGCGCGCTTCTCGGCTCGCGATGAAGCCCGGAGCGGAACGGTCGACGCCTTCATCGCGACGATTCCCGACGTCGTGGCGACGAGGCGGTTCTCGGCGACGGCAAGCACGTCGCCGGTGCTGTCGTCGACCGCGGTGATGTCGAGCGGTGTGGCGGTGTCGTGCGCCCAGGTGTGCGC
This sequence comes from uncultured Microthrixaceae bacterium, assembly GCA_963700425.1. Lineage (GTDB taxonomy): Bacteria > Actinomycetota > Acidimicrobiia > Acidimicrobiales > Microtrichaceae > CAVOXO01. Next base: position 419,438 of record CAVOXO010000002.1, on the reverse strand, counting down.
CACCGCGTTCAGTTCCAGATCCGACAACGGCTCGCCGGTCGCTGCCAGTTCCTCGGCCAGGTCGGCGGCAGGTATGGGTGCCACATCGATCACGTCGAGATCGAGATTCCCGTTGAACCTGTACTGACCGCCTCCACTGGCCGTGAGTGACAGTCGCGCCAAGGCGTCGTGGTGGCTGTCGAGATCCCGGGCCACGGTGTCGAGATCCACCGTGGCGCGATGTGGGGTGCCGACCCGGACCATCACCGCCAGACCGCCGATCAGCCGGAACTCGGGTGGAAGCGACGCCAACAGGTCGACCTCACGGTGGGTGGTCCCGCCGCGGCGGCCCGACAGCAGGACGGTCATTCGTCCGAGCCCGGCACGATGCCCCAGGCATCCACGATCTCCCGACCGCGCGCGGGGTCCGAGGCCAGCCGCAACGCGCTCACGATCGGATGGGCGATTCTCCAGGGATGCGCCGCGTCGGGAGGATGGGTGTCCATCTCCGGAATCCACTGGACCGGAGCCGCTCGAATCCACGATCGGGTGGGAAGGTCGCGATCGGCGAGCGAGCGGGCCCGTCGCAGGATTCGGGTCGAGGGGGCATAGCACCGCGCCGGGAGGTCCCCGGCGGCGGGAATCCTCGCCCCGGCGAGCGTCGCGGCCCGCTCGTCGACCCGGATCAGCTCGTCGGTGTCGAGCGTTGAGGCAAGCTCCTCGATATCGAGTGGCAGAGCGATCCATCCGTCGTCGGGCCAGTTCGCCGCGGTCTCCCAGAAGAGCTCCGGAAGGAGTGCGAGGTGCGTCCGTTGGCCGATCAGCCCGATGTCGGTGAATCGTGCGATCAGTTCGTGGGTGGCGCCGACGCTGCGTCCGATGACGGCCGCGATCCGACGGGCGGTCACCGGTTCGGTCGGATCGCACAACGCGGCGAGTGCGATCTCCATCCCGACGGTCGTCCACGGATTGCCGCTGCGTTCGCGGCCGCCGCCTTCTCCCTCGAAGTCGGTCTCGACGCGAAGACCCCGGGTCCACACCCGGAGGTGGCCGCGCCGGTCGAGCCATCCCCATCCGGCGTCCCGCAGCACCGACCGCCCGGCATCGCTGATCCGATCCGCCACGACCAGTGCGGGGAGTCGGACGGGTCGGCGTTCCACGAGTTGGGCCAGCACCGCCGGCGTCGGGTGTGCGCGCTCCTCGATCCGTGGTTCGAACGGCGCTCCGTCGACGACCAGGGAGTTTCCGTCGGTCTCCGCGTCGATCCCGAGACCGTGGAGAGCCGCCCGCACTTCGTCGAGGAGGTCCTGATGGTCGCCCGTTCGTGCCGTCACGAACACCGAACATACTGAGAAAACTCTTGGTTGGCAACCAGATGTTCCCGAGTTGCGCCGTCACGAACACCGAACAGCGCTCCGGGACGGGGATGGTCGGGACCTTCAGGACTCCAGCAGTCGCACCAGATCGGGGGTCATCACCCCACTCGACCCGAACGTGGGCAGCGACGACGGTCCGGCTCCGACCCGGGTCAACTCGGCGATGATCGGAGCGGCGCTCTGCGCCGTTCCCAGGATGACCACGGCGTCGGCAGAGCGCGTTCATGACACCGGTGGCGACGAACGAGGCCTCGGACACGGGCGTCAGTGCGATCGAGGCGACGATCTCGACCGACGCGGCACTCAGGCTGCTCGCCAGGTCGTCGTTGAGATCCACCGACTTCTCGTCGTCTCCCACGATGACCGCCACCGCGAGATACCCCTCGTCGGCGATGAGCCGCGCCAGGGCCCGGCCCTCGGCAGCCTCGTCGTTGGCGAGCCGGAAGAAACGCCCCAGGTCGGGAATCGTCGCCGACGCCCGATCGCCGTCGGTCGGGCTGAAGAGCACGAGACCCGCCGATGTGACTGCGTCGATGGCCACCCGGTCGATGGAACCGTCGGTCCCTCCGATGACGACGTCCGCGCCGCCATCGACGAGCCGTTGCACGGCCTCGGCGATCGCGTCGGGAGAGCCGTCCCCGGACTCGTCGGCCATCAACTCGACCGGATCGCCGAGCACCCCGGCATCGGCGTTGATCTCGTCGACGGCAACCCTCACTCCGGCCAGCGTGGCGCGGGCCGTCTCGCCGTCGGGCCCCGCCACGGGCAGCAGCGTGCCGATACGGAGGACGCCGTCGCCGCGGAACCCCACCCGGGGATCGACGAAGGGAGGGCGGGCCACGGGATCGTCCAGCGGGACCGACATCGTGTCGTCGATCCGTCTCGATCCGTCGTCGAGGAACTCGATCGCGTCCATCGTGACCCTCGCCGGGTCTCCCGTGGCGAGCAGCTGAACGCCACCGGACACTCCGTCGTAGTCGGGCTCGCCCCCCGCATCGGTCACCAACCGACACTCATGGAAGCTGAAGCACAGGTCGGATCCGTCGGTCACCGAGACGATCTCGGCCGCCACCCGGGTCGGCGCATCGGTGCGGGCCTTCTCCGCGGCGAGCGCCGAGGTGACAACGGCGTCGAAGGCCTCTGTCGCCCCCGCAAACTCGGTGAGGGTCGGGTCGACGGCCGTCAACCGGGAGTGAAACGACAACGGCATGGTGCGGGAGTGGGTGACCCCCCGCATGCCCGCGACGGGGCTGTCGGTTGTCACCGGCGGTTCCACGGGGACGAACAGCGCATCGGGGTCGGAGGTGTCGAGAGGGTCCTCGCGGTACTCCGCGCCGCCGCAGGCCGCGCCGACGACGACCGCCGACACCGAGAGAAGAACCAGCGCGGAAGGTCGCCACCCGATTCGGGACATGGGGACCAACTGTAGAGTCCGTCGGTGGATTCCGAACCGGCAGCGCGGATGGCCGAGGAGGGTCGGTTGTTGGTCGACGCCGTCGGCCGCCACCTGGCGCCGTGGGTGGCCGACCGTCTGCGCGAGCGGTTCCCCGCCATCGACGACGACACCGTCTCGGGGGTCACCGAGCAGGTGGTCTCGACGGCGATGACCGCGCTCACCGATCTGGTGGCCTCCGAACCGCAGCAACAGACCACGACTCCGTTGGCGATCGTCCGTGCCTCCATGACGCCGGCCACTCGGGCCCTCCACGATGGGGGTATCGAGCCGATTCGCCGCGACCCCGTCCAGCGGCGGATCGATCCGGACGATCCGTTCGGGCTGGGGCCGGCGAACTGGGCCGAGCTCGGTGACGACGTGGCCGAAGCCGGACTGCGCTGGGGTGCTGCGAAGGCCTTCGAGCATCTGCGACGACGCGCCGAATGACCGCGGCGTTCAGTCGTCGGGGTCGAATCGCTGCCAGCCGAACTCCGAGATGGGACGCGCCTCGAAGAAGATGCAGCCCTCGGGACACCCGAAGGGCGCGTCCTCGTTCGCAGAGAGTCGACACCGCTGCACCAGATCACCGCCAGGGGTGGTGCGGGTCGAATAGTGACGACAGTCCTGACGAACACTCACCGTCACAGTCTGCCCCGCGATCGGGGCTGGCGTGGGTTCTCATTCCGTCAACCGTCACAGAGCTGAACGCCTCCCGAAACACACACGAAACACTCCGTCGATACGGTTCGCCCAGCGTGAGCGGCCCAGGCCGCAGAGGAGGAGTGAGACGTGGATTCCGGAAACACTGCGTGGTTGTTGGTGTCGGCAGCCCTCGTCCTGTTCATGACCCCCGGCCTGGCGTTCTTCTACGGCGGCATGGTGCGGGCGAAGAACGTCCTCAACATGTTGATGATGAACTTCTGGTGCCTGTTGGTCGTGCCGCTGTTGTGGGTGGCGGTCGGTTACACGCTGGCCTTCAGCGGGGGAAGCGGGTTCATCGGGGACTTCGACAACGCCTTCCTCGACAACATCCCCCTCACGACGCCCGAGGGCTCGGCGCACCCTGCTCACCATGATCTTCCTGGCGACCTTCGCAGCCATCACGCCGGCCCTCATCGCGGGCGCCGTGGCCGACCGCATGAAGTTCGCCGCCTGGGCCGATCTTCGTGCCCATCTGGTCGCTGTTGGTGTACGTCCCGGTCACCTACTGGGTGTTCGGGCCGGAGGGGTGGCTCAAGGAGCGCGGCTCGCTCGACTTCGCCGGCGGGACCTCGATCCACGTCAACGCCGGGGCCGCAGCCCTCGCCGCGGTCCTGGTTCTCGGGCGTCGCCGGGGTTGGCCGGAGGAGGGTTCACCCCCGCACTCGATGCCACTGGTGATGTTGGGCACCGGAATCCTGTGGCTCGGCTGGTTCGGCTTCAACGCCGGATCGGCGCTCGCCGCCAACGGAGTGGCGGTCGTCGCGTTCGTCAACACGATGCTGGCCGCCGCTGCGGCGGGTCTGGCCTGGGGCGTCACCGAGCGGGTCCGGGAGGGCCACTTCACCAACCTCGGTGTGGCGTCGGGAATCGTCGCGGGTCTCGTCGCCATCACGCCGGGGTGCGCCTTCGTCAGTCCGCTCTCCGCCATCGCCATCGGCGCGATCGCCGGCGTGGTCTGTTCGCTGGCCATGGCCGTGAAGTTCCGATTCGGCTACGACGACAGCCTCGACGTGGTGGGGGTCCACCTCGTCGGCGGGCTGGTCGGATCGATCCTCATCGGTGTGTTCGCCGACGCGGATCTCGTCTCCGCGGCGCTCGGAGTCAGCGAGGGAGGTCTCATCGCCGGCGACGGGGCGGGCCTGCTGTTCGAGCAGATCTTCGCCAACGCGGTGGTCATGGTCTTCTCGTTCGCCGTGACCTTCGCCGTGCTCAAGGTGCTCGACGCGACGATGGGCATTCGGGTCGTCCGAAGAGGACGAGTTCCAGGGTCTCGACGTCACCGAGCACGCCGAGACCGGCTACAACCTCGCCGAGCGTTCCATGGGCCGGCTCGGCTAGGCATCACAGAATCGACAAGGAGCAGAACCATGAAACTCATCACCGCGATCGTGAAGCCCTTCAAGCTCGACGACGTGAAGGATGCACTCAAGGGGCTGGGCGTCGAGGGCATGACCGTCAGCGAAGTCCAGGGCTTCGGTCGTCAGGGGGGTCACACCGAGACCTACCGGGGCGCCGAGTACCAGATCGACTTCGTCCCCAAGGTCCGTGTCGAGATCGTCATCGACGACGCGGATTCCGAGCGGGTGGTCGAGGGGATCGTCGAGGCTGCCCGTACCGCCAAGATCGGCGACGGAAAGGTGTGGGTCACCGACGTGGAGTCGCTGGTGCGGATCCGCACCGGCGAACGCAACGCCGACGCGGTCTGACATGTCCGACGCGCCGCGGAGAGACCAGGTCATCGCCGACGACGATCTGAGGGGCTCTGACTTCGCGGCGGCGTACAGCAGGCTCGTCGACGAGTGGTTGGCCGAGGCGTTCGCGGCGGCGTTGGCGTCCGCGGGGCGGACCCCCGAAGGGGTCGCGTTGATGGCGACGGGTGGGCAGGGGCGAGCAGAGCTGAGCCCCGCCAGCGACCTCGATCTGATGGTCATCCACGACGGCACGCTGGACCCCGAGGCGGTGGCACCTCTCTGGTACACCGTCTGGGACGAGGGCCTCAAGCTCGGTCACTCCGTCCGGACCATCGGCGAGGCGCTCAAGCTCGCCGGGCAGGACCTGCCCACCGCGACGGCGCTGTTGAGCTCGCGGGTCGTCGCCGGTGACCACCACATCGGAGCCGACATGGCACGCCGGGCGCACGAGGAGTGGAGGGCCGGGGCTCGACGTCGTGTCGGGGAACTGGCCGACTCCGTGTCCGAGCGCCACGCGTCGACCCCCGACGTCGCTTTCGCCCTCGAGCCCGATCTCAAGGAGGGCCGCGGGGGCCTGAGCGACGTCCACGCACTGCGGTGGCTCCGGGATGCCGATCCGACCGCCGTCGACGACGAGGACCTCGTCGCGATCGCCGGCCGATTACGAGACCCTTCTCGAGGCGCGCATCGAGCTCCATCGCTCGACGGGGCGATCGGGCGATCAACTGCTGCTGCAGGAACAGGACGACGTGGCGACTCGGCTCGGTCTCCCGGATTCCGACGTGTTGATGGCGGGAATCGCGGAGGCGGCGCGGGCGATCACGTGGGTGGCCGATGACGTCTGGGCCTCGGTGCGGGTCCGGCCCTCCGGGCGCTTTCGCCGTCGCCCGGCTCCGATCGAGCGCATCGAGGCCCCACCGGACGAGCGGCTGGACGGCACGACGGCGCTGCAACTGGCGCAGCGGGCGGCGCGGGCAGGCGTGCGCCTCGGCCGGGACACCCTGGACCGGTTGCGCGACGCACCGGGCATCGAGGGAACATGGCCCGACGAGTCCCGAGAGCTCTTCGTGGGTCTCCTGGCGGCAGGGCGCGCCGCGATCGAGGTCATCGACGACCTCGACATGGTCGGGATGTGGTGTCGCCTGCTACCCGAATGGGAGCCGAATCGGAGTCACCCGCAGCGGAACGCGTACCACCGCTTCACCGTCGATCGGCACCTGCTGGAGGCAACCGCCAATGCCGCGGGGCTCGCCGGCGTCGGTCGCCCGCCCCGACCTGTTGCTGATGGGGACGCTCCTCCACGACATCGGAAAGGGATACCCGGGCGATCACGCCACGGTCGGCACGCGACTCTCGCTCGAGATCACGCCGAGAATGGGATTCGCCCCCGTCGACACGGCGACCATCGCCTTCCTGGTGGAACACCACCTGCTCATCCCCGATGTCGCCACCCGACGAGATCTCGACGATCCGGCGACGGTGCGTTCGGTCGCCGATCTGGTCGAGGACACCGATCGACTCGACCTGCTGGCCGCACTCACCGAGGCCGACTCCCTGGCCACCGGGCCTTCCGCCTGGTCGGAGTGGAAGGCCGGGCTGGTGTCCACCCTCGTCGATCGCGTGGGCCACGTCCTCGAAGGCGGCGACGTGTCCGAGGTGACCGACTCGGTCACGACCCCTGTGGACCGCGACGCCCACGTGATCGGCACCGACGACGGATCGCCGGTGATCACCATCGAGGACGACAACGTGCGAGTGGTCTGCCCCGACCGACACGGTCTGTTCAGTCGGATCGCGGGGGTTCTGGCGATCAACGGCCTCGAGATCGTCGAGGCGTCGGCGTCGAGCGAGGACGGGGTCGCAGTCGACGACTTCCGGGTGGCCTCGGCATTCGGGGCATCGATCGCGTGGACCAAGGTCGAGTCCGATCTGCGTCGGGCCATCGGCGGGCGCTTGGCGCTCGAGCCCCGCCTGGCCGAGCGCGACACGCAGCTACCGGCGCAAGAAGCGTTCGGCCAGGGCACTCGACGAGCGGGTCGACGTGCTCAACTCCGCCTCGGACGACGCCACGGTCGTCGAGATCGTCGGACCCGACCGGGTGGGACTGCTGTACCGGCTGACCCGTACGCTCACCGATCTCGACCTCGAGATCCTCCGCGCCAAGATCGTCACCATCGGCTCGGATGCGATCGACACCTTCTACGTCGTCGACAACGGAGGCTCCAAGATCCTCGATGACGGCGACGTCGCCGAGATACGCAGCGCGCTCCGACACGTCCTGTCGGGCGCCATCGCCTAGGGGTCCGATTCCGCACGCCGGCCCAACGCCAACGCGGCTCCGCCGTCGCGTACCGTTCGTACATGAACGACGGGCCGTTGACAGAGAGGGATCTGCTGCGCTGGAGCGAGTCGCTCTCGGCGATCGCCCGAACCGGGCTGGGCTTCACCGACAACCTCTATGAGCGGGAGCGCTTCGAGGAGATTCTCGCCGTCGCCGGTGACATCGCCGCCGCAGCGCAGCGCCCCCACGATCCGGCCGACCTGGTTGCCGAATGGCTGGCGAACGTCGGTCAGGGAGTGGCCGGCTACGTCACGCCGAAGGTCGCCGTCGGTGCGGTGGTGGGCAATGTCGACGACGAGATCCTTCTCATCCAACGTTCCGATTCGGGCGTCTGGCTCTATCCGACGGGCTGGGCCGACGTCGGCTACAGCCCGGCGGAAGTGGCGGTCAAGGAGGTCAAGGAGGAGACAGGAATCGACGTGGTGGTCGAGCGGCTGTTGGGGGTGTTCGACGGGATGCGACTCGGGTTCACCCGAAACCCCCTCTACTCGGTGGTGTTCCTCTGCCGACCCGTCGGTGGCGAGCTGAGTCCGCACCCACTGGAGTGCCTCGACGCGGGTTGGTTCGGCCGCGAGTCATTGCCGCCGGCGACCGTCGGCGTGGATCACTGGGGGGAGATGGCGTTCAACGCCATCTCGGGATCCGACCGCCCCGCTCACTTCGACGAGCCCCGCGACTCGGTGTGGCGCCGCCCCGATGGACGGGCCGCCTCGTCGGATCCGCCGGGCTGATCGAGAGATCGGTCGGAGGGACGAGTCGCGTGGATCACTGCTCCCGGAGGAACTCCTCGACCTCGGCGACGAGCCCGTCGGCGGAATCGAGGGCGGCGGTGTCGGAGTCGTGTCGCTCCTCGAGCTGGTTGACGTAGGCGGCGGTGTCAGCGTCCTCGGACACGAGATCGGAGATCTGTTCCTCGTAGTCGTGGGAGATGGCGGGAAGGTCACCGGGATCGATGGACATCTTGAGGAGTTGTCCCACCCGGTTGACCAGGGCCAGTGCAGCCTTGGGGGATGGTGCCGCGGGCACATAGCTGGGCACTGCGGCCCACAGCGACGCCGAATTGAGCCCGGCCCGGCGGCACTCGTCGTGGAGGACTCCCACGATCCCCGTCGGTCCCTCGTATCGGGATGGCTCGAGCCCGAGAGCGTCGATCACGGTCTGGTCATAGGCGGTACCGAACACCGAGGTCGGTCGCGAGTGCGGCACATCCGCGAGCAACGCACCGAGGGTGAGCACCAGACGGCAGTTGTGCCGTCGGGCCACGTCGAGGATCTGAGCGCTGAAGGTCTTCCACTTCAGCTGCGGCTCATGACCCCGCAAAAGGATCACGTCGGGTGCTCCCTCGACCCGGGCGAAGTGGATCGCCGTGTCGGGCCACAACACGGTCCGACGCTCGCCCTCGGCGATCTCGACGATCGGGCGGGTGGACGTGAAGTCGTAGAACTCCTCGGAGTCGATGGTGGCGAGAGCGTCGGCACCCCACACCGTGAGCAGGTGGTCGATCGTCGACGTGGCGGCGTCCCCGGCGTCGTTCCACCCGTCGAACGCGCAGATCATCACCGGTTCGGCCAGCTCGGGGTGGGCTTCCCAGCGGATGTGACTCACGATGTTCACGCTACCCATCGGCGTCCCCGTTGCGGTGCGCGATCACGTACCCTGAACCGATGACCGATGGGGACATCTCGATTGCCGAACTCCTCGCCGTCACTCCCGATGTGATCTCCGCATTCGAGGGGCTCGTACCTCAACTCTCGAGTACGTCGCCGCCTCCCACCCCCGAGGAACTGACGGCGATGGTGGAGAGCGACAGCACGCACATTCTCATCGCCCGTGACGGAGGTGGGAGCGTGGTCGGCTCGATGTCACTGGTGGTGTTTCGCATTCCGACGGGGGTGCGGGCCTGGATCGAGGACGTCGTCGTGGACGAGAGGGGCCGGGGGTCGGGGGTCGGCGCGGCCCTCATCTCCGCGGCCACGAGGATGGCCCTGGACATGGGGGCCAAGACCGTCGACCTGACGTCGCGTCCCACTCGCGAGGCGGCGAATCGTCTCTATCGCCGGCTCGGCTTCGAGGTCCGCGACACCAACGTCTACCGCTACATGGGTGACTGAGGCCGAGCCGCTTCCCCGAACCCGTGCCGACGCTCAGATCGTCCGATTCAGCGAGGATCGATCCGGTAGACCCCGCCGTCGAGCGAGAGAACGTACAGCTCGCCGTCGTTGTCCTGGCCGAAGGACACGATGTTGGAGATGCCGGACCCGTCGATGTCGAGATCGGCGCTGTCGGAGACGTCGGTCGCACCATCGTCGGCCACCAGAGCGCGCACGCCGGGCCGCGAGTAGTCGGCGTAGAGGTAGGCACCCGCCAGTTCGGGAATCGCCTCACCCCGGTAGACGTAACCTCCGGTGACCGACGAGCCCGAGTCGTGGTCGTACTCGGCGATCGGTTCCACCACGTTCCCCTGGAGGGCACCCGACCGGGACGTGTCGTGGCGTCCCTCCCTCAGAGACCAACCCAGATTCGATCCCGAGCCACCACCCTGGGAGGCCCACAACACGTCGATCTCCTCCCAACTCGAGTCGCCGACGTCGCCGATCCACAGGTCGCCGGTCATCCTGTCGAAGCTGAATCGCCACGGGTTTCGCAGCCCGTAGAGGAAGACCTCCTGGCGTCCGCCCTCACCGAGGGCGAAGGGGTTGTCGGCGCGGACCGAGTAGGGGATCGCGGCGTCGGCGGGATTGAGGTCGATGCGGAGCATCGACCCGAGGAGGGTCGAGGGGTTCTGCCCGTTGAGACCGGGGTCGCCCTGGCTTCCGCCGTCGCCGAAGCCGATGTAGAGGGATCCTTCGGGCCCGAAGGCGACATTGCCACCGTTGTGGTTGGCGAACGGCTGATCCACTCGCAGGATCTCGCGACGCGAGGTCTCGTCGATGGAGTCGCCGTCGAGTTCGAAGGTCTCGATCACGCTGGCGCCGTCGTCGTTGCCGTCGGTGTAGGACACGACGAGCACCGACGCCGCGGAGTCGATGGCGAGGCCGAGCAGGCCCTGTTCGCCGGCGATCTCGCCCACCGAGTCGGTCAGGTCGAGCGCGGTCCCCTCGTCGCCGGCCGGGGTCGTCGAGAGGTCGATCTCCCGCACGACCCCGCTCCGCTCGGCGACGAGGGCCGCTGATCGTCCCGGCCACGCCGTCATCGCGGTGGGAGACGTCACCGTGGTGACAGGGGTGAGTGTCAGCGGGATGCCGAGGTCGGGAGTTGCGGCCGGTGCGACCGTCGTCGAGGTCGTCGAGGTCGTGGCGGGCACGGTCGGCGCGGTGGGTTCGGGCACCTCGGCCGTCGGTGGGGTGTCGTCGGAGCAGTGCGTGGCCACCAGCGCCAGTGCTCCGGCGGCCGCGATGGTGCGCGTCGCAGTGGCTGCGGTTCTCCGACCGCCAGGTCGTTGTCGTGTCCGTCGGGTCATGGTGCCGCCCACCGCGCCGGGCGGATGACGCCCTCCTGGACGACGGACGCGACCAGCGCACCGGCACCGGTGAAGATCAGTCCCCGGCCGAGTCCGCGACCACCCGATGCGTTGGGAGTGTCCTGTGAATAGAGCAGCCACTGGTCGGCCCGGAACGGTCGGTGGAACCACATGGCGTGATCGAGGCTCGCCATGAAGACCTCGCCCAGTCGACTCCCGCCGTGTGGCCGGAGAGAGGTGTCGAGAACGGTCATGTCCGAGGCGTAGGTGATCACACAGGTGTGGAGCAGGGGGTCGTCGGGAAGAACGCCGTTCGCACGGAACCATACGTTCTCGGTCATCGGCCCCGGGGTCGTCGTCGTCGGGCGACTGCCAGTCGCAGTATCGGGTGTCGATGGCGCGGGGTCGGTCGTACCAATCCCCGATCCGGTCCCGGAACGGCTCCATGCGGGTGCGGAAGTCGGGAAGTGACTCGGGGTCGGGGAGTCCCTCCGGCATCGCGAACTGGTGGTCGAACGTCTCCTGAGGGTGGGTGAACGACGCCGACATCTCGAAGATCGGCTTGCCGTGCTGGATGGCGAGCACCTGCCGGGTCGTGAAGTTGCGGCCGTCGCGGACCCGATTCACCTGGTAGAGGATCGGGGCGGAGGGGTCCCCGGCGCGGAGGAAGTACGAGTGAAGCGAGTGGACGACCATCCCGTCGATGGTCCGGGCGGCCGCAACCAGCGACTGGCCTGCGACCTGCCCACCGAACACCCGCTGGCGGTCCTCGTCGGGGCTCCGACCCCGAAACAGGTTCACCTCGATGGCCTCGAGATCGAGGAGTTCGATGAGGCTGTCGACCGCTTCCTGATCCATCGGGCCATTGTCGCCCCGGAGTGTCCTCCGCGCGGAATCGGTGGATACGATGTCGTGCGATGAAGATCTCCCCCGCCGCGCTGCTGGAACATGCGCGCACGGACGAGGGTCGCAAGCAGATCCGCTATGCGGGAGTGGCGGCTGTCTTCGTGCCGCTGGGCCAGGCCGGCGTTCAGCTCCTGAAGTGGGGATTCGGCATCCATGCCGTCGCCGCGGTCTTCATCACGGCATGCATTCTCACTCCGCCGAACTACCTGGCGAACAAGCACTACGTGTGGAAGCACAAGAGCAAGGACGACCAGGCGCACCGAAATCGACGGTGTTCTGGTTGGCCGCGGTCCTCGGAACCGCGTTCGCCATGGCTTTCGTGTACCTCGCAGAGCTGATCGTTCCCGAATCCCGCGGTGAGCTGGCCCATGCCGCCGCCATCTTCGTGGCCCAACTCTCGGCTACGGAATCGTGTGGGTGGGCCGCTACCTGTTCCTCGATCGGCTGATCTTCAAGGCCACCCACCACGGCGAGGAACCGCCCGAGGAGCTGCTGGACGATCTGCACCGCGACTTCCCCGTCTGATGGCCGACGCCGTGGCGGACCACGCCGAGCGGCTCGGGGATTCATGCCGGCCGACGAGGGCGACGCGCTGCATGCGGCCGGCCTCGATGCCGCGGAGCGCTGTCCCGGGCGCGCCGTTCCTCGAGATCGGCAGCTACTGCGGCAAGTCGGCGGTCTACCTCGGTGCCGGCCGCGCAACGACGCAACACGGTGCTCTTCGCGCTCGATCATCATCGAGGTTCCGAGGAGAACCAGCCGGGATGGGAATGGCACGAACCCGATCTGATCGATTCCGACGTCGGGGTGATGGACACGATGCCGCTGATTCCGGCGCGACCGTCTTCGACGCCGGCCTCGAGGAGTCGGTCGTCGCCCTCGTCGGTCGTTCCGAGATGGTGGCCCAGTACTGGTCGACCCCACTGGCCCTGCTGTTCATCGACGGCGGTCACGGTCGAAGAGCCGGCCCACCGCGACTACGAACGGTGGACGCCGGTTCGTCGCACCCGGGGGCTGCTGGCCATCCACGACGTGTTCGACGACCCGGCCGAGGGCGGCCGACCACCCTTCGAGATCTTCGACGAGCCCTCGAATCGGGGAACTTCACCGGCGGTGATCGCCGTCGGATCCCTACGGGTTCTCGAGCGACCGACAACGGCCGTCACCGCTCCCGAGGCTCAGCGTTTTCTGATCGGCGCCTCGTCGGACGGCTTTTCGGGCTCCGTCCCGACGTCTTGCGCTTCGACTCCAACACGACGAAGACGATGATGAGCATCAGGCCGACGACGATGAGCGCCATCACCGCGTACTGACGCGCGGTACCCCGTTCGCCCTCGAACTCGGGTTCGCGTCCCGAATTCGGGCGCGGAATGATCTGGGGCGCCTCCGCCGGTGGCCCCGTGGTCGTCGGGGGCAGGGTCCTGGGCCGCGGCCGAGCCCGGCGCCCATCAGTGCGAAGAACGCCACGACGACGGCCAACACTCGTCGTCGCCGGATCACGCCGGAGTCACTCGGTGCGCCCCTCGGCGACGGAGTCGTCGGTGGTGACCTCGACGAGAGCCGGTAGACGATCGTGATCGACGAACAACCAGTGCGCCGGAGAGCCTTCGGCGAGGGCGTCGGCCGCGAGGACGACCGCCGCCGCGGTGTAGGTGGACTGCTCGCCTCCGGGGAAGTGGACATGGTCGGGAAACACGATTCCCGTCCAGTACTCTGCCGTCGGGTTCTCGGAGTTTCTGAGCCCACGACGAACAGATCGAGGGCTCGTTCGGTGTCGCCGACCGACAGGTGGGCCATGACGCACTCGCACGTCTCGGCGGCGGTCACCCAGGGTCGATCGGAGACGCAGCGGACGCCCTTGCCGTCCATGACGAAGGCATCGAATCGTCTCGGCCAGCCGCTCGCGGCCGTCGGATCCCCTCCGATGACGCCGCAGAGAACCGGGTAGTACCAGTCCATGGCCCAGCGGTGCTTCGGAGCGAACGCATCGGGGTCGTCTCGGATCACCCGCGCCAGGCGCGCCGCGCCCAACTCCCAGTCGACCCGCACGTGGCCCAGCTCGTTGGCGATCGCGATCGCGCACCGCAGGCTGTGACAGATCGACGACGAGCCGGTGAGCAGAGCGAACGTCCAGGGGGTCCCGTCGGCGTGGCGGGCCCACAGAATCTCGCCCCGATCGGTCTGGAGGTCGAGCACGAACCCCATGGCGGCGTCGACGGTGTCCCACATCCGCTCGAGGAAGGCCCGGTCGCGGTGCAGCAGGAAGTGGTGCCACACGCCTGCGGCGACGTAGGCGACGCAATTGGCGTCGAGCTTGTCCTGCTCGACGGAGTCCGTCGAGGTAGTACTGGTGCCAGGATCCGTCGGAACGCTGGGTCGAGGCCAGCCATTCGAACCCCGCGTCGGCCTGCGGCGCGTCTCCCTCCGACGTTGAGCGCCATCACGGCCTCGGTGTGATTCCAGGGGTCGGCATGGCCGCCGGGGAACCACGGCACCATTCCGTTGGGGAGCTGGATCGACTGCGATGTGGTCGACGGTGAGAGCGAGTTCTCGGCGCGTCACGACCCCCTCGACGTCAGACAGCCACATGGGTCGATCCGTTCGGGCCGTCGGCGGTGGGGTTGGCGTCGACCGTTGGCTTGAGCGATAGACGACCACGCTCTTGCCCAGAACCGGGTTGAGGAGCCGGTCGGGGACCCGGGTCAGCGGTGAGGCCTCGGTCATGTCCCACACGAGCAGGTCGTGATACTTCGAGACCACCGGGTTGGAGTCGTTGGTCGGACCCACCAGGCAGCGCAGCCACCAGTAGGGAGAGTGGAGCGCGTGGGTGCGTTCCGATGGTGAACGGTGCGAGCCCGGCGTCGCTCATACGGGCGCGTAGCTGACGCTCGGTGTAGACGCGGACGTGTCCGCCGGGTGCGAGGGGGGCGTGGTACTCGGCGGACAGCGCCCAACAGATCTTCTCGGGCAGCCAGGCACGGGACGGTGACGGCGATGATCCCGCCGGGCTTGAGGACGCGGGTCATCTCGGCGAGAGCGCCCGCCGGTCGTCGCTCGAGGTGTTCCATCACCTCCGAGGCGATGATCTTGTCGAACACTCCGTCGGGGAACGGAAGGGCCAACGCGTCGCCCTGGGTCGGTCAGGCTCTCGGATGGACTCCGTCGTCTCGCCTTCCTCACGCCATCGCCCACAGGAGATCGCGCACGCGCGACGAGATCGTCGTAGGAGTAGTCGAGGGCGATGACCCGAGCCCCGCGGCGGAACGACTCGAAGACATGCCGCCCGGCACCACAGCCGAGGTCCAGGATGAGATCGCCCTCGGCGAGCCCGAGGCGTGTCGTAGTCGACAGTGAGCATGGTCAGCTCTCCGCCAGCAGGGCGCGATAGTGCTCGACCGTTCGTTCTGCGGTGTGGCGCCAGCTCCAGCGGGTGATCACCCGCTCGCGACCCGGCCCGCCCGATGGTCGTCGGCCGCCGTCGGGGTCAGTGAGGGCCCGACGGATGCCCGCGCCAGGGCTTCGCTGTCTCCCGGGATCGACCGAGAAGCAGGTGTCGCCGTCGGCACCGGTCACCTCGGCCGAGCGCTCCTCCGGTCGTGGCCACGAGCGGGCAGCCCGTGGACATCGCCTCGATGGCGGGAAGCGAGAACCCCTCGTAGAGCGAGGGCACCACCGCGCAGGCCGACTCGTTGTACAGCTCGACGATGCGCGCGTCGGGGACTCCCGAGACGAACTCGACGATGTCCCACAGGCCCAGCTCCTCGATGGTCCGTTGGGCGTGCGAACCCTCCTTGAGACGTCCGATGAGGACGAGCCGCAGCTCGGGGAACTCGGTGCGCAGCTTCGCGATGGCCTCGAGCAGGAAGCGTTGTCCCTTCATCGCCACGTCGGCGGATGCGGTCGAGATGATCTGGAACGGTCTGCGTTCGACGCGAGGGATCGGGCGAGAACAGCTCCGGATCGACACCGACCGGTACCACGAACAGCTTGTCCGGCGAGACCTGGTGGGTTCGGCAGATGTCGTCGAAGCTGTTCTGGGACACCGTGATGATGCGCCGAAGACGTTTCGCCACCCGGGTCTGCATCTTCGTGAACGCATACCAGCGGGCCTTGCCGATTCGTTGCCACGGAGTGTGGGCATGTTCCATCTCGATCCTGCGATCGATGGTGATCGGATGGTGGATCGTTCCCAGCACCGGAAGTCCCGCTCGTTCGATGGCCAGGAGGCCGTATCCCAGGCACTGGTTGTCCTGCACGAGGTCGAAGTCGTGCACCCGGTGTCGGAGGTGGTCCCAGGCGCGTAGCGAGAACGCCAGGGGTTCGGGAAAGGTGCCGGCACTGAACGCCGTGACCTCCACGTAGTCCATCCACGTCTTCAGTTCCCAGATGCCGGGCATCCGCATCGGGAAGTAGTCGTTGTAGATGTCGAGGCTGGGCAGCTCGACGAGCGGAACGCGTTCGTCGAGCACCGGAAAGGGCTGGCCCGAGAGAACTTCCGCGTGATGACCGAGTTCGACGAGTGCTCGGGTGAGATGCCGGGTGTAGACGCCCTGGCCGCCGACATGGGGTTTGCCGCGGTAGGTGAGGTAGGCGATTCGCAGCGGATCGTCGGGACCGGGCCGTCGCCGCCCTGCGGCGGTGGGGTCGTCGCTCTGCTGCATAACGTCCTAGCTTCCTTGTCGACGCGGCCGGCGGTCAAACTGCGGCCGCCCGAGGTGGGAGGTCCGATGCGAGCCGTGGTTCAGAGGGTGTCCGGCGCCGCCGTCACAATAGAGGGCGAGACGGCCGGCCGAATCGGTAGGGGTCTGTGCGTTCTGGTGGGTGTGACCCACACCGACACGCTCGACGACGCGAACTGGTTGGCCTCGAAGCTGTGGGGTCTCAGGATCTTCCCCGATGAGAACGGGGCCATGAACGTCGCGGCATGCGACATCGGAGCCGAGATGCTCATCGTCAGCCAGTTCACGCTCTACGGCGACGTGGCCAAGGGCCGGCGCCCCTCGTTCGTCGGTGCCGCCCCCGGAGATGTTGCCGAGCCTCTCGTCGAGGCGGTGGCGGAGGCCCTGCGCGATCAGGGCGCGACCGTGGCGACGGGTCGTTTCGGGGCTGATATGGAGGTGTCGCTGGTGAACGAGGGCCCCGTCACCCTCATCGTGGAGCGTCGGTCACCGTGATCACGGTGCTGTAGGACCTGATCCCGGCGTCGAAGGCGAACCAGTTCGCCGAGACCGTCGCCGTGGTGGCTGACCCGCTCGGGAGCGGCCCGAAGATCAGTGGACTCGTCACGTTGTTGATTCCTGCTCCGGGGTCGCTGACCCCGATCGAGCCGAAGCTCCAGAACAGCACCCGGTTGACGTCGAGGGAGATCGTCGCGGTGCCACCCTTGCGTCCGGGAAGCGTGCCCCGCCCCTTCACCGCGGAGGTTCCGAAGGAGTCCCGCTGGATCACCACGTTGCCGGAGGTGAGCTCTCCCGCGTTGTCGTAGGTGTACCCGCCGCGCAGGCGAACGGTCATCGAGTCCGATGCCCCCGACGGGCCCTGGGGGTTCGGCAGGGTCGTGGTGGTCGTCGTCGTGGTGGTCGGCATGGTCGTGGTCGTGGAGGTGGTCGAGGTCGTGGAGGTGGTCGAGGTCGTGGAGGTGGTCGAGGTCGTGGAGGTGGTCGACGTCGTCGACGTCGTCGTCGTCGTCGTTCCGCCCCCGCCCGCCGTTCCGATGGCGGTCTGACCGAGAACGACGGTGGTCGTCGTGCACTCGACGGTGATGGTTCGCAGCTGGAAGTTCAGCAGGGGCCGATTCAACACGACGGACAGCCGCGCCGTTCCCGGGGTCAGGGACACTGCCGATCCCGCGGCGCCGGTGACCGTGAGCGGTTGGCTGAAGGTGTGTGACACCGTCACGGGCGATCCCGAGAGCGACACGATCTTCGAGGCGAACGAACCCACGAACGGTGTGGGTGTCGAGTTGGACAGCGTTGACAGCGAACTGTGCGTTCCTGATCTCGATGCTCGACATTCCGAGCTGGTTCTTGGCGACGTCGACGAGCGCCGGAGGGAGCTCGGCGGTCACACCGATCTGCGGTGTCATCGATGCTCCCGGAGCGACCGACGCAGGGACGTCGGTGGACACCGCGACGGTGAGCTCGGGGCGGGCAGGGAAGTTCAGGATGTCGATGCTCGCGAGATTCGCCAGCAACTGACCCGAGGTGAAGTTCGTGACGCCGAAGATGCCGAAGTCCTGTACCGCCGCGACGTCGTTGTTCACCCCGACACAGCTGTAGGTGACCGGGACGGTGGCGGCGGTCGCTCCGCCTGCCGTCGCGAGCAGCGCCCCCGAGATGAGTGCCAGCGCGGCAACGACACCGATAATCCGACGTGGTCCGAACATGGCGATCTCCAGCTGATTCGCGCGACGGTCTAGCCCGCCGCGACCTCACGTGACGATACTGGGTGAACGCTCGTCACGTCGAGGAGCCGCCTTCGTCGCTCACCGGTGCGACTTCGCGGTAGCGAGGGTTGAGGTGAAGCGGAATCGAGACCACGATCGTCCGCGGCCGAAACAGCAACCGCGCCTTGAGCGCCAGTGCGGACTGGTTGTGCAACAGGTGTTCCCACCAGTGGTCGACGACCAGCTCGGGGACGATCACCGTGATGTTGTCGCCTGGGTGCCGTGCTTCCTGCTCGTCGAGGAATTGGAGAATCGGCGACGTCAGCTCCCGGTAGGGGGAATCGACGACGATGAGTGTCTCGGTGATCTTGAATCGTTCCCACTCGGCGCGTACCCGCTCCGTTGCGACGTCGTCGCCAACAGTGATGCACACCAGGCGATCGGGTCTCATGCTCCGTGCGAACGAGATGGCTTCGAGGCTCGACCGGTGAACCCCCCCGATCAGCACCACGACCGTGTTTCCCCTCGTCGCCGGGTGGAAGTCGGGTGTGATCCGCAGCAGTTCGGCCACCCTGATGTAGTGATTGTGGGTCACCCATAGAAGTCCCATGACGACAGGAATGACCACCATCGGGACCCAGGCTCCGATCGTGAACTTGGAGATCATCACGATCATCAGCACCACGAACGTTGCTATCGCTCCGATTGTGTTCACCGATGCGCCCAGCTTCCAGCGCGGCTCGCGCTCGCTGAAGTGGTGTCTCACCATGCCCGTCTGGGAGATCGTGAAGGCCGTGAACACCCCGACCGCGTAGAGGGGTATCAGCCTCGTGGTGTTGCCGTCGAACGCCACGATGAGCACGGCTGCGAACAACGACAGGATGAGAACCCCGTTCGAGAACACCAGTCTGTCGCCGCGGTTGAAGAACTGTCGCGGCAGGAAACGATCCTGGGCAAGGATCGAGGCGATTCGGGGGAAGTCCGCGAAGGCGGTGTTGGCCGCGAGCACCAGGATCGAGAAGGTGAGGATCTGGGTGACCCAGTAGGCGCCGCCTGTCCCCCCGTAGACGTGGCGGGCCAGCTGGGAGAGCACGGTCTCCTCGTCGGACGGTATCGGATGGAGGCGGTGAGCCAGGACCGAGATGCCGAAGAAGAGAGTTGCCAGGGCCGTTGCCATCCACAGAAGTGTCGTGGAGGCATTCTTCGCCTCCGGCTTCTTGAAGGCGCCGACGCCGTTCGAGATCGCCTCGATTCCCGTGAGCGCCACCGCTCCCGAGGAGAATCCGCGCGATCAGAAAGAAGAATCCGACACCGGAGGCGAACTCCGCCTGGCCCTTGATGGCCTCGAGGCGGTCGGCGTCCTCGGGGATTCGTCCGAGGTCGCCCGAGAACGATCGGAACAGGCCGATGACGATCAAGATCGACAGGGCTACCACGTACCCGTAGGTGGGCACGGCGAAGAGGCGGCCCGACTCCTTGACGCCACGCAGGTTGGCGAACATCAGAAGTGCGATGGCGGCAAGGCACAGCGCCACGCGGTGATCCTCCAGGCCGTCGATCGCACTGGTGATGGCCGCCACTCCGGCAGATACCGAGACGGCCACGGTCAGCACGTAGTCGACCAGAAGGGAGGCGCCGGCCACGAGCGAGGGGACGGTGCCGAGATTCTCCCGTGCCACGACGTACGAGCCACCGCCACCTGGGTAGGCCTTGATCGTCTGGCGGTAGCTGGTGGCGACGATGGCGAGGAGCACGACGACGAGAAAGGCCATCGGGTTCAGGTACTTCAGTGATGCGAACCCCGCGATGGGGAACAGGACGAAGAGGATCTCTTCGGTTGCGTACGCCGTCGACGAGATCGCGTCAGAGGCGAAAACGGCGAGGCCGACCTTCTTGGTCAGGCGCTGGTGCTGCTCTTCATGGCTGGGCAACGGCCGTCCGATGAGGATGCGCTTGAAGGCGCTGCTCACATCACCTCGGTTCTGCGCTGAGTTCGGGGAGGGCCGTGGTGGCGATCTCCTCGCCACGTGGCGTGTCGTGACGGCCGAACGCTACCTGCCGCGGCGCTGGCGTGTCGGCATCGGAATCGACTCATGCCGACGACGACCTGCGAAGGCGTGATCGCCGTCGGGCACAGCGCCGCGTGCTGCGGCTTCGGCGGGGCCCGATGTCGGTGTCAGCCAGTGAAGCCGGGGTTTCCGCTGGACACCGCCGTCGCTCCCTGCGCCGCCGCCGCTGTGGTGGTCGACTCGGTCGAGGCCGCGGCGGCGGTGGTCTGGGTACCCGCCACGGAGTCACCTTCGGTGGCAGCGGTCCCGCCCGTCACCACGTACTGCACCACTCCGGTGCTGCAGAGAGGCCCGGTGTTGCCCGGCTCGATGGCATCCTCACCGGCGGTTGCGGTCGCCAGCGCCGGGGTCTTGGGAAACAGAGCGGTCAAGGTGGTGAGCAGATCGGAGATGTTGATGCCGCCCAACAGGTCGGCCTGGGCGCGTGCCCCGAACTGATCGAACATGGTCTCGATGCTGATGGTTCCGGCGAAGTACTGCTGGATCGACTGGTCGTAGGTGGGGGGAGGAGGAGCGTCCCCGCCGCCGCCGAGCCCTCCGGCCGCGCCGAGGATCACCGCGAGGGCATCCTGGGGCAACCAGGTGTTCCACTGACCGATGGTGATCTGGGCCACGTCCTTCTCCGCGAGGTCACCGCCGAACGTGATCGTGTACGGCACCGTCAGGTCGCCCGTGCGTGTCGGCCCTCCGGTGACGGTGACGTTCCCCGCTCCGATGTTCGGGAGCTTCGCAAGCGCGGCCTGGACCTTCGCGGCGGAGGGGATCATGAACTGGCCGCCGAGGTTGTGGATGAGCTCGGCCCCGGGATCATTGAGGTTCACGGGCACCGGGATGCCGAGGAATTCGGCTCGGCTGGTTTCGATCGGCGCGGTTTCCTGACCGTCGAACACGAGGGTGAAGCTCTTCGGGTGGGCGTTGAAGCTCCGCAGGTAGTAGGTCGTGTCGGCGAACGTGAAGGTCTGGACCTCGTCGGTGCCCGGCTGTCCTTCGACGTCCTTGGCCGCGGCACACACCTCGTAGCTCACGTCGTACGAACCGTTCACCCCGGGGGCGGTGTAGAGAAGATCACCGTTGTCGATCCGGGCGGTCCCGGCCGAGGGTTCATCCACGATGCGGAGGCTGTCCCACAGAATCGGATTGCCCTCGTCGGGAACGACGAGTGTTCCGTCGTCGATGACGACCTGGTCCTCGGAGCCGGCGGTGACATTTCGGATCAACGGCGTCGTCGTGATGTTGGGGGCACCGGGGGGGCTGACCGACGTCGACGCCAGGAGGCCCGAGGTGGTGCAGCTCACGGTGAGGGTGCCGACGGTGGCCGCACCGGCGACGGTGCCGTTGACCACGATGGAGAGCCGGGTCTCGCCGGCGCGGTACTGGATCAGTCCGCTGTTCGACACGTCCACCTCGCCCGTGATGCGCTGTTGGACCTTGACCGGAGGTGAGGCGATGTTGAGCGTGATCGAGGGGTTGGTCCCCGTCAGCGTGGTCGTGGAGGCGCCGCTCACGTCGATGGAGTAGCTGGCGTTCGTGACCTGGATGGTGGACACCCCGAGCAGGTCCCGTGCGCTGGCGAGCAGCGAGTCGGGAAGCGTGATGTCGTAGTCGAACTCGGCCGTGATGGGGTCCGGTCCGGTCTTGATCGACGAGGGAACGTTGGTCGTGATCTGCACCGGGAGCGACAGCTCGGCGCTGCCTCCGAGGGAGGCGAGAAGGTCGAGCAGTTCCTTGGAGGACTTGTTCGCCCCTGCCACCTGACCGGCGACGTCACCCGTGATGCCCCGACATGTGAAGGTCGCCGTTGCGGCGCCAGCCGTCGAGGCGGTGCCGACGAAGAAGGCCGCCCCCGACAGGGCCACCGTGGTCCCGATGGACACGGCGCGTGTACGAACCGACATCTTGTTTCCTTCCGAACACCTGACCACAGGCATCGATGATCTTGCGAGGCCAGACCCTACGCACGGTCATTGGTACCGCGTCGGGCCGGTGTCGTCTAGAAAAAGTTCAAGCCGACCGGGTGGACGGCCGATACACGCCCGCTGCCGATCCGGGGATTCAGCCCCAGCCGAACAGGGCGTTGATGAACTTCAGCTGCTCGGGAGTCCACCACACGCGGAACGTCACGTTGAACGGCGAGCACAGGGGCCCCGTCGTGGAGTCGGGCACGAAATCGTCGCCCGGAGTGGTCACTTCGACCTCGGGGGCCTTGGGGAACAGCTGGCCGATCGCATCGAGCGCCGCGTTGGTGTCGATGCCGGCGATCAGATCCGCCTGGAGCCGCTTGCCGACGCCCTCGAAGTACTGGCCGAGATCGATCTGTCCGCTCAGAAGTTGGGCGTTGAGCTCGTCCTGGGTGGGCACCGGCGTGCCGCCGCCTGCGCCGCCGCCCGCAGCGCCACCGAGTTGACCGACCACCGCCGACAGCCCGTCCGCCGGAAGGTGGGTGATCCACTGACCCATCTCGATCAACGGAACGTCCTTCAGGGCGAGGGGCCCTGCGAACGTGATGTCATAGCCGGTGCGTCCGCCTCCGGTGACCGCGACACCACCGGCGCCGATGTTGGGGAGCTTCTCGAGGGCGGCGTCGATCGTGGCTGCCGAGGGATAGAGGAAGTACGACGTGAGCCGCTGGAAGTTGCCCGGGTCCTGGTTGGGATCGAGCGGTGTCGGCATCCGTCCGAAGAGGGTGTCGTTGAACGACAGCTGGATCGGCGCCGTCTCCTGACCGTCGAACGTGAGGGTCATCCCCAGCGGGTGAGCGTTGAACGGCTTGTTGCCGTAGATCTCGCCCCAATTGAGGTGCTGGACCTCGGTGACGCCCGGCGTGCCGGGAACCGGCCGTTCGGGGGCACAGATCTCGAGGGTGGCGGTGTAGACGCCCGCTCGGATCGGAGCCACGAAGAACAGGCCGCCGCCCCCCACGGCAGCGGTGCCGTGGGTCGGCTGACCGACGATCTTGAGGCTGTCGTTGAGGACCGGGTTGCCGTCGTCGGGGGTGAAATAGCCCTTGTCGGTGAGCTTCAGTCCCGTGACCGCCCCGGCGAACACGTCCAGGGTGAACTCAGGTGGGCTGACCCTGGGGGCACCGGGAACCTGGACGGTGGTGGTGGCGAGCACCGACGAGCTCCCGCAGGTGACCGTGATGGCGTCGACGCGGATCCCCGACACGGAGGTGTTGATGCCGATGGTGAGGCGGATGGCGCCGGGCCGGTAGAAGATGGCCCCGCCGCCGGTGGGCGTCACCGTTCCGCTGAGCGACTGGGTGACCTTGACCGGGTTCGTGTTCAGATTGATGGTCTGGGACGGATTCGACCCGCTGAGCGTGCCGGTCCCGGCCCCGGAGGCGACGACCGTGTAGCTGGCGTTGGTGACGGTGATCGACGACAGTCCGAGGAGCGTCTTCGCCGGACCGATGACCGAGTCGGGGAGGGTGATGTCGAAGATGAACGAGGCGTTGAAGGGCGCCGATCCGGCTTCGACGACCGCGGGAACGGTGGCGTTGGTCGCCACGTCGAGGGTCAGACCCGATCCGCCACCGCTGATGGCGGCGAGCTGGTCGAGCGTCGTCTTCGAGTCACCGAACGTCGACGCGCTGTCACCGGTGATGCCGGTACACGTCAACGACGCGTTGGCCGCTGACGCGGGAGCCGCACCGGGAAACACCAACAGCAGTGCCGCTGTGCCGATCGTCAACAGAACGGCCGTGATCCTCTTCAACATGCTCTCCCCTTTTCGCCCTTTGCCCGCCTCGAGGCGGCGCAATCTAATCACGTTCGAGACGACGGTTCCACGCGCCGGTCCAGCTCAGAGTAAGGAGAAGAGCGGCGAGTAGCAATGCGGGGGTCGCTCCGACGTAGGACGCCCAGGTTCGTCCACGGCGCATCTCGACGGTCCCCACGAGTGCGTCGCTCTCCCCGATGCCGGTCCGCTGGATCACGTTCCCGGCAGGGTCGATGATCGCGCTGAAGCCCGTCGGGGCCGCTTGGACGACCCACTGCCCCGCCTCGACGGAGCGGAGTCGGGAGGACGCGATCTGCTGGGTCTGCACCTCGGTCAGCCAGTAGCTGGCACCGTTGGTCGGGTTCAGGATGATCTCGCTGCCGTCGTGGACCGCCGCGCGGATCCGGCGCGGGAAGAAGACCTCCCAGGAGATGGCGATGCCGGTCCGGCCCGCCGGAGTCTCGAGGACGTTCGACTCGATGCCGGGGATGGCGTCGCGGGCGAACAGCTGATCGGCGGCGATCGACTCGAAGAAGGGACGCAACGGGATGTACTCGCCGAAGGGGACCCGGCGGACCTTGTCGTAGCGGCCGGTCTGGGTTCCGTCGGGTGCGATCGACACCACCGCGTTGCGGAAGTAGTCGGGATCGCTCTCGTCCTCGACCACCCCGGCGATGACGGTGGCGTCCATGGCGATGGCGAGCTGGGTGAGGCGTTCCTGTTCGGTCGATCCCTCGAAGTAGCCGTTGATGTTGACGATGTTCTCCGGCAGGACGACGAGATCGACGGGCTCCTCGACGGTTCGGGCGCGGTCGAGATGCCGCGTCAGCACCACGTCGTAGTCGGTGTTCTCCGATCGGGTCTCCTGAGGGCCGCCCCCCTGGATGGCGGCGACGTCGATGGTGCGGTCCGCATGGCCGTCGGGGGCGACCACTCCCAATGCGGCGATGCCGAGCACCCCGACCGCCGCCAGGGCGGCATTGCGTCGTTGCTCGGATCGGTCGGCGAGCATCGCGGCGCCCAGAGCGGCGCCGAGACACGCCACCGCTGCGCTCACCCCGAGTGATCCGGCCACCCTGGCGGTGGGTAGCAGCGGAGCATCTGCCTGCGTCATGGCCAACATCGACAAGGGGACCCCGCCGAACGGCGCATGCCAGCGGAACCATTCCGACAGGATGAGAGCGGCGGCCAGCCCGGTAGCCGGCCTTTCCCGGTTGACCAACAACGAGAACGCGGCGGCGACGAACGGGAACCACAGCGCGACACCGAAGGGCCACGCGGCGGGCGTGAACTTGACCATCCACAGTGTCGAGGGAAGGAACCACCCGAGGCCCACGCCGGCGCTCACCACCGCGCGGCTCCGCGCCGGAGCCCCTGCCAGCAGGGTCACCCACACCGCGATGCCCGCCATGGTCAGAGGCCACCATCCCCACGGTGGAACGCCCGCGGAGATGGCGAGGCCGGCTCCGACGGACGCCACCAACCTGCGGGGACGGGTCGTGGTCCACGGGAGAGATCGGGGGGCGGCGGTGTCCGTCGTCGTCATGTCCACCGGGTCCGACCGAGGCGCGATCGAAGGCGATCAGCGGCGGTTCGTCCGCTTCGGATGCAGGCCGGAATCCCCACCCCCTCATGTGCCATTCCGCACACCTCGACCCCCGGGCGGTCCTGCGCCAGTGCGGCTGCGACCGACTCCATCCGCCGGCGATGACCCACGTCGTAGTGGGGAAAAGCCCGCGGGTAGCGCACGATGCGGTGCGCCCTCGGTGCGCCGCTCAACCCCATGGTGGTGTCGAGATCGCGGACCACGGTGTCGATGATGGTCTCGTCGGTCCACGTGATCGGCTCGGGGTCGTCGATGTGTCCCAGGGACGCGCGGATCACGACCCGGTCATCGAGACCGAGATGGGGCCATTTCGCCGACATCCATGACGCCGCGGTCAGTCGGAGGCCGGCCGACCGCGGGACGAGGAATCCGCTTCCGTCGAGAGGCCCCGCGACCTGCCGACGGTCTACGACGACGGTCACGAACACCACCGAGGAGAAGGAGATGCCGCGGAGGAGTTCGCCGGCGTCGGGCGAGACCACACCGATGAGGGGGGCAGCGACGTGGGCGGGCGTGGTGACGATCCAGGAGTCGTGGGCCGACCCCGACAGCTCCCCGACCGTCCGGTTCCATTCGAAGCGAACCCCCCGAACAGAGAGCTCCTCGACCAGGCGGTCGATGATCGTGGCCATCCCGTCGTGTGGTGCGGCGAACACCGGGCCGTCGATCTGCGGCAGTTCGCGGAGTTCGGCGGCCATCGGCCGGTCGCCGGTACCCGCCGCGAAGAGCTGGGGCGTGACCGACGCTGCGCTGAGTCGATCCACCGCCCCTGCGCTGATGCCGCCGATCAACGGTCCGACGAGGCGCTCGGTGACCTCAGCGCCGTAGTGGGCGTCGATGAGATCGCCCACGCTGAGGTCGTCGGCGTCGATCGTCACGACCGATTCCCGACGCGCTCGTTCCATGCCCTCGGGAGTCAGGATCCCCGACCCCTCCAGCTCATCGACGTCGGCCGGGGCGCCCAGGACCAGTCCACGGGGGATCCGCCGGAGTGCACCGTCGATCCACACGTACGCCGGCAGACCGGAGGGATGGACGAGGTCGGTCACGCCGATCTCGGCACACAGTGCCGACGCCTCGGGGGTTCGCACCAGGAACGCGTCCGCTCCCTCGTCGAGACGCAGGCCGTCGACCTCGGAGGCCGAGATCTTGCCTCCGGCCCGACCCTCTGCTTCCCACACCGTCACGTCGACGTCGGGGGCGCCGGGGGGCCGCCCTCCGGTGAGCTCCCACGCAGCCGCCAGGCCCGTGATCCCCGCTCCGGCGACGTGGACCCCGGACGCGGTCATGACCGGAGGTGCGTTCGGGCCACGACCATCGCCCGTTCAGCCAGGGTGTCCATGACGTCGGGGTCGTCATTGACCACGTCCGTTCTGGCGAAGAAGAGCCCGTGGCGTTCCGCGAGGGCTGCCGCCTCGATGTCGAGGTCGTACACGACCTCGAGGTGATCGGAGGTGAATCCGTGGGGGACGACGACGAGGCCGTCGCTGCGACCCGTCTCGGCCAGATCTGCGATCACCGTCAGGATGTCGGGCCCTCGCCATGGTTCGGGCGTCCGCCCGGCGCTCTGCCACGCGATGCCCCAGTCGGCCCAGCGCCCCAACCCTGCTGCCGAGGCGATCATCGCAGCGCCATCGGCCAATTCGTCGGGGTAGGGGTCGCCCTCGAGCAGTCGTTCGGGCAACGAGTGGGCGGTGAACACGACCTTGGTCCGCTCCGGCGCACGTCCCAGGACCGTTCTCAGCGACTCTGCCTGATGTGCGACGAGGGCAGGGAGATCGAACCAGCGCTCGATGCCCACGAAGTCGAGCCCGTTGTCCGCTGCAGCCCGCGATGCCCGCGACTGGTATTCGCCGACGCTGAACCCCGAGTAGTGCGGGGCGAGGACGACGCCGACGATCGAGCCGACGCCCAGTTCGGCCAACTCGGACACGCCGTCCTCGATGAAGGGCGCCGCGTGCTTCTGGCCCAGTCGGGCGACCCACCGGCCGTCCCCGCGTCGATCGAGGGCCGCCTGCAGCGCACCTCGCTGTGCCTCGGTTCGCTGAGCCAGGGGGGAGACGCCTCCGATGGCGTCGTAGCGCGCCGTGAGTTCGTCCAACTGCTCGGGGGTGGGAGCGTTGCCGCGCCGGATGTGGGTGTAGAAGGACTCCACGTCGTCGGGGGTCGCGGGAGTTCCGTACGCCATGACCAGCAGGCCGATCGGTGCCGCCTGCGTCGACTCGCTCATTGGGCGTGGACCCACTCGACGAGGGCCTCCAACACCGTGGGGTCGGTCTCGGGGAGGACACCGTGCCCGAGATTGAAGATGTGGCCCGGGTGGCCGCCGTTGGCGGTGAGCACGTCCGCTGCGGCATCTCGGGTGGCTTCCCAGCCGGCGAGAACGATGGCAGGGTCGAGGTTTCCCTGGAGCGAACATCGCGGCGGCACTCGGGTTCGGGCCACGTCGAGTGGCGTTCGCCAGTCCACGCCGACCACGTCGGCGCCGGCGTCGCCCATGTCCCACAGCAGCTCGCCGGTGCTGACGCCGAAATGGATGGTGGGAACACCCCATTCGCCCGCAGCGGCCAGCACCTTGGCGGACGCAGGCTTGACGAATCGGCGGTAGTGGGCCGGCGCGAGGGCACCGGCCCACGAGTCGAAGAGCTGCACCGCCTGCGCTCCGGCGTCCACCTGCGACTTCAGCGACGCGATCGCCAGGTCGGCCAGCCGATCGACCAGATCGAACCACAGCGACTCGTCGCCGAACATCAGGGCCTTCGTCCGTCCGTACGTGCGAGACGGACGCCCCTCCACCAGATAGCTGGCCACGGTGAACGGCGCCCCTGCGAAGGCGATGAGCGGCACGGTGAGCTCATGGACGAGGTTCTTGACGGTCTCGACCACATAGGGGGTGTCGACGTCGGGCTCGAGCGGCCGGAGACGCTCGAGATCCTGCCGCCGGGCGAAGGGCTCCGCGACCACCGGGCCGACTCCGGGTTCGATGTCCACGCCGAACCCGATCCCGTTGAGGGGGGTCATGATGTCGGAGTACAGGATCGCGGCGTCGGTGCCGTATCTCCGTACCGGTTGCAGCGTGATCTCGGTGGCCACGTCAGGTCGGCGGATGGCGTTGATGATCGAGCCCGGCCCTCGGATGGCGAGGTACTCGGGGAGCGATCGACCGGCCTGCCGCATGAACCACACCGGTATCCGGTCGTGTGGTTCGCCGCGGCAAGCGGCGAGGAACGGCGACTCCGAGTCGGGGTGATCGGCATCGGTCGGCGGCACGGGGTCACGCTAGTGAGTCGGGTGGGGCGGGGGTAACCGGGGTTTGGAGCGGCGATGTGCCTTGTAGACTCGACAACTCCCCAATTCGGGAGTCCCGCTGCCAAGGACGACATCGATTCGATGAGCGCTCACACCGAGCTTGCGGCCGAACAGGCCTACGTCGACAGGGCGTACCAGCTGTTGGAGCGCGCCCGGGGCCGCGCCGTGGCGATGCACG
Source organism: uncultured Microthrixaceae bacterium (assembly GCA_963700425.1). Classification (GTDB taxonomy): domain Bacteria; phylum Actinomycetota; class Acidimicrobiia; order Acidimicrobiales; family Microtrichaceae; genus CAVOXO01. The sequence goes on along the minus strand of CAVOXO010000002.1, from coordinate 390,284 downwards.
AACAGGGTGAGCGCGGCGCGGGCGGGACCTTCCAGGCCAGGATCGAGCGGGAGATCCTCTCCGAGACGGCTGCCCAACGCCTGGCCGAACTCGATCTCGGTGATCAGTCCCTCATCTTCGGGCGGATCGATGTAGCGGGGTCGCGAGGAGCGGTTCTACGTCGGTCGGGTGTCGGTGTCGGACGAGGCCCGCGATCCGGTCGTGATCGACTGGCGGGCACCGGTTGCCGAGCCGTTCTACCGGGCCACCGGGCGCGACCCGATGGGGTTGGCCCGCCGGCGGCACTTCATCTCCCGGGGCACAACGGTGCTGGGCCTCGAGGATGAGTTCTTCGGCGAGGCGGCGACGGAGCTCGCGGCCGGTCGTCGCCGGGGTGAGGGGGCCCTCATCGCGGCGATCGAGGAGTCACGCACCGGCCGCCTGGGAGACATCGTCGCCACGATCCAGGCCGAACAGGACGAGATCATTCGGGCGCCGATGCCCGGGGTGCTGGTCGTTCAGGGTGGGCCGGGGACGGGCAAGACGGTGGTGGCGCTGCACCGCGCCGCGTACCTCCTCTACAGCTACCGGTTCCCCCTGGAGGGCCAAGGGGTGCTGGTTCTGGGCCCCAATCGTCTGTTCCTCTCCTACATCGAACAGGTGCTCCCGTCGCTGGGGGAGGCTGGTGTGGAGATCGCCACGCTGGCAGACCTGGTTCCCGGCATCCGGGCCGCGGGCATCGACGCCCCCGACGTGGCCCGGGTGAAGGGCGACACCCGCATGTGCCGGGTGCTGGCCCGCGCGGTTCGGGATCGTGAGCGTCGCCTGCCCCGCACCGCGGTCATCCCCCTGGGTGTCGAGCGTGTTCGGATCACGAGGGACGACACCGAGCAGATCGTGACGACCGCACGACGCCGGGCGAGGACCCACAACTCCGGCCGTCGACTCGTCGAGAAAGCGTTCTACGAGCTGGTGTCGCAGAAGCTGCGCCGCGAGATGGCGCCCGAGACGGTGAAGGATCGGATCGGGTCTCTGATCGAGACCCGCGAGGTGCTGGAGCGCATCTGGCCGGTTCTGACACCGGCTCAACTGCTCGACGACCTGTTCGGCTCCAGAGCTCTGCTTCGTTCTGCGGGCAGGGGGGTTCTGAACGAGGACGAGATCGAGCTGTTGTACCGTCCCCGCGTGGGTGATGTCTCGTCCCACGTGTGGAAGACGAACGACGTCGCTCTTCTCGATGAGGCCCTGGAGTTGCTGGGGACCCGGCGTCGCAAAGGCGCAGGTGGAGTGAGCGAGGCGATCCGGACGTTCGGTCACATCGTGGTGGACGAAGCCCAGGATCTCTCCGCGATGGACCTGAGGGTTGTGGACCGCCGATCTCTCAACGGATCGATGACGGTCGTGGGTGACATCGCACAGGCGACGGCGTCCGCGGCGTTGGAGGGTTGGGACGAGATCCTGGCTCACCTGCCTCGGCGGGTCGAGCCTCGCTCGGCCACACTCAATGTCGGATACCGCCTGCCGCAGCCGACGATGGATCTGGCGTCCCGGCTACTGAGCCTCGCCGCCCCCGGATTGGAGCCGCCCGAGTCGGTGCGGACGACGGGCGACGAGCCGGTGATCATCGAGTCGGAGGCCCACCGGTTCGAGTCGGATCTCGTGGACTCGGTTCGAGCGGAGGTCGAACGAATCGGCTCAGGGAGCGTCGCGGTGATCCTCTCGGACGGCTGGGTGGATCGGGTCGAGGCGGCGTTGGAGGGCGCGGGGCTCGAATTCGGCCGCGCCCATCGTGGAACCCTCGATCGCCAGATCACCGTGGCCCCGGTCCGTGTCGTGAAAGGGCTCGAACTGGACTCGTGCATCGTGGTGGATCCCGGCCGGATCCTCGATGCCGAATACCGAGGGGCCCAGGCGTTGTACGTGGCGCTGACCCGAGCGACCAAGCGGCTGACGTTGTTGTCGATGGGACCGCTTCCCGCCGTCCTCAGGGCCGACTCGTCAGGGGAGATCGGCGAGGAGAGCCCGTCGGACGCGTCTCGGCCACTCTGAGCGCGCCTTTCGGACGAATGGGGGGCCGCGTGCTCACTCTGAGCGCTATCGGAGTGCCCGTGGGTGCAGCGATGGGATCGAGTGTGATCGACGTGCATGTTTGACCACCAGAAGTTGTTGAAAGATGTCAAACAACATGACATAGACTGGCTCGGATGCTGAGGGAGACCTGGTGGGGTTCGACCAGCGGCCCGTCGAGCGTGGGGACACGGACGGCGGGTTCGATCGTGGCAGTCCTCCTCGCCGCGTCGCCCATCGGTTGTGCACGATCAGAGTCGTCCGACGACGGCGTGCGCCCCGTCGTGGTCGATGACGTGGCCGGTGGCGTGGTCACCACGACGCTGGTGTTCGATGGCACCCCGGCGGGAAGTGCCCCCGATCCAGCCGACCCTCTGGTGGCCGCCGATGTGGAGGCTGCGTATCTGGCTGCGATCAGTGCGATTGACTCGGCGTCGCTGGCCGGCGATCCCGACCATCCCGGCCTCGCTGGAACCATGACTGGAGAAGCGATTGCCGCAACCCAGGCTCGAATACGTCAACGCCTCTTCCTGCGGCAGTCGGTGGGATTTCCGAGCGACTCGATTCAGCGGGTGGAGATCCTCGCCTCGCAGATCGTGGACGCGAAGACCGCTGACGTGCGCGTCTGCATCGTCGACGACGGCGTCGTGGTGGACACGGCATCGGGCATGGTCATCGACGATTCCGTGGGGATATCAGTACTCACGGAACGACTGATTCTGGTTGACGGATCGTGGAAGCTCGGGTCGCGATCACTCGAGTCGCGGGGGGAGTCGAACGAGTGCTCACTAGATCGCTAGTCGCGGGCTCTTGTCGTCTCGGCCATGGTCCCTTCACCGGTCGCAGCTGAGTCCGATCGAATTTCCGGCGCGTCCGGGGCGAGCACCGCCACGGGCGGCTCAGTGTCCGCCTACGGCATCGCGACGTCCGGCGATGCGACCCATCGAGGTGGCGGTGTGTCCTCGATCTACTGCGAGATCTACCACGCTTCAGGATCCCTCGGATCGGGGGTGTCGTTCGGCGTGGGAGCGCCCGCCACGGCGGTGAGCGAAGGCGACGTCGTCATCCAGCGGTGTTTCGACCGGGATACCGGCCGGCCGACGGGGGCGCCGCGCATCGTCACGATCGGTCCGGGAGCCGCACCGGTCGTCTCCATCGACGCCCTCGTGGCTGCCGCGATGGCACAGCTCGATGTCGAGCCACCGGTCATGGCCCAATCGCCCGAGGGCGGAGTCACGCTTCCCCACATCGACACCTGGTTCTGGATGACCAACACCGCGCCCCGCTCGCGGTCCGCGTCGGCCGCAGGAGTCACGGCCACGGTGACGTCCACCCTCGAGGAGTTGGTCGTCGACGCAGGTTCCGATGGCTCGGCGCGCTGTCCCGACGGCGGTGTGGCCTTCGACCTGACGGTGCCGTCGGCCCGCCAGACGTCGCGGTGCGTCATCTACTTCAACGGTCCCACCCGCGACGTCGACGTCGCCGCGACCGCGGTGTGGCGGGTCACGTGGTCGGCCACCACCGGGGAAGCGGGCGACCTCGGCGCAGTGTCGCGGACGACTGCGCTCACCGTGGGTGTCCAGGAACTGGCGACCACGATCCGCTCCGAGTAGACGCCCCGGGGTCGCGGAATGAGTGTCCGACCCGGGGCGTTGTCGCCGATGACGCACGAACACGGAGATCTCCATTGCCCGCCCTCATACGACGCCCCGAGGAACGGTTCCACACCCGACTCGGCTGGCTCGACAGTCACCACTGTTTCAACTTCGGATCCCACTACCGGCATGGCGAGAACGGACACGGCCTTCTCCTGGTCCTCAACGACGACGTCGTCATCGCAGGGGGTGGATTCGGCACGCACAGCCATCGGGACATGGAGATCGTCACCTGGGTGCTCGAGGGCTCCCTCGTGCATCGCGATTCGGAGGGCAACGAGGGCACGATCACGCCTGGAGTGATCCAGCGCATGTCGGCCGGTACGGGAATCCGGCACTCCGAGATGAATGCCAGCCGGGATGAGCCGGTGCACTTCCTCCAGATGTGGGTGGTTCCCGACACGACCGGTCTCTCGCCCGGATACGAACAACGCGACGTCACCGACCTTCTGGCCGCCGGAGGACTGGTGACCATTGCCTCGGGCCGCGACCACGACGGGGCGATCGGGTTCGGGCAGTCGGGTGCATCGATGGGGGTGGCCAGCATGACCGAGGGCACGTCCGTCGCCCTGCCGCGCTCGCCCTACGTGTTCGTCTACGTGACCACCGGCAGCGTGAGATGGAGAGGCGAGGATCTGGCCGCGGGGTCCCAATTGCGTCTCGTCGGGGGCGCAGCCGAGGAGATCATGGCGACGAGGCCCTCCGACGTCGTCGTCTGGGACAGCGACGCCGAACTCGCGACCCGGCGGTGATCGACCCCTCTCACGGAGGCACCGACGGTCAGGCGGCTGCGGCCGATGCCGGCTCGTGGTCGGCGGCAGCCTGGGCCTGGGCGTGCCGGGCGTAGGCCCAGCCCGGGCCACGAAGCATGAACGACAGCCGGTCCGACCACGTCCTCGCCTCGGAGACATCGCGCACGATGTCGACATATTCGTGGGTGGCGATGCGGATCGGGTCGAACGTGTCGATGTTCTTCGTCAACCCGTAGACCACCTCGTCGGTTTCGGGCACGAAGCTTCCGAAGAGCCTGTCCCACACGATGAGGATTCCCGCGTAGTTGTTGTCGATGTACTCGGGATTGGCCCCGTGGTGGACACGGTGGTGCGACGGCGTGTTGAACCACTTCTCGAACCAGCCCAGTCGCCCGATCAGGTCGGTGTGGATCCAGTACTGGTACAACAGGTTCACACCGCGGGCCGTCTCGATCAGATCGGGGCGGACTCCGATGAGCGCGGTGGCGTGGGGGACGAACGTGCCCAGGACATCGGCGACCGGTTGACGCAGCGCCGTCGACAGGTTGTAGCGCTCGCTCGAGTGGTGCACCACGTGGATCGCCCACAGGATCCGACTCTCGTGCATGATCCGGTGGTTCCAGTAATAGACGAAGTCCCATCCGACCACGGCCAGGGCCAGCGGCAGCGGGCCGTCGCCCATGTCGGGCATGACCCGGCGCTCGTAGAGCGCCTCGGGTTCGGTTGCCCCACCCCACATCGCGGCGAGCGACAGCCACCCCGCACCGATGGCGGCGGGGCCGCCGATCTTCGCGGCGCGCCGGGCGAGCCGGTGTCGCCGCCGGCGCTGTCGGCGGCTCTCGTGCCACTCAGGACGGGTGTCGGCGGCCTCTTCCCGTTCGGTGATCCGGGCCACGGCGTCGGCGGCGGTCGTGATCGCGGCAGCCGTGAGGCCGGCGCCGACGACCACCTTGCCGAGCCTGGTGGTGTCGGGCCGGACCCTGCGGATCAGGCGACGGGTGACGAGCGGTATGACCAGGCTGCCGACACCCATCGACAGACTCGCGAGCGTGTCCTTGCGCTCGTAGTCGGCCGGTCGGGGGCCGATCCGTTCGATGCGACGGCGGTCGGCCAGGTACTCCGCGGCCATGGTGGCGAAGTAGGCCGGAGTCGCGGCGACGGTCAGATCCATGGGACCCCCTGCAGATGACGATGGATGGCCGGTCGGAGTCAACCTAAGGTCTCGACCCATGCGCATCAAGAGAGCAGCGAGGGTCCTGGCGGTCGGCCTCGTCGTGGGGATGATCGGAGCGTGTTCGTCGTCGAGCGACGGTGCGAGTGACACGAGCGACGAGCGACGCCGGCGACTCGGCCGATTCCGTGCCGGCCGACGGCCTCTCGGGTGAGTTCACCTTGTTGGCCTACAACGTGGCCGGTCTGCCGCAGGAGATCTCCTCGGTGAACCCGACCGACAACATCCCTCTGATCAGCCCGCTGCTCGAGCCCTACGACGTGGTGCTCACCCAGGAGGACTTCGACTGGTGGAAACCGTTGCTGGACAGCACCGATTTCGTCAACTTCCACACCCGTCTCCGAGCGGACACGACCCACCCCTATGCGACAGCGGTTCACCCGGGGCCCGACGCGGTGGGGTTGAGTGAGGAACCGCCGCGGGTGCTCCAGATCGGTGACGGCCAGGGGATCCTGTCGCGATTCGAGTTCACCGACGAGCAGAGAGTTCCCTGGACGGGTTGCTTCGGTGGGTTCGACACCTCCGACGGCGGCGCCGGCGACTGCCTGGCCATGAAGGGCTTCGCGGTGGTGACGATGACGCTCGCCGACGGGGTGACCGTCGACGTGTACACCCTCCACGTCGAGGCGGGCGGGAGCGAGGAGGATCAACGCCTCCAGGTCGACGACATGGCGCAGCTCTCCGAGTTCATCTCGAGTCACAGTGCGGGCCGGGCGGTGATCGTGGGCGGCGACACCAACCTTCACACCGACGACACCCATCCCGACGGTTCGGGGGGGGCCGACACCGAGATCTGGGAGGCGTTCCTGGCCGAGACGGGTCTCACCGACGCATGTGAGGCGACCGGCTGCAGCGACACGGGGGCGATCGACAAGGTCGCCTTCCGTGGCGGCGGGGGAGTCGATCTGGAGGTCACGTCTCATCGCTTCGAGACCGAGACGTTCGTCGACTCGGCGGGAGAGCCGTTGAGCGACCACGACCCGTTGGCGGTCGGATTCACATGGAGCGAGGCCGGCGGCTGACAGGTCGCGTCGCCCGGCCCGGGCCCCGTCGCCCGGCCCGGGCCCCGTGCGCCGCGGCGCCGTTGCGGGGTCAGGAGGCGTGGGTGAGGAGGAAATCGGTCATCGACCGTCGTGGGTCGGCCACGACGGCGATCTCGGTGTCGAAGATCATCACCCGACGCTCGCTGTCGTCGGCCTGCGGCCAGGCGAGACCTCTGGCCGTCGGGTCGCCCGTGGTGGCGAAGGAGACCCACGAGTCGATGATGTCGTGGGACAGGGCGACCGGCGCATCGGCCCCGACGAAGGCATGCAGCCGGTGGTCCTCGACGAGTCCGAACACGAACGGCAGCTCGATGGCGTGGGCCGCCCCGAGCATCCCACCCCAGGCGGGTGAGCCCCAGGCCCAGAGGTAGCGGTACGTCGGAGCGTGAGAGGCCTGAGCGTCGGTGAGGGCGGCAACGGGGGCGGTGAACACCGCATCGGTGATCGCTGCGCAGCGGAGGTCCTCGGGCTCGGCGTCGGGGTGGTCGGCTCGGAGGGCGGCGACGGCACCGTCGACATCGTCGACGAGGAGCGCCACCGACGATCGCAGCTGATCTTCGTCCTCGGCCTTCGGGAGGAACATCGAGAAGAGCTTCCACTCCTCCGACGTCGATCCGCCGATGAGATCGATGCCGGCTGCGGCGCCCGCAGCGATCTCGGCGAGCGGGTCCATCGGAACCACGTCGCCGTCTGCGACGGGTCGGAACGGTAGGAAGGCCATCGGGTCCCCCGTTGTCCGGGCGACCAGCTCGGGGTCCGCAACCCGTTCCGCGGAGACGGCGGCGTGGGCCGCCAGCAGTTCGGTGACCGGGGCCGATCGAAGATCGTCGACATCGGCGAAACCGCCGGCGTCCATGAACGACCGGGTGTCGTCGTGGGCCCGGGCGGGGGTTCGGGCCGCATTGGTGGAACCCGACTGGGCGATCGCCCTGGTGAACAACCCCTGCGCGCGGGGCATGGAGAGGAGGAGCGACACGCTCATGGCACCCGCCGACTGGCCGAACACGGTCACGTTGGTCGGGTCGCCGCCGAAGGAGGAGATGTTGTCGCGCACCCACTCCAGAGCGGTGACCTGATCGAGGAGCCCGTTGTTGGCGGAACCGGCGAGAGAAGGGTCGAGGCCGCCGAGCTCGATGAAGCCGAGAGCGCCGAGCCGGTAGTTGAGGGTCACCAGGACCACACCACGGGACGCGAAGTGGGTCCCGTCGTAGAGCGGCGATGTTCCCGAGCCCATCTCGAAGCCACCGCCGTGGATCCAGACCATGACCGGCCGGCCCGGGCCCCCGGTGGGTGATGATGGTTCGGGGGTCCAGACGTTGAGGTAGAGGCAGTCCTCGTCCCACTGCGCAGCGCTTCCCTCGAACAGCGCCTCCATGATGGAGGGGTTCTGGGGTGCCACGGGCGAGGGGTCGAGGGCGTCGCGGACCCCGCTCCATGGGGCCGGAGGCCGGGGTGGGAGGAACCGGAGGTCGCCGACCGGCGGGGCGGCGAAGGGGATGCCGGCGAAGTGCGCGATGTCGTCGTGCCATTCACCGCGGAGCGTTCCGTGGGTGGTGTCGACATCGACGGTGAGGTGATCGGCGTGGTCGTTCATGCCGCCGGATGGTAGGCGTTGGCTGCACCCGAGAAAGCGAGGGCCGCGCATCGACCGCGACGCAACCCGGCGTCGCCCGGAGTCGAGCGAGCCGCTCGCCGGGTCAGCGACGCCCTTGCCGCCATCGGGCTCGGCCCCCGGTCACCCGGCGGTGGCGAACGGATCGAATTCGTCGACCTCGACTGCGTCTCCGAAGAAGCGCCTCATCGATGCGACGCATCGGGGGACCGCGTGGCCGTCGCCATAGGGGTTGACGACGTTCGCCATCGCCGCGTGCGCGACCGGGTCATCGAGGAGCGTCCCGACCTCCTTGACGATCCGGTCGTCGTCGGTTCCCACGAGCCGGACGGTTCCCGCCGCGACCGCCTCGGGGCGCTCGGTGTTGTCCCGCACCACCAGCACGGGGGTGCCCAGTGACGGAGCCTCCTCCTGGACGCCGCCGGAATCGGTGACGATGACGTCGGCCCGTTGCATCATTCGGCAGAAGGCCCCGTAGTCGAGCGGTTCGGTGACGACGACATTGTCGATCCCCGACACCTCTGCCTCGATCACGTCCCGGATGGTGGGGTTTCGATGGATGGGAAACAACACGACGAGATCGTCACGCTCGCGGGCCAAGCGGGCGAGGCCGCGACCGATCGATGCCATCGGGGCGCCCCACGACTCCCGTCGATGCGCTGTCACCAGGAGAAGTCGACGGGGATCGGCGAGCAGCTGACGGCACAGCTCGGGGTCCTCAGAAGCGTCGCTCTTCGCGGTCATGTGCAGTGCATCGATGACCGTGTTGCCGGTGACGACGACCGTGGCCGGGTCGACGCCTTCGGCAATGAGGTTTCCGGCCGACGTCGAGGTGGGCGCGAGGTGCAGCGCGGCGAGTTGAGTGGTCATCCGTCGGTTGAGCTCCTCGGGAAACGGTGAGTACCGGTCACCGGTCCGAAGGCCGGCCTCGAGGTGAACCACGGGGACCCGGTTGTAGGTGGCGGCGAGAGCCCCGGCGAATGTCGTGGTGGTGTCTCCCTGGACGACCACGGCGTCGAGGGAGAGATCGGCCATCATCGGCGTGAAGCGGGAGATGACCGCGGCGGCAACGTCCGCGAGGGATTGGCCGGGCGAGAGGAGATCGAGGTCGACGTGCGGTTCGATCCCGAAGATGTCGAGAACCTGGCGGAGCATCTCGCGGTGCTGACCCGTCGACATGACCACGGGCTCGAACTCCGCTGTTGCAGCCAGCCCGATGACCAGTGGGGCGACCTTCACAGCTTCGGGACGGGTCCCGAGGATGCAGCCGATTCGCCGGCGCGCCGTGCTCACCGGATCGTTCTCCGGCTCGGGCCTGACGTCGGACGATCGACGTCGATGTCCCTGTAACGCAGCTTGACCATGAGACGCCCTCCTACCCCGGCTTCGCCGATGACCGCGTCGGGGTCGCCCCGTCGTCTCACTCCGCCCGCTCTGGCTCACCAGCAGGAGAAAGTTCCCACACGCTCCATGTGGTGTCCACTCCGTCGCGGTCGCGTGGCTACCGCAGATCCCAGTACCCCGGGATGTCCGCGAAGCCGGTGTCGAGGTACACCTTCGCCTCGGGAGGGCCACTGAACCGCCCGTGTGACCAACGGATCTCGACATGACCCCGAACCTCGTGTCGCCCGCCCGAGCGGAGACCGACGTCCGCGCGCCACTCGACGATCGGTTGCCCGCCGGACACCGGAAGGATGTCGATGCGGCGGCATTCGAACCGGTCGCGCCAGTCCCACGGCGAACTCACCCGGAGCCGGATGGGGGCGGTGTCTCGTTGTGCTCCGAGGACGAAGTACGGAGCGCTGCCGATTCGTAGGAGTCGCCACAACATGGTTTCGTGTGCCGCGGGGGCCTCGCCGAGAGCGTCGCGCCACCGCCGAGCGCTCCGGACCGCGACGGCGTGGCACATCGCCTCGTAGCCCGGTGCCAGCTCATCGGGCCATCGGCGCGAACGCAGTCTCTGGGCGACGTTGCGTCGCTGCGACCGGTCGAGGTCCCCCGGTCTCGGGGGTGGCTCGCGGAGGTCCAGGTGAACGCACGCCGCGTTCCACAGAGCGGCGAACTCGGTGGGTGCGACCTCTTCGTACCAGTCGCCGCTCCGCTTACCGTGGCCGCCGGTCAGCAGCCGGTCGAACAGATGCGAGGGCGACGCGTTGACGGTGATCTTCGAGAGGTACTTGCAGCTGACCAGGTACACGTGGTCGACACGAAGGTCGACCGGTGCCACCTCGTCGCCGGGGGCATGCCTCGGGCCGGTCCATTCGATCAGTCGGGGGCGCCGGCCCCGCAGCGCGTCGACCGCGTCGAGGAAGAACGCGCCGTTGGCGTACGCGTCGTCGGCCCTGGATGTGACGTCGGGGTCGTGCCAGGCATCTGTCACCGTGGCCCAGGTGGCATCGTCGACACCGTGGAACTCGGTGGGCAGCACCGGCAGAGTGTCACGGAAGCCGCGGTCGCCCAGCATGCCCAGGCCGGTCACGATCTCGGTGACCTTGGTGACCGCGCTCACGGACCCTGGAACAGCGGAGAGAACTCCAATTCCTGCGCGGCGAGCTCCACGTCGTCGGATGAGTACACGGCGTGCGACGGATACACGTCCACCTCCGGATGCATGCTCATGTACAGCTCGACGGCGTCCCCCCACTGTTCGGTACGCAGAGCCGTGCGGAGCTCGTCCCGCAGGTCGTCGGGTATCTCGGCGGCGGGAATCCGGGCGATGAGCCTGAGGGCGAGCACCCAGTTCAGGGTCATCTGGTCCTCTGCGAGGAAGACCATCGGCGGGTCGTCACGCACCACTGCGCACGCCACGAGCTTCATCGGCGCATCACGGGAGATCCCGCGCGGTCCAGAAGCCTTCGTCGGGGCCACAGGCGAAACCCTGCCAGGAGTAGGTGCGCAGCCGTTCCAGGTCGGGCGCCGAGAGCATCCCGATGACGTCGAAGACCGCCTGGGGGCCCGCCGACCTGAGGGCGGTGTCGCCTTCGCTGGGTCGCTTGGGGAGGTGGCTGGTCAGCAGGACGAGAGGCGTGCGCCAGCCCTCCTCACCGTCCTCGCGAAGGTTCTTCCGAAGGTTCTGTCGGAGGGCGAAGGCTCGTCCCAGCGACTTCCAGACCGTGTCGGTTCGGAGCAGGCCACCGCGATGGCTCGTGAACGCGCCCGACACGTCGAAGTACCAGATGTCGTCGTTGTCGTCGTGGGCCACGAAGTTCACGGTGACGCCGGTGCGCGGGATCTTCTTGTTGCGATCGACGATCGTGAATCCGGCCTCGACGAGGAATTCGGCGGCGAGCTTCTGAGCGGCCTTTCCCTCGCGACGAGATTTGGACTGGAAGTCGCCGTCGTCGCCGTCCGAGCCTGCCGAAAGGGTGTCGCCGGCCGCTGCGGATGCCTCTTCCGCCGGTCGCGGAGCGATGACGCCCCCGGCCTCGGGTTCGTCGTCGGCGCGAACCGTCTCGTTGACCCGCCTCCGGGCGATCTCGACGTAGTCGGCATCGAGGTCGTACCCGGCGTAGCGGCGGCCGAGATGTTTCGCGGCAACGAGCGAGGAGCCGCTGCCCATGAAGGGGTCGAGGACGAGATCGTCTTCGAAGGTGTAGAGCCTGATGAGCTGTTCGGGGAGTTCGACCGGGAACGGCGCGGGGTGGCCGACCCGCCGAGCGCTCTCGGGCGGAATCGACCACACGTCCAGGGTGAGGGCCAGAAAATCCTCGGTGAGAAGCGTGCTCTTGGCCGGCAGTCCCTCGGCCTGCCGCTGCTTGACCGTGCGGGCCCGATCGAAGCGGCCCTTGCTGGCCACGATCACCCGTTCGCTGATGTCGCGAAGGACGGGGTTCGATGCCTTCCTGAATGAGCCCCAGGCGCACGATCCGTTGGCTCCCTCGCCCTTCTGCCAGATCAACTCTCCTCGCAGCAGCAGGCCCAGGTCGTGCTCGAAGATCCTGATCACGTCGGCGGAGAGGCTGCGGTAGGGCTTGCGTCCGAGATTGGCGACGTTGACGGCGATCCTCCCGCCCGGTTCGAGCTTGCGGACGCACTCGGCGAAGACCTCGGTGAGCATCTCGAGGTATTCGAGGTATGACGACGGCACTCCTTCGCGGTCGAGTTCCTCCTCGTACTGCTTGCCGGCGAAGTAGGGCGGTGACGTCACGACCAACGCCACCGACCCGTCGGCGATCGACGTCATCTGCCGGGCATCGCCATGGACGAAGGGTTCCTCGACCGGACGAGGGTCGAGGACGGTCTGGTCGTCGGACAACGCCGGAGCGCGGAACCGATCGTAGAAGGGGCTCGCGTCGTGGCTCTCCCGAGCACCGACTCCGAAATTGGAGGTGGAGGTGGACCCCCGCTTGCGCTCGGACATGGCGGAGATACTAGGAGAGGCCACTGACAGCGACTCCGATGGCCGAGGGGTCGTCCGCATAGGATCGGACGCCCGACCCCACGACCCCAGGAGGCGCCCGTGCCCGACATGGATGCGATGAAGACCGCGGTGGAGACATACGTCGCCCGCCACAGCGCCGGAGACGTCGATGGGATCATGGAGCTCTTCGCTGCGGATGCCACCGGCGTGGGACCCGGTGGACGCCGAGCCCCATGTCGGTGGCGACGCGGTGCGGGGGTTCTTCACGTCAACCCACGACATGGTGGACCGGCTCACCCTCACCCTCACGGGCCCGATCCGCACCGTGGGGGCGTGGGCGGCGTTCCCGATGACGGCTGAAACCCAGATGGGCGACACCCGTGTCGAGATCGACATCATCGATGTCATGACCTTCGACGACGACGGCCACATCACCGAGATGAAGGCCTACTGGAACATGGCAGACGCCCGCATGAGCTGAACGGCGGCCGGAGGAGCCCCCGACCATCCCGCCATCATTCCGTGGCGATCGCCCCGAGGATGTCGGTGCGGGCGGCGCGCAGGGACGGGAAGAGCGCGGCCAGCACTCCTGCCAGCCCCCCGGCGATCGCGAAGACGACGAGCTGGGAGATCGGCAGGTGCACCGAGATCCCCTGTCCCTCGAAGGCGGCGATCAGCGCGTAGGCGAAGGCGATGCCGAGCGCGAGACCCAACAGAGTGCCGAAGAGGGAGATGATGAACGATTCCAACAGCACCGACCGGCTCACCTGTCGGCCGGTGGCACCCACCGCACGGGTGAGCCCGAGCTCGCGTCGTCGTTCGAGGACCGAGAGCGACAGGGTGTTGCCGACACCGAAGATGGCGATGATCACGGCGAGGAACAGCAGGGCGTAGATGATGTTGACGAGGCCGTCGAGCTGTTCGGTCTGTTCGGCGACGTAGGCCGAGAGATTCTGTGCGGTGGCCGCGGGAGCGACCGCGGACAGGGACTCGGTCAGGGCAACGGTGACCGCGTCGGGGTCGGCTCCGTCGGTGAGCTCGACCAACATCAGCGAGTCGAGACCGAACGTCCGGTCCACCATCGTGTCGTAGGTGGTGAGGTTGACCCAGTAGCTGTCGTCGCCGCCGAACGGTTCGGGAACCGTGGCGGCGAGCCGGAGATCGACCTCCCCCGACATCGGTGACCACAACGACACGGTGTCGCCGACGACCCAGTTGTTGTTGTCGGCCCTGGTCTCGGCCATGACGATGTCTCCGTCGCCGATCTCGGTGATCGGTGGGGTCATCTCACCCGAGTCGACCAGTTCGAAGTAGGACGATGCGTCGACGCCGCGGAGGAACCCGACCTCGCCGACCGGGCCGGGGGGCGGGGTGTCGGGAGGGTCGGCATCGGCCTTGGCCCGCTCGTCCCCGGCTGCCACCGAGTTCAGGACGGTCACGGGGCCGTAGCGGATCGAGGCCACGGTGGCGACATCGGGGTTCTCCTCGACGACGCCCCGGGTGGCTGTGGGAAGTCCGTTCGGGCCGAAACCGCCGTTGTCGATGATGAGATCAGCCTTGAGCTGCCCTTCGACCTGATCGGCGAAGGCGGACTTGAAGGAGGAGGCCATGATGGCGATCAGCGCAACGAGGGACACGCCCACCGTCAGGGCGGCGGCGGTGGATGCGGTTCGCTTCGGGTTTCGGGATGCGTTCTCGCGGGCGAGCGTTCCCGTCATGCCCGCCACGGTCGGCAGGGGTGAACCGAGGAAGCGGACCGCGGGCGCGGCGAACGCGGGCCCGATGATGATGATCGACACGAAGATGAGCGCCACGCCGAAGCCCACCATGGTCAAGGGATTGCCGATGTCCTGGGTGAGCCCGATGGCGAGCAGCGTCACTCCGCCGACGATGGCGATGGCCCCGAACACCTTGCGGGAGAGCCCCACGTGGGACGACTCGAGGCTCGCCTCTCCGAGCGCCGCGACCGGAGGGATCTTCGTCGCCCGGAACGCCGGGATCAGCGCCGAGCCCACCGTCACCACCGAACCGGCCACGAGTGACCAGACCACGGCGGCGGGGGTGATGCGCGGGATCGAGCTGGCGATGGTGATGAAGTTCTTCAACGCGGCTGCCAGGCCGAGCGCGAGAAGCCACCCGGCGAACAGCCCGATGGTCGCGGCCACCAGTCCCACCACCAGCGCCTCGATCAGCACCGAGAAGCGGATCTGACGGCGCGACGCTCCCACGGCCCGCAACAGCGCCAACTCCCTCATGCGTTGCGCCACGACGATCGAGAACGTGTTGTAGATGATGAAGGCGGCGACGAACAGAGCCACCCAGCCGAAGATCTGGACGAGCTGGGTGACGAACCCGATGATCTGTGAGATCTGCTCCTGGGTCTCCTCGATGAAGGTCGTCCCCGTGATCGCCTCGAGGTCGTCGCCGAGCACGCTGGAGATGTTGTCGGTCAGCTCCTGTTGGCTCACCCCGTCCTCCGCGGCGACCACGATCGAGTTGAACTGACCGTCCAGGCCGGCGAGCTCCTGGGCCTTCTCGGTGGTGACCAACAGCGTTCGCGACGCCAACGACTTGTCGCCGTCCTCCCCGATACCGCCCAGGCCGACGATCGTGAACGCCTGGGAGCCTTCGGGGAACTGGGCGGTGACCTCGTCGCCGAGCTCCCAGCCGAACTCCTCGGCGGTCTTGGTGTCGAGGACGACGTCATCAGGTCCCTCGGGGGCCACGCCCTCGGCCAGCCCGCCGCCGGAAAGTTCGGCGTCGTCGGTCCAGTTGAACATCAGCGTGGGGGGTCCGAACCCTCCGCCGATGCGCTTGCCGTCGGGGCCGATCAGCGTCGGGAACGCCTGAACCTGTCCGGCAGCCTCCCGCACCCCGGCGACCGCGTCGACGCGTTCGAGGACGGACTCGTCGATCGCCGGTCGGATGATGTCACCGCCGAAGGGGCTCTCCTGTCCGTCGGACGACCGGACGACGGTGTCGATACCGATGAAGAGCTCGTTGATGAGCGAGTTGACCGACCGGGTGAGGGTGTCGGACAACGCGAAGGTTCCCGACACGAACGTGATACCCAGGACGATGGACAACCCGGTGAGGACGAGCCGCCACTTGCGGGCGAAAACGGACTTCAGCGAGATGCGGAGCACAGCGGCGGTCAGCCGCCGAGCGACTTCATCTTGTCGAGCACCGAGGCTGCGGTCGGGTCGGCCATCTCGTCGACGATCTTTCCGTCGGCGAGGAAGATGACCCGGTCGGCGTACCCCGCCGCGCCCGGATCGTGGGTGACCATCACGATGGTCTGACGCAACTCGTCGACCGCCTTGCGCATGAAGGTGAGGATCTCCGAGCCGCTCTTGGAATCGAGGTTCCCGGTGGGTTCGTCGGCGAAGATGATCTGAGGGCGGCTGGCGAGGGCGCGTGCCACCGCCACCCGTTGCTGTTGGCCACCGGAGAGCTCGCTGGGGCGGTGGGACAACCGATCGCGCAGGCGGACGGTGTCGATGACGGTGTCGAGCCACGTCGCGTCCGGTTTCGTGCCGCCCAGATCCATCGGAAGGGTGATGTTCTCCAGAGCCGAGAGGGTGGGGATGAGGTTGAAGGCCTGGAAGACGAAGCCGATCCGGTCACGTCGCAGCAGCGTCAGCCCCTTCTCGTCCAGGCTCGACAGGTCGACATCCGCCACGAACACCGAGCCGTTGGTGAGTGTGTCGAGGCCGGCGAGGCAGTGCATCAGGGTCGACTTGCCCGAACCCGACGGGCCCATGATGGCGGTGAACTCGCCCTTGGCGAACTGCACGGTCACGTCGTCGAGCGCCCGCACGGCGGTGTCGCCCGACCCGTAGATCTTCTCGGCGTTGACGGCGGCGGCGGCGACGGTGCCGGCGACGCTCTCAGTGGTGGTCACGACGCGTCTCCTCGATGGATCGGGGAGATCCTAGCGTCCCCGCCGGTCACTCCCCAGGGCCCGTGCCGCCGTGATGGTGGCGGGCCGTGGGCGGAGAAGCTCTGTCGCGTCAGAGGGCCTCGGCGATGGCGGCAACACCGGAGAGCCCGGCCACGACGAGAACCGCCCGGCGCGACGCGGCGGTGTCGATCCGGCCGATGGCCAGCCTCGAGGCGGCGAACCCGATGGCGACACACGGCCACAGAGCCATGGCGAGAACGACCTGATCGCTGCTGATCTCACCGCCGATGGCGAGGCCGGTGATCGAGATGGCCGTGCCGATGGTGAAGGACGCGCTGATGGTGGCGCGAGCGGTGCGGGGGTCGTGGTTCCGGAACAGAAGGGCCATGGGTGGTCCTCCGACGCCCGACGCGGTGCCCATGGCGGAGGACAGACAACCCGCCGCGGCGGACGATGCGGGGTTCACGGGGATTCCCCGGGCGGGTATCGACAGGATCGTGCCCACGACCACACTCACCCCCACCGCGATGCCGATGGTCGGCCCGGCGAATGTCGCGACCAGCCAGACCCCGAGGATGGTGCCCGGCACCCTGCCGAGGATCGTCCAGCGGAACGCCCACCACGACACGTGGTGCCACTCGTGGGCCACGATCGCGATCGTCAGCGGAGCCGCTGCCACGATCAGCGCGCCCGGAACCGCCTCCGGCACGAGGATCGACGCCAGGGGGGCGACGAGGAGATTCATGCCGAATCCGAGAGTCCCCTGGACGGTGGCTCCGAGAACGACCACGACCGCCAGAACGGCGAACGTCGCCGGTTCGACGGTCACCGATGGACTGTCACGGGCGTCACGGGCCCGTAGCCTGTCCCGCCACTGCTGCGGCCGCGGCCGCGGCCGCCTCGGGGTCACCGAGGTACCGCTGGGACGGGTCGAGGTTCTCCACCGGCCGGAAATCGGCGCCAATCCGGTAGTGCAGGGGGATACCGGTGGGGATGTTGAGCTCGGTGATCTCGTCGTCGGGGATGTCATCGAGGTGCTTCACGAGGGCACGGAGACTGTTGCCGTGTGCGACCACCACGATCGAGCCGTGCGCCGCCAGGTCGGGTATCAGTGCGTCGTACCAGTAGGGAAGCAGCCGATCGACGACATCGCTGGAGGCATTCGGCGGAGGGCAGCACGTCGGGCGGAACCGACGCGTACTGCGGATCGTCGTTGGGGTTGAACGTGTTGTCGTCGCTGATGTCGGGCGGCGGGATGTCGTAGCTGCGCCGCCACACCTTCACCTTGTCGGCTCCGAACTTCTCCGCGGTCTCCGCCTTGTTCCGCCCGGTGAGATCGCCGTAGTGGCGTTCGTTGAGTCGCCAGCTCCGCCGGGTCGGCAACCACATGCGATCCATCACGTCGAGAGTGAGCTGAGCCGTGCGGATGGCCCGCTTCTGAAGCGACGTGTGGACCACTGCAGGGAGAATCCCGGCGTCGAGCAGCATCGATCCCGCCGCGATGGCCTCGGTGCGCCCGGCCTCGGTCAGATCACAGTCGTACCAGCCGGTGAAGAGGTTGAGCTCGTTCCATTCGCTGCGGCCGTGGCGGAGGAGGATGAGGTCGTACATGTCTCGATTGTGGCCGCGACGGCATGGTCGGCGCCATCTCCGAGGGGCTGGGGCGTGCCAGTGGTGCCGCGGCCGTGTGACCGAGGCCACACGACACGACCTATCAACGACACGCTCAACTTCTCTATACTCTCACTATCAATCAGGGCTGAGAGCCGTTCCGCGGCCTAGGCTGTCAACACATCATCACACCGTGCCGTCGCCGAGGGCGCCGGCCCCAGCAGGAGACAGGGAACGAAATGCCCAAGGCAGTCGGAATCGATCTAGGAACCACCAACTCGGTCGTCAGCACGCTCGAAGCCGGCGACCCCGTGGTCATCCCCAACAGCGAGGGAGCGCGCACGACACCGTCGGTGGTGGCGTTCTCCAAGGACGGCGAGGTGCTCGTCGGCGAAGTGGCCAAGCGCCAGGCGATCACCAACCCCGATCGCACCATCCGTTCGGTCAAGCGCCACATGGGCACCGACTGGGCGATCGACATCGACGGCAAGAGCTACACGTCCCAGGAGATCTCGGCTCGCACCCTCATGAAGTTGAAGCGTGATGCCGAGGCCTATCTCGGGGACTCGGTCACCCAGGCCGTCGTCACCGTTCCCGCGTACTTCGACGACGCCCAGCGGACGGCCACCCAGGAGGCCGGCAAGATCGCCGGACTCGAGGTGCTGCGCATCATCAACGAGCCCACCGCGGCCGCGCTCGCCTACGGGATGGAGCGGGAGAACACCGACCAGACCATCCTGGTGTTCGACCTCGGCGGTGGCACCTTCGACGTGTCGGTCCTCGAGATCGGCGACGGAGTGTTCGAGGTGAAGTCGACCCACGGCGACACCGAGCTGGGCGGCGACGACTGGGACCAGCGGGTCATCGACTGGCTCGTCGAATCGTTCCGGTCGACGCAGGGCGTCGACCTGTCCAAGGACAACATGGCCCTCCAGCGCCTCAAGGAGGCGGCGGAGAAGGCCAAGATCGAGCTGTCGCAGACGCAGCAGACCCAGATCAACCTGCCCTTCATCACCGCCACCGACGCGGGACCGTTGCATCTCGACGAGAGTCTCAGCCGGGCGAAGTTCCAGGACCTCACCGCCGATCTTCTCAACCGGTGTCGAGGTCCCTTCGAGCAGGCCATCAAGGACGCGGGGCTGACCACCGAGCAGATCGAGCACGTGATTCTCGTCGGCGGTTCGACCCGCATGCCGGCGGTGGCCGACCTGGTTCAGTCGCTCACGGGCACCGAGCCCCACAAGGGCGTGAACCCCGATGAGGTGGTGGCCATGGGTGCGGCGGTTCAGGCCGGTGTGCTCAAGGGTGACGTGAAGGACGTCCTGTTGTTGGACGTCACCCCCCTGTCACTCGGGATCGAGACGAAGGGGGGCGTCATGACCAAGCTGATCGAACGGAACACCACGATCCCCACCCGTCGAACCGAGGTGTTCACCACCGCGGAGGACATGCAGCCGTCCGTCGAGATCCACGTCCTCCAGGGCGAGCGCGAGATGGCCAGCTACAACAAGACCCTCGGGAAGTTCCAGCTCGTCGATCTGCCACCCGCCCCCCGGGGCATCCCCCAGATCGAGGTGACCTTCGACATCGACGCGAACGGCATCGTCAACGTGTCGGCCAAGGACCGGGCCACCAACAAGGAGCAGTCGATCACCATCACCGGCCAGTCCTCGTTGTCGAAGGACCAGATCGGCCAGATGGTCAAGGACGCCGAGGCCCACGCCGAAGAGGACAGCAAGCGTCGTGAAGCCGCCGAAGAGCGCAACAAGGCCGACACCCTCGTGTACCAGACCGAGAAATTGCTGTCCGAGCAGGGCGAGTCGATCGACACCGACGACAAGGTGCAGGTCGAACAAGCCCTCTCCGAGGTCAAGGAGGCTCTCAACGGTGACGATATGGACAGGATCCGCATCACCACCGAGGGGCTGATGATGGCGTCTCAGAAGTTCGCTCAGCAGCTGTACGAGCAGGCCGCGCAGGACGGCGGCTACACCCAGACCACGGCGACCGAGGGGGCCGCGGCCGAAGACGATGTCGTCGACGCGGAGATCGTCGACGACGGAGAAGAAGACGAGCAGTGACCGACGAAGAATCCGAGGCGTCCGACGGGGCGGCTCTCGAAGACGTCGGTGAAGAGCCCTACGACGACGACAGCGACCTCGATCTCGATGCCCTCGCGGACGAGGTCGAGATCGAGGATCCGTCGTCGGACATGGCCGGCTTCTCGAGTTGTGAGGAGGCCCTCGAACAGGCGGTGACCGATCTCGAGCGTGTCGCGTCCGAGCGCAACGAGTACCTCGACATGGCGCGGCGGGTTCAGGCGGATTTCGAGAACTTCAAGCGTCGGACCGAGACCCAACGGCGGGAGATCTCCGAGCGCGCCAACGAGTCGTTGGTCACCGAGCTGCTCCCCGTGCTCGATGCCTGCGAGGCGGCTGTCGATGCCGGCTCCGAGGACGTCGCGCTGATCGAGGCGTCGCTCCGTGCCGTGCTCGAACGGCTCGGCCTCGCAGCGGTCAACGAGGTGGGAGTGGTCTTCGATCCCAACGTCCATGACGCCGTTCTCACCGAGCCGGCCGACGACGATTCCGACGACGAAATGACCGTGGCCGAGGTCATGAGGCGCGGGTACGTCTGGAACGGACGCGTCATGCGAGCGGCCATGGTGAAGGTCCGGGGCTGATCGGAGGACGTCGACCACATGCAGCGAGAATGGCTGGAAACCGACTTCTACGCAGCCCTCGGAGTGTCGAGCGACGCGTCCCAGAAGGACATCACCGCGGCGTATCGGCGCCTGGCGCGCCAACTGCATCCCGACGCGAACCCCGGCGACTCCGCCGCGGAGGAGAGGTTCAAGAAGGTGTCCGCCGCCTACGACGTCGTCGGCGATCCCGATCGACGCGCCGAATACGACCAGGCGCGTCAGATGGGAGCCTTCGGCGGAGGTGGTCCCGGTTTCGGTGGGCAGGGCGCGCCGGGATTCGGT
This sequence comes from uncultured Microthrixaceae bacterium, assembly GCA_963700425.1. GTDB lineage: Bacteria > Actinomycetota > Acidimicrobiia > Acidimicrobiales > Microtrichaceae > CAVOXO01. Next base: position 369,084 of record CAVOXO010000002.1, on the reverse strand, counting down.
GCCGACATGGGAGACCTGCTCGGCAACCTCTTCGGTCGCGGCGAAGCGTTTCAGGGGGGTGCGGCCGGTCCCTTCAGTCGCGGACCTCAGCGTGGAACCGACCTCGAGGCCGATCTTCACCTCTCGTTCATGGACGCCATCCGGGGCGTCACCACCTCGGTGAACCTCATCAGCGATGCTGCCTGCGCCGAGTGCATGGGAACCGGAGCGGAGAAGGGGACGACGCCGCGGGCCTGCGTCGAATGTGACGGGCGCGGCGTTCTGTCCGACAACCAGGGATTCTTCTCGTTCAGCCGGCCGTGCGGCGCCTGCGGTGGTCGAGGCAACTTCATCGACCACCCGTGTTCGACCTGTTCGGGTACGGGGGTCACGACCCGCCCCCGTGTCGTGAAGGTGCGTCTACCCGAGGGCGTTCGGGACGGCCAGCAGATCCGCCTCAAGGGAAAGGGCGGTCCGGGTCGCAACAACGGACCGGCCGGGGACCTCTACGTGAGGGTCCACGTGGAGCCGCATCCACTGTTCGGACGCGACGGCGATCATCTCACCGTGGTGGTCCCCATCACGTTCAGCGAGGCCGCACTGGGCGCCGACATCAAGGTCCCCACCATCGACGGCGACAGTGTGGCGATCCGCCTGCCGTCGGGCACGACCAACGGCAAGGTGTTTCGGATCCGCAATCGGGGCGCGGCCACATCGGAGGGCCGGGGTGACCTCCTGGTCACGGTGGAACTGGCGGTACCCACGTCGCTGTCGGCGGCGGAGCGGTCGGCTCTCGAGGCGTTGCGCGACGCCACGACCACCTCGCCGCGCGACAGTCTGGGAGTGTGAGATCGATGTGTCGCCACGGCGAGGAGCCCGACGATGCCTGAGTACCGACAAGCCGTCTACGTGATCTCCGTCGCTGCCGAGTTGGCCGGAGTGCACCCTCAGACCCTTCGAATCTACGAGCGCAAGGGCCTCGTCCGTCCCGCCCGTACCGACGGAGGGAGCCGTCGCTACAGCGAGGCCGACATCGAACGCCTCCAGCGAATCCAGGAGCTCACCAACGAGGGGCTCAACCTCGCCGGGGTGTTGCGGGTCCTCGAGCTCGAACACGAGATAGCCGCACTTCGACAAGAGCTCGAGCAGAGCCGGGCGGAGGGCGCCGCCGAGGTCGACAGGACCCATCGCCAGTACCGACGTGACCTCGTTCCCGTGACCCCCTCGTCAGTGGTGTTGTACAGCGAGTCCCGCACCCGACGTCGCTGACGATCCGACGGTTCGGGGCTACTGCTCCTCGGGGGCGCGGGGATCAGGGGTGACGCGGTCGATCGCCGAGCGGTCTGTTCATGTGATCTCCGATGGCGTCGACCACGTCGTCGCCCACCAGCTCGCGTAGCTCCCCCGATAGCGACTCGAACACGGTGACGTCGGCGGTGAAGGCGCCCTCGTCCTCGGTGCAGAGCCAGGCGATGTCGGTGCCGTCGGTCCCGAAGTCGCGTCGCGACCACCGACGCAGCGTCACCACCTCGGTGGCGCCCCGCTCGACCCTCAGCGGGAGTTGCCAGCAGACGTTGGGCTTCCATTCGTGGTGAGGCTCGCCGTGTCGGGCGGCCGCGAGGTGGAGGGCACAGCCGGCACCGCCCTCGAAGCCGCGCGGGTTCAAGAAGATGCAGGCGCCGTCGACGACGGCGGTCGCACGCCTCGTTCGGTCCCTGAAGATCCCCGTCGCCGCGGCGAGGTCGCGATGACACCACTCGTCGGGCTCACAGCAGGCCGCGGCGGCGGCGACGTTCGCGGCGTCCGCCTCGTCGGTGAACTCTGCACCCAGCGTGCAGCAACCGCGGAACGGCTCGTCGTCGGCCTCGGCGCCGATCCCCCGGCACGACTCCCCCCAGACACATCTCCATCGCGACGCCAGGAAGGCGACATCCACCGCCCACGTCTCTGCGCCGGCCTCGATCCGTTCCACCGGGTCGTCATAGCATCCGGGAGGGTGTGACACAGGGCACCGCCCTTGAGGGGAGTTGATAATGACACCATCAAGTTCATTGACTATGATGTATGGAAACCCGTACAGGAAGGCGCGACAGCCGTGGCGATAGACCCCAACACATGGACGCTCAAGACGCAGGAGGCGATCAACGGAGCGGTTGAATCAGCCTCGGCGTCCGCTCATCCCGAGGTGACGCCGGACCACCTGGTGTCGTCGCTGCTGGGCCAGGAGGAAGGGATCGTTCTTCCCCTCATCCGCAAGATCGGCATCGAGCCCCCGTCGTTGCGCAACCGCAGTGAAGAGCGACTGGCGACGCTGCCCACCTCCCACGGATCCGAGACGCATCTGTCACGAGAGTTCCGCGATCTGCTGGCGGCCGCCGACGAGGTGCGCCGTGATCTCAACGACGACTACCTCAGCACCGAGCACCTCCTGGTGGCGTTGGTCGATGCCGACTCCCGCGGCACCGAGAAGGAGCGCCGCTTTCCCGGCGTCGATCGCGAACAGGTCATGTCCGCACTCGCCGACATCCGTGGATCGCACCGGGTCACCAATCAGAATCCCGAGGACACCTACCAGTCGCTGGAGAAGTACGGCCGTGACCTCACCGAGGCCGCCCGGGCCGACAAGCTCGACCCCGTCATCGGTCGCGACGAGGAGATCCGGCGGGTCATCCAGGTTCTGTCGCGACGCACCAAGAACAACCCCGTGCTCATCGGTGAACCCGGGGTCGGCAAGACCGCGGTGGTCGAGGGCCTGGCTCAGCGGATCGTCGAAGGCGACATCCCTGAATCCCTGCGCAACAAACGGGTGATCGCCCTCGACCTGGCGTCGATGGTCGCCGGCGCCAAATACCGGGGGGAATTCGAGGAGCGACTCAAGGCCGTGCTCAAGGAGATCTCCGATTCCGAGGGCCAGATCATCACGTTCATCGACGAGATGCACACCGTCGTGGGGGCCGGAGGCTCCGGCGAGGGCGCCATGGACGCGAGCAACATGTTGAAGCCGATGCTGGCCCGCGGCGAGCTTCGGATGGTGGGCGCCACCACGCTCGACGAGTTCCGCAAATACGTCGAGAAGGACCCGGCGCTGGAGCGTCGGTTCCAGCAGGTCTACGTCGGCGAGCCTTCCGTCGAGGCGGCGGTGGCCATTCTCCGCGGCCTCAAGGAGCGCTACGAGGTTCATCACGGCGTCCGGATCCAGGACGGTGCACTCGTCGCCGCGGCGATGCTCTCCGATCGGTATCTCACCGGCCGGTTCCTGCCCGACAAGGCCATCGATCTCATCGACGAAGCGGCCAGTTCGCTGAGGATCGAGATCGACTCGGTCCCGACCGAGATCGACGTCGTCGAACGACGGATCCGGGGTCTCGAGATCGAGCGCGTCGCTCTGGCGAAAGAGACCGACCCGGCGTCCGTGGAAAGACTCGAGGCACTCGACGAGGAGCTCGCCAACCTCAGCGAGCAGGTGGATTCGATGCGCCTCCACTGGCAGTCCGAGAAGGACGCCATCACCACGATCAGTGATCTCAAGGAACAACTCGAGACCCGGCGGGCCGATGCCGATCGGGCGGAACGATCGGGCGACCTGACGCGGGCGTCGGAGATCCGCTACGGCCATCTTCCCGTCCTCGAACGCGAGGTGGAGGCGGCCACCGAGGCGTTGAGCGCCCTGCAGAGCGAGCGGCGGATGCTCAAGGAGGAGGTCGACGAGGAGGACATCGCCAAGGTCGTCGCCCGTTGGACCGGGGTCCCCGTCTCGCGCCTCATGGAGGGTGAGATGGGCAAGCTCGTTCGGCTCGAAGAGGTTCTCCACGAAAGGGTCATCGGCCAGGACGAGGCCGTCGCCGCAGTGGCCAATGCCATCAGGCGGTCGCGGGCGGGTCTGTCGGATCCGCACCGGCCGATCGGCTCGTTCCTCTTCCTCGGTCCCACCGGGGTCGGGAAGACCGAGTTGGCCCGCACCCTGGCCGAGTTCCTCTTCGACGACGAGCGCGCCATGGTCCGTATCGACATGAGCGAGTACATGGAGAAGCACTCGGTGTCGCGGCTCATCGGCGCCCCGCCCGGATACGTCGGCTACGACGAAGGCGGGCAGCTGACCGAGGCCGTGCGGCGACGGCCCTATGCGGTGGTCCTGCTCGACGAGGTGGAGAAGGCCCACTCCGACGTCTTCAACGTGTTGCTGCAGCTGCTCGACGACGGCCGCCTCACCGACGGTCAGGGACGGACGGTGGACTTCACCAACGTCGTGCTCATCATGACGTCGAATCTTCCCGGTGACCCGAGCGACTTCTTCCGGCCCGAGTTCATCAACCGACTCGATGACATCGTGAGATTCCGAGCCCTCACGGAGGACGATCTTGCGCCCATCGTCGTGATGCAGCTCGACCTCCTTCGACGTCGCCTGGTCGATCGCAAGATCACCCTGGAGGTGACGGACCCGGCCAAGGAGGCCCTGGCCCGGCAGGGCTACGACCCCACTTTCGGAGCCCGCCCGCTCAAGCGTCTCATCCAGCGGGAGGTCGGCGATCGGCTGGCTTCAGCGATCCTCGACGGCTCGGTCGGCGAGGGATCGACGGTGACGATCGATGTCAAGGGAGACGACTTCGTCATCTCGTGAGGCGGACCCCGACCCGTGACGTGCCGCTCGTGGCGCTCGTCGGGATAGCCTGCCATCGACCGAGGAGAGTGACTCGTGAGTGATCAACCGCAAGGCCCCGGTTGGTGGCTGGCTTCGGACGGAAGGTACTACCCGCCGGAGTCGGCGCACGTTCCCCAGACGCCCGTGCCGCAGCAGTCGCCGACGCCTGGTCAGTGGGGGCCTCCGGGCGTGTCCGGGCCCTCCCCCACCTCACCCTCGGCCCCTGTCGAAGGCCACCCCGGTGGACCACCGACGGGTCCCCCGACCGGGGCGCCGATGGGCCCTCCGGGAGGACCGCCCCCACAGCCTTATGGGATGCCAGGTGGCATGCCGCCCGGTGCGCCCGGGCCGCCGGTCAAGAAGTCGGGCATACCCGGGTGGGCCATCGCTCTCATCGTGATCGGTGTTCTCCTCGTCCTGGGTGTGGGTGGCTGCGTCTTCGCGGTGAACCGAGCGAGCGACAGCATCTCCGAGGCCGTTGACCAGGTCGTGGACGAGACGAACGACGGTGTCGTCGTCGGTCCCGGAACGGCAAGCGAGGAGTATCTCGCCGAGGCCTCGTGTCGGGTGACAGGCGTCGACGATTTCGACGACTACCAGATCGAGCTGACCGTCGAGAACCCGACCTCGGAGCCGGTTGACTACACCGTCGTCGTCAGGGTCGTCGACACCGAGTCCGGCGACGAGCTGGGCAGCGAGGCGCTGTACACCTTCTTCGCGCCTCCCGGCGAGGCGCAGACCGACGAACAGGTGACCTTCATCGACGCATCGATACCGGCGGAGGGAGCCACGTGCGAGGTCACCGAAGTGCGGCGATAGGCCTCGGCGTCATCGCCCTGTTGTCGCTGGCGGCGTGCGACCCCGAGGGTGTGCTCGACAGCGCGTTCGGGGCCGTCGGGAGTCCAGGGAAGGTCGTCGTGTCGGGTTGGGCCTACGACGCCGACGCCCCCGACACGGTCGTCGCCGTCCGCATCGACGTCGACGACCGTCCGGTTGCGACGGTGGCGGCGGATCGGTCCCGCCCCGACGTGGCGGCCGCGAAGGGCATACGCGACGCCACCGGCTTCCTGGCCGAGGTGACTGCGGCCCCCGGAGTGCGGATCGTCTGCGTCCATGCCCTGAACGTCGCCGGAACCGACGGCACCGACGCGTTGATCGGGTGCGACTTCGTGACGGTTCCGTCGCTGCGTCCGGTGGCGCATCAACTGTCCCTGGTCGAGGGATCCGGTGCCGCCCCGCTCAGCGAAGGCCTGAAGTGGGTCATCAGTGATCCCCAGGGCGACCGCGTCAACTGCCGCATCGACTGGGACGGAGGAGCGTGGGACGACACCATCGCCAACTGCCACTCGCGCATCGGTGCCTTTCACGTCTACGACGCCCCCGGCACCTATCAGGTGGCCCTCGAGATGTCCGACGGCAACAGCGGCGTGGCCATGGCGTACCGCACGGTCGTGGTCACCGGCACCCCGGCGGAGAGGTTCGACATCCAGCTGCGAGACAACGGCGGGTTCACCGCCGGGCAGTTCGCGACCGTGTCGGCGGCCGCCGAGCGGTGGAAGGCCACGATCACCACCGGCCTGCCGGGCGGAACGGTCTCCATCCCTCCCGGCGATTGTGAGGCGGGTATCCCCGCCTACTCCGGTTCCATCGACGACCTGCTCATCGACGTGGTGGCCAAGCCGGTCGACGGTGCGGGCGGCATCCTCGCCATTGCCGGACCGTGCTGGATGCGCAGCTCCTCGGGTCTGCCCCTCTACGGAGTGCTGGTCGTGGACTCGGCCGACGTGGCCGGTCTCTACGCGGTGGGTCGGCTCGACGACACCGTTCTCCACGAGATGGGACACGTTCTCGGCATCGGGATCCTGTGGGACCAGCCCCCGCTGGTGGGGGCGGGCGGCCCCGATCCGCGATTCGTCGGCCCCATGGCGTCGATCGCGGCGAACGAGTGGTTCACCGGGTGGACCTCGGTGCCGGTCGAGAATGTGGGCGGCGCCGGCACGGCCGATGCTCACTGGCGTGAGTCGATGCTGGGTCCGGAACTGATGACCGGATTCATCGATGAGGTCAACGTCCTGAGCGCCGTCACGATCGGATCTCTGGTGGACATCGGGTATCACGTCGACATCAGGGCGGCGGAACCGCTGCCGCGCCCGGCGCTGCGGGCCGGCCTGCCCCCCGATCCGGTGGTGTTGGAGGAACGGCTGATCGGTCCGACCCGCGTGGTGGAGTAGCTTCCGACGATGCCGACGTTCACGGTCCTCACCGCCGACTCGGTGATCGACGTGGACGCGGTCGTCGTCGGGGAGGCCGTGGTGGTCGGCGCCCCTGTCCTCGATCGAACCATCGGATGGCACCTCACCGATCAGGGTCTCTGCCGGGACGACGTCTGTGTCCCGGTGCATCCGGACGATCCGATGCGCACCGACACCGGGGTCGACATCGTCGCGGCAGCCTCTGCGATCGGCAGGAACGTCGTGGTCGACACACGTCGTCGCATCGCGGCGATCTCGGTCGACGGCGGCGTGAGGGCCGCTGCACTCTCCGACGGCGTCTTGCCCGACATGTCGTTCGCCGACCTCGACGGGAACGAACGGCGCATCGCCGAGTTCGCCCGTCGCAAGAAACTGCTGGTCGCCTTCGCCAGCTGGTGAGGCTGTGCCTATGACCTGCCCGGGTGGCAGGCCCTGCACGACGAGCTGACCGACGAGGGGCTGACCGTCATCGCCCTGGCGCTCGACGATCAGCCCGAGGCGGTTCGTCCCTTCACCGACGGCATCACCCTGCCGGTGTTGATCGACCCACAACATCTCGCCACCGAGCTGTTGGCGATCTCCAACGTCCCGACCGTCATGTGGATCGACGAGGACGACCGAATCGTGCGGGCGAACTCCGCCGAATTCGGGACGGACACCTTCGCCGAATTCTCCGGGATCCACAGCGGTCCCCACCTCTCCGCCGTCCGGGCGTGGGTCCACGACGGAACCGTGCCCGACGACGGACCACCCGGCACCACCGTCGATCTCGACCCGTCCGAGATCGACGCGCGACTGCACTTCCGGATCGCCCATCATCTGCGCCACAACGGCGATGACGCGGGAGCGCGGGAGCACCTCGACGCGGCGGTCGCACTCGCTCCGCTGGACTTCACGATCGCCCGGGCGGCGATGCCGCTGCGAGGAGCCGACCCGTTCGGCACGGAGTTCTTCGAGCTCTACGAGCGCTGGATGTCCGCGGGTTCCCCCTATCACGGGATCTCGAGGGGCGGCTCCTGAGCCGTGCGGGGTCCGCAGTGAGGAGCGAACGCCGGTGAGGTCCCCGCCTCCGTCCACTCGTGACGCCGCGGAGATCGCGTCGGTGTCCGACGACGACGTCACGGTCACCATCGGCACCCGGGTTCGGCGTCACGACGGTCTCGAACCCGACCGTGCCTACGCCTTCGACGGCGTGACGGCCCGCACTCTCCCACGACCGGGCGAACTGCTGACGACGATCGCCACCACCAACGACGTGCACTTCGGCGAGCAGATGTGCGGGGTCATCGAGGGGACCGACATGGGCCCCACGTTCTCCGTCGTGGACGCCGGAGGGCCCTACCCCGAGATCATGAACGGTGGGGCGGTGGCCGAGATCGGTCGTCTCGATCCCGCAGCCGTGGTCGTGAAGGGAGACCTCACCTCGCGGGGACATCAGGACGAGTACCAGCGCTTTCTCGAACACTACGAAGGGGCGTTCGGCGACCGGCTCCTCCACGTCCGAGGCAATCACGACTCCTATCACGGGGGAACCTACGCGGCATGGCCCACCCAGGAGCGAACGCTCGACGGCGTGGTCATCGCCCTGCTCGACACCTCTCGCCTCGGCAGGGCGAACGGTTCACTGTCCGCGGATCAGATCGAGTGGCTCGACGAACTGGGTGCGCGGGCCGACCGACCCGTGATGGTGTTCGGTCACCACCACGTCTGGGTGGACGGCGTGGATCCGCGGAGTGACACGTTCTTCGGACTGGTCCCCGGCGACACCGAGGCGCTCGTCGACGTCTTCGCCCGCCGCCCGCGCCTGGTGGGGTATTTCTGCGGTCACACCCATCGCAACCGACGCGTCAACCTCCCGGCCACCGGAGAGGTTCCGTTCGTCGAGGTCGCCTGTGTGAAGGACTTCCCCGGGAGCTGGGCCGAATACCGGGTGTTCGACGGGGGGATTCTGCAGATCCACCGGCGGATCGGCGCTCCGGACGCGATGAAGTGGTCGGAGCTCACTCGAGGAATGTACGAAGGGTCCTATGAGCGATACGCGCTGGGAAAGATCACCGATCGCTGCTTCCTGATCCGAACCGACCGATGACCGCCGGCGGGGTCGTCACTCGGCGGTGGCGATCTCGATCCGGTCCTGCTTCCACTCCCGAGCCGACGTGAGAGCCATCGATGCCTGTTCGAGGAGCTCGTCGGTGCTGAAGGCGTGGGCGGGGTAGCACGCGACGCCTGCCCACATCGTGTGGGCTCCGTGATGGGTGTTGAGGTTGCGCCGGATACGTTCGACGGTCCACACGGCTCCGTTCTCGGGCGTGTCCTCGAGGATCAGCGCGTACGAGCCGTCGGACAGGCGGCAGGCCGTGTCGGCGTCGCGCAGGGTCTGGCGGATCGCGGCGGTGACGTGAGCCGGCTGGGCGGATCCGTTCGCTCCGGTTGCATCCCCGTCGACGACCGCCACCAACGCGATGGCGACCGGGCGGAGGTGACGTCGGGCGGACGCGATGCGAGCATCCAGAGAGACCCGGAAGTACGCCTCGGAGAACAGGTTCGTCTCGGGATCGGCGAGGAGCCGGATGTCGGAGGGGTCGATGGCGGCGATGCCGTCACTGTCGAGCATCTGATCGAACAGCTTCCGGTCGAACGAGCCGGCCGGGGGCGCTGCGGCCAGGTACTCCGCGAGATTCTGTCGGGTGGTGTCGTGGTGACGACGCTCCTCCTCGAGGGTGCGCTCCATGGCGGCGAGTCGGGCGTTCAGCTCGTCGATCGGGGGTGACTGGCTGCCGACACCGTCCGTGCCCGCCTCGGGGTTCCCGGCCGTGGCGATCACGACGGCGACGACGGCGACGATGCCCGCCACCAGCCCGAGGATGGGCGAGGACGCGGCGAACGCCGCTATTCCCGCCACCAACGCCGCTGCGCCGAGGACCCGTCCGAGTGCAAACCTGTCGTTCACCTGTGCTCCGTCATACCGCGCGTGCGATTCGCTTCACCCTTTTCTTTCGGCACATCGACACGCGAGTCAAGCATTAATTCGGCGGCGGAGCCGTGTCATCGCCATCCACCAGCCGGACCATGTCGGCCATGATCGTCGACAGCTCGAAGTCCTTCGGGGTGTAGACCGCGGCGACCCCGCTCCGACTGAGTCGTGAACGGTCGTCCTCGGGAATGATGCCTCCGACGACGACGGGGCAGGTGAGCCCCTCCGCGCGGACGAGACGCACCACCTCCGGAACGAGTTCGAGATGGCTTCCCGAGAGGATGGAGAGCCCGATCACGTCGACGTCCTCGTCGCGGGCTGCGGCGGCGATCTGCTGGGGAGTGAGGCGGATGCCCTGGTAGATCACCTCCATACCGGCGTCGCGGGCCGCGACGGCGATCTGCTCGGCACCGTTGGAGTGGCCGTCGAGTCCGGGCTTGGCCACGAGGAGGCGGATCGGTCCGCCCTCGCGGTGTCGCATCGACTCGGAGATCTCGGCGAGTCCCTCCGACCCGGCGGTCACGCCGGCCGCGGCGGTCACGCCGGTCGGTGCCCGGTACTCCCCGAAGACGTCCCTGAGTGCACCGGCCCACTCGCCGGTCGTCCCCCCGGCCCGGGCCAGCTCGATGGTGGCTGCCATGAGGTTCTCGTCGGTGCGGGCCACCGCCACGAGATCGTCGAGGGCGCGTTCGACCCGGGCGGAGTCCCGCGCGGCGCGCCACTCCTCGACATCGGCGATCATCTGATCCTGGACCGCGGGGTCCACCCGCAAGATGTTGTCGTCGCCCTCGAGCGGAGACGGAGCAGTCTCGGTGAACGCGTTCAGACCGATGACGGTCTGGGTTCCCGCCTCGATTCGGCGCATCCGTTCGGTGTGGCTGCGGACCAGGCGGCCCTTCATCTCATCGATCGCCTCGAACGCGCCGCCCAGGGCGAGGATCTCGTCGAGTTCGGCCCCGGCACTGTCGATCAGCTCGTCGGTCTTCGCCTCCATCACGTGCGAACCGTCGAAGATGTCGTCGTACTCCAGTAGATCGGTCTCGAAGGCGAGAACCTGCTGCATTCTCAGCGACCACTGCTGGTCCCATGGTCGCGGCAGGCCGAGCGCCTCGTTCCACGCCGGGAGCTGGATCGATCGGGCGCGGGCCGACTTCGACAGGGTCACCCCGAGGGCCTCCAACACGATGCGTTGAACGTTGTTCTCCGGCTGGCCCTCGGTGAGCCCGAGCGAGTTCACCTGAACGCCGTAGCGGAATCGGCGGGCCTTCGGGTCGGTGACCGCGTACCGCTCCTCGGTCAGCCGGTCCCACATCGCGGTGAAGGCCCGCATCTTCGCGGTCTCCTCGACGAAGCGGATGCCGGCGTTGACGAAGAACGACACCGAGGCCACGACATCGCTCATCCGGTCGTCGGCCACCTGGCCCGAATCCCGGACGGCGTCGAGCACTCCGATGGCGCAGGCCAGGCTGTACGCGATCTCCTGGGTCGGGGTCGCGCCGGCCTCCTGGAGGTGATACGAGCAGACGTTCATGGGATTCCACGACGGCACGTGGCGGTTGCAGTAGGCGAACATGTCGACGATCAGGCGGCGCGACGGGCCCGGCGGGAAGATGTACGTGCCCCGGCTCAGGTACTCCTTGACGATGTCGTTCTGAGTGGTTCCCCTCAGCTCGGTGGTGGCGACCCCGTGGTCCTCGGCGTTGGCGATGTAGAGGCCCAACAACCAGGCCGCCGTGCCGTTGATGGTCATCGACGTGTTCATCTCGCCCTGGGGAATCCCGTCGAGGAGTGTCCGCATGTGGCCGAGGTGGACGACGGGGACTCCGACCTTGCCGACCTCGCCCCTGGCCATGACGTGATCGGGGTCGTATCCGGTCTGGGTCGGAAGGTCGAACGCGATCGACAGCCCGGTCTGACCCTTCGACAGATTGGTGCGGTACAACTCGTTGGACGCCGAGGCGGTGCTGTGACCCGAGTAGGTCCGCATCATCCACGGGCGATCAGCGGGTCGGTTCACCGACGGGGTCGATCTGGTGTCGCTCATGTCGACATTCTCCCGTGCGCGAAACGCGCCTGGCGAACCCGTGGGTGCCAGGTCTGCTCGCAGACGGCGGGGCGGAGTGGGGGGCACTGCGACACCAGCAACCTGGAAAGCGCTGGAGGCGATGCGTATGGAGGGAGAAGTTCAGCGACCCCCACTCTTTGCCCTGCTGGTGTCAACGGGGGCGATTCCGCTGACAGAACTACTATCGGCGGTCGGTCCTCAGATCTTGAGAGGAATTCTGTGCGGGGGTATCTGCTCGGTGACGGTGTGCTGTTTCTCGGCGACGATCTCATCCCGTGGCTGATCCTGGCGTTGGGCGCCGCACTTGTCGCGGCGAACGTGGCCGTTCTCGTCCGCCCGCCCAGGCTCGATCCCAGGGATCCGGAGTCGCCGAGACGCGAGCCGCCGCCCCTCGGTCGAGTGATCTGGTGGATCGGGCTGGGTGGCCTGCTGTCGGTCTGGGCCCTGGCGTCCCTGGTCGGTGGTTGATGCGCAAGGGCCGGGGATGACGTCGCGTTCGGTACGTGGGTCGCGGCTCGAGTGTCGCGGGATCGGCGTCACGTACGGTGCGCACCGGGCGGTTCGCGCCGTCGACCTCGTCGTGGGCGCGGGTGAGCTGGTCGGTCTCATCGGTGCGAACGGCGCGGGCAAGACGTCGGTCATCGACGCCATCGCCGGCTTCGTCGACCACTCGGGGTCGGTCGTCGTCGACGGGATCGACGTGTCGGCTCTCGCTCCCTACCGCCGAGCCCGCGCCGGCGTCGCTCGCACCTTCCAGGACGGCCGGCTCTTCGGCGATCTGTCCGTGGGTGACAACTGCCGGGTCGCCGCGGAGAGAAGCCGCTCGCCGGCCGGGCCGGGAGGGACCGACGGGGAGGGGGCATCGGCTGCGGACGCGGCCCGGCTCGCTCTCGACCGGGTCGGACTGGCCGGCCTGGAGGCCGCGTCGCCGAGCGAGCTGACCGGGGGTCAGCGGAGCCTTGTCGGAGTCGCCCGTGCGATCGCCGCGTCCCCACGACTGCTGTTGTTGGACGAGCCCGCCGCGGGCCTGGATTCGTCGGAGACGGCTCATCTCGGCGAGACGTTGAGCGACCTGGTCGTCGGCTCGTCGGTCGGAGGTCTGCTCGTCGAACACGATGTGTCTCTCGTCTTCGACATCTGTCCGCTGGTGTACGTGATGGACGCCGGCGAGATCGTCGCCTCGGGTACCCCTCAGGAGGTGGCCGCGGATCCGGCGGTGATGAAGGCGTATCTGGGCGTGACGGTGACTCCGTGAGCGCGTTGTCGGTGCGGGGTCTGCGGGCCTCGTACGGCGGCGCGGATGTGGTTCGGGGCGTCGATCTCGACGTCGACGCCGGCGAGGTCGTCTGCCTCCTCGGTTCGAACGGGGCGGGCAAGTCGACGACCCTGGGCGCGCTCGCCGGCCTGGTCAACCGTTCGGGGGGCGAGGTGCTGCTGGCAGGTGAGTCCATCGACGGGACGCCGTCGTACCGTCTCCCGTCACGGGGTCTGTCGCTGGTACCCGAGTCGAGGATGTTGTTTCCGTCGTTGACCGTGGCCGAGCACCTCCGGCTGGCAGGGGGGCGACGGGGCACGGCCGCGATCGACGAGACGATCGGATGGTTCCCGACCCTCGAGGCGAAGTTGACCCAGCGGGTGGGAACACTGTCGGGCGGAGAGGCCCAGATGGTCGCGGTGGCGCGGGCGCTGGTCTTCCATCCGTCGGTGCTCCTGGTCGATGAGCTCAGCCTCGGTCTGGCGCCCATCGTCGTGCGGTCGATTCTCGACCGCTGCCGCGACATCGCGACCGACAGCGGCACCGCGGTCGTGCTCGTGGAACAGCACGTCCAGATGGCACTCGGCGTGGCCGATCGGGCCTATGTGATGAGTCGCGGCCGGATCGTGGCCGAAGCGCCGGCCCGTGACTGGGCTGAGCACCCCGAACAGTTGGCGGCGAGCTACTTCGGTGGTTGACGGATCGACCACGCGCATCGCCGATCGGTCGTGTCCCCGCCTCAGGGGATGTAGGTGCCCACCAACGAGATCGTCGTCACCGCCACGAGCCCTCCGGCCGAGACGGCCAGCGCGGGGGTCGATCTCCGTTCCGTGCCGAACAGATGGGCGAAGGCGACCGCCACGGGGAAGGCCACGAGTCCGTATCTGCCGATGGAGTCGATGTTGGTCGACGACAGCGCGACGATCACCGTGACGGCGGTGTAGGCGGTCCACGAGCGCGGAACGAACCGGGCCATGATGACGATGGCCGCGATGAGCACGAGGGCGAAGGCCAGGTTCGGCCCGTCCTTCTGCGACTCCCCGAGGGTGAGCGTCACCGCGTCCCACAGGCGGATGAGCGGGAACGCCATGTCGCCACGGAGCTCGGACTGTATGTCGACCGGAAGCCAGGCGTCGCCGAAGCGTCGGCCGACCGCTCCGAGATACACCGCCGTTCCGAGCGGTGCCGCGGCGATCGTGGCGATGGCCGCGACCCGTTCCTTCGCCTGGGTGATCGTCGAGCGACGGTCCCATACCTCGATCGCCATGGGGACCATGAGCAGGACCCCGACGGGACGGGTGAGGGCCGCGGCGAAGACGAAGAGTGCGGCGCGTGGCCATCGGCTCTCCCGGAGCGAGATGAAGGCCCAGAGGGTGAAGAGCAACATGAGGGATTCGGCGTAGGCCATCACCATGACCGCTCCGGCGGGGAACAGCGCCAGCCACCACATCGAGCGACGGGCCAGATCGTCGTCGTCGAAGGTCTCCGCGACGAGCCGTCGCAGCGCGAGGAGGCACAGGAAGGCGGCACCGTTGGCGATGATCACGAGCGCGATGGCCGCGCTGCCGAGCGTGAACAGCGACAACCCCCGCGCCAGGAGGGGGTAGAGCGGAAAGAACCGCAACGGATTGTCCTCGGCGAGACCGGTGGTGCCCATCGAGTAGCCGTGCTCCGCGATGGTCCGGTAGAAGGTCCCGTCCCAGGTGACCAACCCCTCTCGGAGGTGGGTCCACATCGAGTCGATGCCGGAGTAGGAGGCGGCCGACTGCGCCGCGGCATATCCGGCCGCCACGCAGAGCCGGGCCACGACGAAGGGAACGAGAGCCTCGGTCCAGTGGGCCCGGCGTGCCGGGGTGTCGCTCATTGGGCACCGCTGCTGAACACGATCATGTTCATCGGCTCGTAGAAGTCCTCGGGTTCGGCGGTGACGATCCGTTCGGGCGTCCGGTTGGCGGCGAGGGCGTCGACGAGTGCCTGACACTGGCCCTCGAGCGTGAGATACGTGTCCATGAAGACCACCGCCACGGTCCTGTCACCGGCGCGGGCCAGAACGTCAGCCGCGATGGTCGGGGGATCGTTCCGCTCGTTGCGCTCCTCGTAGTCCACCCAGTCGACGCGGGTCGGGTCGTCGAGGCGTGGGTAGGCCACCACGGTCGCCGGCGAACCGTCGAGGGCCCGGCTCACGGAGGGCCCGAGTTGGTCAGGGCAGGTGACGACGTAGGCGCGTTCGTCGACCCGTGCGACCGCGTCGGCGATGACGTCCGCCTGGGTCCGTTCGACCCTGAGCACGAAGAACGTGCCGGCGGCGCACATCACGCAGAACGCGGCCAGCGTGACGTTTCGAGCGGTCCCCGGTGAGAAGCGGTCGAGCCCGAGCGCCACCAGTGCCATGGCGAAGGGGAAGTACACCGCCGCGTATCGGGGAGCGAAGGCGATGCCCGTGGCCAGCCCGGCCGCGGACGCAACGACGGTGGTTGCCGCCAACAACATCAGCGGCCGGCGGGCGTCGACGCTGGTCGCCCAGCGGAGACCCATCCCCGCCGCGTCGGTTGCGACGCCGAACGCCCCCAGCACGAGCAGCACCGCGATGGCGAACATCAGCATCTGCGCTTCGCTGAAGGGGCCACCACCGAAGTCGACGAGGGAGGTGACGACGAGCGTGGCGGGGCGGAACGGCGGAGCCCACGGGGTGCCGGTGTGCTGAGATTGGTAGAGGAAGTTGGGGAGCCACGGAACGAAGGTGAGACCCCCCACCACCATTGCCGAGAGCGCGACAGCGGTGTTGCGGACCGCACCGGCGTCGCCGCCCCGTCGACAACGGATCAGGCGGGCGATGAGCAGCAGCCCGACCCCGGCGAGCAGCCACAGCGACCAGTAGTGGGTCCACAACAGCGCCGAGACCACCAGTGTCGACCCTGCCCAGCGCGCCGGCGTGGGGCGATCGAGGAGCTTCTCGCCGACGAGCCAGCCGGCGAAGACCTCGAAGATGACCAGCGAGTACATGCGGGTCTCGCTCCCGTAGCGGAAGGCGAACGGCGACAGGGCCACGACCAGAGTGAGCGTCCATCCGAGCCGATTGCCGCCGAGCCGTCGGCCGACCAGGAACGACAGCGGAAGGGTGGCCACGCCGATGAGGCCCGACAGCATTCTGACGGCGCGGTCGCCATCACCGACGAGAGCCATCCAGCCGTGCAGCAGCACGTAGTAGAGGGGGGGATGGCCGTCCTGGCGGAGTGCGTCGGGGATGTCACCGATCGGGAGCGCGGAGATGTTGACGCTCAGCGCCTCGTCGAGCCACAGGGCTGTCGGCACGAAGAAGCGGACGAGCAGTGACCCGAGTGCCACCCCTGCAGCCAGAATCGCGACCCAGGGAGCGACGTCGAGGTCGCGAACGATGTTCGGTCGAGCGGATCGCTCGGACGTCTCCACGGCTGGGGAAGCTAGCAGTGGGGGCTGTCGGAGCCCGTCGATGCCTCATCGGCGAGCCGGCGGACGGTTCCCGCGATCTCGGTGAGCAGGGCCCGGTCCTCCCTGGCGAGGTAGTCATGGGCCCGTCGCAGGCGCCGCAGCCCCGAGAACGCCCCCTTGCGCCATGCCGAGTCCTTTGTCCAGGGGTTCGCGATGTCGTCGGGGAAGTCGAGTGCCGCGCTCGTGCCGGGCGAACGCCGACCACCGGGTGATCTTGTCGAAGTTCGCGCGGACGGTGTCCTCGATGCCGACGCCCACCTCGGTGGGGAGTCCGGCGAAGAGGTGTCCATCGCGGTAGAGGTCGGGGTAGAAGTTCTCGAAGGTGATCTCGCGGGGTCGCACCCACCACGGCCACTCGCCGGGGTATTGGGGCCAGCAGAGGGTCTCGAATGGTCGAGGAGCGGCGAAGCGGTCGGCATGCCGAGACAGGCCGAGATTGAAGTACAGCGTCCATTCGCAGATCATCGGGTCCGCGGTCAGGACGTCGAGTGTGTCGAAGGCCTCGCGGAACAGGTCCAGTCGCATGATCTGGGGCATGTGGGAGCCGTACGACCGTTGGGGGCAGCCCAGGAACTCGAGCGCGTCGCGGGAGGTGTGCTGCGCGAGATCGAAGGGGGTCGAGTTCCCGGTCCAGGCCCCGAGCTCGTAGCAGTAGTAGCCGATGTCGCCATCGGGTCCCGTGAACCGCTCGACACCGACCTCCTTGAGCGGTCGGTAGTCGTCGTCGGACAATACGAAGACCTCGTCGAGCGACGTCGGTGGCACTCAGAGCACGGCGAAGGGTGACATTCCGACGAACGTGGTCGAGCTCGCCCAGCTCTCGCGTGGTCATCGATGCCACGTCCTCGTCCGCCAGAACGGTGATCGCGGGATCGGTCGGCATGTCGGCCACCCTGGACCGCGGGGTGACCACGATCGCGGCGTCCGCCCAGCTCATGAACATCGAGACGTGTCGCCACGTCTCCTCGAGAACGCCGGGTCGGTCGGAGAGATAGACGATCTGCATCGAGGTCACGCTATTGCGTGGTCAACCGCGACCGAGCGACCACCAGAGGGCGAACGCCGTGGCGGCCGCTGCCAACGTGAGCATCGTCGCGATCGTGGAATGAGGGATCTTGCCGTCGTCGGGGATGCCGGGGATTTTCCGGCGCACCATGAAGAGCAGCCGATCCGCCCACGCCACGTCGCGGGCCAGCAGGGTCAGACCGCCGGCGATGACCAGCCATCCCGGTCCCGGTAGGGGCAGGAGCACGACGCCGACGGCGATGACGGCCATCGCCAACGACATGCGTGCGATCCGGATGAGGATGTGGGCCTTCGCCTCCTCGACGGTGTCCTCGTGAACCCCCGTCTCGAATTCGGCCTCGATGGCCGCGTCCTCGATCCTGTGGATCAGGTCGTCGTCGTCCTCGGTCACGGGGCCATTCTGGCGGCCGGGGGGCTCACGATGCAGTCACGGCGTCGGATCGGTGGGGGCCGACTCGTCGGCTCCCACCCTTCATCACCGTGAAACAGTGGCGAAACACTCGGCTCCTATCGTCGCCCTGATGGAGGTCATGCGCATTCGCTGGCCAGAACAGGCCGATGTACTCGCCGACGCCCGCGAGAAGGGGTGGCCGCGCCTCGTGCTGGTCGATCCGGGCAACATCCCCGAGATGGACGGTGATCCGCTCGAGGACTTCGTCGCCGACGATGAACCCGAGACCGTCAAAGCCGTTCGTTCGTCGATCCTGGCGACCAGGGCGCTGCGGGCCAGGCGGCCCGTCGACCTCTTCGACGGAGTCCTCCGCAGCGGGAATCGCAGCGTCACCCTGTCGCCGACGGAGTACGGCCTGTTGCGCGCCCTGGTGGATCGGGAGGGCACCGTGGTGAGGCGTGACGTCCTCGCCGAGTCGGTGTGGCCGGGAGACGACGTGGACCGAAACGTCGTCGACGTGGCGATGGGTCGGCTGCGCCGTCGCCTCGACGGAATGGGCGTCGCCATTCGGACGGTCCGGTCCCGCGGCTATGTCCTGGAACTGTCAGATAACTGTCAGATAGAGGAAAGGGAACCGTAACGACGCTCGAATGGTCCGGAAATGGGTGATGTCTACCTTGCATCCATCACCCCCACCGTGGCGACGCGTCACGGGCCCATCGAAAGGGAGAGAGCATGAAACGGAAAGTGTTAACGGGATCGACGATCCTGGTACTCGGATCGCTACTGGTCACCGCTCAGGCGTCGGCCCAGGACGCGGAAGGCCTCGCGGCCGAGGGAGTCCAGGTCATTCTCGACAACATCTGGGTCTTCATCGCCGGAGCGATGGTGTTCTTCATGCAGGCGGGATTCGCTCTTGTCGAGGCGGGCCTGACCAGAGCGAAGAACGTCTCGAACATCATGGCCAAGAACCTCTCTGACATGGCGATCGGCGTCGTGATGTTCTTCGCCGTCGGCTACGCCTTCGCCTTCGGCGGCGGGAACAAGATCTTCGGCGACTCGGGTTGGTTCCTGGGATCGTCCAGCACGCTCTTCGAACCCGGAGGCAGCGGCGTCGGAAATCTCTCCATCGCCACGTTCTTCTTCTTCCAGGTGGTGTTCGCGGCGACCGCGGTCACCATCGCCTCGGGAGCCATGGCGGAACGGACGAAATTCGGCAGCTACCTCATCTTCTCGGCGCTGATGACTGCAGTCATCTATCCCTTCGTCGTCCACTGGACCTGGGGTGGGGGACTCATCGCCCAGATGAACGTCGGTGACGCCGTCTATTCGGACTTCGCCGGATCCGGCATCGTTCACATGGCGGGCGGCACGGCGGCCCTGATGGGCGCGATCTTCCTGGGCCCACGCCTCGGCAAGTACGGCCCCGACGGCAAGCCCCGGGCCATCCTCGGGCATTCGTCGCCGTTCGTGATCACCGGCGTGTTCATCCTCGCCTTCGGATGGTTCGGGTTCAATCCCGGCTCGGAGCTGGCCGCCGACATGGCCGTCGGCTACGTGGCCCTCAACACCCTGCTCGCCGCGGCCGCTGGAACATGCGTCGCCGCCGCCACCATCTGGATCGTCGCCGGCAAGCCCGACATCGGCATGGCCGGCAACGGCACGCTGGCCGGACTGGTGGCCATCACGGCCGGTTGCGGCACGGTCGAGCCCTGGGCAGCGCTCGTCATCGGCGCCATCGGTGGCCTGATCGTGGTGTTCTCGGTCCTCGGGGTCGACCGGCTCCGGGTCGACGATCCGGTCGGCGCAGTGTCGGTGCACGGGATCTGCGGTCTGTGGGGCGTTCTCTCCATCGGCCTCTTCGCCCGCTACGACGACGCCTTCCTGGGTCGGGAGGACGCCGGTCTGTTCTACGGCGGTGGTCTGAGCCAGCTGGCGATGCAGGCTCTCATGGCGGTCATCATCATCGCCTGGGTGGCTGCGACCACCAGCGTCCTCTTCTTCATCATGAAGAAGACCATCGGGCTGCGGGTCACCCCTGAAGAGGAGATGGCCGGTCTCGACGTCGAGGAGCACGGTGCTCCCGGCTATGCCGATGACAGCGTCGACCTCACCAACATCGACTATGAGCCGGCGCTGTCGTCGGACTCGATCAGGGTCTGAGAGAGGACATCGAAATGATCCACACCATCACCGCAATCATCAAACATCACCGGCTCGACAAGGCCAAGGCCGCTCTCATCGATCTGGGTCTCCCAGGCATGACGGTGACCGAGGTGAAGGGTCACGGGCGTCAAGGTGGCCACACCGAGACCTACCGGGGCGCCGAGTACAAGGTCGACTTCCTTCCGAAGCTCAAGGTCGAGGTTCTCGTAGGAAGCGACGACGTCGACCGGATCATGGAGGCCATTGCGGCCGCCGTGAAGACCGGCAAGATCGGCGACGGCAAGATCTGGGCCACACCCGTCGATCGGGTCATGAGGATCCGCACCGGCGAATGGGGGTCCGACGCCCTGTGACCTGAGAGAACCTGGCGGGAGCACGAACGGGAGCCGGCCGCTGGCCGGCTCCCGTTGCGCGAGGACGGACTCGTGGTGAGCACCGGCATGATCGAACGACCGCGGGTCGCCGCCGGCGGAGACGACGGTGCCGGAGGACACCATGACCGACCTGCGCGAGATGCCGGCATCGGAGACCCGTCGACAGCGGCTACCCATGCTGATGACGATTGCCCTCCTGTCGGTCGTGGTGTTGGGTTCGGTTCGATTCGGTCGTATCGACCTCGTCGACGTCCTGACCCGCACGAGCGACCCCGCAGCGTTCGTGACCTCCAGCGGCCGCACCATCGATCGCACCGTTGTCGATGAGCGCCAGTACCTGTCGATGGTCGCCCTCGACCGTGGCGCCACCCGGGAGGCCATCGGCGAGGAGGTCCTCTACAGCCCGTGGATCGACCGACCAGGGGTGCCGTGGCTGGCGTCCCGGGTACCCCTCGACGACGAGGGGTTCTCGATCGGCCTCGTGAACCTGGCGTTCTCCCTCATCGGCGTCGCCGCCGTGGTCCTCGCCCTCGGTAGGAGTCGCGCCTCGGACACCGCCGTGTGGATCGTGGCGCTGGCCGTGGCGGTCAACTGGAACGTGCTGATGTTCGCCGGCGGCGTCTTGATCGACCCGGCCGTCTTCATGTTCATGGCGGTCGGGTGGTTGTTGTTGGTTTCGCGCCGCGAATGGTGGGTCGTCCCGCTCATGTTGACGGCGTATCCGTTGAAGGACACCACACTGATGTTCGGAGCGGTCCTGGTGGCCTGGGTGTGGCGTCACTACGCGGACCGACGGATCGAGGGCGCGCTGCTGGTGGGGTCAGCTGCGGTCGCGGGTCTCGCCGGCCTGTGGCTCACCCGGGCGAACGTCGATGCCGAGGGAGCCTGGGACATGGGAATCAAGTTCGAGGTCCTCGTGGAGAACCAACACGTGCTCAATCTCGCCCCGATGGCGCTGGCGATCCTGCCCCTGGGCCTGCCGGCGTTCTGGCGGATCCTCCCGCGCAAGCGGATCGACGGCTGGGTCGCCACCCTGATGAGCCCCGACGTCGTGGGGTTCACCATGTTCGTCGCCGTGACCCTCTACACCTGGATCGGCCACGGTCTGTCGCCGCGATTGTTCTTCGTGGGCATGCCCTTTGCCGCCTGGTTGGCAGCGGAACGGTTCGGTACCGCTCCGGCTCGCAAGTGGATCACCCGGATCCGTGCGCTGCCATTCGCGGAGCGGATCATCCCCTCACCGCGCTGAAACCCGGGGCAGGCCGGCGATGTCCTCCATCAGCTGAAGTACGTGAGCGCGATTGCGTGCGATGTCGGGAGAGCGCTCGAAGAGCTGGCGCGCGACATCGTCGACGACGCCCGATGCAGTCTCGACGAGTTCGCGTCCTGCCGCCGTCAGCGATGCCAGGGCGAGCCGTGCATCGCGTTCACTCCGGGTGGTCTCGGCGACACCGAGCTTCTCCAAGGGCCGCAGCGCCCGGGTGACCCCCGAGGACGTCATCCCCACCGTGTCGGCGAGATCGACGCGACTGGCGTGGCCCCCGGGTGCATCGGCGAGGCACCGGAGCAGTCGGTACTCGGCGAAGCTGATCCCGGTGATGCTCGACGTCGCGCCGTCGAGGCGCCGTTCGAGGCTGTTCCATCCGGCCGCGATGGCGAGGATGAGGTTCTGATCGTCAGACGGAGGTGATGGCATGGGGTAAGCATACCAGATCCGTGATCGATCACGGATACCGCACGCGCTGGATCGGGGTCAGGCGGATGCTGTGCCGACCACCGGAGCGGTCATGGGCCAGCCCACTTCCCGCTCTGCGGTCAATGCCACATCGAAGAGCAGCGCATCCGCGTGGTGGGGAGCCAGCACCTGCATGCCGAGCGGCAGTCCGTCGATCAGCCCCGCGGGGATCGATACCGCCGGGTTGCCGTAGATGTTCGAGATGATCGTCAGGCCGCCCATGTTGACGATGTCGGGAATGGCGTTGGTCGCGCGGTCGATGAGCGCGTGGGGAAGCCGCGGTGCCAGGCCGCCCGCGGCCCGAACCGTCGCCAGAGCGCCCCGGATTCCTCCCCGGGAGTAACGGTTGGTCATCACCTTGTCGAGAACCGGGTGCGGTGGGCTGCTCATCTCGGCCTCGGCAGCGAACGCCACGCCGGGGTTGGTGGCGGCGATGATGAGGTCGGCCCGGTCGAACGCTTCGGCCATCCGCATGGTGACCTCGAGCCGCTTGCGCTCGGCGACCGCCGCGGTGTTCAGGTTGTAGAAGGCCTGGCTGAGGCGGAGTCCGTCGGTGATGGCGTCGGTGAGGTCGGGCGCGCAGCCCGGCCATCGATCCCCCAATTCGGCGAGCAGCGTCGAGATGTTGCCCATCATCCATTCGGCCGCGAGATTGGGGAGGTCGAGTTGCAGCGGAACCTCGACCATGCCGCTGGTCGCGATGAGCTCGTCGGCGCAGGTCCGGATCCGATCGGCAACTCCCGGGTCGAGTTCGACGCCCCCGAGTGAGGGGAGCACGGCGACCTTGAGTCCCGACAGATCGTGGGTTCCCAGGTCGGCCTCCCAGTTGCCGTGCGACGGAAGACTCCACGGATCACGCGAATCGAATCCGGCCGCGACGTCGAAGTAGCGGGCAGTGTCGCGGACCGAGCGACCGAGGCATCCGAACACCTCGGTGCTCGGGCGCGAATACGCGCTCGGTCCTCTCGGGACGCGGCCGTACGTGCCCTTCATCCCCACCAGCCCGGCGTAGCCGGCAGGAATTCGGATCGAGCCGCCGCCGTCAGCCGCGGTGCAGAGCGTGACCAGGCCTCCCGCGACCGCCGCCGCGCTGCCTCCCGACGATCCTCCGACCGTCCGACCCCGCCGCCACGGGTTGTGGGTGACACCGTTCAACTTCGACACGCTCACGTTCAGACCACCGAACTCGCTGGCCGTGGTGAGGCCGACCAGAACAGCGCCGCCGCGGCCGCTCAGTCGATCGACCGATGTCGAGGTCCGGGTGGCGATCTCGTCGCGGAACGGCACCGATGCGTGGGTGTCGGGCCAGCCCGCCACGGAATCGAGTTCCTTGACGCCCACCGGAACGCCGCCGAACGGCAGCGACACGTCGGCCGTCGACGCGGCGTCCAGGGCACGCGCGGGATCGAGATGCGAGAAGCAGTTGAGGTCGGTCGACCCAATGGCGGCGAGCGTCGCCTCCAGCTCTTCGCGGGGTGATCGTTCGCCGCGGCGGAACGCCTCCACCAGCGAGCAGGCGTCGTTGGTCCAGGGGGTGTCGCTCATCTCCGCATCATGGCTGTTGCGGCGTCGCTGGGGCCAGGGCAGCGGGACCGCCCGATGCCCTCATGTGCCGGCGGCCTTCGTCAGGCGGTCATCATCAGGCGTCGACGGTCCACTGGAACGACGTCGTGGCCGACCCGCCTTCCGCGGCGGCATCGTCGCGGAGTTCGAAGGTGATCTGGAACGTCCGGGCGACGCGCGCCTCGCGGATCGGAAAGGCCGACAGGGGCGTGCCGTTCACTCCGTGAGCCGCGCCCAACTCCTCGAGGGTTCCCTCGAACAACGTGTCGGTGGGGACGAAATCGTCGCAGTTCTCGAAACCGCCCCCTTCTCCGATGAGGATCTCGGTGTCGAGGTAGGGGGCCAGTTCTCCGCCACCCTTGGCGGAGAGCCGGATGTCGCCGCCGAACACACTTCCGAGATACACCACCTCGAGGCAGTTGGTGACGGGTTCTCCCGGAAGGAGGGCGGGGAGGTCGAAGAGGGTGGCGCCGTTGTCGTCGTCGCGGAGTTCGACCCTGCCCGACGACAGCGTGCTGCCCGAGGCCTGTGCGTCGGCGTCGAGAACGGAACTGGTCCGTCCGATCACGAGGAAGCTGATGAGCAGCGCGGTCACCGCGAACGTGATCAGGCGGGCGGCGTCGAGCGTGGCCCGCTCCTCGTTCTCGGAGCCGGGGCCCAGCGTCGGAGGGCCGGGGGTTCGGAATGCGGTCGGCATGTCAGCTCACCGTCCTGGTCACCGGAGGGAGGGCACCCGCCGTCGCCGGCGGCGGCAACGGAGACAACTGCTCTCCCAGGGGATCGGGTCGCGACAGCAGTGCGGTGACGGCCTCTGGGTTCATGGGGCGATAGAGGTGGTATCCCTGCACGGAGTCGCAACCGAGCCCGCTCAGCAGTTCGAGGTCCGCAGCGGTCTCGACCCCTTCGGCGGTCACGGTCATGCCCAGGTCGTGTCCGAGCTGGATCATCGACTTCAGAATGGCGTACTGCCGAGAGTTCTCGCCGACCTGGCTGACGAACGCCCGATCGATCTTCAGGATGTCGACGGGCAGCCGCCACAGCGATCCGATCGACGCGTGCCCGGCACCGAAGTCGTCGACCGCGATGCGGATCTTCCGGTCCCGCAGATTGGCGAGCACCTCCTGCACCTCCGCCTCGACCATGACCCGTTCGGTCAACTCGAGGATCAGGTTGTGGGGTTGGAGACCGTGGCGGGCGAGGACCGACATGACCATCTCCACGAAACCGTCACGGCGGGCCTGGATGGGTGAGATGTTGACCGAGATCGACAGGTCGGTCGACGGAGACACCGCACGCCAGAGACGGGCCCGGCTGCATGCCTCCTCCAACATGAAGTTGCCCAGATCCTCGATGAGCCCGGAGTCCTCCGCCACGGGGATGAACTTGTCCGGCGGCATCTGTCCCAGTTCGGGATCGTTCCAGCGAACCAGGGCCTCGAGGGCCACGATGGATCCGTCCGACACCCGCACCATCGGCTGGTAGTCGGCCGACAGGGCGGAGTCGTCGAGAGCCCGACGGAGCGAGAGCGCCAGGCCGTTGCGCGACTTGTTGTCCTGGTCCAGCTCGGGGGAGTAGGCCCGCCAGGTGGAACGACCGTGGGCCTTGGCCTGGTACATGGCGACATCGCCGCGCCGCATGAGTTCGGCACCGTCGTGACCGCCCCGCGTGACGACCACGCCGACGCTCCCCGACAGCCCGATGGAGTGACCCTTCAGGGTGAGGGGTCGGTTCAGTCGCTCACCGACCCGCTCGGCTGCGGCCGCGGCAGCGTCCTCGTCGGTGTCGGGCAGCAGGATGATGAACTCGTCGCCCCCGAGGCGGGCGACCGTCCAGTTCGAGCGGACCGAGTGGGTGAGGCGTCCGGCCACGGCCACGAGGAGTTCGTCACCCACATCGTGACCCAGGGTGTCGTTGACCTCCTTGAAGCGGTCGAGGTCGATGAACAGGATGCTGAGGGGTCGAGCGCCGTCGGATGCCTCGGTGTCGGCGAGCGCAGAGTTGAGTCGCTTCGTGAACAGCAGTCGGTTGGCCAGGCCGGTCAGGGCGTCGTGGTTGGCCTGGTGTTCGAGATTCTGTTGGGCGAGGTTGAGTCGGCCGACCAGTTCGCCGTTGTCGAAGGCGACGCTCATCTGCCCGGCCAGCAGCTCGAGGCACTCGATCTGGCTGTCGGGGGGAGTGCGTCCGGTCCCGACGGCGGCGCGGAGAGCGGACCGTGTTCCCTGGTGGCCCGGAACCGGGCAGATGACGACAGTTCCCAAGCCGTGATCGGTGAGGGTGCGTTCGAGTTCGGCATCGTCCTCGGCCGGCCCGACCAGGTAGGTCAGTTCCTCGCCCGCCGCCATGTCGAGGACGTCGGCCATCTCGGCGGCCCGGCGGGAGAGACACCGCCGTGTTGTTGCGGCGCGCGTGCGAGTCGACCCAACCCTCGCGTCCGTCGAGGTGGCACCAGTCGGCGACGTCGAACCCCAGGCCGAGAATGGCGTCGGACACCTCGGATTGGAGGTCGGCGCCGAGCCGCCCCACGGTCCGTCCTGCCTCGACCACCTCGACCAGCAGCGAGCTTCGGCGCGAGGCCTCGAGCTGGGCCTGCCGCTGATCGTCGATCGCCCGGACGAGCTGATCGGAGAGATAGCCGCCCGGCACCGCGACGAGGAGGACGATTCCGGATCGATACAGCAGCGTCTGCACGGCTCCGAGGAACGTCGCGGCGGTGAGCGGGTCGTCGAAGTTGGGCGGGACCGACAACGACAGGCCCACGTACACCACCGTGATGGCGGCCCACACGACGACGGCACCCCGGAGCCGGAAGCGGAGGGCTCCCTCGAGGACCGGGACGACGAGCAGGGCCCACGACACCTCGGGATCGAGGAGGTCGAGTTGGTTCACGATGAGCAGGGTGAACGCACAATCGGCCGCGAGGACCGCCACGTGCAGAAGGTTGCGGGCGACGGCCCCCTCGGCCTTGCCGGACAGCACCGAGAGGTGGTTCACGCCGACGACCGCGAGCGCCGTGGCCAGGGCCAACATGGCGGTCTGCCGTCCCGGGAGCGTGCCCGCCTGGTCGGTCACGACGAACTGGAGGATGACGCCGGCGCCGACGATCAATCTGAGCTGGCGGAGGGCGCGATCGATGGAGTCGGCCGGCGATCCGCTCCATCGGAGCTCATCCGGGCTGCGCGTCGCCGTTCACGACGTCCTGTCCTTCCTCGCCAGGCGGCGCTCGACCGCGGTGGCGGGGGCGATAGCGAGCGCGGTGATGGTCATGGTGGCCCAGGCGATGAACTTGAACGTGTCGCCGTTGCGCAGCCACGCCGCGGGCAGGCCGATCATCGGGACCAGGAGACGACCGACACCCTCCACCTCGGAGGCGGGGAGAGGACGCGGGTCCGGCGTCGGGTTGGCATCGCCCTGGGTCCGATACGAGCCGTCGTCCTCGATGCCGACGATCCGGTGGGTGATCAGGCCGCCCCCCTCAGGGTCGTCGAACACGACGATGGTGCCGGTTTCGAGCTCCTGGCTGGGCGGCGGAGTGGCCAGCACCACCTCGCCCACGCGGATCTTGGGGGTCATCGAGCCCGACGTGATCACGTGGGGGTCCCAGCCCAGTGCCAGCGCAGGGACAACCACCCACGCGGCGAGACACAGCTGCGCCGTCAGATACATCCACACGACCAGGAGCACGGCGCGGTCGATGCCGCGTCGCCGGACCTTGGGAGCGGCCGCGGGCCGGTCGTCGCGGTCGACGGCGGCCGGCGCGGCCGGCCGCCCGGTGGGAAGCGTTGCCGTGCTCATCCGTATGCCACCTTCAGCAGTGGGGGAGTGGCGGACTCCCGGCTGCGGTACTCCTGCCAGAGGGCGTTGCCCGAACCCTCCACGGTGTCCTTGATCACGAATCCGTTGTTGGTGGGATAGGAGGCCGCCACGTGTGGGGTCACATCCCAGACCTGGGTGGTGGCCGACGACGGTCGGGTGACGCTCGGCCCGGCGAGGCCCGGCTTGTTGTTCCAGGTGAGTGTGTTCTCGGCCCACGGACCGGCGGCCAGTCGGACGTCGTGGGTTCTTCCGGCCGCATAGGCGTTCGTGGTGAGCGTGAGTTCCGCCCCGAGCACGGAGCAGCCGGCCGGCTTGGGCGGCAGATCGAACTTCACGAAGGCCCGCTCGTTGTAGGTCGAGTGTCCGCGCACCCCGATCCAGGCGATCGACCCGAAGTTCTGGGTCGGGGCCTCGGCCAGACCGGTCGCGTCGGCGATGGGCGTGAGGATCACCGTTCCGGGACAGAAGCTCGAGGTCGAGAAGAAGGCGTTGCCGCCGTTCACGGTGGTCGCGCTGAACGCGGCCGAGGCGGGCTCGGACTGCAGGGGAATGGCCGCCGCGAAGGCGGCGATGCACAGGCCGGCGCCGGTCCAGGGTCGGATCGACCGATGCGGGGTCGCTCGGGCCGCCGTGGGGGTGGGGGTGGCCCAGGGGTCGTGTTGGGGGCGGAGGGCGTAGCGGGTGAGGTGGGTGAGGGCGGCGAGGGTGAGGGTGAGGAGGGTGAGGGCGGCCCAGTTGTGGTGTCGGAGCCAGAGGAGGGGGGTGCCGAGGTAGGGGATGCGGAGTCGTCCGGTTCCGACGATGTGGTCGGTGTCGAGGGGGGTGGAGTCGGGTTGGGGGTTGGCGTCGCCTTTGGTGGTGTAGGTGCCGTCGGGGTTGGTGGTGGTGATGCGGTGGGTGACGAGGCGGTCGGGGTTGTCGGTTCGGAACACGGCGACGGTTCCGTCGGTGAGGGTGGTGTCGGTGGGTTGGGCGATGACGAGGTCGCCGGGTTGGAGGGCGGGGGTCATCGATCCTGAGGTGACGACCACGGATTTCCATTGCAGGGCGGTGGAGGGCACGACCGCGATCACGAGCCCCCACACTGCGATACCGACGAGGAACAGCGCGGCGGTCCCGCCGATGAACCGGGCGACCGCCGCGGGGTGCGCAGCGTCGACGCCCCGTTCGACACCGGACGCGTCGGACCCGGTGCCGGCGGGGGGCCGGTCACCGGATCGGACGGATGCGGGAGTGGTGCTCATGGAGTTGGTGCCCGGGCCGCCGGCTCAGGTGTTCTGGGCTTCCCAGGTGAAGGTGGCGTTGGCGTTGAGGCCTTGGGCGCCGGCGGACACGGCGGGGGTGTCGGGGAGGGTGACGGTGACGCGGTAGCTGCGGGTGGTGCCGGTGGTCGCGGCCGCGAAGTTGGTGCCGTTGCCGTTGCCGTAGTTGGTGTGGGTGGTGCCGAAGGTGGCGAGGGTGTTGGTGAAGGCGTTGACGCCGCCGGTGAAGCCGGTGCAGTTGAATCCGGTTCCGCCGGTGGCTCCGGTGCCGACGTCGACGACGGTGTTGAGGTAGGTGGCGAGGCCGGTGCCGGCGACGGTTCCGTAGAGCTTGACGTTGGCGGGGGCGCTGCCGGTGTAGGTGACGTTGATGCAGCGGGTGGCGGTGGTGCCGGGGACCATGCCGGTGAGGGTGAACATGACCGAGGCGCCGCCGTCGTCGTCGGTGATGGAGACGGTGCCCGAGGAGAAGGTGTTGACGCCGTTGGTGGTGGTGGCGCTGAACGCGGCTCGTGATCCCTCGATGGTGAGGAGTCCGACGACGAGGAGCGCGGCGACCGCGGCGATGGCCTGGACGGTTCGGCTGCGGCTGCTCCGTCGAGTGGTGGTGGTGGGTTCCATGGGGATCTCCTCGTCAACGACGGCGCCCAACGCGCGCACGGTGATGTCAGACATAGAGTCGGCCCGTTCAAGGGCCCAGTTGAGGAAATTGAGCCAGGGCGGGCCGCCGATGGGCCATCCGGCCCACACCTGCCGGGGTCAGGACAGGCTCTCGCAGGGGATCAGGTCGTTGTCGGTGATCGGCGTGGACGGCCCGCCAGGCGTCGACGACCGCACAAGCCGATGGACAGTGGTCGTTGGCGGCACGTGCCGGCGGCGTACCGGCCGACGCGGGCCCGTTGGTGGCGTCTCGTCCCGGACGCGACAGACCCGGTGCCGGCGGGGGCCGGTCACCGGGTCGTTGTCGGGGAGAGGTGATCCTCACGGTCGGGGCATCTGGGTCCCGGCTCAGGTGTTCTGGGCTTCCCAGGTGAAGGTGGCGTTGGCGTTGAGGTTCTGGGCGCCGGCGGACGACGGCGGGGGTGTCGGGGAGGGTGACGGTGACGCGGTAGCTGCGGGTGGTGCCGGTGGTCGCGGCCGCGAAGTTGGTGCCGTTGCCGTTGCCGTAGTTCGTGTGGGTGGTGCCGAAGGTGGCGAGGGTGTTGGTGAAGGCGTTGACGCCGGCGGTGAAGCCGGTGCAGTTGAATCCGGTGTCCGCCGGTGGCTCCGGTGCCGACGTCGACGACGGTGTTGAGGTAGGTGGCGAGGCCGGTGCCGGCGACGGTTCCGTAGAGCTTGACGTCGGCGGGGGCGCTGCCGGTGTAGGTGACGTTGATGCAGCGGGTGGCGGTGGTGCCGGGGACCATGCCGGTGAGGGTGAACATGACCGAGGCGCCGCCGTCGTCGTCGGTGATGGAGACGGTGCCCGAGGAGAAGGTGTTGACGCCGTTGGTGGTGGTGGCGCTGAACGCGGCTCGTGATCCCTCGATGGTGAGGAGTCCGACGACGAGGAGCGCGGCGACCGCGGCGACGGCCTGGACGGTTCGGCTGCGGCTGCTCCGTCGAGTGGTGGTGGTGGGTTCCATGGGGATCTCCTGGTCAACGAAGGCGCCCAACGCGCCGTCGATGTCTGACCATCCCCTCGGCATCGGGGACCGCCGGGTTGAGGAGAATGGGTCGCATGACAGCTCTCCTGGGTCGAATGGACCACGTGGTGGGTCCGGGCGGCTCGGAGCCGAATCCGACGACACGAGGTGGTGGTCCCCTCCCAGGTCCGGTCGGTCCCGGGTACCATCGGACTCGCCTAGGATCCCGCCATGGATTCCCCTCGCCAACGCTCAACGGTTCGTCGTCGAGGAGCGGTGTCAGCATCGCTCGCGTTGATCGGACTCGCTCTCGCAGCGCTGGTTCTTCCCTCACCGGCGTCCGCGCAGGCTCCGGTCACGGCGACCATCGTCGTGACGCCGTCCTCGACGTCGCCGGGAACCACCGCAGATGTGAGGGCGGTGTTCACGGCCAACGCCGACCTGACCGACGTGCGGGTGCGCGTCGCCATCAACGGAAGTAGCGGTCAGGGGACACTCACGCTCGGCACGACGCCAGGCCTCACGGGCTGTGCGCTGAA
The DNA here is from genome assembly GCA_963700425.1 of uncultured Microthrixaceae bacterium. Classification (GTDB taxonomy): domain Bacteria; phylum Actinomycetota; class Acidimicrobiia; order Acidimicrobiales; family Microtrichaceae; genus CAVOXO01. The sequence continues at coordinate 337,958 of CAVOXO010000002.1, read as the reverse complement.
CGCCGCGGCACAGAACGTCAGTTGTGATTGGGCGGCGCCCTCGTCCGGTTCGACGGCGACGATCAACGCCGTCGTGAACGTCGCCCCGGGCGCTCCGATCCCGACCACCTGGAATCTGACCGCGCGTGAGTTGCAGCCCAATACCGTGTTGGCCTCGGCGGAGCTGAACATCGTCGCGACCACCACGACAACGACGACAACCACGACAACCACCACGACCACGACAACCACCACGACCACGACGCCTGCTCCCACGACGACCACCACGACCATCGCCCCAACGACGACGATGTCGGGGGTCGGTGGCGAGACGACCACCACCGCGTCGCCGCCGCCGACGACGACGCCTGGTTCGGTGGGCAACGAGTCGGATCTCGCGGTCACCGGAAACAATGGTCTGGGTATGCCGGCAGTGGCGCTGATCCTGATCGGCACGGGGATCCTGGGAGTCGTTGCCCGTTCCCGCCGCGGGTCCCTCCGCTAGGAGCCGTTCCCCGGCCAGCCCACGGCTTCACACTCGGGTCGCCAGACCCCGCAGCGGTGCTCGGTAGGTCTCACCTCGCTCGCCTCGCCTGGGCGCGCTGCCACTTGCGGTCTCGGCTGCGACAGGCCTTTCGGCAATAGCGGTGGGAGGTACTGCGCCGCTCGAACAGTTCCCCGCAGCGCCAATAGGCGCAGACGGCGAGCCGCTCGGGATCGACGTCCTCGTCGGCCGGGGGTTCATCCGGCGCGCTCCGCCCTGGATTCATCCCGTCGGCTCGAGACTGTCGACGATCAGATCGAGGCCGGGGAGGCCGTGGCGGTCATTGGTTGAACGTACCCGACGGGCGAGGTGAGGCGACCCCATAGCTAGATGAGTAGTTCCAAGGGATTCGCGCGCTCCGCGCGATCATCCACCAGTTGAGTGGCGAGGGTGTCCACGATCAGGGGCGTTGAACAAACCCTGATCCCGGAGGACACAGCGCATGAACCCTGACCTGGACACCCTCGCGACCCGACTCTACGTCACCATCGACGATCTCCTCATCGACCACCCACAGTGGGCACCAGAACGGCCAGCCGTCGGGATCGCCCCCAAACTCACCGACGCGGAGCTGCTCACCCTCGCCGTGTTGCAAGCGCTGTTGGGGTTCACCTCTGAAGCACGGTTCATCCGCCACGCCCGCACCCACCTCCGCCCCTGGTTCCCCTACCTCCCGGCACGACCCGGATACAACAAACGCCTCCGTCACGCCGGCCAACTCTTCCAACACGTCATCGCTCACCTGGCCCGGGCATGCCCGTCATGGAGCGACGACCTGTGGCTCATCGACTCGACACCGGTCGAATGTGGCCGTTCCCGCGAAACCGCGAAACGATCCGACCTCGCCGGCTGGGCGACCTACGGGTACTGCGCGTCGCATTCCCGCTGGTTCTGGGGGCTCCGCTTGCACCTCATCACCACACCCTCAGGGCTCCCCGTCGCGTACGCGCTCGCCGGCGCGAAGGCCGACGAACGCGACACCGCGCTCGACATGATCGCGTTCGGGAACCTCGACACCACCGGCGTGACCCTCATCGCCGACAAGGGCTACCGGCGCGCCAGTTTCGAGACCGAACTCAACGCGGCCGGGATCACACTGATCCGACCCAACCTGAAATCCGAGGCGCCTCGCGCCGGTGGCCGCTACCTCAAAGCGTTCCGCCAAATCATCGAATCGGTCAACCAGACCTTCAAAGCGCAGCTCGACCTCGAACGCCACGGCGGCCGCACCCGTCCCGGCGTCTGCGCCCGCATCCTCCAACGCGTCCTCGCTCTCACCGCCGCCATCTGGCACAACGAAACCACCCAACGAGACGGACCCGCTCGATCACTCACCCCCTACGACCACTGACCCCTTGGAACCAAACATCTAGTGGACGACCGTGTCCGGGGCCGAGATCATCATCGCGGCGCCAGGCGCGGTGACCCAGTTGTGAGGGCGTCACCCTTTCAGTGATCGTGGTGTCCCAACCTGGTGGCGCGAGCCCTGCCGGACCGATGGGGACTCCTCGGTCTGGGGCTACCGTGGGCGCCCGAGGATCGGAGGCGACATGCGGTACACGCGGTTCGGGTCGACGGATTGGGAGACCTCCGTGGTCGGTCTCGGCGCCTGGGCGTTGGGGGCCGACTGGGGTCGGGTCAGCGATGCGGACGCCGCTGCGGCGCTGGATGAGGCAGCAGCCCGCGGTGTGAACCTCATCGACACCGCGGACGTCTATGGGGACGGGCTGAGCGAGCGCCGGATTGCTGCGTTCCGTAGGTCTCGACCCGATGTCGATCTGATCGTATTGACCAAGGCGGGGCGGCGCCTCTCCCCGCACAACGCCGATGGCTACAACCAGGAGAACCTCACCGCGTTCGTCGATCGCAGCAGGCAGAACCTCGAAGTGGAGACGCTCGATCTGGTACAGCTGCACTGCCCGCCCACCGAGGTCTACTACCGGCCCGAAGTGTTCGAGGCCCTCGACTCGATGGTGGACCAAGGTCGGATTCGCCACTACGGCGTGAGCGTCGAGAAGGTCGAGGAAGGGCTCAAGGCACTCGAGTACCCGGGAGTGACGTCGATACAGATCATCTTCAACATGTTGCGCCAGCGCCCCGCCGACCTCTTCCTGGCACAGGCCGCTTCCCGGGGAGTGGCCGTGGTGGTGCGGGTTCCGCTGGCCAGTGGACTCCTGAGCGGCAAGTTCGACGCGTCGTCGAGGTTCGAGCCCGACGATCACCGGAACTTCAACCGGTTCGGCGAAGCGTTCGACGTCGGCGAGACGTTCGCCGGGCTGCCGTTCGAAGCCGGTCTGGCCGCTGTCGAGGAGCTGCGCGGCGTCGTCCCCGAAGGGTGGTCGATGGCGCAGATGGCGCTGCGATGGATTCTCGACTTCGACGCCGTGACGACGGTCATTCCGGGAGCGAGGAACGCGTCGCAGGTTGCGGCCAACGCCTCGGCCGCGGATCTACGTCCTCTCGACGACGGCACCGTGGACGCCGTCGCGTCCATCTACGCGCGCCACGCTCGGCCACACGTTCATCACCGTTGGTGACGCCGGGAATCGGTCAGCCCCGACCAGCCGCGCGTTCGGCCGCGGTGGCGACCAGCGCATCGGGCGTCGGGCCACGTTCCGCGGCGTCGGGCTTCTGGTACGTTCCGTCGGTGCGACGTCAGGCCCGGGGTCATCGAAGGCGCGGCTCGAGCTCGAGGTCGATCGTCCTTCGTCGGGCCATCGCGGGTCTCGCCGTGGCTCTCGTGGCCGCAGGCTGCACCGACGGCGGTGGCGGTGCCGACTCGGAGGGTGCCGGTTCCCCCGGGTCGGCGGCAGAGTACGAGGCGTTCGGCAGCATCGAACGGGCCAACGTCGTGGACGCGCCGCCCGATGTCGATCTCGTCCTTGTCGACAGCTCGGGCGAGGACGTCGATTCGGGGACAACGGACCCTCTCGGGTCGCTGATCTTCCGGTCGGTCGAACCCGGCGACGGCTATGTCGTGGAACGACGCGACGGCGATGGCGTCGAGCGTTCGTCGCCGTTCGCGGTGATGGCTGAGTCCGACGTTCCACCCCAGTCGCTCTACGACGACCAGGTCCTCGACGTCGGGTTGAACTACATGACGATGCGAGACGGGATCGAACTGGCAGCGACGGTTCGCCTGCCGCCGGGCGCGACACTCGACGATGGGCCGTTCCCCACGCTCATCGAGTACTCGGGGTACGCCGTCGCGCCTCCCGACGATCTCCTCGAGTCGATGGCGACCCGCCTCACCGACCCGAGCCGCGCCGTCGAACCCGCTCGCGCCGGCCACGTCGACGGTCATCGGGTCGCTCCTCGCTCCGCTGCTGGATTTCGCGGTCGTCAGCGTCCAGATCCGCGGTTCGGGCTGTTCGGGTGGCGAGTTCGACATGTTCGGTCTCCCCAGCATCTACGACGGCTACGACGCCATCGAGACCGTCGCCGCCCAGCCGTGGGTGAAGGGCGGCAAGGTCGGGATGGTCGGCATCTCGTATTCGGGATACAGCCAGCTGTTCGTCGGCGGGACCCAACCGCCGCACCTGGCCGCTCTCGCCCCGATGTCGGTGCTGGGCGATCTGTACGTCGGCATCGGATTCCCGGGCGGCATCTTCAACAACGGGTTCGCCGAGGGGTGGCTCACCGAGCGCCAGGCCGACGCCGATCCGGCCCCCGAGGAGGGACAGGAGTGGGCACGGGTCCTCATCGAGCAGGGCGACGAACACTGCGAAGAGAACCAGAAGCTGCGCCTCCAGACCCAGGACGTGCTCACGATCGTCGAGGCCACCGAGTTCCGCACGCCGCTGCTCTTCGATCGCCGCACGCCCGCCGAGTGGGCCGAACGGATCGACGTTCCGGTGTTCCTCGTCGGTGGGCTGCAGGACGAACAGCTGGGCAGCGACTGGGCGAACATGATCGAGACCCTCGACGACAACGATCAGATGTGGGTGACGCTCTACAACGGCAACCACAACGATGCCCTGGACCCGGAGATCCTCACCCGCTGGTCCGAGTTCCTCGACCTCTTCGTCTCCGACGAGGTGCCCGAGATGACTGCGTCCCTGCTCGGGCTGAGCGGCGTGATCTTCGACGAGATCGGTAGCGCGGCGGCCCCTCCGCTGCAACAGTCGCGCTTCGCCGGGATGAGCGATGTGGCGAGCGGCGCGTGAGATGTTCGAGGCCGATCCTCGCATCAGACTCCTCATGGACGTCGGAGCCGGACCACTCGGACCCCGGTCTCTCGAATCGACGTCGGAACTCGGATACGACGACTGGCCTCCGGCTCCGACGAGCCGACCCGTTGGCACCTGGCCGACGCGGGGCGGCTGGTGCCCGATGGCGCCGCCGCGGGCACAGGTTCCGACGAGTACGTCGCCGACCCCGGTGCCGCGTCCCGCCCAGAGCGTGGAGACAGGTGGCGTGGTGTACTCCGCCGATCGGCCCTACACCTGGGAGCCCCTTGCCGACGGGCGCGGCCTCGGCTATGTCACGGCGCCGCTGGACCACGACCTGTTGATCGTCGGACCGGGGAGCCTCGACCTGCCGCGTCGCGACCTCCGACGACGACGCCGACCTCCAGGTGACCCTCACCGAGGTCCGTCCCGACGGCCAGGAGACCTACCTCAGCTCCGGCTGGCTCCGGGTGTCGCACCGCAAGCTCGATCGGAGGAGATCGAGCGAACTCCTGCCGGTGCAGACCCATCTCTTCGACGACGCAGCCCCCCTCGAACCCGGCACCGCCGTCGACGTCCGGGTGCCCATTCACCCCACCGCTGCATGGATTCGGGCCGGCTCCGCCATCCGCGTCACGGTCCTCGCGCCCGGTGGCGACGTGCCCCTGTGGCAGTTCCGCACCATCGAGGAGGGGACCGACACCGTCACCGTGGTGAGAGAGGCCGACAAGCCGTCATCACTGGTCCTCCCCGTTGTGCCCGCCGGAGACGCGCCGACCCCACGACCCGCCTGCGGAACACTGCGGGGTCAGCCATGCCGGCCGTATGTCCCGGCGTCCAACGGCGGGTGAAGGGGGGCCGGACCGTCGGCCGGTTCGGGACCTCGAGAGGTTCGTCGCGATACGATCGGCCCGACCCGTCGACCACTACCACCACCGCTGACGTCGGCGCGTTGACGCCCGCCATGGGTTCGTCGCACGAGCTGGGACGCCGGCGACGAGCTGGGGTCGTTCGACGGGGTCGTCTCACCAGGAGGTCCGGAGGATCAGTGGAACCCACAGGCACAGACCCGACCGAGGCACGGACGCGGCTCACGGCCGAGCGGGAGCGGATTGCGGGCCTCATCTCCGAGATCGACAAGGAGCGCAGCGACGACGGACCCATCGACATCCTCTCGGGGGACGTGGGAGCCGACACCACCCAGGCGTCGACCGAGCTGGGAATGCTGATCGATCTGAAGAACGAGCTCCATGAGATCGACCTGGCGTTCGCTCGTCTCGACGACGGCACCTATGGCATCGACGAGGTCACGGGTGAGCCGATCGATCCGGCAAGACTCGCCGCGGTGCCGACCGCCCGCACGAACATCTGATACCGATTTCCAGGGTGAACGTGGCGACGCCGATGTCGGACATGGTGGTGGGCGTTGGCTGGTCGTCGGTCGTGGAACCGCAGGCTGGTGCTGGGGCACGTGACGATTCCGGTGTTCCCAGAAGGGCTCGAACCCGGGTGTCGGAGGCCCGATGCACCCCTTCGAGTTGCGCATCGAGAGCGATTCCTGAAGTGATCGAGAGTCAGCAGAACATGGTTTGGGCGTGCGACTGGAACGTTCCGCCGTCGAGCCATGGCCGTCGAGACCGTCGAGGTTCGAGTCGGCGACCAAGAGGGTGGCGGGCGGGGTCGTGGTCGTGTTCATTGAAGTGGTCGTTGGCGGAGAAGTCGCCGTCGCCGTCGCCGTCGTGGTCGCCGCCTCGGTCGTGGTGGTCGCCGGACCCGGGTCCACTGGTGGCGGCTGATACCCGAGCGCCGAAGACGCAGAAACCCCGCCGTAGCGGGGGTTTCCTATCAGAGCGGGTGAAGAGAATCGGACTCCCGTGTTCAGCTCGGGAAGCGCCCCGAGGGCGATGTCGGCGGTTCGGTCGAGATCCGTCTCGTGCCGTCGAATGCTGCGGTCCTGTGCAATCGCAGCGAGCAGACTGGATGTCGCTTTCCGTGGCAAGGAGAACCTATGCAACTCGACAGCTCCATGCCGGTCCTGGACTTCGAGTTGGCGTGCTTTGCCGGCTGAGCTCCAGCGCTTCGCCCGCCAACTCGGGATCACTGTCGGCGACCTCCGCCAGCACGAGACTGGGATGTCGTGAGCCGGTCGAAGAAGCTACTTCTCGCAACCCTGGTGTTCGTCGTGGCAGCGTTCGGGTTCTGGTGGCTCGATGCCAACGTCGTCGTGAGTTCAGAGATGAGGGAGCTGCGCGCCATCGAATCGGGGCTTGACCTGCCTGCACATCTAGGGCGGTCCGAGGATGATTCGGGGGAGCACACGGACTGGAAAGACGTGCGGCACAATGACAGATACATCCTGCTGTACTTCGGGTACCGAGACTCGATGGACGACATCGTCACCATCTTCGACAGCAACGATTGGATTCTGGAAAGCAACACCGACAGTGACTCGCTTGCACGAGAAGACGGCGGGCCTGTGGTTGGGGAGACTCGCTGGAGGTTCGCCTCCGAGACCGAACCGGCATGCGCCTCGATCTGGCGCCGCGGGGAATCCTCCGGAGACATCTCTGATTCGGGTGTCTTCATCTTCCACTCGAACTCAGACGCCTGCAGGTAGCGCCCGCCGCAAGCCTTCGCCTTCGACAACGTGCCGCAGACCTCGGCTCTCATCGTCGATCGAGGACTGCCCCACCAGGCGCTCGCAACATCACCGAGCGGCGCCGGGGGCCAGTGGCGACGACGCCAGCTCGGGTTCCGCAAGAGAGCGGGTGAGGAGAATCGAACTCGCCGTACTCAGCGTGGGAAGCTGACCAGTGGGGGTCCGCTGACCTGCACGCTCAGGCGAATGGGCTGGTCAGGATGTACTTCGCGTACTGGCCAGTATCGTCCAGTCACCCCCATTGCCGTTCCGTAAGGTCACGCGAGGGTCACGCCGCCTCGACCTCGCGTACTCAGCTTGACGGTCGCGAGCAAACCTCTGCCCGTGGTCGGCTGGGTGGCGGTACCGTTGAGCCCGATGGATCTCACCACGGTCATCGAGACCCGCCCGGGTGTGCGCAGCGGCAAGCCGTGCTTCATCGGCACGCGCATCGCGGTCTACGACGTCCTCGACTACCTGGCGTCGGGGATGACCACCGAGGAGATCGTCACCGACTTCCCGGAGCTCACGCCTGAGCACGTCCGGGCCGCCCTCGAGTTCGCGGCCCTCCGGGAACGCCGGCTCGCCACGGCGTGAAGCTCCTGTTCGACCAGAACCTGTCGCGGCACCTGGTCGGGCAGCTGCGCGACGTGTTCCCCGAGAGCGAGCACGTCACCTCGCTGGGCCTCGACGCGGCGACCGACCACGAGATCTGGAGCTATGCCGGCGAGCACGGCCACGTGATCGTCTCGAAGGACTCGGACTTCCGCCAGCTGGCGTTCCTCCACGGTCCGCCCCCGAAGGCCATCTGGCTGAGAGTCGGCAACGCCACGACGGCGACGATCCTCCAGGTGATCCTCGACCACGTCGAAGCGATCGAGGCGTTCTCGGACAGCGAGGACGAGGCGCTCCTCGTGCTGCCACTACTGCGATCGACCTGATTGCCGATCAAGCGGTGACTCCCTCCGCCAGACCATTGAGAACGTCCGCCACGCGCTGGTGGCGTCCGTCGGCGATCAGGTCGAGCGGCGTCTCGTGCCCGAGGCTCCGGTTGGGGGATCGGAGCCAGGACCGAGCCGTACCGCCCGGCAGCACCCGGCACGCTAGGACGATGACCTCGCCGAGCTCGCGCAGGTGTCGAGCGGCCTCCTTGCGCGGCGCAGCGTGTCCCGCTCTCCACCGAGCCACGCTCCGTGTGCTGGCACCGGTGACCTAGGCGACGGCGGCGGCGTCGACGATGCCCGCCTCGTAGAGATGCTCCGACTGGGCGGTTGCGTGGCGGTGCGTTGTGGTCACTCGTCGCTACTCCCAGGCTCAATCTCGGCAGCTGTGTGATGGCCACGTTGGATCAGTCGCTCCTGCAGGAGCGAGAAGGACGGATACTCGAACAGCACGAAACCCCCGCCGTGGCAGGGGTCTCGCAGGAGAGCGGGTGAGGAGAATCGAACTCCCGTACTCAGCTTGGGAAGCGCCCCGAGGGCGATGTCGGCGGTTCCGTCGAGATCCGTCCCGTGCCGTCGAATGCCGCATTCCCCTGCAATAGCACGGGTGTCGGCCGGTCGGCCGTTCGCCGCGTGCCGTCGCGATCTGGGCCGTGCCGCCACGTCATGTGCAACAAATGCGCAACATGAGCGGTCGGCCGAGCCCCGCGAACGGGCCGACGGCGCGCCGCTTCAGCAGCCCCTTCTGACACGTCTGGGACATGCTGATCGCACAGCCGAGCGCGCCACGGCGTCGGCGATAGGGGATACGACTGGGTTGGAGTCCCTCTGCGCCCACTCGTTGTGGAAATCACAACGCTTCCGCAGGTCAGAGGCTACTTCTGGCCGCATCGCCCGAACCGACCAGATCGCGCTCCTTCAAAGCTTCTGTCTGTTGCGAGAAGACCCGAGTCTGGATCGCACCACCCGACGGAACCATGCTCGTCGTGTGCTCTCGCACTGAGAACGACCGCTGTCGAGGCGAGTTAGCCGGCGTTCTCGTTGGGGTCGTCGGCTGCTTGGAATCGGATGGCGTTGACGTCGAGCCATACCTGTTCGCGGCTGATGCGGTCTCCTTCGAACTCGCAGACGTGGAGGAGTCGGAAGTCGACCGGCTTGCCGTCGGGTCCGAACTCGAAGCCCATGAAGTCGTTGTAGGCGTGGCCGCGGTATTGGATCTCGTCGACGAGGAAGTTGTGGCCGTGGAGCCTGCGGACTGGGACGATGTCGTGCTGTTCGAGCTCGTTGAACAGCGCTTCGTAGAAGCCCATCAGTTCGTCGTGGCTGTGGAATGGCGCGCCGGGGAAGCCGACCGGTTCGTGTTCGGCGTTCTCGGTGAGGGTGGCGAGAATGCCGGCCCGGTCGTGGGTGGCCTCGGCCTCGAAGTGGCGGGCCATGACGGCGTCCATGACCTCCGGCGGCGTGCCGGTGTCGGTGGGGTTCACATGGGTGTCGGTCATTGCTCTGTTCCTTGCTCCTGATTGGTTTGGGTGGGATCGACCGGTGGGTCGTCGGTCAGTTGTGCGGTGATCGTCGGGAAGTCGAGCCAGACGTTCTCGCGGGTGATGAGGCCGGTGTCGTCGAACTTCATGACGTGGAGGATCCGGAACCGAAGTGGGCGGTTCCGGCCGGGGAAGCCGAGTGGGCTTCCGACCGCACGTCCGATCCAGAGACTCTCGTCGGTGAGGCAGTTCTCGCCGTAGTAGCGGTGCAGGGTTTCGACCCGTTCGCCGTCGAGGTCGGCGAAGACCTGCTCGTACGTCGTGCGAGCTGACTCGGGACCGAACGTGGGCCCGTCCGGAGCCCCCACGATGTCGTGTTCTGCGTCGGTCGCGAGTGTCGTGAGGACGCCGTCGACATCGTCAGCCATCTCGAACTCGAAATGGCGTTCCATCAGAACGTCCATCTGTTCGGGTGTCAGGGCCACGTCGTCGTCCAGGCTCAGTTGCCGAATGCGATGAGCTCGAGCTGGATTCCGTCGGGGTCGTTGAACGTCAGCAAGGAGAACGGTGTCCCCTCCATCGCGTAGACGCCTGAGTTGGTGATGGCGTGTCGATCGAGGTGGGTGGCCCACTCGGTCAGGGCATCGATGCTGCTGACCTGGAAGCACACGTGGTCGAGACCGGTCCGGGTCGGGTCGAACCCGCCGCCATCGTTGGCGGGATGGTGGTCGAGCCCGACGTTGAGTGACATGTCCGGTGTTCCGAGCACCACGGCGTAGCCACCCTCATCACTGTGATGGTGGGGTTCTTCGAACTGGCGGTGCAGCCCGAGCACTCGTTGGTACCACTCGGCGCTGGCCTCGACGTCGCGCACGGTCAGCCCGACATGTTGGATGCCGGTGAGTTCGGGGCTGACGGTCGGGTCGCTCCCGGATCGGGTCTCGATGGTTGTCATGTCGTCCTCCTGGTGTCGGGTGCCATCGACGGTACGGACGGTCTCCCAGTGTGTGAATCCCACCGACGAGCGTTCTTCGCTGATCTCGGAGGGGGCCGTACCCCTCGATCGGGGGATGGGCCCGGCCAGACGGGGCCTCTATGGTCGGGGCATGGGCGTTGCCGACTTCACCCGTGCTCGTGACCGCCTCCGAGAGCTCGATGGCGAGATGCCGAACCTGACTGCGACGCTCGAGGCCACCCAGGGCGCACTCCGCGACGTCGCAACATTCACCTGGGGCGCGTTGATGACCGTCGACCCCGACACCTTGCTGCCGACCGGCGGGATGGTGGAGGGCTTCGCCGCCGAAGCCTGTGCGCCGTTCTGGGACAACGAGCTGTTGGCGCCCGGCTACAACAAGTTCACCGATCTCGCGCGCAGCAACACCCCGGTCGCCACGCTGTACGAGGCGACCGACGGCGACCTCGATCGGGCGCCCATCTACACCAACCTCTTTGCCCAGCTGGGAGTAGCTGACGAGCTCCGCGCCGCGTTCGTGGTCGGCTCACGGTGTTGGGGGGTGGTGAGCTTGTTGCGGGCCACCGATGACGGCCCGTTCACCGACGAGGAGTGCCGCCACATCGAGAGCCTGGTACCGATGATCGCCAACGCGCTACGTGCGGCCGTCATTGCGTTGGACGTGGAATCGAGGGGTTCGGCCTCGATGTTGGTGGTCGACGCCGACAATCAGGTCCAGGATCTGACCATCGAGGCGGCCGGGATGCTCGACGATCTCCGAACCGTCGGCGTCGACGAGGAGGGGCTGCCTGCAATCGTGCGCAGTGTCGTCACCCGGGCCCGTGCGAGTCGGTCGTCCACCCACGTCGCAACTCGCGTGCACGGTACGTCCGGTGTTTGGCGGCGGGTGACGGCGATCCCGATGGAGGGCGGCTCCGGGTTCGTTGGCGTGATGATCGAACCGGCGCGGGCCGCTGACCTCACGCCGATCCTGCTCGAGGCCTACGGCCTCACCGAGCGTGAGATCGAGGTCGTGACACTGCTCGCGCGCGGTCTGGCGACCAAGGAGATCGCCGCCGACCTGAACATCTCACCGCACACGGTCCGCGACCACGTCAAGGCGATCTTCGCCAAGACCGGCTTCAACACGCGCGGCGAACTCGTCGCCCGAGTGTTCTCCGACCATCTCCTCGACGGATTCCACACCGCCGTTCATCGCAGCGACTGAGCCGCAGCGCCGTGTCCGCGTCGGAGTCGATTGGTGACGGTCCGTGTGGCGGTCCCGTGTCTGTCGGCGACCTACGCGAACGTCGGCCGGGCGGGTGCAGCGCGGTGGCCTCGTGTAGGACGCGGGCGTCCTACACGCCCTGTTCGCTGCGGCGAGGGACACCGTGGCGGTCGAGGTGGCCGGCCACGGTGGTGCGGTGGACGTCGAACTCGACGGCGAGTTGGCTGATGGTGGCGCCAGCCTTGTAGGCCTCAACGAGGTCGTCGATGTTGGTGGGGGAGAGGCGGCGCTGGGCAGGGTTTGAAAGCCGTCCCTTTTCTTCTCGAGGCCCCTCGGCGTGGTCGTCGGAGGGTCGAATCTGGGTGGTTTCGACGCCCTCGGAAGAGCCGACGATCCGCTCTGAACCATGCGCTGGAAGGGTTTACGCGATGTCGAGAGGGTTCGAAAGCCGTCCCCTTAGGTCCACTTCTCGGGACCCTCGTGTCGTTGTTCAAACCCCTGGCCAGAAGCGGAGGGCACTGTGGGTGGCCCGCAGATAGCGATGCCTGGAACCTCGTCGACGCTGGTCGAGGTGATCCGACGAGCCGTGCGGCGGCCGCCCAGACAACGATCTCCAGGCCCTCGGCCGGAGAGGCCGAGACTCGCTCCCCAGAGCCTGTGCGAAACCGGGTGAGGTTCACGATGTTGAGGTTCGAAACGCCAGCTTCGCTTGTCAGTTCCCGGGGTCGGGGTTGATGCCGAGGCCGTAAAGGAGCAGGTCGAGGACCTCACGGGTTGCCTCGACGTAGTTGAGTCCGAGGCGTCTTAGCACCCCCGTGTCCTGGATGCGTGAGACCGCGGCCATGATTCCCTCGGCCGCGAGTTCGGGGTGGGCTGTGCGGAACTCCCCGCGGCTCTGGCCTTCGCGGATGATCTCCTCGACCAGGTGTGCGCACCGCTGGTCGTAGCTCGCGAGAAGCGATGCGGTGCGTAGGCGTGCGGAACAGGTCATCGGCGAAGGTGACGCTGACTCGTTGGGCATCTTCGGTGACTGCGATCGTGAACGCTTCCAGGCGGGCACGTGAGGTCTCGTGCTGTGCGTGGCTGCAATTCCGCGCAAGAAGTTGCGGTCGAGGAAGCGCTCGACGACGAGTGCAACAAGGTCGTCCTTGGAGGCGGCGAGTTCGTAGAGCGTGCGTCGGGAGCAGTGGAGGCGGGATGAGAGGTCGGCCATTGTCAGCTCCCGGAAGCCTTCGCGGGCGAAGAGCTCCTCGAGCTGTCCGAGGAGCTGGTCCTGGCGTTCACTGCGGGGAGCCTGCCGTCTCGGCTCGCTGGGGTATGAGGGGCAAGGCTCCTCCGGGAGAGTGGCGCGTGCTCGAACGGTACCGGCCCTGGGCCGCGGCTTGACGAGGTACCAGATAAGGTGCTCAAAGTACCGCTTATCTTACCACAAGGGCCGCCGGGGTTCCGTGCCTGGAACGAGGAATCCACATGTCCAGCCTGCTCGAACTCGATGTTGATCCGCTTCTGGCGGAGCGGTTGAACTCCGCCAGTGCCCGTCGTCGCTACTTCCCCTTCTGCGGACGACGTCATCGACTGGTCGGTTCCCCTGGCGGACGAGTGGTCTTACATGCCGATCGAGCATTCGGTGTTCGCTGGTTCGTCGATCCTCGAGGGCCTTTCCGTTCCAGAACGTGCCTTCGTCGAGCGTTGGGAGATGACCCAGCTGATGAGGAACATCGGCCACGGGGAGCACATGCTCAACCAGGGCATCCTGTCGATGCTGTGGATCACCGACCCTCTCGATCCCGAGCTACCGGTATCCTGCTGCATGAGGTTGCCGAGGAATGCCAGCACATGGCGATGTTCAACCACTGGGTGCGCATCAACGACGACATCGTCGCCGCAGGGGTCGACGAGGCCGAGTGGGGTCAACCGGCAGCGGCGGCCGCGGAGGTGATGGCACAGGAACTGCCCGAAGCGTTCTGGGTCAGGGTGCTGCTGTTCGAGTTCGTCGGTGACGACCTGAACCAGTCGATGCGTCTGGGTGCTGCCGACGGTCTGCATCCGATCCTGGTGCAGATCGGAAAGGTGCACACCGCTGAGGAGGCCCGCCACATCAGCTACGCGCGGTCGTGGCTCGACAACGGCATGGCGAAGCTGAGCGAGGAGCAGCGCGCAGAGGTGCAGCGGACGACCAAGGAGAACGCCCAGCCGCTCATCGACCGCCAAGGCCCTCCTGCCGGTGCGGTGGAGTGATCAACTGTCACCGTTCATGTCCCAGGACGACTTCAAGCCACGCCAGATCCGAGTCACGGCCCGGGTGCGGATCATGGGCCAGCTCAAGCAGCTGCTCGACGACTTCGAGGAGATCGGCGCCATCGACTCCGCCACCATGAGAACGTGGGAGAACGAGGGAGCCTTCGGGTAGCCCGGCTTGGCCCGGCTGCCGTCGTGATGCGGGCTCGAGCGTGCAACCGGTCCGACGTCGAGACCGACCGAGCGAACGAGGAGCACACCGATCCAATGGACACACCGAACGTCATACTGAGAACTCCATGGTGGAAGAGCTGCGTTCCAGCGCTGAGCGGTGGGCCCGACTCGCGGTCGACGGACAAGGTCGAAGCACTCGAGGGAATCGTCGAGCGAACGGACCGGGTCGCAGTGGACTGGGTGCGGCCGCTGCCCGGGCGAAAGGGATTCCCGGCCGACTCGCCATGGGTGGGGGAGGAGTGGATCTCGGGTCCATGGGCGCTGATCACGGCCGCTTCCCAGTATGCGGAGAGCCTTCGGGCGATCGCCTCGGGCATCAGTCCGATCGACGTGGAGCCATCGCACACGCGACCCGATGGCCGCGTCGTGTTGGATGTGTTCCCCGCCAACGTCTACGACCGGCTCCTGCTGAACGCCTACAGCGCCGAGGTGTGGATGCAACCCGGCGTGACCGAGGACGAACCTCACCCAGCACGTGGCGCCGTTCTACCGGATCGAGGATCCACCCGGTCATGTCGCACTCATTCTCGGCGCAGGGCAACATCTCGAGCATCGTTCCCCTCGACCTGCTCTACAAGATGTTCGTCGAGGGCGCGGTCGGTCTCGTCAAGATGAACCCCGTCAACGACTACCTCGGTGAGTATCTGGAGGCCATCTTCGCTCCCGCAGATCGCCGACGGTTTCGTGCGCTTCGCCTACGGCGGTGCAGAGGTGGGTGCCCACCTCTGTGAGCACGACGACGTCGACTCGGTGCACATCACCGGTTCGGCACGGACACACGACATGATCGTGTTCGGATCCGACGAGACGCTGCCGACAGCCAACGCCGGCGCCGATCCCGTCCTCTCCAAGCCGATCACCAGCGAGCTCGGTGGCGTCGGTGCCACGATCGTCGTGCCGGGTCCCTGGGATGACGGCGACATCGCGTACCAGGCGGAGCACCTCGCGACGATGAAGCTGCACAACGGCGGCTTCAACTGCATCGCGCTGCAGGTGATCGTGTTGCCGGAGTCCTGGGACCGGACCGTCGAGCTGGAGGATGCCCTGGCGCAGACCGATCCGGTCACTCGAACCCCGGGAGCCGTACTACCCGGGTGCCGACGAGCGGCTGGTCGCCCTGGTGGCAGAGCATCCCGACGCGGAGCAGCTCGACGACTCCTCGGTGCCCAGGACGCTCATCCGCGGTGTCGATCCCGCTGACACGGCCGATGCCTGCTTCACCGGGAGGCATTCGGCGGCGCCATGGCCACCACCCACCTCGCCGGAAACGATGCGGCGTCCTATCTGGATGCGGCGGTCAGGTTCTGCAACGACACCCTCGACGGGACCCTCGGGATCCAGTTCCTCGTGCACCCCGACACCATCGCCGAACTGGGCCCGGCCCTCGACGCGGCGATCGCCGACCTGCGCTACGGCACCATCGGCGTGAACTGCTGGAACGGTGTGGGCTACCTGCTCCAACGCACACCATGGGGCGCGTACCCCGGCCACACCCTCGACGACGTCGGCAGCGGCATCGGGGTCGTCCACAACACCTACATGCTGGAGAACACCGACAAGGTCGTGGTCACCGGCCCGTTCCGCACCTTCCCCCGTTCCGTGCGCCACCTCGACCTGCACCTGGCCACCAAGCCGCCGTGGTTCGTCACCAACCGCAACGCAGCCGTCATCGGCGAACGGCTGACCCGTTTCGCCGCCCATCCGGGCGTGACGCGACTGGCAGCGCTGTTTCCCCCGGCGCTCACCGGCTGAGCTTTCTGGCCGCCCCGGGGAGGGCGTTCCCGCTGTACCCAACCACTGGTTGCCCAAAATCAGATATGAAACATATTGCGTTGTGTATGCTAATTACGCGAGGCTGTTCCCGATCTGCTGGCTCACACGGGGGCACGACGAAATGGCAAACGCAACGGGCGCACATGGGCATCCGGCCCGGATTCGACGCAACTGGAAACGAGCAGTGCAGTGTTCGCCCGCCTTGGTTGCGCCGAGCAAGTACGTGTCGGAGCTGATGGAGTTCAGCCTCGCCCTGGGCGGACCGACGTTGCAGGCCCAGTACGAGAGCTTCCGTGCACATCCCGACGGCCAGAGCCTGCTCGCCGGAAGGCCGGACCTCCCTGCGGTGCTGGGCGACCGGGACGCTCTGGCCTCCTTGCCCGAGGGGAGCTTCGGGCGCGCATATCTTGACTTCACGGGTCGTTACCGCTTCGATGCCGCCGCGTTCGAGGAGGGGCACGACCTCGAGGGGATGGCACGGCGTCTCGGCTGGGACGACGACCTGCTCTACGTGATCACGCGGGGTCTGCAACTCCACGACCTGTGGCACACCCTCGGTGGTTATGGTCCGGACTGGGCGGGCGAAGCCGGGGTGATGGCGTTCACCTACGGGCAGATACCGGACGTCGGCATCGGGGTGATCGCCGGGATCCTGCGTGCCATCCCGGGCGGTAACAGTCGCAGGACATGGAAGACCTACCTGGCCCAGGCACGTGCACGTGGACGGCGAGCCAACAACCTGCTGGTCGTGCCGTACGAAGAGCTGCTGGCACAACCCATCGAACAGGTTCGTGACCACCTGGGCATCGCCGCGACCGAGGTCGCTCATCCACAAGGCATCCCGCACTCGAGCTTTCGCTACGGATTCGCCAAGGCGATGGAGACGGCGTACGAGCCCTACTCCGGGACCGCGTCGGACGGCGTTGCGGCGTGACTCCCTTCCACTCGAAGGCCGGGAAGGCCAAAGGGTGGTGGCATGTCACCCGAGGAGGCCAACACCCTCGTGCTGGACGCGGCCGAGAGGGCCTTCGGGCGCCTCGGCTTCGAGCGGACGACCATCGATGACATCGCCGATGACGCCGGCGTGTCGCGCAGTCTCGTCTATCGCCACTTCGGCTCACGCGACGAGATCCTCACCGGCGTGATCGGCAGGATCACCGACGCGCTGACCGCCGACCTGGCAGAGCGGCTGGATGAGACGCAGTCCCTCGGAGACTTCATCGAGGACGCCATGGTGCACGTGGTCGTCATGGTGCGGAGCGACCCGTCATTGGTCAGTGTGTTCTCCGACGGTGGCAGGGCGGCCGCTGGACGGGTCGTGGGCACCACCGGAGACATCAAGGAACGCGCCCGCCGGTTCGCCCGCTCGATCCTTGACTCGGCCGGACCGCAGCGGGCAGGTCAGCTGCGCGACGACGTGGATCTCGACGCCGCGGTGGACCACCTGGTGTTGGTCGGCCTCGCCCTGATTCAGGGGTTCGGGCCGGTGAGTGACGATCCTGATCTCCTCAGGGAGTACCTGTCGACGTTCGTGGTGCCGTCGCTGGTTCGGATGCGCTGATCGGTGGTGGATCACGTGGGGGTACCAACATGAAGAAGTGGGGCACACGGCTCGGCGTCACTGCGCTGGTGGTTGTGGCAGTGCTCGGAACGGCGAAGCTGGTCGTCGAATGGCGGGATCGCGCAGATCCGGTGGACGTGTCCGACCTGGCGGCCGCTTTCGACAGCCCCGCGGGTGCCTCGCCGCGAGCTGACGGCCCCGAGCAGGGCTCCGGTGGGCCTGTCGAGCTGCCGGTCGGAGTGTGGTCGTACGCGGCGTCCGGCACCGAGTACGTCGACCTTCTGGGTGGCCCACTGCACGAGTTCCCATCCCAGGTCGCCCAGAGTGTCACCAACACTGAATGCGGCCAAGACATCGAGGTCACGCTCTTCGAACAGCGCTCGGATGTACTGGAGCTCTGCTGGAGTGACGACGGCGCGCTGAGACTCGAACGATTCGAGACCCGCCACGAGTTCGTGGGCGTGGCCGACGTGACCGTCACCGACCGTTGCGGTTCGATCGACATCTGGTGGCCCGGCATCGAAGAGGACGTGGGCACCGAAGCGAAGTCCGTGAACTGCACCGCCGAGGGCAACATGTCAGGAAACGTCGGCGCCGTCGTCACCCAGGAAGTCGTCGCGGTCGAACAGGTGGAGACCGGCGCGGGAATCCACGATGCAGCACGAGTCAGGGTCACGTCCCGAGTGGGTACCGAGGCCGACCCCACCCACGGTGTCTACGACGCGGAGTTCTGGTTCGGACTGGACGACGGTGTGATTCTCCGCCGAACTCTGGACGCCGAGGTGAACGCCTCCACACCCGTGGGTGCCGTTCGCTTCGAAGAAGCGTTCGACATCAGAGCCGACGACATCGACCCCCTCTCGGGCTGAGAGCCGGGTAGCCGCCGGGTAGCGGTGGAAGTCCGGTCGCGGGTTGGCGGGTGGCCAGCCGCTGCGGGTCCGCGTGCGGATACAGGGGCGTCTCAACCTTTTCGACACGGCCCTGGCGTCAACTCCGAATCGTCGCCTGACGGCTGCGAGTGATTCGCCGGACTCGTAGCGCGCGGCTGCTTCGCGGAGGGTCGTGTCGTCCCAGGCGGTTCGTTGGCGGTGGCGTGGGGTCTGGCGTCGGTCGAGGCGGGCCGCTCCTGTGGTGCGGTGGATGCCGGTCGCGGGTGGCGAGTTCGTTGATCGTGGAGCCGGCTCGATACGCCGCGACGAGGTCGTTGACGTCGGTGGTGGAGAGGCGTCGCTTGGTGGGGTCAGAAAGCCGTCCCTCTAGGTCCACTCGGCAGGACTCGAACCCCGAGCCGCGGTGTCCCCGAAGTGCCGGTAGGAGTCGCCGAGGCGGGCAGCGAGGACGATGCGCCCGCGTTGCCGGCGCCACGGTTGGAGTGGGTCCCGCGAACGACGAGTCCCGCGCCGAAGGAAGCCACAGAGCCGCACGGTGATCGCCGAAACCCGATGTGCAACAAGTGTGCAACTTGGCCCGCAGCCGCCCGCCGGGGTCAGAACTCCGAAACGCCGAAACCCTCGCCTCAACAGGGGTTTCAATGTGGAGCGGGTGAGGAGAATCGAACTCCCGTATTCAGCTTGGGAAGCTGATGTTCTACCATTGAACTACACCCGCGGAAGCCCACACGATAGCCGTCGAGCGGTACGCTCCGAGCAATGAGAATGACTTCCCCACGGCACTCTGCTCGACTTGGAACCGGCCCCCGACGGGCGACGCCACGGGTCCGGCGTTCGATGGCAGTGGTGGCGGCCTGCTCGATCGTTGTCGCCGCCGCCTGTGGGGGAGGGGGCTCGGACGGTCCCGAGAAGTCGCTCGACCTGGTGACCACCACGACGTCCCCCGAGGAGCTGCTGAAGCTCCCCGACGTGAGTGGCGTGCTCCTCACTCTCGTCGACTTCCTCGGGTTCGAACCACGCTTCACCGGGGTGCAGTTCGACCAACTCGAGGTCCGGGTCACGATCCAGACCGCGCTCGATCCCGAGAAGCTCGACTCGTACCTGTCCCGGTTCGATCCCGAGACCGGCGACCTCGTGTGGACCGGTCCGACGCCGGTGTCCCTGAACGTCGATGAGGTGTCCCGGATTCCGGCTCAGCTGTTCAATCGGGAGGACGTGCAGTGGGACACTGTCCCCCGCCTTGCCGATGACGCGGTCGTCGGTCTGGTGGACATCGAGCCCGTCAACGTGATCCGCGCCAACGTGGGTCGCAACTACGTCCAGGACGAGGCCGATGGGATCACCTTCTATCAGGGTGGCGACGTCATCATCGCCGTCGACGTCGAAGGAATCCGGGGAACCGGTCTGCTCCGCTCGTCGGCGACTGGCGAGGTTCTCGAACTGCGTCGCCGCTGAGAGCACCGGTGAGCGTTCGGTGAGCGTGCGGCGGTTCTTCCACAGGGCTCGATCCGCTACGTTTCAGGCCCGATGATCCTGTCCGACCACACCATCCGCGAGGCCATCGACGCCGGCCGTGTCGTCATCGAGCCCTTCGATGCCGCGATGGTTCAGCCGTCGTCGGTCGACCTCACTCTCGACAACAAGTTCCTGGTGTTCCGCAATCACACCCGAGCGGTCATCGACGTCAAGGACGACATGTCGGACCTCAACGAACCGGTCGAGATCGACCGTGACGGGGTGTTCCTCCTCCACCCCGGGGAGTTCGTCCTCGGATCGACGGCGGAGCGGATCGGCCTGCCCGACGATCTCGTCGGGCGCATCGAGGGAAAGAGCTCGCTCGGCCGGCTCGGGCTCCTCATCCACACCACCGCCGGTTTCGTCGACGCAGGATTCCACGGTTACCTGACGCTCGAGTTGTCGAACGTGGCGACCCTCCCCATCACCCTCTACCCGGGGATGAAGATCGGTCAGATCTCCCTCTTCCAGATGACCACCCCTGCGGATGTGCCCTACGGCGCGTCGTCGCTGGGTTCGAAGTACAGCGGTCAGGTCGGTCCGACGGCGTCGCAGTACTGGCGCAACTTCGGGGGCTGACCCGTCGCAGCCGGGATCGACCGGCGGCGAGCGGTACTGCTACCGGCTGAATTCCGGCGACGCTCCCGGCAGCTGGGGAAGGTCGAGCTCGGCGAGCGCCGCATTGGAGTGCAGAGCCTCGATCTGTTGACGACGGTGAACCGGCCGGTCCTTGTCGCGACGCTCCGCGGTGTCCCTCACGGCAGAGACGAGGGTGGTGGCGGGGTAGGGCCTCGAACAGCACCTCGTCGGCGCCGGACTGCCAGGCGAAGGTCCGTTGACGCTCGCCGTCGAGAATGAGAACGACTCGCTGGGTCGAGATCTTCGGATCGATCGAGTGGCGGATGGAGTCGAGCAGCTTCAGGCACGAACTCGTACCCGACGCCGAGAAGCTGCCGACGACGACCCTGATCGGGGCGGGTTCGTTGGCGAGCGTGACCAGAGCGACCTGATGGTCGCTGACCTCGGCCACCTCGAATCCCCAGCGGCGGAGGATCTTGCCGATCAGGCGAGCCGCGTCGGCGTTGTCGTCGACGACGAGTATCCGAGGCGGACCGCTGTCCTTGTCGAGCTTTTCAGTCTTCTGCCGCTTCAGCAACGGGGACGCTCACAGGTGTCGTCTGTCTCGAGGGCATCGGCGAGATGCATGGCGATGTCCGCCACCTTTACCTCATCGTCCTCAATCCCCTGACCTTTAACACCATCGTCGATCATGATGTAGCAGAACGGACACGCGGTGGCGACTCGGACTGGCGCCGGTCGCGATCAGCTCCTCGCTCCGTTCCACGTTGATGTTCTTGCCGACGTGTTCCTCCATGAACATCCGCGCCCCACCGGCACCGCAGCAGAACCCCTTGTTGCCGTTGCGCTCGGCCTCGACGATCTCGATGCCCTTGAGGCTGCCGAGAACCTTGCGCGGCGCGGTGTAGATGTCGTTGTGCCGTCCGAGGTAGCAGGAATCGTGGTAGACGATCCGCTCGTCCAGCTGCGCATCGGACATGTCGAGCTTGCCGGTGTCGATGAGCCATTCGAGGAACTGGCTGTGGTGCACCACCTCGTAGTGCCCGCCCAGCTGGGGATACTCGTTGGCCAGAGCGTTGAAGCAGTGGGGGCACTGCGTGATGATCTTGCGCACCCCCATCGACTCCAGCGTCTCGATGTTCTGCATCGCCAGCATCTGGAAGATGTACTCGTTGCCCGAACGACGAGCGGGGTCGCCCGTGCAGTTCTCGGCGGGGCCGAGGATGGCGAAGTCGACGTCGGCCCGCTGCATCAGCTTCGACATCGCCTGGGTGACCTTGCGGTTCTTGTCGTCGAAGCTCCCCGCGCAGCCGACCCAGTAGAGGTACTCGGCCTCGAGCGGCTCGGAGCCTCCGAGGACCTTGAGGCCCTCGAGATCCTTGGCCCAGTCGGCCCGCTCGGACTGGCTCATGCCCCACGGGTTGCCTGAGTTCTCCATGCCCCGGTACGCGCCCCCGAGCTCGGTGGGGAAGTCCGACTCCATGAGCGAGAGGTAGCGGCGCATGTCGAGGATCTTGTCGAGGATCTCGATGTTGACCGGGCAGATCTCGTCGCAGGCGCGGCAGGTCGTGCACGCCCAGACCTCTTCGGAGGTGATCCGCTCGAAGATGTTGTCGGCATCGATGGTGATCTCGGAGTCGACCCCGATCGGCGGATCCACGACCGGGCTGCCCGTGGCCGCCATGACCTCGCCGGTCTTCAACACGATCTCGCGCGGATCGAGGGGTTTGCCCGGTCGCGTGCGCGGGGCACACCGACGTGCAGCGACCGCACATCGTGCAGGAATCGGTGTCCAGCAGCTGCTTCCACGTGAAGTCCTCGATGGTGGAGGCGCCGAAGCTCTCGAGCTCCGTCTCCATGAGGTTCGGCATCGCCTTCATGGCCCCCTTGGGCCGGTCGCGCGGAGCCAGGTACATGTTCACCGGAGACGTGAAGATGTGGCGCAGCATCGTCGTCGGTAGGAGGATCAGGAACGCGATGAAGCTGGCGATGTGGAGAACCCAGGCCACCTGGTGACCACCCGACGTCCACGACACGCCGTCGACGAGGCGGGCGAGGGGGTAGCCGAGAACCGACCAACGTTCGAAGTCGGGCACGCCGGCCTCGGCGATCCGGAACGCCTCGACCGCGAAGCCGGTGATCCCGATCGCAGCCATCACCCCGAGGATCTGCGCGTGCTCGGGCTTGGACTTGATCCGGATGCGGTAGGGCCGCTGGACGTAGCGCCGCACGACCGCCCAACCGACACCGATGAGGAACGCGATGCCGGCCAGATCGGCCACCAGCGCATAGCCCCGGTAGACGTCGCCGTGGAGGAACTTGAGGTCGGTGGGCACCTGGAGGTTGATCTCGCCGATGGTGGTGACGGCGAGCAGCACGATGAAGGAGAAGTACATCAGTGAGTGCATGATCCCCGCGGCGGGATCGCGCAGGAGGGTCTGCATGTAGAGCCCGGCGCGCACGGACTCGGCGCGCTTCTTGATGTTCTTCGGAGTGGTTCGCCTGTTCTCGGGCGCACCACGCTCCCAATTGCGCATCCGAGCCGAGAACACGACCGCTCCCCACAGGATGGCGATGATCGTCACGAGATAGAAGATGAAGGCGAACGCCTGGGGGATGTTGAGGAACATCTCACGGCTGACCGGGTTGTCCGCGACGTAGTCGTGTTGCCAGTCCTCGGCCCACAGCTTCTCGGCGAGATAGCTGAACGCGGTCAGAAGGGCGAAGCCTCCGCCCACGATCAAGGGGATGTGATGAGCCCGGAACCGTGGGGTGGTCTCGGAGTCGTTCGAGGTAGGCGCACTCATGGGGCCCAAAGTAGTGGAGCGTCGCGGGCGGAGAACAGCTCACAGGCGCCGATCGGTCCGGCGTTTCGGTCGTGCCGGTGAGAGCCCTGGGCACATTGTCGATCCGCAGGACCGGGCTATCTGAATTGGAGATAGTCAGTATCGATGTGGTTGACAGATCGGGTGATCTCGGGGAAGGTGTGGGTGTCACTCTCCGGTGTCGAACAGGCACCGGGAGCGACCCGACCATTCGCCAGCCGAAGGGGGTCTGTCTTCCATGAGGAGAAGCCTGATCGACGAGAGGTCGCCTCCGTAGCCGAGGCCCATCCATGGTCGGCCCACCCTCCGACGAGGCGGGGCCGATGCCACGGAGCCGCCACGACCAACCGCCCGAGAACGCGGATCAGCGGATGCAGGCACGACCACCCTTCGCGGTGGTCACGCACTCACCGGATTCGCTCGCACGCCAGGGTGGGGGCCGTGGCGGTTCCGCGTCTGTGCGCAGTTCCCGATTTCGATGGGTATCCTGCGATCCACATCCGGACCGCCGGGTGCCGATTCCCCAGGGGACGAGACGTTGACGACGGCAACTGACACGGAGGGCTTCCGGTCAAAGGCGCCCCGACTGGGACACGTCGTGGCCTTCGACGGTTTCCGCGGCTTCGGCGTGATGATGGTGCTCATCCAGCACGCCTACAACGTGAGCGAGAGTTGGTCGAGCATCGTCGACGCCTTCTTCGTCATCTCCGGCTTCCTCATCACCACGCTGCTCATCGAGGAGTACGGCAAGACCGGGTCCATCTCACTGCGCAAGTTCTATCTTCGCCGTGGCATCCGCCTGCTACCCGCCCTGCTCGTCGTCCTCGTCGTCGGGTTCGTGCTGTTGGCACTGTTCGCCCCGGCAGACCTTCGGGCAGATGGGTTCGTCACCCAGGCGTTCTGGGAGTCGATCGCCGCCTTCTTCTACACCCACAACATCTTCTTCAACCCGATCTTCGGTGCTCTTCAATTCCTCGGGCCGATGTGGACACTCTCTCTGGAGGAACAGTTCTACTTCTTCGTGGCGGGAGCCACGCTCTTCACCCTCCGGCGGAACCGGGTCAAAGAGCTCTTCGCGGTGTTGGCCGCGTTCTACATCTTCGTCAATGTCGCTCGAATCTTGGGCCACATGGGTCCGGGACAGTTCTGGTTCCAGCGGCCCGATGCCCTGGCCATGGGAATGGGACTCGCCATCGCCAACTCATGGATCACCCCCGATCTGACCGAGCGGACGCTTCGATGGCTGAAGGCGGCGGGTTGGGTCGCCGTCGGCACGCTCATGCTCAGTTGGTGGACGAGCTCGGACATACTGCGCGACAAATTCGGTTTCGGCGTCCCCTTCCACCCCCTGGTCGAGGACCTGCCCGACTTCGACACGTTCGGGGAAGCCAAGGCCGCTGGGCCCGAGCTTCTGCGGGCGGGCCTTGCCGACCTCACAGAGGCCAACTACTGGGTGCGATGGGGGTTCACGCTCGGATCGCTGTCTCTGGGCGTCATCATCTTCACCCTCGCCCGAGTCCGCACTGACTGGGTCATCTACCGGATCCTGTCGTGGCGCCCGTTGACCTATCTCGGTGGCGCCTCGTACGCCCTCTACATCACCCACTATCAGGTCTACATCCTGTTCGGCCCGATCATGCCGGGCGGCGAGAAGCCCAAGGCGGTACTTCTCATGCTGCTCGCGCTCGCCATCGGCCTGCTCCTGCATCACCACGTGGAGATGCCCATGCTGAAGATGAAGGACAGATTCGCCGTCCTCGGTGCGCCCCCGAAGAAGCCGACGTCGAGCTCTTCACCGTGAGTCGGGAAGGCTCCGGATCCTCGGGCTCCATCGGCACGCCCGACGCCTCCGACCCACTCGTCGCCCCCGATCGGTGGCTCGACGAGCGTCGGATCCAGATGATCGTCGCGGGTGTCGCCGTGGCCTCGTTCCTCGCCGTCCTGGCCGTCACCCGTGTCACCCGCGGGGGCGGCGGCACCGACGCCGTCTGCTACTGCGGCATCGCCGACAACATCGTCGCGGGGAACGGGCTGGGGTTCTGGCTCGAGGACCCGCTCGTCACCTGGCCCCCTCTGTGGCCCCTGCTGTTGGCGGGGATCATCAAGGTGACCAGCCTGCGCGCCGACGTCGCCGCGGTGTTCGCCAATGCGGTGTTCACCGGCACGACGGTCATTCTGGTCGCCGCGGTCGCCCGCCGGATTCTCCGCCGACCCACGACGCGGGTCATCGCGGTGGTGGGCTTCGGGCTCGGAGCGACGCTGGTCGGTCTGGCCTCGTTCATCCAGACCGAGCCGATCTTCAACGTGGTCGTGCTCGGAGCGGTCGTGTGCTGCCTGAACTACGACGACGAACGGCATCGGGGTTGGCTGATCGGTGCCGTCGTCCTCACATGGGTCGGGTTCCTCAGCCGCTACGCCGGGCTGTATCTGGTACCGATCCTCGGAGCCTGGTTGTTGGCGCCGAGGCCGGCTGACGGCTCGTTCTTCGACCCCCGCCGATGGAGGTGGCTCCCCGCCCTGGGCTACGCCGTGGCTGCGTCCATCGTCCCGGTGGCCTGGATGGCCCGGAACGTCGCGGTCTCCGACACGACACTCGGGCCCCGCTACGCGTCGGGGGTCGGCGTGGCACGCAACACGCTCGAGGCCCTGACCGGCGTGTCGAGCTACCTCTTCGTGGTGCGTGACACTCCCGAGAAGCCGACGGCCCTGATCGTGGTCGTCATCCTGGCCGTGATCGCCGCCCTCGCCGTCGCGGTCGGTCTCCGATCGGGTCGAGGACCGGTCCTCGGCCGGATCACGGGGTTCGTCGCGTCGCCGCTCGGGCTGCTGACCTGGCTCGGCGCGGCGTTCACGGCGATCCTCATCATCTCGCGGTCACGGTACGGCTTCGACAACCTCAACATCAGGCTGATGGCGCCCTCGCTCATCGCCTTCGGCCTCGTGAGCCTGGCGGTCATCGAGAAGGGACTTCTCGATGGGCGGGCCTTCACCTCGCCGGTCGCCGTGGTGCGGGGGCGCTGGGCGGGTATCGCCGCCGTCGTCGGGTGGACGTCTGTTCAGGTGGCGTTGATGGTCGCCCTCATCGGCCCTCTCAACGGGATCGTCGGTGACTTCGGCTTCAACGCCGACCGCGCCAGGGAGGTCGCCGAGAGCCCGGTGCTCGACGAGATCCCCGCCGAGTGCCGGACCTATTCCAACAACGCCTTCGACCTCTACCGCAGCGGATTCCGCGCCTACATGAGCCCGCGTCGGGTCCAGTACCAGAGCATCGAGACCACCGACGAGTTGCCGCGCTTCGTCGAACGGGTGGAGAACGGCGAGCTGATCTGCCTGGCGTGGGTCGACTACACCGACGATGACACCTTCTGGACCTTCGAGGACATCGCCGCGGAGGTCGACCTCGTCGAGATCGGCACCGACGGTGAGCTCCGGGTCTATCGGGCAGTTCCCCTCGGGTCGGCCGACGGCTGACGCGTCAGCTCGGGGCGACCCGGTAGACCGCGACGGCGCCGTCGACGCCGACCGTCTCGAGCGGCACGAGCGCGCGGATCTCCTCCAGCGGGGCCAGGTTGCCGAAGGTGGGCTCGAGGTCGACCCACACGATGCAGTAGTCCGTCGAGGGGTCCGCCGCCAGATCGTCGAGTTCGTCGAGTTGTTCGGTCGATTCGGGTAGTCGGGTCCGCGGAGTCCACGCCGACTCGATGTCGGGATACAGGGCGCTGGGGAGATTCGAGTGAACGATGCACTCGGGATCGAGATCGTCGACGAGTGGGCTCGATCTGACCTCGTCGAACGCGGCCCGCTCGTAGTTGCCGGGGAACAGGTCCGGCCCGGTCGCGAACCACGCCGTCATCACGACGCCCAGGGTCGTACTCACGACGACCCAACCCCACAGCAGCGTCGAACCGAGGAGCCTCCACCGCTGCTCCGACTCGAACCGGGGATCGCACAGCCGATCGGCCACGACGAGTCCCACGATCACGAGAGGACACCACAACGGGTGGACGAGGCGGAAGTTCAGGCGGTCGAAAGCCGTCGTCGATCGGGCGATGATGAGATACGCCCCGAAGCCTCCCGCCCACAACAGGGCGAAGCCGAGCGGAGACGCCAGTGCCGCCCGGGCCCGGTGAACCGACGACAGCGTCCCGCTCCTGATCACCAACCGCAACCCCGCTGTTGCCACGAGTGCACCGGCGATCAGGGCAGCGGCCGCCCACACGGTGCGCAGGTCGATCGCCACGCCCGGCGCCAGGAAGTTCCCGACCGACGCCACGGCGTCGAACGTGTTGCCCGGAAGACCCCGGGCTGACTCGCTCCGGACCCCCAGCCAGGTGCCGTCGACGGAGTGGTTCCGGAGCATGACGCCCACCGGGAACGCCGATGCCGAGACCACGAACACCGCCGACCGTCCGAGCTGAGAGGGCAGTGGGAACCCCGGCACGATGGCGAGCCAGACCGCGACGATGGGTATCGCCGCGAGCGACGCGTACCGGATACCGAATCCGACCCACACCACCAGCGCGGCGATGAGAACCCAGCGCATCCGGGGGGCCGTTCGGTAGCGGCCCAGAACCACGAACAGCGCGAGGAACATCACGGTCATCGCGTAGTCGGTGTTGAGGATGTGGCCGAAGAGGATCTGTGTCGATCCGAGGGCGAAGGCGGTGATGGCCGCAACACGGCGGGTTGCCGACGACATGAGCGTCCGGATGGCCATGGCGAACAACAGCACCGCGACGGCGGCGCTGATGACGTTCAGTGCGATGGCGGCACCCCTGGCGTCGAGAGGGGTGATCCGATCGATGAACGCCATGGCTCGGGGCCACACGGGAGGCCATGTGGTGAGCCGGGGTTCGAGGAAGTAGCCGAGAACTCCCCGCTCGTTGACCGACTCGGCCACGGCTCGGTAGGCGACACCGTCGTCGGAGATGGCCAGACCCGACGCGTTGGACACCGCCACCGCGAGTCCGGACAGCGCCGCGAGCGGCCACGCCGCCCGGTCGAGGCGTTCATGGCCGCGATCAGTCACGATCCTCCACATCCACGACCTTGCCGGTGGTGAGGTCCACCACCTCGCGCTCGGACGCGAAACGGAGCTTGAAGCGCAGCGCCCGGCGTTCGACGCCGTAGTAGACGGCGAATCCGATGGCGAAGGCCACGACGAACTGGGTCACCATCACCTGGAGG
This sequence comes from uncultured Microthrixaceae bacterium, assembly GCA_963700425.1. Lineage (GTDB taxonomy): Bacteria > Actinomycetota > Acidimicrobiia > Acidimicrobiales > Microtrichaceae > CAVOXO01. The sequence goes on along the minus strand of CAVOXO010000002.1, from coordinate 309,224 downwards.
TGCGGCTGGCCCCTCATCGCCTCGTGGATCACGACGAAGAAGAACCCGTGCCACACATAGAGGGTGTACGACATCCGCCCGACGTAGCGCAGCGGGTGGATCGAGAGTGCGCTGCTGACCCACCAGTCCTTGTAGCGGGCGAAACACAGGGTTGCGGTGGCGAACGACAACTGCACGATCGTGAAACCCCATCGCCACCACCACATGATCGCGGTGCTCGGCGGCTGCCAGGGATTCTCGGGTATCCCGGCCTCGACGTTGTAGACGGGCCAGTAGAAGCTCCGCCATCCGATCTCGGGGATTCCGTCCGGTGGCAGGTCGTAGGGGGTCACCGCGGCCACCAACTTGTGCAGCCCGATACTCGACGCCCACAGGGTCGCGACCGTGATCAGGACACCGACGGTGGCCACCGGGATGATCCTCCGGCGGTGCCTGGCCATCCAGGCGTCGTCGAGGTGGGCATTGATGAGCGCCAGCAGCACACCCACTGCGAGCCCGTCGGGGCGTTGCAGCCAGATCAGTCGGGGGCCGGGATGGAAGTTGTATCGGGACCAGCCGGCGACGACGATCACCGCCACCATCAGCGCCATGGTCTGTTTGACCAGATTGCGGCGGAGCATCACGATCGCGGCGATGGCGACGACGAGATAGAACTGCTCCTCGACCGACAGCGACCACATCTGGATGTTGGCCACCGTGATGTCGACGTTGGACAGATCGTGGAAGATGTCGAGGCCGACGGGGAAGACGAGGTGGTAGACGTAGAAGAACGACGCCGCACCCTCGATCGCGATGCCCTTCAGTTCCTCGGGCGCGAAGAGGGCCGTCAGTGCCGTCGTGACCGCGATCATCAGCCACAGGCTGGGCAGCAGTCGGATCGCTCGTCGCGAATAGAACTTGCGGAGCGAGATGCCACCGTTCTCGGCGTGCTCCTGCAGGAGCAGCGTCGTGATGAGGAATCCGCTGATCACGAAGAACATGTCGAGGATGCCGGCGAACGAGCGGAACTTGCCGATGTTGGCGTGTTCCACCATCACCAGCAGGATTCCGACTCCTCGGAACCCGTCGAACCCTCCGACGAAGCCCATCTTCGGCGCTCGGGTCGTGAACCCGGTGTCCTTGACGGCTGTTGTCATAAGTCTCGAATGCTACGTCCGGATGGGGGTGACTCAAACGCCTCCGTCGTGGCGACCGTGCGGGGAACGGGCTCGTCGGGGGCGTGAACTCCCGGGCTCGACGTCGGCCGTGCCCCGTAGACTCGAAGCGGTGAAGTGTCAGAACTGCGGCGAGAACGGTGATCGGGGCGCCCGGTTCTGTTCCGCGTGCGGCGCGCCATTCCAGACCTTCGGCGACGAACGTCGGGTCGCCACGGTCCTGTTCGCCGACCTCGTCGGGTTCACCTCGTTGTCGGAGTCCCTCGACCCCGAACAGGTCAAACAGCTCGTCGACAGCGCTTTCGAGCGGCTCGTCGCCGACGTCCACACCTTCGGCGGGAGGGTCGACAAGATCGTCGGGGACGCCATCGTCGCTCTGTTCGGGGCACCGGTCGCCCACGAGGACGACGCCGAGAGGGCGGTCCGGGCGGGTCTCCGGATGCAGGAGACGCTCATGGCGTTCTCCGACGAGGTCCGTATCGGAATCCGGATGAGAGTCGGAGTGAACACCGGCGAGGTCCTCGTGGGAGCGCTCCGCTCCGGAGGGGACTACACCGCCATGGGCGACGTGGTGAACACCGCGTCGCGCCTGCAGACCTCGGCGGCGCCGGGCGAGGTGCTCGTGGGGCCGTCGACGCACCAGGGCACCGAGAACTCGATCCTCTACGAGCCGCGGGGTTCGGTGATCGTGAGGGGCCGCGAGCAGGCCATCGACGTGTTCGCAGCGATCAAGGCCACCGAGGCCCCCGGGTTCCGCCGTCGGCGTCTCACGGCGATCGTCGGCCGGGAGTCCGAACTGGCACTCGCACGCGAAGCGCTCCGCCTGGCGGTCAGCAACACCCGGCCGACGGTGATGTTGATCCTCGGCGAAGCCGGAGTGGGCAAGACCCGGTTGGCCAATGAGGTCGTTCCCCTCGTCGGTGATCTCGACCCCGGGGTCCTGGAGCTGTCGGGTCGATGTGTGCCCTATGGCGAGTCCAATCCGTGGTGGCCCATCGCCGACGCCCTCAGGGAACTGATCGGAATCAGCGAGGACGACTCCCTCGACGTCGCCCGGGCCAAGACCAGCGAACAGGTCGCTCGTGGTGACGGCGCGGCTCACGATCCCGCCGCGGTCACGAACGGTCTCCTCCATGTGATGGGATTCGACTCCCCGGTCCGAGACCTCGATCCCGACAAGGCCAGCGCACAGGCCGTCGCGTCGCTGCTGGAGATCATCGAACGGCGCGACGCCCATCGACCCGTCGTGATTCGTCTGGCCGATCTCCACTGGGCGTCGGATGCCGTCTTCGACTTCATCGATGCCCTGCTGGCCCGGGTGTCGCGGCGCTCCTTCATCATCGTGGCGACGGCTCGTCCCTCGCTGCTCGACCGGTGGAGCCCGCCCGCGGTTCGCGGCACCGCGGTGCTGCTGCACCTCGACCCGCTGGGCGACGAGGCGTCGGCACATCTGCTGGACTCGCTCATCAGCCGGCCGATCACGGCCGCCACCCGACAGGTGCTGGTCGAACGGGCCGGCGGCAATCCGTTCTTCCTCGAGGAGTTGGCCACGTTGTACGACGCCGGCTCCGACCTCACGCCCGGTTCGGGCGTCGAGCTCCCCGACACGCTTCGGGGCCTGATAGCGGCGCGGATCGATCTGATGTCGATCGACCAGCAGCACGTGATGGAGGACGCGGCGGTCTGGGGGCCATCGGGCCCGCTGTACGCGCTCGACGAGCTCTCCCGCGCCACCCGTGGCGTTCCCGACGTGACCGAGGATGTCAGGGCTCTGGCCGACCTCGACATCCTCACCCTCACCGGGCACGACTGGGCGTTCCGCTCCGATCTGGTGCGCGAGGTTGCCTACAACCGGATCACCAAGTCGGAGCGGCTGGCGCGCCACGCCGGCATCGCCCGCTACATGGCGTCGATCAAGCCGGGCCGGTTCGTCGACGACCGCCTTGTCGACGTCGCAGCCCGCCACTTCACCGAGGCGGCGCGATTGGCCGCCGACATCGGCGCGCCGGACGGTGACGGCGATCTCGGATCGGAGGCTCTCGGCTGGCTTCGTGAGTCGGCTCGGCGTTCGGAGGCGGCGAGCGCGTGGGTCCACGCGTCGCGGATGTACGACGCCGCAATCGAACTGGTCGAGAGGCAGGACGACTCCCCCGAGAAGCGACGAGAGCTCCTCGGGCTCCGGCTCGGCCGGTCACACGTCCTTTCGGAGAGGTGGGACCTGGCCGGCGCACGGTCCGACGCCGAATGGACCCTGGCCGCCGCCGAGGGCGAGGACGAGATCGAGATTCCCGCGCTCGTGCGACTCGGCGAGATCGCCAACCGCGACGGGCGTCTCGATGAGGGTCGTGCCCTGCTCGACCAGGCCCGTCAGCGTGCCGAGGCAGCCGGTGACAACCATGCGCTGGCGGAGTCGCTGCGACACACGGCGATGGGTGACCTGTTCGCCGGACGGTTGGCCGAGGCCGAGTCCGCCGTCGTCGAATCATTGGGCGTCTACCGCGACATCGGCGACCGCCGGGGCGAGGCGTGGGCGCTCCAGAACCTGGCATGGATCGCCTTCGCCCTCGGCCAGATCGAGCGCGCCGAGGCCCGCCTCCTCGAATCCGAAGCGGCGTTCGTGGAGTTGAGCGATGTCGCCGGACGAAGCTGGGCGTTGGGTCTGATGGCGTTCGTCCGATTCCACCAGGGTCGCTTCGACGAGGCCCGCGCCCTCGGTGAACACGTCCTCGTCGAAGCCGAGCGCCTGGGCGATCAGTGGGGCCATGGCATGGTCCTCATCGTGCTCGCCAACGTGGATCTGTGGGAGGGGCGCACCCGCCTGGCGTCATCGCTCGCTCAACGTGCGATCGAGGTGCTGCGCACGCTCGACGAGCCGGTCGGGCTCGAACAGGCACTGGCCACGGCCGGCCGGGCCCTCGCCATGTCGGGAGACGTCGACGCCGGTAGCGAACTCATCTCGGAGGCATCGAGGCTGCGCGGCGGCGACGCCGGCCCCTTCGAGATGAGCACGACGCTGCTGTGGAGCGTGCTCACCCAGTTGGGGCGGGCCGATGACATCGACGCAGGGGAGCTGCTGCGGTGGGACTCCCAGGTCGTCGACGACCTGGGCGGCGCCGAGACCACGGCCGTGGTCGCCCTCGCCCACCTCCAGCGCGGTGACGTCGGCGCCGCGGCGGAGCGGCTCGATCGACGGGTGGCGCGGCTGGAGGTGGATGGTGGCGGCGACGACGGGGCGGAGCGACCCAGCTTCGTCGCCGTACGCGCGCTCGTGGCCGCAGCCGCGGGCGACGCCGGGGCGGTCTCGGCCGCACTGGCGCAAGTGGAGTCGTCGCGACCCACCTATCTCGACCGCCTCTACGCCCTGGTGGCGGCCGCGCTCGTGGGTGATCGTCCTGCCCGGCGTATCGACCAGGCGCGGGTCCTGGTCGATTCGACCGAGGACGTGTTCGCAGCGCTGTTGGTCGACACCGTGGAGGCCGCGATCTCCAGCGATGCGCCGCGGGGCGACTGGGCGCTCGTCGCCGATCGCTGGAACCGGGCGGGCGGAGACGTGGCGGGTTGGGCGAGAGTGATCGACGCCGCTCTCGCGGCGAAGCCCGCTCACTGACGAGCGGGCTTCGCCGAGGGAGACGGTGCGGCGTCGTGTCGACGCCCGACGACATCTCAGCTGGGTTGGGGAACCCACCTGAGATAGGGGCGATCGGCGCGCCACCCGTCGGGGAACTTGAGCTTCGCCTCCTCGTCGGAGACGGTCGACCCGATGATCACGTCCTGACCATCGGTCCAGTTCGCCGGAGTGGCGACCGAATGCTGTGACGTCAGTTGGAGCGAGTCGATGACCCGAAGGAGCTCGTCGAAGTTGCGACCCGTCGACGCCGGGTAGGTGAGGGTGAGCTTGATCTTGTCGTCGGGGCCGATCACGAAGACCGATCGCACGGTCAAGGTGGCGTCGGCGTTCGGGTGGATCATGTCGTAGATCTCCGAGACCTTGCGGTCGGGATCCGCGATCATGGGGAAGTTGACCGGTTCGCCCTGTGTGTCAGCAATGTCCTTCTCCCACTCGAGGTGACTCTCGACAGGGTCGACCGACAGCCCGATGACCGCCACATTGCGCTTGTCGAACTCGCCCTTCAGCTTCGCCACCGTGCCGAGCTCGGTCGTGCACACCGGAGTGAAGTCCTTCGGGTGGCTGAAGAGGACGGCCCACTTGCCGGACTTCCACTCGTGGAAGTCGATGGTGCCATCGGTCGTCTCGGCGGTGAAGTCAGGAGCGGTGTCTCCCAGTCGAAGGGCCATGTCATGTCTCTCTTCCAGTTGCTGGCGGCTAATTCCGACCAAACTAGTCGGGATTAGCCGTCCTGTACATCTGCGTGACGAACGTCACCGCTTGCTGGAGCAAGCATTTCGTTGACATGGTTAGCAACTGCTTGCTACAGTTAGCACATCACCGAAGAGCCGTGGCGCACGGTCGTGGCTCCCCTGGAAGGAATCGAAATGTCTACCCCCGTCATCGAACGCATCTCCGACGTGCAGAGCCACCATCGTGGACTACGTCGCCAAAGCCAAGGATCCCGTCACCAATGGTGTGACCACCGTCGTCGACTTCGTCACCGGTCGGGTCGACCACATCCCCGCCGTGCCGTTCGCCGGACAGATCCCCACGCCGAAGGAGATCATCGACAACCAGTACAAGTTCACCAAGTCGATGCTCGACACCCAGAAGGCGATCGCCCTCTCGGTGGCCAAGGCCGCAGCTCCGCTGACCGACCAGGTTCTCGACCGCCGGTCGCCGGCCCGCAAGACGGCCGCCAAGGCCTCCGCCTGAGCCGGAGCTGAGACGTCACCGCCGGGTACGCCCGTCGGTGGCCAAGAACGCACCGAGCGGCGACCCCCCTCGCCGCCGGATGCTGCCGCCGGGCGCCCTACCCCCTTGGGCTCCGAGCGGCTGACGAGGGCCCTACCCCCCGGGGCCCTCGTCGCTTTTTCGGCGGGGACGGATCGCTCGGCCGGTCCGCGACGAGGGGCGGGGCACGTGCCTCGCCCCTCGCTCGCGTGGCTCAGGCCTCGACGTCGACGAAGTCCAGCACGACGTCGTTGGCGTCGATCGAGCGGTCGGTCGGCCCGGTGACGGCGTCCAGAGGGATCGTCGCTCCGGGCCAGGTGTGCCCGCCGCCGAGGAGCTCCCAGAACTCCACCCGTCCGTCGGCGCAGGTGAAGCGGTACGCCGTGACCGTGGCGGACATCGGTGTACCCGCCGGCGAGCCGGTGCAGTCGTTCCGTTCGGCGGCATCGTCGACAACGGTCGACACCGCCAGTCCGAGTGGGGGGGCGAAGATCACATAGCTTCCGGCGAGCGGGGCGATGGGATCGGCAGTGCCGTGCATGATCAGGGTGTCGACCGGACCGCCGAGGGCGGGCGGGCACCGTTCGGTGAGGTTGGATCCGCTCACTGCGACGACCGCCGCGAAGCGCCACGGCAACTCGCAGCTCAGAGCCATGGCCATGGCGGCGCCGGCGGAGAATCCCGCGGCGACGACCCGGTCGTCGAGGCACACCTGGCGAGCGGTCTCGACGATCAGGTCGTCGATCCATCCGATGTCGTCAGGCCCGCCCGGAAGGCCGCCCGGCACGGCCCACCGCGGACCCGGATCGCTGCCACGCGGTACCAGGACGAAGTAGCCACGCTGTGACGCCGCCGCCGCCAGGCCGCTGTAGATCTCCCAGCCATCGGCGGCGACGACGAAGGGGTGAAGGCTCACCATCAACGGGTAGGGCTCGCCTGGTTCCCAGTCGCTCGGAGCGACGAGGTGACGCTCGCCTGATCGTCCGCCACGACCGATCCGGGGGGTGCCGACGCCTCCGGGTCGCACGTGACGTCGAGGTCTTTCGGGGTCCGGGTGACGAAGGGGTGCGGCGGCGGCGCGCACGCGGCCACGAGACCGATGATCACCGTCACGACCGCAGCGGTCGAGACCCGTCGGGAGCGCTGAGAGGTTCACCATCGTCAGAGGGTACGACGGCGACCCGCACGCCCCGCAGTCACACGTCGAGTGCCTCGAGGTCGATCAGGTCGGAGTTCTCCAGGAGGAACTGGCGTCGGCGCGCGACATCGGTACCCATGAGGGTTTCGAACAGCTCGCCGGCGTGGTGGGCGTCCATGGCGTCGTCCATGGTGATGCGGCGGAGGATCCTGGTCTCGGAGTCGAGGCACGACTCGGCCAGTTCCTCCACGTCCATCTCGCCGAGGCCCTTGAAGCGGACCCATTGGAGGTTCTCGGCCTTGCGGTTGCCCTTGGTGCAGCTCGAGCGGTCAACGCCTCCTTCTCGCTCGTCGCTGTAGGCGTGGTGCTTCTCGTCGCCGACCTTGACCGTGTAGAGCGGAGGTTGCGCGGCGAACACCCGTCCGGCCTCGAGCATCGGCCGCATGTAGTGGTACATCAGCGTGAGCAGGAGGCAGCGGATGTGACTGCCGTCGACGTCGGCGTCGCAGAGGATGATGATTCGCCCGTACCGGGCATCGTCGATGTTGAAATCGCGGCCCGAACCGGCGCCGATCGCCGTGATGAGTGCCTGGGCCTCGGTGTTCTCGATGACCTGCTTGAGGGTCGACTTCCCGGCGTTGACGACCTTGCCGCGGAGCGGCAGGACGGCCATGTACTCGGCGTTGCGGCCCGCCTTGGCCGGGCCCGCCGCGGAGTCGCCCTCCACGATCAGCAGCTCCGCGTCGAGTCCGTGGGTCCGGCAGTCGGCGAGTTTGTCGGGCATGCCGGTCGACCCCAGGTTCGCCGCCTTGCGTCGAGCCTCGAGGGCCTGCTTCGAGCTGACCCGGTTGATGATCGCCTGGGTGAGCTTGTCGCGGACGCGCGTTGACGTGGGACTTCGCGCCCGCCGCCCTCGATCCAGTTGACGAGCCCGTCCTTGACGACCTCGTAGACGATCGACTGCACCGCCGGCGTGCCCAGTTCGCCCTTGGTCTGGCCGTCGGAACTGCGGTTCGGGAAACGTGACCTTGATGGCCGCGACCAGGCCCTCCTGCACGTCGGCCTTCTCGGCTCGGTCCTTGCCCTGCTTGGCCAGCTTCGCGAGCTTGCGGTTGTTGGCCATCAGCGAGTCGTTGACCGCCTTGGTCATCGCTCGTTCGAGCCCGGCGACGTGGGTGCCGCCCTCGCGGGTGGGGATCGTGTTGACGAAGCTCACGAGCGTGGTGTCGTATCCCTTGACCCATCGGAGCGCGACGTCGACCTGGCACTCGCGCTCGACCTCGGTCATCTTTCCCGTCGACCGGGACCTTCTCGCTGAAGGTCCCGCGTCCGAACAGGGTGATGATCTCGGGGTCACCGGCTCGCCGATGGAGAGATAGTCGACGAAGTCGCTGAGGCCGCCCTTGGCGACGAACTCCTCGGGGTCGGGCGCATCAGCGCCTCGCTTGTCGATCAGGCGAACCTTGAGACCCGGCACCAGGAAGCAGACCTGGGTGACGTGGTCGCGGACCTTCTGGTACTCGATCGTGCGCGTCGGGGTCGAAGATCTCGAGATCGGGCCAGAACCGCACCCGGGTTCCGGTGCGCTTGGCCGGGATCTTCTTGACCATCTCGAGGGTCGACGTCGCCTTGAATCCGCCGTTCGGCCCGAACCGACCCGGGGTGCGCTCGTTGAATCCGAGTCGGTGGGTCTTCCCGTCGCGGTCCACCTCGACCACCAGCTTGGTGGCGAGGGCGTTGACCACCGAGGCGCCGACGCCGTGGAGCCCGCCGCTGGTGGCGTAGGCGCCGGACCCGAACTTCCCGCCGGCGTGCAGCTCGGTGAAGACGTACTCGAGAGCGGTCCGCTTGCCGTCCTTCTTGCCGGTGGGGATGCCACGGCCGTTGTCGGTCACCTCGACCGACCGGTCCCGGTGGAGCGTCACCTCGATCAGGTTGGCGTGGCCGGCGGCGGCCTCGTCGACGGAGTTGTCGATCAGTTCCCACACCAGGTGGTGCAGTCCTTCGGAACCGGTTCCGCCGATGTACATGCCCGGGCGCTTGCGGACGGCGTCGAGCCCTTCGAGGACCTGGATCGACGACTCGTCGTAGCTGTTTGAGGGTTTCTCGGCCATGATGAATCAGTCTCGCACGACCGACCGGGACCGCCGGAGCTCCTGCCTGCGGCGTTGACGGTCCGGTCTGCGGTGAGTACCGTTCGCCCGATGCGGCGAGGCCGATTGCTGGCTGGGGCCTGAAGACGAAGTGAGCGGCTGGGGCCGTTCCATGGAGGCGGAGTATCGATGGCGATGGCGGACGGGTACGCGACTGTGGGACGCGCGTGGCCACCGCGACGGGACAGGCGATCCACGGACACCAGTATGAGGCTGGTTGACCGACTGGAGGTCGTCGGCGGGCGTCCGTGGCCGGTCGAGATACACGGAAGGGAGACGTCGGTCGATGTGTCCCTCGTCATCCCGTGCCGCAACGAGGCCAGGAACCTGCCCTCGGTTCTCGCCCAGATCCCTTCCACCATCAGCGAAGTCGTGATCGTCGACGGACATTCCACCGACGACACCATTGAGGTCGTCCGCGAGTTCGTCCCCGACGCGGTGGTCGTCGAGCAGGTCGGACGAGGCAAGGGGGACGCGCTGAGAGCCGGCTTCACCGCGGCCTCGGGCGAGATCATCGTGATGCTCGATGCCGACGGTTCGATGAGCCCGCGCGAGATCGCACCGATGGTGAATGCCCTGGCCGGTGGCGCCGACGTCGTGAAGGGTTCCCGCTTCCTTCCGGGCGGCGGCAGCGCTGATCTGACCATCCTGCGCAACGCCGGCAACCTTGCGCTCAACTGGGTCTTCAACCTTCTCTACCGATCCGAGCAGACCGATCTCTGCTACGGATACATGGCGTTCTGGGCCCGTCACCTCGACGTCCTGATGCCGGACTGCGATGGGTTCGAAGTGGAGACCCTCGTCTGTCCGCGAGCCAGCCGTGGCAACCTGCGGGTGGTCGAGGTGCCCTCCCATGAAGGTCGGCGTATCTACGGAGAATCGAACCTCCGCACGTTCCGCGATGGCTTCCGGGTGCTCCGTACGCTGTTGGCGGAACGCCGCCCGAAGACCACGGCTCTCGATCAGCGCCTTGCACCGTTCGTGGGGAACAGGCGAACCGTGGTGTGGCCTGACCGGACATGAACCGGATCGTGGACCAGGTCGGGACCTCTCACGACATCGGCAGGGCGCAACCCTCCGCCGCTCGGCGCGTCGCCGTCCCCATCCTCCTGTACCACTCGGTGAACGACGCGCCGCCCAGCGGACAGGAGCTCTACACCGTCTCACCCCGCGCCTTCTCCGACCACATGCGCGTGCTCGCCGACGAGGGCGCCCGGATCATCGGTCTCGGCGACCTCGTGACCTGTATTCGTTCGGGGCTGTCGACGCCCCCGGGCGCGGTTGCCCTGACCTTCGACGACGGATACGTCGATCTGTTGCACCACACGCTCCCGGTCCTCGCCGACCGGTCGATGACCGCCACGGTCTTTCAGGCGACGGGGTGTATCGGCGGGACGTTCGGCGGGGCGACGATGCTGGCGGAGGGCGACCTCGTCCGCCTCGTCGACGCCGGTCTCGATGTCGGGTCCCACAGCGTCACGCATCCTCACCTCGATCTCCTGGGAGGCTCTGCCGTCCGCGGCCAGCTCCGGGAGAGCAAGGACCGCCTCGAACAGATCCTGGGGCGCCCCGTCGACAGCCTGGCCTACCCCCATGGTTCGTACCGTCGTGCCGTCGTCGCAGCGGCAGCTGACGTCGGCTACAGCTGGGGAGCAGCTGTCAAGAACGCCTACAGCCACCTCGACGACGATCCCTGGGCTCTCTCGCGCATCACGATCACCTCACGTCACGGAACCGCGGATATCCGTCAGATCCTCCGCGGCGACGCGCTGCCCTTCGGATGGAAACGTGAACGGCTGCGGACGTCGGCCTTCAGAGGGGTCCGGTGGGCCCGCACCCGGCCGCGGTCATGACCGTGACACGGGCTGAGCCGACGACCACCGGACGATCGCACCATCGAGCGGAACGGCAGCGGAGGGCCCCTTCAGGAGTGTCCGCCGCGTGCGTCGAGCAGATTGGCCGCCCGACCCCGCAGGAAGCCGACGCCGGTGGCGCCGAGTCCGATGATGATCGCCCCGCTTCGGGTGAGCCCGTGCGGGTCATGACGACGAAGGGTGTCGACGAGTCCGCTGACGACGCCTGCGGGGAGCGTCGACCGCGTATAGGAGCGCTCGGACGCCAGCGCCGCCCGGTCTCCCACGAAACGAGCCACCACCGCTTTCGACAGTCCTTCGGAATAGCAGCGCTGGAGGAAGTAACGGAAGGTGGCCCGTGGTGGAGGAACCCGTTGCGTGACCACGGCGGACGGCACGTAGACGATTCGGGCGGCCGGTCGGGCCTGTTGGAGTCGGATGCAGAGCTCGGTCTCCTCGCAGCCGAGCGGACGGCCGCCGATGCGTCCCATGTCGGTGCGGAACGGGCCGGCTGCTTCGAGCGCCCGGGCTCGGAAGGCCATGTTGCATCCGATCGGATTCCTTATCTCCCCCTGTTCCTGGAGATGGCCGCGGTAGGTGCAGCCCACCACCCAGTCGAACTCCTCGGGGAACCAGCCGGGGCGGCCGTCGTCGAAGACGGCGTCAGCGCGGCCGCCCGTGACCTCTGCCTCGCCCGACACGATGGGGGCGCAGAGCGATCCCAGCCAGTCGGGGGCGGCAACGGCGTCGTCGTCGAGAAAGACGGTCACCTCGCCGACGGCGTCCTGAACCCCCGTGTTGCGGGCCCCCGAGAGTCCCTGGGCGTCTCGGTTCGCCACGACGCGCACGTCGGCGATGCCCCGTGCCGCTTCGAGGAGCTCGGAGTTGTGGTCGATGACCACCAGGATCTCGCGCGGACCCGGGATCTGTCGCTGGACCGAGGACACTGCGGCCTTGAGGTCGTCCCAGCGGTCGAGCGTGTAGGCGCAGATCACGACGGTGGCGTCAAGGGTCCCGGCCTTCGGGTCGCTGCCGTCGGGGGGGTGCAGCCGGCCCTTCGGGCTCTCCTCGCCTGGGTCACCCATTGTCGTCGGCCTCACTTCATTCTCAGATCCTGCGCCACCGGAGGTGGTTCCCGAACCCCTCGCACGGTCCCCCCGCGCCTGGCGGGTTGCCGTGACACCGTAGGCCCTCCGGCCGGTTCCCATCCCGGATCGATTGTGCGATGATCCGCCGTGGCGAGACCCTGGGACCCGCAGGCGCGGGAATCAGCGACGAGACGACCGCCATAGGCCCGTGATGAACCGCTCCCATACCGGCCGACGGCCGCTACCTCCCCATACCGAGTCGCCCCTCGTCCGTCCGTCGGCCGGTTCGACCGCTCCACGCGGTACCGGTGGCGACCCGACGGGCCTGTGGCGCGTTCGCATCGCCGTGTCTCTGTTGGTGCTCGAGCTCGTCGTGGGTCTGGCGATCTTCGTTCCGAACTTTCCCCTCCAGCTTCCGGTCGTCCTCGGGTTCCTGCTCGTGGTGCCGGGGTACGCCTGGGTCCAACACCTCCGAGGGATCGACGACATCCAGATGACGCTCGCGCTGTCGATCGCGCTGAGCATCGCGCTCGGGATCTCGGTGGCCCAGACGCTGGTGTGGACGGGCCACTACGGGCGAACACAGCTGGTCGTGGGGATGGCTGTGGTGACCACGCCCGGGCTCGTCCTGGGCTTGGTCAACGGGTGGGGGAGCGCGAACGCTCGGGATCGACGAATCCGATTCTGGAGCCGGTCCGCCGCTATTTCGAGACCCCTCTCGTCCGCAACGCCTTCGCCCTCATCGGCAATACCGGTCTGACGACGGTCATCGGGCTCGTGTACTGGTACGTGGCGCGGCGGGAATACGCCGTCGACGACATCGGTCGGGGTCAATCGCTCATCAATCTGATGAGCCTGCTGGCCGGAGTGGGGGGACTGGGCCTGGTGCAGTTCATGCCTCGGCTTCTGCCGCGTTCGGGTCGGCGGGCGCTCCCGCGGATCCTCGGCGCCTACGCCGCTGCCGCCGCGGGATGCACGGTGGTGATTCTCGTGGTGAGCACCGTGCTCTCCGGACCCTTGTCGGGGAGCACCGTCTCGCTGACCGAGCTCATCGGACCCGGAACGGGCCCCAAGATCCTCATGTGGGTCGCCGTCGTCACCTGGGCGTTGTTCAGTCTCCAGGACTCGGTCATGACCGGTCTGAGAAGGCCGGTCTGGATTCCCGTCGAGAACGCAGCCCACAGCTTTCTCAAGCTCGTCCTGGTCGTGGTGCTGGCATCGGTGACACCGCGCCTGGGGGTCTTCCTGTCGTGGGTGATTCCCACGGCGCTCGCCCTGATTCCGATCACGGTGCTGGTGGTTCGTGGGCTGGTGCCTCGGCACCAGAGGATGTTCAGGGGCGAACCCGAACACTTCCCTCCGCATCTGGTGAGACGGATCGTGAGCGGGGAGTACCTCGTCTCGTTGTTCTCGATGCTCATCATCTACCTGGTCCCGCTGGTGGTGGTGAACCAGTTCGGCCTCGTTGTCGGTGCCCACTTCAGCATCGCCTGGATGATCGGCATGATGATGGACCAGATCGTCGGGTACTTCGGGGCATCTCTCACCGTCGAGGGCACCCTCGACCAGGAGAACCTCGCGGAGCTGACCCGGACACTGATTCGCCGGTCGCTCGTCGTGGTCGCGCCGCTCGCCGCAGTGATGGTCATCGCCGGGCCCATGCTGTTGGACCTCTACTGGGGGAGTTCAGGTGACTCGGCGGGCACCGTGCTTCGACTTCTGGGAATCGCGCTCCTCCCCCGTCTGGTCAGTCGGGTCGTCGGGGTGATCGCCAGGATCCAGCGCCACGTCGGGATTCTGGTGGCGGTCGAAGGCACCATCGCCACCACCACGGTGGTCTCTGTTCTCGTGTTCGCGTGGACGTCGCGTCTCACCCCGACCGCGGTGGCAGCGATCTACCTGGGAGCCGTGACCGCGGTCGCGATCGTGCTCCTCGGTGTCCTTCTGCGGTTCCTCCGTGACGGCAGCACCCTGACATTGCGGTCCGGCGTCGCGTCCGGATCGTCCGACGGTCTCATCTGGATAGATCGGCATCTGCCGTGAACCGGCTCGAGCTCCGACCCGACCCCCACGCCCTTGCGTCGGCCCGCTGGAACAGGCGAAACCGGCGGCCACCCCCACCACGGCGCCCGACTCCGGTCGCGTCGGCGACCGCAGGCCCCGACGAACCACCCGAGCCCCGTCCCCCCGCTCACCGGCTCGTCGCCCTGAGCATTCTGGTGGCATCGGTGGTCGCTTACGCCGTCGGTCTCACGGCGGTGGATCTCTCCCGGATCGGCGACCTCGGCCTCATCTCCGCGATCACTCCGCTGATGTGGCTCGGCATCGTCGCCACCACGTTCGGATTCATGTTCCTGCTCACCACGACACCCCGGCAGGGGCATCATCTCGAGTGGCTGTACCTGGCCGTCTATGTGGTGATGCTCCACGGCATCCCGGCCCTCGTGGAACCGCACGGGCGCTTTCCCACCTCGTGGGTCCACGTCGGCTTCGTCGACCACATCGGGGGAACCGGATCGTTGGCGGATTCCTTCGACGCGCGGTTCAGCTGGCCGGGACTGTTCAGCTTCGGTGCGATGGTGACGGAGCTGACCGGGATCGGCTCCGCCCGCGCCCTGATCCGCTGGGCGAGCGTTGCGAACAACCTGCTCTACCTCCTGCCACTCGCCGTGATCGCGCGACACTCCACGCGCAACGCGCAGGGCGTCCTCGCCGTGCTGTGGTTGTACGTCACCGTCAACTGGGTGGGCCAGGACTACCTGTCGCCGCAGGGCACGGCGTTCTTCCTGTTCCTCACGATCGTGGCGGTGTGCCTCCGGTTCTTCCGGCAGTCGGATCCCAGTGGACGAATGCCGGTCGGACTCGCCGAGAAGCTCTCGTTCCGCTGGCCGGCGCTGATGCGCACCGAGAAGCTCGACGAGTCGGTTCCCGATGTCCGGCCGCTGCCGCCGCGAACGGCGCGTCTACTGGTCGGCGGGATCGCCTTCGTCTCGTCCGTCCTCGCGTTCTCCCATCAGATGACCCCCTTCGCGTTGGTCATGGCCCTGGTGGCGCTGCTCCTCGTCGGGGGGCTTCGGCCCCGGTCGCTCCCGTTCGTGGTCGGGGTCGTCGTCGTCGTGTGGGTGTTCGTGGGGGCGCGCGACTTCACCGAGGGACACCTCGAGGATCTGCTCGGGAACATGGGGAACCTTCGGGCGATCTTCGACGAGAACGTCTCCGAACGGGTGGTCGATGCGTCGGCGGCGAGGGAGATGGTTCTCCGCTCCAGGGCACTGCTGACGATGGTCGTGGCCGCCATGGCCGGTCTGGCCTTCGTGCGCTCCTGGTGGGCGAGGCGGACCAACTGGCACCTGGCCGCACTCGCCGTCGCGGGCGTCCCCCTGCTCGTGCTGAACAGCTACGGCGGTGAGGCCATCCTCCGGGTGAGCTTCTTCGCGCTGCCCTTCCTGTGTGTCATGGCAGGGTCGCTCTTCTTCCCCGACCGCGATCGGCGTCGACCGCTGGCCGATCTCCGGGTCGTGGCCTTCGGTGCGGTGACCTGCCTGCTGGTACCCCTGTTCGTTCTGGCCCGGTTCGGAAACGAGAGCTACGAGATGATCTACGACGAGGATCTCGCCGCCGTGGACTGGTACTACGACAACGTCCCCGACGACGCGGTGATCGTGACCGCCAATTTCGGTGGGCCGGTCTACTACCGCGAGCTGGTGGAACATCCCCGCGCCTTCGCCCCCGAGGACCTCGCCGGTGATCGCGAAACCGCCGAGTCGCTCGATCGGCTCGTGAGCGGGGACACCCTCGCCGAGCTCCCACCCGACGTGGAGCGTTACCTGATCATGCAGCACGCCGGGGAGATCTACGGCCGGGTGGTGGAGGGCCACCCGGACGGATGGCAGTCAGAGATCATCGACGACCTCGTGGCGACGGGTCGCTACGAGGTCCGATTCCGCAGTGGGGACGCCGCGGTCCTGCTCTACCTGCCCTCGAGCGAGCCGCGGTCAGACCCGAATGGTGAATGAGTCCGCATAGGTGCCTGTGACGTTGACGTACTCCCCGCGGAGGCTGTCCTCGTTCGCGGTGAGGCGCAGGTATCCGTAGCCCGCACCCGGGGTGTTCGATCCCATCCATGTGGCGAAGTACGGGACGTCGGGGTCGCCGAACCGAATGGGGAACAGGCTCTCGCCGCCCGTCCCGACCGTGGCGGTCACGACCCCTCCCCCTGCGGAGGTCACGCCGCCCGATGCCTGTTGGGCCACGCACGCCGCGTTGAAGGATCCCGGCGCGAATGCGGGACAGAGGGGGTTGGCCGCGAGCTTGTGGGTGCGCTGGTAGACGTGATCGTGCCCGTTGAGAACGAGGTCCGAGTCGTCGAGGACCTCGAGGAGGTCGGGTCTGATCTCGCACGGGGCGACGCCGACGCTCACGCAGAGCTCGTGCGTCGCCACGACGACCCACCGGACCCCCGACGCCCTTGCCCCGGCGATCGAATCGACGAGCCACTGGCGGTGTGAGGTCCCCGGCGCGTAGGTGAAGGTGACGCCGTCGATCGTCAGGTCGGGCGAGATGACGATCACCCGGACCAGATCGGAGAGATCGAAGAAGTACTGCGTGGGATAGGAGCCCTCCGACGACATGGCATCGGGGAGGCAGTCAGCGAATGCCGAGATCCGACCGTCCTCGCCGTCGTCGTCCTCGTGGTTGCCCGGGACGAGCTGAACCGGCTCGGAGCCGACCGCGTCACGCACGAAGTCGCACCACGGCTCCTCGCTCCCAGGACCGTCATAGGACAGGTCCCCCAGGGCCAACAGCACGTCTCCGGGGTCGGCCCCGATGGCGCCGAGAACCTGGCCGGAGGTCGAACCCCCTCCGATGTCGCCCACGGCGTGGAACGTCACGGAATCGGGGATCGTGGTGGTGTCGGTGGTGATGGTGAGGGTGGGGGAGAAGGCGGGGACTTCGCGGCTGTCGTAGTAGGCGCCGTCGGCGATGGTGGATCTGATGCCGAGTGAGAGCGGTCCGCCGGTGGTGACGAGGGTGGTGACGTCGACCTCGACCCAGGTGTTTCGGGTCACCGGGCCGATCGAGGCGGCGGCGGGTCCGATGAGGGCGGGACGGTTCTCGAAGGTGGTGGTGGTTTCGTCCCAGGGGTCTGACACGGCGAGGATGTCGCCTCCGGCGGGGCTGGCGGCGGCGTCGGTGTCGCGGCCGTGGAGGCGGAGGACCGCGTTGGTCACGTTTCCGGTGAGGGTCGAGGTGTCGAAACGCAGGTAGATCTCGCGGAGTGGGGCGGTGTCGACGTTGAGGTAGTTCCAGCGGCCCATCGCCAGGGTCGGTCGGGACGAGTCGACCATGACATCGGCCACCGCTCCCACCGTCACCGTCGACGAGGACCCCGGCACCGTCGTGGTCGTCGTGGTGGTCGGTGCGGTCGTCGTGGTCGTCGTGGTGGTCGGTGCGGTCGTCGTGGTCGTCGTGGTGGTCGGTGCGGTCGTCGTGGTGGTCGGTGTCGTGGTGGTCGGTGTCGTGGTGGTCGGTGCGGTCGTCGTCGTGGTGGTGGTGGTGTCGGTGGTGATGGTGAGGGTGGGGGAGAAGGCGGGGACTTCGCGGCTGTCGTAGTAGGCGCCGTCGGCGATGGTGGATCTGATGCCGAGTGAGAGCGGTCCGCCGGTGGTGACGAGGGTGGTGACGTCGACCTCGACCCAGGTGTTTCGGGTCACCGGGCCGATCGAGGCGGCGGCGGGTCCGATGAGGGCGGGACGGTTCTCGAAGGTGGTGGTGGTTTCGTCCCAGGGGTCTGACACGGCGAGGATGTCGCCTCCGGCGGGGCTGGCGGCGGCGTCGGTGTCGCGGCCGTGGAGGCGGAGGACCGCGTTGGTCACGTTTCCGGTGAGGGTCGAGGTGTCGAAACGCAGGTAGATCTCGCGGAGTGGGGCGGTGTCGACGTTGAGGTAGTTCCAGCGGCCCATCGCCAGGGTCGGTCGGGACGAGTCGACCATGACATCGGCCACCGCTCCCACCGTCACCGTCGACGAGGACCCCGGCACCGTCGTGGTCGTCGTGGTGGTCGGTGCGGTCGTCGTGGTGGTGGTGGTGGTCGGTGCGGTCGTCGTGGTGGTGGTGGTGGTCGGTGCGGTCGTCGTGGTGGTCGGTGTCGTGGTGGTCGGTGTCGTGGTGGTCGGTGCGGTCGTCGTCGTGGTGGTGGTGGTGTCGGTGGTGATGGTGAGGGTGGGGGAGAAGGCGGGGACTTCGCGGCTGTCGTAGTAGGCGCCGTCGGCGATGGTGGATCTGATGCCGAGTGAGAGCGGTCCGCCGGTGGTGACGAGGGTGGTGACGTCGACCTCGACCCAGGTGTTTCGGGTCACCGGGCCGATCGAGGCGGCGGCGGGTCCGATGAGGGCGGGACGGTTCTCGAAGGTGGTGGTGGTTTCGTCCCAGGGGTCTGACACGGCGAGGATGTCGCCTCCGGCGGGGCTGGCGGCGGCGTCGGTGTCGCGGCCGTGGAGGCGGAGGACCGCGTTGGTCACGTTTCCGGTGAGGGTCGAGGTGTCGAAACGCAGGTAGATCTCGCGGAGTGGGGCGGTGTCGACGTTGAGGTAGTTCCAGCGGCCCATCGCCAGGGTCGGTCGGGACGAGTCGACCATGACATCGGCCACCGCTCCCACCGTCACCGTCGACGAGGATTCTGCTGCCGCGATCGCGGGCGACTCGACCGCAGAGACCGTCATTCCGGCCAGAGCGATCGCCAGGCCGCCGACCGCTGCCCGGACCCGTCGCAACGCACGACGGTTCTGCGATCCCGGTTCTTCGGCCAGAAGTCCCACAGCTCACTTCTCCAACTACGACCTCGACGGATCCGCCCAGCCGGACCTCGACTTCTTCGCGCTCGCAAGATAACGATACGCACCGGTGGCCAGGCCGCGCACCTCCGCGGCGACCATTCGGGCCCGCGGAGGTCCCTTGACGGATCCCTCGACCGCGGTTTCGGTCGAGAGGTCTCCGGTTCGCACGAAGTCGATCAACGCCAGCGGGGATCGGCGGATCATGTCCCATGACGTCGCCGCGTCCGCGGTCAACCACTTGACCAGATAGGCGGCCAGGCCCTCTCCGTAGGCTCGGGTCTGGTCGACCAGGGCATCGAAGGTCTCGTGGTGGCGGTGGGACACCATGGCCGCCGGCTCGTACCTGACGGCCGATCCGGAGAGCAGGGCCCGGAGGATCAGATCCAGGTCCTCTCCACCCCCCGAGGGTGTGCCGGCTCCGAGCGCGGATCGAAGCCTCCCACCCGGCCGAGGAAGTCGGCGCGGGCCGCCATGTTGGCGCCGGTCCCGATGCGCCCGGCCTGATAGGGAAAGAGGCGATCGCCGGGGGGCGTCTCCGAGAGCCGCCAGGTTCTGGGTTCGAAGCCCTTCCCGTAGCCGCGACGGATCTCCCGCCACACCTGAGCCTGCGTCTCGAGCTCGAGCGGGCGCACGAGGCCGGTCACGAGGTCGACGTCGGGGGCCGCGTCGAAGGCCTCCACCAGCCACCGCGCCCACTCCGGGTCGACGATGACGTCGTCGTCGGTCCAGGCGATGAGATCATTGGAGGCTTCGGAGATTCCCCGATTGCGCGCCGACGACAGCCCACGCCGGGGCTCCTCGACGGTGCGGACTCTCGGCTCGCCGTCGAACCGTTCCGCGATCCGGGCGGCCGTCGGGTGATCCTCGGGCCGGTTGTCGACGACGATGACCTCGATGTCGACCCCGTGGCTCCCGAGGAGCGAGTCGATGCACTCCATCGCGTTCTCGATGTCTCCACATGTCGCGATGACGACCGAGACCCGCTTCGGGGCCTCCGGAGGCGCCGTTGTCGCGTCCGCTCGGAGGAGATCGCCCGATGTCGCGACGACGTCCCGGAGACCGACGGAATCGAGCGCGCCGGCGACCTGCTCCGAGGTCAGATCGCCCCCCGAGAGGTCGAGATCGACCCGCCCCACCGGTCGGCCGCCCAAGCGGGTGAGGACCGACGCCGAGCGGTGATGGTCGGCGGCGATCCCGGGGATCACCCCGTCGACGTCGATGACGAGAACACGGGCCGGAGCGATCGGCGCCGCCATGAGGACGGGGCGCGAGGCATCGGGATTCACGACCGGTCTCCCAGGTCGATGTTGGTGACGGTTCGCCAGCGACGCCAGTGCCGTTCCAGCACGGCGAGTGACCGCAGCTGGACCGTGATGGGCAGCTTCTGCTCGACGCGCCGCCGCTCACCCGCGTGGAGGGGCCGGTAGGCGAGAGTGGCATGAGGAACGATCTCGTCGAACGCGCCGCCGTAGTGCGGTGATGCGGGCCACCGTTGTTCGATGGCACGTGTCAGGGCCACGAAAGGATCCTCGGGCGAGACGCGCAGATGACTGATGCCCCCAGGGAACTCCGCCACCCGAGTGAACGCGAACGTGAACGGATCGACGGCCGCCGCTATCTCCCGGAGGTGGACCAGTGCCGGTCGGACCGCTCGGTGCTCCCGGACCCACGGGTAGAGGACCGAGACGTGGTACGGCATGCCACCTGCATGGGCCCGTCGATCGAAGTGCCCGATGTCGGCGGCGAGCGTCGGGGCAAGGGCGACGACGGCCGAGGGCCTGTCTCGCGCCGGCAGGCGACCGGTCATGGCGTCACCTCGACGCGCCGAGCGCCTCGAGGTCGCCTTTCTGGCGGGAACGGAGGCGGTATCCGCGATGCAGGGCTTGCTGGCACGTCACCGAGAGGCACGGCACCGTCGTTCCGGCGATGGTCCCCTCCGCGATCGATGGTCCCGTCCAGCGGATCACGCCGTCGTTCTCGAATCTGACCAGCTCGAAGGGTGGGAGTTCAGCAGGTACGGGGATCAGGTCGATGAGCCCGCCCGAGGAGTTGGAATAGATGAGGCGTCGCGGTAGCGGCGGGTACGCAGTGTCCCGCTCGGTCAGCAGGCGGTATCCGGCGCTCATCAGAGCCTCCGCCACGAGGCGTTCCGCAACTGGATCCGCGGGGCACAGCAGATCGAGGTCCGCGTGGTGGCGACGCTGGTGGCCGACGAGCGCGTCGATGCCCCAACCGCCGCCCACCCACGCCTCGGCCCCTGCCGTGTGCGCCGCATCCACGACGCGGAGCACCTCCGTCGCCTCCATTGTGTAGGCGAGATCGGTAGAGCCGCGCGAGAGGTCTGGCATCGGCCAGTCGGGAATACCGCGAATTCAGGAGCGCCTCGAGGGGACGACGCAGGATCGACGCCAGCCGCTCAGCGGCGGATCCGCCGGTGAGGCCGTCGGCATCGCCGCCGCGATGCGCTTTCACGACTGTCCGTTCTCCACCGGCGTCAGGGTACGGGAGTCCCAGATCGGAAGCACACCCGGCACGGAGGTGTCGCCGTCAGGTGGAACCCGCGATCACCATCGTCCGAGTCCGGCACCGAGGATACGGCGCGGGACGGGCTTCGACACGAGATCGCGGGCCGTGTGGGGGAGGGTGAGGGGCTCGGGGTTGGGGTCGGCTTTCGATGGCGCGTTCTCGGTGCCGACGATGAGCGTGAGGCCGGTCTCGGGTCCCACGAAGGCGAAATCGATGCGCTTCTCGTCACGGAACTTCGTCAGGCGGACGCCGCCCGTTCCCCGACCCTTGAGGGGTACCTCCGACGCATCGGTCACCTTGGCGGTCTGCGCGTCGGTGTGGGTGAGGATGATGGTGTCCTGTTCCACGGGGCCGGCCGCGACGACAGTGGCGCCGTCGGACAGCTTCATCCCCGCGACCCCCGCAGCGGCGCGCCCCTGGGTCGAGACGGTGCCGGCTGCGATGCGGAGCGCCTGGCCGTTGGAGGCGACGATGGCGATCTCGTCGTCGTCGGACCCTGCACAGGCCGCCACGACCGAGTCGCCGGACTTGAGGTTGATGATGGTCTTGCCGTTGGCGGTTCCGGCGATCTCCTCCAGGGTGACCCGCTTCGTCGTTCCCCCGGAGGTGACCAGCATCACGGGCGGCCGGCCGGCGCCCGCGTCGCCGTCGTGAGGGGTGACGATGCTCAGCACCGACTCGCCCTTGTTGGTGGCGAACGCCTCGCTCACCGCCATGCCCCGCGACCTACCGGACACCTCTGCGACGGCAGCGGCTGGGGTCTGCAGGACGCGCCCGGCCGAGGTGATCGCGAACACCGGCTGCATCGTCGTGGTGGTCACCCGTGACCACAGCACGTCGTGGCGGCCGAACGTCGAGGGCTTCGGCCCCTCGATCGGCTCCCGTCCCACCATCCCCGAACTCGACAGGGCGACGGTGCACGGCTCGTCGACGGCCCCTTCGGGATCGGCCAGCATGGCCTCCAGATCGGTGTCGACCACGTCGTCGGGACCGATGATGCGGGTGCGACGGGGCCGCCGGTAGCGCGTGACCAGCTCCTCGAGCTCGCTGAGCACGATCGTGCGCTGCCGCTTGTCCGACGCGAGGATCTTCTCGAACGCCGTGATGTCGGAACGCAGCGAGGCGCCCTCCTCCTCCAGCTTGAGTTTCTCGAGCGCGGTCAGTCGTCGCAGTTGCATGTCGAGGATGTGAGTTGCCTGCAGCTCCGACAGGCTGAGTTCGTCCATCAGGCGCTGGCGTGCCTCCGCTGCGTCCTGGGACGAGCGGATGATGGAGATGACCAGGTCGATGGCATCGAGCGCGATGAGCAGGCCGTCGACGATGTGCAGCCGGTCGCGGGCACGGTCGAGGCGGTACCCGGTTCGGCGCCGAACCACCTCGAGTCGATGCTCGGCGTAGAGGTTGCAGAGATCCCACAGCCCGACCGTGGTGGGAACCCCGTCGACCAGGACGACGTTGTTGACGCCGTAGGTCTCCTCGAGCGGCGTGACCCGGTACAGCTCGGTCAGCAACGCTGCCGCGTTCACACCGGCCTTGGCCTCGATGGTCAGGTTGAGACCCGTCCGACGGTCGGAGAGGTTCTTCACGTCGGCGACGCCGGTGAGCTTCCCGGAGTTCACGAGGTCGGTGATACGGGCGATGATCCGTTCGGGCCCGACCATGTAGGGCAGCTCGGTGACCACGATGCCCTGCCGGGCGCGCGTGATGTTGACGATCTCGGCGGTGGCGCGGATGCGGAAGCTCCCCCGACCGGTGGCGTACGCCTCGGCGAGGTTGTCGTCGATGATCGTTCCGCCGCTCGGCAGATCGGGGCCCGGCAGGACCTTCATCAGTTCGTCCGCGGAGGGTTTTGGTCGGCGCCTGGTCATGACGAGCTTGATGGCATCGAAGACCTCCGCGAGATTGTGCGGCGCCATGTTGGTGGCCATACCGACCGCGATGCCGGACGTTCCGTTGACCAGCAGATTGGGCAGCCGGGCCGGCATGAAGACCGGCTCGGCCCGTTCTCCGTCGAAGGTCGGACGGAAGTCGACGGTGTCCTCGTCGATCTCCGCGAGCAGCTCGGTGGCGGCCTCGGAGAGGCGGCACTCGGTGTAGCGGTAGGCGGCCGGGGGGTCGTCGAGCGTTCCGAAGTTGCCGTGGGGATCCACCAGCGTGATGTTGCGCGAGAAGTCCTGCCCCATCCGGGTGAGGGCGTCGTAGATCGCGCTGTCGCCGTGAGGGTGGTACTTGCCCATGGTGTCGCCGACCACCCCGGCGCATTTCCGGTGGGGTCGATCCGGACGAAGACCCATCTGTGACATCGAGTACAGGATCCGGCGTTGTACCGGCTTGAGGCCGTCGCGGACGTCGGGGATGGCCCGGGCGGTGATCACCGAGAGGGAGTAGGCGAGGAACGACTCGCTCATCTCGGTCGTGACCGGCACGTCGATGATCTCGCGTGCGACGGATGTCTCGAAAAGCTCGCCTTGGGAGGCCATGAACTACCTCGGGTGTTCGACGTGGTGTTCCGCGCCGATCCTACGCGGCGGCCCCGACACCGCCGTGACCCACCTCGGCGGGGAGGGGATGCGACCCGTCGATCCCGGTGGTGTCGCCAAGGGGGTGTCGACGTGTGATGTCGGTCGGACCTTGACAACAGAAATGAATACTCGTTTAATTGACCGATGGGTCGGATTGCGGGGGTGACGTCGGCCGACACTCGGGCCCGGCTGGTGCAGGCTGCGGCTGAGTCGTTCGAGTCCAGTGGCTACGACGGCACCCGGGTCGCGGACATCGCCGGCGCAGCCGGTGTGAGCAACGGTGCCCTCTACGGTCACTTCGAGTCGAAGTCCGAGCTTCTGGCCGAGGCGCTGCGCGACCACGCGTCGGCCGAGATCGCCTCGCTCTTCCTCGACGATCCCGACCGCCACATGCTCGACCTCCTCGTCGAGATCGGCAAGGGTCTCGTCGACCGGTCCGACCCCCGAGGAGCCCTGGTGATCGAGGCACTCGTGGCCGCCCGGCGCGACCCCGACGTCGCCGAGCTGATGCGAGGGCACCTGTCGGACAGGACACGACGGCTCTCCGACCTCGTGTCAGCCGGACAGGGCGACGGGGCCTTCGATCCGCGCCTCGACCCCGAGGCGATCGGGCGCTTCTTCCTGATGCTGGCGCTCGGATCGCTGGTTCTTCCCGCTGCCGGACTCGACCCGGTCGATCCCGCGGGATGGTCGGCGCTCGTCGAGCGGCTCGTCGACGGGCTCAGGCCGCCCGACCATCAACATTCCCCGCTACGGAGGACGACATGAAGATCCACATCGACGACGACCGGTGCGAGGGCCATGGCCGGTGCTACTCGATCGCCCCCGGCCTCTTCGAACCCGACGAGATCGGCAACTCGGTCGCCGTCGGCGACGGCACCGTCGCCGAGGCCGACGAGGCCCTGGCCCGACGGGCCGCCATGAACTGTCCCGAACAGGCAGTCACCATCGAGGAGGATGTCCGATGAGCAACGCGGACCGTGACTGGTCGGTCTTCGACCAACCCCACGACCGCCGTCTCGGCGTCGACAACGAGGTCATCGATGGTCCGGTGGACGACTACGCCACCGACTTCGACCACACGGCCCCCGAATGGGTGGCCGACCCTTATCCGATATGGGAGGACCTGAGGGAGCGCTGTCCGGTGGCCCACACCGACCGCTACGGCGGTGCCTGGCTCCCCACCCGTCACGAGGATGTCTCCTCCATCGCCTACGACACCGAACGATTCACATCCAGGAGTGTCATCGTGAGCAATCACCGGCCCCCCGTCGAGCTGGCTCCCAGGGGGGTCGCCGCTCCGATCACGTCCGATCCGCCCTTCCACCACGATGCGAGGCGACTCCTGTTGCCGGCGTTCGCTCCGCAACGGATCGCCGAGCTGGAGGCGGGCACCCGGATGTTCTGTGACGGTCTTCTCGATGATCTGGATGGTCGGGACACCGCCGACGCGGCCGTCGACTTCGCTCAGCACATCCCGGTGCGGGTCATCGCGGACATGCTGGGCCTCCCGCCCGAGGACGGGGAGGTCTTCCGAGGCTTCGTCCACGACGTGATCGAGTCCGTGAACGCTCCCTCCGACGATCGTTTCGCCGCGTCGATGGCGCTCTTCGAGTACATCCGTGGCCAGATCGTCGATCACATCGAGAACCCCCGCGACGACCTCATCGGCTACCTGATCGACGCCGAGATGGATGGCGAGAAGCTCGACCCGTTCCACATCGGGGGGACGATCGTCCTGTTGTTGATCGCCGGCATCGACACGACCTGGAGCGCGATCGGATCGTCGCTGTGGCACCTCGCCGGTCATCCTGACGATCTGGCTCGCATCGTTGCCGACCGGGGACTGCTCGATTCCGCCATCGAGGAGTTCCTGCGTGCCTATGCGCCGGTGACCATGGCGCGACTGGTGAAGGACGACATGGACTTCAACGGGTGTCCGATGAAGGCCGAGGACTGGATCCTGTTGTCGTTCCCCGCCGCCAACCGCGATCCCGAGATGTTCGATCGGGCGGACGAGGTCCTGATCGACCGGGAGGTGAACCGCCACGCGGCCTTCGGCCTCGGTGTGCACCGATGCCTGGGATCCCACCTCGCCCGAATGGAGGTGCGCGTCGCTCTGGAGACGTGGCTCGACCGGTTCCCGGAGTTCAGCCTGGAGGATCCCGACGCGGTGACGTGGTCCGCGGGTCAGGTACGCGGCCCGAGACGACTTCCCGTGCGACTCGGCCGGCGTCAGGGAGTCGAGCCGCCGGCGGCGGAGAGCGGATCGACGATCAGGTGAAGGGCCCTTCGGGCGCCCTCCTCGTCGTCGATGTCGATGAGCGTGCTCGGTGTCATGAGCAGTGAGATCGCCAGGCGGGTCAGGACCTCGGAGACGAGTGCGGCGCGTTCGGTGTCGAGGTCGGCGTCGCGTGACAGGGCCAGTCGAACGAGGACCGCTCGGGCCGCCACGATCAGCCGCTCCGCGTTCGAGGTGAGGAACGGGAGGAACGTGTCGGGGTCGGCGTCCACCAGGGACGAGAAGCTGGACCGACGTGCGAGGCGAAGTCCGAGCAGGAATCCCTCGACCACCTGATCGGCGAGCGTGGAACCGTGGGGCACCGTCGCGGCGATCGTCTCGAAGAACGTCTGACATTCGCGGGCGATGGTCGCCGCGACGAGGTGATCGCGGTCGCCGAACCGTCGGTAGATCGTGGTCCGCCCGGCTCCCGTCGCTGCGACCACGTCGTCGATCCCCCAGGGTCGGAGACCGCGCGTCGTGAGCAGTTCGAGGGTGGCGTCGAGGATGCGGGTCGATGTGGGATCAGCGGTTGCGTCGTCGGCCAACGCGTCGATGATGGGATCGACGTCGAGGGTCGGCACCCGGCGTGAC
The DNA here is from genome assembly GCA_963700425.1 of uncultured Microthrixaceae bacterium. Classification (GTDB taxonomy): domain Bacteria; phylum Actinomycetota; class Acidimicrobiia; order Acidimicrobiales; family Microtrichaceae; genus CAVOXO01. The sequence continues at coordinate 282,236 of CAVOXO010000002.1, read as the reverse complement.
ACGGTGGTGATCGGGCTCAGGCGGCCGAGGCGGCATCGGAACGCCGGCGCTCGCGCCGTCGGCCGGCGACACCCTCGGGCGCCCACCGGGCCTGTTCGGGCATGAAGCGCCACGTGGTCCTCACGAAACGCTCCAGGACGTCGAGTTCGACCTGGTTCTGGATGGTCCACGGGATTCCGAAGCGTTGTCGAACGATGCCCGGCAGCCCTCCGATCTGTGTGAGGCGGAAGACCGGGGTGAGGAGCCGGCGCTGAAGCGGGAGGGTCCAACTCGGAAGACCGGGGAGATGTTCGGCCTTGCCGTGAAGGCTGAGGTCGAGCACGCGTTCTGCGGCCGGGGTCATCTCCAGTTCGTTGGTGCAGTAGTGCGCCCACTTGGTGACGAAGGCCGCATGGTCCGGCGGCACCGGTTCCATCGTGACGTCGTAGCGGCGGTACCACTCGATTCCTTCCCGGTAGAGCTGCTGGCGCTCCTCGGGCGTCACCCGGTGGTGGCTGAACCGTTCGGCGATCTGGTGCACCGAATGTTGGAACGTGGCGTGCGCCCACCAGTACGTCTCGGGCGCGAGGGCGTCGTAGTCCCGACCGAGGTAGTCCGTACCCTTGATCCGTCGGTGGTAGTTGCGGACCTTCCTGCCGGCCTCGTCGGCACCAGGGCCCGCGTAGACGACATCGAGGATCTGGGGGATCGATCGGATGACCCGGTCCCACGGGTCGTTGAAGAAGTCCGAGTGGGCGATGACTCCTGCGCCGATGTGAGGATGCATCAGCTGCAGCAGGCCGGCCGTGAGGCCGGTGAGGCTCATTCGTTGGTCGGCCCACCGCCAGAGCAGGGAGTCGAGCCCCAGCTCGATCGGTTCGAACGCATGTGTCGGTGGCGATCCGGCGTCGGTGGATCCGGGGTGGGACATAACGTCATACTTTGTACCACGCCGAGGACTCCGCTGGTAGGAACGAACCGTTCGTCGAAATGGGTGTCAGCGACCCATCAAACGGTCACGCCACGATGGTCGGCCTCCGGCGGGCGTGTGGGAACCGCGGGCGGCGGAGTTCCCTCCGACGCCACAGTGGCACCGGTCTGCTCGAGGCACATCGGAGAGGACCGCGTCGACGTGGGCGCCACACCCCACCCATCCCGGCCGGTCACATGTCGGGCACTGCACTCGTCTACACATACCCCATAGGGTATATGACGGGACGCTCCCCGTGCACGTCAGAGCGTGGCTGGGGAGTGCCCGGGAGTCTCGGTGCCGACCGAGGTCACTCACACACCTGAGCGGGCACGGCGACGTCGCTGCTGGCGACTCCGAGGCTCTCGCCCGATGGTCCGCGGGCGTCGTTCATCACGGTCAGCGTGGCCCCGGACACGAGTCCGTAGATCAGCCCGGGGGTGTCAGCCTCGCTGAACCATTCCTCGCTGTACACCGTGAGGCCGTTGATCGTCGCCGTCACCTGGTACGAGGCCAGGCCCTCGATCTCGCCGGGCCATCCCACCTCGGCGGTCCAGCCGAGCCTCCCGCCGCACGTCATGTTCACCGGGGCCGGAGCGACCGTGACCGGGGCGGCCACCGTCGTGGCCACTGCCGTCGTGGTGGTGGCCGGCGTCGCCGTCGTCGTGGTCGTGGAGGCCGCGGTCGTGGCGGGTACGTCGTCGGAGACCTCGTCCCCGCCGCGGGTCAGGAACCATGCGGTCACGCCGATGATCGCCGCGGCCAGGGCCAACCCGCCGAAGAGCACGAGCCTGCTGTTCGAGGATTCCGTCGATATCGGGTCGGCGCCGGGCGGCAGGTCGTCTGTGGTCGACGTCGAGCCGACCGGGGGGATCGGTGTCTCCGCCACCGGCGTCGGGTAGGACTCCTGAGGCAGGAGTGTGGGCTCTGCGGGTGCCGCCATTCCTGCGGGGGTTCCGGGCGGGCGCGGGGGCTCGGAGGGGCGGGGAGGAATCGAGGCACCGGGGGGAGCCGACGAACCCGGCGACGCCGAGGGCCCGGAGGTCGGTGGGGTCACCGGCGCCGTAGCGGATGGTCCCGGTGCCATCGGCCGAGTCGCCGCCGTCGGGGTCGGTGGCGTCGGAAGGGTAGGTGGTGCCGCGTCGGGGTGGGTCTCGGGCGGGTACCACTTGCCGTTCGACGCCAGCCACCATCCGGGGCCTTTGGACACATCGCTCATTGATCGTCCTCCCGGGTCGCGATGCTACGGGATGGGTGTCGCCGAGCCGCGTCTATGTGTCGCCCCGACGAGCGGCGTCCAGGGGTCCTTCGGTCAACACGGTCGGGATACGGTGAGCCGATGGAGCACCGCCACCGTGTCGTCATCATCGGCGCCGGTTTCGGTGGCCTGGCCACCGCCCGCAGCCTGGCCGGTCTCGCCGTCGACGTCCTGGTCGTCGACGCCAACAACTTCCACACCTTCCAACCGCTGCTCTATCAGGTGGCCACAGCCGGCCTCGACGGGGACGACATCGCCTACGCGGTCCGAGGGATGTTCCGTCGCCAACGGAATGTCAGCGTCAGGATGGGTGTCGTCGACTCGATCGATCTCGACGGGCACTCGTTGCGACTCACCGACGACACGACCGTGCCGTTCGACTCGTTGGTCATCGCGGCCGGCGCGGTCTCCGACAGCTTCGGTGTTCCGGGGGTGGCGGAGGTCGCCCTCCCGCTCAAGTCGATCGACGACGCCGAGGTCATTCGCCGAGCGGTGCTGCAGCAGTTCGAGCGGGCGTGCATCGATCCGGGTCTCGTGCGCGAGGGTTCGATGGACGTCGTGGTCTGCGGGGGTGGGCCCACCGGGGTCGAGCTCGCGGGTGGGCTGGCCGAGCTGTATCGAAAGGTGCTCGCACGCGACGCGGCCCATGTCGACGTGTCCGCGGCTCGAATCGTCCTCGTCGAGGCGGCCCCCAGGTTGTTGGCGGGTTTCTCGCCGGCGTCGTCTCAACGGGCCCGCGTCACCCTCGAACGTCACGGAGTGGAGGTGATGCTCGGTGCAGGGGTCGACCGGGTCGATCGTGACGGTGTCGATCTCGCTGACGGACGTCGGCTGCCCGCTCCGACCGTCGTCTGGGCCGCCGGTGTCCGCGCCCATCCCCTCGCCACGAAGGTCGGCACCGAACTCGACGCGCGGGGCCGCCTCGTCGTCGAGGCTGATCTGTCGATACCCGGCCACCCCGATGTTTTCGCCATCGGGGACATCGCTGCGTCACCCCTTCCCGACGGCTCGGGCCGCCCGTGCCCGCAGGTCGCCCAGCCGGCCATCCAGGGTGGACGACACGTCGGCGAGCAGATCGGCCGCCGGCGACGCGGCGAGGCCACGAGGAGATTCGTCTACGTCGACAAGGGGTCCATGGCCACGATCGGCCGCAACGACGCCGTGACCGAACTCCCGGGCGGCCGACGATTCGACGGGTTCGTCGGATGGTTGGCATGGCTCGGACTCCATCTGATCGAGCTGGTCGGATTCCGCAATCGGGCGAACGTGCTCGTCAACTGGGCTTGGAACTACCTCACCTACGACCGTGGGGCCCGTCTGTTGTCGGCGTCGGATCGAGACGGATCTTCTTCGGGTTCAGCTGCGTCCAGACTCTCCTGACCCGGCCGGCCTCGTCGAGGTCGAACATCATCACGGCCGGTCCGTCGGGCAGATCCATCCAGATGGCGGGGGCGCCGTCGACATCGACCACCGACACGTTCCGCGCCAGTGGCAGGTCCCGCCGACCGATGTTGACCATCAGCCGGGCGACCCGCTCGGGTCCGACCACCCGTTGGCGAGCGGCGTGTCGGTCCGCCCCGCCGTCACTGGTGAGCACCACGTCGTCGGAGAACAGCTCCGCCACGGCAACGACGTCCCCGGAGGCGAAGGCGGTGAGGATGCGGGCCATCGAGTCGGCATCGACGGGGGGCGCCGGACGTGGGGCATCGGGGTCGAGGCGAACTCGCCGCCGGGCACGCGAGGCGAGCTGCCGGGCCGAGTCGGTCGAGTGGCCGATGAGATCACCGACCTCGGCGAAGGGAACACCGAAGACGTCGTGGAGCACCAACGACACCCGCTCTTCGGGGGAGAGGCGATCGAGCACCACCATCAGGGCGAACGTCACGTCGTCGGCGATCAACGCGGACCCCTCGGGCCCCTCGGCGGCCTCCCCCGCCAAGGTTCGCACCCAGGGGTCGGGCAACCACGGTCCGACGTACCGCTCACGTCGTCGGGGGGCGCTGGACAGACGGTCGACCGCCAGCCGCGACACGATGCGAACGAGGAACGCCTCGTCGTTGTCGATGTCGTCGCGACCGGTGACCTGCCAGCGGATCCATGCCTCCTGGACGCAGTCCTCGGCGTCGGAGATCGAGCCCGTGAGGCGGTACGCCACGGCCAGCAGCCGGTCCCGGTGCGACACGAACCGATCGGACACATCGGGGGCGGGCGGGTCAGCGGCCATCGCCGCCTGCGGGCGCGGGCCGCCGTGGGGCGGAGGACAGCGCGCGGCCGGCGGCGGCGATGCCCGCGGCTCGACCGCTGGCCAGCGACGCGCCCGCCAGCAACTCGCGGCGACCGACCCAGTCCCCGGCCACGAACGTGCGGTCGAGGTCCGCGACCTCTGGCGTCGGGCGACCCGCCAGACCCGAGCCGACGTGAGGGCGGTCGGTGGCGACGACCAGGCGTCGACCCCGTCTCTCCTCGTCGACGTGGGCTCGCCAGCCCGGCATCAACTCCGTGGCGATCGAGTCGAGGAGAGCATCGATGCGGTCGGCATCCAGTGCCGCGTCGGGTTCGTAGGCCATGACGTGGGCGACCTCCCCCGCCCCGTCGGCCAGCCGGGCCGACGGGGTGTGGAAGAACGCGTAGGTCGGTCGGTCGACTCCGAGAACGCCGCGGCAACGAACATCGGCCGGAGAACCGAATCCCGCGTCGAGCGTGGCGGCAAGGATCGGATCGGCGCGCGCCGCACTCGAGACGAGTTGCCCGCTTCGGCCCCTCACCAGATGTGACGCCGTCGATGGCCCACCCGCCGCGATCACGACCGCCGATCCCTCCATCTCGCCGGCGTCGGTGCTCACCGTCACCCCGTCGACGTCCGCGTCGATGGCGCCGGCCTTCACGCCGCTCACGATGGTCGCGGCCGCTCCGGTCGCTCCGACCCGTCGGGTCGCGTCGTATCGCAGCAATTCGACCAACTGGGCCCATCCGTCGTCGAGGTAGACCACGCCTCGGAGCGAGGTGAGGATCTGCTCGACCACCGCATCAGCCGACATCTCATCCAGGCGCGATGCGTATGTCGTGAGGCGGGCCAGAGCAGCCGACAGGGCGAAGCCGTCAGGGTTGCCGGACCGGTCGGTCAGCCATTCCGCCGACGAGATCGAGGCCAGCGCCGGATCGTCCCGGTCGCGTCGGGCCGCTGCCAGCACCCTGAGGAGCCCGGCGACGGCGGCCCGCCCGGGCCGTCGCGTCAGCGTCCCGTGCATCGACGCGAAGGAGCGCCCGACCTGCGGGACACGGCCGCTCGGCCGGATCCCCAACTCGCGCAGGGCGGCGGCGCCGGCTCCACCGCGGTAGAGGGCGTGAGGGCCCTGATTGAAACGGAACCCGCCCTGCGTCGCGGTGCGGGCACGCCCCCCGATCTCGTGCCGAGCGTCGAGCACCGCGACCGACGCCCCCGCCCGGGCGGCGAACGAGGCGGCACTCAGTCCCGCCAGTCCGGCTCCCACGACGATCACGTCGACAGGCTCGGTCGGAAGGGTCGAGGGTCGGACGTCGTGCGATGTCATGGCAGCTCCCTGGTCGGTCTACCTCATCAGACGACGCAGCCACCCCGAACGTGACGGCGGCCCGACTGCGCTGCTCAGGCCTCGAGAACGATCTCCGCTATCTCGCGCATCTGATCGGGGCCCGCGGGGTACATCGTCAGGGTGGTGACCGGCGAGTCCTTCCACGCGGCGAGCCGCTCGCGGATCCGCCCGGGCGGCCCCACGAGCGAGATCTCGTCGGCGAAGTCATCGGGAACGAGGGCGATCGCCTCGTCTCGTCGGCCCTCGAAGAAGAGGTCCTGGATCGCATACGCCTGGTCCTCGTATCCCATGCGGGCCAGCAGGTCGGTGTGGAAGTTCTTGCCCTTCGCTCCCATGCCCCCGATGTAGAACGCCAGCATCATCTTCACCGGCGCCAGGCCCGCCTCGATGTCGTCGGTGACGGTGATGTTCGCCATGGCCGGGACCTCGAAGCCCTCCTTCGCTCCGGCCAGCTGGTCGGCATAGACCTCCTGGCGCCACGGCGAGTAGTAGAGGGGAATCCAGCCATCCGCGATCTCCGCGGTCTGGGCCACGTTCTTCGGCCCCTCGGCACCGATGAAGATCGGGATCTCACGGCGAAGCGGATGGGTGATCGACTTGAGGGGCTTTCCCAGGCCCATCGACCCCGGACCGTCGTAGGGGTGATGGTAGAACTCGCCGTCGAAGCTGAGGGGCTCCTCACGGGCCATCACCCGGCGGATGATCTCGACATACTCCCGGGTTCGGGCCAGAGGCTTCCGGTACGGCTGGCCGTACCAGCCCTCGACGACCTGCGGACCCGACACGCCGAGGCCGAGGATGAGTCGACCGTTCGACAGGTGGTCGAGGGTGAGAGCGTGCATGGCCGTGGCGGTCGGCGTTCGGGCCGCCATCTGCACGACCGAGGTGCCGAGCTTGATGCGGTCGGTGTGGGCTGCGAGGTAGGCGAGCGGGCCGAAGGCGTCGGAGCCCCAGGACTCCGCGGACCACACCGAGTCGAAGCCGAGGTCCTCGGCCAACCTGGTGGTCTCGACGAGGTTGGCGGGCGGGAGTTGGCCCCAATACCCCCAAATGAGTCCGAGCTTCATCGTCGCTCCTTGGTGTCGTCGGATGGAGTGCGGTCGCTACTTGCCCTGGAAGTTCGGGGTCCGCTTCTCCTTGAACGCCCTCGGCCCTTCTTTGGCGTCCTCGGACGCGAACACGTCCCACCCGTAGGAGAACTCGTGGGTGAGGGCCTCGGTCTCCTCCATGCCGTTCGTCTCGCGCAGGGTCTTGAGGAGTGACCTCACGGCCAGCGGCCCGTTGTTGCCGATGACCGTGGCAATCTCCCGGGCCTTGTCGAGGGCCGTACCGTCGGGAACGACGTGGCCGACGAGGCCGAGGTCGAGTGCCCGCTGAGCGGAGATGTGCTCGCCGGTCAACAGCAGTTCGCAGGCGATCGTGTAGGGGATCTGACGAGGGATGCGAACGGCCGATCCACCCATCGGATAGAGCGACCACTTCACCTCGCTGATCCCGAACTTCGCCGACTCGCCGGCCACCCGGATCTCGGTGGCACCCAGCAACTCGGTCCCCCCGGCGATGGCCGTTCCCTCCGCGGCGAGGATGATCGGGACGCCCGGGCGCCATGTGCGCAGCAGGGCCTTCCAGGGAAGGTCACCGTCCTCGGCGAGGCGGGCCTGGACGTCGATCTCCCCGGTGTCTCCCGAGTGGCCGCCGGCCATCTCCTTGAGGTCGGCCCCGGAACAGAAGTTGCCGCCGGCACCGGTGAGGACGAGGCAACGGATGTCGGGGTCGGTGTCGGCCTCGACGCAGGCGTCGTAGAGCCGGACCAGCATCTCGCCGTTGATGGCGTTCTGTCGTTCCGGTCGGTTGAGAGTGACGATAAGGGTGTGACCATCGCGTTCGGTCAGTACGGCAGGCATTCCGAGAGGCTAGGACAGAAGGAGAACCCGTTCTCACTTCGCCCCGGCGAGGAGGTCGGCCTTCTCACGGCTCGCCGTGGATACGGCAGCGGGCCACCGAATCGATCGGGGTGATCGTGACCGCCATTCGGCGGCCGCACCGTGGGCAGTACCGGTCGGGGTCGTAGGGTCGCGAACATCGGCCGTCGCAGTCCAGGGAGCGCCGTCCGCAGTGAACGCAGAACGACTCCACCGATGCGGTGATCAGGCGGGCGAGACCAGCGACCGAGGTGGTCACGGCGAGGTGGTCGTGGTCGGTGAGCCAGTCGCGGTTCGCCCGGTGGAGCGAGGAGGACTCGTCGAAACGGTTCAGATGCACGATCGTCACGGCGGACGTCGTCGCCCGCAACGGGTCGATGCAGAGTCGCACGGCGTTGAGCGTGCCGAGCGAGGAATCGGCGACCAGAACGACGGTGTCGGGCCCGAGCGCCGTGGTCAGGCCGATCCCGTCGCCGTCGTGCGCGACGGGTGAGCGCGGGCCTCCGGCCAACTCCACCACGCCGATGTCGACGCGTCGCGGCGACCACGATCCCGAGACCTCCTCGGCGAGCTCCGCCACCCCGATGGGGTCGAGGCCGAGAGCATCTGCGGCCATGGGCGGCGCCAGGGCCGCGGCATAGCGACGGTGTTCGGGGCACACCGCGGTGTCGGGCTCCTGCGATGCCTCGGCGAGGATCGCCGAATCGTGGAACCGCGGGTCGTCCCCGGCGGCGAAGGACTGGACGGGCTTGCGCGCCGCCACGGTCCACCCCCGCTCCCGCCAGTCCTCGAGCAGACGGGCGGTGACCCAGGTCTTGCCGATGTCGGTCGTCGTCCCGGCGACGACCACGAGGTGGGTGGGCCGCTGCGGGTCAGGCACCCCGGCTCCGTCGCTGGGCCGCGGTCCTCGGCGCGTCGTGGCCTGGATCACGGCGCGCCTCGGCGAGGATCTGGCACAGGCGTTGCACGTCGGGGAGATCGTGGGCTGCGGACAGCGTGACGCGCAGCCGGCTGGAGCCCGCCGGCACGGTGGGGGGCCGGATGGCGGGAACGAGGAATCCGTTGTCCAGCAGTCGGTCGGACAACGCGACGGTGTCGGCCTCCGAGCCGATCACCACGGGGACGATGGGGGACGTGGCCGTGGGATCGACGAGCGCGATGCGCTCTCGCAGGCGGTGGCGCAACGCGTCGCCCTCGACGCCCTCGACCACGTCCAACGCTGCGAGAGCCGAGGCGCACTGGGCCGGGGTGGGTGCGGTCGTGAAGATGTGGGATCGGGCGGCGTTGATGACCCGATCGATCATGTCGCGGGTTCCGCAGATGTAGCCGCCCAGCGACCCGAGCGTCTTCGACAGTGTCCCGACGATCATGACGTCGTCGCGTCCGGCGAGGCCGTGTGACTCCCCGAACACGGCGTGGGCGACATCGAGGATCAGCAGGGCCCCCTGCGACTCGCACATCCGGTGAAGAGCCGATGCGTCGGCCGAGTCGCCGTCCATCGAGAACACGAGGTCGGTGACCACGATCGCGTGGCGGGCCCGGCGACCGGCGAGCGCGTCCCGGAGCGCATCGAGGTCGAGGTGGGGGGTGACCTCGATCTCTGCCCGGGACAACCTGGCTCCGTCGATGATCGACGCGTGGTTCAACTCGTCGGAACACACCAGCGTCTCGGTGGGTCCCGACGCGGAGACCGCAGCGCCGAGTGCGGCGAGGTTGGCCGCGAAGCCGGTCGGCAGGACGACGGCGTCGGCGGTGCCGTGGTGTGCGGCGAGAGCCGCCTCCAGTTCGTCGTGGATCTGTCGCCCGCCGACCACGAGGCGGGACGCCCCCGATCCCGATCCGTACCGGTCGAGGGCCTCATGGGCGGCGGCGACGACCGAGGGGTGTTGACTCAACCCGAGGTAGTCGTTCGACGCGAAGTTCACGACCTCGCGTCCCTCGAACATCGTGCGGGGTGTGCCCGAACCCATGGTCCGGTGGGTGCGCCACCGGCCCGCGGATCGAGTCGTGTCGTTCGCGGCGGCGAACAGGTTGGCCCACTCGCTCACCCGACGACTCCGGCGACGGTCGCCTCGGCGCGCTCCGATGGTTGCGTCACCGGCACACCTCGTCCAGAGCGGCCGCCACCGTGTCGACGATCCGTTCGGCCTCCTCCGACGTCGTCGTGAGGATCGGCATGATCACGATCACGTCTCCGAGCGGGCGTATCAACACCCCTCGCTCGGTGCAGGCGGCGGACACCTTGCGTCCCCACCGGAGGCCGTCGGCGGGCGGCGCGAGCTCGACCCCGATCATGAGGCCGGCCTGGCGTACCTGGGCGACACCTCGATGCGCGGCGACGCGGTCGGCCAACAGGTCGGAGAACTGGGCGGCCCGTTCCACGACGTTGTCGAGCACCCTCCATTCGTCGAACAGTTCGAGCTGGCGCAGCCCGACTGCGGCGCACAGGGCGTTCCCTCCGAAGGAGTGCCCGTGGTAGAAGGTGCGCTCGGAGAGGTCATCGCCGAGGAACTCCCGATGGACCCGGGCCGACGCCGCGGTGGCGGACATCGGCAGATAGCCCGCGGCAATGCCCTTGCCGAGTGCCATGAGGTCGGGCCGGAGGCCGCACTGCTCCGAGGCGAACATGGTGCCGGTCCGTCCGAATCCCACCGCCACCTCGTCGCAGATCAACAACACGTCGTGGTTCCGACAGGCGTCCCCCAGCGCGGCGAACGCACTCGCAGGATGCACCTGGATGCCGGCGGCCCCCTGGACGATCGGTTCGCAGATCACCGCAGCCAGGCCGTCGCCCTCGCTCTCGATCATCTCGATCGCCACCTCGATGGCGCGAGGGTCGGTGTAGCCGGGTGCCCGGCGGCACGCGAAACGCAGCGGGTCGAAGACGTCGGTTCCGAAGCCTCCCGCCCCGACCGAGAGCGACCCGATCGTGTCCCCGTGGTAGGCGTCGCCGAACGCCAGGTATGACGTGCGATTCGTGACGCCCTGATTGGTCCAGAACTGGAAGGCGATCTTGAGGGCCTGTTCCACCGCGGCGGCGCCGTCGGAGGCGAAGAGCAGCCGGGGGTCGTCGAGGGGGAGTCGGGCGTTGAGAGCCTCTGCGAACGCCACGGCAACGGTGTTGCCGTTGCCCAACATGGTGGTGTGGGCGACCTTGCCGATCTGGTCGATGAGCGCCTGGTCGAGTTCTGGCACCCGATGGCCGAGGGTGGTGACCCACAGCGAACTGATGGCGTCGAGATACCGGCGTCCCTCGGTGTCGATGATCTCGCGACCCTCCGCCCGATCGGCGATGACCGGGGAATTGTCGGCGTACGCGGCCATCTGGGTGAACCCGTGCCATATCGACTGGACGTCGCGGCGGATCCACTCATTGTCGGGCTGTCCCATGTGCTCCTCTGAAGCCCAGGCGGTACCTTTCGGTGCGGCCACGGTAGGTGCCGACGAGGCGACGAAACGAGTTGACCAGTGAACGAGACCGACACCCTGATCGCCGAAGCGCGCCGCGTCCTGCTCGACGAGCGGGGAATGCTGAGCACCGACCGGCTCGCTGCTCTGGCGGCCCTGCCCCGCGCTGCCACCGGTGCCCTCTGTGACCTCGCCCACGAGGTGAGGATCGCCCGCTGCGGCGACACCGTCGAGATCGAAGGGATCATCTCGGCCAAGACCGGGGGATGTCCGGAGGACTGCCACTTCTGTTCGCAGTCGGCGAGCTTCCCCTCCGACGTGCTCGCCACGCCCATGCTCGAACGCGACGAGGTGATCCGCGCTGCGAAGGAAACCGCGGAACTGGGCGCGACGGAGTTCTGCATCGTGTTGGCGCTGAGAGGCCCCGACGAGCGGACCATGGACAAGATCATGGAGCTGACCGACGCGGTGCGAACCGAGGTCGGCATCAATGTCGCGGTCTCGGCCGGAATGCTCAGCCGTGAACAGGCCCGACGGTTCGCGGACGGCGGTGTGCACCGCTACAACCACAACCTCGAGACCGCCCGCTCGTTCTTCGGCGAGATCGTCTCCACCCACACGTGGGAGGAGCGCTGGGAGACCTGCGAGCTGGTCAAGGAGCACGGCATGGAGCTGTGCTGCGGAGTGCTGTTGGGCATGGGTGAGACCGACGCGCAGCGCATCGAGCTCATCGGACAGCTCCAGGAGATCGGCCCCGAGGAGGTCCCCGTCAACTTCCTGAATCCGCGACCGGGCACTCCCCTCGAGATCCGACCGGTCACTCCCGCCGACGATGCTCTGCGGTGGGTGGCGCTGTTCCGGCTCGGCCTTCCCGAGGTGATCCTCCGATACGCGGGCGGTCGGGAGATCACCCTCGGTGATCTCCAGGAGTCCGGGATGACGTCGGGGATCAACGCCCTCATCGTCGGGAACTACCTGACCACCCTCGGCCGCACCCCCGACGAGGACATCGAGATGCTCGATCGACTCGGGATGCCCATCGGTGCTCTCTCGAGCGTGTTCTGAGATGCCCCGGGTCTACATCCACGAGATCGTCGACATCATCGGGCACCGACGGGCCGACTACATGGCCCACATGACCGAACGGTGGGGACCTGTGGGGCGGGCCGAGCGATCCCAGCTGTGCGTCGGTGTCTGGGCCGTGGTCGGCTCCACCGGCCGGTGGCCGCAGGTCGTCAACCTCTGGGAATACGAGGGCTGGGACGCGCTCGCCCACAACTTCGACACCGAGCTCGTCGGATCCGGCCTGCAGGACCCCGAGCTCAGCACGTGGTGGGCCGAGGCCGCCGACATGCGGTCGGGCGGCAACGACCGCATCCTGGTCGCCGTCGACGGGTCGCCGTCGATCGACGAACTCATCGCGGACGGCCCCCTCGCCCCGGCCTGTTACGCCCACGAGGTGATCCACACCGTGCCGGGAGCCGCGTTCGAGGTCGCCTCGGAGCTGATGAACGGCGGGCGTCCCCTGTACCACGACGCCGGCTTCTCGCTGGTGGGGGTGTACCGCCGGGCGATGGCCCACGACGACGAGGTCATCGCCATCTGGTCGGTGCGGTCCTGGGACGCGTGGGCGCGTTTCGAGGCCGATGAAGAGGGCCCGGTGCACCGCTGGCGACGACGACGCCAGTTCGTGGTGTCCTGGGACCGAACCCTGCTGGCGGACGCCCCCGCGTCGCCGCTCCGCACCGGCCGGCAACCCGGTGACGACCGCCCACCCCGGCATCTGTGATAGCCACGTGGCGGTCCGGTGCCCCGATGTGGCGCATCGTCCGGAACGAATTGCTACACCTGGCGTCACAACGGGTCGAATCACCCGTGGGCGATGGACATCGAATCTGGTAACGATGTTGATCGCTCGATCCGGGGTCGAGCACAGGAAGGCAGTTCCCACATGAGCGATCTCATCACCCGACAGGACGTCATCGACGCCTACGGGCCGCGCCCCGTGTGGCGTGGGCGGATCCACCTCGTGGCCTTCATCGTCACGCTCCCCGCCGGCCTGTGGCTCCTCGCCGGTGCTCAGACCGTGGCGGGGCGGGTTGCGGTCGCCATCTACTGGGCCTCGGTGGCCGGACTCTTCGCCACGTCGATGAGCTATCACCTTTTCCGCACGCACGGAGCGGTCGGTGATGTGGATGCGACGCCTCGACCACTCCATGATCTTCGTGATGATCGCGGGGTCCTACACCCCGCTCTGTCTCATCGTGCTGCCCAGGGCCTGGGGCATTCCGATGCTCGTGGTGATCTGGGTCACCGCGCTCGCCGGCATCATCATGAAGATGGTGCGGGTCACCGCCAACGGCGGGAAGTCGGGATCGTGGCTCTACGTCGTCGCCGGATGGATGGCGGTGATCACCCTCCCGAAACTGCTCACCGAGATGGGCCCTGGACGAATAGCGCTGCTCGCTGCCGGTGGGCTCCTCTTCACGGTGGGAGCGGTTGTTCTCGCCACCCGGCGCCCCGACCCCAAGCCGATGGTGTTCGGTTACCACGAGGTCTGGCACGCCATGACCGTGGTGGCGGCCGGCTGTCACTTCGCGCTGATCGCCCTCATCGTTCGCTGAACGGGTGCCGCCCCGCCCCGGGGCCGTCAGTAAGGGGAATGCTGCGGGACCGCGAGGGGTTCGGGTAGTCATGGTGACCGCGTCCCCGACAGCCACCTCCCGCGTTCCGGCCACCCGGGAGGCCTGGCAGCGCGTGGCCGAACATCTCATGGCCCCCGAACTCCACCGCCACACGGGTCGGGTCGGACTGCGCCCGTCGTTCCGTGGCGTGGGCACACCCGAATTCGAGCGCGACGGCGAACGATTCCGGCTGCGACTCGAGGGGCGACATCTCATCGCGCTGGCCGATTCCACCGAGACGTGGGTTCCGCTCACCACCCTCGGTGAGGTGGCAGAACGTCTGTCCCTTCCTCTCGATCCGATCGAGGGCGTCTACGAGCCGCTGACCTCCGACGACCCGGACAGCCCGCTGGCGGTCGACGACGAGGCGGCCGAGGTCCTCGGCGAGTGGATCGGTCTCGTCGACGCCGCGCTGAACGAGTTCCGGACCCGACACCGCGATGCGGATCCGACCATCGCCCAGTTGTGGCCCGAACATTTCGACCTGGCGATCTCGATGTCCGAGATCAATTTCGGCGGCGCCCTCGGCGATCACGTCGACGGCGGCCGCCCCCGGCCCTACGCGTATGTCGGACCGTGGATCATGAGGGAAGGGGATTTCTGGACCGAAAGTTACGGAGCGGCTCTCGATGCCGCCGACGTGACGAGCCCCGCCGACCTGATGGCGTTCTTCGAAGCCGGCCTGGTCGCGGCGACGTCGGACGGCTCCACCGCCTAAGGTCGGATTCCGATCGCCGCGGTGAACCTTCCTTCGAGCATGACGCCGATGAACATCAGCGGAGAGCGCTACCTGGCAGTGCGTTCCGCCACCGAGGAGCTGGCCGCTCCGCTGGGACCAGAGGACCAGACCGTCCAGTCGATGCCCGACGTGAGTCCCACGAAGTGGCACCGGGCGCACGTCACCTGGTTCTTCGAGACCTTCGTCCTGTCGCCGCAGGTGCCCCGCTACCGGCCGTTCGATCCGGCGTTCAACTACCTGTTCAACTCGTACTACGAGGCTGTGGGGCCACGCCATGCCCGCCCCGAACGAGGGATCATCACCCGACCGACCGTCGCGGACGTCACCGACTACCGCCGCCACGTCGACGAGGCGATGCACGGCCTGCTGAGCGCCGGTGTCGACGACGACGTCGCCGAACTCGTCGAACTGGGCCTGCACCACGAGCAACAGCATCAGGAACTGCTGTTGATGGACATCAAACACGTGCTGGCATCGAACCCGCTGAAGCCGGCATACCGGGAGTCGACTGCCGCTCGGCTGCCGTCCGAGCGGACGCCGCAGGGCTGGTTCGACGTCGAGGGCGGCAAGGTCACCATCGGCCACGATCTCGACGCCTTCTCCTATGACAACGAACGTCCCGCTCATTCGGTCTGGCTCGAGCCGTTCCGCCTCGCCGACCGGGCCGTCACGTGCGGCGAATGGCTGGAGTTCATGGCCGACGACGGGTATCGACGTCCCGAGCTGTGGCTCTCCGACGGCTGGGCCGCCGTCAACGCCGACGGATGGGACTCCCCGCTGTACTGGTCGCCTCCCGAGGCGGCCTCCGATGAGTGGCGGATCTTCACCCTCGACGGCGAGCGTGACCTCGATCCCGCCGAGCCCGTCTGTCACGTGAGCCACTACGAGGCCGACGCGTTCGCCCAGTGGGCCGGGGCGCGACTTCCCACCGAGGCCGAATGGGAGGTGGCGGTCACGACCGCCAAGATCGAGCCCGGCAGGTCACACAATCTCGTTCCCTCGGGACACCTCCATCCCCTGCCGGCCGAGGCCGCCCACGCCGACGATCCACCCCTTCGCCAGGCGTTCGGCGATGTGTGGGAGTGGACGGCGAGTCCCTATGTCGCCTACCCCGGATTCGCTCCGGCCGAGGGTGCGGTGGGCGAGTACAACGGCAAGTTCATGTCCAACCAGATGGTGCTGCGCGGAGGATGCGCCGCGACCCCGGGAGATCACGTGCGAGTCACCTACCGGAACTTCTTCCCTCCCCGGGCCCGCTGGGCCTTCAGCGGGCTTCGACTGGCGGCCTCCTGATGACCACGGCGAACGTCACCATCGACGTCCATCTCAGCGAGTCGACACTGGACCAGCTCCGCCACGACGTTCGATCCGGTCTCACCGCGTCGTCAGAAGACTCTTCCGCCGAAGTGGTTCTACGACGAGGTCGGAAGCGACCTGTTCGACAGGATCACCCGGTTGGCCGAGTACTACCCGACCGAGGCGGAACGGTCGGCGCTGTCGGTACACGCCGAGGAGATCGTGGCGGCGTCGGGGGCCGACACCCTCGTGGAACTGGGCTCGGGGTCGTCGGACAAGTCCCGGGTGCTGCTCGATGCCATGGAACGAGCGGGGGTCCTCGATCGCTACATCCCCTTCGACGTGAGCGAGTCCGCTCTCCGCGGGGCGATCGACATGATCGCCGAGCGGTACCCGGCGATCGCCGTCCACGGAGTCGTCGGCGACTTCGATCACCATCTCGGCCTCATGCCGCGTGAGGGACGGAGGATGGTGGCGT
Organism: uncultured Microthrixaceae bacterium; assembly: GCA_963700425.1. Lineage (GTDB taxonomy): Bacteria > Actinomycetota > Acidimicrobiia > Acidimicrobiales > Microtrichaceae > CAVOXO01. Next base: position 265,930 of record CAVOXO010000002.1, on the reverse strand, counting down.
TCCTCGGCGGAACCATCGGCAACTACGAGCCCGAGTCGCGGGTCGCCCTTTTGTCGATCATCGCCGAGAACCTCCGACCCGGCGACACGTTGCTGCTCGGGACCGACCTCGTGAAGGACCCCGGGCGTCTCGTGCGGGCCTACGACGACTCCGAAGGGGTCACCGCTGCCTTCAACCTCAACGTGTTGCGAGTCGTGAACGAGAACCTGGACGCGGATTTCGATCTCGACCGCTTCGGTCACCGTGCGGTGTGGAACGACGTCGACGAGTGGATCGAGATGCAGCTCGTGTCCCAGGGTGACCAGCGGGTTCGGGTCGCGGACCTGGACCTCGACGATCGATCTCGCGGACGGTGAACACATCCTTACCGAGATCAGCGCCAAGTTCCGACGCGAGCGGGTCGAGACGGAGCTGGCCGGTGTCGGTCTCGAGATGATCGGGTGGTGTGCGGATCGGGGTGACGACTTCGCGCTCAGCCTGTCGCGACGCTGAGGGCCGTTCGTAGGCGGGCGAACGCCAGGCTGCGCTGATCGGCCGGCAGTTGCTGGAGCGACAGTGAGAGGGCGTCGATCTCGCCGAGCCGCCCGAACGTCCGCCGGAAGTAGCTGGGTGGCGGCTCGACGGTTCCGGCCCCGAGGCCGGTCGCCACGAGCGGACACGCTTGGGTGATCTGTCCCCGATACCACGCAACGGCTCCCTCCAGGAGCGGCCGGTGTGACGGATGGAATCGCTCGGGGTCCAGCCAGGAGAGGTCGCCGAGGCGTCCGTCGTCGAACAGCGCCCACGCGGTGACCGTGTAGGCCTCGGTGCTGACCAGTTCGTCGTCGACGGTGCCCAGGGCGTCGAGGATCAGGTCCGATCCGGTCCGCAGGTGTCCGTCGAGAATCATCTGATGGGCTTCGTCGAGATCGCGCCGCCGTCGCTGACGGGGTGTGATCGTCATGAACCCGATGTTCAGTCCGATCAGGACGACGGCGATGGCGATCAGGATCGGGGACCCGACACCCTGGCGGTACAGCCACCAGGTCCCCGCGGCCACGACCGAGATCGAGCTCGCCGCGGCGATGTTGCGCCCGTGGCGTCTCGGAGACGCCATCTCGAGCAGCTCGCGAACGACATGGCCGCCGTCGAGCGGCAGCACGGGGATCAGATTGAAGATCGACCACCAGAAGTTGACGAACCACGAGTAGTGGCGGAGCCACAGTTCGAGACGGCTCGACGGTTCGCCGATGGCGGCGTCGACGATGAGGGCCAACGTCATGCCGGCGCTCGGACCGGCCAGGCTGACGACGATCGACGGGACGCCGCGTGAGGCTCGCGGCGGCTGTCGGGAATCGTGGCCCCGCCCACCCATGCCAGGACGACCCGTGAACGGGTTCGGAACGACCCGAGTGCGGCGACGTGGCCGCCTCGTGGACGAGCACCCCGAAGGTCACGAGGACGATCCAGGCCGTGAGATAGCCGACCCCGTTGACGTTCGCTGATCGGTTCTGGTGAGAACTGGATGCCGAGCACGCCGACGACGATGAGGAAGCTCCACCTCGAGTCGCACGGGCGTGCCGAGGAATCGGACGTCGATACTCCCGGCCTCTCCCCGTTCCGAACATCGCACCAGTGTGGCGCGGGATCGGAGCGTTCGGTACCCGCCTTCTCCGGCTGCCGCCGCACCGGTCTGGCGGCGTCCGTCGTGGCGCCGTGGGCCCGCGGTGGTGGGGCGAGCTCAGGCCAGCAGCGCCTTGGCGATGGCGGTGGTCTGGATCTCGTCGGTGCCGGCGTAGATCTGGAGCACCTTGGCGTCGCGGGCGAGCTGTTCGACCTGGAACTCGCTCATGTAGCCGTTGCCGCCGAACAGCTGCACCGCCTCGAGGGCCACCGCGGTGGCCGTCTGGGCGGAGTAGAGCTTCATGGCCGAGGCCTCGGCGAACGTCATGGTCTTGCCGGCCTGTGACAGCTCGATGGTGCGGAACACCAGGTTCTGCACGTTCATCCGGGCGACCTCCATCATCGCCAGCTTCTGCTGGATGAGCTGGAACTGGCCGATGGGCTGGCCGAACTGCACCCGGTTCTTGGCGTAGTCGACGCGACAGGTCGAGGCACTGGCTGATCATTCCCAGGGCCATGGCCGCGACGCCGGAACGTTCCTGCTGGAAGGTGGCCTTGGCTCCGTCGCGTCCGCCCTTGGTCACCTCGGTCGTCTCGCCGATCAGGCGATCGATGCCGACCCGGACGTCGTTCAGGAACAGTTCGCCGGTGGGGGAGGAGTGCATGCCCATCTTCCGCAGCGGTTTCGACTGCTCGAGTCCCTCCATCCCGGAATCGAGGACGAACGAGAGGATCTTGCGGTCCTTGGGATCGTTGCCCTCGTCGAGCTTGCAGATGAACACGATCGTGTCGGCGAAGGGACCGTTGGTGATGAAGGTCTTCGAACCGTTGAGGACGAACTCGTCGCCGTCGCGGCGGGCGGTGGAGAGCATCGAGCCGAAGGCGTCGGAGCCCGAGTTGGGCTCGGTGATGGCCCAGGCGCCGACCTTCTCGAGAGTCAGCAGGTCGGGGACCCATCGCTTCTTCTGGGCGATGGTGCCCTTGGACATGATCGCCGCAGAGGTGAGTCCGACCGACACGCCCATGGCCGTGACCATGCCGGGGCAGTGGCGGCACAGCTCGATGATGGGGATGAGCGTGTATCCGGCATCGCCGCCTCGCCGTGACGGGACGGGCTTCTCGCTGTCGGAGGCCTCGCCGGAGGCGACGGCCTCCTCGTGCGGCGATCCGCTTGCTCGAACGTGGCGCGGGCCATGTCGTCCATGCCGAACGTGGCGTACAGCTTGCGCAGCACGTCGTAGGGCGGAGTGTCGCCGAACTCGAGCTCCTCCTTGATGGGGAGGATCTCCTTGGCGATGAAGTCGCGCATCGCCTCCTGCAGCATGAGGTGTTCGTCAGACCATTCGTACATGGTCGACGACGTTACTTGACCGAACGGTCAAGTTCCCAGGCAGCCCCTCAACTCCTCGCCGTCGCCGGGCCGGCCAACGGATGGGCCGTCCGATCGAGCACCGCGCGAAGGGCGAAGCTGGTCTTGATGCGGGTGACCCCCGGAAGCCGTGCCAGGTGGCTGCGGTGGATGCGCTCGTACTCCGCCGCATCGGTACACATGAGGTGGACCAGGTAGTCGAAATCACCCGTCATCAGATGGCACGACATCAATCCGGGGCAGTCGGCGATGGCCGCCTCGAACGAATCGAGTTGGTCGTCGCGCTGGCCGGTCAGCGAGATCTCGACGAAGACCGAGGTCGTGAGCCCGATCGCGGCCGGGTCGATGAGCATCACGTAGCGGTCGATGACACCCTCGTCCTCGAGCCGGCGCACCCTGCGAAGGGTGGCCGAGGGTGAGAGGCCGACCCGCGACCCCAGCTCGATGTTGGTGAGCCGACCATCGAGCTGAAGCTCATCGAGGATGAGGGAGTCCAATGCGTCGAGAGGGGCCATGCGCACGAGTATTGCGCAAGAGTACCGATGCGCGCTGGGAACATGCGGATTCGAGCGAAAACGATCAACATTCACACCGCGGGGGTATCGCCGATTCCGTATCATTCGAGGAGCGGAGTCGACCCTCGCTCCGCCACCTCGAGGGGAGCGACATGTTGATCGGATGCCCGACCGAGACGAAGGTCGCCGAGAAGCGGGTGGGTCTGACTCCCGGGTCCGTGTCGGAGCTGGTGGCAGCGGGCCATTCGGTGACGATCCAGTCCGGCGCCGGCGTCGGCATCGGCGCCGACGACGCCACCTATCGCCGCGTGGGCGCCGACATCGCGCCCGACGAGGCAACGGTGTTCGAGAAGGCCGAGCTGGTGGTCAAGGTGAAGGAACCCCAGGCGCCCGAGCGGGCATTGCTGAGACGGGGCCAGGTGTTGTTCACCTTCCTCCATCTCGCGCCCGACGCTCCGCAGGCCCATGACCTGATCGCCAGCGGCGCCACCGCCATCGCGTACGAAACGGTCACCGACGGCGACGGCGGCCTTCCTCTGCTGGCCCCGATGTCGCGCGTCGCCGGTCGATTGTCGGTGCAGGCAGGAGCGACGGCATTGGAGTCGACCCACGGAGGGGCGGGTCTCCTCCTCGGCGGCGTGCCGGGGGTGCCCCCGGCAAAGGTGGTGGTGATCGGCGGAGGCGTGGTCGGAACGAACGCCATCGAGATGGCCGTCGGCCTCGGCGCCGACGTCACCGTCCTCGACCGCAGCGCCGAGGCGCTCGATCGCCTCGCTTCGAGATTCGGAACGTCACTCCGCACGGTGTACTCGACCGCGCATTCGCTCGAGGAGTTCGTCCTCGACGCCGATCTCGTCGTCGGCGCGGTTCTCGTGAAGGGGGCCCGGGCGCCGCGACTCGTCACGGCGGACATGGTCGCCTCGATGCGTGACGGCTCGGTCCTCGTCGACGTGGCCATCGATCAGGGCGGGTGCTTCGAGACGTCCCGCCCGACGACCCATGACGACCCCACCTACGTCGTCGACGGCGTCGTCCACTACTGCGTGGCCAACATGCCGGGTGCGGTTCCACGGACGTCGGCCCACGCTCTGAACAACGCGAGCCTTCCCTACGTTCTCGAACTGGCGGCGGGCGTGGACGCGGCGCTTCACCGCAACGTCCACCTCCGCAACGGCCTGAACATCCACCGGGGACAGGTCACCGAACCGGCCGTCGCCGACGCACTCGGCCTCGATCTCGTCGAGCCGTTGGCCGCCCTCGACGCCTGACGGTTCTCCGACGGCGCTCGGCCCCGCCGATCGACACGCACTCAGAGGTCCGGCAGGCCCATCGCCAGGTTCGGAGCCTCGAGGCCGCCGTCGATCTCGAGGATCTTGCCCGTGATGAACGATCCCGCCGGGGAGCAGAGGTACAGGGCGCCGAGCGCGATGTCGCGTGGTTCCCCGAGTCGCCGCAACGGCGTGTTCCGCTCCATGGTCGTGCGCAGTGACTCGTCGGTCAGCACCGTCTCGAGGGCGGACGTGGCCGTGGAACCGACCGCGATGCCGTTGACCCGAATCCGTGGGGCGCAGTCCGCCGCCATCAAGTCGGGTCATGTGGGTCAGAGCGGCCTTCGCCGTGCCGTAGGCGACGAACCCCCGGTCCGACAACCGTCCGATCAGAGAGCTGATGTTGACGATCGATCCACCGCCCCGTTCCAACATTGCGGGGATGGCCGCCTTCGACAGCTCGAAGGCCGTGGTCACGTTGAAGTGGAACGCCCGCTCCAGCGAACCGGCGGAGGTGTCGAACAGCGGTCGGGGAAACGAGCCGCCGACGTTGTTGACGACGATGTCGACGCCGCCCAATTCGGCGACGGCGTTCTCCACGAGCAGCGGGAGCGTGTCGAGATCGCTGAGGTCGGCCGGAACGGTGACGCACCGACGACCCTCGGCGCGGACCAGTTCCGGCGACCGCGTCGAGTTCGTCGGCGGTCCGCGACGAGACCACGACATCGGCGCCCGCGCTCGCGAGGGTCACCGCCGTGGCGGCCCCGATGCCTCTCCCCGCTCCCGTGACGATGGCGACCTGATCGGTGACAAGGAAGTGATCGGTGATGGATGTCACGGATCGTCCTCTCGCTCGCGGCGCCGGGATCGGCATAACTAGAACGCGTTACAGTCTGTCGCGATTCGACTCGTCGCGACGTCGAACGTCGCGCAGGACTCACCCAGGGGGTGACGTGCCGCTCGACTTCGGCCTCTTCGACTGCGACAACCACTACTACGAGGCGCCCGACGCCTTCACCCGCCACATCGAACCCGACTTCGCCAAGCGGGGGATGCAGTGGGTCGAGGTCGGCGGCAAGACCCGTCTGATGGTCGACGGCCGCATCAACCGCTTCATCCCGAATCCACTGTTCGACCCCGTCGCCCGTCCCGGGTTGTCTCGACGACTACTTCCGGGGTACGGAGCTCGGCCGAGGACATTCGCGAGTGCCTTCGGTGAACTCGACCCGATCAGCCCGGCCTATCGCGAGCCGTCGGCCCGCCTCGAGGTCATGGACGCCCAGGGGATGGACGGGTGTTTCATGTTCCCCACACTCGGGGTGGGCATGGAAGAGGCCGTCCGACACGAGCCGGACCTGGCCGCCGCGGTCTTCCGGGCGTTCAACCGATGGGTCGCCGACGACTGGGGGCTCGACGTCGACGGGCGGATCTTCGCCGCTCCGTATCTGACCCTCCTCGACCCCGACGCGGCAGTCGACGAGGCCCGCTGGGCCGTCGAGAACGGGGCGCGGGTCGTGGTCCTGCGCTCGGGCCGGTGGTCGGACCGACCGTCAGTCAGATCGCCGGCCGATCCGATCCACGACCCGGTCTGGAAGATCCTCAACGACGCGGGCATCCTCGTCGCCTACCACTCCGGCGAATCCGGCTATCACCGCTATGCCGGCGACTGGGGCGAGTCGCCCGAGATGGAGGCCTTCCGCTACTCGCCCTTCAAGGCGGTCACCACCGGACACCGTCCCATCTACGACACGGTCGCCGCCCTGATCGCCCACGGGCTGTTCGACCGATTCCCCAACCTCCGGGTCGCCACCATCGAATCGGGCTCGGACTGGGTGGGCGAACTGGTGCCCAAGATGGCGAAGGCCTACGCCCAGATGCCGGGCGCCTGGGGCGACGATCCGGTCGAGACCCTGCGCCGCCACGTGTGGGTGTCTCCGTACTACGAGGACGACATCGCGGCGCTGGCGTCACACATCGGAGTCGATCACGTGCTGATGGGGTCCGACTGGCCACACGCCGAGGGCCTCGCCGAACCGGCCGCGTTCATCGAGGACCTGGCCGGGTTCTCGCGCCGGCGACATCCGCAAGGTCATGCGCGACAACGGTCTCGCCCTCTCGGTCCCCCGGCCGATCTGAGGGTCGATCCCCGGCTGGCCGTAGTCTCTGCGGCGTGATCCTGGTCGACGCCGTCAACGTCTCCGCGTCGCGCCCGGGTCGCGCTCTGTTCTCCGATCTCTCCCTGACGATCCGCACGGGGGACCGACTCGGGATCGTGGGGATCAACGGGTGCGGGAAGTCGACGTTGATGAGGGTGCTCTCGGGCGTGGAAGAGCCCGAATCCGGAGAGGTTCGGCTCGGGCGCGGGGTGCGCATCGCCCGCCTCGATCAGGTGCCCGAGTTGGGGAACGGGACCGTGGCCGACGCCATCGGTGGCGGCTGGGAGGCGGAGGCGATTCTCGACCGGGTCGGTATGGGCGGGACCCTCGACCTCGACGTGGACACCCTCTCGGGGGGACAGGCGAAGCGGGTGGCGCTCGCCCGAGCGTTGGTGGCCGATGCCGACCTGGTCGATCCTCGACGAGCCCACCAACCACCTCGACCTCGATGCCATCGCCTGGTTGGAGTCCCGCCTCGCCGACTTCCGCGGCGGCCTCGTCCTCATCACCCATGACCGCCACGTACTCGACCGGGTGACGACCCGGGTGCTGGAGCTCGACCGGGGTCGAGGGCACCTGCACGAGGGCGGCTATGACGCCTACCTCGCTGGACGGGACCGACGCGAGGCCCACGCCGAGAAGGCAGAGGCCACGCGACGGAATCTGGCCCGCACCGAGCTGGCGTGGCTGCGGCGGGGTGCGCCGGCGCGCACCTCCAAACCGAAGTCCCGCATCGTCACGGCGACCGCGATCGTGGAGGGGCGCGCCCAGAAGGCGGCGCGCGACGGCGAACTCACGTTGGATTTCGGTACGCCTCGCCTGGGTGATCAGGTGATCGAGCTGACGGGGGTCGGCCATCGCTACGGCGACGGACCGCTGCTGTTCGCGGGGGTCGATCTGTCTCTCGACCCCCGCGAACGGCTGGGCCTGGTGGGGCCGAACGGCGCGGGGAAGACCACGCTGATGCGAATCATGGCCGGAGATCTTCCGCCCAGCTCCGGCCGGGTCGTGCGGGGGTCGACCGTGAGCCTTCAGCTGTTCGACCAGCTCGGTGAATCGCTCGACGGCGACGCCAGGGTGCGCGACGTCGTTGCGGGACCCCATCGGACGCCCGACCATGTCGATGCCGCCCTGATGGACGCGTTCTGGTTCGATTCCGACGCACAACGCGCCCCGATACGACTCCTGTCGGGCGGTGAACGTCGACGGCTCCAGCTGCTGGTCACCCTGGCGCGTCGACCCAACGTCCTGCTTCTGGACGAGCCGACCAACGACCTCGACCTCGACACGCTGCGCGCGTTGGAGGCGTTCCTCGACGACTGGCAGGGCGCACTGGTGGTCGTCAGCCACGATCGGGCGTTTCTGGAGCGGACGGTGTCGGAGGTCGTCGTGGTCGAGGACGGCGTCGCCGCCCGACGACCCGGAGGATTCGGCGCCTACGAGGAGGCCCACCGCCTCACCCCCCGTCGTCGAGGATCGGTCTCGAAGGGAACCCGCGGCGCAACGAGGAGTGGGTCTGGGGGTTCGAAGAGGTCGGCGGAGACCCCGACACGCCCGGCGCAGGGCGGCTCGGGGAGATCGCGGTCGAGTATCCGGGCCGATCTGGCGGGTGTGGAGAGGGACCAGGCCCGAGCCCGTAGCGAGATCGGCCGGCTCGAGTCCGAGATCGCCGAGGTCGCCCGGCGCCCCGGCGATCATGCCCGGCTGGGCGACCTGTCGACACGGCTCGCCGACGCCATGTCCACGGCCGACGCGGCGGACGACCGGTGGCTCGAGCTCGCCGCCGAAGCAGAGGCACAGGGCCTCGATCTCGGGGACTGACCGCACCGCGTGTTCGAAGGGTACCGACAGGGAGTCTTGTGGGAGGAGAGTTCACGTTGTATCCTGGGAGGGCGTGATGTCGAACACCATGGTTCGGCGCGGTGCGTAACGAGGTCTCCATGCTGGTCAGAAGAATCGGAATCACATTCGTGGGCGCGGGGCTGGTTGCGTCGTCGCTGTTTGCAGGCTCCGCGTCGTCACAGGAGACCACCACGACCACCACCACGACGACTGCTGTTCCCGCCACCACGACCACGGCTGTTCCCGCCACCACGACCACGGCACCAGCGACGACCACCACCACGGTGGCGCTCCCGCCGGTCGTCGAGACCCCGGAGCTCTTCGGTGACACGATCGCGAGCGGCCAGCTCGACGTGGCCATCGGCTGGTTCGAGTCGACGCCCAACAACTGCGTCGAGACGATCGACCTTGCGACATCCGGCCAGGTCAACGCCGTGACCGACGAGGACGGCAACCTCGGCGCCGTCTACGGCATGGCCGATTCGGCCGGCGGCTCCGCTGCCGTCCTCATGATCGGTTTCGGGGCGGTTCCGCGTCGGTGTCGGCGTGGTCAGCATCGACGATGCGGCGTGTTCGATCGACGCCCTGGGCATCGGTGGGGTCGTCCACGACGCCCAGCGACTGCGCATCGACGGGGTCGGTGCAGGAATGCATTCCGGCGACTACTCCCAGGGTGAGTTCGCCAACGAGTTTCGTGCTGGACGCTCGAGGTGTCGGCCGTGACGCCCGGCGCCAACCTCGACCTGACGACCGCACAGGCGTTCCTGGAGCGTCCTCGGGGCTGACCCGTGATCCCCGCCCTGTGAGGCGGGGCCGATCGCCTCTCGGTCGATAGCCTCGGGCGGTCACCATGGCTATTGATACGGCGCGCCTCGGACAGTTCCGTCCGGACCGCGTGTGATCGCTCGGCTCGTCTCTCTGCTCGGGCCGACGCTCGGCGCGGCCGGACAGAGCCTCACCGCGCTCGCGTTCAATTCGGTGACGAGCTTTGCGGCGGGGGCGATGCTGGTCGGATTCGATTCGACGTGGCGCCGGTATCCTCCGCTGTTGGTCATGGTGCCCGCCGCCATCGGGCTCCGCGGCAACGTGTTCTCGACGCTGGGAAGCCGACTGTCGACGGCCATCCACACCGGCGCGTACCGTCGGTCGTTCGCCCGGGAATCCGTTCTCGGTCAGAACCTGCTGTCGGCGTTCGCCCTGACCTTCACCCTCTCGGTGGGGTTGGCGTTCGTCGCCAAGGCGGTGGCCGTGTGCGGTCGGGATCGACGCCGGTCTGACGGTTCTGGAACTCGTGGTCGTCTCGGTGCTCGGCGGTCTGGTCGCGTCGGTCGTGGTGGCGGTCGCCACCGTCGCTCCTGACGATGAGCGCGGTCCGTTTCGAGTGGGATCTCGACAACCTGGTCGCCCCCACGGTGTCGACGGTCGGCGACGTGGTCACCATCCCTGCGTTGTGGGCCGCGACGAAGTTCCTCCGCTTCGACGCCGCTGACATCGTCGTGGGTCCGGTGACTCGTGGCGGTGGCCGTCGATCATCGTCGTCGTGCTCCGGCGTTCGGCGTTGTCGCTGGTCAACGGATCTACGCCGAGTCGGTTCCGGTACTCGGCGGGGCCCTCGCTGCTGTCGACGCTTCGCCGGCGTCGTCCTGCAGAAAGCAGCTCGCGATCCTGGCGCTCGTTCCCGCGGTGCTGGTGATGCAGCCGTCCTTCGTGTCCAGCGCCGGTGCCATGGGTTCGATGCTGGCGGGCCGGGTGGCCACCAACCTCCACATCGGTCTGGCCGAGCCGACCGCGGTGCCCGGGCCCGGAGTTCCGCCGTGACGTCGCCTCGATCGCCGGCCTCGCCGGCCCGTCCTGGTGATCAACACCACCGGCGCGTATCTGGCGTCGCGAGGTCTCCCCGCCGGATTCTGCGCCCGGCTTCGGCTCGGCTCCTCGCCGTGGGGTTGTTGGCCGCTGCGGTGACCATGATCTTCGTGGCCGCGGTGTCGTACTACTCGACGATCGGCGCGTGGCGGATCGACGTCGACCCCGATTCCTACGGCAGCCCGTTGGTGACGGCATCGGTCGACTTCGTCGGCACCATGGCGCTGGTCCTCGCGGTGTCGATCTTGGCGCTCGACGTGAGCGTCCGTTGGGAGAATCTGACGGAGCGTCAGGTATCGTCGGACTCCGATGAACCTCGACTTCACCGCAGACGAGGAGATCGTTCCGACTCGAAGCCCGAACGTGGCTGGCCGAGAACCTCCCCACCGAGGAACGGCCACCCGAGGGTGCCGAGATGCGGGCCTTCGATCTGGCCTGGCAGCGGACCCTGTTCGACGGTGGGTGGGCAGGAATCAACTGGCCGACCGAGTACGGCGGCCGCGGTCTGTCCGACATCCAGCAGATGATCTGGTACGAGGAGTTCGCCCGGGCCAACCCTCCGTTCACCCTCAACAACTCGTCGACCTTCGTCGGGCAACAACCACGGTGGGCCCGACGCTCATCGCCAACGGCACCGACGAGCAGAAGGCCACGTCCACCTGCCCCGATCCTTCGAGGCGACGTCGTGTGGTGCCAGGGCTTCTCGGAGCCGGGAGCCGGATCGGATCTGGCGTCGCTGCGGATGCAAGGGAGTCGTCGACGGCGACGAGCTGGTGGTGACCGGCCAGAAGATCTGGACGTCGTATGCCGCATGTGGCCGACCTGCAGGAACTGCTGGTGCGCACCGACTCCGATGTGCCCAAGCACAAGGGCATCACCTGGGTCATCTGCGACATGTCAGTTCCCCCGGCATCGACATCCGCGAGATCAAGACCATGAGTCACGTCACCGACTTCTGCGAGGTGTTCTACGACGAGGTGCGCATCCCGCTCACCAACGTCGTCGGCGACATCAACGACGGCTGGCGCGTGGCCATGTCGACGTTGAGCTTCGAACGGGGCACGGCGTTCATGGCGGATCAGGTCGAGCTGGCGGCGGTGGTCGAGGACCTCATCGGCGAGGCCGCCACCCGGCCGGGCGCCCGACGGTCGCGGCTCGGCGCATCGAGGACGACGAGATCGCCCGGACGACTGGCCACCGCCAGGGCGGAGGTCGCCGCGCTGCGGGCGATGACCATCGCGGGAATCAGCCGCACCGCCAGCGCAGGGACGCCCGGCCCAGAGGCGTCGATGATCCGGCTGTTCCACGGCGAACTCCATCAGCGGGTCTACCAACTGGCGCTCGACATCATCGGCGTCCGATGCGCTGGAGCTGACACCGGTCGACGGAGTCGGGGCCGTGGACCGGCCCGTACCTGCAGAGCTTCGCGTACACGATCGGCGGCGGGACCACCGACATCCAGACGGAACATCGTCGGGGAGCGGGTGCTCGGGCTGCCGCGGGTCCGATGAGGGAGTCGACATGGACCTGATGCCCACCGACATCCAGGAGGAGATCGTCGTCTCGGTTCGGGCCGTGCTCGACGACCGTCACCGGCCCGGCGACGCGCTCGACGACGCACTGTGGGCGCGCGGCCGTCGACCAGGGTTGGAGTGCGCTCGGCCTGGACGAGGAGTTGGGCGGCGCGGGATTCGGCGTCGTCGAGGAGACCCTGGTCTTCGCGGAACTCGGCCGGCACGCCGTACCGGGCCCGTTCCTCGCCGGCGTCATCGGAGCGAGACTGGCGGCCCTCGAAGGGCGGTCCGACATCGCGGAGGGAATCATCGGCGGGGAGAGGGTCGCCCTCTGCCGCGCCGACGCTGATTCGTACGTGATCTACGACGCGGCCGACGCGACCTGGTGGCTGCTCTCCGACGGAGACACCGTGGCGCTCGCGCCGGCTGGTGACTCGATCCCGTTCGACGGCCTCGATGTCCTGGTGCCCATGGCCCGGGCCCCTCGGAGCGCGGCGGAGCCGCTGGTGGTGGCCGGCGATGGTCGGGGTCTCGCCCTCCGCGGTGCCCTCCTCGCGTCGGCGCTCCTGGGAGGAATGGCACGCGGCACCGCCGAACAGTCGGTCGGCTACGCCCTCGACCGTGAGCAGTTCGGCCAGGCGATCGGCGGATTCCAGGCGGTCAAGCACCGGTGTGCCGACATGGCGACGAGGGCGGAGTCGGCGGAGTGCCAGACCCGCTACGCGGCCCTCGCGCTCGCACAGGGTGCCCCCGACGCGGCGTTCCACGTCCACGCCGCCCGGGTGATAGCGGCACGGGCCGCCATCGAGAACGCACAGGTGAACGTCCAGAACCACGGCGGGATCGGGTTCACCTGGGAACACACCGCCCACCGCTTCGTGACCCGAAGCAGGGTGGTGGCGACTCAGTTCGGCGACACGACGGACCACCTGGCGGAGCTCCTCACCGAGCCGGCACCGACCTGAGATCCTGCCCCGATCAGGCGCGGGGGACGGAACGGAAGGCCACGTCCTTGTCGGGGCGTGCTTCCCGGGGCAGCCCCAGGACCCGCTCACCGACGATGTTTCGCTGAACCTCGTCGGTGCCTCCGCCGATGCGGGGCGCCCACTGGGCCATGAACACGCCGGCGAAGAAGCCGCCGAAGGGGCCGTCGTCTCCCCACATCATCCCAGCCCCTCCCATGAGCGACTCGTACAGATCGCCGCCCTCCTCGTACTGCCGCGAGATGTGCAGCTTGAGCACCGAACTCTCGGCGCCGGGAACCTCGCCGCGGGACAGAGAGGTCTGAACGCGATAGCCCATGAACCGAGTGATCTCGAACAGGGTGTAGAGGCGGGCGAGGCTGTCTCGCGTGGCCGGGTCCGACGTCCGGTCCATGGCCCGCGCCAGTTCGAGCACCTCGTCGAACTGAACCATCCCCCCTCCGCCGATGGCGTTGCGCTCCGCCATCAGGGTCGTCAGGCCCACTCTCCACCCATCGTTCTCCTCGCCGACCAGGTGGCTGACGGGCACTTCCACATCGGTGAGGAACACCTCGTTGAAGTGGACGCCTCCGTCGGCCTGGCGCAGGGGCCGCACCTCGATCCCCGGTGATGTCATGTCGACCAGGAGGAACGAGATGCCGCGGTGCTTGGCCACGTCGGGGTCGGTGCGGGCCAGCAGGATTCCCCAATCGGCGAAGTGGGCGCCGGTCGTCCACACCTTCTGTCCGTTGACCACATAGTGGTCACCGTCTCTCACCGCCCGTGTCGACAGGCCCGCCAGATCGGACCCGGCCCCGGGTTCGCTGAAGAGCTGGCACCACACCACGTCGCCGCGGCGGAGCGGGTCGAGATGAGTCGACTGCTGAGCCTCCGACCCGTGCGCGATGAGGGTCGGTCCGACCATGTCGACGCCCACCTGGAAGGCGTTGGCGGGAACGTCGTAGCGAGCCTCCTCGGTCTTGAAGATCGCGGCGAGGTGCGGCGACAGCTCGCGGCCGCCGAAGCTCTTCGGCCAGGTCATCCCGGCGAATCCGGCGTCGGCCTTGGTGGCCTGCCACGCCTTCGCCACCGCCAGTGCCGCATCGTCCTCGTCCTCGCTGCGCGGACGCAGGGTCTTCCACATCTCCGAGCCGCCCTCTTCCCGGACCCGTGCCGTTGTGTCGAGCCAGGCCCGGCACTCCTCGCGGAACGCGCGCTCCTCCGGTGTGTCGTCGATGTCCACGGGTCAGTTCGGCGCCGTGCCGAGTCGAACGATGACCTTGCCCGTGTTCGCCCCGGTGAACAGCGCGTTGAGGGCGTCGACGGAGGACTCGAGACCATCGAAGTAGTCGGTCACGTAGCGAAGTCGGCCATCGGCCACCCACTCGGCGAGGCGTTCGGAGGCCTCCCCGAATCGGTCGAGCCAGTCGAGGGCGATGAACCCCTCCATCCGGCCGCGTCGCTGGATGAGATTGATGTAGTTGCTCGGACCCGGCGGGCGCGTCGCGTCGTTGTAGACCGAGATCGCCCCGCAGAGAACGACCCGACCCTTCATGGCGAGGGCTCCGAGAACCGCGTCGAGAATCTGCCCGCCGACGTTGTCGAAGTAGACGTCGACCCCGTCGGGACAGTGGGTCCGGAGCGCGGAGCGCAGATCATCGGTCCGGTGATTGATGGCGGCATCGAAGCCCAGCTCGTCGACGATGAATCTCGCCTTGTCCTCCGATCCGACGATACCGACGGCCCGACAGCCCAGGATCTTGGCGACCTGGCCCACGATCGAGCCGGTGGCGCCGGCCGCGGCTGACACCACCACCGTGTCGCCCTCGGCCGCCTGACCGATCTCGGTGAGACCGAAGAGCGCCGTGGTGCCGGTGGCGCCGTAGAGGGCGATGGCGGCCGGAGCGTCGGTGTCCGGCGGCAGCCACGTGGTCCACATGTCGTCGCGGACCACCGCGTACTCCTGCCACCCGGGCAGTCCATAGGCCAGGTCGCCGACCGCGAATGCATCACATCGGGACTCGATCACCCGACCGACGCCGCTGCACCGGACCACCTCGCCGATCGCCACCGGCGGCAGGTATCCCTCGGCGTCGTTGAGCCAGCTCCGCACCGTGGCGTCCATCCCCAGGTACTGGACCTCGATGAGCGCTTCGCCGTCCACGAGCTCGGGCACCGGTTCGGAGACCATCTCGACGTCGCCCTCGGCCAGGAGCCCCGCCGGCCTGTCGGCCAGACGCAGCTGGCGGTTCATGCGTTCCCCCGTTGTCATGTTCGAACGGTAGCGGCTCCGGCGGCGCACACCGCCCGGCGCGACCTACAAGGTCGGCGAGCGATCGTTGAGGGGGTTGGTGTCGATCGAGTCGGCACTCCTCACGCTCCAGTGTCCGCCCCGCGTGCCGTCCTGGGCGGACACGGTGAGCACCGTCGAGGCACCCTCGCCGAGGGCACCGAGCGAGCAGGTGGCCGAGGTCGACCCCACGGGCGCCGCACAGCCCACGACGCCACGGGGGATGGCGCCCTCGGTGGCCATGTCGAACGTCACCGTCCCGCGGGCGGAATCGGGCCCGTGGTTCTCGACCCGCGCCGCCGTCACCCGGCCGTCGGTGCGGGGCCCGGAGACGGCGCCGCCGATACCCAGATCGGTGACGTCGGCCAGGTCGATGGCGATCGGCGTCCGGGTGACCCAGCCGTCGATGCCGAGGTTCGCAACGTCGCCGGGAGAACACGGGACATCGGCGGGCGCGATGCCCACCGAGCCCCAGCCGCCCGGGAACCCGCCGCCGTTGTCGATTCCGATTCCACCGCGGTTCGACACGCGGAACAGCACCTGGTACTCGACTCCGGCCGAGAGTGCGAACGGCGCGGAGATGAGCGAGCCGAACGCATCGACGGCCAGTACCAGGTCGGCGTCGGTCATCGTCCGCCCTACGGGAGCGATTGCGAGGTAGGCGCCGTCGTCGATGTCGTACGCGCAGACGCGGTAGCTGCCCGAGGCGGGCGGGGTCACGACCGTGGTCCACTCCCACGATCGCGTCACCTTCGCCGTGAACGCCTCCGGAAACGCGGCAAGGACGTCGATCGTGTCGGGCGGGAGATCCGGCATGTCGCGCCGACCGTCACACGCAGGGCTGAAGGGGTTCCCGCCACCGGCCACGTCGGTGTTGGGACTTCCCACGGCGACGGGCCAGCAGCGAGCGAGCGGCGCATCCTGCCCGTCCGCCTCGTGATTCCATGTGCGCATCAACAGCTCGCCCGAGAAGGGGTCGTACTGATCCGACAGGGGAGGGAGGAAGGATCTGATGGCGGTTCGGGCCTGACCATCGGCTCTGACCACGAAGCGAACCGGCGCCGACCGACCCACGGCCACGGACCCGATCGAGCATGCGACCCGTCGATCCCGTTCGGAGCATCCCGGGGAGGCTTCGTCCACGAGATGAACGTCCGGCGGGAGCTCGAATCGTGTGGTGACCCCGGTGGCGTCCCGGAGCGACCGGTTGGCGACGCGGGCGGTGATCTCACCCGATCCGCCGTGGCGTGACAGCCGGACGGAGGTGACGTCGGTCATCACCAGGTGAGTGCCGTCGTCGATCACGGCGGCGTCGGCCGCCGGGACGGAGGCCGCCGGGGCCAGGGCGGCGACCGACACGAGTACGCCGACGGCCAGGCGCGTCGCCGGAGGCCTGTGGGCACGCCGGGTTCGCAACGATCGTCGGTTCATGTCGAGTTCGGGTGTGGGCCCGGGCGCCCATTATCGGTGCCGCACGACGGGCTGGGAAGCACACGGGAACATCCACCCAGCGCCGAGGTCGATCGCTACCATGCCGGCATGACCACCGATGTCGATGGCTTCGGGTCGTCCGCTCTGTCGTTCCTGTCGACTCTGGGCGGCGAATCGAAGGAGTGGTTCGCGTCCCATCGAGGTACCTATGACACCGAGGTGGCCGGGCCCGCGACGTCATTCGTCACGGCGCTCGGAGAGCGGCTGTCCCTCGAGGTGTCGCCAGGGATCGTGGCGGTCCCACGCTCGGGGGCTCCATCTCGCCGATCAACAACGATCTGAGATTCCGTCCCGATGCCGATCCCTACAAGGACCACCTGCTCTTCCGTTTCTGGGAGGGGCCTCAGAAGTCGACGGCGCCGAGTCTCTTCGTCCGGCTCTCGCCCGACGGCATCGGATTCGCCACCGGCGTCGCGTTCGCCTCGGTGGAGCGGTGGCGGGCGATGGTGGCGGGCCCCGAGGGGGAACGACTGGCCGACGCCCTCGACGCGCTCGGGGTCGGGCGCGACCTCGATGTCGCCGGACAGGCGCTCGAGCGCGTTCCCGCGCCCTACGGCGCAGATCACCCCCGAGCCGATCTCCTTCGTCACAAGACGTTCCAGGCACGCTGGATGTCCGATCCGGCCGACCTCGCCACGGTGACGAGTGCCGCCCTCGTCGACTGCTGCGCCGGTCACCTGGGAGCGTGTCGCGACGTGCATCTGCTCCTCGTCGAGAACCTCGTCTGAGCGGGTTCGATGATCACGCCGGACGGCCGGGAGTAATCTGCCGCCCGACGCCGCACGCCAAGGGGGACGCCGTGGAGCTGAGCGATATCGACCTGTTGGATCCCGATCGATTCGTCCGGCAGGAGCATCACGCGATGTTCGAGATCCTCCGCTCGGAGGACCCTGTCCACTGGACCGAGGAGGTCGATGGCCCGGGCTTCTGGTCGATCACCAAACACTCCGACCTGGTGTCGGTCGATCGCGACACCGAGGGTTTCAGCTCGGAGATCGGCGGGGTGAACATCGCCGAGCTCGACGAGGTCGACTCCGCGTTCGACATGCGCGGTCAGATGATGCTGATGACCGATCCTCCCCGGCACACCCGATACCGACTGCTCGTCAACAAGGGATTCACCCCCGGATGATCGGCCTGCTGGAGAACCACCTCCGTTACCGGGCCGAGCTCATCGTCGACTCGGTCATCGAGTCGGGGCGATGCGAGTTCGTGACCGACCTTGCCGCGGAGCTACCGCTCCAGGCGATCGCGGACATCATGGGAGTGCCGAACGAGGAGCGGTACCTGCTCTTCGACTGGACCAACAAGATGGTCGGAGCGGACGATCCCGAGTACGTCGACGACGTCGACAGTGGCGACGAGGCCACGGCGGCGGCAGCCGAGCTGTACCTGTACGCCACCCAGCTGCGGGAGAAGCGGGCGAAGGATCCCCGCGACGACATCGTCACCAAGCTCATCAATGCGGAGATCGATGGGGACCGTCTCACCGAGGCCGAGTTCGACATGTTCATCCTCCTGCTCGCTGTCGCCGGCAACGAGACGACGCGCAACGCCACCGCGCACGGCATGCACGCCCTGCTGACCCATCCCGAGCAGTTCGCCGCACTCGCGCGACGACCTCGGTCTCATTCCCGACGCGGTCGAGGAGATCGTGAGGTGGGCGTCGCCGGTGCTTCATTTCCGTCGTCAGGCCACACGCGACACGGAGCTTCGTGGGAAACAGATCACGGCGGGCGACAAGGTCGTGATGTGGCACGTCTCGGCGAATCGCGACGAGGAGGTCTTCGCTGATCCGTTCGAGTTCGACATCAGGCGGACGCCCAACGACCACGTCGGGTTCGGCGGCGGTGGAGCCCACTTCTGTCTGGGGGCCAATCTCGCCAGGATGGAACTCCGTCTCATCTTCGAGGAGATCGCCACCAGGTTGGGAGACATGGCCCTCGCCGGGGACGTCGAGCGGCTCCGGTCGAACTTCATCGGCGGCATCAAGCACATGCCGGTCAGCTTCACACCGGGTGAGCGCCGACACGCAGCGGGTAGCGTCGCCTGACCCTGGCACTGGGCGCCCGTGTCCATCCGCCTCCCGCCGGGCCGCTCAGACCACGGTCAGATCGAGGTGGCCCCGCTCGATGTCGACCGCCGACAACACGACGTCGATCTCGTCACCGGGGCGGAATCGACCGGGCTCGATCGATGCGATGACGGCGGGATCTCTGATCTGGACGCGGGCCGAATCGCCGCGCACCGAGGTGACCACCGCCGCGAACGTCTCCCCGACGCGGGAGGCCATCACGGCGGCTTCGACCACGTCGATGACCGCCCGATCGACCGATCCGGCCCGACGGTTCGCATCCCCCATCAGGCCCGGCAGGGCTTCGAGGGCCTCGAGGGCCCAGCCCTCGGGGGGTCGTCCCGCGGCCGACGCCAGTGCGAACTCCGACGAGAACCGGTCGACCAGACGCCGCAGGGGGGCCGTCACGTGAGCGTAGGGGGCGGCGATCGCCCCATGATGGTGCGCGTCGGGGAGATGTCCGTCGAAGACCAGATACCCCGCCCCCCGGAAGCTCCGCGCCGCGGTCGCCAAGAGGGCACCCCCCGTCGGCGAGTCGGGGTGCAACGACCGGACCCAGTTCGCGTAGGACATCGCGGCGGGCCACTCGACCCCGAGAGCGGCCGCCTGGGTGCGGAGTTCGGCGACGGCATCGTCCTCGGCGTCGGGAAGCGTGCGGAGAATTCCCTGTCCCGCACTCAGCATGAGGTCGGCGGCCGCCATCCCGCAGCACAGCGACATCTGTGCATTCCATGTCTCCACGGGGAGGGTGGCCTCGTAGTGGATCGAGTAGTCGTTCCCGTGGCGTTCGACACTCTGTTCGGGCAGCCGCAGGCTGATTCCCCCGCGAGCGACTTCGAGGTCGACCCGAAGGCGTCCCACTTCCTCGATGAGTCGCAGTGACGGTCCGGCCCCGTCGCCGTCGAGGCGGCGTTGAGCCTCGGCGTAGCTGAGCTGTTCCCGGTTGACGACGGTGGCGCGCACGACGTCGACATCGCTCACCGCCCCCCGCTGGTCGAGATCGATCGTCCACAACAGGGCCGGCCGCTCCTGTCCCTCGAGCAGCGACGCCACGCCCTCGGAGAGCTCCGGTGGGTGGAGGGGGACCCGACGGTCGGGGCAGTACACCGTCACGCCCCGGCGGCGGGCTTCCTCGTCGATCGCCGTGGTCGGCGCGACCCACGACGCGACATCTGCGATGGCATAGGAGAACCGGTAGCCCGATCCGAGGCGCGCCACGTGGACGGCCTGATCGAGATCGCGTGAACCGGCCGGGTCGATGGAGATGAGTGCGAGATCGCGCCGATCGGCCGGAGTGGTCGACGGCGACGCACCCGTCCGGACCAGCTCATCGGTGGCTCGAACGACCGCCGGGGGGAAGGACTCCGGAACATGGTTCTCGCGACGGATCCTCTCGAAGATCGGAGCGAGTTCTGTGGAGGTGAGGTGGCGTCGGGGTTGAACCATGTCGTCGATTCGATCGAGCCGGAACTAGAACGGGTTCTCGTTCTGCCATACGCTGGCGCGCATGCAGAACGAACTGTGCGATCGACTCGGTATCGAGTTCCCCATCTTCGCATTCACCCATTGCCGCGACGTCGTCGCAGCGGTGACGAACGCCGGAGGGCTCGGAGTCCTCGGTGCTGTCGGATTCACTCCCGATCAGCTCGAGACCGAGCTGGCCTGGATCGACGACCACGTGGGAGACCGGCCCTACGGCGTCGACATCGTCATCCCGATGAAATACGAAGGAATGGGCGAGACCGACCCCTCCAAGCTCGAAGACGATCTCCGGGCCATGATTCCCGAACAGCATCGGCAGTTCGCCCGCCAGCTCCTCGCCGATCACGGTGTCCCCGAACTCCCCGAGGGAGAGAAGGCCCCCGAACTGCTGGGGTGGACCGAGGCCACGGCCGGTCCGCAGGTCGAGGTTGCCCTGAACCACCCCAAGGTGAAGCTCATCGCCAATGCTCTGGGAACGCCACCGCCGGAGATCATCACCGAGATCCAATCGACGGGCCGGCTCATCGCGGCGCTCTGTGGTTCGGTCAACCAGGCCGTTCGCCACAAGGAGGCAGGGGTCGACGTCGTCATCGCCCAGGGTTCCGAGGGCGGGGGTCACACCGGAGACGTCGGGTCGATCGTTCTCTGGCCGCAGGTCATCGACGCGATCGCTCCGACCCCGATGCTCGCGGCCGGAGGTGTCGGATCCGGCCGACAGATGGCGGCGGCCATGGCGCTGGGTGCCGCAGGCGTGTGGACCGGATCGCTGTGGCTCACCGTCGAGGAGGCCGATGTCCCCCCGGCCCAGATGGCGCAGTACTTCGAGGCCACGTCCAAGGACACCGTTCGCAGTCGGAGCTTCACCGGCAAGCCCTGCCGGATGCTCCGCAACGACTGGACCGATGCCTGGGAGAACCCCGACAACCCCAAGCCGCTCGGAATGCCGCTCCAGTTCATGGTGACGGGCGATGCAGTGGCCCGGGGCCATCACTATCCCGAACAGGCCCGCGACGTTCAGTTCAACCCGGTGGGCCAGGTCGTCGGGATGATGGACAAGCCGCGTCGGACCAAGGACGTGATCTTCGAGATGGTCGACCAGTACATCGATGCCAGCGCGCGCCTGGGGGCGACCCTGGAGGACTAGGGGCGTGCGCATCGCCACCTACAACATCCGACACGGCGCGCCCGCCGGCAGGTCCGCCGACCATCGCGGCCTGGCCCGGACGTGCGCTCGCCTCGCGGCCGACGTGCTCGCCCTCCAGGAGGTCGACCGGCTGCGTCGTCAGGTCGCGCTGGGTCGACCAGGTGCGGGTCGTGGCGCGCGCCACAGGGCTTCGACCCGTGTTCGTGTCCGCCGCGCCCGCTGGGCCCCTTCGGGGAGTACGGAATCGCCCTGTTCACCCGGGTGGAGCTCGGCGCGGTGGAATTCGTTCGCCTTCCCGCCTTCGGAACCGAGCAGCGGATGGCGATCATCGGTCGGGTCGATGCGGGCGACGGGCGGAAGGTGACGATCGCGGCCACCCATCTCCAGAACCGCCGGTCCGTTGCGACGCGTCAGCTCGCCATCGTCCTCGACCGGCTGGACCGACGGAACGGTCCCGCGGTCCTCGTGGGCGACCTCAACCTCGGCGAGAGCGATGTGACCCCTGCCCTCGGCGCCCGGGGCTACTCGTGGGCGCACAGCGGCCCCACGTTCCCGGCGGCTGCGCCCGACCGGACCATCGACTGGATCGGGGGACGGGGAGTCTCGATCGACGGCACCGAGGCGGTCGCCGTCGTTGCAGAGCGATCATCTGCCGCTTCTCGCGTCCGTGTCCGTAGGGCCGTCGACCCCGGTTTGATAACGGGGGGTCGCGTTCGTACCCTGACGACAGGACGAGGTATCGGGGCATCGGGTGAGCGAATCGGCGACGACGACACGTCGTGAGGACCAGTTGGTGATCGACATCACCGAGACCGGGCACAGGTCCGCGGCGCAGGTCGGGTTCACCGACCCGCTCGACGAGGAACGCGTGGCCGACCCGGTCGACGCGACGCGTGAGGGGCCCCTCTCGGGTCGCCTGGCCGTCGTGACCGGAGGTACCGGACGCATCGGGGGAGCGGTGACCGCCAATCTTCTCGACGCAGGCGCTCGGGTGTGCATCGTCGGGCGCGATCTCGGTCGTCTCCGACGGGCCGCGTCGGAGGCCGGCCAGCGAGCACCGCTTCTGTATCTCCAGTGCGATCTCGGCAGCGCGACGGAGATCGACGGGGTGGCCGACTTCATCGGGCGGTTCGATCGCCCCGTCGACATACTCGTTCACACCGCAGGTGTCGACGTCAAGGCGTCGGTCGCCACCGGCTCGGTCGACGACCTCGATGAGCAGTATCTCGTCAATCTGCGCGGCCCCTACCTCCTGACCCAGAAGCTGCTGGCGCAGTTGACCGAGGCCCGCGGGCACGTGGTCTTCGTCAACTCCGAGGCGGGGCTGGTGGCCGAAGGAGGCGATGCTCAGCGGTCGATCACCCGTTTCGGACTCCGGGGGCTCGCCGACGCGTTGCGCCAGGAGGTCCGAGGTGACGGGGTGCGCGTCACGAGCGTGTATCCGCCCCGCTCGGACGATCGGGCCACGGTGCTGGCCGCGTCGGACATCGCGTCGAGCGTCGTCCATGCGCTGACCCTCCCCGCGTCCGTGGAAGTCACCGACATCTCGCTCGGGTCCTCTTCGACGTGACGGTCGGGACCCGGGTCGGGACGGTCGGGGTGCGACGGTAGCGTGATCCTCGATGAGCTGGTCGTGCAGGAGACCCGGATGCAGATCCGAGGCGGATGTCGTCATCACCTACGACGCCGTGGCGTGCCAGGTGTGGCTCGATCCCCTCGATCATTCGCCGGCAGGTGGTCAGCCGCTGTGCAACGCGCATGCCCTGCGACTCAGCCCTCCCCGGGGTTGGGTGGTGATGGATCGTCGACGCCACCAGTCAGAGCTCGTCTCGGGTCTGCCCCGTCCCGGACATGTGTCCCCGCCTGGTGGTCCGGCTTCAGCGCCGGCGCCGGCCAGGGGGACCCGGACATCGCGGCGCGGAGTGGCGCGTCGATGGGGCGAATTCAGCGAGCCGCAGCTCGCGTTCTCCAGGGATTCCGACGTGGCCCACGTCGCCGACGATGCGCCACTGGAGCAGACCGCCGAGGTCGAGACCCCGGCCGCTGAGTCCGTCCCCCCCTCTCCGGGTTCGTCGTCATCGCCGGTGGTGGGCACCGCGGTCGAGGCGTCGGATCTCGAGGACGCTGTGGTCGAGGACGCTCTGGTGGAGGGGGCTGTGGCGGAGCACGGTTGCGGAGGCGGTTGTGGAGGAGCCGGCTACACCACACCCCCGGCCGCGATCAGCCCGGGCGAGGACGACATCAGCGATGGCCGACGACCGGCCGAGGGGCCGCCTGCTCGGGCGGGCCTTCGACCTGACGGGCGATCAGCGCTCTGCGCTGAGCAGCATCACCGGTGTCGACCCCGTCGATGACGAGGAACCGGTCGCACCCGACGACGGGGGCAACTCGAACTGACCCGGGCCGCAGGCACGTCGCGACGGCCGTGAGCCGTCGGCAACCACCGGCGTAGGTCAGCTGTCGAACGTCAATCCGGGGTACATCGGTGCGGCCCACTCGGAGTAGTCCGGTCCGCGACGAAGATGGTGGCCACCGTCGATGGGTATGCATGCGCCGGTGATGAAGCCCGATTCCGGTCCGCACAGGAACCGCACGGCCGGAGCGACGTCGGCCACGTCGCCGAACCGACCCGCGGGCATGTTCGTGAGGTAGCTCTGGCCGATCGGGTCGTCGGGGGTGATCATCGCCACGAGATCGGTGCTGATGATGCCGGGATTGACCGCGTTCACCCGGACCCCCGCCGGCCCGAGTTCGTCGGCAGCCGTCTTGACCAGCATGTCGACCCCCGCTTTGGCGACGGAGTACGGCGCCATGTAGCGGTGCGTGGTGTGGGACGCGACACTGCTGATGGCGACGATCGATCCGCCGCCGGCGCGGACCATCGCCGCCCCGGCGTGTTTGATGGTGAGGAAGACGCCCGTCAGGGACACGGCGAGGATCCGCTCCCACTCGGCGAGTTCGGTGGCGATCACGGGTGCCAGGGTTCCGTCCCCCGCAGCAGCCACGGCGAGGTCGAGCCGGTGATCGGGAGACAATGCCGCCGCGGCATCGACGGCAGCGACGATGTGTTCCTCCGACGTGACGTCGCCGGCGAACGTCGCGACCGACGCGCCCGGCGGCGCCAGCGATTCCAGAGCCGATCGGGCATCGGCGAGGCGCGACTCGGTGCGACCCATCAGCATCACGGAGGCGCCGTCACTGAGCAGCGCTGCAGCGCAGGCCATCCCGATTCCACTGCCCCCTCCAGTGACGAGAGCGGTCATGTCGGCGAGGGGGGTGGCGGTCATGGGGCAACCCTATGCGCGGGAAACGGGCGGTTGAGCGGCCTACGCTGGACCCGATGGAGAACCCCCCTGGCTTGCCCGAGGAGTCGACCGAGACCGTCCCACCGGTCGAGGGTGCAGAGCAGCTACTTGCCGGCCTGGACCCGCTCGGTCACTACAAGGCGCTGTCGAGTCTCGCCCGCGAAGGCCACGGGTCGCTCCTGCAGCCTCTCGATTTCGACCCCGACCTCTCCTACCACCAGCCGTCGACCGTCGTCGTGCAGCCCGAACCGGTGGGCCGCGACCTCATCGAGCTGTACGGACGAGGTGCCTATCCGGACTACGACGAGCACCTGCTCTCCCACCTCCAGGCTCCCGACAAACTCCACCTTCTCAACGACCTCTTCCACAGCCTCGTGTACGACGGTCTCAACGTTGCGCTGGTCACCAACCACGGACAGATCATCGACATCGCGGTGGTGCTGGGCGCCCTCCAGTTCGCGATGTCGGATCCCGAACGACGCTTCGGCGTTCTCGGCGAGACGGTGTCCTACGCGGAGATCGCCGAGCGCTCCAATCTTCTCCTGAGCCGCATGGTCGTCACCCGCCAGGTCTTCGGTATGCCGACGCCCGAGGTGCTCTCCGGTATGTGCCGGGCGTTCTACAGCATCCCCCAGACCGCTTCGCGGCGGCGTTCGAAGGTCGACCCGGAGGTGAGTCGGGCGAACAACCTCGTGATGCGCGACCGTCTGGCCGGCCAGCTCGAGAAGGGCGGCCAGATACTGGCCATGGCGGCGAGCGGATCCCAGGACATCCGTCTCGCGGCCAACGTCGCCGCCCGCCTCCGGACGAGTTGGCGCAACCGTCGAGGCGAGGAGCCTGGCGATGAACCGAGCCTTCACCTTCAACCCCTCTACAACGGCACGATCGCGTTGATGCTGGCGTGTCGCTACGTTCTCCCGGTGTCGATCTCCCTCAATCGAGATCACCCGGCCTGTGTGATCGGGGCGATCACCCGTGTGAACGAACCGGGCGACTGCCACGAGGTGATGGAGTGGATCGCGGAATCGCATCAGGAGTCGACCGGCATCCACACCGTGTACCACTCCCAGGAAAGCGACCTGCTGTCGAGAGTCCGAGACGCCATCCGCTCGGGATCGCGTGATGATCGCCCCTCCTGAGCTCCACCCGAATCTCGTCGAGCTGGACATCCTGGTGGGCGAATGGAAGGGAGAGGGCAGCGGCTCCTATCCAACCATCGAGTCGTTCGAGTATCTGGAGACCTCGGAGTGGTCGCACGTGGGCAAGCCGTTCCTGGCGTACCGCCAGGCCACGACCTCTCTTCAGGGCGATCCGCTCCACTCCGAGCTGGGCTACTGGAGGGTTCCCGGGCCCTCGATCCTCGAGGTCGTGATCGCCCAACCGTTCGGTGCCGTGGAGATCTCCTCGGGCACCGTCCGGTCCGAGCGGGGCACCGTGGTCGTGGAGATGGCCACGACGCTGGTGTCGACGACTCCGTCAGCGAAGCAGGTCACCGAGGTCAGCCGTCGGTACGAGGTCTCCGGCGACGTGCTCACCTACCACGTTGCGATGGCGGCGGTGGGAGAGGATCTGTCGGGTCACCTCGACGCCACGCTGCGCCGCGCCTGAGTCCCACGGTCGTCGGCGTTCGGTGAGCGGACGTCGCCATGCTCAGCTGGTGGGAAGATCCACGAGGTCGCGGATGTCGTTCGAGGGGCGCGCTCGCCAGATGCAGGTCGAGTCGTTTGCCGGCCCCGACGACCTTGTACCAGCGGAGGTCGGTCCCGATGGCGAGCCAGACGTTGTCGGCCATGCGAAGGCTGTCGTAGTTGAGGGCGATGCGCTTGCGGTCGAGTCCGGCCGCGACGAGCTCTTCGCGACCTTCGCTGAGGCGCTGGGGATCCTCGACCCACGCTCCCTCGTCGGACACGATGGCCACCGCCTCGGCCCCACCGAGTACCCAGGCGTCGGCCCACGCCTCGAGCCGACGGTCGGGCAGGCCCAGACGCCGCGCGAGAGCCGTCACGGCCCGCGGATCGTTCATCGAGGCCGCCCTACGAGCGAGGTCCGCCCGGGGTGGGAGCCTCAGCCCCGATGGTTCACCGTCGACGATCATGGCGAAGGCGCGTGCCGCGGCGTCGGCGGCGAGATCGTCGAGCTGGCGGGGAGTGGCCGGGAACGACTCGGGATGTGACACGACGAGGGGCGCCGGAACACCGACGTGGCGGGGGCGGTGGCGGCGGAGTTGCTCGGCCAGCTCGACGTCGATCGGAGGCAGCGGGGAATCGATCGCAGTGTTCGCCCAGGCCACGGTCGCGTCGATTCCGAGTGAGGGCGTGGCGACGGTGCCGACGTCGTCGGGCCGTCGATGATGCCGAACCAGGGAGAGGAACTCCTCGCGCTCCACGCCGCGCAGCTCGAAGAGGACGAAGGGGTCGTCGTCGATCAGATCCGCCACCAGATAGAACAGTCCGGCGGCATGCTTGCACGGCTCGGCCCAGTCGGGACACGAACAGTCGGGCCGGATGTCGACGGGCGTGGGGACGAGGTCGATCTCGACCGACCTGGCGTCCTCGAGAACCTCTCGCGGCAACTCACCGTCGAGGAGGGCGGCGGCATGGCCGGCGCGTCCGGCGACGGCGAGCGCGATCTCGTCCCATTCGCCGGGGGCGAGCGTCCGAACGGTGATGTCGGTCCGATAGAGCCGGCTGCGCTCGCCCGTCACCTGGGCCCGCGCGAACCCCCTTCCGATCTCCACCGGACCCACAGCGCCGCGGCGGGCATAGGTCCGGCCGCGTGACAACCGGGCCGCGTCGACGTCGGCGGAGTCCTCGAGGGCGGCCACCCATTCGCGTCCCCACCAGGTGGAACCGAACGTCGCGCGACCCGCCATCACGAACTGCTTCCCAGGCTGACGAGGGCGGCGAGGTCGTCGTCGCTGAGCTCGGAGATCCAGCCCTCGCCCGAGCCCACCACCGCGTCGGCCAGTGCCGCCTTCTCCTCGAGTAGCGAGGCGATTCGCTCCTCGAGCGTGCCTGCGCAGATGAGGCGGTGAACCTGGACGGGTCGGTCCTGCCCGATGCGCCAGGCGCGATCGGATGCCTGGTTCTCGACCGCGGGATTCCACCAACGATCGAAGTGGATGACGTGGGTGGCCCGGGTCAGGTTGAGGCCGGTGCCCCCGGCCCGCAGCGACACGACGAATACCGGGAACCGGCCCTCCTGGAACTCGTCGACCATGGAGTCCCGATCGGGAAGCGACGTCGAACCGGACAGGAACCGCGTTGCGTGTCCCGTCTCGGCCAGGCGGGCCACCAGCAACTCGCCCATGGCGACGTACTGGGTGAACACCAGCGTGGAGTCCCCGGCGTCGGCGATGGCCTCCACCAGCTCGTCGAAGATCTCCATCTTCGCCGATCGCCCCGCGAGAGGCCCCTGCTCGCGCAGATAGTGGCAGGGGTGGTTGCACACCTGTTTCAGCGCGGTGAGGAGCTTGAACACCAAGCCCCTTCGTTCGATGCCGTCGGACGTGCCGATGTCGGAGAGCATCTCGTCGACGACGGCGCGGTACAGCCCGGCCTGCTCGGCGGTCAGGGTGACGGGGTGATCGGTCTCGGTCTTGGGCGGTAGCTCGGGCGCGATCTCGGGATCGTCCTTCCGGCGGCGCAGGACGAACGGGCTGATCATGGTGCGGAACCGCTGGGTGGCCTCTTCGTCGCGATCACGCTCGATGGGGAGCGCCACGTCCCGGTTGAATGCCTCGAGGGATCCGAGGAGGCCCGGGGTCGTCCAGTCGGTGAGCGCCCACAGATCTGACATACGGTTCTCGACGGGCGTTCCGGTCAGCGCGAAGCGGGCACCGCCACCCAATCGGCGGACGGCGCGGGCGGTTGCCGCCTTGGGATTCTTGATGTGCTGAGCTTCGTCGGCGACGACCAGTCCCCAGTCGGTCCCGCCGAGCAGGGTCGCATCGCGACGAGCGATGCCGTAGGTGGTGATGACGACGGCGTCGGAGGGGAGCGAGTCGAGGTGGCGGTCCGGGCCGTGAAATCGGTGTGTCGGCACCGAGGGCGCGAAACGGGCCAGCTCCCGTTCCCAGTTGCCCACCAACGAGGCGGGACAGATCACCAGTGTGGGAGCCGACCGATCGGCCGGGTCGCCCGCCGCGTCGCGTGTGGTCGCCAGGTGGACCGCGATCATCTGGATGGTCTTGCCGAGACCCATGTCGTCGGCGAGGACCCCGCCCAGGCCGGTGACCGTCATCTCTCTCAGCCACGCCAGGCCCCGTCGCTGGTAGGGACGCAGCGTCGCCACCAGGCCCGCGGGTTCGTCCTCGCTCGCGTGTCAGCGAGGCCCCCCGCAATCGCGACACGAGGGATTCCAGCCGGGAGTCGATGTTCACGGCCACGGGCTCCCCATCGACCAGGGTGGATCCGGCGAGGGCAACCGTGAGAGCGTCGACGGCCGCCATCTCCTCGGTCCGACGCAGGCGAGCGGCGACCGCCGGGTCGACGACCACCCACTGGTCGCGCCACCGCACGAAGGGCCGTTTGGCGTCGGCGAGGGCGTCGAGCTCGGCGCCGTCGATCTCGACGCCACCGATCGACGCCGTCCACGTGAGTTGACACAGGGCATCGAGATCGAGTCGCCCCGAGTCGTCGTCGAAGTGTGGGGGAGCCGAGACACGGGCGGTGGTGTCAACCGAGCGGATGATGTCGGTGGGGACCATGACCTCGATGCCCTCCTCGCCGAGATCACGGGCAACCTCACCGAACAGCTCTGACGCGTCCACGGCCTCGAGGGGGAAGGAACCGGGGTGGGCGGTCTCGAGGATGCTCCCCAGGGGTGGCCACCGACGGGCACCGCGACGAAGGGTGACGAGAAGGTCGTTCTCGGCGTCCGGGCCGAATCCGGGGACCGAACGCGCCCAGAGCTCCTCCGCGGTGGCGATGATCGTCGGATCGGCCGCGGAGCGCACCTGGACATCGACGGTGCAGGTCTCGTCGTCGTCGAATCGCAACCGCAGACCGACGATCACGTCGCTCGCGGGTTCCTTCGCCGGGAGAAGTCGGCGAGCGTCGGCGACGTCTGTCGAGCTGGGTCCCGACCACGGCTGGTTCGGCGCGATCGTTGGAGCCGACGCCGTTCGGACGAGGGCGTCGCACACCGCGTCGGAGAATGCCTCGA
Source organism: uncultured Microthrixaceae bacterium (assembly GCA_963700425.1). Lineage (GTDB taxonomy): Bacteria > Actinomycetota > Acidimicrobiia > Acidimicrobiales > Microtrichaceae > CAVOXO01. The sequence goes on along the minus strand of CAVOXO010000002.1, from coordinate 235,887 downwards.
TGGCCGCGTCGGCGGTCATCATCGTGGAATCGTCGCCCGCGGCTGATGGGTCGGCAGTAGGCGGCGGGAGGCAACCACTCGGCCAGCCGCCGCCGCCGCCGGCGATCGGCGTCGGTGAGAGGACCGATCTCCCACTCGTCGAAGCCCTGGGCCGACACCGCGGGCCGCAGGCGCCCGGCGGCCACCGAGGCGAGAGCGTCTCGGGCGACGAGGCCCCACGCTCTCAGTGAGGGAGTGGTGTTCGCGTCGAGGCCGAAGACGACCAGATCGTCGAGAGCCTCACCCAGCGGAACGAGGTCCACCTGGGTATCGACCCGGGCGATTCCGCTCGGGGTGGGAACCAGCAGGTCGGCTCTGTCGTGCGACCAGCCGGACGGCCAGAGGGCCAGGCACGACGCGCGACCCGGGTCGCCGGGAATGAACGTCGCGTGGGCCGAGCTGTCGAGCACGAGCGACGATCCTACGGGGCGGTCCCGACAGCGGCGACGGCGTGCGTGAAAGGGCGTGGCGCGATCAGCTCGGGTCGACGTCCGGATCAGCGATCAGATCGAGGACCCTCTCCTCGGGGATACGCCCACTCCAGCCTTCGAGCACCTCGCCATCGGCGGAATAGAGCACCGCCGCAGGTTGTCCCCGGATGCCCAACTCCTGCCAGGAGTCGAACGAAGGGTCCCACAGCATCGGGAACGGCAGGTCGTAGGTGTCCTCGAAGGTGCGCGCCAGGTCCAGGTCGTCCTGGGTTCCGAGTCCGATGATGTCGAGTTGATCGTCGTTGGCTCGGGCAAACTGCCCGACGTCAGGCGCTTCCGCCTTGCACGCGGGTCAATGGGGCGCCCAGAACCACACCAACAGCGGCTTCTCACGGGGGAGGTTGTCGGCGAGCTGGACCCACTTCTCGGCACCGACGTCCCGGACGACGACCGCGGGGAGGGGTGAGTCCTTCGACTCCTCTGCCACCGCGATGGCGGGGACGGGACCGGCGTCGCCGAGCGAGTCGCCGTCTCCACCCGAGGCACACGCCGACGCGAGGGTCGCGACGGCGACGGCTGCGACGGCGCGCGGGCGGTGACGACGTGGACTCATGTGTCCCGGAACCCGCTCCGCCGGAGCCGTATTCCTCGGTCCCTTCAGAATCCCTCCGGCGGCCCACTACCGTCGTGCGTCGTGACCGCGTCACGACGGTGTCTCGTGTGCCTTCTCGCCGCCGTGTCGCTCGCAACGTCGTGCGGTCTGGCCCAGCGGACGAGCGTCGCGGTGATCGGAGATTCGATCGTCGCGTGGAACAAGGGTCGCATCGAGAGCGAACTGGCGTGGTGCTGTCGCGCCACGGTGGTCGGCCGCACCGGTGCACGCAGCGACGAGATGGTCCCCGCGGCCGAACTCGTGGGCGCGGCCGATCCCGAGGTCGCCATCATCAACCTCGGTACCAACGACGCGCTGCAGACGGTCGATCCCGCAGCCACCCGGGCTGCCGCGCTCGACCTCATCGCCGCCTTCCGCGGAACCAGCTGTGTGTATCTCGTGAACGTGTCGACGTCGATGGCGGCCATGCCCGGTGGTGGCCTGGACACCGCACGGATCGACGCGACCGCGGCCGAGATCAACGACATCTACGCCGAACTGGCCGCCGCTGACGTCCACGTCGACGTCATCGACTGGAACGCGATGCTCATCGACGCCGCGGCGGAGGGCATCAGCCTGTCGACCGACACCGTCCATCCCAACGGCGAGGGTCTCGATGTCCTCACCGCGGCGTACCGCGATGCAACGAGGCGGTGCCCGGGCTGACCGCCTCGGCCGTCGCCGGGTCCTACCAGTACTCCTCGAAGTGGATGTTTCCCCGCTGGTTGCGGTGGTCGAGTGTGAACCCGCGTCCCACGAGCAATTCCACCACCCCCGTCACTTCGGGATAGGTGGTCTCGCCGTCGGCCTCCTCGGGCAGTCCGATCATGGCGGGATTCCCGCAGAGGAAGACGTGGGTGTCGTCGGGGTCCAGATCCACACCGAGTTCGGTGACCAACACGTCGTCGGTGATGAGATCCTGGATGTAGCGCTTCGGGACATCCGTTTCGCGTGTGGGCAGAGGGATGTAGTGGTAGTTCGCGAAGTGGGCTTCGAGGGTGCGGTGCTTGTCGATGTAGCCGAGGTCCGCCCATTGACGCACCGTGACCGCGGAGATGATCGGGCCTCGATGTCCCTTGCGGAGCAGCTCGACGACCATGGCATTGTGAGGCGCCTCGCCGGTCCCTGTCGAGAGGAACAGGACCGTCATCTCGGGGTCGTCGACAGGGGCGAGCGTATAGCGCCCCGCCACCTTCGGCCCGAGGTAGATGCGGTCGCCAGGGCGCTTCAGGGCCAGACGGGGAGTGAGTCCCGGGACGTTGTCGGGCGTGGGAGGAACGAGCACGATGTAGAACTCGAGCTCTTCGGATCCCTCGACGCCGCACAGGTAGCCGTCGTCGTCGAACATCTTCGACGAGATCGAGTAGCTCCGGCGGACCAGCTTGTCCCACCGCTCGTCGATGTCGGGATCGTGGGCGTCGTCGATCCGGTCCTCCCAGTATCCGAGACCCAGCGACGCGTACTGTCCCGGCAGGTGGGAGATGCCGCCGCGGTCCGGCTTGACCCGCAACACCCACAGGTCGCTGTGGGTCGGCTCGAACGAGGTGATCGTGGCGTTGTAGTGCTCGTCTCGCAGCTCCTCGATCACCGAGGTGTAGCGGCGACGCACGTCCGCCGATGACGGAGCAGCCACCTCGACCCCGGGGAAGATCGAGGCGACGTCGGGCCAGATTCGCCATCCGGGCGATGTCGCCGCGTCCTCCGGTCTCGTCGTCGGACGTACCGATGAACCAGGCACGACCCGACGTCGCCGCGGCGTTCGACATGTTCACGTCGGCCGGTCCGAGGGTGACCCGCTCGGACGCGAACACGACGTGGTCGAACTGCAGGTCGGGTGTTCTCCGATCGCCGAAGTAGCGCCATGGGGTAGCCGTCGGCGAGCTCGATGGCGTCCGGGAGCGACCGATACAGAAGCGTGGCCCGGCGCTCCCGTTCGAGGCGCCGCAGCCAGTTGTCGCCGGCGGGAGAGAGCTTGGTCGGGTCCATGCCCACCGGCCGCCAGGACCACGCCGGCGCCTGCGTCGGCGAGCGCCGAGGCCACCTCGACCGCGTGATCGGTGAACCCCACCACCAGAACGTCCTCGTCGGCCGCGGTGTCGGGCAGCGCATCGACGAGAACGCGTGCGCTCGGTGATCGTTTTGATCGGCGGCGTCCACTCGGGGCTGGCGGCCTCGTCGGGCGACCACGACGGCCGAGGCGACATAGGTGTGCTTGGAGGTGGTGACCTCGAGACGCTGGGCGTCGTCGGTCGGGCGAGCGACATCGATGGAGCGCACCTCCTCTCCGTAGCCGACGTCGAGCTGGTGCTCGCCCACCAGGTCGGGGAAGACCACCGCGGATGTCGACTCGACGATCCGCACGCGGCGGATGCCCGCTCTCTGGGCCGAGATCGCCAACGACAGGCCGGCCGCGTTCCCTCCGATGATGACCAGATCGTGTCCCGTACCGCTCATGTCGGCGAGGATACGGGTCCGACCCGCTCGACGTCCCAAGTGTGCCGGGGCTACTTGGGGGGCAATGACCCCGCGAACTGCGCTCCGCGGTCGATCCACCCCAGGTCGTCGTCCTCGGCGATGCCGTCGGCGGAGACATAGACCATGCCCCGACTCGACCGGCCGGTGAAGTCCATCTCCCTGGCGTGCGGCAGGGCGAGGCACTCCTCATAGGCGTCGGGGCCGACACGGACCATCAGCTCGTCTCCGATGACACCCGACCGCCATGTTGCCGCCCACCATGAACGCGAGCCCGCCGAACATCTTCCGTTCGCCGAGGTCGATGTGGTCGACGTGGGCGACGAGCATGGACCGGACCCGGTCTGCGAGCCCCTCGTCGTAGGCCATCGGCCGAGCTTAGGCCCCACCGATGCGGCGGTCCGGTACCCGCGATGTCCACCACGCCCGGTCTGGGAGGTCCGGCCAGTCAGCGGAGGGTCAGGGTCGGCGGCCAGACTGGACGGCGAGGTGACGAGGTGAAGCTGTTGGTGATCGAGGACGACCGCAAGATCGCCGCGGCCCTCCACCGCGGGCTGGCCGCGGAGGGGTTCTCGGTGACGCTCGCGTTCGACGGTGACGACGGCTACTGGCGCGCGTCGGAAGGCTCCTACGACCTGATCATCCTCGACATCATGCTGCCCGAACGCAACGGATACCGGGTGTGTGCGGACCTCAGGGCCGACGGCATCTGGACTCCGATCCTGATGCTCACGGCGAAGGACGGCGACCTCGACGAGGCCGAGGCACTCGACACCGGCGCCGACGACTACCTCTCCAAGCCGTTCTCCTTCGCCGTGCTCCTGGCGAGACTGCGCGCCCTGGCCCGCCGGGCCTCGGCCGGCGAACCGGTCGACCTCGAGGTCGGTCCCGTCAGGATCGACCCCGGCGGTCGGCGGGTCTGGTGCAACGGAGCCGTCGTCGGTCTCACGGCTCGCGAATTCGACGTCCTGGAGTTCTTCGTGCGGAGAGCGGATCAGGTGCTGTCGAAGTCGGACATCCTCGGCGGGGTGTGGAGCGACGACTTCGACGGGGACCCCAACATCGTCGAGGTGTACGTCGGTCGACTGCGACGGAAGATCGGACCCCGACACGACGGCAACGACATCATCACGACGATCCGAGGCGCCGGTTACCGGCTGGAGCGATGACGTGAGAGGGATCCGTGCCCGCCTCACCGCCGTCGCGACGATGGTCGTCGTTGTGGTGCTGGTGTTGACCGTGTGGGGGCTCACCGTGTCGCAACGCGACCATCTCGTCGGGGCTCTCGACGAGGACCTGTCAGTGAGCGCCCAGGAGATCCTCGACGAGACCGCCCAGGACGGCTCCTCGCCGACCGAGTCGCTGACCCCGCCCGGCGATGACGACTCCGTGGGTCAGCTGGTCGAGGACGGTCGCGTGGTGTCGGCCACGTCCAACTTCGAGGGCAGGGAACCGCTCCCGCCGCCGCCGGGCGGCGCAACCGAGTCCGCCCGGACCGTCGCCCTCGTCGACGGCGAGCCGTCGTATCGGGTGATCACCCGGCGGTCGGGGGACAGGGTGGTCCACGTGGCGGCGCCCCTCGACGACATCGACGATGGCCTGTCGGCTCTCCTCGTTCGACTCGTCGTCATCATCCCGTGCGTCTCCGCTCTCCTCGCGCTCGCCGTGTGGGGTCTGGTCGGTCGTGCGCTGCGACCGGTCGAGGAGATCCGCCGGGAGGTCGACGACATCGGGGGGTCGGATCTGCACCGGCGCGTGCCGGAGCCCGGTGGGGACGATGAGATCGCCCGGTTGGCGGTCACGATGAATCGGATGCTCGACCGCATCGAGTTGTCGGTCGAGCATCAACGCCGGTTCGTCGACGACGCGTCCCACGAACTTCGCGGTCCATTGACCCGGATGCGAGCCGAACTCGAGGTCGATGCCGGCCATCCGGAGACGGCGGACCTGGCAGTGACCCATGCCACCGTGCTCACCGACGTGGTGGCGATGCAGCACCTGGTCGATGATCTGCTGCTGCTGGCCAGGGAGGACGCCGTGGGAGCGGGGCGGCGGGTGCCGGTCGATCTCGATGATCTGGTGTGGGAGGAGGTGCGGCGTCGACGCGAGGAGGGGGACACGATGATCGACGGCTCCGCGGTCTCCGCGGCACAGGTCGAAGGCGACCCCTCACAGCTCACACGGGTCGTGGTCAATCTCCTCGACAATGCACAACGCCACGCCAGATCACGGGTCCGGGTCGAGGTGCATGAGTCCGGCGGGCGAGCCGTCCTCGTGGTCGCCGACGACGGCGGGGGTATCGACCCCGCGGATCGTGAGCGGGTGTTCGAGCGTTTCGCCCGTCTCGACGACGCGCGCTCGGCCGACACGGGCGGCACCGGGCTCGGGCTGGCGATCGTCGCGGAGATCGTCGCCCGCCACGGCGGGACGGTCCGTGTCGACTCCGACGGGGCCACCGGGGCGAGGTTCGTCGTCGAGCTCCCACGCGTCGGAACGCCGTCGACGACGGGGTGAGCCGCAGCCCGTCAGGTAGCCGCTCGATCGATCGCTGCCGCTCCGGATCCGGCCCCTACACTCGGGCGGTCGGTCGGGGCGACGTGTCGCGAATGTCCAACCGGCCCCGCCCTCGTAGCTCAGTTGGATAGAGCGACCGCCTCCTAAGCGGTAGGCCACAGGTTCGATTCCTGTCGAGGGCGCAGCATGCGAATCCGCGTCGATGGTCGGCCGACCGCGACCTCCGTGTTCCTCAGCCCGGATGGCCCTCGGCCGACACCCCCGGTCGTTCGGTGAGGTCGATGGCGGTAGTCGATCGAAGATCCACCTCGTGGCGGCCGGTCGCCGGTCGCGTCGGCGTCGTGGTGAGGTCGATGACGGGAAGAACGCCGAGGGGCGCGGATCTCGTGGCGAGCCCCAAGAGCGGTCGAAGGACACCGGCCAGCGCGCCGAACATCCTGCCCTTCCTCTCGGAGAACGTCGGATCGGCCTCGACTCGCTGAACATATGCCGCGGTGGCCGAACGTCGGAACGTCGCGGTCATGTCGCGTCCCCCCAGGTCACGCCGCAACGACCTCACCGAGGGCCACGAGAGCTCGTCCCAGAACTGCTCGACGTCGGGGATGGGACTGGCCGCGATCCGTCGGGCGAACAGCCGCCGGGTCAGTGACTTGTTCCACACCGTGGGCATCCCGACGTGGGGCTCGTAGGGGAAGTCGTAGTTGGCGCAGACGAATCGGGCCACGCCGTTCTCGTTCAGGCGGCGCGTGGCCTCTTCGATGAGCCCGCTCGGTTGGGGAACGTGCTCGATGACGTTCATGGCGTAGACCAGGTCGTAGCCGCCGGTGTCGTGCACGGGTGGTGGGAACGTGTCGTCGATCCAGGTGACATCGATCTCCGGACCGGTCCAGGTGTCGAGAAGGAGTCGGCGGGAGCGGGCCATAGCGGAGAATCCCGCCGAGTGTGCTTCGTAGGAGGTGACGTGGTGCCCGTGGGAAGCGACGAGCATGGACAACAGCCCGATACCGGAGCCGATCTCCGCCACTCGCCCGTGTTTCGGCAGCGCCGCCAGATCGGGACCCAACACCTCGATGAAGAAGAGAGCCTCGCTCAGGTAGGTGGAGAGGTCGGTCCGGAGGTCCGCGTCGTTCGACGACAAGGCCTCCTCCAGACGGGCCACGTCGATGTGGCCGGCCAGCGCACGGGCTGTTCGCGACGGCAGTGGCATCACCGCGACAGTAGCGGTGCGGCCTGTCGGGACAACCGTGACCGCGCCCGGGGAGCCGTTCTCGACACCGGTGCACCTCTGCTGCGACACTCGGACCGATGACGACTCATGACGACATCGAGCAACTGGCAGAGAAGGTGCGTCGGCACGGACTCGAGGTCACCGTCGACGTCGGCGAGGTTGCGGCCTCCCTTCAGCAGGCGATCGTCCGGCTCACCCACGATGCGCTGACCAACATCGATGAACACGGCACCGACGTCACCAGGATCGACATCCGTGTGAGCCAGGAGGGCCGCAGTCTCCACTGGTCGGTCAGCGACGACGGTGCGTTGGTCTCGGTCCCTCATCGGGGACGAGGTTTGGCCCACATCGGCGAACGTGTCTTTTCACTGGGGGGTTCGTTCGACGCCGGCCGGCGCGGAACGGGTTGGTCGGTGGCAGCGGTCATCCCTGTCGATCTCACCGACGAATGACGACCGTCACCGGCCCGGTCCCCGCGGTCGGCCGCTGAGTTCGCGGCAGGGACGAGGGCCCGGCGGGTCAGTCTCCGAACGTCTGCCAGGGACCGTCCCACCCGACCTGGTGAGGGCCCGGTCGGGACCAGTCGCAGACCCCGTCGGGGAAGATCGAGCGGAGTCGGTCGAGATCGGACTCAGCCGGTGGATCCGGATAGGCGCCGGTACCGATCGCCTCGTCGACGTCGACGAGTACACATTCGACGATGTCGTTGGACCGAGGGGCCCCGGCCTCGGTGCGCGGATCGCCTCCCATCGGGAATCGAAGCGAGCACGGGCTTCCCTCCGCGTAGACGTCGGGACCCGACTCGGTCACCCGGCCCTCCTCGTCGAGGCAGCTGTTCTCGGCGTTCGAGGGCCGGGCCCGGTCCAGTGCGGTGGCGCGATCGGCGGGGGCGGCGTCCTGTGAGTCGTCGAGCAGCGCCGTGGCCCATTCGTCGAGCGTGCGAACGAGCAACGGCCCCAGCCGTACGGCCCCCGTCAGACTGTCGACGAGCGACGTGGACGGCGGCTTGGCGTGTGTCCACAGGACGAGTCCCGGAGGTTGTTCGCCGGCGGGCCCTTCGAGGCGGTCGGCGATGGTGAACATGCGGAACCGGTCGTGGATGTCCCCCTCGGGATCGGTGTACAGGTTGGTGATGATCGTGGGCACGTCGAGAAGCGGGGAGTCGGCGACGAGGACTCGGCCGCTCCGGTAGGCGGCTTCCATTCCGTCGGCATCGGCCGCGGCGCGTGAGGTCTGCCATTCGCCGTCGACGTCGAAGCTGCCGATGCCCTCGTTGAGATCGAGGAACTGCTGCCACGAGATGGTCCCGGCTCTCAGGGCCTCGAGCCCGTACTGCACGCCGACGTTCGACCACGGTCGGTTGGCGAAGCCGGTGTCGGGGTCGGTGCCGAAGATGTTGACGTTCGAGTCCTGAAGGGTGCAGCGCAGCCCGTCGGGGTTGTCCTCGGCGTCGTAGATCTGGTCGGCGGGAGGAATCGGCACCCCGAATTCGAGGCCCGGCAGAGCCCGTTCCACCGTGCCGATGCCGTCACCGAAGCCACAGGATCCCGGGTCGATGCCCGGAACGAAGGTCTGCTCCCAGAAGGTGCAGGTCTTCGCCGACAGATGACCGGCGATGGCGAGGAACTGGTCGGTCGTGAACGCTGGTGGCGCATCGCGCCCGTCGACGTACCGGTTGAGCAGAGCGCAGTCGACGACGCCTCCCGAGATGCTCACCGCGTCGGGGAACGGGAGCATCGGTCCGATGGCGTCGAGGAGCCCCGGGTAGTTCTGGGCGATGAGGAGCTGTTGGATGGCTCCACCCGAACCGCCCTGACCGATGGTGAGCACCGGCACGCCGTAGGCCTCGGCGATGTGCTCCTTGACCATCATCACCGTCTCCGCGGACAGCACGTCGTTGCAGGCCACCTGAAGGGTGTTGAAGGTGGCCGTGGCGACGAGGTATCCGTCCGACATGATCTCCGGATCGGGCTCGTCGAGGAGGTTGAACCCCTGTCCGTAGGTCGTGCCGCATCCCCCGCCGAAGGCGTAGACGACCCGACCGTTCCACGTCGAGGTGTCCGCAGGTGCCTCCGGATCGTTGTCGTCGGGGGAGTCCGAGCGTGGAACGGCCAGGTCGAGGGTGGCGACCGATCGGTTGATGACCCGCGTCTCCCGGCGGGTCCAGACGGCCTCGCCCTCGCCCTCGCCCTCGCCGAGTTCGGTCCAGGCCACGCGGGGTGGCGCCTCGCAGTCCGGCGGTGTCGACTCACCCATGTCGAAGTTCTGGGTCGTGCAGGTGGCGAGCGGGAGTTGTGGTCCGGAGAACACCGGACCGCTGCGGGAGTGGGTGGTGACCTGGAGTTCGCCGGACTCCTCGCCGTCCCGGGCGACGATGGTGGAGGTTCCTGCGGGTAGTCCCGTCACCAGCACGTCGCGCTCCGCTCCCTCCGATGGCCCTGGCCGCGGGGTCGAGGTGAGCGTTCCGCTCCCCTCGGCGAGTTCGAAGGTGACGCCGGCGGGATCGCGGTCGAGCCCCACGACCATGTCGTCGCCGGTCACCATGTCGGCGGGTGAGGACCGCGCCGTGATCACGATCCCGGGATCGGTGCCGCCAGCAGCGTCGTTCGCGGAGGACGACGAACACGCTGCGGACGCGACGGCGACGGCGACGAAGAGTGAGGACGGCACGCGACCGGCCCGAGATCGGGACATCGCACGACACTAGAGGCGACGCAGCCCCGACGGCGCGGGTACCCTCCGGCGATGGCTGGTCGGCATGGGCTCGCGGTCGCGATGGTCGCCTGGGTCGTGTTCTCGTCGGCATGCGCGGGAGCGACGCGGGTCGTCACCGCACCCCCCGCAGAAGGCGATGGGTCGGCGTCGGTCGCCGCGGCGCCATCCGATCCGACCGACGTCGGCGCCCCGACGACGACCTCGGAGCGGGTGCCGATCGAGTGCGTGTCCCAGCTGAGCGTCGAGCAGAAGATCGGGCAGACCCTCATGGTCCTGGTGTCCGATCCCCGCGACTCCGCTGACGCCGTGGCGTCGGGATCGGTGGGGGGGTTCGGCCTCATCGGGGGTCAGTCCGACACCGTCGGCGACGGCATCGGCCAGGTCGCCGCCCTGGCACCGCTGCCGATCTTCGCCGCCGGTGACGAGGAGGGAGGATCGGTTCAGCGTCTTCGAAACGTGCTCGGTCGACTTCCCTCGGCCCGAGATCTCGCGACGTCGTCGACCCCGGAGGAGGCCGCGGCCGTCTTCGGGGACTACGCGGAGAAGATGGCTGATCTCGGGCTCAACATGAACCTGGGACCGGTGGTCGACGTCGGCACCGGCTCCGGCCTGGCGAACCGTTCCTTCGCCGACGACGTCGACACGGTGGTCGCCTACTCGACCGCGATGGTCGCGGCCGCCGAGGCCGCCGAGGTCACCCCCGTCGCCAAGCACTGGCCGGGACTCGGCAGCGGTGATCAGGATCCCCATCAAGGGCCCGTCACGGTCTCGGACATCGACACGCTGCGGTCCGCGGACCTGGCCGTCTTCGACTCCCTCATCGCCGAGGGGGTCCCGGCCATCATGGTCAGTCACGCCCTCGTCCCCGGGCTGACCGAGGACCGCCCCGCATCGCTGTCATCCGACGCCATCACCGGGGAGTTGAGGGGCCGACAGGGCTTCGACGGGGTCGTCATGACCGACTCGCTCGGCATGGGGGCGATCGCCGCCACGCTCGACAACCCCACGGCGGCACGCGAGGCGATCGTCGCCGGCGCCGACATCGCGCTTCTCAGCGGGGTCGCGTTCGTCGACGATGCGACCTCCAGGATCGCTTCGGCCGTCGAGGACGGAACGCTTCCCATGGACCAACTGGACGCGTCGGTGGATCGGATCCTCCGACTCAAGGGTGTCCAGGGACCTTGTCCACTACCGCCGGAGGGCTGAGCGCGCGATGATCTCGCCATGAGTGAACCGGGATCCTCCACATCGTTCCGAGTGGTTGTCGGCGCCGACGGCTCCGACAACTCCAATTCGGCCGTCAACTGGGCCATACAGGAGGCCGCCGTGCGCGGTGGGGGCGAGGTCGTCGCCCTGATGACCTGGACCTATCCGCCCAGCGCGGCGGCGGGCTTCTCCCTCGGCGGCGGGCTGCCTGCTGCCGACGCGATGTCGGAGGCCACCACCGAGGCCCTGAAGGACGTTCTCGCCGGCTTCGCCGTTCCCGAGAACGTCACGCTCACGCCCCTCGTGCGCGAAGGGGCTGCGTCGACCGCGTTGATCGAGGAGGGCAAGGATTCCGACCTCATCGTGGTGGGCAAGCGCGGTCACGGTGGCTTTCTCGGGCTCGTTCTCGGCTCGGTGGCCGATCAGGTCGCCGGCCACGCCCCGTGTCCGGTCGTCATCGTTCCCCACTGAGAACGGACCAGGCCCTCATTCGGGGTCGGGGAAGAACAGCTCCGCATTGAGGTCCTCGACGGTTCCGTCGGCGAGGAGTTCCTCCACGCCGCCGTCGATCAACTCGAACATGGCGTCGTCGTCCTCGCGGACGGCCATCGCGATGCTCATTCCGGTCGGGACGGTCTGGAACAGCACGATCTCGGGGTCGTCCTTCGAGCGGTAGGCCAGTGATGTCCAGTCGTCCACGATGGCGTCGACCGAGGTGGGCCGCAGCGAGTCGACCCGCGACGCCTTCAGCGCCGCGACCAGATCGCCCGTCGAGGGCAGTGACACGATCGCTGCGGACGCCGGGAGGTTCGACCGGAGCCAGTCGCGGGGGATCGAGCCGGTTCTCGCCCCGATCCGTCGACCGGCAGCGAACTCGAGCGACGGGAACGCCGGTCCCGACGCGAGGCGTGCGGCGGCGACCTGGTGCTCCAGATAGGGCCGGGTGTGGGTGATGCCGTCGGTGTCCTCGACGAACCGGGCGAGAGCGACGTCGCACCGGCCGTCGGCCAGGTCCGACATCATCGAGGCCTCCGCGGTCGGCTTCCACGACACGTCCCATTCCTCGCGCCGGGCGATCTCTTCGATCAACTGCACCGACATGCCCAGGAATTCACCGGGATTCTCCGGATCCTCGAACTCCAGCGGCTTGCCGAGAGGGTCCACGCAGACGCGGAACGTGGGGTTCATCGGGGCGGCGGACTCCTGGTCGGATCCGCACGCGCCGGCGACGATCGCGCTCACCGCGAGGAGTACCGCGAGACGTCGGATCACCCGTTGCCTCCGGTTTCCTCAGCGGCGTTCGATGCGTCCCTCGAACGGTCCGAGGGTCTGCGGTGCGGGCTCTGTGGCCGAGGAACACAGTAGGGGCCGACCGGAGGGGAGTGGAATCGGGGCATCGGACATGTTCACGAGAACGCCGACGGCCTCGTCTCCGGCCCGGCGTTCGAACGACACGATGTCGTCGTGGACCTCCTCGAGGGCGAGCGAACCCTCGACGAGCGCCCTCTCCCGGTGCCGGAGGTCGATGAGCCGACGGTAGAGGTGCAGGATCGAGGTGGGATCGGCCGCGAGGGCCCGGGCATTGGTGAGCTCGGGGTTCGGTGGCCACGGAAGCCACGGCGGCGTTGCGGTCCAGCCGTGGGGGGCACGATCGGTCCATGGGATCGGTGCGCGGCACCCGTCCCGTCCCGCCGGGTCCCGTCGTTCGTCGTCGCCGATGAGTGCGTCGAGGAGGCCGAGCTCCTCACCCGCGTAGAGGAACGCCGGACCGCGTAGCCCGATGAGCAGAACGGCCGCCGCGCCGGCCACGTCGAGACGACCACCCCAGCGCGTCCGGTGCCTCGGATTGTCGTGGTTCGAGATGACCCAGGTGGGTGGAACACCGTTCCGACCGAACGCCTCCTCGGCCGTGGCGATGTGGTGCCTCCACTCGGGAGCGGAGAACGGGGACAGAAGAGGCGGGAAGTTGAAGCACAGGTTCAGCTCGTCGGGGCCGCCGTAGGAGGCGACGACGTCGGTGTCGAGGAGGTACACCTCGCCGACCGCCATACGGTCGCCCTCGTAGGAATCGAGAAGTGATCGGATCCGCCGAAGGTGGGCGTGGGTCTCGGGACGGTCGTTCAGCACGACCTGGGGCAGGCCCGCCACCTCCGGCGGAGCGTCGGCGAACTCGGGGTCCTTCCCGATGAGATGGACGACATCCATCCGGAAGCCGTCGACGCCCCGGTCGAGCCAGAAGCGAAGGGTGTCGCACATCGCGTCGGCCACGGCGGGATTCGACCAGTTGAGGTCGGGTTGACGGGGAAGGAAACAGTGGAGGTAGTACTGGCCCGTCGCGTCGTCCAGCGTCCACGCCGGGCCCATGGTCAACGATTCCACCCAGTTGTTGGGCGGGCCGCCGTCGGGCCCGGGGTCCTGCCACACGTAGAAGTCCCGCCGGTCCGACATGGTGGACGATCGGGCGTCGACGAACCACGGGTGCTCATCGCTGGTGTGGTTGGGAACCCAGTCCACGACCACCTTGATGTCGAGTCGATGGGCTTCGGCGAGGAGGGTGTCGAAGGTGGCGAGATCCCCGAAGAGCGGGTCGACGTCACAGAAGTCGGACACGTCGTATCCGAAGTCGGCACCGGGGGACGGATAGAAGGGAGAGAGCCACAGGGCATCGACGCCCAGCCACGACAGATGATCGAGGTGGGCGATCACGCCCTCCAGATCGCCGATCCCGTTGCCGCTGGTGTCGCAGAAGGACCGTGGGTAGATCTGGTAGACGACGGCGGACTCCCACCATCGGTGATTCGCGTCCACGTCGGTAGTGTGGCAGGTCGATGCACGACAACTCCCCGATGGTCACTGCACGGTTGCGCCGGGCCCTCTCCGACGCCATCGCTCCGGCGCGGTTCCCGCGGCGGGTTCGGCTCGACGTGGAAGCCTGGGAGGTGGACGGGGAACCCGTGCCCGTCGAGGAGGCGATCGCGGCATCCTTCACGCCGTTCGCGGTCGGGTCGCCCTGGGGGCGGCCGTGGGGGACGACCTGGTTCCGTTTCGGTGGAACCGTCCCACCCGAGTTCGACGGGTGTCGCGTGGCCGCGTTGATCGACCTGGGGTTCTCCGGTCTGCCCGGATTCCAATGTGAGGGTCTGGTGTGGGCGCCCGACCCGTCAGGTCGCCACGTACCCCTTCGTGGCGTGCATCCTCGCAACCACAGGGTCGTGGTCGGAGACCCCGCGGAGGGAGGTGCCGAGGTGTCGCTGCTGGTCGAGGCCGCATCGAATCCGGCGCTGGTCTGGCACGTGCCACACCCCGACAGCGACATCGTCACCGCCGGCCGCGAGCCGATCTACGTTCTCACCGCCGCGGACCTGGTCGTCGTCGACAGCGAGGTCGTCGCTCTGTACCACGACATCTCCATGGTGAGCGGACTCCGGGACCAGCTCCCAGCGGGGGAGCCGCGCCACGCACGAGCTCGGGAGTGCCCTGTCGGACATGTTGGACGCGCTCGATCTCGGTGACGTGGCCTCGACGGTGAGTGCGGGCCGCGCTGCTCTGGCCGACGTGTTGGCGCGACCCGCGGTGTCCAGCGCTCATCGCGTGACGGCCATCGGACACGCCCACATCGACACCGCATGGCTGTGGCCTCTGCGCGAAACCGTGCGGAAGTGCGCGCGCACGTTCAGCAACGTCGATCGTCTGATGGATGACTACCCCGAACTTCTCTTCGCCTGCAGCCAGGCGCAGCAGTACGCATGGATCGAGGAGAGCCACCCCGGTCTCTTCGCCCGGATCAGCGAGCGGGTGGCCGAGGGTCGTTGGATCCCGGTGGGCGGCATGTGGGTCGAGGCCGATGCCAACCTCTCCGGTGGAGAGGCGCTGCTGCGACAGTTCATCTGGGGGCGGCGCTACTTCGAGGAGCGCTTCGGCGTCCGATGCACCGAGGTGTGGATCCCCGACGTCTTCGGGTATCCCGCCAGCCTTCCTCAACTCATGCGTCTCGCCGGGATCGAACGCCTTCTCACCCAGAAGCTGTCGTGGAACGAGACCAACGCCTTTCCTCATCACACGTTCCGATGGGAGGGCATCGACGGGTCGACGGTCTTCACCCACTTCCCTCCCGTCGAGACCTACAACGCCGAGATCACCCCTCACGAGCTCACCCATGCCGTGACGACCTTCCGGGACAAGGGACGGGCCACCCGCTCGCTCATGCCGTTCGGCTTCGGCGACGGTGGCGGCGGTCCGACCGCCGACATGATGGAACGCTTCGGCCGGGCCCGTGACCTCGAAGGACTTCCTCGCCTGGAGATCGATTCGCCGGCGGCTTTCTTCGATGCCGCGATCGCCGAGAACCCCGATGCCCCGAGGTGGTGTGGGGAGTTGTACTTCGAGAAGCACCGGGGCACCTTCACCTCCCAGGCCGCCACGAAGGCCGGCAACCGACGGTGCGAACGACTCCTGAGGGACGCCGAGCTGTTCTCCTCGCTCGCCGCGGCCCCTGACGTCGAGTATCCCCACGACGAGCTGGCCGAGGCGTGGCGCGTGGTGCTCGTCAACCAGTTCCACGACATCCTTCCCGGCTCCTCCATCGGATGGGTCCATCGGGAGGCCGTCGAGGCGTACCGCACGGTGACCGCCACCCTCGAGGCGCTCATCTCGGCGGCGCTGGCGGCCGTGTCGGGTGGATCCACCGTCGTCGCCAACGCCCATCCCGGTCCTCGTCGCGAGGTCGTGGCGCTGACCAACCCGACCGAGAATGCCGAGAGTCAGTCGCTCGCGGACGGACGCCACGCGGTGATGGTCGAGGCGGAGGGTCTCTCGATCGGACCGCTGATCCCCGTGACGCCGCAGACTCCGGTGAGGGTCGACCGGCACGGTCTCGACAACGGCATCGTGTCGGTCCGAGTGGACGACAACGGCCACATCATCTCGTTCGTCGACCTCGAGTCGGGTCGGGATGCGATCGTGGAGGGCCTGGCGGGCAACGTCCTCCAGCTTCTCGACGACCGCCCCGCCGAGTTCGACGCGTGGGACATCACCGATGCCGGCGATCGCAGACGACGGGAGATCCTCGCGGCCGACCACATCGAGGTGATCGAGGCCGGACCTCTCGTGGGGTCGATTCGCGTCACCCGATCCGACGGACCGTCCACGTTCGTCCAGACCTTGGTGCTCGAGGCCGACTCACCGCGACTGGACATCGTCGTCGACATCGACTGGCACCACCGCGACACGCTTCTCAAGGTCGCCTATCCCCTGGATCTCAACGCGGTGGAGATGGTCCGCGAGGTGCACTTCGGACACTACGCGTCGCCGATCCACACCAACACCTCGTGGGACACCGCTCGGTTCGAGGTGTGCGCGCACCGGTGGGTGAGCGTGGCGGAACCGGGATTCGGGGTCGCCCTCCTCAACGACGGCAAGTACGGCCACGACGCGTTGCGGATTCGAACCGACGACGACCGTCCGGCAACGGTGCTGCGGGCCAGTCTCCTGCGCGGCACCCACTACCCCGACCCGTCGGCCGATCAGGGGTGGCACCACTTCCGGCTGTCGCTGATGGCACATCGGGGTGACCCCGTCGTGGGGGGCGTCGTCACGGAGGCCTATTCCGTGGCTGGTCCCCTTCGAATCGTGGAGACGGTGGGCGGTTCGGGGTCCGGGCGTTCGCCCGTCCGCTCGGCCCCGCGGGTGGTGGCGGAGGCCGGGGTGGCTCCGGGGACCGGCGGGTCGGTGATGGTCGAGGTCGTCAAGAACGCCGACGATCGCAGCGGCGACGTCATCGTCCGCTGCTACGAGGCCGGAGGACGCAGGGTGGAGTCGGTCATCGAGGTCCCCGCCTGGGTCGAGGCGGTGACGCTGTGCGACATCTACGAGGCCCCCGAGACCGAAGGGGATCTCGATGTCGTCGACGGTCGTTTCCGCCTCAGGCTGTCGCCGTTCCAGGTACGTTCGCTGAGGATGACCCGGCGGATGGTGGACCGAACCTGAGCTCACCCTCCAGCATCTCGGCGTAGAGGTCGATCTGGCGGTCGACGATGGCAGTGACCGAGAACGTCTCCCGCCCGAAACTCGCGGCATTACGGCCGGCCTCCGAGACGACGTCGGGGCGGGTGAGGAAGGCGCGCATCGATCGAGCCGCGGCCGCGGGGTCCTCCGGCAACGCCAGACCCGCGTTCGCTCCGGTGATCTCCGCGGCGACTCCGAGATCGTCGGACACGATGGCCGGAAGGCCGGAGCACAGCGCTTCGGCAACCGACGTGGGGAATCCCTCGAATCGGGAGAGCTGGATGTAGGCACCTGCCGAGGCGAGAGCCCGCGCCTTGTCCGTCGCCGAAGACCGGATCGCCGAAGATGACGTTGCCCGGCGCCCGGGCGCGAAGGGAGTCGACGTCGGCCGCGGACGCCGAGTCGACCGATCCGTGCAGTTGGAACGTGATCTCCGGGAGTTCCGCGGCGAGACCGACGAGCCGATCCAGCCCTTTCTGGAAGATGTCATAGCGCCCCAGGAACACGACACGCCGAGGGTCTGGGTCCGTCTCCGAGGGACCGCTGTCGAGGATGTCGTGGGGTACCGGCGGCGACAACACCCGTTGAGCGCCCTGCCAGTGGGGCCCGGCCACCGCTCGGAGCTCATCGATCTCGGTCTCGAAGCTGGGGGCCCATCCCGCCGCGCCCCGGGCGAGGGGGATCTCGAACGCGGCCATGTAGATCCGCCGCAGCCGCCGTCGGCTTGCGAGGACCACGGGCGACAAGCCCCCGTAGGGCGCGTACACGTAGGGGATCCCCGCCCGCCGCACCAGACGGCCCATGATGCCGTGGTGTGGTTGCCAGCTCCCGTGGAAGTGCACGAGGTCGGGTTCCACGAGGTCGAGAGCGGCGCGTGCGGCTCTGATGTTGGTGGCCTTGGGAGCGTGTGGGGTATCGATGATCCTGAAGCCGGCGGCGGCTTCGGCCTGAGCGAGCTCGGGGTCGGCATCGAGGCGGGAGAACAGCGTGACGTCGAGGCCTCGTCGTGCCTGTTCGGTGCAGAGCAGCCAGAGGTTGGAGGCGATGCCATCGACCGCGGTCGGCGACGCGGCCGTGTCGATGTGAACGATTCGTGTCGGGGTCATGGGGAAGCGGTGCGACTCGAGCAGGTGAATCATGGAGCACCTGCCTCGCGACGGGGGTCCATCATGAACGACAGAAGCCCGGGGAGCACGGCGGACGCGGAGAAACAGCGCTCGACCCGATCGCTCGCTGCGTCGCTCATGGCTCCCAGGACGTCCGGCCGGTCCAACAGGTCCGCAATGACCCGCGCGGCGGCCTCGGCGTCACCCGACGGCAGATACCGGCCCTCGACGCCGTCGTCGAAGACGCTGGGGATGCCCCCCACCGGCACTGCCATGACCGGCAGTCCCATCGCCATGGCCTCGATGAGGACGATTCCGAAGGCCTCGTGGGTGGACGTGTGGAGATACATGTCGGCCGACCGTTCGAGCGGCCTGACGTCGGTGAGCATTCCGTGAATCGTGACCGAGTCCCCGAGCCCCTTCGCGGCGACCGCCTCCTCGAGGTTCGGCCGGAGGGGGCCGTCACCGATCACGTCGAGGTGGGTCTCGTGTCCCGACCGCGTCAAGGTCTCGACGATCTCGAGGGCGTAGGCGTGATTCTTCCGCTCGTCGATCGAACCCACGGTGACGAGTCGGTGGGGCCCCCCACGGCGCTCTGGTGGGCGGGGCTCGCCCCAGTCGTCGGGGAGGAAGTTCGGGATCACGCGACGGGCCATCACCTCGAGTTCCGGACGTGCGGCGAGGATCGAGTCGTGCGACATCTGCGAGACGAACACGAGCCCGTCGGCTCGGGTCAGAACGTCACGTTCCTCGGCCCGAATCCGGCGATCGAACCAGTCGCCGGGCGCGCATCCGCCACGGGCGGCCATCTCATCGGCTTCGGAGTCGTCGAAGACGTGGACGACCGACGTCACCCGGTCCGCCGGCCGACGCAGGCGCAGGGCCACCGCGGTCGAGGTGGTGCACTGGGGATAGAACAACACCGGTCCGTCGGCGCGGCCGGCCATGGCCGCTCGCCCTGCCATCGAGAGCGCCAGGCCGTGCCACCGGCGATCGAACCATCCGGCCAGCGTCCGATCGAACCGTCGCAGGGTCTTCGTGAGCACGGCGGAGACGACGATGATCGGCCACGGCGCGTCGAGCGAGGTGACGACGGCGACGTCGCGACCGCGACGCTCGAGCCCCTGACGGAGCGCGGTGAAGTGGGCCTGGACCCCTCCGATGCCGCGTTCGACCCGAGATGAAGGGCGGTTGTCCTCTCTCGGGCCGCCCGCACCCACCAGGGTCGCGGGATCCCGCTGAACGCTGAGAACGACGACGGTCGGCGTCGCGGTCATCTCCGGACGGACCGACGCAGGACGTCGACGACCCTGGTCTGTTGCGCCTCGGTGATGCCAGGGAAGATCGGCAGGCTGAGAAGCCGGGGGGCGGCTTGCTCCGCCACGGGGCAGGGCGGTCCCAGGCGGTCCGTGGCGAACGCCGGCTGGACGTGAACCGGCAGGGGGTAGTGGATCGACGCGCCGACTCCCGCAGTGTTCATTGCCGCGAGGACGTCGTCTCGGTTGTCGACCTCCACCACGTAGAGATGCCACACCGGCTCGTTCCCGGCCGCGACGGTGGGGGTTCGCACCGCGCCGACGTCCGCCAACAGCTCGTCGTAGAGGGCTGCCGCCGCGATGCGGCGTCGGTTCCAGTCGTCGAGGTGGGCGAGCTTCTCCGTCAGCACCACGGCCTGGAGTGCGTCGAGGCGGCTGTTCCTTCCCGACACCTCATGGTGGTGGCGAACGAGCGCTCCGTGCTGTGACCGCAGGCGGACCCCTCGCTCCAGGTCGGGGTCGGAGGTCACGACCGCGCCCGCGTCGCCGTACGCCCCGAGATTCTTGCCGGGATAGAAACTGGTCCCGGCGGCAACGCCGAACGAACCGAGCGGTCGGCCGTTCCTCCGGGCGCCCTGGCACTGCGCGGCATCCTCCACCAGGGCGACGCGGTCGGGGAGCTCGGGAGCGATCTCCTCGAGGGGGGCGAGCTGTCCGTAGAGGTGCACTCCCATCACGGCGCGAGTCTTGGGTGTGAGCGCCTCGAGGCACGATGTCGGATCGATCAGGTACGTGTCGCGGTCGCAGTCGACGAAGACCGGAGTGGCACCCACTGCGACGACCGCTTCCGCCGTGGCGAAGAACGTGTTCGTCGGAACGATGACCTCGTCGCCGGCTCCCACCCCGAGGGTGGCGAGTACGAGTTCCAGCGCGTCGGTTCCGTTGGCCACCCCCACCACGTGGTCGGCGTCGCAGTAGTCGGAGAACGCCCGCTCGAACTCATCGACGGCGTCGCCACCGATGAAGGCACCCCGAGCGGTCATGTCCGCCCAGCGAGCCAGCACCTTGTCCCCGACGACGCCGTGTTGCCATGCCAGATCGACCAGTGGAATGTTGTCGTCGCTCATGTCAGTTCCCTGTACTCCTGGGGCTTGTTCCTGTGGGGGTCATCTGGTGTCGTCCTCATCCGCTCCGCCGCTTTTCGGCAGACTGCGGCGGCCAGCGAGGTCGCGTTGTGGGCGACCGAACGGGCCGAACGGGCCGGTCCCGTCTCGAGCGCTCCCGATAGCTGGTCGAGCAGGGAACCCGCGACGATGCCGGTGTCGTGGTGTGCGACCACGTAGTCACGATTGAATCGGCCGAGTTCGTCGGCCATTGAGGAATCCTCGATCAGGCCGGCGATCTCCCCGGCAAGTCTCTTGGCGCCGGTGTCGACCCCGTCGCCCAGGCCGTAGAACCCGACGTCGTTGATCGCCTCGACGTTGTCAGGAGTCACCGTCAGCGAGAATCCGTCCTCGCCCACGACGATGGCCGGCGTTCCGAACGCCATTCCCCGCAGGATCGATGACCCCATACCGATGACGACGTCGGCCAGCGCGTAGGCGGGCCTGGGGTCGATCAGCTCACCGGTGAGCCTCACCCTGGTCGTCCCGAGGCGCCGGTTCATCTCGCGAGCCGCGGCCTCGACCTCATCGTACGCCTCGCCGCCGCCGACGATGAGGAGGTCGAGAGGGAGCTCGCTGATGTGGTCGAGGGCCTCGATGGCGAAGAGAATGCTCTCCAGCTTCATGTAATGGGCCATGCGGGTCACCAGGACGGCGTGGCGCCGGCCCGGGGGAATGTCCATCCGAGCGACGATCTCGGTCGAATCGACGATCTCCCGACGGTCGGTGTCGGTGTTGATCGGCATGTTCTGGCAGAAGTTCGGCCCGCCATGGCGAGGATCGCGGCGGCGCATCAGCTCCGAGACGAATCCGATCGGCACTCCCTCGGGCAGGAACGGCGGCGGGTCGATCAACGTGATCGACCCGATCATCGGAAGCCGTTCACCGACCGAGGCCACGGCATGGGTCGCGGCAACGGCCTGCCAGTCCCAGGCGTGGACCACGTCGGGTCGATTGGACCTCAACTCGCGGCGCAGCGTGGCGGCGAAGCTCGGTGCTCCGCCCGATGACGTCACCGTGCGGACCCCCAGGTCCTCTGCGATCGAGGCGGCGGGCCCGTCGCCGGCCACGACGGTGACGTCGTGGCCGGCAGCCTGCATCGAGGCGGCCAGGTCGAGAGCGGTGATGGTGCTCCCGCCGATGGGGAGCGACCGCATGGTGGTGACGATCCTCATGGCTAGACCCCGGCGGCCTTGATGAGCGAGTCGATCACCCGGCTCTGGTCGTCGGCCGTGAGGTGGTGGTACAGCGGGAGGATGACGGTGTGGTTCGTCAGGTCCTCCGTCACCGGAAGCGGGCCGTGCGGCGTGCCGGCGTAGGCGGGCTCGAGGTGTGCGGCCATGATGCCCCTCCGCGGCGCTGATCCCGTCGGCGGCCAGGGCCTCGAGGATCTCTTCTCGGGTCGCGGTCGTCTCCGCGGGGAACCTCACCCACAACGACTGGTGGTTCGTCGTTCCCCAATCGGGGTCGGCGGCGACCCTGATGCCGCGGGGTTCCAGCGCCTCCCGGTATCGGGCGGCCAGGGACCGTCCGCGTAGCGATCACCTCGTCGAGGCGTCCCAGCTGAACGAGTCCCACCGCCGCCTGGATGTCGGTCATCCGGTAGTTGAAGCCCGACCTCCGCGTACTGCTCCACCTTCACCGCACCGCTCGAATGGCGGGCCGCGGCGGTCATGGTCGTGCCGTGCTCCCGGAGCGATGTCGCGCGGTCGGCGACGTCGTCGTCGTCGGTCACCAACATCCCGCCCTCACCGGTGGTGAGGATCTTCCGGGGGTGGAAGGAGAACACCCCGTAGCGGCATCCGCTGCCGATCGGAGACGCTCGGTGGGTGGAACCGATCGCGCACGCGGCGTCCTCGATCAGGGCGAGACCGTGTTCGTCGCAGTAGCGGCGAATCGGGTCGAGTTCGAGCGGCATCCCCGCCTGGTGGACGCCGATGACCGCACGGGTCGCCGGAGTCCTCACCGCGTCGATGGTCTCGACGGTCAGGTTCTGGGTGTCGGGGTCGACGTCGGCGAAGACGACCGTCGCATTGACGTATCGGATCACGTTGGCGGTCGCGATGAACGACAGCGACGGACAGATGACCTCGTCTCCGGGGCCCACGCCCTCGAGATGCAGTGCCAGGTGGAGCCCCGTGGTGGCCGATGACACCGCCACGGCCCGACGAGACTCCACTCGTTCGGCGAACGCCTTCTCGAACGCGGCGACCCTCGGTCCCTGGGCCACCCATCCCGTGGCGATCGCCTCGGCTGCTGCGTCTTGTTCTTCGCGCCCGATCCACGGCACCATCACCGGGATCGACGGCATCTGGCTCTCAGCCATCGTTCTCCTCGTCACATCGGCCGGGTCGCTCCGCCTGTGTCCGCGGCCCGGTGTTTGCGAAGATACCGATGGGACCCCACATTGACCAGAGGGGATCCGGACGGATCGTCAGGACCGCTCCGATCGCTCATCTCAGCTGAGGGCGGGAGCGGGAGGTTGGAGCGGGGAGCCACCGCCACCGACGGATCCAGGGCCGTTGTTCGTCACGACCGACAGCGCGGCGACCATTCGGTCGAGATCGCGACGTACCGGCGTGTTCCGGTCACCGAAGTCGGTACCGGTCCTCTCCCGGTACTCCAGTGCCGCGCCTCTCTCGAAGTTCCAGTCGATGTCGTCCCATGCAGAGTCGTCGACGATGTAGACGCCGTAGTTCTTGAGGGCGAAGAACACTTTCGGCCGACGTCGCTCTCGAGGCCGAGGTCGTCCTCATCGACGTCGGGGCCGAGCGCCAGCAGTGATCCCATCACCAGCTCGGGGTTCGATCCTCCGTAGCCACCGGCGGCGTAGCCGTCCGCAGCGTAGGCGGGCCACCGATAGCCGCGCCCCAGCGCCCTGCCCCACCCACCGGGCCGTCCGGCGTCGTAGTGCAGGTTCTCCGCGCCCCAGACGTTCATGGACAGCGCGTGACGGATCGGCTGATCACCGAACAGCTCACCTTGGCGAAGATGGCCTCCCATTCCCGACAGCCACGATCCACCGTGACCTCCGTAGATCCCCGGGCCATGGAGATCCTGATCGATGATCGACGCCGGCGCGGGGGTGGCATAGAGGCGGTAGTCGATCGGCGCGGTCCCGTAGCCGGGCTCCCCCGGCTGGCGGCCGTTGGCGTCGTGCAGGCAGCGCGCCGCGACATTGAAGCTCGTCGTGGAATGACCATCGGGAGCGATCACGGTGAGAGCGTTGTTGGGTGTGTGGAACGGCGACTGTGTCGCGTCGGGAATGAAGAGGTCGTCGGGGATCCGTACCCGGATCCCGGAGTCCTGGGTGGCCCCGCACCGGTTCCCGCCGAAGTTCATCCAGTTGATGACGACGGCGCGCTCGGGGTCCGTGCGCGGCCGACCGGACGATCCACGAGCGGTCGGATCCCATGTAGGTCGGAACCGTCAGTCCCGAGGCTGCGAAGCGGGCCCCTGAGCCGAGCGGGGTGTTCCAGGGCGAATCGGCGGAGAAGGGCCAGGTGAAGGCATCGCGACCGCCGGAAGGAGGCGCGGACGGGGGGATCGCCGTGTCGCCGGCGATGACGGGCGTCGTGGAAGGGGTCGGATCCGCGGTCGTTGTGGTCGGTCGGGGCGCGGCCCACCCTCCGTCGGTGCCGGCGACGTCGTCGGTCGACTCGGGTTGACCGCCGCTGATCGATCCGCCTCCGGGCGCGCAGGCTGCCAGCGCCAACGTCCCGACGAGAATCACGGCGATTCGCCGATCTCTCCAGGTGGCCCCTGTGGTGGGTCGTGTCCTCATTGCGTCCTCCGCTCACTCGGTGGATGTCACCGGGGGCATCGGCAGGTCGAACGGCCTACTTGAGAGGTGGAACAAGCGGAGCGGTCGGGTACCCTCCCCACTCTGTGACCGATTCTCCACCTGTGGCGGATGTGGAGCCGACCGGCGAGCGGGACCACCGTCGCGTCGGCGACCGGCTCCGCCGTGATGGTGGGCTCACCGCCGCGACCGGCCTCATCACCCTGGCCATGTCCGCGGTCACCGGGCCGATACTCGCCCGCGGCCTCAGCGAGGCGGCGCGAGGTGACCTCACCTCGATCATCGTCCCCACGGAGGTCTTCCGTTGGCTGTTGACGTTCGGTCTGCCTCTGGCGGGGATGTACTACGCCGACCGCCACCATCGCCGTGCCATCGTGACCACGGGCTGGATCTTCTCGGTCGTCGTGGGCGGCATCTTCATCGCCGCAACGTGGCGCCTCATTCCCGCCTACCTGAACGTCGGGGAACCCGACGGTCACTCGGACCTGACGGTGGGCTGGTTCAGGGCCTACCTCGTTCTGGCGATCTTCTTCGTTCCGGCCACCTGTGCCTACGACCTTCTGATCGTCGAACGTCGGATCATCACGTTCAACCTGATCCGATTCGTTCCGTTCACGATCACGTTCGTGGCCGATGTCGCCCTCTTCCTGACCGACAACCTCACGCTGCAGTCGGCCGTGATCGCCAACTTCGTGGGCCAGAGTGCCTACATCATCACGATCATGGTCGTGACCCGTGCGGTGCCCCGACCGTGGCAGGGCATGGCCGTGTTCACCGATCACCTGAAGTACGGCTTGAAGGTCTGGCCCGGGATCGTCGCGCAGTTCGGTGTGAACCGGCTCGATCAGATCGTTCTGGTCAATGTGGTCCCCTCGGAGGAGTTGGCGGTGTACGCCATCTGCGTGACGGCCGCGTTGTTGAGCGCGCCGGGTGCGCGTTCGCCTTCGCGCAGGTGGCGTTCCCCGACATGAAGTCACTCGACAGCGAGGCGTCCGAGCGGGTCTTCCGCCAAGCCCTCCGCTACACCGTCACCGCGTCGGCGGTGGCCGCCACGGCCATGGCCATCGCTGCGCCCTGGGTGCTGGGGCTCTTCGGCCCGACCTATGCGGAGGTGGGTCGGCCCATCTTGTGGCTGTTGCTCCCGGGACAGGTGTGTATGGACGCGGCGGGGGTCGTGGCCGCCCGCATCCAGGCCACCGGTCGACCCGGAATCGTGTCGATCGGCCTCGGGATCTCGGTCACGATCACCATCATCGGGCTGGCGATCGTCATCTCGCCGTTCGGGATCCGCGGCGTCGCCGTCGTGACGACGGTGTCACAGCTCGTCTATCTGCTCTTCCTCCTGAGCCACCTGAGCCGTGACCGCCGCCGCGCCACGGTCGCGGTGTAGACGTCGAGGGTCGCGTCGGCGATGTCGTTCCAGTCGTGGCGGGCCTCGACGCTCTTGCCGGACAGCTCGGCGCCGACCTTCTCGTCGGTGACGTCGTCGACGATGCCCTGAAGCGCCGCGGTGAGCGCGGCGACATCGCCCATGGGGAACATGCGTCGGCCGGGGCCGCTGTCGCCCAGCGCCTCGACGTGGGGCGGAATGTCGCTCACGACGACCGGAAGGCGGTAGGCCGAGGCCTCGAGCAGCGCCAGCGGAAGACCCTCGAGGTGTGAGGGGAGCACGAACGCCCGGGCGTTGGCGAACACCGTCGCCTTCTCGGGTCCGTACAGGGGACCGGTGAAGGTGATCCGGGGGTCGGCGGCCGCCGCGGCCTTGAGGTCGGACACGAAGTCGTTCGTGTGAGCGGCGTCGCCCACGATGGCCAGCCGGACGTCGCCGGTGACGTTCCTGAACGCGGCGACGAGCTCGTTGCACGCCTTCTCGGGGACGAGGCGGCCGATGTACAGGAAGTAGTTGCCGGCCTCGAGCCCGAGGTCGGTGAGGTGGGACTCGTCGCCGGGCGGGTCGACGTGGGGCATCCCGTTCGAGATGTGGTGAGTCCGGCGCCCGAAGTCCTCGAGGTAGTTCTCCTGGAGGGACTTCGACACGACGATCACCTCATCGGGCGCCCGGGCGCTGAGCCATGCGGCACGTCCCAGGAGCCTCTGAGCGAGTGGCCCCCACTTCGCTCGCTGGTCGTCGCGGCCCTGGATCGTCGCCACGACCCCCGCTCGGGAGAACATCGAGACGATCGGCGCGAACACGGTCGGCCCGATCGCATGGAAGTGCACGATGTCGAAATCGCCTCGTGCCGCGGCGACGCTCGCCAACCCGGCCTGAGTCAACTTCCCGAGATGCTTGCCACTGAGTTGACGGATGGGCAGGAGCCGGATTCCCCGGTGGGTCGGGGGAAGTGGCCCGTCTTCCTCCGAGCAGTAGGCGACCACGTCGACGCCTCGCTCGGCCAGGGCCGCGCTCAGCTCCTCGACCGCCGTTTCCACGCCGCCGTAAGAGGCGGGAAGTGTCTTCTGCCCGATCATCGCAACCCTGAGCGTCATGTCCCTGTCGTCACTTCCTCGTAGACCCTGTCGATCGCCCTCAGATGGGGGGTCGGCCCGTACTCCTGCTCCGCCTTGACGCGGCCGGCCCGCCCCATTCGAGCGGCGAGATCGGAGTCCTCCACGATAGGGGTGATCGCGGAAATGAGACCCTCCGGTGTCGGATTCGTCACCGTTCCGTCCACGCCGTCGTCCACCATCTCGCCCGCTCCTCCCAGGGACGTGACCACCGCGGGAACGCCCGAGGCAAGAGCCTCGATGACCACCAGCGGAAGGTTCTCGGGCCAGACCGAGGGAACGACGACAACCCGGGAGCGGGCCATCGCGGCGGCCACGTCCGACTTGGGGAGCGGCCCACGGAACGTCGCATCGACCCCCCGGTTCCGGGCGCGTCGTTCGAGGTCGTCACGTTCGGGACCGTCTCCGATGATGTCCAGGGCGATCTCTCCCATCTCACCGACCGCATCGATGAGGCGGTCGACCCCCTTCGTGGCCGAGAGCCTGCCGATGTACACGATCCCCTCCCCGGCGCCCTCCTGAGGGACGAACGTGTCGACGTCGACGAAGTTCGGGATGTGCCGGAGGCGGTCGGGGAAGACCCCCGCGCTCTCCAACTTCGTCTTCAGGTATCGGGAGGGAGTGATGAAAGTGGCGATCGATCCGTAGCTACGGGTCCACCGGTGAAGGGCCGTTTCCACTGCGACAGCGGTGCTGGCGGGCAGCGAACCGCCCTGGCAGCGTTTGCGGACGGCGTGGGAGAAGTTCCCCCCGAGGCATTCCTCACAGGGGCCTGCGCCGTCGAACAACTCGTACACGGGGCACACGAGCTTGAAATCGTGCACGGTCATCACCACCGGCACATCCCTGACGCGGGCGGCTCGGAGAATCGAGGGTGACAGCTGGTGGTAGATGTTGTGGACGTGCATCACGTCGGGTTCGAATCGATCGAGCACGTCGCCCATCGCTCGCTGGCATTCCCGCGACCACACCATCCGCCCGAACCCCTCGATCTGATTCCGGAGCCCCGACGGCGGTGGATCCGTCTGTTGGTGGGAGGGGAAGAACCGGTCGAACCTGGTCGGGGGATTGCCCGGGTCGGCCATCGAGAAGAACTCGACCTCGTGGCCCGCCTCGCGTTGCAGCGCGGCCAGATTCAACATGTAGTTCGTGGCCCCACCACGTTCGCGGCGGAGGAACTTGTCGACCTGGAGGACTTTCACCTCAGCGGAGCTCGTGGGCCGAACCAGCCGAGGTCACGACCGTCGCCGCGGCGATGGGGATGACCAGGTACCACCACAGGACGAGCTGGAACACCAGGTTCTCGACCGGCGACTGGGTCAGGTAGCCCGCCACCATCGCCAACCCGGCGAGACCCACCCGTCGCGAGAGAAGGGTCGTTCCCCGGTTCCACGCCGTCCTGAGTGCACCGATGGCGGCGATGAAGAACCAGACGAACGCGGCACATCCCATGATCCCGAACTCGACGAGGCTCTGCAGCAGGGTGTTGTGGGGCTCGAAGTGGTCGGGATGGGTTTCGCGCACCATGTCCGGTCCGACGCCGATGACGGGGCTCTCGAGGAACATCGGCGCCACGTCACCCCAGTACTCGACTCGCCATGACAGCGAGTTGGCGTTTCCCCGCTGGGTGGCGTCGTCTTCCTTGGTCAGATCCGCCAGTCGGGCCCTCGTCGTGGGGAGGGCCAGCATCACGACCAGGCCGAGCGGCAACAGCCAGAGCAAGCGGCGGTTGACGTTCCAGGCGATCACGATGAGGCCGACGATGACCCCCGCCCACGCACTGCGGGCCAGTGTCAGATAGAGGAGCGGGAGGGTCGCGATTCCGGCCGCGGTGACCGCGAGGCGCGTCGCGCCGTCGAACGCGGGCCGAACGGCAAGCGCCAGGAGCCCGATGAACATCAGGTAGGTCGCCAGCGCGTTGGGGTGGATGAACGTCGACGAGATCCGTCCCAGGTCCACCCAGTCGCCCAGTTCCGGCCCTCGGATGTACTGGTAGAGGCCGCCGACGAGGGGGATCACCACCGACCAGAGCGCGGCCGTGACCACCGTCCTCAGACGCCCCGGTTCGTCGCCCAGCGCCTGTTCGAGAACGGCCAGCATGAGGACGGCGGACACGACCTTGACCGCGGACTGCACGGCGACCAGCGGTGCCTCGGCCCCCAGGGTCGCGACGGCGGCTGCCGCGGCGAAGGCGGCGAAGGCGATCGTCGGGGTCGCGGGCCGGCGGAACGTCCCCGAGGCGATTCTGGCCACGAGCCAGACGGTGGCGGCGCCCATGAACACGAATCCGACGAGCTGCGTGACGTCGAGACCGCCCGAGACCTCGGGATCCTTGAACACGTCGAGCGTGGGTCGCAGAACCAGCAGGGCCACCAGCGTCGGCCAGAACCGGTGGAGAAAGCTCAGCGCGAACGTCGCCGCGATGACGACTCCGACCAGCGGAGCCGCGGCCGCGGGGACCGCTCCGGACAGCTCTGCGGCCGCTCCCACCGCGGTCAGGACCCAGGCGACGCCGATGGTCTTCCATTGCAACGCGCTGAGCGCCCCGCTCGACCCACCCGGCCGGGATGGGATCCTCGAACGGGGCGGCCGTGGTGTCACGGCCCCCGTCGGAGGAGAGATTGCCGCGCCCATCGAGTCGATGGTAACCACTACTTTGAGCGACTCGTCAAGGGATTCGTGAGATCCACGGGTACCGTTGACGGTCCTCGAGCTGGAGTGGTGGACACGGTGGAAATCGATTCCTTTCTGAGATTGACCCCGAGGCGCTTGGTCGCGTTGTTCGTGGTCGCCGCCCTCGGTGCGGCCGCGGGGATGGCGTTCGCCCTGCAGGCTCCCGCCGAGTACACGACCTCGGCAACCATACGTGTCGGCGACATCTTCGCCCCCGCGGGCAACAACTACGAGATCAATCCATATGCACTGGCGATGGTCGAAATTCTCCGGGAAGGCCCGATACAGGATGAGGTGGCCGACGCGGCGGGGACCGACCGTGCTGCGATGGACACGTTCGAGGCATCCCAACCCGAGGAGGGCGGCCCCGTTCTCGTCGCGGTGACCTCCGCCGACGTGAAGGACAACGAGGCCATCATCGAGGCCGCGGCGACGACCGCGCTGACCGAGTACACCGATCGTCTGGTCGACCGCGCCACCAAGCGGAGGGAAACCACCCAGGATGGTCTCGCCGAGGCGACGGCGAACCTCGACGAGTGGCAGCTGATCAACGGCTACGGATACGGACTTCCCGAGCAGCTCAATCTCATCCAATTGCGAGAACTTCCCGAGGCCCGCGCCGACGTACAGAACCCCGAGCTCACCACCGCGTTCGCCGAGGCCAGGGTCGCCGAACTCGAGCAGGCGGTCGACGAGGCTCGGCTGCTGCTCCCCGAGCTCGCTCCGCTGTCCCAGGAGTACGACCGCGCCGTCGCCAGGGATTCGGAGGCATCGGGAGATCAGTTGGTGGCCCAGGACGCTCAGAACCTCATCGCCGCGGGCGTCGGCGACTACGTCGTCGAGGGTGAGTCCGATTCGGTGGCGCGCATGCCGGATCTCATGCGAGGTGCGATCGGTGGTGCGGTGGCGCTCGCCGGCCTTCTCTTCGCCGTGTTCGTGTTCCGCGCCGTTCGGCGAGAACGGCGCACCGCGCGTTCGCGCCGACCCGTTCGCTCGGCCAAGGCAACCCAGCAGCCGGCCAGGCCCAGGCCCAGGCCCCGGCCGAAGTCCACGTCGAAGCTCAAGCCCTCGCGCAGTCAGAAACCGAAGAGCCGGACACCGGCAGGGTCCGGCGCCACGTCGTCGGGAGCTTCCTCGACGCCCGAACCGGTCACCGCATCGTCGGGGGCCGACAAGGATGACGACGCCGCTCCCGGAAAGAGGTCCGCGGCGTCGCGACGCACTGCGGGCCCGAGCCGGAAGGTCGGCGCAACCGGGTCGTCGAGGTCGGATTCGTCACCGTCTGCGGATACTCCGAAGGACTCGGACAGCGCGACCCCCGCGACGTCGGGAGGATCGGGAGACTCCGAGGGGGGCGACGACGCCGCCGAGGGTGACTCGAAGGAGAAGGTCCCGGCCAACGCAGGAGCGTCGGGATCCAAGGCGCCGGCCCGGCGTCCGTCGAAGTCGGCGACGAGTCGACGAACGGGGCGTGGCGCCGCGGGTTCTCCGCGCCGTTGACGCACAGGATGTCAGTCGCCGGAGGGCGGGGGGCGGCCGTCGCGGTCGCACTTGCGCTCGTTGCGACGGGCTGCCCGGGGTCGTCGAACGACGTCCCGGTGTCCACCACGACCTCCCAGCCCTCGGTGCCGCCGTCGGCCATTCCGGGCCTGTGGCAGAGCGCGTCGGAACCGGGGGTCGGCGGTCGGCTCACCGACGTGTCGTTCGACCCGGCCGACTGCGGGGTCATGGTGGTGTCGGGCGATCTTCTCGGGGCGGCGCGCTCCGAGGACGGAGGCACGTCGTGGGAACACATCGACGGACTCAGCGGTCGCGAGGTGTCGCGGGTGACGTGGGATCCTGAACGTCCCGACGTGGTGTGGATCGCCACGATGAGCGGTCCGTTCCGTTCCGACGACGGCGGGCGGAGCGCCACACCGGCGCGGGCGGGCATGCCGGCCGAGTCCGAGTTCAGCTACACGGTCCCGATCGAGACCGTTCTGTTCGATCCCGACGTCGAGGGACGGCTGTTGGCATTCGGGGGGTCCCACCGCCGATGGAGTTCCCCTCCCGATGCCCGGTGGGGAGTCGTGTGGGAATCGACCGACGACGGGGCGACATGGCGGGAAGCGGGCGAGGTGGTCCCCGACGGCGTGATCCTCGCCGCCATCCACACGGGCACGGGCTGGCTGGCATCGGTGGACGACGCCGGGGTGTTCCGGTCCGACGACGGGCTGACCTGGACGGGACCGGTGGCGGGCCTCGACGGTCGGACGGTGTCGCAGTTCCTCACGGCGGGGGAGACCGTGTGGGCGGCGATCAGCACCGACACCTCCGTGGGAGGGATCGCGTCGAGTTCGGACGGCGGCTTGACCTGGTCGGTCGACGACGACGGCATCGAACGATCCGACGGCGACGATTCCGGAGGAGCGACGAGCTTCGAATCGCTGGCGGCGAGCGCAGACGGGAGCATCGTGTATGCGGGTGACGTCGGCTACTTCACCGCGTCGGTGTCGGCGCGCCCGGAATCGTCCCCGGCGTGGGAACAACGCTCGGCCACCGCGGATCTTCCCCGCGCTCCCTACGACAGCGGGCTGATCGCCCGAGCCCTCGCGGTCGATCCCTGCGACGCGGAACGGGTTCTGGTGGGCACGGACGAGACGCTGTGGTTGTCCGAGGACGGAGCGGTCACATGGACCGACGTGAGTGCCACGGCACGTGGCGACGAGTCCTGGACCGGCCGCGGATTCGGCGGTCTCGTGACGACCGCCGCCGCGTATCTCGGGGACGGAACGTTGGTGACCAGCTCACTCGACGGGGGCAACCTGATGTTGAGGCGCCCCGACGGTTCGTGGCACCGGCCCCTGCGCCGGTCCAGGAATTTCGGTGGCGGCCATGACGTCGATGCACGCGACGAGAGGGCCATCGTGGCGTTCGGTCAGGACGGGTTCCTCGACGCCCTCGCGGTCACGACGGATTCGGGTTCGACCTGGACGCAGAACGAGGTTGCCGACATCGAGGGGTTCCCCGAGGCGGGTGAGCTGCCGGTGGCGGTCGCGGTCTCGCCGGAGGCCTCGTGGCTCGTCGCGGTGGGCGGTGAACTCTGGCAGGCCCGCTCGTCGACTCCGACATGGTCGCGTTCGCGACGTCGGTGCCGTCGTGCACGACGTCGCCGCGTCAGATGACATCGTCGTCCTCGCGACCGACGAAGGGGTGTTGGTCGCCGACAGGACGCTCTCGCAGGTGATCCCGGTGGGGGGTCCGATCTCGCCCGTCGGCGACACGAAGCTGACGGTGCTCGACAACGGAACGATTCTGGTGGCCGTGTGGCGAGAGGGCGACAGCGGCGTCTGGATCCTCGACAGCGATTCGAGTGGTCGTCCCGAGTGGCGCCGGATCTACGACAATCCGCTGGCACGCAACGTCGCCGCCGATCCCGACGATCCGAGTCACCTGCTGGTGACCCTCGACGACCGCCCGTTTCACGACTCGTCCTACTCCTCCGGAGTCGTCGAGACGTTCGACGGCGGAGTCATGTGGGAGGAACGCAGCGACGGTCTGCCCCTGGAGCGGGCATCGGTGGTGGTGGCCGACCCGTTCCTCGAGGATCACTGGATCGTGGGAACCCATGGAAGTGGCTGGTGGGAGTCCTTCGGGGTCGCCGTCGACGGCGACCCCGAGGAGGGCCGGGACGGTGCCGAGAATCCCTGATGAACGGCGGACGAGGTCGCCGGGGTTGTCGAGACCGCGTCAGTGCGGGAAGCTGACGGCATGGCTGACGTACGGATCTATCACAACCCCAATTGACACGCTTCCAAGAACGCCCTTGCGGTCGCAGGGGACATGGGAATCGATCCCGAGATCGTGCTCTACATGAAGACCAAGCCCGACGCCGAGGAACTGACCGGCCTCGTGGCGATTCTGGAGGACCCGGTCACGGATCTCGTGCGACGGGACGCCCACTTCCGAACCCTGGGCCTCTCCGACGCGGACGTCGAGACCGCCGATCAGGTCGTGGCGGTGCTCGTCGACCATCCCCGGCTCCTGCAGCGACCGGTCGTCGTCAAGGGCGACCGGGCGGTGATCGGCCGTCCCAAGGAACGGATCGCGGAGTTGCTCGCCGACTGACCGCCGGCGTGACGCCGCCGACCCACGTTGCCTCCCAGACACACTCTGATGTACTTTCCATATGTTTCACCCCATTTGCTGGGGCGGTGAACGGGCGACGTCGATCTGATCGACGTAGGGAAGTCGAGGCGAGCTGATGACGGAGGAGGTCGTGTACCCGCGCTTGGGGCGTCCGGGAGATCCGGACTATCCCGTCGTGGAGATCGTCCCGTTCCCCGAACCGGAACCCGGGCCTGATCCCCGACCCGAGCCCGTTCCGGCTCCGGTTCGCGCATCGGACCCCGATCTCTCGCGTTCCGCAGCGACCGAGCCGGCGTCGCTGGGCGGGAGCCGATCGGGCCGCACGTTCAGTTCGCTCTCCCGCCTGGTCCCCGTCGCCATCATCGGTGCCCTAGTGATCGCCATCGTCGCGACCGTGGCCGCGCTGACCCGGGATCCCATCGACGATCGCCTCGATGGTGGTGGCGCCGACGTCGGAGGTGCGACCCAGACCACCGTGCCGCCCGAGAGGTCCTCCACCACCGACCCGATCGCGACCACCAACCCCCCCACGTCGTCGGCGTCCCCCTCGTCGATTCCGACGGGCTGGATCGTCGTCGAGGCTCCCGACGGGACGTTCCGCGCCGCGGTTCCCGCATCGCCCACCGCGACCTCGGAGGCGGTGACCACCTTCGCCGGCCCGACCGAGAGATCCGAGTATTCGGTGGCGCTGGACGGGAGCAGGAGCCTGGTCATCGGCGTCACCCCGGCGTCGGTTCCACCGACGCAGGCCGAGGCCTATCTCGGCGAGGCCGTCGTCGACATCGCCGCATCGCTCGGCGGGGTCGCATCGTCGCGTCCGGTCGAGCGGATCGGATCGGCGACCGCACTGGATTTCCTCGTCGCCTACCCCGGCGGGGAGATGCGGGGCCGGGCGCTGGTCGTGGGAACCACCCTCCATCTGCTGACGCTGGCGGCCGGTCTGCCCGACGCCGATCCGGCCGACACCGCTGCCGTGTTCGAGGGTCTCGTCGACAACTACGTCGCGATCGCCTGACCCCGGCGCCGGCGTTGTCGGGGTCCGCTAGTTTTGCGATGCCGATCATCCGACACCGTTCCTTGGAAGGAAGCCCCCGATGGCCTTCGAACTGCCCGAACTCCCGTACTCGAGAGATGCCCTCGCACCACACATCTCGTCCGAGACACTCGACTACCACTACGGAAAGCACCACCAGGCGTACGTCACGAATCTCAACAAGCTGACCGACGGCACCGAACAGGCGTCGGCTTCGCTCGAGGACGTGATCATGTCGTCGGACGGCGGTCTCTTCAACAACGCCGCCCAGGTGTGGAATCACAGCTTCTACTGGAACTCGATGTCCCCCCAGGGTGGCGGATCGCCCGGCGACGCCGTCGCCGACGCGTTGTCCTCCGCTTTCGGGTCCGTCGACGCCTTCTCGACCGCGTTCGCCGAGGCGGCGACCACCCAGTTCGGCTCGGGCTGGGCCTGGCTGGTCGACACCGGGGAGGGTCTCGAGATCATGAAGACGGCCAATGCCGACCTACCGATGAAGCACGATGCGAAGGCGCTGCTCACCATCGACGTGTGGGAGCACGCCTACTACATCGATTTCCGCAACGCCCGTCCCAACTACATCTCGACCTATCTGGATCACCTCGTGAACTGGGACTTCGTCGCCCAGAACATGGCCTGAACGGGGCTCAGGCCCGACGGATCGTCACGTGCGGCCACCGTCGATGACGGTGGCCGCCACGCGTCGCGGGTCGGAGACGACGTCCGACGCTCCGATCCGCGCGACCCGCAATCCGTCCGGCGGATCCGCCGCTCGCTGCGCCATCGTCGCCAAGCGGAAATCGAGATAGCGGCGGAGCTTCGTGCGGTCCACCTCATCGGCGAAGGAGGCGCGTCGACGAGCGATCAGGTCGGTTGCCCGGTCCAGGTGGTCCTCGTCGCCGCCCACGATCACGACCGTCGCGTCCGTCATCGACGCATCGATCTCGTGGAGGCGTTCCATGTGCCCGGTTCCCACGAGCATGGGAACCGATGCGGACGGGCGGGGCATTGTCGCCATCCATCGCGCCGCGAGTCGATACGCGACGGACAGATCCGCGTCGTGGAGCCACTCGGCGTAGGTCGGGAGGTGCCAATCCAGTTCGAAGGACCATGACGACAACGTCACCTCCAACGGATCGGGTGGGCCGATCAGAACGGCCCCGGCCTCGATGAGGGAGCTCACCAGTGGGTCGATGGGAACGCCGGGTGTCGCGGCGACGATCAGGGCACCTGGACCCGCGGTGGGGGGTCCCTCCGCATCGGACCCACCGGTCGCGGCCGCGGACGCCGAGGACTGTTCCGAGTGGAGGTCGTCGGCCGGACCATCACCGTCGTCGTGGGGCCAGGCTCCGACCAGTTCGACCAGCCGGTCCCTTGCGGCGCTCACCCCCCGGGCGTGGAGTCCGGCCTCATTCACCAGCGATGCCGTCAACACCGCCAACGGCTCTCTCTGGCTGTCGGCAGGTATGTCGTTTCGGGCGAATCGCGCCATCGCCGCCACGGCGATCTCGTGGTCGTCGAGTCGACTCCGACGCGCCAGGGTGCGGCGAATCCAACCGCCTGGTCTCGGCTGCGAGGTCGGAGGGAGAGGCGGCGTCATCGCGGCGCCAAACTACCGGCGGCGGTCGTGGCAGTCTTCATCGATGGACCCACGATCGAACCTCAGGGCGGGCACCGCCTATTTCGTTCCGGCGACGGGTGACGGCGGTCCCGGTGTCCTGGTTCTGGCCTCATGGTGGGGCCTGACCGCCGACGTGAAGGAACGGTGTCACGATCTCGCCGACGCGGGTTTCACCGTCCTGGCCCCCGACCTGAGCCTGGGCCGCATTCCCGGCGACGTCGACGAGGCGGCCGCGGGTCTCGGCGGTTGTGACCCGAACGAGATCGCGGCCCTGGTCCTCTCGAGCGTGGCCACTCTCCGAGGCGCGTCTGCCGATCCTGCGGCGCCGATCTCGGTGATCGGCTACTTCAGTGGCGCGTCATGGGCACTGTGGCTGGGGACCCGCCAACCCGACTCCGTGCGGCGCATCGTGGCCTACTACGGCACCCAGGACATCGACTTCGCCGACCTGACCGCACCGTTGCTCGGTCACTTCGGTCGGCCCGACGCGCACGTGACCGAGGATCAGATCACCGAGATGCACGCCCACCTCCTCCTGCTCGACAAGGACGTGAGGATCCACCGGTACGATGCCGACACGTTCTTCGCCGAGCGGGGGCCCACGGACGCTTCTCCCCGCGCCACGCCGAGGAGGCGTGGCGCCGAACCGTCGAATTCCTCTCCGACGATCTCGAGGGCTACCAGAGCTCGTCGGCGTAGCGGTCGGTTCCCACGATCGTCGGGATGAACGGAGCGGCGAGTACCACGGAGGCGAGACCGGAGGCGTCGACCATGTCGCCGTAGGCGCGCACCCGGTCCCATGCGGCAGCCGGAGCGACGTCGCTGAAGAACAGCTGCAACGACCGTCGGCGGGTCCCGGGTCCCGACCCGAGCTTCATCGGGGAGGCACCCTCGTCGGCCTTGGGGATGATGGGCCGCCACGAACACATGAGGGCGAAGGGGGAGTCGGCATCCAACATCGCGGCGCGCCCCTCCCCACCGAACCACTCGTCGAGGTCGGCGGGGGACACGTCGTCGGCGCGATCCACGTGGACCGAGACCAGGCCGCCGAACCGGTGATCGAGAGCCAGCTCCACCGGGACCCCGTCAGGGTCGCGGTAGTGATCGTCCCGGTGGGTGTAGAGCGCGGTGTGGGCATGGGTCCGTTCGTCGAAGCCCCTACCGTTCGCATAGAGATCGAAGACCTGGGAGGAGGACCAGCCGAAGTGCTCGGCCTCCGAGCCCGCCTGGATCCAGTACGTCGCCAGATAGCTTCCGGCATCGAGTGGTTCGGCGACACCCGACCCCTCCGGCACCCCCTGGGGGAACCGGAGGTCCTTGTAGGGCCTGGTCGCCACCCACCGACTGCCCGCGAGGATGCCCGGTCCGATCATGCAGCCGCCGTAGAAGTGGTCTCTCTCGTACCAGCGGTTGTAGGCGATCTCGTGGCCCCTGTGGGGGTCGACGAGCGTGAAGAGCATTGCTCCCAGGCGCACGGGATAGGAGTCCATCGGGCTACGGTACCTGACGGTCCGTCAGAAACTCGTGGGAGACGTCGATGAGCTCAACTTCGCATGTACCGGGTCGTTTCGAAGGGCGCTCGGTGCTGATCACCGGTGCGGCGTCGGGACTCGGCAGGGCCACCGCGGAGCGGTTCGGCGCCGAGGGCGCGTCGGTGTTCGGCGTCGACGTCAACGAGGCCGGTCTGGCCGAGACCGGCGACCTCGTGAAGAATGCCGGTGGCCGCTTCGGCTCCACCACGGCCGACATCAGCGATCGTCTTTCTGCTCATGGTGCGGTCGCCGCAGCGCTCGAGCATCTCGGCGGTCTCGATGTCGTGGCCAACGTTGCGGGTGTGCTCCGCGGCGGTCACACAGCAGACGTCACCGAGGAGGACGTCGCCCTGGTCTTCGGCGTCAACGTGTCCGGAACGCTGTGGATCTGCCAGGCGGCGATTCCGCATCTCCTGGACTCGGGCGGAAACATCGTCAACGTTGCGTCGAACACGGCCCTCAAGGGTCAGGCGTACAGCGTCGTCTACGCCGCGTCCAAGGCGGCCGTGGCGAACCTCACCCGGTCGCTGGCGATGGAGTACGCGAAGACCACGATGCGGGTCAACGCCGTGGCACCCGGGGGGATCGAGACCCCGATGACATCGGCCTCCCCGTTCCCCGATGACGTCGACTGGAAGCTCCTTCGCCCGGCGCTCGGACATCGCGGCATGTCGAAGCCGGAACACATCGCTGCGGTGATCTGCTTCCTGGCCTCCGATGACGCGGCGGCCATCCACGGCTCGATCGTGTCCGCCGACCTCGGTCTCACCGCCGGCTGATCGTCAGGGCTCGTGCCGAGCCTGCGCGGCGCGGATCTCGACCATGGCCGCCGCGGCGTCCGACCACCCGTCGAGATGCGATTCCTTGTCGGGCTCGAGATCCTTGTAGACGGCGAAGAAATGATGGATCTCGTTCAGTAGGTGAGGGTCGAGATCGGCGAGGTCGGTGATCGTCTCCCAGCGCGGGTCGCCGGCGGGAACGCACAGGACCTTGGCGTCGCCGCCGGCCTCGTCGGTCATCATGAACATGCCGACGGGACGAGCGTGCACGTGGCAACCCGGAAAGGTCGGCTCGGCCAGCAGCACCATGGCGTCGAGGGGGTCGCCGTCCTCGCCGAGAGTGCGCGGGAAGTAGCCGTAGTCAGCGGGGTAGGTCGTGGCCGTGAAGAGATGCCGGTCGAGCCAGATCTCCCCGGTCCCGTGGTCGGTTTCGTACTTGTTGCGGGATCCCTTCGGGATCTCGATGATGACCTCGAAGTGCTCGGTTGCGCTCATCGTCGGAAGGCTACGGCCTGCACAGAGGACTGCGGGCGTCGAACCTCCCGGGCAGAATGAGTGCGTGACGCCGTCGACCGCGTGGGACCCTCTCGATCATCTCGTGACCGTGACCGTGGCGGAGCGTGATGGTCGCGAGGTGCAGGTCCGCCTGGCCGATGGCCGGCCGGGGGTCATCGACGCAAGGGACTTCGACGGCCTGCCACCCCCTGCGGTCGGTGAGGACATCCTCGCCGTCATGCTGACGCGGGACGATCCCCAGGGGCGGTCGGTGTTGAGCCGCAAGGTCGCGCGTGCCGCGCTGGCCTGGCGCGACGTCGCCGCAGCCAAGGACGCCGACGAGCCGGTGCAGGGGACGGTGAGGTCGGCGACGAAGGGTGGCTACGTGGTCGACGTCGGGGTGAGGGCGTTCCTCCCCTCGTCTCTCGCCCGAGACGGTGACGACGAATCCTCCGATCTCGTGGGCCAGGACATCGAGGCGCTCGTCGTCGATCTCGACCGCGACAAAGAACGCCTGGTGCTGTCGCGTCGGGATCTGATCCGACGCCGACGACGGGCCAGGGACCGCGAGGTCGTGGCGTCACTGACCCCGGGCGATCAGGTGACGGCGCGCGTGACCCGGGTCGCCGACTTCGGCCTGCTCGTCGACGTCGACGGTGTCCAGGCGCTCGTACCTCGCGGCGAGTTGGAGTGGGACCCGCGTCGATCCCCCGGATCCGTCGCGGCGATCGGAGACGAGGTCGAGGGGGTCGTGCTCGACGTCGCGGCGTCCAAGGGCAGAGTGCGGCTGTCGATGAAACGACGCCGTCCGGATCCGTTCACTCTGGTGGCTCCCGGAGACCGGGTGCCGGGCCGGGTCGCCCGTGTCGTCGACTACGGCGCCTTCGTCGAGATCGCCGACGGAGCACTGGTGGGACTGTGCCACATCTCCGAACTGACCGACGACGTCGGCGCCCGGCCCGACGAGTTGGTGGTTCCGGGCGACGAGGTCGTGGTCAAGGTCCTGTCGATGGACCGACGGAAGTGGCGAATCAGCCTGTCCGTGACCCAGGGAATGTGGGGATGAGTCGCGACGCGACGTGATTTGTCCCCACATGGGCCCTCGAAGGGTTTATGGTTGCTCTGGGCGTCACCACGTCCGTTCCCACGACACAAGAAGGACCGCACCATGATCGGTCGACGAACACTCGCCGTATTGCTCACCGCCGCACCTCTGGTCGGCGTCTTCGCCGTATCCGCAGCAGCCCAGCCGACGTCGGCAT
This sequence comes from uncultured Microthrixaceae bacterium, assembly GCA_963700425.1. Lineage (GTDB taxonomy): Bacteria > Actinomycetota > Acidimicrobiia > Acidimicrobiales > Microtrichaceae > CAVOXO01. The sequence continues at coordinate 195,272 of CAVOXO010000002.1, read as the reverse complement.
CATGGGAGAACGACAACCACTACACGCCGTCGTCGGTGGCGCCGTCGTCGTCGGTCGCCCCCTCGTCGTCGGTCGCCCCCTCGTCGTCGGTCTCCCCCGCTTCGTCGGTGGCGCCCTCGTCCTCGGTTGCTCCGTCCTCGTCGGTGGCGCCCTCGTCCTCGGTTGCTCCGTCCTCGTCGGTGGCGCCCTCGTCCTCGGTTGCTCCGTCCCCGTCGGTGCCGACGGTCGACACCCCCGAAGACGAAGGTGTTCTCGGCGTCGCCGTGTCGGCGCAGGCCGAGCCGGTGGCCGACGCCACCTACACAGGCTGATCGAGCCGTCGGGTTTCTCCGGGTCCGCATCGACCCGGAAGCGAAGGGATCTCTTCGCTCGCGCCCTTGGTGAGAATCACCCACCTGTCGTTGTCGCGGGTCGAAGATGGCTCGGCTAGGGTCGGTCGCTCCATCGATGCAGTGATCCCCACCAAAGGACTTCCCCCATGATCGGTCGTCGGACCCTCGCCGCCCTCCTCGTCGTCGCACCCCTTCTCGGAATCCTCGCCGTGTCCGCTGCCGCGGAGCCTGCCGACAACCTCGGCGCTCTGCAGGTGGACATCCAGAGCGGAGCGGACGGTGTCAGCTACGTGCTGAACAACAGCTATCTCCCCGGCGACGGTCAGTGCTACCCCTCGGCCGGACGGACCGCCGAGGTGCGGGTGTACCTGCTCGACTCCGAGGGCCTCCACCACAGCCCGCCCACTGCGGTCGTGACGGCGACCGTCGATGCCGACGGATTCTGGACAGCCACCTGGACGCCCACCGTTCCGGGCAAGTACCTCCTGAAGCCGGTGTGCACCAACCCCCTCGGCTACTACGAGTGGGTACGGATCGAGGTTCCCGAGACCACGCCACCCGCCGCTCCGACCACGCCTCCTGGCCCCGATGAGTGCGATGCGGAGAACGGGTCCGAGGGTGACGAGGACTGCGACGAGGTGGCCGCGACCACCACGACGACCACGACGACGACGACCACGACCATCGCGACGGACGTCGAGGGAGTGACCACCACGGTGGTCACGGGGACCACGCCGACCAGCGACGTCGCTGTTGCGGCGACCCCGACCGAGGTGGCCCAGGTGACCTTCACCGGCTGAGGACCCTTGCGACCCCGCGGGTCGTGCCACGGCAGATCCCGCGGACGGGGATCCGTCGCGCGCCGGTCGCGCCATCCCACCGGTGATGGCGGCGTCCGCGGTGGCCCTACTCCGCCTGGGTGAAGTGCAGTCGCTCCATCTCCCAATAGGCGCGAAGCGCCTCGATCCGCCCCTCGTCATCCACCCGGTAGGTGAAGATGCCGTCGGTGTGGACGACGGTGCCGTCGGGCATCGTCGTGGAGATGCGCCCGATGTTGGCGCACTCCGCCCCACAGGCGTAGGACTCCTCGATGCGGAACCGGACGCGGTTGGGTGCGATGACCTCGTCGTAGAAGCGGGCGATCGCCTCAGAACCACGGTGTCCGTGTCCCTCGGGATCGAATGCAGACGGTCCGATCGGGTCCTCGACGACCGCATCCGTCGCGAACAGACCCAACCACGAGGCGCGATCTCCCGACTCGACAGCGGCCATCGACCGACGGGCCGCGTCCCGAGCCGGGTGCGGCGTGAACGACTCGGGTAGCTCCGCCATGGTCCTCCTCGTGGGGTCGATCGACGAAGATACCCCACGCCGGCGGTGAATCGCAGGGGCAGCGATGCATGCGAGAATGGCGGACCCCATGGCCAGATCGATCCGCCTCCGCCCCTGGCAGGCCGAAGCCCTGCAGCGCTTCGGCGCCTCGGCCTCCCCGGACTTCCTCGTCGTGGCGACACCGGGGGCGGGAAAGACCACACTGGCGCTCGCTGCCGCGGTCGGACAGATGGCCGACGGGGTCATGTCGAGGATCGTGGTGGTGACCCCCACCCAACATCTCAAGGGGCAATGGGCCGAGGCGGCCACCCGCTTCGGCCTTCATCTCGATGACCGTTGGTCGGCCGCCGACGGGGCCCCACCATCGGACATGTCCGGAATCGTCACGACCTATCAACAGGTCGCGTCGTCGGCGGAGGCTCTCCGCGCCATCACGTCATCGAGCTTCGTCGTCCTCGACGAGATTCACCACGCCGGTGACGACAAGGCATGGGGGTCGGCAATTCTCCGGGCCTTCGAGAACGCCCCACGACGGTTGTCGCTGTCGGGCACACCATTTCGCTCCGACACCTCCGCCATCCCCTTCGTGGACTACCACTTCGACGAGGCCGTGCCCGACATGGAGTACGGCTACGGCGACGCCCTGGTCGATCGTGGGGTGGTTCGGCCTGTCTACTTCCCCGCGTTCGGCGGGCACATGGAGTGGGTGGCGCCCGATGGCGAGGAGTTCTCGGCGACGTTCCAGGACTCCGTCGGGCAGCGTCGCGCCAACGAGCGACTCCGAACTGCTCTCAGCCTCGAGGGCCAGTGGCTCCCGGCGGTCCTTCAGGCCGCCCACGGTCAGCTGTGCGCGCTTCGGACGACCCACCCTGACGCGGGAGGACTGGTCATCGCGATGGACCAGGAACACGCCACGGGGATCGCGGACCTCCTGCGAGCGCGTTGCGGGGTCGATGCCGTCGTGGCGGTGTCGGACGATCCGCGCGCCTCGCGACACATTGCCGACTTCGCGGCATCCGACCGACCATGGATCGTCGCCGTACGCATGGTGTCCGAGGGCGTCGACATCCCGCGTCTGAGAGTCGGCGTCCATGCCACCAATACCACGACCGAGCTCTTCTTCCGACAGGGAGTGGGGCGCATCGTCCGTTGGATCCGGGGCGTGGGGGATCAGGCGGCGTTCTTCTTCATTCCCGACGATCCTCGACTCCGAACGTGGGCGGCGTCGATCGCCGATCACCGACGGCATTCCCTCCGACGTCGCGGCGGCGATGACGAGAGGAGTTCCGAGACGACGTCCCGAGACGTGGCCACGTCGACAGACGACTCCGAACAGATGTCGCTGTTCTCGGTCATCTCGGCCGTCGCGACCGATCAGGTCCCGCTGGAGCCCTCTGTCTTCTCCGAGGGGATCACCGACAGGTGGGAGGAGCCCGGTGACGACGAGGGGGTCGACTTCCACATCGTCGGTCTCCACGGGGCTCCGACTTCGGTGACCGACGATGATGCCCCTCGCCGACGGACCAAGAGCCAGCTGAGAGAGGCGAACGCGGAGGCCGTGCGCGATCTCGTCCGTCTCACCGGACGAGATCACCGGGTCGTGAACTCCGAGTTGAATCGGCAGGCCGGCATAGCGAAGGTGACCGCAGCGACCATCTCGGAGTTGGAACGCAGGTTGGACGCCGCGAGATCGTGGGGTCGGTCCGTGTCGGGCGGATCGACACGGCAGCGGTGAGACGGTGAGAGCGTGACACCCGAGGGACCGACATCCGACGGATCGATTCACGACCTACGGGTGTTCCCGCGCCATCTCCGACCGGCGCGCCGTCTCGACATCGGACGGCGGTCCGCGGAGATCGCCTATGTCGCGGCGAAGCACTTCGCGCCGACCGGTTGGGCGGCGGCCCGGCACCGTCAGCTGGCACCCGATGCGTTCGCACGACCTCTGAGGCGGACCTTCGAGGATCTCGGTACCACGTTCATGAAGTTCGGTCAGCTCATCGGGTCGTCCCCCGGCGTGTTCGGCGAGGATGTGGCCGCCGAGTTCCGGTCATGTCTCGACACCGGCGCGCCGGTGCCCTTCGAGCTCGTTCGGTTGACGGTCGAGGACGAGCTGGGTATGCCTCTCGCCGACGCGTTCGACACCTTCGACACCGAACCGATCGGCCGAGCGTCGATCGCCGTCGTTCATCGAGCGCGCCTCCTCGACGGCACCGAGGTCGCCGTCAAGGTCCTGCGGCCTGGGATCGAGAAGCGGGTCTCGATCGACATGGACCTCTTCGAGCCGCTGCTGTCGTTGGTGGCCCGGACCACGGGCGACTACGTCGCGGGCCAGCTGCTCCAGGTCCTCGATGGCTTCCGCCTGCAGCTGGGCGAGGAGCTCAATCTCCGCAACGAGGCCCGGGCGATCCATCACATGGCGGAGCTCCTCGAACGTGTCGACCTGCCGCTGGTCACGGTTCCGGAGGTCCACGACGACCTGTCGAGCTCGAAGATGCTCACCATGGAGTTCCTCGCGGGTGTGCCCGTCGATGACCTCGCGGCGATCGAGAGCTACGGATTCGACCCGGCCCCGGTCGTCAGTCAGACGGTGAAGGGCTTCCTGATGACCGCGATCCGCTGGGGCTTCTTCCACGGCGACGTCCACGCCGGCAACCTCATCCTCATGCCCGACGGGAGGATCGGTGTCATCGACTGGGGCATCATCGGTCGGCTCGACGCGGACACCCATCGCTTCTTCCGGCGCGTGGTCGAGGCCGCTCTGGGCGACGAGAGCGCGTGGGCGGACATCGCGGAGCACACTCTCCGTGTCTACGGCAACGTCCTCGAACAGGGACTCGGTATGGGCCACGAGGAGTTGACGGCTTTCGTGAAGGCGACGCTCGAGCCCCTTCTGCGTGCACCGTTCGGCCAGGTGAGTCTGGCGGAGATCATCAACGCCCCTCAGGCCAAGGTCGCAGAGATCCGCGGCTTCGAGGCCGAGAACCGTTCGTTGCGCGCCATCGTCGGCCAGTTCCGCGAGCAGCGCGAGCTACGGCTGCTCGCCGAGTCGGAAGGGATCTACGAATCCGATTTCGAGCGGGGGACCTTCCTGCTCACCAAGGCACTGATGTACTTCGAGCGGTACGGGAAGATGTACATGTCCGACGTGGGAATCTTCGAGGACGAGGCGTTCTTCCGGGCCGCCCTCGATGCACCGGTCGCCTACGCGGAGTAGTCGCGGCCGTGTGAGCCGTCGGCCCCGCCGTTCGGTCCCTTCGGGGTGAAGGCGGCCACGATTCCCGCTGCTCCGTCCTCCCAGGTCGGCGGTCGGTAGTCGGTCAGCGCGGCGCGCCGGGCCTCGTGGAACGCGGGATCCGAGAGATGCAGGTCGATCAGCCCCACCAACTCGCCCACGTCGTCGGGTTCGAAGTAGTCCGCCCACGTGCCACCCGCCTCGGGTAGCGCACCGCCGGTGGATGCAAGGGTGGGTACGCCGTTGGCGAGTGCCTCGATCACCGGCGTGCCGAAGCCTTCATAGAACGACGGCTGTACGCAGAGGAACGCGTGTCGGTAGAGGGCGTCGAGCTCGTCGTCGTCGACCCGGTCGAGCCATCGGAAACGCGATCCGACGAGGGGATGACCCTCGAATCGATCGATGGTGTCCTCGGTCATCCACCCCGGCATGCCCACGAAGACCAGCGACAGGTCGGGATGGCGGTCGGACAGCGCGTCGAACGCGTCGAGCAGCAGGAGGTGGTTCTTCCTCGGCTCGATGGTGGCGACGCTGAGGACGTACCGTCCCGGTGGCGCGTCGGTCGGTCGAGGCACATCGTCGGGAACCTGCCTGAAGTTGGCCCCCATCGTGATCACCGGCGTGTCGAGGTCCCGCCCGAACCCGGCGCGCTCGGCGAAGTCCAGGACGTCGCGGCGGGCCGCCTCCGAGATGCAGACGAACGTCGAACTGTGCGACAGGTGGGCCCTGATGAATCGGTCGAAGAGCCTGATCTGTCCCGCGTCGAACCACTGGGGGAACTGCTCCGGCATGACGTCCGCCACGAGGGTCGACGTGGTGACGCCACGGTCGGCCAACCAGACCAACAACTCGCTGCGCGGCGGATGATTGTGCCAGGCGGCCTCGAGATCGAAGAACCACGAATCCTCCGGCCAGGTCGACACCGCGAGATGCTCGTGGGAGGCAGGGTGCCGGAGGCGTCGCCGCTGCGCCGCGAGCCGTTCACGCAGCCGATGGACAGCGGGCCGGTGCACCATCCGGCGAGCCCACGTCGCCACGGTGTCGGGCAGTCGGTCACCCAGGCGCGACGACCGCGAGCGGGGCGGCTCGGCGGGCCGACGGAACGTCGCCAGGCGGCCCTCCTCATCGCCGGTGAGTCGGCGGAAGGTTCCGCACTCGTCGCACCAGACAACCGGAACGAAGTACGGCCCGTCCGCCTCGTCGGTTCCCGGAAGGCGAGCCAGGAGCTCGCGGGTGTGACGCTGGAACCCTGTGAGGTAGGGCACCGCCAAGGTGTTGGTCACCTCGACATACACCGGACGTCGGCTCAACGACCCACCGCCAGGCGCACCATGTTGCGGAAGCGCGCTCCGATCACGGCCCAGTCGGCCGTGGCCTCGACGTAGCGCCGGCCGCGTTCGGCGCGGGTGTCCGCGGGAACCGCCAGCGCCTCGTCGATGCCCTTGGCGAAGTCGGACGCCTCGCAGACGACGATGCCGGCCCGTTCCGCGTCGATGCCACGGACACCGGTGGGGGTCGCGACCACCCGCAGTCCGGCGGCGAGGTAGGTCAACAGCTTGAGGTTCGAGCCAGAACCGGTCTCGATGGGGTTCAGGGCGAGGTCGGCGCCGGCGAGGACGAGGTCGAGCTCACTCTCGGGGACCTTGCCGAGCGGCCGGACGTTGGGGGGCAGACGTTTCGGGAGGAGACGGGTGTGACCGCCGGCCAGAACGAAGCTGAGGTCGGTCGCCGGCCGGCCAGCTCCACGATCCGCTGGGCGGCCTCGAGGTTGGGTCCGTGTGATGAGCCGACGAACATGGCGATCGCCTTGTCCGTCGGCAGGTCCAGAAGCGTGCAGAGGGCGCGGCGACGCTCGATCCGGTCGGCCCCGACCACGAAGGGAATCGTGTCGGTGGCCACCCCGTTCGGCACGACATCGGAGATGGCGGCGACGATGTAGCGGCGGTCGAGGGACGCCAGGTCGGCCTTGGTGGACGCGACGACCAACCGGGCGTTCTCGCTGGCGGCGGACTCGAGGGCGCGGACGCGGTCGAGGAGCCATCGGGCTCCTGCCGAGTCGCCGAGAAGTTCGGATTTCAGGGTGTACTCGTCGTTGTGGGCGTCGAGGATCAGTGGCAGGTGCGGGGCGACGGTGTCGACGGCACCACCCAGATACGCCTGGACCGCCACCACTGCCGTCGCATCGCTGAGGTGATGGGTGAGTTCGGAGACGAAGGAGTCGATCCCGCTCCAACACAACCCCACCGCGATGTCGGTGATGGCGGTCGGTCCGGACAGAAGGCGAAGCTGGGCCTCGACCGATTCGATCTCGTCAGGGATGGCGACGGTGTACTCGACGAGGTTGTCCGCAAGCTGGTGGGTTCCGACCAGCGAGAGGTCGTGTGTCGTGCTGAGGATGGTGGAACGGAACCCGTCCTCGGCCAGCGCGAGGGCCAGGGCGTGTGCCCTGATGGCGCCGCCGTGATCCCTCGGGAACACCGGGTACGTCGAGACGTGCACCACGTGGGCCACGCTGCCCCGACGTCGCTCGGCGTTGTCGGTCATCGGCGCCGGGGGTGTGGCGTAGGGAGCGACGGCCGCGTCCATCGCCGACTCGACCGACCCGCGCCTGACCAGCGCGGCGGCGCGCGCCACGGCGCGACGCGTCGCCCGACTCCCCTTGGGGAGTGGTCCGGAGCCCTGCCGGACCCAGGCCCTTGCATCGTCGCTCCGGCTCAACCTCGTCTCCGATTCCACCTGGCCAGCCGATCGGCCGCGTCGTCGATCTCGTCCGTCGCGCCGGCTGCTGAGAATCGTATCCACCGATCGCCCGAAATCCGATCGAAGTCGACACCGGGGGCGACTGCGACCCCGGCCCCCTCCAGCCAGTGGCGGGCCAGTTCGAGCGATCCGCCCGCAGAATCGGTGAGGTCGCCGAGCTGTGCATAGACGTAGAAGGCTCCGTCCGCCGGGGCGATCTCGTCCGCGCCGAGCTCGCCGGCCAGCTCCACCAGGGTGTCTCGGTTGGTCCGGTACCGGCTGATGTCGTCGGTGGCGTCCCACGTGCCGCGCCGTTCCTCGTCGAGCACTGCGAGCGCAGCGACCTGCGAGACGGTGGGCGGGGCGAGGTAGAGATTCTGGGACAGGCGATGGACCGGATCCACCAGGTCGTCGGGAAGGACCATCCACCCCAGCCGCCACCCGGTCATCGAGAAGTACTTCGAGAAGCTCGAGATGACGATCTCGCCGCGGTCGGCCCCCACGGCGGTCGGCAGCGGGCCGACGAAGCTGATGTCGCGGTAGATCTCGTCGACGATCACCCGACACGACAACTCCTCCGCCACCGACAGGAGATCGTCGAGGCGCTCTCGTGAGAGAGCCGTCCCCGTCGGGTTCTGCGGATGGGCGACGAGGAGCCCGGCGAGGGGCATGCTCTCCCGGAGTTGGTCGGGGGTGGGGGCGTAGCGGGTCGATGGCCCGACCCCCAGCCTGAGCGGCGTGATGCCGACCGCGGTGGCGATCGCGGAATAGCAGGGGTAGCCGGGTTCGACCATCCCGACCCGATCCCCCGAGTCGAAGCAGGCCGTCATGGCCAGGAGGGCGGCGCCGGATGCCCCCGACGTCACGACGATCCGATCCGGATCGACGGCCACCCCGTCCCGCCGCGCGTACCGGTCGGCGATGGCGGTCCGAAGGTCGGACGTACCGGCGCTCGCGGTGTACCCCATGGGATCGCCTGACTCGACGGCGGCGGCGACGGCGCGCCGCACCGGAGCAGGCAGAGCGCCCGAGGGCTGGCCGACCTCGAGGTGCGCGATCGATCGACCCTGCCGTTCGAGGGCGTCGGCCCGACCGACGATGTCCATCACGTGGAAGGGCGCGATGTCGCTGCGCTGCGACGGTCCGATGCTCACCGAGTCACGCCTTCGACGCTCGTCGCCGCAGTGACCAGCTCGATCAACCGGTCGGCCTCGCCCCCATCGAGGACCTCGAAGCCCGGGGTCACGATGGCGGTCGTGGTGCGCTCGACCCCCGCCATGGTGGGGCCGATGTCGTCGACCTCGGCGAACGGCGGCTGATGGCCCATCATCGTGGCGTATCCCTCTCCACCAGCGTGGTGAGCCGCTTCACGAGGTGTGATGCCGGCCGCGATCACGGCCAGGAGATGGGCACCGCCGCGGAGTTCCCGCATGACGTTCATGGCCAGCGCCGCGCTCCCCGGACCGTCGTCGGGAGCGGGCACGTTGCGCCACCCGGCGAAGAGGGGCAGGCCGGCGATGGGAGCGGCATCGATCACCCGACGACACAGGCGGGTCAGCTCGTGGTAGTCGATGTCGGCGACGAAGTGCCGGCGCCCCCACTCCGCGGCCCCCGCCGCGAACATCGAGAGGGCATCGGCCACCGGTGCCACCTCGCGAGCGCCCTCCCACGTCAGGCGGACGATCTCCGGAGCAAGGAATCCGAACGCGGCGGAGACGACATCGGCGTCCACGTCACCGAGCACTCCGCCCCGACCAGCGATGTAGAAGTCCAGACCCGAGTACCCGACGTCGATGGCCGGCGCGTAGAAGCCGGGGTCGAGCATGAACGTCGTCCCGAACGCGGAGATGGGGCGACCGACGGCGTCTGCGCATTCGGAGGGCGATGTCATGCCCGCATTCTCGCCGATCGATCAGCCGCCGTGGTGCGGCCGACGAATCACCTGCGGACGATGACGCTCGATCCGTGTCCGAAGAGGCCCTGATTGGCGGTGATTCCCGCCCGGGCCCCGTCGACCTGACGCTCGCCCGCCTCGCCTCTCAGCTGCCACGTGAGCTCGCAGACCTGGGCGATGGCCTGTGCCGGGACCGCCTCGCCGAAACAGGCCAGGCCGCCCGACGGATTGACCGGGAGGCTTCCGCCGAGGGTCGTGGTGCCCGATCGCAGCAGCTCCTCGGCTCCACCCACCTCGCAGAAGCCGAGATCCTCGTACCAGTCGAGCTCGAGGGCCGCAGAGAGGTCGTACACCTCCGCCACGTCGATGTCGGCGGGAGAGAGCCCGGCCTGCGCGTACGCCGCGTCGCCGATGCTCTCCTTGAAGGTCCGTCGGGGTGCGGGGATACCCGCTGCGCTGTCGGTGGAGAAGTTGGGCATGTCGATGACGGTGTTGGGAAATGTCGGGGTGACGGTCGAGATCGCGGCGATGCGCACCGGATCGGAGAACCCGTGGCGGGTGGCCCAGTCCATCGACGACACGATCATCGCCGCGCCGCCGTCGGAGGTGGCACAGATGTGCAGGAGGCGGAGCGGGTCGGCGACCACTGGGGAGGCAGCGACGTCGGCGGCGGTGAACTCCTTGCGGTACCGGGCCCGGGGTTGGTCAGGCCGTGGCGGGCGTTCTTGACCTTCACAGCGGTGAAGTCGTCCTCGGTGGCGCCGTGGAGGTCCATGCGTCGACGGGCGTACAAGCCGAAGTACGTCGGGTTGGTCGCGCCGATGAGCCGGAATCGCAACCAATCGGGATCGGTTGCCCCGTCTCGCCTTTCTGGGGGGCGAGGAACCCCTTGGGCGTGGTGTCGGCGCCCACGACGAGGGCGACGTCGCAGAGCCCGGCGAGGATTCGCTGGCGCGGCGGCGTCGAGGGCCATCGCGCCCGACGCGCATGCGCCGTAGGCCGACGTCACCGGCAACCCGCTCCACCCGATGGCCTGGGCGAAGGTGGACCCCGCGACGTAGCCCGGATAGCCGTTGCGCATGGTCGAGGCGCCGGCCACGAACTCGATGTCGGACTGCGAGACACCGGCGTCGTCGATGGCCTCACGAATGGCGGCAACGCCGTAGTCGACGAAGTTGCGCCCCCACTTCCCCCAGGGATGCATGCCCACTCCGAGAACCGCGATGTCGTCGACCATCACTCACTCCTCCCGGCCGCCGACACGGGCCGCCACTTCCACGTCGTGAACTCCACACCGTCGGCCTCGTAGAGCGGCTCGATGACGAGTTCCATCTCGGTGCCGATCTCCAGATCCTCGGGACTCACGCCCGCGACGCACTGACCCAGCACGACCATCTGTTCGGCATCCAGCATGACCGCGGCGATGGCGAAGGGCTCATAGGGGTCGGAGACCCCGATGTAGGGCTCGGGGGGCTGGTACCCGGCATTGGTGTAACTCCACAGCGTGCCGGTGCGGCTCAGCGCCACCGGCTCGAGAACCGAATCGGGGTGGCCGGGGGCTCGGGACATCGTCGTTTCCGGAGGAAAGAAATAGGTACCGCTCTCGCTGCACCGTGTTCCGATCAGGTGCGGCTCGGGCTCTTCCGCGAACCATCCCTCGATCGCCGGCTGTCGTGTCGCCATCGATGGTCTCCTTCGATCTCTCCGACGTACGGTCGCCGCGATTCTGACGGTGCGTCAAGTTTCGGGCGAGGTCGCCGCCGGACTGCGCCTCGAATGATCAGTTCCGGCGGGACTGGAGCTCCCGGTCGAATCGACTGAGGTCGGGGTCGCTGATGTCGATGAGATCGTTGGCCCGGGCGGATCGGAGAGTGAGATAGGCCATGACCGCGAGAACCAGTGCCAGGGCGCCGACCGCCCAGAACAGGGCGGCACTTCCGTTCGATCGCGGCGTGATGACGACGGTGAGTTCGGTTGTCTCGAGCGGTGAACCCACGCCGGCGACCCTGTCACCGAGGGAACGGACCTCCGATTCGCAGGCGTCGAGGGCTTCGGCGGCCCCCGCGGTGTTGGCGGAGAGGTCGGTCGCGACGCCCGCCAGGCAGTTCTGCACCGCGGTGAGCGACTGGTCGACCGATCGAGCGTCGCTGCCCGCGGACGTGATGTCGAGCTTGGTCGATGTCAACGATCCGCCCACGTCGGCGAGCTCGGCGATGGCCTCCTCGATCCGCATCACGGCGATGTCGAAGGTGAGTTCGGACGACGTGGCGACGGAGTCGTCGAACTCGGTGTCCTCGGCGGTGCGAACTCCGCCGATGCCCGCGAGGCGGCTGATCACGGCGCTGCGAGACCCCGACACGTCGGAGGTCTCGATGCCGACCTGTACCGCGCCCTTCGGCGACCCTCCCTCGCCGGCACTCCACATGACGAGGAGCAACACGGGGAGTCCGATGAGCAGCGCGAGCCGTCGCATCCGCGGACGTTACGATCCGCAGCGCCGTGGGTCGCGGACCTGCGGCCGCCCCGGACGGCCGCGGCTCAGGCGTTGGCGGCGTCGAGGAACGCAGGCCGTTCGCCGCCGCCGTGCAGCAGGAGCGATGTTCCCGAGCAGTAGTCGGCGAGGGGAGATGCAAGAAACATCACGGCTCGCGCCACGTCGAGGGGAGTGCCGAGGCGCCCGGCCGGAACGGTCGAGGCCACGGCGGCCACGCCGGCGGCGTCGCCGTAGTGGAGATCGGCCGACTCCGTGAGGATGAGACCACACGTCACGGCATTGACCCGCACCTTGGGCGCCCATTCGACGGCGAGCGAACGGGTGAGGTTCAACAACCCCGCCTTGGCTGCTCCGTAGGCCGCCGTGCCAGGGGAGGGGCGCTCTGCGGACACCGACGCGATGTTGACGATGTTCCCGCCGTCGGGGTTGGTCTGCATGAGGGCGTTGGCGCGTTGGCTCAGGTTGAGAGGGGCGACGAGGTTGAGGGCGATGATCGATTCCGAGAACGCGGCGACACCGTCGCCGCGTCGACGCGGGGGCTGCCTCCGGCGTTGTTGACCAGGACGTCGAGACGCCCGGGCCCCTCCTCTATCGCACCGACGAGGGCGTCGATCTGATCGATGTCGCGCAGGTCGGCGGCGACGAAGTCCGCAGTGCGTCCCCCCGACGCGGGTGGTTCGTCGGGAGTGGTGCGCCCGCAGGTGACGACCCGTGCTCCGGCCGAGAGGAATTCCTCACAGATGACCCGCCCGATTCCCTTGGTGCCTCCGGTGACGAGAACGACCCGGTCGGTGAAGTCGATCGACAACATGGCGGTCACGCTAATGGCCCCTGCCCACCGCGTTCGACGGCGCGGGCGGCATCAACGAAACTGACGAATCGTCAGATCGACCGAGTCGATGCCCGGGCCCGACGTCATGTCGGGTCGGCGGCGTGCCGGCCCGGCATCGGTCACTTCCACGACATCGAGGAGCGACACGTGCCCATCACCTCCAACATCGCCGACGGCATCTGCGAGATCGTCATGGACAACCCACCGGTCAATGCCCTGACCGTGGCCGGCTGGTTCGATCTGGCCGATCAGCTCCTTGCAGCGGGCCGTGATCAGTCGGTCGGCGCGGTGGTTCTGCGTGCCGAGGGGAAGGGCTTCAACGCGGGCGTCGACATCAAGGAGATGCAGAACACCGAGGGGTTCACCGCCCTGCTGGGAGCCAACCGTGGATGCTACGCCGCGTTCTCGGCGGTCTACATGTGTGAGGTGCCGGTGATCTGCGCGGTTCACGACTTCTGTCTCGGCGGGGGGATCGGTCTCGTCGGCAACGCGGACATCGTGGTGGCCGCCGAGGGGACCAGCTTCGGACTCCCCGAGGTGAACCAGGGTGCGTTGGGCGCCGCAACCCATCTCTCCCGCCTCGTCCCTCCGCACAAGATGCGCCAGATGGTCTACACCGCTCAGCCGGTGGACGTCTCGGTTCTCGAGGCGTACGGGTCGGTGGCTGCCGTCGTCCCGGTCGACGAACTACGCGATGCCGCCATGGACATCGCCGCCACGATCTGCACGAAGTCCCGGTTCGTGATCCGCCGGGCCAAGGAATCCCTCAACGCCATCGACCCGATCGACGTGCACCGGAGCTATCGAATGGAGCAGGGCTTCACGTTCGAACTCAACCTCGCCGGAGTGGCCGACGAAGCGAGGGACGCGTTCGTGTCCGGATCCGACCCCACGTTCTCGAAGTAGTCGCGCCGTCAGACAGCCAATCCGCTGCCCGACACCCAGTCCGCTGCCAGGGAGCCCGTCCGCGACGGACAGCAGCCTGCGATCAGGGGCCCCGGTTCGGTGGTCTGCTTCTGGGCCCAGGGTTGTCGATGGTCGATCTGGAGGCGTTGGGTCCGGTTGCAGCCTTCGACGGTGCAGCAGGGATGGTTCCAGAGGAGGGCGACGGTCTGAGCGGCGGTGGGGGCCCGTCCCAAGTGGGTGACGTTGGCGACGTCGACGCCCCGGGTGATGACGAGTTTGAGGATCGAGTCGCCCAACCGCCGCCGCGCCGCCGACACCGGTACAGGGCCGAGTCCGGCGATCTCACATACTTCGCCGTCCCCGACACAACCGTTCACGAGGGCGCCGAGGTCGACTCGGATGACGGCGAGGTGCCGCAGGTTCTCCCGACGCGGGGCCGATGGTCCGGCCGGGTTGGTGGCGTCGCCCGTGCCGGCGAGTCGTTGTGGCCGGCCGGCGCGCGCGTCGGCGGGTGCTCCGGGTGAGCCGGATCCGTCCGGCTCCGCGGTGATGGGTCCGGTGTGGTCGCGCGTCGTGCTGCCTCCGCCGTCGGCAGCTGCCGATCCAGGGTGCCGGCCCACGGTGGCGCCGGAGCCGGGTTCGGTGTTGTCGACTCCGGGCGCGGCCGCAGGGGGCGTCGATCCGGCGGGTCGGGCGAGGTCCATGAGGGCGTCGAACGCGTAGTTGTCGCGGGACTCCCGGTGTCCGTCGGTTCGGGCCTGGTTGAACCTCGTGTTGATGAACGCGTCGAGGTCGACCTGAAACCCCGATCCGTCGGCGACCGGGCCGCGAGCGGAGAGGTTCCAACCGCCGTCGCCGTCGACCCAGGTGCGACACTTCCGTCCCCGACGGATCGTCGTGTCGCGTTCTTCGAGGTCGATCACCTCGGCCTTGCGGCGGGCGGCGTGGTCGCGGAGGTTCTTGAGCGATTCGCGTTCCGCCGCGGCCAACAGGTCTGCTTCGGCGCCGGGGTTCACCACCGCCCCGTCGGTCACGGCGGCGGCCTGGTCGGGCGACAGGCGTCCCTCGCGAACCGCGTCAGCCGACGCGTCCAACCCGCCCAACCGGCCCGAGGTGGCCAGATCGTCGCCGCGCTCGACCGGTGGTGGTGCCCTGCTTCGCGGCGAGCCACTCGGCCTGGGACGAGAACCCCTCTCGCTTCCACCGGTCCGACTCGGCGGCGCGGGCCGCCAACAGGATCCGTCCGGACGCAGCCTTCTTCTCCAGGGCGATGAACACGTCCAACAGTCCGGGCACCTGGGACGCCGGCAGATCCCGCGGTTCCAGGCCACCCACGATCAACGCGGTCTCGGTGACGATCCGGGTCAGGGACCCCTTCAGTTCACCGGCAGTCGTACTGGTGTTCCCCATGCGACACAGACGACGACCCACCTCTGACACTCGAGCCTCCGAGGCGGCGGCACGGGTGGGCATCGCAACCCGCCCGATGCTGGATGCGGGACCATGGTCTCTAGCCGGTGCGGTCGAACGATACGAGGATGTGGGGACAATCTGAATCGGGGGGGGTCGACATGCGTCGAACAATCGCAGCGACGGTCTTGGGAGCGACGTCGCTCGTCGCAGCATGCTGCCCACCACCTCCTGTGCCCGGGTCCGGGGCGATCAAGGTGAGCGTCGGCGGCTTCCACAGTTGCGTTCTGACCGCGGCGGGTGGGGTGAAGTGCTGGGGCATGAACTATGACGGCCAGTTGGGCGACGGGACGAACGACTACAGCAACGTTCCGGTCGACGTCGCGGGCCTGACGTCGGGAGTGGTGGACATCTCCCTCGGCTTGTACTCCACCTGCGCTGTGACAACGAGCGGAGCGGTCAAGTGTTGGGGTGCAACCGGAGGGCCCGTGGGGTTCAACACCCCGGTCGACATGCCCGGCCTCTCGTCCGGTGTGGCATCGGTCAGCGCAGGAGGCTCTCACGCGTGTGCCGTGACCACGGCCGGTGGCGCGAAGTGCTGGGGTCAGAACAGCGCCGGCGGGCTCGGCGACGGCACCACGACAGACCGAACGGTCCCCGTCGACGTGGTGGGGCTGACCTCGGGGGTCGCCTCCATCAGCGCCGGCAACATGTACACCTGCGCCCTGACGACAGGTGGAGGCGTCAAGTGTTGGGGCCAGAATTATCAGGGAGAGCTCGGGGATGGGTCGACGGACGCCAGCCCCGTGCCGGTCGACGTGGTGGGGCTGACCTCCGGTGTGGCCGCCATCAGCGCAACGGGCCTCGCCGACGGGGAGCACACCTGTGCACTGACCGCGGGCGGGGGGGCGAAGTGCTGGGGCCAGGGGCCTCTCGGTGACGGTACGACCGACGGAAGTCTGGTGCCCGTCGACGTGGACGGACTGACGTCGGGGGTGATCCAGGTCGAGGTGGGAGTCGTGCACTCCTGCGCAGTGACCACCTCCGGTGGCGCGAAGTGCTGGGGCGTCAACGTCGGTTTCGGCATGGTGGGTGATGGGACGACCATCGACCGCCTCGTCCCCGTCGACGTGGTGGGCCTCGGTACCGGCGTCAGGTCCGTTGCTGCGGGTTGGACCCACTCCTGCGTAGTGCTCGACACCGGTGGAGTCAGGTGCTGGGGCGAGAACCATGAAGGCGAACTCGGCGACGGCACCAACAACGACAGCCTGACTCCGGTCGACGTCGTCGGTATCCCCTAGCCACGAGCCGCTGCCGTGGGCCCGCTCGGCACGTCGGCGTCGAGCAGCACCGGAGCGAAGCACGCGCTCCACACCGCGACCTACCGACCGAGCCCTGCCTCAGGGGGCGATGCTGTCTGCCGACAGCGGGTCGCTATTCGCCGGAAGCCGGTTCCTCGATGGGCGTCGATTCGCCACCGACGAGGTCGGGGCACGCGGTCGCCGCGGCAGTGCTGGCCGCCTCCATCGCAGAGTTGAACTCCCCACCGTTGAAGGTCTCGCTCGTGGCGAAGAAGTCGTCGGGATACCCCGCGGCCTCGGCCTCGGGTCGCAGCGATTCCGCCAGAGAGGTCAACGCAGCGCCCGCCTCGGCGTCCTCGGCGGCGAGAGCGTCGCCGACACCCGAGAAGAGGACCACGGTGATGTCCACCGCCTCTTCCATCTGAGCGGGGCCCGTCGGCTGGGGAAGGTTGTTGGTCGAGTTGAAGATCGCGAGCACCCCGCACAGATCGGTCGTCTCCTCGATCTGCTGGCGCACCGGTACCAGCGCGGCGGCGAACTCCTCGTCGGACACCTCACCCAGCGGATCCGTTGCCTCGTCGACGGTCGGATCGTCAGAGGGCTCGGAGGTCTCGTCGGCTGCCGGCGTGTCGCCGTTGTCGTCTTTGGACGCGGTGTCCGAACCGCACCCGGCGAGGACGAGGACGGACATCAGCGAGATTGCGGCGAATCGGCGCAAGGGCATTTCGGGGGCTCCAGTGGTCGAAGACTCGTGCCACCGTACCGGTCGCCGGCCGTGATGACGACGCGAGCCTCGATCTCGACGCCGCCGGAGCGAACCGATACGTTCGTCGAATCTGACGACCCGTCAGAGATCGAGGATGTGAGACACATGGCAGTACCGGACAAGCGGACGACCGAAGCCGAGGTCGTGGCGTCCCTGACCGACGGGATGACCATCGGAATCGGCGGGTGGGGGTCGCGGCGCAAGCCGATGTCCCTCGTCCGGGAGATCCTCCGCAGCGACCTGAAGGATCTCACCGTCGTGAGCTACGGGGGACCCGACGTCGGTCTGCTCTGTCGGGCGGGAAAGGTGCGCAAGGCCGTCTACGGATTCGTCTCCCTCGACACCATTCCTCTCGAGCCGCACTTCCGGGCGGCACGGCAGTCGGGAACGGTCGAGGCGACGGAGCTCGACGAGGGCATGCTGTTGTTGGGCCTCCAGGCCGCCGCGTGGCGCGTGCCGTTCCTCCCGACGCGAGCCGGCCTCGGTTCGGATCTCCTCGAGGTCATGTCGGACTTCGAACTGGTGACCTCCCCCTACCCCGGTCCCGACGGATCCGAGCCCGAGCAACTGGTGGCGATGCCGGCCATTCCCCTCGACGTGGCCCTCATCCACATGAATCGCGCCGACCAGGGTGGCAACGGACAGTTCCTGAACGCGGACCTCTACATGGACGATCTCATGGCCATGGCCGCCGAGCGCTGCTTCATGAGCTGTGAGCAGATCGTCCCGACCGAGGACTTCCCTCGACACGGATCGGTCCACACCCAGCGCATCTCGCGGCTGATGACCACCGGTGTCGTCGAACGGCGTTTCGCAGCCCACTTCACCGAGTGCCCACCGGACTACGGCCGCGACGAGGTGTTTCAGCGGGAGTACGCGGCCACCGCGAAATCCGACGAGGCGTGGGACGCGTTCAAGGCCAGATACCTCGACGTGAGTGAAGAGGACTACCAGCGAGCCGTGGGGGTGTCGTCATGACCGATTCCGAGAACGGAGCTCCCACCCGGGCCGAGGTGTGCTGCGTCGCGGTCGCCGAGACGTTCCGCGGCGACGGGGAACGACTCTGCAACCCGATCGGGACGATCCCCATGATCGGCGGTCGGTTGGCCCGTGAGGTGTTCGAACCGGATCTCGTGATGACCGACGGGTTCGCTGCGTTCGCCGCCAACCCGCTTCCGCCCGGAGCCGACCCGGCCGAGGCGGTGATCGAGGCGTGGAATCCCTACTCCCAGATGTTCTCGGTGCTGTGGAACGGCAAGCGTCACGTGATGATGGGCGCCACGCAGGTCGATCGCTACGGCAACCAGAACATCGCCTGCATCGGCGACTGGCACAAGCCTCGGGCCCAGCTCTTGGGCTTTCGCGGCGCGCCGGGGAACACGATCAACCACACGACGTCCTACTGGGTGCCGAATCACCATCCGAAGGTGCTCGTCGAGGCCGTCGACGTCGTCACCGGCGTCGGCTACGACCGTGCCGCCGAGTTGGGGCCCGTGGCGTCGCGTTTCCACGAGATCCGAAGGGTCGTGTCCAACCTCGGGGTCATGGATTTCGAGACCGACGACCATCGGATGCGCCTCGCGTCGGTGCACCCGGGTGTGACGGTCAGCGACGTCACCGAGGCCACAGGCTTCGAGCTCGTCGTGGCCGGCGACATCCCCACGACGCGGCTCCCGACCGCGGAGGAGCTGGCGCTGATCCGCGGGGTCATCGATCCCGCCGGTCTGAGGGAGAAGGAAGTGCCGAACCCGTGACCGACCCTCTCGCCACCAGGGCAACGGAGTTGTTCGGAGTCGCGTATCCCATCGTCCAGACCGGGATGGGATGGGTCTCGGGTGCCTCGCTCACCGCGGCGACCGCCGAGGCGGGCGGGCTCGGAATCCTCGCCTCCGCGACCATGACCCTCGACGAGCTCGCGGCGGCCATCGACAAGGTGGCGGCGCGTACGTCGAACCCTTTCGGGGTCAACCTGCTCCCCAACCAGCCCGACATCTCCGACCGCATCGACATGATGATCGAGCGCGGAGTGAAGGTGGCGTCGTTCGCGGGCGCCCCGGCCCCCGCGGTGGTCGAGCGGTTGAACTCGGCCGGCCTCGTCACGATCGTCACGGTCGGCGCCCGGCGGCACGCCGAGAAGATGGCCGCGATCGGAGTGGGTGCCGTCATTGCACAGGGCGGCGAGGGTGGGGGTCACACCGGTTCGACTCCCACGACGCTGCTGCTTCCCCAGGTGGTCGACGCGGTGGGCGGAACCGACGTCGTCGTTCTGGCCGCGGGTGGGTTCTTCGACGGCCGCGGGCTCGTCGCCGCCATGGCCTACGGTGCCGACGGGATCGCCATGGGCACCCGCTTCCTCCTGACCCGGGAGTCGCAGGTCCCCGACAACGTCAAGGACATCTACGTGGACACCCCGGTCACCGGAACCGTCGTGACCTCGTCGATCGACGGTGCTCCGCAACGGGTGATCCGCACGGAGATGATCGACAATCTCGAAGGGGCGGGTCGGGTGACCCGGTTCCCCCGCGCCGCGCTCAACGCCGCGAGATTCGCGTCGCAGGCGCGCATCCCGGTGAAGGACCTCCTGGCCAGCGGTCTCGACATGAAGCGGACCCAGGGCCTGACCTGGGCCCAGGTCGCGCTGGCCGCCAATGCCCCGATGATGACCAAGGCGTCGATGGTGGATGGTCGCCCCGAGGTCGGGATCCTGCCCACGGGTCAGGTCGTCGGCGCCATCGACGAGTTGCCGTCGGTCGCCGAGTTGATCGACCGGATCGTGACCGAGGCCCGCGTCACGCTCGATCGTCTCGCGGGCTGACCCCGACCGTTCCGCCCCGGCGAGGGCGGGGAGGCGCCTGCCCATGGCGGTCGGGCCACCGTTACCGTTGATCCGATGGAGAGCCGATCCGAGGTGATGGCCTGGCTGAGGACCGACGACGTGACGTCGCGCCTCGCCATGGCCGCCACCCTCATCCTGTCGTCGGGTTTCCCCGTTGCGCTCCTCGCGCTGAGGTCGAGGCTGAGCGACAGCCTCGGGATACCGGTTCCTGCTGTGGAACCTCTTCCTGGCCTGGGTGCCGCTGGGCTTCGCTTTCGTCGCCGAGGTCGGGTGGCGGGCCCACTGGTCCCGTCGCGCCCTGTTGGTTCCGCTCTTCGGGTGGCTGTTGTTCTTCCCCAACGCGCCGTACATCGTGACCGACGTCATCCACCTTCGGGAGAGCCCCGATTCTCCCCTGTGGTTCGATGCCCTGATCCTCATGTCGATGGGGATCGCGGGGTTGGTCGTCGGATTCGTGTCACTGCGGATGGTGCAGCTCATCATCAGCGCTTCGTTCAACTGGGCGCTGGGCTGGGTGGTGTCGTTGTCGGTCCTCGTTCTGTCGGGCTTCGGCATCTATCTGGGCCGGTTCGCCCGCTACAACAGCTGGGACATCCTCTCCAGCCCCCGTTCCCTGCTCTACGACGTGAGGTCGCTGGCGGTCGATCCGATCTCGAATCGGCGGGCCATCGCCATCAGCGCGGTCTTCACGGCGTTCCTCCTGGTCACCTACCTGGGGACGATCGCTCTCGGGCAGTTGCGGCTGCCCTCGCGAGGCGCGCCGCCGGAACCCGAGTCAGTGAAGGTGGGTGTCGACCAGCCTCAGTGAATTCTCGGTGCCCGTGTGCCGGTTGACGCAGATGAGTACCGCGGTCATGGCCTCCAGAGCGGGAGTGTTGTCGAGCGGTCCCGCGTCGAGGAACCGTCCCACGGTCACGACTCCGAGGCGGCGCCGGACCTCGTCGATCGCCTCGGCGTCATCGCTGGTGCACATGATGTCGACGTCGAGGTCGTTGTCGAGATCTCCCAGCACGGCCGCGGGCACGTGGTGGAGGGCAGCGACGATTCTCGAGTCCGGCAGGGCACTCTGGGTGGCTCCGGCGATGGATCCGCCTTCAGGGAGCACCGCTGCCATTCCCCGGGGGGTTCGAGCGATCTTCGCGGCCATGCTGACCACGGTCTTCGATGCAGAGCGCGTCGCGGTGGAGAACCGCGACGTCGAGCGCGTGCGTGGCGTCGGTGGCGAGGACCACGAACGGGCACGACGCAGCCGCGGCGTTGTCGGCGGCGGTGAGCGGCGCCATCGCCTCCCCGCCCCACCGGTCGGTCAGTTCCGCCACGATCGCTGCCGCCTTCGCATCGTCGCGGCTGCCGACGATCGTCGGCGTTCCTCCAGCGGCGAGTCGGGCGGCCAGGGCGCGACCTGCCGGCCCGGTCGCGCTGATGATTCCGATCGTCCGGTCGTCGGTTGTCACATCGCCTGCCACGCTCGTCTCCCTACGTCACCCGAATCGCCATCTAAACAGATCAGGCTCTTCGCGGCGGCGTGCCGCTCAGCGGCCTCGTCGTTGTCGTATCCCCCACGCGTCCCGATCGGACCGGGGTGGATCGCTTCGGGCGGTCTTGCCCGACATCTGACGGGGCGTCAGACTTCGGTCGAGGAGGCTCCGGTGGATCTGACATGGACGGACAGTGACGACGCATTTCGGGCCGCCGCCCGGGCGTTTCTGGAGGACAACGTGCCCCGACCCGCCCTTCCGTCGGGCGATACGCGGGACGGATTCGCGGCCCATCTCGAGTGGGAGCGGCGGCTCTTCGCAGACCGCTGGGCGGTCGTGAGCTGGCCGGAGGCCTATGGCGGTCGGGACGCGTCGCTGTGGGAGTGGCTCATCTTCGAGGAGGAGTACTACCGGGTCGGGGCACCCCAGCGGGTGACCCAGAACGGGATCTTCCTTCTCGCCCCCACGATCTTCGAGTTCGGGACGGAGATCCAGCGCGACTATTACCTGCCGCGCATGGCGTCGGCGCAGGACCTGTGGTGCCAGGGGTGGTCGGAGCCGAACGCCGGTTCGGACCTGGCGGGGATCACGTCCCGCGGCGTACGCGACGAGGCCGCGGGAGGATGGCGCCTCACCGGGCAGAAGACGTGGACCACCCGCGGGGCGTTCTGCACGCATCTCTTCGGGCTCTTCCGGACCGACCCCGAAGCCCAGCGCCACCGGGGTCTCACCTACTTCATGGTTCCTCTCGACGCGGACGGCGTCACGGTGCGGGGATTCGGACGGCTCGACGGCGACGAGGGCTTCGCGGAGGTTTTCCTCGACGACGTGTTCGTGCCCGACGGCGACGACGATCCACCCGCCGGCGGCGTGCTCGGAGACATCGACGCGGGATGGGGCGTGGCGATGGCCACCACGACGTCGGAAAGGGGCCTCACCCTCCGTTCCCCGGGGCGGTTCACGGCCACCGCGTCCCGACTCGTCGAGCTCCTCGCAGAACGCGGTCACGACGATCCCGCTCTGGCCGAGGCGGTCACCAGGGCGTGGATCAACGCCGAGGCGTACGACCTGTACACCCTCGGAGATGTCACCGGGATCGTCGAAGGGCGCTCGCCGGGATTCAGGTCGTCGCTCAACAAGGTGTTCTGGTCGGAGCTCGACATCGAGCTCCACGATGCGGCGCTGAGGGTGCTGGGCACCGATGCCGAGGCCGATGACAACTCGTGGATGAAGGGGTATCAGTTCGCACTGTCCGGGCCGATCTACGCCGGCACGAACGAGATCCAACGGAACATCATCGCCGAGCGCGTCCTCGGTCTCCCCAGGAAGTAGGACCGTCCGTGCGATTCGCGTTCACAGAGGACCAGCTGGCATTCGCAGAGGCGGTGAGGGACCTCCTCGCGGACAACTGCACGCCCGACGACGTGCGCCGCGCCGCGGACGGCAACGGACGGGTGACGGGATTGTGGGATCGGTTCACCGAGATGGGTGTGCTGGGTCTGGCCGTTCCCGAGGAGTTCGGGGGTGTCGGCTACGGCGACGTCGAGCTGATCGGGGTCCTCTACGAAGCAGGACGGGCCGACGTCCCCGATCCGCTCGCCGCGGTCGCCGCGGTCGCCGCCCCTCTCCTCGTCGCGGTGGGCGGTGACGTCGCTGCGGAGTGGGTGCCGCGACTCTGTTCGGGGGACGCGGAGCTGGCAACCGCCCTGGCGTGGAACACGACGGTCAGCCACCTGGACGGAGCCGACGCACTTCTCGTCGAGCGCGACGGCGATCTCGTGTTGGTCGACGCGGGCTCGGTGGCGGCGACGGCCACCGCGTCGGTTGATCCGACGCGCCGGCTGTGGCGGGTGACCGACATCGGCGACGGACTCTCCCTGGGGTCCGGTGCGCTCCGGTTGGCCCGCGACCGCTCCACGCTCGCCACCGCAGCCGAACTGTGCGGGGGCGCCGAGGCGATGATGGAACTCGCGGTCGGCTACGCCACCGAGCGCCGGCAGTTCGGTGTCCCCATCGGGAGCTTCCAGGCCGTCAAGCACCTTCTGGCCGATGCTCTCATCGCCCTGGAGTTCGCCAAGCCGCTCGTGTGGCGTGCGGCCTGGTCGATGGCGACGGGCGATCCCGATGTCTCGACTCACGTGTCGATGGCCAAGGCATCGGCCTCCGAAGCGGCGGCGTCGGTGGCCGCCGCCACGTTGCAGGTGCACGGCGCCATCGGGTACACCGTCGAGTACGACCTTCACCTGTGGTTGAAGCGATCGTGGGCCCTCCAGGCCCGCGACGGCGACGCCGCCCACCACCTGCGCTCGGTCAGCGCCGCAGTGCTCGCACCGCCCACGCCGCAGAGTTGAACCTCACCCCCACGCCGTCGTGGTGGGGCTCGAAGACGTCGCAGAGAATGGTTCGAACGGCGTCCGCGTCGTCGGGCGGCCGGTCGGCGAGGATCGAGGCGATGGCGGTGCGACCCATCATGAACTCGACGGCCTGATCCAGCGAGCCCGGTCCCGAGACGTAGAGGTCGGGGGTGAACGCCTCGACCTCGATGCCGGTCCACCCCCCGGCGTCGAGCGTCTCTGCGACCAGGTCCGGATCGGCCAGCGAGAAGGGGCCCGGTGCACCCGGTTCGGGCTCCGGGGGTGGGCCGAGTATCGGTGCGACCGCGTGGCCGGGACCCGACATCCACTCGTTGGCCGAGACGTCCTGCCAGCACACGAAACTGAGACGGCCGCCCCGGCGGGTGGCCGACGCCAGGTTCGCGAACGCGACCACCGGATCGCCGAAGAACATCACGCCGAACCGTGAGATCACGACGTCGCACCCCCCGGGCGTGAACGGTTCGATCTGAGCATCTGCGACGCGGTGTCGGGTCTCGCCGCCTGAACGCAGGCGGGCCTCGGACACCATCGATTCGGAGATGTCGTATCCGATCACCGACCCCTCGCCGACGACCTTCGCCGCGGCGCGGGACACCGCTCCCGTTCCGCAGCCGATGTCGATGACGGAGTCCCCACCGGAGAGATCGGCTCCCTCGATGACGGGGGCGATGAACGGTTCCAGCTGGGCGTCGTAGAGGTCCGCTCCCTGCACCCAGTGCGATGCCCCGGGACCTCCCCAGAACGCGGCCTGGCCCTCATTGGTCGGATCGATGTCGAACACCGGCGCATCGTACCGATCCCGGCCGGACCCGGCGGCGGCCCGAACGGGCGATCGAGGGCTCCGGCGCCTTGGCCGTGGTCGGGCGGGGTGTCGTACTCTGCCGCCATGGCCGAGGCGTACATCATCGACACCGTCCGAACCCCCGTGGGAAAGCGGGGCGGCACGCTGTCACAGATCCACCCCGCCGATCTCGGGGCCCACACCCTCAACGCACTGATGGAGCGAACCGGGGTCGATCCCGGGGCGGTCGATGACGTCGTGATGGGCTGCCTCGACACCATCGGCCCGCAGGCCGGCGACATCGCCCGCACGGCCTGGCTGGCCGCGGGTCTGCCCCAGCACGTCCCCGGCGTCACCATCGACCGCCAGTGCGGGTCGTCCCAACAGGCCGTTCACTTCGCGGCCCAGGGGGTGATGAGCGGGACCCAGGATCTCGTCGTCGCCGCCGGCGTCCAGAACATGTCGGCCATTCCCATCAGCTCGGCGATGATCGTGGCCGAGCAGTTCGGCTACACCGACCCGTTCTCCACGTCGGAGGGTTGGGTCGAGCGGTACGGAACCCAGGAGGTCAGCCAGTTCCGCGGTGCCGACATGATCGCCGAGAAGTGGGACATCAGTCGGGAGGACATGGAGGCATTCGCCGTCGAGAGCCACGAGAGGGCGCTCGCGGCGAGGGCCGAGGGGCGCTTCGACAACGAGATCGTTCCGCTGGCGGGCCTGTCCCACGACGAGGGACCCCGCGAACCGAATCTGGAGAAGATCCGTTCCCTGGCCACCCTCGTCGAAGGGGGACGGGTGACCGCGGCGGTCGCGTCGCAGATCTCCGACGCGTCGGCCGCCATGTTGGTGGCGTCCCCGCAGGCGGTGAAGGACCACGGGCTGACCCCTCGGGCGCGGGTGCACCACCTCTCGGTGTGGGGTGACGATCCGATCTACATGCTGACCGCTCCGATCGCCGCGACGAAGCGGGCGCTTCAGAAGGTCGGGATGACCCTCGACGACATCGACCTCGTGGAGATCAACGAGGCGTTCGCGTCCGTCGTCCTGGCGTGGCAGAAGGAACTCGATGCCGACATGTCGAAGGTCAACGTCAACGGCGGCGCCATCGCCCTGGGCCACCCTCTGGGGGCAACCGGCGTCCGCCTCATGACGACCCTGCTCAACGAACTCGAGCGCACCGGCGGTCGCTACGGACTTCAGACCATGTGCGAAGGCGGCGGCCAAGCCAATGTGACGGTCATCGAGCGCCTGTAGGCGGTCGATGGCGTTGTGGGGTGGCGTGGGCGGTGTGTGACGGTCATCGAGCGCCTGTAGGCGGTCGATGGCGTTGTGGGGTGGCGTGGGCGGTGTGTGACGGTCATCGAGCGCCTGTAGGCGGTCGATGGCGTTGTGGGGTGGCGTGGGCGGTGTGTGACGGTCATCGAGCGCCTGTAGGCGGTCGATGGCGTTTCTGCTACTCCAGGCCGAGCCGTTCGGCCAGGAGTGCCCACAGCAGGGGTTTCGACTCGGGGTCGAGGAGATTCAGGGCGGGCACCCCCGTCAGGCGTTCGACCAGGTCGACCGCGGCCTGGGTGCTCGTGGCTCGTCCTGCGATGAGATCGGGGGTGACCCCGAAGGCGGACATCACGCCGTCGGCCGCGTAGGGGTCGCTGGCGCAGAGGATCACGAACCGGGTGTGGGGGAGGAGTGTCTCGACACAGATGTCGCCGTTGTAGGGCTCGAGCGGCGAGGCGCCCGCCTCGACGACGGCCACGTCGGGTTGCTCGGCGGCGATCGCCGACAGCAGGGGAACGAGAGCCCGGCGATAGTCCTCGGGGGGCACCACGGTCGAGGGAAGTCCGGCATCGACGAAGTCGAAGACCCGTTTGGCTCCCGAGTCCAACATGCTGAGGGCGTCGCGGTACCGGCCGACGCCGGTGAGCTTGGCGGCGACCACGTCGAGGTCCCGGGCTCGCAACGACCGGATCACCTTCCGTGCCGCGAACGTCTTGCCGGCGTCCATGGAGGTGCCGATGATGAGAATCGTCGGCACGTCGTAGGTCGTCGGCTGCGGACGCAGCGCGAACTGGTCCATGGACATCAGGCCGTCGGGGCCTTTCACGTGCCCCAGATACTCGAGGGGAATCACGGGGCGGGCGAAGGGGGAGCGCGACGTGCACCGACCGATCACCCCCGCCATGGACAGGGCGTCGAGCCGGAGGTCGTCGCCGACCGCCTCCCAGTCCCCGACGCACTGCAGTGTGGCGGCTCTGGTGCCGAGCGCACCGACGATCACGTCGCCGGCAACGACCTCGGACAGCCGACCGTCGACCCGCTCGATCTCGTGAGGCAACTCCTCGTTCCCGGCGACGGTCGCGGCCAGGAACTGGCCGCGACCCCACGAGCGCCGGTCGACCCGCTCGATCTCGATCGTGTCTGCGCTCAACTCTGCAAGTCGGGTGACGCTGGTGAAGTGGAAATGGGTCATGACGCCTCACCTCCTGCCCGGAGTATTCCCTACGAGGCGCCACCGTCTCCAGCTGGAGCCGGTGCCGTCAACAGCAGGGTCAGTAGGGCGGCCCGCTCGGGCATCTTCGACACGACGACATGTTCGTGTGGAGCGTGTGCTCCCGCTCCGACCGCCCCGAGGCCATCGAGTGTCGCGGTGTACTGGCTGGTGATGTTGCCGTCGGACCCTCCGCCGACGAACGCCTCGCCGACGCCCAGACCGAGGGACTCCGCGGCCTGCCGGGCGGTCTCCCACAATTCCCGGTTCCGCTCGGTCGGCTCCATCGGCGGGCGGCCGAACCCGCCGGTCACCGCGAGGCGGATCCCCTCCTGGGTCGGTTGCAGTGCCCGGAGCGACTCCTCGACCCGTCGGGCGTCCTCATGGGTGGGAACACGGCAGTCGATCTCGGCGCGGGCCTCGGGAGCCACGACGTTGGGACGCAACCCCCCGTCCACGGTTCCGACGTTGAGGGTCACCCCTCGTTCAGGATCGTTCAGTTCGAAGACCCGCTGGATCTGCGCGGCGATCTCGAGCACCGCGCTGGTCCCCATGCCGGGGTCGAGGCCCGCGTGCGCCGCCACCCCGGTGACGATGAGGCTGAAGCGTCCGACCCCCTTGCGGCCGGTCTTCAGGTCGCCCGCGGAACCGAACGATCCCTCGAGGACGAACGCCCGCACCGCATCTGCCGCCAGCTGGGCGATCAGCGCCCCAGACTCGGGCGAACCGATCTCCTCGTCGCTGTTGATCAGCACGACGGGTTCCACCGACATCGGCAACCCGAGGCGCTCGACGGCGCCCAGAGCGAAGATCATCTGCACCAGGCCGGCCTTCATGTCGAAGGTACCCGGGCCGGCGAGGCGATCATCGGTTCTCTCGACGGGCATCGTGTCGAGGGTTCCGATGGGCCACACGGTGTCGAGGTGGCCCAGCAGCAGCTGGGTCGGTGCTCCCTCGACCCGGCGGGCGCGTTCAGCACGGAGATGATCCCCGACCTCGTGGCCGCGTATCCGCTCGGTCGTGAGCCCGACCTGATCGAGAGAGTCGGCGAGCATGTCGCGCACGTCGCGTTGGGAAGCCACATCGCTGGACGGTGACTCGGTCCCGGCCAGGCGTTCCAGCAGGGAGCTCATCTCGTCGACCCGCTCCTTCATGTACTCGAGGACGACGGCCGGTGAGGGCCCCGAGTCGTTCATCGCCGGAATCCTCGTGGAAACGGAAACGACAGAGTGTGCTCGATGCTGGCGAAGCGGTTGGGGGAGATGAAGGCGAGTAGAGGGGAGTCCTCGATCAGCTCGGCGTCGTCGATGTCGGGCGACCGCGCCACGGCGGGGTCGCAGGCGGCCCGCACGATCCGCCCGACGATGAGGCTGTGGCGCCCGAACCCGCCCACGAAGCGGTCCAGCCGGCATTCGAGATGGAGATACGACCCGGCGACGTGGACGCCGTCGATCGACGCCGCAGGGAAAGTGGGAAGGAGGTCGAGCGCGAGCTTCTCCCCGTCGGCCCGCTCTCCGGCTGACTGCCCGAGGAGCACCACGCTGTCGGGCCGCACGTAGCTGACCGTGAACTCGGGATGAGCCTCGATGTTGGTGAAGGTGTGGTGCTCGGGGGTGCAGGCGAAGGTGAAGTACTCGCTCCAGCCGATCGGCATCGCCAGGTGCTTGGGTGCGAGGTCGAAGCCGTCCCCTTCCTTCGTGCCCACCAGCACGAGCGGGGCGACGGTGTGGACGTCATCCCAGATCGACGTGTCGGGGTCGAGTTCGACGAGATCGGGCGGTTCCATGGGCCCAGTACACCACGTCGACGGCGCCGGTCACGGTGTCCGGCACCACGATCATCGGAGGTCGACGAGGTCGCTCAGCCGCCGTTCTGACGAGGGAGCCGCAGCTGGTACGTCGCGGCTGCCGACGGCGGCGAAGGTGCCGTCGGGAAGGAACACCTCGACCCGGGTGAAGACCGTCGAGCGACCACGACGAAGGACTGTTCCCTCGGCGATGAGATCCTCGCCGACCGACGCGGCGAGGAAGCTCACGTGGAGATCCGTCGTGAACATGACGGGAACTGTGTCGTAGGCGCACCCGATCGCCGGAACCACGACGGTGTCGATGAGAGTGGCGATGGCGCCGCCGTGGACCACTCCCGCCGGTTGGTTCAGTTCGGGTCGGTGTGGCAACCGCATCCGCGCGTAGTCGAGACGCAGTTCCTCGAGAACGAGGCCCACGAGAGTGGGGAAGAAGACGCCGTCGGGGCGGTGAGGGAACCCTGCGAACATCTGCGATCGTTCGGCGGGGAGGGGCTCGAACTCGTCGGCACGGGAGGTGAAGCTCACCCCGCGAGTATCGTCCATGCCGCTATGAGCGACGAACGCCCTCTCGACGAACAGATCCGCTACGAGGTCGTGGACCAGGTGGCCTGGATCACGATCGACCGCCCCGAGGCGGGCAATGCCCTGAGTCCGCCGTGTCGAGATCGCATCCGCGATCTCGTGGCCGCGGCGAACGGAACTCATCACGCCCGGTGCATCGTTCTCACCGCCACCGGCGAGAAGCTGTTCTGCCCCGGTGCAGACCTGGCCTACCCCCGTGAATCGGATCGGGCGGAGGGTGTGCCCGACCGGGTGGTGGGCGATGCCCGGCGCATGATGCTCGACGGTCAGTACACGTTGTTCCCGACTCTGCTGGACTCGGATCTTCCGATCATCGCCGCGGTCAACGGAACCGCCGCCGGAATGGGCGCTCACCTCGCGCTCGCCTGCGATCTGGTGATCGCCGCCGACAACGCCAAGTTCATCGAGATCTTCAGCCGTCGGGGCCTGGTCGTCGACGCTCTGGGGGCCTATCTCCTGCCGCGGCTCATTCCGATGCACAAGGCCAAGGAGCTGATCTTCTTCGCCGAGGACCTGCCGGCGGCGGAGGCGGAACGTCTGGGACTGGTGAACAAGGTGGTGCCCGCCGCCGGACTGCACGACGCAGCGGAGGAGTGGGCGGCGCGACTGGCCTCGGGTCCCACCCGAGCCCTGTCACTGTCGAAGTGGTTGCTGAATCAGTCGCTCGACGTCGACCGGCAGACCATGATCCACGCCGAGTCGTGGGCCGTGGAGGTCAACACCCATTCCGAGGACTTCGCCGAGGGCATGACCAGCTTTCGGGAGCGTCGGGCTCCCGAGTGGCGCGGCTACTGACACGACCCCCGGTGACGGCCGCGTGGACCTCGGGGGTCGACATCGCCCTCGTCCGCGTCGACGACGTCTGTCACGACGTGATTCCGGTCGAGGCAGAGGTTGCCTGCTCGGGCACACGGAGGTCCAGGTCCAGGTCGAGGCCGACATGGTCCGACAACGTCGGAATGACATCCACGAGGGGGGCGTCGGGAGCCCTGCGGTGTGCTCGACGACGAACGGAGCGAACGCGCACCGCGTCTCCGGTCGACACGAAGCACCGATCGATGCGCGACAGCTGCGGCGAGACGGGAGCCGGTTCGGCGCAGTAGCGGGCGTCGTCGGGGTCGTCGACGAAAAGACCGGGGTGCTCCTTGCAGTTCGAGGTGTACCCGGGACCCTCGCCCACGATGTCCCAGGCATCGACGAGTCCCAGCGTGGCGAGGGATTCCCGGAGGTGGCGGTCGTCGGGCCCGGCGACGAGGCCCGGTGGCCCACCGCCGATGTTCCAGTCGCCACCCACCACGAGGGGGACGGAGTGCCGGCGGGACGCCTCCAGGAAGTCGACGACCTCCTGCACCTGATCGCGGCGTACCGAAGGGGCGTCGGCCGGCTCGTCCCCCAGGTATCCGCCGGCGTGGAGGTGGGTCACGGAGACGTCGACGCGGGCTCCGGTCCGATGGGTCAGGGCCACCCACAGAATCCCCTTCGCCGCCCAGGGGTCCGCGTCGATCCGGCGACGCCCGTGTCGAGCGAATCGATGGCGGCGTATCCCGACGACCGACCATCCCGACACGAAAAGCGCCAGGCCCGACGAGGAGACCTGACCCCGCAGCGGAGCGGCGGCGGGCCCCTGAACCACCGCGGCCGGTCGGATCGACCGTTCCTCCCAGGCGCGGCCCAGGGCGTCGACGTCGGACGCGGCGAAGAGCTCTGTGGCGGCCCAGACGTCGAAGTGGTCGGGGAGCATGGTCTGGTACTCCGCGACTCGCTCGGGTTGGGCGCCGGGATCGAAGACGGTGACCCCTCGCCGACCCCCCACACGGACCGGTCGAATGAGAAACAGATTCTGAACGCCGAGTCTCAAGGGGACCGATGCGACAACGGGTTCGGAGGGCACGAATCGACGGTAGTCCGGGGTTCGGCGAAAAGTGGAACGTGTTCTAGGATGCGGCGCGTGAATTTCGAGGACACCCCCGAGGAAGCGTCGTTTCGCGCCGAGGTGCGGGCGTTCCTCGAGGCGCACGCCACGCCCAAGGCCGGCGATGACACCGATTGGTCCCGCAACGGGGCGTCCACCGACCCCGAGGTCGCAGCCGACTACCGGCGTCGGTGCACGCGAGTGGCAGAAGACCCTCTACCAAGGCGGATGGGCGGGCATCGCCTGGCCGACGCGCGTTCGGCGGGCGTGGCGGGACAGCCGCTCAGCAGATCATCTTCAACCAGGAACTGGCGGACTTCGACGCCACCTCGGGGTTCCTCACCGCGGCGCAGGCACTCGTCGGGCCCGACGCTCATGAAGCACGGAACGCCTGAACAGCAACAGCGATATCCTTCCGCCCTTGCTGTCGGGCGAGGAGGGGTGGTGCCAGCTCTTCAGTGAGCCCGGAGCGGGGAGCGATCTGGCCACGCTGGCGACGCCGCGCCGTCCTCGACGGTGACCAGTGGGTCGTCAACGGCCAGAAGGTGTGGAACTCGTCGGCGCAGCACGCCGACTTCGGGATCCTCATCGCCCGAACCGACCCCGACGTGCCGAAGCACCAGGGCCTCACGCTTCTTCATCGTCGACATGTCGAGCCCCGGCATCGACGTGCGACCACTGGTCCAGGCCCAGGGCGTGGCCCACTTCAACGAGGTGTTCCTGTCCGACGTGCGAGATCCCCACCGAGAACATGGTGGGGGAACTCGGGGGACGGGTGGACGGTCACCCGCACCACCCTGCGCAATGAGGCCTCGATGATCTCCGGGGCCGGTCAGGCGACCACGTTCCGCAACGTGGTGGCGACGGCGACGACGATGCGGACGGACCGAGGACCCGATCGTGCGCGGTGAGCTGGCCAGGGTGTGGTCCAACGAGCAGATCATGCGCTACATGTCGATGAGAACGCAGACCGCAGTGATGACCGGTCGCCTGGAGCTGGCGCTTCACGGCAGTCTCCTCAAGAACTTCTTCACCCGATCGTTCGCCCACCGAGCGACCCTCGCGCTCGACTGCGAAGGCGCAGAGGGAATGCTGAACCACGAGGCGGAGGGCGACGGCTTCTGGCAGTACCAGTGCCTCAACCAGTTCGCGTCGCGCATCGGCGGCGGTACCGAGGAGGTGCACCGCAACAACCTCGCCGAGCAGGCCCTGGGGCTGCCCCGCGAGCCGATGACCGATCGGGACCAGCCGTGGTCGGCGCTGCCCAAGGGCTGACAGACTCGCATCGACCAAGCGTTGCGCCGCCGTGCACTCGAGGGGGAATCATGTTGGAGAATCGAACCGCGTGTCGTCACCGGGGTCGGCCCGGGAATGGGCACCGACATCTCCCTGCAGCTGGCCGAGGCCGGCGCCGACGTGGTGCTGGTCGCCCGATCCGACCGGGTGATGCCGGACGCTGAGTCGGGCGCATCTCGGACATGGGTCGCCGATGCGTCTCGGTGACCGCCGACATCACGTTCTCCCGACGACCGGACGGCGGTCGTCGACACCGGTGCGACCGGAGTTCGGTCGGCTCGACATCCTCGTCAACTCGGCGTTCCACGGTGGGCGGCACGAGGCGTTCGCCGACGCCGACCTCGCGAAGTGGCAGCGACCCGATCGACGTCAACTACTTCGGCACGCTGGCGCTGACCCAGGCCCTGCTGCCCGCACTGCGCCGTGCGGCGGCCGAGACGCGGTGACGCCCGGATCGTGATGGTCAACACCATGTCGATCCAGCACCTCGAGGCCACGCACGGCTCGTACGCAGCCTCGAAGGCCGCGCTCGGCGCGCGATCACCAAGACGCTGGCGCTCGAACTCGGCGACGAGGGGATCCGGGTCAACGCGGTGCACCCCGGCTACATCTGGGGCGACAGCGTCAGGACCTACTTCGAGTGGCAGGCCGGCGATCGAGGTGGTGACGCGACGTGGGAGGACATCTACGCCGAACGCGTCCGCGGAGACGGCGCTCTGGGATACCTGCCGCACTCCTCGGAGATCGCCGGGCGCCGTGGTGTTCTTCGCGTCGCCTCTGTCGAAGTGCGTCACCGGGACCGCATCTGCCCGTCAACGGTGGTCACTGGATGCCGCCGTCGGCCTGAGAGGTGCCGGCCGCGGGGTGACGATCGAGGCACGGTCGTTCGGCCGGTCGCAGGGGCTGCGGCATCCCCGAGGGCGAAGGGGGCCGTCATTACGATGACCGCCATGAATCCCGCAGAGGCGCGAGCCGGGGCGGGAGCGAGCGGTGATCTGCGACGATCTCGAGGCCCGTCACCGCGACATGGTGCGCGACCCCCGGTCGCGACATCATCGACCTTCCTCGACATTAGCGCGACGCTGGCTCAATCGCCGCAGCGGACGTGTCGCCGGCCCGAGTCGCTCGAGGTCCTGTCGCTGGCGCTCGACATCGCGCAGTACGCCGAGGACGACCGCGAGATCTCGGTCGGTGTCGACCTGGCTCGACAGATGCGCACGCTCGCCGGAGCAGGTGTCGGACGACGAGCGGATGGTCGAGGCCATCGACTGGGAGAGCCGGCTCCTCGAACGTGGCGGAGCCCTGCCCGATTCTCTCCGGATCGATCTGCTGTGTGCTGCGGTCCGTCCCTTGGTTCGACTGGGTCGCAACAGCGACGCCAATCACCGGCTGGCCCGGGCGCTCGACGCCGCGTTGATGTCGGTGACCGCCGGATCGCTGTCCGCCGTCGCCCGCGATGCGGTGCTCAACGTCGTCGCCCACCCGCTGGGCTCGCTCGGAGCGTCCCACCTGCGATCGAGGCTCGGCGCGATGGCTGCGGGGAACGGCACTGTGCAGGGGTGGGCCCGCGTCCTGCGTGATGCGCTGGGATTGTCGGCGGGTGACGGTGATGTTGCCGCTGCGCTCCTCGAGCGGGAGCCCGAGACCCACGATGACGACGCGATCACCGTGCTCGAGACCCTGGTCAGGATGTCGGCGGCGAACTCGCTGGGTCGCCACGGTGACGCTCTCGTGGTGGTGGAATCCCTGCCAGAGGCCATCGGAGTCGACCTGCGGGTCGAGGCGGCACTGGCCCTCGAGGCGGCGATCGCAGCCCGCGAGGTGGGCCGACACGACGACGCCGACTACTGGATCCGGGCCGCGCTCGACTCCGAAGCACTCGAGCCGCTGGCGTTGGTGCGCGCCCACGAGGTCGCTGCGAGCGTGGCCATCTCCCTGCGTCAGGACCGCGACGCCGCGACCCACCTGCTCGCGGCGCGGCGGCTCACGCCGTTGGCCCTGGCCGGTCAGCGGATCGAGGAGTCGGCGGGACACCGTGTGGCCGAGATCGACATCCGCCGGCCCGAGGACGGCACCGGCACCGACGATTTCGGGCTCCGGCGTCGGGTCGTGGCCCTCGACCGAGCTCTCCAGGAACGTACCCAGCAACTCGAGGCCGTCCTCGGACGGCGGGGTGGACGAGCCGTCGATCAACTCGTCGGGGATGCACTCGCGAACGGCTGGTTCGAGCTCTGGTTCCAGCCGATACGGATCAACGCGTCGGGCCGTATCGGCGGCGCCGAGGCGCTGCTGCGTCTGCGTCACCCCGACCGGGGGATCCTGCATCCCGGAGCATTCCTCGGATCGGAGATCTCGGAGGGAACCCAGCGCAGCCTCAACGAGTGGGTGATCGACCATGCCTGCCTCGAGCTCGCCCGTTGGGGTGGAATGGGCCTCGACGTCGGGGTGTCGATCAACGTCGCGGGGAGCTGGGTCGACCCGGATCTGGTCGCCATGGTCGACCACGCGGTGTCCACCCATGGTGTCGATCCCGCCTTCGTCACCGTCGAGATCACCGAGGAATCCCCGCTGCCGCTCGGACCGGCGACAGCCGGCGCGATCGCTGATCTCCACGGCGTGGGAGTTCGGATCGCCCTCGACGACTTCGGGACGGGCTTCTCGTCGCTCGACCACCTTCTCCGACTCGATGTCGACTCGGTCAAGATCGACCAGCGATTCGCGGCGCGGCTCGACTCGGACTCGCGGAGTGCCGCCATCGTCGCCGCGGTCGTCGGCATGTCGGGTCTCCTCGGCTTCGACGTGGTGATCGAGGGAATCGAGACGTCCGGAGCGCTCGAGGCCCAGCGACGGCTCGGCGTCCATGCGGCACAGGGGTTCTTCATCGGACCACCCCGACCCGCGGCGGGATTCGGCGGGCTGCTGGCCACGGGTGGTACCCCTGAACAGCTGGCCGCTGCGTCGGGGGACTGAGCCGTGGCGGGCGACGCCGTGGAGGTCGAGGTCGACGGGCACGCGGTCAGGGTGTCATCGCCCGACCGGGTGGTCTTCCCCGAACGGGGGATCACCAAATGGGATCTCGTCCAGTACTACATCTCGGTGCGTGACGCGGTGCTCCGCGGTGTGGCGTCCCGACCGACCGTGATGAAGCGGTACCCCGAGGGGGTGGACGGCGATCACTTCTTCCAGAAGAGAGTGCCGTCGTCGCGTCCCGACTGGCTCAGGACCGTGACCGTGGCATTTCCGTCGGGGCGCACCGCGGAGGAGCTCTGTCCCTCGGATCTCGCGCACGTCGTCTGGGCGGTGAACCTCGGTTGCATCGATCTCAACCCCTGGGCGGTTCGACGCTGGGACCTCGAGCACCCCGACGAACTGCGTGTCGACCTCGACCCGTCCCCCGGAGTCGGGTTTCCCGAGGTCCGCGAGGTCGCCGCCTGTGTCGGCGAGGTGCTGTCGGAGATGGGGCTGGTGGGCTTCCCCAAGACCTCGGGCTCGCGAGGGATCCACATCTCGGTGCGTCTCGTCACCGCCTGGGGGTTCTCGGAGGTGAGGGAGGCCGCCCTCGCTCTGGCGCGTGAGGTGGAGCGACGGCGGGGCGACCTCGCCACGTCCGCCTGGTGGAAGAAGGACCGCGGTGCGCGGGTCCTGATCGACTACAACCAGAATGCCCGTGACCGCACCGTGGCCTCGGAGTACTCCGTCCGGCCGACGCCGAGGGCGACGGTCTCGATGCCTTTTCGGTGGGAGGACCTGCCCGGCATCGAGCTCGAGGACTTCGACGTGGTGACCGTCCCCGGGATGCTGGCGGAGCGGGGCGATCTCAACGAGACGCTCGACGACCATCCCTGCCGGCTCGACGCTCTTCTCGAACTCGCGTCGCGGGATCGCGAGGGCGGTCTCGGCGACGCTCCCTGGCCGCCCTACTTCCCGAGGAATCGGGACTGATCGTCGAGGGCCGCGAGGACCTCGTCACGCCCGGCGGACGGCAGGCGGAACACGCACTCGGTCACCCCGATCGAGTTGAAGTGGTCGATCTTCGCGGCGTCGGGAACCGATCCGAACGGCACGATCTCCATCGATGCGGGGTCCCGGCCCGCCTCGTCCATGGCTCTGAGGAACCGGGGAGCGGCCTCGGTGAGTCCGGCGCCTCCGATGGGTATCCATCCGTCGCCGTATTCGGCGATGTGGGCGAACAGCTTCGGCCCCGCTCCGCCGCCCAACAGCACGGGGATCCTCGCCGGCGGCTTCGGCCACGACCAGCTGGGTGGGAACGACACATCGACGCCGTCGAAGGACGCGACGTCGTTGTCCCACAGCGTGATCATCGCCAACATGTGCTCTCGGGTGCGCGCCCGCCGCCGCCCGTAGTCGACACCGTGATCCTCCATCTCGTCACGGTTCCAGCCGAAGCCGATGCCGAGGGCGACCCGGCCGTGCGAGAGATGGGCCAGGGTGGCGATGGCCTTCGCCGTCACCAACGGCTCACGTTGGGCGACGAGCGAGACGCCGGTCCCGAGCCTCAGGGTCGACGTGACCGACGCCGCCGCGGCGAGCGAGATGAACGGGTCGAGCGTGCGTTTGTACTCCTCGGCGAGCTCGGGGTCGCCGGTGGGGGGTGGCGTGATCCGTGACGTCGGGATGTGGGTGTGCTCGGGCAGGTAGAGGGAGTCGAACCCCCGGGCCTCGGCCTCGACCGCCAGTTCGACGGGGTCCATCGCGAGATCCGTCGAGAACATGGTGACTCCGAAGCGCACCGCGTCACGGTAGAGGGAAATGTGACGCGGTGTCAGACATCGCGGGAGACTCCACGGTGCACACGACAAGGAGAGCCAATGGCTGGAATCTGTGACGGACGGGTGGTCATCGTGACCGGGGCGGGGCGCGGCATCGGCCGCGGGCATGCACTCGAATTCGCCCGTCAGGGCGCCGCGGTGGTGGTCAACGACATCGGAGCGGATCCGGATGGCACGGGGGAGTCACTGTCGCCCGCCCAGGAGGTCGTGGACGAGATCCGAGCGGGGGGAGGCGACGCGATCGTCAACGGCGGCGATGTCGCCGACGATCAGGGTGCGGAGCAACTGATCGCTGACGCCATCGAGTCCTTCGGCCGTCTCGACGTGGTGGTCAACAACGCGGGGATCCTCCGCGATCGCATGTTCGCCAACGCCAGTTCCGACGAGTGGGACGCGGTCATGCGGGTTCACCTGCGGGGCCATTTCCTGCCCGCCCGGTACGCGGCGGGTCATTGGAGGGACCGCTCGAAGGCGGGCGACGAGGTGGACGGCAGGATCATCAACACCTCGTCGGGCGCAGGGCTGATGGGGTCGATCGCCCAGGCCGCCTACTCGGCGGCGAAGGGCGGCATCGCGTC
The DNA here is from genome assembly GCA_963700425.1 of uncultured Microthrixaceae bacterium. Lineage (GTDB taxonomy): Bacteria > Actinomycetota > Acidimicrobiia > Acidimicrobiales > Microtrichaceae > CAVOXO01. The sequence continues at coordinate 157,111 of CAVOXO010000002.1, read as the reverse complement.
ACTCACCCTGGTCCAGGCCGCCGAGCTGGGACGTTACGGCGTGACCGCCAACGCCATCGCCCCTGCCGCCCGCACGCGCATGACCGAAGCCGCCTTCGCCGACATGATGGCGGCCCCCACCGACGGTGGGTTCGACGCCATGGCCCCCGACAACGTCGCTCCCCTCGTGGTGTGGCTCGGGTCGGCGCAGTCGGCCGACGTCACGGGGCGCGTCTTCGAGGTCGAGGGTGGGAAGATCGGTGTCGCCGAGGGATGGTCCCACGGCCCGAGCATCGACAAGGGCGAGCGATGGGACCCCGCCGAGGTCGGCGCCGCGGTCGCCGACCTCCTGGCCGAGGCGCAGCCGCCGACCCCGGTGTACGGAACCTGACACCAGGGTGATCATCTACGACGCCACTCCTTCCGGACTGGCGCCGGCTCATCTACGGGCCGCGGCTCGCAAGGAGCCGGCGGCGGCACGAGCAGCGTCGGCGCGGGTGCTCCTCGGATCGGTGGCACTGGTGGCGGCGTTCGTCTCCCCGCTGGGGCTGCTGTGGGCGATCGTGGGAACGGCTCTCGTCGCCTCGGGGCTGGTGTTCGCGCGGCGGGCCGCCCGTCTGGCGATGGTCACCCCGTCGCTGGTCTCCGAGGGCCGGCCCTCCTGGGATGGGGCCAGGCGGTCCTTGTTCAGCCTGAGGGCCGACGACCTCGACGCCGTCGCGGTGGCGCTCGCGGACTCTCTCGACGCCGCGTGCGGACCTCCGTTGACCGCGGTCGACGACGCCACCGTCGACGGCATCGTCGACGGTGGCGACCGTTCGATGCTCTTCGGTGGGTCCGATCAACGGGTGACCATGGCCTGGGGCGTGGGCCGCCCCCCTGCCCTTCGGGCGCGCGGAGCCACCGCGGGGATCTGGATGCGACGCGCGCCGGCAACCACCGGGGAGGGCGCGCGGGTGGACGTGCTCGCTGATCTCGGCGAGGCCGAGGACCTGCTGCGCCGCGCCGCCGAGGGGATCTGAGTTCACGCGACCCTGTCCGCCTGCCTCTCGGTTTCTCCGCATCTCGGCATCCGGCACCTCGGCACGTGGGCCGGGCCGCCACCATCGGGCCGGTCGACCACTAGCCTCCCGCTCATGAGTGACCGCACCGACGACGGTCGAGACGTCCGGCTGACATCGTTCAGTTCGGGCGCCGGTTGAGCGTCCAAACTCGGGCCGTCGGCTCTGGCGCAGGTCGTGCGCCACATCTCACAATCCAGCCCTGCCGACCTCCTCGTCGGCAACGACACCGGCGACGATGCCCTCGTGTGGCGTCGCCCGAACGGGCGCGCTCTCGTGGCGACATGCGACTTCTTTCCACCCATCGTCGATGACGCGCGCACGTGGGGTCGGATCGCGGCCGCCAACGCCGCGTCCGACGTGTTCGCCATGGGCGGGCGACCCCTGTTCGGGTTGAACGTCGTGTCGTGGCCCGCCGAGCTCCCTCAGGAGATGCTGGTCGAGGTCCTGTTGGGCGGACGTGACATCGCGGCGGAGGGCGGATGGATCGTGGCGGGGGGCCACACCATCTCGGGAGCCGAACCCCTCTACGGTCAGGCGGTGATCGGCGAGGTCGAACCCGGGTCCGTGCTCACCAATGCCGGCGCCGCGGTCGGTGACGTTCTCATCCTGACCAAGGCGCTCGGCACCGGGGTGATCGCCACCGCCGTGAAGCGGGGCGAGCGCACTGCCGTCGAGACCGACCCTCTCGTCGCACCGGCCTACGCCGCTGCGGTGGCGTCGATGACCACCCTCAACGGGCCGGGCTCGGAGGTCGCGGTCGACCATGGCGCCTCTGCCTGTACCGATGTGACCGGGTTCGGACTCCTCGGTCATCTCCACAAGATGGCGTCGGCCTCGGGTGTCGACGTGGTCATCGATCCCGCCGAGGTCGCCGTCCTGCACGGTACCTGGGAGCTGGTCGACGCCGGGATGGTGCCCGGCGGCACGCGGCGGAACCTCGATTTCGTGGGCGACCATCTCGACGCGGGAGGCCACGACGAGGCCGTGAGCGTCGTTCTGGCCGACCCCCAGACGTCGGGAGGGCTGGTGTTCTCCGTCGCTCCCGACCGGGCCCCCGGTGCCCTCGAGGATCTCCGTCGCCGCGGAGTCCAGGCCGAGGACATCGGTGAGGTCCTGCCGGCCGGTGGAGACTCGCCGGGCCGGATCCTCCTGCGCTGAGGAGATCGATCCGGCCCGGAGAGACGTCGCCGAGAACCTAGAGGCGCTCGACGATCATGGCCATACCCTGGCCGCCGCCCACGCACATCGACTCCAACCCGTAGCGCTTGTCGGATTCCTGGAGGTTGTGGATGAGGGTGGTCATGATCCGGGCACCGGTCATGCCGAAGGGGTGTCCGACCGCAATCGCCCCACCCCGGGTGTTGAGTTTCTCGAGAGGGATACCGAGGTGCTTGGCCGACGGAAGAACCTGAGCGGCGAACGCCTCGTTGATCTCGACGAGGTCGATGTCGTCGATGGTCATGCCGGCGCGACCGAGGGCCTGCCGGCATGCCTCGATCGGCCCGAGGCCCATGATCTCGGGGCTGAGTCCCGACACACCCGACGAGATGACGCGGGCGAGAGGGGTGATACCGAGTTCCTTGGCGCGGGTGTCGCTCATGACCACGACAGCGGCGGCCCCGTCGTTGAGGGGGCAGGCGTTGCCGGCGGTCACGGTTCCGTCGGGGCGGAACACCGGTGACAGACCGGCGAGCTTCTCCGCGGTGGTTCCGGCTCGGATGCCGTCGTCCTGGGTGACGACGGATCCGTCGGGGGTCGTCACCGGGGTGATCTCTCCCTCCCAGTAACCGTTCTCGAGGCTCTCGGTGGCGAGCTGCTGGCTGCGCGCCGCGTACTCGTCCATCTCCTGGCGGGTCACCCCCTCGGCCTCGGCCACGTTCTCGGCGGTCTGACCCATGGCGATGTAGACGTCGGGGAGTCCCGAGGGGGGAGTCCAGTCGCCCTGGCCGCCCGCACTCCGCTGGGTCGTGCGTTCGACCGCATCGTTGAAAATGGGGTTGGTCGGTCCGCCGTCGGCCATCCCGGAGGGGAACCGGCTGACGGTCTCGACTCCGGCGGCGACGAAGACGTCGCCCTCGCCGGCCTTGATGGCGTGGGACGCCATGCGGATGGCCTGGAGAGACGACGAGCAGTAGCGGTTGATGGTCACGCCCGGCACGTCGGCCATGTCGGCCATGATCGCCACGATGCGGGCCATGTTGTATCCGGATTCACCGGCCGGCTGACCGCAGCCGAGGACCAGATCCTCCACCGTGTTCCGGTCGAGTTGGGGGACCTGGCTGAGGGCCTGGTCGACGATGAGGGCGGTGAGGTCGTCGGGGCGCATGTCCTTGAGCGAGCCCTTCATGGCTCGCCCGATGGGCGTGCGCGCAGTCGACACGATGACGGCTTCAGTCATTGGTGTTACTCCACGTAGCGTTGTCGGCGATGGCCGACGTTACCCGCGGGTAACGAAGCGTGGCGAATGACGTTCGGAGGGGTTCGAGGCAGCCGTCAGGCGAAGTAGCGGCTCACCGTCGCGGCCACGCAGGCCGGTTCGTTCTGTCCGACGGCCGTGATCGTGACCTCCACGACGCTCTGGACCCCCTCGCCCACCTTCTCGACGGAGAGGACGCGGCCCCTGCCCACCAGTCGGTCGCCCGCGGCCAGGGGTGGACCGAACCGAACCGACTCCAGTCCGACGTTCACGCCCATCGAGAACGATCGGACCTCCACCAGTCGGGGAAGGAAGAGGTTGACGAGCGACAGAGCCAGCCAGTTGGTGTCGGCTCCCGTCGACGCCTCGAAGTCGGTCAGTTGGGATCCGGCGATGGTCACGGGCTCGGTGATCCCGAGATCGGTTCCCTCCAGGTCGAGGAGTTCGGAAGGGGTCTCGACGGTCGCCATCGCGGTCAGACCCCCGCGCCCAGCGAATCGATGATGATCTGCTGGCAGTCCTCGGTGTTGCGCTGGATGACGTCGAGCCGTTCATCGCTGTCGGCAGCAGCGAGAGCGCGGAGTTCGTCGTCGTCGGCCTCGAGGCGGGTGTAGACGCAGCCGCCGAAGCGGGTGACCGTGTCGTCGGCCCTCGCGGGTGGCACCCCTGCGGCGACGAGTCCGTCGCGGACGTCGGTCATCGACTCCGTGACGAGCTCGAGCACCTCGGATCGCTCTGGCACGTCGTTCGAGCAGCCGGACCCGAGAAGTATCAGGGCACCCGCCATCCAGGTGATGGCGCGAAACGGTGCGGGGGCGGGCTCGGCTGCACGGACACCCCAGCTTACGGGTGCTGGCTCGAGACCGACACGACCTCACCGGTCATGTACGTCGAGTAGTCCGACGCCAACATCACCATGACGTTGGCGATCTCCCACGGTTCGGCGGCGCGTCCGAACGCCTCGCGGGCCTCGAGTTCCTCGAGAAGCCCGTCGGGAGTGACCTTGGCGAGAAAGGGATGCATGGCAAGGCTGGGCGACACCGCGTTGATCCGAACGTTGTGCGCGGCGGCCTCCATCGCAGCGCACCGCGTCAGCGCCATCACCCCGGCCTTCGCTGCGGCGTAGTGGGCCTGATCCTCCTGTGCCCGCCACCCGAGTACCGAGGCGTTGTTGACGACGACACCCGCGCCGCGGTCGTACATGTGGGGAAGTACCGCCCTCAGGCAGCGGAAGGTCCCGGTGAGGGTGACGTCCATGACCGAGGACCACTGGTCGTCGGTCATCTCGGTGATCGGAGCGTTCCCACCGAGCCCCGCGTTGTTCATCCACACGTCGATGTGGCCCAGCTCGGCGATGGCGGCCTCGACGAGGGACCGAACGTCGTGGTCGGAGCCGACGTTGCACAGCGCGGGTCGCGGGAGCCGTTCCCGTCTCGGCCTCGATCTTCTCCGCGGCTTCGCCGAGCCGCCGTTCGTGGATGTCGGAGATGACGAGGTGAGCCCCCTCCTCGGCGCATCTCAGGGCAGTGGCGAACCCGATGCCGGTTCCGGCTGCGGCGGTCACCACCACGGTCCGATCACTCAGCAGACCGTGTGCGGGAGGGTAGGGAGGTGGTGGCGTCGCCATGGTTGTCGGTCCTCGGGTCTGTCGGGCTCAGCGCGGTTCGCGGGGGAGGCCCAGGGCTCGCTCCCCGATGATGTTTCGCTGGATCTGGTTCGAGCCACCGTAGATGCGTGTCGGCGCGCGATGAACATGAAGAGCCGATGCAGGGGCCCGAGCGGTTCGTGGGTGTCGTAGCGGTCGTCGATGATCATGGCGTCCGCCCCCATGGCGTCGACGGCGGCTTCGCCCATGTCGCGATGCAGGGTGGCCCAGAACAACTTGCCGATCATGGCCTCCGCAACGAGTTCGCCCGCCGCGTCGACCGACAACGTCCGCAGGGCATTCGTGCGCATGATGCGGAGCCGGATCCACAGATCGGCGAGTCGTTGCCGGACGATCGGATCGGCGATCCTTCCGTTGGCGCGCGCCACCGCGACGATCTCGTCGAGTTCGCGCTCGAAGGCCATCTGTTGGCCGAGCGTCAGGACCCCGCGTTCGAAGGCCAGCGTCCCCATGGCCACCTTCCATCCGTCGCCGATCTCACCGACGATGTTGTGGGCGGGTGTCCGGGCATCGTCGAAGAAGACCTCGTTGAATTCCGCGGTCCCCGTGATCTGCCGGATCGGCCGGACCTCGATTCCGGGGGCATCCATGGAGATCAGGAGGTACGACAAACCGTGATGCCGTTCGGAGTCGGGGTCGGTTCGGCAGACGACGAAGCACCAGTCCGACCACTGTGCGAGTGATGTCCACACCTTCTGACCGTTGATGACCCATTCGTCGCCGTCGAGTCGAGCGGTCGCCCGGACGTTGGCGAGGTCGCTTCCGGCGTTCGGTTCGGAGTACCCCTGGCACCAGTACTCGGTGCCCGAGACGATGCCCGGGAGGAAGCGCGACTTCTGTTCGTCGGAGGCGAAGTGGATGAGGGTCGGGCCCAGGAGCCCCTCGCCGATGAGGCCCGCCCTTCCCGGACCGCCGGCCCGTGCGTACTCCTCGTGGAAGATGACCTCCTGGTTGAGCGGAAGCCCTCGGCCCCCGACATCGCGTGGCCATCCGACGCACGTCCATCCGGCTGCGGAGAGGTGCCGTTCCCACTCCATGCGTTCCTCGACGAACATGTGCTCGTCGCCCGGTCCACCCCGATGGCGCAACCGGGCGAAGTCCCCCGTGAGGTTCTCGGCCATCCACGAACGGATCTCGTCTCGGAACTCTGAGTCGGCGGGGGTGTCGCCCAGATGCACGGGTCCTCCCGATCGGTCGGCGTGGCCCGGATCTGACGGGCCGTCAGATCCGAGTATCGCCCAGCGGGGGGTTGGCCGCGCAATCCCCTACCATTCCGTCGATGACGCCCACCTCCTCGAGCGGTCGGCGCCGAGCCGTGTGGGCTGTGGCGGCCGTGATCGTGGTCGCCCTCGTGGGAGGGGCGGTCTGGCTGTGGCAGGCTGGGGCCCGACGGGACGGGTCGGTCGACGAGGGATGTCGATCCGGCGATCGACCGTCCGGCCAGCACCGAGAACGTCCCGCTCTCCCCCGTCCGCGAGGAGGCGTGTCCCGCCGATTGGGTCGAACCCGGCCGTGCCTGCCGGGTCGTGCTTCCCGAGCAGTCTCCCGCCTCGCCGCTTCCCGCGGTGGTGGTCCTGCACGGCTATTCGGCGAACCCCGAACAGATGATCTCCGAGGGTGGCTGGGTCGACGCGGCCGGCAGACACGGCCTCGTCGTCGTGGCTCCCGGCGGCATCGGCGACTCGTGGCACGGTGGCCTGTGCTGTGGTGAAGCGCGAGGAAGGGGGGTCGACGACGGTGCATATCTCGCGGACCTGGTGGACTCGGTGGCCGCGATGCCACAGGTGGACCCGGCGCAGGTGTACGTCGTGGGGTTCTCCAACGGGGGCCTCATGGTCTACAAACTCCTGTGCGCGGCAGGAGACCGGATCGCCGGGGCCGCCAGCGTGGCGGGAACCGACGTGGCCGGCTGCCCCGCCTCAGAACCCGTGTCCGTTCTCCACCTTCACGGCACCGCGGACGAGGTCGTTCCCTACGAGGGAGGATTCTCGGCCCAGTCGTTGCTCATGGGGGTGAATTTCCCGCCGGTGACCGCCACCTTCAAGAAGATGGTCGATCGAACAGAACTGCGACCCTCAGCCCGAGATCGTCGAGGAGCCCGAGTGGACGGTGACCCGCTACGTCGGGTGCGACGGGGAGACCGAGCTGGAACTGCGAACCGTCGAGGGTGGGACCCACCGCTATCAGCTCGTGCCCGACGTCGACACGACCGAGGTGATCCTCGACTACTTCGGCCTGACCTGACCCGAGGCGGCGCCCAGCGGAACGACCCGGGCCAGAGGCCCCAGCTCCGTCGGGTCGACCCTTCGTCGTGCGCTGATGTCGGCGGACCGTGGTGGCGTCGAGCAGGTCCACGATCGATTCGCTGTGAGGGCTGAGGAGGCCGCAGGTGTCGAGGAAGCACAGATAGGTACGCATGGAGTCGGCCAGCGGCGGCACCGGCCCCAGCCCGTGGAGTCGCCACAGCTGGGGGACGATCGTCAGGAGGGTCTGTCGGACCGCGGCGGAGGTCCAGTGGTGGCGTCGCGCGCCCGAGGCGCCGGAGAACGTTCCGCGAGCGGCGAGTATCGCCGTTGCGGCGTCGATGTTCATGGAACGGCCCTCGGCCGAGCGCCCAGCGCGCCAGCTCGCAGCGGAGTTCGGCGTCGGCAGGCTCGATCCGGATGGCTCGTCGTGCGGCTGCGGTGGAGGAGGCGGAGTGCATGGGATCCATCATCGCGGCGACCCCTGACACTCCGAATCGCCCGTCCTCGGTCCAGTCACCCGAGGTCGGACTCGCGGCCGGGTCGGCCCGACGTCGTCACCGGAAGCCGACGGTACGGAGGAACGGACGAACCAGGACGAGCGAATCGGGGCACATCTCCGAGGTCGCGATCAGCTCCTCCAGCTCGGCCGCGTCGACCCATCGGGTGGCCACGACCTCTCCGTCGGAGAACGCGAAGGGGCCGTCGTGGCGCGCCAGGAAGACCTCGGCGACCACTTTCACGTCCGCGTCCTCGTGGCGGCCGCCGCCCAGGTGGACGAGATCGGCCTCGATCCCCAGTTCCTCGTCGAGCTCTCGGTGAGCCGCCTCGGCCCACTGCTCGCCGGGTGCCACGACCCCGCCGGCCGCGATGTCCCAACGCGACGGCCACACGTCCTTGCGGGACGAACGAAGGTGGACGAGCAACCGTCCCGAACCGTCGAGCACCGCGATGAAGACGGCTCGATGTCGGAGGTTGTCGCGTCGCATCCGCTCACGACTGACCACCTCGGTGACGCGACCGTTCTCGTCGAGCGCCTCGACCTGTTCGGATCCGGGGTCGGTCACGACAGCCCCAGGCTGTCCATCGATACTGCATCTCCGGTCTCGATCGACCGGTGTGCAGCCACCCCCATGGCGACCGACCAGAGTCCGTCGTCGACGGTCACCAGCGCTTCGCCACCCGAGCGGATCTGCTCGATGAACCGCAGGTGCTCGAGGAAGCTCGAACCGTGGTGGAAGCCCTCGTACGCGACCTCCGGCGACATCGCCGCGGACACCTCGTGCTGTCCGGGCGTGTGCCGCTCTCCGACCCAGACGACGTCGCCGGGGACGGTCGCCTCGATCTTGGCGGCATCACCGGTGACCGTCAGCTCCTGTTCGAACCGCCCTCCCTCGGCGAACATCGACAGATCGAGCGCCCCCCGCACCCCGTTGTCGAACTCGACGATGACGAACGCGTTGTCGAGGATGTCGGGCCGGCGGCCGTCGTGGTCCTCGTCGAGGTGGTTGACGTCCTGGCCGCCCGACGCGAACACCCGTGTCGGTCTGGCGCCGGCGATCTGATGCATGAGGTCGAAGAAGTGACAGCACTTCTCGACCAGCGTTCCACCGGTGTTGGCCGTGAAGCGGTTCCATCCACCGACCTTGTCGAGGAACGGGAATCGGTGCTCACGGATGGAGACCATGCGGACCGTGCCGCACACACCCGTGTCCAACTCGGCCATCAGGGTCGCGATCGTCGGCATGAATCGGTACTCGAGCGCCACCCACGTCACGCCGTCGCGACGGTCCGCCAGCTCACGGACCCGGAGGCAGTCCGCCACCGTGGTGCAGAGCGGCTTCTCGACCATCACGTGGAGGGACGTGGCGAGAGCCGACTCCAACACGTCGATGTGGGTGTGGTTCGGTGTGGCCACCACCACGGCGTCGAGTCGGTCGTCGTCGAGCAGGGTGTCGACATCGGCGTGGACGGTCACGTCGTGGTCGGCGCCGGCGCACGAGAGAGCCCATTCGATGGACGTCGGATGGGGGTCGGTCACCGCCACGACCTCGGCGTCATCGATCGCGCCGATGTTGAGGATGTGTTCGCATCCCATCATCCCCGTGCCGACGATCCCGTATCTGATCGGCGCAGACATGGGGGAGTACCGTACTGGCCCATGACCGACGAGGAGGAGAGCGACACGCCGCCGAGCGCCAGCTACACCCCTGACTTCGACGTCGAACCCGGTCCGATCGGATACGGCTGCTGGCGTTTCGCCGGATCGGACCTGGATGCGGCGGTCGACAAGATCGAGACCGCCCTCGAGGCCGGCATGACCCTGATCGACACCGCCGACGTCTACGGATACGAGACTCCGGGATTCGGCGCCGCCGAGGAGTTGCTGGGAGACGTCCTCGCCGAGGTCCCCGGACTGCGCGACCGCATGGTGCTCGCCACGAAGGGAGGGATCTTTCCCCCGTTGCCGTACGACTCGAGCGGTGACTATCTGGTCCAGGCGTGCGAGGCGTCGCTGAACCGACTGCGGGTCGACACCATCGACCTCTACCAGATCCACCGACCGGACCTCCTCACCCACCCCCAGGAGGTGGCGGAGACGCTCATGGGGCTGAGGTCGGCGGGAAAGATCCGCGAGATCGGCGTGTCGAATCACACGACCTCCCAGACCCAGGCCCTCCAGGGCTATCTCGATGCTCCGATCGTCACCACACAGCCGGAGTTCAGCCCCCTCAAGCTCGATCCGCTCGTCGACGGCACTCTCGACCAGGCGATGGAATGGGGAATGGTTCCTCTCGCATGGAGTCCCCTCGCGCAGGGGAGGCTCATGGGACAGCCGTCGGGACGGCGCGCGCTCGCGGTGGCCGAGGTGTGCGATCGCATCGCGGAGGAACAGGACGTCACCCGCGCCGCGGTGGCGCTGTCGTGGTTGATGCACCATCCGTCGGGGGTCGTCCCGATCGTGGGCACCCAGCGGATCGAGCGGATCAAGGAGTGTGCCCGGGCCACCGAGGTGGGGCTCTCGCGTCAGCAGTGGTACGAGATCCTCGTTGCCGCCCGCGGCGAACCGATGCCGTGAGCGACGTCGCCTGGTTCGGCGCCCTCTGCGACGACGACTACGAGTTCCTCGGCGTCTCCGACCCGTCGCTGGCATCCAGCTGGGACCACTGCCGCGACCTCGTGGTCGCGGCCGAGCGCAACGGTTTCGACAATGTCCTGTTGCCGTCGGGCTACGCGATGGGGATCGACACGGTCGCGTTCGCGGCCGCTGTCGCGCCGCTTCTGGAGCGGATCTCTCTGTTGGTCGCCGTGAGGTGCGGCGAGGCGTGGCCACCGCAGTTGGCCCGCCAGCTCGCCACCCTCGACCACCTGCTCGCGGGGGGCTCCGGCGCTGCCAGGTTGACCATCAACATCATCAGCTCCGATCTCCCCGGTGCCCCGCTCGACAGCGAACCCCGATACCGGCGGACGCTCGAGGTGATGACGATCCTGGGTGAGCTGCTCGACGGCCGCGCCGTCGAGCATCACGGCGAGTTCTACGACGTGGTCGTCGACCCTCCCCGGCTCCGTCCGGTGAGTGGCACCCGTCCACCGTTCTATTTCGGAGGTCTGTCGCCCGCGGCGCGGGACGTCGCAGCTCGGGCCGCAGATGTCTACCTGATGTGGCCGGACACCGAGCCCGCCGTGCGAGAACTGATCGCCGACATGACGGGCGCCGCCGCCGCTCACGGCCGCACCCTTCGATTCGGGTACCGCTGTCACGTCATCGTGCGGGAGACCGAGGCCGCCGCCCGGGCCGCCGCAGCTCGATTGGTGAGCCGTCTCGACGGTGGCGAGGGCGAACGGATCCGAGGTCGGTCCCTCGACACGGCCTCGTTCGGGGTGGGTCGCCAGTCCGAGCTGCGGCAGTCATCCGACGACGGCGGATTCGTCGAGGATCACCTGTGGACGGGTATCGGTGCTGCCCGGTCCGGCTGCGGCGCGGCGATCGTGGGCGATCCCGACCAGGTCGTGGCCAAGATCCGTCGCTACGAGGACATGGGGATCGACACCTTCATTCTCTCCGGATACCCCCATCTCGAGGAGTGCGAACTCGTCGCCCGATACGTCCTGCCCGCTCTCCGCGCTTGAGTGTGCGTGGAGGGTGGTCGTTCGCGACACCTCTGGTACCTTCGCGATCGTGCTGGGAGACACGGTGGACGTGGGGTACTCGTGAACGACTCGTCGCCGACGGGTCCTGCGCCGGTGATCGAGGAGTCGGACCGTCCCGGGGGCGGTTCGGCCGCGATCGAGGTTGCCACGTCGTCGACCCACGCCCCCGCGTCGGTTGTGCCGGTCTCAGCCGTGCCGTCCGCACCGGGAGATGGGCACAACCGGTTCGCGGTGTTGCGGGCCATGACCATCAGTACCCGCCTCCTGCTGCTCACGCTGTTCACGGTTCTCACGTCGGTGGTCGTCTGCCTGGCAGCGATCTGGGGGCTGAACGGTCTCGACCGCATCGGTCGCCAACAGATCGAGGTCAGCGACGCGATCCGGCTCAACGGCGACGCGATCTCCCAGATCCGTCAGCTCGCCACATCGGACCAGCCGGCCTCCAGCGACCTGGAGAAGCTGTCGGACCTGGCACAACGAACCACCGTCAATGCCCAGGGGCACGTGGAGGACTCGCTGCTGGCGTCGACGACCGCCGCACACGTCGCGCTCACCCGGAACCTCGACAACGAGGAGCGTCTGGCCGACCTCCTCGACGAGGCGGTCCAGACTCGGCTCGAACTGGCCGATGCCCTGGTCGTCCGCCGAACCGTGCTCGCCGATGACGCGACCGACCGACGACGCACCACCATGTTGGTGGTGCTGGGCGCCCTGATCCTCGGGGCTCTCGTCACGTATCTGACTGGCCGCCGGGTGGTCCGGTCGATCGTCGACCCGGCCCTCGCCGTGGGACGAACGATACGACGCTTCGGCGACGGCGACGTCACGGTGAGAGCCCCCGTCGAGCCCGACGAGATCGGCCTGGTCGCCCGATCGTTCAACGTGATGGCGGAGGGCGTCGGACTGCGGGTCACGACTCTGAGCGAGGACGCTCAACGGGGAGCGCACCTCCGGCGCATCGCCGATGCGTTCGACGTCGCGGCCAGCGAGCGGGAGGTTCAGCAGGTCGTGGGTCGCGCCCTCGGTCTCCTGACGCCGGGCATGCCGGCCGAGCTGTTGATCACGGATTCCACCAGCAGCCGCCTGCACTCGGTGGCGTCGAATCCGTCGGCGCCACCGCCCGCGTGTCCCGTCGGCGTCTCGTCGGAGTGCGTGGCGATGCGCAGGGCCCGTGCCGTGGTGTTCGATGGGCCGGAGTCGATCAATGCCTGTCCACACCTGGTGGCCCGAGACCGGCCCTGTTCCGCGGCGTGCGTCCCGGTGAGCGTGAACGGGCACCTGCTCGGCGTGCTGCATGCCACGGGCCCGGTGGGAGCGGCACCGGGTGAGGAGATCGTCGATCGGCTGGAGGAACTGGCCGGTCAGGCCGGCAGCCACATCGGGGCGCTCCGGACGCTGGAGGCGACGCGGATCCAGGCCAGCACCGACGGTCTCACGGGGCTTCCCAACCGGCGCATGCTCGAGGCCCGCCTCTCCGAGTTGATGCTGACCGGTTCGTCGTTCGTCCTCGCCGTCGCCGACATCGACAACTTCAAGACCCTCAACGACACCTATGGACACGAGGTGGGCGATCGGGCACTTCAGGTTTTCGCCAAGGTGCTGGAACAGAACGTCCGCGGCCACGACCTCGTGGCCCGGTACGGGGGCGAGGAGTTCGTACTCGTCTATCCCGAGATGACGGTCAAACCCTCGATGGAGGTGATCGACCGCATCCGGGCCGCCATCACCAGGGATCTCGAGGATGCCGGTCTCCCCGCCTTCACGGTGAGCTTCGGTGTGACCCATTCGGGGGTCGGCAACAGTGTCGAGGAGATCATCCGGATTGCCGATGCCGGGCTCCTCATGGCGAAGACCCTCGGGCGGAACCGGGTCGTGTATTCCGATGCCGACCTCGCGGCCGAGGTGTTCGGGGGCGCGTGGGCATCGCCGCGAACGGCTCGAACCCCCCGCCGCAACGGCCCGACGATCGCGGTGGCCCCCTAGCGGGCGGGCCCGGATCGGAACCGCCCTCGGACCCGGGCCCGACCGCTACACCCTGAGCGATCAGCCGTTCCCGCCGGGCGGGCGGCCGCCCCTGCAATGGCGCGACCCGACAGGGCGCGGTGGCACGCCGCCGTGTCGGCCGATCTGCACGACCGGTACCCTCGCGCCATGGGATACCGGTGGCGCGGGAGCGCCCGATGAGCCTCCGCAGGATCCCTGTCGTGGTGCGGTCATCGACCCTCGCGGCGCGTCAGCGCCGCACCCTTCCCCAGACCCTCATCCTCTTCGTCACATCTCGGTGCAACGCGTCGTGCGACTTCTGCCTGTACAAGGACTCGGTCGACAATCCCACGCGTCGGAGCGAGGAGCTGACCGTCGAGGAGATCGGGCGCATCGCCGACGCATACGGTCCGCTGCACTATCTCGCCCTGTCCGGGGGTGAGCCGTTCGTCCGTCGGGACATCGGCGAGATCTGCCAGGCCTTCATCGACCGCGTGCGGGACCTCGGTCGTCGACATCCCGTCGAACTTCGCCTACGGCGACGTGATGGTCGACACGCATCGAGCCGCTCGTCGCGGCCAACCCCGGTGTGGTGGTGGAGCTCCAGTTCTCCGTCGACCACCTCGGCGCCCGCCACGACGCCAGCCGTGGGGTCGAGGGGCTGTACGAGGAAGCGATCGCCACGTTCGTTCGGCTCCAGGAGGTTCGACGACGTCACGACAACCTGTCGCTCAAGGTCAACATCGTGTGGCTCGAGCGAAATCGTGACGACGTGCCGTCGATCGTCGACGGTCTCAAGGCACGGATCGACATCGATCGGATCCACCTCACCTATCCCCACGACCGGATCGATGCGTCGGGTGTCGACGACTCGGGGGTGGAGGACTTCGACCGGTTCCGGCCCGCGGCGGAGGTACTGGCCAACGAGGCCCGATCGCGCTTCGACCCTTTCTCGGTTCCGATGCGCGCCGCGAAGGTCTCCTCCCATCGGGTGCTCCGCAACGCCGTCACCGGCTCGACGCCGATGGGCGAGGTCTGCGAAGCCGGCCGTCATCTCGTCGTCATCGACGAGAAGGGTGAGGTCTTCCCGTGCGAGGTCATCTGGGAGTCGGTGGGCAACCTGCGTGACAACGGCTACGACGTCGGTCGGTGCTCGCCGGACCCGACTACGCGGCATTCCGCGACACCCACCTCGGTCCCGACCGCTGCAACTGCACGTGGTCGTGCGCCGCCATGACCGCGGTGTCGGTGACCCCGTCGCTGTACCCCCGCCTGGCCGCCGACGCCGCCCGGGTCGCGCTCGGGCGCCCTGCGGCTCCGTGAGATCGGTCGCGCCCCGCGCGCCGGGTCTCGGTCATCGTGGCCTGCAGCCGACCGGGGTCTGATCGACGAGCTGGCTCGAACGCTCGCCGAGCAGACCCGCGATGTCGACGCGCGAGCTGATCGTGGTGGGTGACGTCGCAGGACTGGATCCCACGGGGTGGGGAATGCCCTCCAGCGTGGTGGCCTGCCCGGAGACCCACCCCAATCGGCGCCGAACGCTCGGGCTGGAGGTGGCTGCCGCGCCGGTGATCGCCTTCATCGACGACGACGCCTTGCCCGAGCCCGGTTGGCTGGCTGCGGCGAGCCGACTCCCCGTCGCTGCGCGGGAGATCTGGACGGGCCCGGAGTCCCCCGTCCGCACGAGCCGTGGCGCCCGCCTCGCCTACGCCGTGTCGAGCAGCGTGCTGGCCGAGGGCACCCGGGCCCACGTGGATCGCCGCGATCGCGTCATCCGTTGGAGCGACGTTCCGTTCTGCAATCTGGTGACGACGTCGACGCTCCTCGATGAGATCGGGCCACCGTCGTCGGACGTCCCCTGGGACATGGACGACTTCGAGTTGTGCCGCCGGGCCCATCGGCGTGGGGTGACCTTCCGCAATGTCGCGGAGTTGGCGATCCGCCACGACCGATATCCGGACCGGTTGGGCGACTGGCTCGCGGACAAGGCCGCGGATCGTCGACGGACCGGGGAGAAGCTGGTCACCCATCCGCATCTCTACTCGCGGGTACCCGGAGTCGTGGCGGCCGCGGTCGTGCCATGGTTGGTCGCCGCGACATTGGGGTTGACGGCCCGGTCGGCGACGCGGCTCGGGCCGCCGTCGGAGCCGGGGGTGCCACCTATGCCGCGGCGATCGCAGTGGCCGGCAGCCGACATGCGCCGCGCGACGGCTACCGGGTCGCGGGAACGGCGCGCGTCGCCGGCGTGCTGGTGGCCCTCCACGTTGTCTCGGTGTGGTCGTTTCAGGCCGGGCATGGTCCGCGGCATGCTCGGCATGACTCCCTGGACCGACACGTCGCTCCCCGGGGGCCCGACGCGGTCGGTGGTACCGTCGGGCGATGCCGAGTCCCGACCGATCGGGATCGCCGCCACGGACCGCCGTAGGCTGCGACGCCCGGGAGACGGGAGCGGCGTGGGCACGGCGCTTCTGATCAACCCGTCGTTCTTCCGGACCTACGGATCGAACGAGGGCGGGATCGCGTTTCCCGTGTACCCGGTTCTGGGTCTGGCATCGATCGCCGGCGAGATCCTGCAGCCGCGGTCATGAGGTCGAGTTCCTCGACCTCTCCTACCGGCCGTACGACGCCGAGTGATCCGCGACGCGGTGACGGACGTATCGCCCCGACGTGGTCGGTATCACCGCCACGACGCCGCTGGCGAACCAGACCCGCGACATCTCCTATGTGGTCAAGGAGGTCGCCCCGGACGTGGTCACCATCGCCGGCGGTCCCCATCCGGCTGCTCTGCCGGGCCAGACCCTCGGCCAGTCCGCGCTCGATCTGGTCGCCGGCGGCGAGGCCGATCACGACGATCGCCGACCTGCTCGACGGCACGGAGGCCCGACGAGGTGCCCGGTCTCCACTGGCGCGACGGCGATCGACCGAGACCGAGCGGACCGTCCGCGCTTCGTGGAGAACCTCGACGATCTCGCGCTGCCGGCGTGGGAGATCTATCCGATGGAGGGCAACAGTCATGTCACCAAGCTGATCGCCCGCGACGGCCCGTGACCACGCGTCGAGTTCTCCCGGGGCTGCATCTACTCCTGCGACTTCTGTGCGTCGAAGAACACCCTGGGTCGCGGCTACCGGAAGAAGTCGCCGCGAGCGTTGCGCCGAGGAGATGGTCCGGCTCGGCCCGGCTGGGTTTCCGCGAGGTCGATGCTGGTCGACGACATCTTCACCAGCGATGTCGAGTGGGCGGCCGCGGTGTGCGAGGAGACTCATCACGCGCGACCCCGGTGTGTCGTGGTCGTGCACCAACGGGATCCGGGTCGACTCCGCCACGCCCGAGCTGTTCGAGCTGCTCCGCGCGGGCCGGGTGCTACCGGCTGTACTTCGGGCTCGAGAGCGGCAGCGACGAGGTGCTCAAGGCGTTCGGCAAGGGCGGACGGGCGACCCTCGACCGCGCGGTCGAGGCCACCCGGATGGCGCGCACGGGCCGGCCTGGAACCCAACGGCTACTTCATGGTGGGCCTCACCGGCGACACCGAGGAATCGATGGCCGAGACGATCGAGTTCGCCCGGCGGGTCGAGTTGGACATGATGAAGTGCGGAATCTGCGTACCGTTCCCCGGCACCCCGATGTTCGCCGAGCTCCACGCCCAGGGTCGCGACTCAAGACCCTCGACTGGGATCAGTACACCGTCTACAACGACGCCGAGGCGATCTTCGACCATCCCGATCTCGAGTGGGACGTCATCCGTCGCTACTTCAAGCGCTTCTACTCCCAGGCGTACTTCCGCAATCCGCGCTACCTCTGGCGCCGGTTCCGGTACATGGTGCAGAACGGGTGAGATCTGGCTGGACGGCGTTCTACACCGTCAAGTTCACGCATGATGCTGTGGGGTCCGAAGCGCCGGACCGTCGACGAGACCTACGCGTACGAGTCGGAGTGGCGGCCCTCTCGACCTCGACCTCGACGACGATCTCGACAGCCCCGCTGTGCCGAGGGCGTCGAAGGGTGGCGGTGCAACCGGACGAGACGGTGCTGTCACCGTCACTCTGTCGGGCGGCGGTCGGTCGGGAGGCCGGTAGCGTCACTCAGCGGCTTGTGTGCCTCGACGACGAACTGGGGGTGCACCCGGCGCCCGGACAGGTGGCGGATCGATGCGGTCATGCCAGCCGATTCCAATCGATCGGCGATGGCGTCCGCAGCCACGAAGTGCAGGGCATCGCCCTCCGTCCAGTGCAACACCCGCACCGAGACCCACTCCTGGAGCAGGGCCAGCCGGAACCGCCAGACCGGCGCGAGTGCCGTTTCCTCGATCAGCACCAACCCGCCGGGAACGACGGCAGCAGCGAGGCCGTCGAGGAGCGCATCCACCCGTTGTTGTCCGAGTAGGTACAGGACGTCGCTCACGGCGGCGGCGTCGTAGCGGTCAGTCTCGGGGAGTCCAGTCGGCCGCAACGTGCTCGAAGTGAACCCGATCGTCGACCTGCGCAGCCACTGCGGCGGCCCGAGCGTGTTCGATCTTCGAGGCGTCGATGTCGACGCCGAGGACCGTGCGCTCGGGCACGCCGAGCGCGAGGTGGAGCGCCAACAGGCCGTGTCCACATCCGACCTCCAGAATGCGGCCACGGCGGGGCAGGTCGGCCTCGAGCTTCCGGTGCGGGGACGTGTGCCACCGCATCGTGGTGTGGAACCGGACAGCGGAGGCCGCGGCCGGAGTAGGCGTCCAGTACGCCAGCCGGACTGTCTGAGCGCTGGGGTCGGGGTTGTTCGAACGAAGGGGAGGCAGACAGGACACGTATGCTACGGACTGTGACTGTGATGGGGACGGAGGCCGGGGTGTCTCCGGAAGCGGGGTCTACGCTGTCCAAACGGCCGGCCTCGGTGCCCCTCACGACAGCTCTCGTCAACCCGCCGCAGATCTTCACGCGCAACCATGTCGCCTCGGGGATCACCCCGCCCCTGGGCATCGCCTACCTCGCGGCCTACCTGTTGGCCCACGACAGGCCGGTCCAGGTGATCGATGCTCTCGGCGAGGACCCGGCGCAGGTCCACCCGTTCCGTGACAACGCGCTCCTGCGTGGGCTGTCGTTCGACCAGATCGCCGACCGAGTTCGAGCCCGATGTCGGTCTCATCGCAGTATCCAACCTGTTCAGTTTCGCCGCGCCTGCGGTGGAGGAGTTGTGCGCGCTGCTGCGCTCCCGCCATCCCCACATTCCGATCGTGGTCGGTGGCCACCACGCCGCGGCATGGGCCCCGACGATTCTCGAAACCCAGCCTGCGGTCGACTTCGTCGCCCGATCCGAAGAGGGGGAGGAGGCTCTTCTCGGCCTGGTGCGTCATCTAGAGGGAGCCGAGAGCCCCGAGAACGTGACCGGCATGGCGTACCGCGGCGCCGACGGGCATTCGTCGAGGGTGATGCCACGGAGCGGCTGGCGAATCTGGATCGCAACGTCCGCCTCATCGGCCGTCGTCCCGGGCACGAAGGGACGGAACGGCCGGGTACCCCGTTCCCGGCCCGTCATCTGCTCCCCATCGAGAACTACGTCCAGGCCCAGGAGGCTCACGGACCGGCAACCGGTCGTTGGACATCGATCCTGAGTTCCCGGGGATGTCCTTACGGCTGCACGTTCTGTTCGTCGCGCCGAACCCGGTTCGTCGCACGAACCGCCGCTGATGTGGTCGACGAAATGCAGCATTGCGTCGATGAGTGGGGAATCGAGGAGTTCCACTTCGAGGACGACAACATGACGATGGATCAGGACCGTCTCGTGGAGATCTGCGATGAGATCACCCGGCGGGGCCTCCACATCAGGTGGCAGACCCCCAATGGCATACGTGCCAGCAGGACGACGAGGGAGATGCTGGCCAAGATGCACGCGAGCGGCTGTCGTCACGTGACGCTGGCTCCGGAAAGCGGATCGGTGCGGGTGCTCGATGAGATCATCAAGAAGGGAAAGGACTTCAGCCTCGATCACATCGAGCGGTGCGGGGCCGATGCTCATGATCTCGGCATGAAGGTCGCCGCCTACTTCATCATCGGTCTTCCGGGCGAGACGGTCGCCGATGTCGAGATGACGATCGCCTTCGCCCGTCGCCTGGCCCGAGTGGGGGTGGACGAAGTCGCCTTCGCCCTGTTCATTCCCTTGCCGGGTACTCCACTCGGCGACGACCTGCTGGTACAAGGCACCGACGTCGACTGGTTGGACCTGCTGGCCATCGATGACCTGAGCCACGCCCGGTCGTGGAACGACCAGATCACCGATCGGGAGCTCCAGCGGCTTCGGACCCGCGCCTATCTCACCTTTCAGCTGACGCGGGCTTCGGCATCATCCGGTGGCATTCGCCAGAACTCTCGTCAATGTGGCCCGAGACATCGAGGAGACCAAGACCGAACGGGCTCTGAGTCAGCTGATGGCCCGCTGGGGGCTGCGGAAGAGGCGGATCCTCCCCGCCCCCGCCCCCGCCCCCGCCCCGGCCCCGGCCGCGTCGCATGCTCCCACCGACTCATACCCCTACGACGGCGAGGCCACCGTGCGGGTGCTCTTGAAGCAGGTTCCCCGCTATGCCTACAACGACAGTCTCCACAAGGTGATCGGCCTGGTCGGTCGACGTCGGAAGTCGAAGGAGGCGCCGGCACGGCGCGACGCCGAGTCCGTGGCGTGAGGCCCTCACGGTTGGGCGTGGTCGACGTCGGAACGCTTCTCGATCACTCCCCGTCGGCCGAACCGGGCGCCAGGTCGAGAATCACCCGGCCGTCGTCGTCGACCTCCACCGCAACCGGCTGCAGGCCTTCCCCATCCGCGGGATAGTCCCGGTCGACGCACTCGGCCGACAGCACCTCGTCGTCGAGGTCCCAGCTGAGGAAGCAGTCGTCCGGAGCGCCCGGCGGGTTGGCCTCATAGGCGACCCATCCGTCGACGTCGTCGGACGACGGGGGGTGCCAGACGAACACCGGTCGGCTCTGGCCGCCGGCCGAGGGGTCGGGCAGGAGAATCGGACCGTCCTCGTCGATGAGGGGGGCGAGCGACTCGGCCGAACCGACGACGAAGGTGCGGCCCCCGGGCTGGGTCGCCACCGACGAACGTGACCCGAACGCCGCCCGGAATATCGCGTAGCCGAGGGTGACCGCGAAGACGAGGGCGACCACCCCGATGAGGATGGCGCGGACCTGGGCGTCGCGGCTGCGTTGTTCGACCGGCATCGGGATCCTTGGATTGGGAGAAGCGCGCGGGCCTGCTTAGTATCGCCCCTCGGCGCGGCACGTTCGAACGGGAGCGGGGTCGCGCCATCGGATCGGACGACACAGCCGGGAGGGTCTGACGCATGGACCTGTTCGAGTACCAGGGAAAGCAGTTCTTCGCGAGCTACGGCATTCCCACCTCCGCAGGTGAGGCGACCTCGGACGCCACGGAGGCCGTGGCGATCGCCGAACGCATCGGGTTTCCCGTCGTGGTGAAGGCCCAGGTTCAGGTGGGCGGCCGTGGAAAGGCCGGCGGCATCAAGCTCGCCGACACCGCCGAGGAGGTGGCGACCCACGCGGCGAACATCCTGGGGATGGACATCAAGGGTCACACGGTGGAGATCATCTGGATCGAGACCGCGTCCGACATCGCCGAGGAGTACTACGCGAGCTTCACCCTCGACCGTTCGGCCAAGAAGCATCTGGGCATGCTGTCGGCCGAAGGTGGGGTGGAGATCGAGGCGGTGGCCGAGGACAACCCCGACGCCATCGCCAAGATCTGGGTCGATCCGGTCGACGGTCTCGACGAGGAGACGGCCCGGGCGTGGGTGGCGGCCGCCGCCCTGAATCCACAGGCCACCGACGGTGCGGTCGACATCCTCATGAAGCTCTATACGGCCTATGTCGACGGCGACGCCGATCTCGTCGAGATCAACCCGCTCATCCTGAAGCCCACCGGCGAGGTGCACGCCCTCGACGCCAAGGTCACCCTCGACGGGAACGCGGTGTTCCGTCACCCCGACTACGAGGCGTTCGACGCCACCCAGGTGAGAGACGAGCGCGAGACCGCGGCGCACGACAAGGGTCTCCAGTACGTGGGACTCGATGGATCGGTGGGGGTCATCGCCAACGGTGCCGGCCTCGCCATGTCGACTGTCGACGTCGTCAATCAGGTCGGAGGCGAGGCCGCCAACTTCCTCGACATCGGAGGCGGAGCGAACGCCGATGTGATGGCCGGTGCTCTGGAGGTCATCAACAACGATCCGAGGGTGAAGGCCATCTTCATCAACATCTTCGGTGGCATCACCAGAGGCGAGGAGGTCGCCAACGGGATCATCGCCGCGCTCGGCCGGGTCGACATCGACGCGCCCATCGTCATCCGTCTCGACGGCACCAACGCCGATGAGGGTCGGGAGATCCTCTCCCCCATCTGAACGACCGGCTGCTCATGGAGCCGACCATGTTGGATGCGGCCCGGACCGCGGTCGAGCTGGCCAAGGGCCGCTGACCCCCACGAACGGAACAGGAGCGAATCATGGCCATTTTCGTCGATGAGAACACCAAGGTCGTCTATCAGGGGCTGACCGGAAGCCAGGGCCGCTACTACGGCCTGCTGAACCGCGACTACGGGACCCAGGTCGTCGCAGGGACGAACCCGAAGAAGGCGGGCACCGATGTGGAGGGGATTCCCATCTTCGCGTCGGTGGCCGAGGCGGTGGCGGAGACCGGAGCCGATGCCAGCTGCATCTTCATCCCGGCGCCCGGCGTCCGCAACGCGGTGATGGAGGCCGCCGAGGGCGGCGTCAGGTTCATCGTCTGCATCACCGAAGGGGTCCCGGCTCAGGACGAGGCCTGGTTCTTCAACAAGCTGCAGCGTGACTTCCCCGACGTCCGCCTGCTCGGGCCCAACTGCCCCGGGATCATCAGCCCCGGCAAGGCGAACATCGGTATCACCGCCGGCCACATCGCCAAGGCCGCGGTGCCCGGGGAGAAGAACGTCGGTATCGTGAGCCGCTCGGGAACCCTCACCTACCAGGCCCTCTACGAACTGAAGAGCCAGGACATCGGTGTGACGACGTGCGTGGGTATCGGCGGCGACCCGGTCCCCGGCACCAGCTTCATCGACTGCCTCGCAGCCTTCGAGGCCGATCCCGAGACCCACGCCGTCATGATGATCGGGGAGATCGGCGGATCGGCGGAGGAAGAGGCGGCCGACTTCATCACGACCATGACCAAGCCGGTCACCAGCTACATCGCGGGCGTCACCGCCCCTCCCGGGAAGAAGATGGGCCACGCGGGCGCCATCGTCTCGGGAGGAAAGGGCACCGCACAGGCCAAGATGGACGCCCTCGCCGCGGCCGGGGTCAAGGTCGGTCTCAATCCGACCGAGGCGGGCGACCTCATGGTCGACGTCGTCCGCTCTCTCTGAGCGACGCGTTCGATCGGTCGGGTTCGGGCCCGAGGACCTCGCTCCCCCCGACCGGGGCCCGTTGGAAGCCCCGCTGCGCCTCGCCTAGTTTCCGTCCGTGCGTCTGGCCGTCCTGGCATCCGGTAGCGGAACCCTTCTCGATGCGATCCTCGCCGCCGATGTCGGCGCAGAGCTGGTGGTCGTGGATCGGGCCTGCCGGGCGACAGGCGTCGCAGCCGATCATGGGGTGCGTTGCCGACTCATCGAGAGAACCGACTTCGGGCCCGACTTCGATCGGGACGGGTACAGCAGGCTCGTGGCCGATGCGCTCGTCGAGGCCCGAATCGATCTGGTCGTCATGGCGGGGTTCGGGACGATCCTCGGCCAGCCCGTCCACGATGCGTTCGACCATCGCATCCTCAACACCCATCCGGCCCTGCTGCCGTCGTTCCCCGGGTGGCACGGAGTGGCCGATGCGCTGGCGTATGGGGTCAAGGTGACGGGTTGCACCATCCACGTCGCGACCCTCGAGGTCGACGCCGGACCGATACTCGCTCAGGAGGCGGTGGCGGTCATGGCAGACGACGACGAGGAGTCGTTGCACGAACGCATCAAGACCGTCGAGCGGCGGCTGTACGTCGACACGATCCGGGCCGTGATCGCGGAGCCGGACCTGCTGAAAGGACCATCACGTTGAGAGCCCTGCTGAGCGTCTACGACAAGACCGGAATCGAGGACCTGGCCCGGGAGCTGTCGGGGCTCGGCTGCGAACTCCTCTCCAGCGGCGGGACGGCGACGCGGATCGCCGCCGCAGGCATCGAGGTCACCGACGTCGCGGACATCACCGGATTCCCGGCCATCCTCGGCCACCGGGTGGTGACCCTGCATCCCAAGATCCACGGGGGGATCCTCGCCGATCGCGACGATCCCGAACACCGAGCCGACCTCGATGCCTACGGCATCGCCACCATCGACCTGGTGGTGACCAATCTCTATCCGTTCGGGTCCGACCCCTCGATCGAACTGATCGACATCGGAGGCCCGGCGATGGTGCGGGCCGCCGCGAAGAACCACGCTCACGTCGGTGTGGTGGTCGATCCCGCCGACTACCCCGCGGTGATCGACGAGCTGCGAGCCGAAGGATCGTTGTCACCTGCGCTGCGTC
The DNA here is from genome assembly GCA_963700425.1 of uncultured Microthrixaceae bacterium. Taxonomy (GTDB): domain Bacteria; phylum Actinomycetota; class Acidimicrobiia; order Acidimicrobiales; family Microtrichaceae; genus CAVOXO01. The sequence continues at coordinate 133,082 of CAVOXO010000002.1, read as the reverse complement.
GTCGCCTCGCCCGGACCGCCTTCGCCCACACTGCGGCCTACGACGCCGAGATCGTGGCGTGGTTCGATGCCGTCGACGGTGCCGTGCTGCCCGACACCCTCCATGTGGCCTCCCGTCGCGCCGAGGTTCTCCGCTACGGCGAGAACCCACACCAGGTGGGGGCTCGCTACAGCAACGGGACGTCGTGGTGGGATTCATCCACGCGACACCAGGGCAAGGAGATGTCGTACCTCAACGTGTTCGACGCCGAGGCGGCGTGGAGGCTCGTGCACTCACTCGACAGCCGTCCCACGGCGGTGGTGGTCAAGCACGCCAACCCCTGTGGGCCGCGGTGGCGTCCGACATCGTGACCGCCTATCGCAGGGCGCACGAGGGCGACCCCGTCTCGGCGTTCGGCGGGATCGTCGCTCTCAACCGCGCCATGCCCCGCGAACTCGCCGAGTCGTTGACCGAGGTGTTCACCGAGGTGGTCATCGCCCCCGGCTACGACCCCGGCGCCCTGGAGGTCCTGTCCGCCAAGCCGAACCTCCGGGTTCTCGAGGCCTCGCCCCCTCTCGGCGGCGGCCTCGAACTGCGGAGCATCGACGGCGGGTTCCTCGTCCAGAACGCCGACTCGGTCTCGACCGATCAGACCTCGTGGTCGGTGGTCACCCGACGACAACCGACCGACTCGGAGTGGGACGACCTCGTGCTGGCGTGGAAGCTCGCCGCCAAGGTGAACTCCAACACGATCGTGTTGGTGAAGGACGGCCAGGCGGTCGGTATCGGCGCGGGCCAGCAGAATCGCCGTGACGCAGGCTCCATCGCCGCCGGCAAGGCGGATGGCCGCGCGGCCGGCGGAGCCTGTGCGTCGGACGCCTTCTTCCCGTTCCGGGACGGCCTCGACGCCGCCGCCGAGGCCGGCGCGACGGCCGTGATCCAGCCGGGTGGGTCGATCCGCGACGACGAGGTCATCGCCGCCGCCGACGAGGCCGCGATGGCCATGGTCTTCACGTCCGAGCGGCACTTCCGCCACTGATACCGGGCTCGGTTTCGGATCGCCGGCGGGTCATGGGCGCCCACTCCCGGCCGCGGCCGACGGGTCGCCGTCCGCCCGACCCGGGGCGGTCTCAGACGGCCACCCCGTGGGCGGCCAACGCCGCCCTGGTGGCCTGGGGGCTCTCGAAGTGAACGGCGGTCATGCCGACGTCGCGCGCTCCGATCACATTGACGTGGGAGTCGTCGATGAAGACCGCCTCCGAGGGAGACACCCCGTTTCGGTCCAGCAGGGTTCGGTAGATGCGGGGGTCGGGTTTGGCGATGCCCAGATCGCCCGAGAGGCAGATGTCGTCGAACCGGTGGAACACCGGATGGGCATCGCGGCACAGCGGAAACGTCTCGGCGGAGAAGTTCGACAGTGCCAGAACCGCCACCTCGGCGGCCGCGAGGTCGTCGATGAGGTCGATGGTCCCGTCGATGACCCGCGGGATGGTCTCTATCCAGCGGTCGCGCCACGCCTCGAGGGCGTGGCGATCCGCGGGGTGCTCGGCGGCGAGCTCGTCGACGAGGTCGGCCAGTGGCATGCCGAGATCGCAGCGGAGATTCTGGTCGGGGGTCAGCACCTCGGCGAGGAACCGCTCCATGGCGACGTCGTCGTCGAAGACCGAGCGGAAGAGGTGCCGCAGATCCCAGTCGACCACCACGCCGCCCAGGTCGAACACCACGGTCGTGACCGTGACGGAGCGCTCCGGAAGAGCGTCGTCGGTCATGTCAGCACCCGCCTCGTGAACGAGCGGATGCCGATGAGACAGAACGCGGTGGTGAAACCACCCAGGACCGGATAGACGATCCAGAGCGACATGTGCGGGGTCTCGGTCAACGCGGCGCGGAAGCCCTCGCACATGTAGACGAGCGGATTGGCGAGGACGGCGATCTGCAGCCACCGGATCGGTTCGAGAGACTGCCACGAGTAGTAGACGCACCCGAGGAAGGTGAGAGGAACGACGATCACCCCGAACAGCAGCGGAACGGTGCGTGGCTCGAAGATCGTGCCGAACGTGAGCCCGAGGGCCCCCGCGCAGATCGAGGCCAGAGGGGCCAGGGTCAACAGCACCGGCCAGTTGATCTGGAGGTGCACCGGGGTGGCGGGAACGACCGCGGCGATCGGGAAGACGATGGCCGCGGCCAGGAGGCACTGGAGTGCGCCGGCGACGACCTTCTCGAGGGCGACCGCCGCGATCGGTAGGGGAGCGAGGACCCGGTCCTCGATCTCACGGGTGACCCCGATCTCGGTCACCAGCGGCAGGGCCACCGACTGGATTCCCTGGAAGAGGATCGCCGTGCCGACCACCCCCGCCACCAACAGGGTGCTGAACTGCGCGGCCGAGGCGCCCTCTCCGCCGACCCCCTGGCCGATGCGGGGGAAGACGTAGGTGAACACGAAGACCAACAGAAGGGGTTGGAGGACGGTGCGCGGTATGAACTCCCTGAGGGTCTTGCGCAGGACCGTGAGATCGCGGGCCAACAACGCCACGAAGGCGCCGGGCATGGTCGCCGGGCTGTCGGAGTCGGTTGGGCGCGGGGGTGCCTGGGCGCTGGTCATTCGCGAAGATCCTTGCCGGTGAGGGTGATGAACACGTCTTCGAGGGTCGGCTCGTAGATGGAGATGTCGTTGACGACGTAGCCCGAGGCCTCGGCGGTGTCGATGAGGCCGGGCAACACCCCGGTGCGCCGGCTGACCGCGACCCGGACCTTCTGGGTGTCCATGGCGGTATCGACCACCCAGTCCCCGGCGCGGCCGAGCACGGCGGCGAGTTCGGCCATGTCGCCGTCGGCGCTGACCGTGACGATGGCGTTGCCCGAGACGGAGTCCTTCAGACCCGAGGGAGTATCGAGCGCCAGCATGGTTCCGGTGTCGATGATGCCGATGCGGTCGCAGAGGGCGTCCGCCTCTTCCATGTAGTGGGTCGTCAGGACGATGGTCTGGCCTTCGTGGTGGAGTTCGCCGAGGATCTCCCAGAGTGCGATGCGGCTCTGCGGATCGAGACCCGCGGTCGGTTCGTCGAGGAACAGGATCTCGGGACGGTGCATGACGGCTCGGGCCACCATCAGCCGCTGGGCCATGCCGCCCGAGAGCGCCATGACGGTGGCGTCGCCGCGTTCGGTGAGTCTGAACTGAGCCAGGAGTCGATCGGCCTCGGACGCCGACGACGACGCCGACATCCCGAAGAACCGGCCGTGGAACACGAGGTTCTCGCGGACGCTGAGTGATCGATCGAGGGTGTTGGTCTGGGACACCACGCCGATCAGACGCTTGGCCTTCGCCGGATGGGCCCAGACGTCGATCCCACCGACGACGGCCCGGCCCTCGGTGGGGACCACCCTCGTCGTGAGCATTCCCGCCGTCGTGGACTTGCCCGCTCCGTTGGGACCGAGCAGGCCGAAGATCTCGTTGCGGTGGACGGCGAGGTTCAGGTCCGAGACCGCGGTGATCCCGCCCGGGTACACCTTGGTGAGGTGTTCGGTGATGATGACGGGATCGTCCATTGAGGGTCCGTTCTCGGCGGTCGGCTCTGCTCGCTGCAGCGTAGATGGCCGTAGGGACGACCGGTTCGGTCCCCCGTCTGACCTACCATCGGCGGCGATGACCGCCCAGATCCTCGATGGTGAATCGGCCGCCGCAGCGGTGAAGGCCGACCTGGCCGAGACGCGTCGCGGCGTTGTCCGAACGCGGGGTCGTGCCGGGTCTCGGCACGGTGCTGGTGGGGTCCGACGGTCCCAGCTCCAACTACGTCTCGATGAAGCACCGCGACGCCGCCGAGCTCGGCCTCCTCTCGGTGGAACGGCGACTGCCCGACGACGCGTCGCAGGAACGAGGTCGATGCCGTCGTCGACGAACTCAACGACGATCCGTCGGTCCACGCCTACATCATCCAGTATCCCGTTTCCTCGCGGGCTCGACTACGAGGCGGCCATTGCGCGGGTGATTCCGGCCAAGGACGCCGACGGACTGCACCCGATGAACCTCGGGCTCCTCGTCATGGGCGTCGACGCGCCGTTGGCCTGCACCCCGGCGGGCATCCTCCGACTCCTCGAACACCATGGCATCGAGGTCGCGGGTCGCCACGTCGTCGTGATCGGGCGGGGTCTGACCATCGGGCGTCCCCTCGCCAACCTCCTGACCCTCAAACGTCCCTATGCCAACGCCGCGGTCACCGTCGTCCACACCGGAGTGCCCGACCTGGGCGCGATCACCCGTCAGGCCGACATCGTCGTCGCCGCGGCGGGGAGCCCGGGACTCGTCACCGCCGAGATGGTGAAGCCCGGCGCGGTGGTGGTGGCCGCGGGAGTGTCGTTCCGAGACGGGGTGCTCGTGTCCGATGTCGCCGACGAGGTCGCGGAGGTGGCCGGTTGGCTGTCGCCGCGGGTCGGGGGCGTCGGGCCGATGACCCGCGCCATGCTGATGTCGAACACGGTGGCTGCCGCCGAGCGCGCCTCGGGCGTGGGTCGGTGACGTCGTGGCGATGATCCACAAGGCCCTGGCCGACCACCGGACGGTCAGTTTCGAGTTCTTCCCGCCGCGCACCGACGAGGGAGTGGCCCAGCTCGAACGGGCGGTGGCCGAGCTGAGCGCGGTGAACCCGGACTTCGTGTCGGTCACCTACGGTGCGGGCGGCTCGACCCGGGAGCTGACCCGCGACCTCGTCGTCGACCTCAATCGGAATCAGCCCTATCCGGCGATGCCGCACCTGACCTGCATGGGCCACACCCGGGCCGACCTCGTCGAGCTGATCGACGACTACGCGGCCAACGGGATCGACAATCTCCTGGCTCTCGCCGGAGATCCGCCCGACGACGGATCGGACGCCGCTGGAGACTTCTCCTTCGCCTCCGAACTGGTCGATCTCGTGCGAGAGCGCGGCGACTTCTCCGTCGCGGTCGCCGCCTTCCCCGAAGGCCACCCCCGCAGCTCGTCCCTGGCCGACGATCGCCGCCGCCTGGCCGACAAGCTCGCGGTCGCCGACTTCGCCATCACCCAGTTCTTCTTCGACGCGTCCAGCTACACCGCCATGGTCGACGACCTGGCCGCTCTGGGGTGCACCACGCCCATCCTCCCCGGGATCATGCCGCTGCTGAATCCGGCCACGATCCGGCGGTTCGCCGACATGAACGGAGCGTCGTTCCCCGAGGCGTTGGCCCTGCGGGTCGAGGAGGCCGACGCCGACGACCGCCTCGAGATCGCGGTCGACGCGGCAGTGGAATTGTCGCAGCGGCTGCTCGCCGACGGCGCCCCCGGAATCCACCTCTACGCCCTGAATCGTTCCGAGGCCGCTCTGGCCGTTCTCGGGTCGATCACCATGTAGACGGCGCACGTGCCAGGAGACGGGGTAGGGTCGAATTGCCGTGGCACCTGGGCGTGTATCAGCCCGTTGACAGCGGGTACGGCGCCGCCGATACTGAGCGGGCTCATGAAGGGCATTCAGCTGTTCATGCCGGCGCGCCCGGTGTGGTTTCCGACGAATGCAGCGTCCAGGGGAGTCCAGAGGTGTTCAAGAGGTCCGGGGGATCGTCAAAGGAGAAGGGTGCCTCGACCGCGGTCGAGCGCGCCGGTTCTGCTGCGTCCCGCGACTTCACCAGCGCCGAAGGCGGCGATCTCGAGGCGGAGATCGCCGACTGGATCAACACCGAACGCCCGCTCCTGGGCGCGATCCTCATCGAGATGGGCCTCATCACGCGGTGAGCAACTCACCGACGTGCTGGTGGCCCAGCGTGAGGATCCCCGTCGACTCGGTGCGCATCTGGTAGAGACGGGGCTGGATCACCGAGGAACGGCTCGCCGAGGCTCTGGCGATCCAGTTCGACATCCCCCTCGCCGACCTGCGAACCGAGATCCCCGAGGCGGCCGCGTCTCGACGCCGTCGGCGAGGAGCTGACCCGCCGCGCACCTCGCCGTGCCCACTGCGCATCGTCGACGACCGGGTCTACATCGCCGTCGCCGATCCGCTCGACGCCGACGCCATCCGGGACCTGGCCGTCCAGTGCGGTCGAATCGGGCTCGTCGTGGCGCCCGGCGAGCGACATTCCTCGGCGTCGATCGACTCCGCGTTCAGCGCCCTGCGCTCCGCAGACGTCCACATTCAGGCCTTCGAGCTGGCCGGTGAGGCGGTCAGCGACCGCCAACAACGACGAGGCCGGGCGGTCGGTCGACGAGAACGCCCCCGTCGTCCAGGTCGTCAACCGGATCATCCTCCAGGGGGTCCGTGACCGAGCCTCCGACGTTCACATCGAGCCGCAGGAGGACGGCATCCGGGTCCGTTACCGGGTCGACGGAGCCCTCTCCGACTCCATCCGGCTCCCTCTGTCGATGGGAACGGCTCTCGCGAGTCGCATCAAGGTGCTCGCCGAGCTCAACATCGTCGAGCGTCGCAAACCCCAGGACGGTCAGTTCTCGATGGAGGTCGACGGCCGCCCGGTCGACATCCGAACCTCGGTGGTCTCGACCATCCACGGCGAGAAGGTCGTGCTGCGCCTCCTCGACAAGACCCAGTCACTGATCAGTCTCGATCAGCTGGGAATGCCGCCCGTCGATGGTCGAGCGCTACGTCAAGATCGTCCGGGCCCCCCTCGGCATGCTGCTCGTGCACCGGCCCGACCGGCTCGGGCAAGACCACGACGTCTGTATTCCACGCTCGCCGAGGTGAACGACCCCCGGCGCAACGTGGTCACCATCGAGGATCCCGTCGAATACGAGTTCGCGGGCATCAACCAGATGCAGGTCAGCGAGGCCGGCGGATTCAGCTTCGCCGAAGGGCTCGCGCGGCACGCTCCGACAGGACCCCGACGTGATCCTCGTCGGCGAGATCCGCGACGTGGAGACGGCTCGCATCGCCACCCAGGCCGCGCTGACCGGTCACTTCGTGCTGTCGTCGCTGCACGCGGTCGACGCGGTGTCGGCGATCCACCGTTTCATGGACATGGGCATCGAGCCGTTCCTCATCGCCTCCGCCATCAACGGTGTGGTCGGCCAGCGGCTCGTGCGTCGGATATGCAGCGGCTGCGAAGAGATCTACGAGCCGTCGCTCGACCAGGTGCAGAACCTGATTCGCAAGACCGGCAAGACGCCCGACGAATGGAAGCGCGGTGCCGGGTGCAACCTCTGCAACGGCACCGGCTATCGCGGTCGCGTCGGCGTGTACGAATTGCTCGAGGTCACCGACGAGATCCGCGTCCCAGATCGTCGAGAAGGCGACCCACCTCGAGATCCACAAGACCGCGGTCGAACAGGGCATGTCGACGATGCTCGACGAGGCCCTCGATCTCGTCCTCCAGGGCGTGACGACGATGGACGAGGTCATCCGCAGCGTCTATGCCCAGAACATGGAGACCGCGGTCGGCAACGAGATCCTGGCGCTCGGGGCCGGGCCCAAGGGAATCCCCAAGAACTCCCAGAAGGCCGACGCGGGGAGTGACGACGCGGATGCCGATGACGCCGACTCCGACGCCGTTGATTCCGCCGACTCCGAGGCCGGCGAGTCCGCCGACTCCGAGGCCGTCGAAACAGCGGACGACTCCGACGACGGCGACGAACCCTCGCCGCGCATCATCGAGGTGTCGGCATGACCGCGACGATGTCGAAGTTCAAGTACGTGGGCGAAACCCTCGACGGTCAGAAGATCAAGGGCGAGATCGTCGCTCCGACGGTCAATCACGCTCGCAACGAGTTGGCCATCCAGGGCACGCGGGTCACCGAGATCTCCGAGCGCAAGGGGCTCAACGCCGAGATCACCAAGACCAAGGTTCCCGCGATCGAGGTGATGCACTTCACCCGGCAGATGGGGACGTTCCTCCGTGCCGGGGTGCCGATGACCGAGGCGATCGACTCGGTGAGGCGCGGAACCGAGAACAAGCGTTTCGCCGGGATCCTCTCCGACGTGTTGGACCGGGTGACCGCCGGCGAACCGGTGACCACCGCGCTCGGCCGCCACGACGACATCTTCCCGCCCTACTTCATGGCCCTGCTCGGCTCCGCCGAACTCACCGGCCGCATGGATCACGCCTTCGACCAGCTCCACAAGTACATCAAGCGTGACGTCGCTCTCACCAAGCAGGTCCGAAAGGCCCTCATCTATCCGGCCATCCTCATGGTCGTGGCGATCGGCGTCGTCGCCATCATCGTCGTCTTCGTGATCCCCAAGTTCGCCGACTTCTTCGAGTCGTTCGACGCGACTCTTCCGTTGCCGACCCGGATGCTCATCGCCATTGCCGACTTCGTCGGTTCGCCGGCCGGTCTCATCACCGGGGTCGTGCTGTTCGTGGCCATTGCCGGAACGGTCGCCTACACCCGGACGCCGACGGGGAGACGGAAGTTCCACGGAGTCCTGCTGGGCGTGCCCGTGCTCAACAAGGTGATCGTCTATTCGAGCACCGAACGCTTCTGTCGCATCCTGGCCGTGCTCATGGAGGCGGGCGTGCCCCTCGGAGATGCCCTCCCCAACGCCATCGACTGCTCCAACAACCTGGTCTTCCGCGAGAAGCTGACCGCGGCGACCGAGGGTGTCCTCCGCGGTGAGGGATTCACCGATCCGATCGCCCGAACCGAGGTGTTCCCCACCACGATGGTCCAGATGGTCCGGGTGGGAGAACGAACCGGCGAGCTCACCGAACAACTCGACAACGTCGCCACCTTCTATGAGGACGAGCTGGACTACGCCGTCGAGAAGCTCACGGAATGGTTCGAACCCATCGTCATCCTGTTCATCGGCGTCGTCGTCGGATTCGTGGCGCTGGCCATGGTCTCGGCCATGTACGGCATCTACGGACAGGTGGACCTATGAGATCGCACATTGCACACCCGTCGATTCCCGGGACAACCGGGTTCGAGATCTGGGGGGCACCCGCCGACCCAGTCACACACCACGCACCGTCGACCCGACAGTGCACACACACAGGGAGAACCCCAGAATGAACCTCATCCAGAAGAGAATGGACCAGCGCGGCGAGGGTGGCTTCACCCTCATCGAGCTCCTGGTCGTCATCGCGATCCTCGCCGTCCTCGCGGGCGTCGTCGTGTTCGCAGTCGGCAACTCGGTGAACAACGCCGAGCAGACCGCCTGTGAGACCGAGTTGGCTGCAGTCACGACGGCCATCGCCGCCGCCGAGACCGCCAACCTGGTCAACACGACCGCAGAGGATCCCGGCGACTACCTCGACGCCGGGACCACCGCTGACTACTACACCTGGGCCGGTACCGGTCCGTTCACCGTGTCGGCAGTCGGCACCCCCCCCTGCTGATTCAGCAGGGTTGACGTCCAGACGTGTGGGGCGGGCCGTAAGGCCCGCCCCACGTCTCGCTTTTGACCCGCGGTGGCCCGACTCCTTGCCGAAGGAATTCCGATGACTGTCGACATGAATGCAGACACGACCCTCCTGGACCCGCTGCTCAACTATCTCTGGGCGGTTCAGGCGACCGATCTCCATCTGTCCGCCGGGTCGGCACCGCGCCTGCGGGTGGACGGCAAGCTGTTGGCCATCGAGGAGATGCCACCCGTCGACGACGGCATCCTCCACCAGGCCATCGACAATCTGCTGTCCGACTCCGACCAGGCGGCGTACCGTCGTGAGCGGCAGCTCGACTTCGCCTTCAGCTGGTCCGACACCGCTCGATTCCGCGCCAACGCGCTTCTACCAGCTCGATCGACCGTCGCTGGCTCTGCGACTCATCCCCAACCGCGTCCCGACCGCGGACGAGCTCGGGGTTCCGAATTCCGCGGCCAAGCTCGTGAACCGGCCCCACGGGCTGGTGCTCATGACCGGGCCGACGGGATCGGGCAAGTCGACGACCCTCGCGGCGCTCGTCGGCTGGATCAACCAGCACCGGGCCTGCCACATCCTCACGATCGAAGATCCGATCGAGTACGTCCATTCCTCGGCGATGGCGCTGGTGAACCAGAGGGAAGTGGGCGAGGACGTGCCCACGTTCGCCCTCGGACTCAAGGCCGCCCTTCGCGAGGACCCCGACGTCGTGCTGGTCGGCGAGATGCGCGACATCGAGACGATCGCCCTCACCTTGACGCTCGCCGAGACCGGCCACCTCGTTTTCGCCACCCTCCACACCAACGACGCCTCCCAGACGATCGACCGCGTGATCGACGTGTTCCCACCCGATTCGCAGCATCAGGTGCGGACCCAGCTCTCGATGTCGCTGGCAGGGGTCATCTCCCAGCGACTCGTTCCCAAGATCGGCGGCGGTCGCGTCGCGGCGTTCGAGGTCCTCATGGGCACCTCAGCGGTGTCCAACCTCATCCGTGAGGGCAAGGTCCGGCAGCTGCGCAACATCATCTCCACCAGTTCCCGTGAGGGGATGTGTGTTCTCGAGCAGTCGCTCACCAGCCTGGTGACCCGGGGTCTCGTCACCCTCGCCGACGCGCAGGCGGTGTCGGTGTACCCCGAGGAGGTCGGCGAATCCTCCATCGACGGCACCGCCATGGCGCTCTCCGAGGCACAGATGCGCGGCCAGGAACAAGCGCGCTCGGTGGTGTGAGCGCCCTCGACATCGCGAGCGTGGTGGCGATCGGCGCGGTGGGACTCGCCCTCGGCTCGTTCCTCAACGTCATCGTCGATCGGCTCCCGGTCCTGAGAACCGAACCCGACGAGATGGGTTCGATGTACGAATCGCGCCCCTGGAGCGAGGTGCTCGGCGGTCGGAGCCGCTGCTCGGAGTGCGGCACCGCCCTCGGAGCCCGAGACCTCGTTCCCGTCGTGAGCTGGGCGGTTCTCCGGGGCCGATGCCGAACCTGTGGCGCCCGGATCGGCGCGTTCCACCTGGTGGTCGAGGTGGCGGTCCCGGTCCTGCTGATCCTCACGTGGGCGATCGTCGGTTGGACATGGGACTTCGCGATCATCGCCTCCTTCGTTCTCATGGCCGTTCCGCTGGCGGCGATCGACATCCGGACCTACACACTGCCCAAGGCGCTGGTATGGCCCGGGACCGGGCTCGTGGTCGCCGTGACCCTCGTGGCGGCCGTCGCCTCCGCCGACATGGCCATGGTGCTCCAGGCGATCATCGGCTCGGCGACGGTGACGCTGCCACTGTTCCTGTTGTGGTTCATCCACCCCAGCGGACAGGGCTTCGGCGACGTTCGCCTCGCCGTCGTCCTCGGATGGGTCGTCGGTGCGACGTCGCAGGGCGATTCGCTGCTCAACGCGTGCTTCAGGGGGTGGATCTGTCTCCTGATCGCCGCAGCCGTGGGACTCGTGGGCGCCATTCCGATGGCGATGGCCCGGGGTCTCAAGGCGCGGATCCCCTTCGGTCCCTTCCTCGTGATCGGGGCGCTCGTCTGCTCGATCGGCGCGGAGTGGATCGGCGTCTGAGCGGATTCTCAGGCGTTACGAGCCCACAATGAGGGCCAAAAGCGCCTCAGTGATAGCCTTTCACTGTCAGCGGTGGCAGGACTCGGGGAGCGCGCCATGACGTTGCACCGCCACAATCTGCTGAAAAGAGCGAGAGCCGATGAGCGCGGATTCACCCTGATCGAGGTGATGGTCGGATCGGTGATCATGGCCATCGCATTCGTCGGCCTGATGTCGATGATGTTCACCCTGTTGGCGACCTCGATGGCCCACCGGCAGTCGGTTCGAGGAGGTCTCGTCTCGACGGAGATCGCCGAGATCCTCGAGGGTGCTCCCTACGTGAACTGCGCCACCGCCGCGGGCTACTCGACGTCGTTGACCACCGGTCTGTCCTACGTGGCCACCATCGACTCGGTCACCTACCTCGCCGACCGGACATCGCCCACGCCGACCTTCGTGACGTCGTGCCCGGCGACCGATCAGGGGATTCAGACCATCAAGGTGAAGGTGGTCATCGACACCGCTTTCTCGGGAGGCGGAACCGTGACCCGCACCGAGTTCGTGGAGTACACCAAACGCAACCGGGCCTGTCCGACCAGCTACGCCACGGTTCCGGGGGACGCATGCTGAAACTCGCCCGTCATCGAGAGTCCCGGAGCCGTTCAGACGGTGGGTTCACCCTCATCGAGGTCATGGCCGCCGTCGCGATCCTCGCGCTCATCGCCGTCCCGATCAGTGCCGGTTTCATCATGTTCATGCGCGGTGGCACCACCACCGACAACCGCCTCGACGACAGCGCGGATGCCCAGCGGATCGGGTCGGCCTGGACCCGCGACGTCCAGAGCGTCGAGGCCAATGGCGTGAACAGCGAGTCGGCGTGCCTGTCGGCTCTCCCGCCTCCGGCGACCGAGGAGCTCCTCGTCACCTTCACCTGGGGCCGCGACTCGTCGTCGGGAGGGGTTCCCAAGACGGCCTCGTGGGTGGCGGTCGGATCCGGAAAGGACATGGATCTCGTCCGCCGCTACTGCGAGAACCAGACGCCGGTCGACGAGGAGGTCCTCGCGACGTCTCTCGGAGTGGCCGGAGCGAGCGCGCTGTCCATCATCCACGGCCCCGGCGCGACCCCCAATGACTTCTGCCCACCCCGTGACGCCGACCCCGGCGCCGCGGTGGTCCTCATCTCCGACGAATGCACCATCGTCATCGACGGTCGCTTCGACTACGACCTGACCGTCGCCCGGCGGGTGCCCGATCTCAACGGCAACGTCGCCAACGCACTCACACCACCGGCACCGACCATCACCGGCGGGATCGGGCGCAACACCTTCGTGACGGTGTCGTGGAACAAGCTGCCGCCAGGGTCCGGCCCCGCGGAGATCCAGAAGTACAAGGTCCTGGCCTACGTCGGCGCCCAAGCCCGGCGGAATCGCCGACTGCACCGCGCCGCTGCCGTCGGAGTCGGCGTGGATCGAGGCCGATGCGTCGGCATCGATCGCCAACGTGGGCACCCGCCAAGCCGGTTCGCCGCCCAGCGGACCGCCGCTGGACCCTCTGACCAATCTCACCGACTACTGCTTCCGAGTCCAAGCGAAGAACGGGGTCGGCTGGGGCTCGCTGAGCGTGCCGTTCGGACCGGTGCAGCCCCGGCCCACGGCACCGGAGGCCCCCACCATCACCGGTGTCTCGCCCTCCGACGGCGCCATCACCGTGTCGTGGACGCCGAATGCCAACAACGGCGGGGCACCTGTCACCTCATGGCACCTGTACGCCAAGCCCGCCAACGGTCCGATGGTCGGTCCGATCGTCGTGACCCCCGGAACCGCGACGTCGGGGACCATCACCGGGCTCCAGAACGAGGTGAAACACCAGATCTTCGTGGCCGGCGTCAACATCTCGGGCGAGGGCGTGCGCTCCGACGCCGTCACGCCGACCTTCATGACCCCGTACCCCACCACGTACTACTTCACGAGCCCCACGGGTGTGGACAACGGTGCCTGCGGCCCGTTCGCGGCACCGTGCCGCACCGTGACCAAGGGAATCGCCGAAGCGCGGCAGAATTCGAAGCAGGTCCTCATCGTGGCCGGAGGCTCCTACACGGGCACGATTGCCAGTGCGGTCACCAACCTCACGGTGCGGGGCGGGTTCTCGGCGGACCTCCTGGAGAAGCCCGAGGTGCTCGCAACCCCCAACCCCACCGCGATCGCCTCCGCTCCGGTCTCGATCTCCGGAGGTAACAACCACGAGTTCTCGCTGTTCGTCACGGGCAGCTCGAATCTGCAGTTCAACGACATGAACTTCCAGGTCGGCACCGCCGGAACCGGAAAGCGGGCGGTGGGTGTGTACATCGGTGCCTCCACCAACGTCGGTGTGCTGCGGGCCACCGTGACGGGCGGACTCGGCGACACGGCCATCGGCGTCGACATCCTCAACTCCACGGTCGACCTCACCGGCGTGTCGATCAACTCGGGCTATGCCCGAGGGGGATTGAGCGGCAGCACCTACGGAATCCACGCTCAGGGATCGACGGTCAACGTCGTCCTCGCCGACGTCCACGCCAACGACGGTGGCACCGGGTCCGGCGGCGCCTCCTTCCCCAATCAGGCGAACAACGGGAACAACGGCGACAACGGCAGCAACGGTTGCGATCACTGCTGGACCGCCGGCGGTAATGGTGGCGGTGGCGCGACCGGAAGTGGTGGAGCGGGAGGCTACAGCTGTCGGTGCAACGGCGCCCCCGGCGGGAACGGAGCCAACGGCGGCGGCGGCGGCGGCGGCGGTGGCTCCCTCGGCGGCTACAACGGTGGCAAGGGTTATGGCGGCGGCGGCGGCGCCGGCGGCGCCGATGCCGCCGCGGCGCCCTACGGCGGCCAGCAGAGCCCCGGGGCCTACGGTCCGCTGTACGACAATTTCTCGGCGGGAACCGGCGGAGCCGGCGGTGGCGGTGCGTCGGGCAAGCCCGGCGGTGGCGGCGGCGGCGGCGGCGGTGGCTGTGACAGCGGCTGGTGCGCGGGGAACTGGATGAGTGGCGGCGGCGGCGGCGGCGGTGGCGGCGGTGGCACCGGAGGCGTGGGCGGCGGCGGCGGCGGAGTCGGAGGCGGCTCCTTCGGCGTGTACAGCCACTATTCGACGGTGACCATCGACAACGGCAGCCTGGTGAGCAGCGCCAGCGGTGGCCGGGGTGGCAACGGTGGCACCGGCCAGACCGGCGGCAACGGCGGCTAGGGCGGTCCCGGTGGCTGGGGCGGAACCGGACCCTCCGGCGGTGGCGGAGGCCAGTCCAACAGTGCCGGCGGATCGAACGGACAGGACGACGGCGGTTACGACGGCGGCGGAAGCGGTGGCGGTGGCGGCGCCGGCGGTCGCGGCGGTAACGGAAAGGGCGGCGGTGGAGGGGCCGGCGGACCCAGCGTGGCCCTGATGAGGATCGGAACCGGCTCCATCACCTATGGGGGATCGCCCTCCGTGGGTCCGCCCGCAGCCGGAGGGTCCGCCGGAGGCAACGGCGGAGTCGCCGGCGCAGCGGGCATCTCCCAGGGAGTGTTGGTGATCCCATGAACCTCGTCGTGAACCGCAAGCGCCTCTCCCGGCCCGACGAGCGAGGCTCCACCCTGCTGATGGCCATCGTCGCAGTGACGACCATGTCATTGATCTTCGCGGCCATCGCCGCGTACGCCTCGGTGAACCAGAAGACGGTGTCGGCATACCGCGAGGTCAGGGAGACCCGCTACGCCGGGGAGACTGCCGTCAATGCGGCCATCAACTGGGCCCAGGACACCTACAACGTCGGGCGTGACCCGCTGCTGTCCACGAGTGACCCCGACTGCGTCGTCCACACCCCCACCGTCGGAACGATCACGTCGAGTTGCGCGGCCGAGGCGGGATCCGAGTCGGGAAAGCCCGCTCAGGGTGGCCTGATACCCGAGGAGGCACTGGTTCTCCTGGGCGACCGCACGCCCGAGCCCGGACCGTACAACCGCGAGCAGTGCCAAGGGTGGTGGGACACCTTCACCGGGTGGTTCAGCAGTGGGGTCGACCCCAACGCCACTGGGCCCGGTGAGTACTCGGCGTGGTTCCGGGTCCGGAAGGGACTGGGCGCGGTTCAGGCGACGTGCAACACGAACCGCACTCGCAAGATCGGTCAGTTCGACGTGCAGGGCGACGTGGCCGCCGCGGGCACCATCGTCGTCGACAGCGGGCGGGAGTCGGTGTCCTCGGTGGGTTCGCTGTCGGGCACCGTGACCGCCCGCCGGGGCTGCAGCGGCCTCCCGCGGGTGTCGCCGGATGCGGCACCCCCGGCAACAGGACCGACGGCTCTCCCAAGGATTCCGATCCGGGCCGGCCCGTCAACCCGGCCGTGACCCCCGTCGGCCCCTCCGGCGACATCAAGGAGGCCTGGCTGCCCGTCGGATTCAACGCGAACGGCAGCGTCCGTCCCGGCGTGTCACTGCCCGTGAGGACGAAGGGGTACATCTGGAACCCGGCAACCGGCGCGCTGAACGCCGTGTCCACCTGTTCGGGTGTCAGCACCACGATCGTCTTCCTGCCCGGTTGGTACACGAAGGCCCACACCCTCAATCAGTTCACGACGTCGGCTGCGTGCGACGGCGTGACGTTCTGGTTCGCCCCCGATCCCGGTCCCGACAACCTGTTGTTGACCGATGACGACACGACCGGCGCCTTCTACATGGACTTCCGCAGCGGCCCCGCCGTCGGCTGCAACGGCATGCCGTCGAACGGATCACGGTGGTGCATCGGCGGCTCGTCGTCGAACAACATCCGCGTGGTCACCGGCGTTCCCAAGGACTGGGGCCCGCTCGGCGCCGCCCCGTTGGACAATCCCGCGGCGACACCCGCACCCGCCTCAAGGTCGAGAAGAACGCGGCGGGCACCGTCGACTCGGGCCTCTCACAGATCTGGCACAACGGGGACAACGCCAAGACCCTCAACGGGGTGAACGCCTACTACTCGCCGTGCACGCTTCTGTTCATCACCTGCCCGTCGATCGATCGGGCCATCCGGCTGCGCAACTTCACGCCCAAGGCCACCAGCCCCCCCATCGATGACCCGGGCCTCGGTTTCCCAACGGTCGGATCTACGTCGAGATCCGCTACGGTCTCTACAACGCCACCGACCTGAACGCCCCGGTTCTCGAGATCAATGCGGTCAGCAACGAATCGGGCAACAAGAGCTGCGGGAGCTTCACCCTGCCGAAGCTCACCTACAGCGGCTCGGGAGCCCTGCCGGCGGCCTACCGCTTCACCGATGCCGAGGCCAAACAGCTCGCCGACGCGTGCAGTTCCGTCGATCTCATCAACGGCTACGAGTTCACGCTGAAGGTCAGCGGCGATCCCTTCAACACCCCGTGGGCCGACCCGCCGAAGGTCTACCTCGACGGTGCCCGTTTCGAGTACGACACGTTCCAGGGTGCGAACTTCCCCAATCCTGCCGGGGTCCGGCAGCGTCGCCGCCCAGTCGGACTGCGACGACACCACGCCCGGCGCCCAGTTGATCTTCGGGGGCGAGTCCCATGTGTACGTTGCCGACGGCAGCCTCGAGATCTGCGGCGGCCCCTATCCCGTCGCTCCCGAGAACCACCAGGTGATCGGTCTCTACGGGGTGCCGGCGGTCGCGTCCATTCCCGTTCGACCGTGTCGAACGGCGGCGGCAACGGCATGCTGGCTCCGGTCAATCCCAACAACGCCAAGAAGATCGACGGGGTGGCTGCCACCATCCAGTACGGCAGTTGCCACGCATTCTGCGGCGCAGCTACGAGGAGGGCCGCCTCAATCTGAAGATGGCGGGGTACGACGCGCCGTCGGGCTACGAGGTCACCAAGGTCGAGGCTCGGGTCTCCTACAACCCGAAGAACCAGGGGTGCTTCTTCCTGTGGTCGTGTCCCGGAGCGGAGCCGCAGCTCGCGCACTCCCAGCTGCAACAGCATCAACCTGCCGAAGAACCCCGACCGGGGAAACCTCCAGGTCGCGAGCCTCAACCAGGCGCCCGACAACATCCTGACGCTGTACGAGAAGGGCGGCCGCCAGTGCTTCACCCTGGGCGCCCTGGCCTCGGGGGTCGATCTGGTCTGGGCGGCCCATCGCCCAATCCGCGGTGTGGATCTGCATCCCGCTCTGGAGGAATCATTGGGACGACGAACTCGACGGAGTCGAGTTCGCCATCACCCTGGCCCCCACCGACACCACCAAGCCCTATCTGATCCCCCAGAGCGGATGCATCGTGGCTCACCCCAACTACGGCGGAGGCGAGGGTCAGCCCGACTGTGCGCTGCTGAGGGCCGATACCGCTCGATGGCAGGACAACTGGACGTGGCCGTGGGCAGCGAAAGAAGGTCAGTGGAGGGGCAGGGCCAGCGTCAAGGGGACCATCTACGCCCCGTCGTCGGCGATGGAGATCGACGACACCGACTACGCCTACGCCCTCGCGACGCGTGGCGCCGTCCTCCGACACCTGCGGGTTTCGGGGTGGGGTGAGCGGAGCGGCTATGCCGGGCCGGCGGTGACGAACGACGTCGACAAGACGCCGACGCCACGCGTCGCGACGTTCACGGCCTGCACCAGACCGCGACGCGGGTGTCGAACAACGAAGCCCTGCGACGCCGCATCCGACACGATCATCACCCGGGCGCTGGTCCGCTTCGACACCGACCCGGACTGGGTCGATCAGGAGACCAACGCACGGGTCCCCGCATCGATTGGTGGGCAACCGAGGTTCTAGAGGCGCACGGTGGACGTCGAGTGCGGCCACCGACGCGGGTGACGCTCGCCAGTTGGCGCAAAGGCGGCCGGCACGGCACGACGCCCGTGGACGCGGCGTGGTCCGATGATGCCCCGCAGCTTCGTCAACGACCGCCCGGGTCGAGATCGGATCAGCCCGCCATCGCGATCTGGAGGTTCTCGTCGAGCGCAGCCAGGAACTCCTGGGTGGTGAGCCAACCCTGATCGGGGCCGACCAGCAGAGCCAGGTCCTTGGTCATCTTCCCGCTCTCCACGGTGTCGATACACACCCGCTCGAGGGTCTCGGCGAACGCAGTGACCTCGGGCGTGCCGTCCAGCTTCCCCCGGTGGGCGAGCCCTCGGGTCCAGGCGAAGATCGACGCAATCGGGTTGGTCGAGGTGGGGTTGCCCTTCTCGTGCTCGCGGTAGTGCCGGGTCACGGTGCCGTGTGCCGCCTCGGCCTCGACCGTGCGCCCGTCCGGCGACATCAGCACCGAGGTCATCAGGCCGAGCGACCCGAAGCCCTGCGCCACCGTGTCGGACTGCACGTCCCCGTCGTAGTTCTTGCAGGCCCAGACGTAGCCGCCCTCCCACTTCATCGCCGCGGCCACCATGTCGTCGATGAGGCGGTGTTCGTAGGTGAGGCCCGCCGCGGCGAACTCCGAGGCGAATTCGTCGTCGAAGACCTCCTGGAACAGGTCCTTGAACTGGCCGTCGTAGGCCTTGAGGATGGTGTTCTTGGTCGACAGGTACACCGGGTAGTTGCGGCTCGAGTCCGTAGCGGAACGAGGCCCGGGCGAAGTCGCGGATCGACTCGTTGAAGTTGTACATGCCCATGACGACGCCGCCGCCCTCGGGCATTCGAACCACCTCCATCTCCATCGGGCTCGGATCCGTCGTCGGGGGTGAAGGTCAACGTGACCATTCCCGGCGCCGGGGATCTTGGCGTCGGTGGCCTTGTACTGGTCGCCGTGGGCGTGACGCCCGATGATGATGGGCTTGGTCCACCCCGGCACCAGGCGGGGGATGTTCGACATGATGATCGGCTCGCGGAACACGACGCCGCCGAGGATGTTGCGGATCGTCCCGTTCGGCGAGCGCCACATCTGCTTCAGGCCGAACTCGGTGACCCGAGCCTCGTCGGGCGTGATGGTCGCGCACTTCACCCCGACTCCGTGCTCCGCGATGGCGTTGGCCGAATCGATGGTGATCTGGTCGTCGGTGGCGTCTCGGGATTCGATGCCGAGGTCGTAGTAGAGCAGCTCGACGTCGAGGTAGGGCAGGATCAGCTGCTGCTTGATGAAGTCCCAGATGATGCGGGTCATCTCGTCGCCGTCGAGCTCGACGACGGGGTTGGTGACCTTGATCCTGGCGTTCGCTGACATGGGGGCTGCTCCTCGGGGATGAACGGACACGAAACTCTACCGGCTGGCCGACCCCGGCCATTTGACGACGGGGCAGCATCGGCTCTGCTGCCGCGACCGCCGTCGGGAAGGCTCCGAATGCGTGCTAACACTGCCTTGACGTCGTCACATCGAAAGGACTCCCGTGTCGGTCCCCTGGAAGTGGATGGCGAAAGCGGCCATCCAGAAGGCGGTGTCGATCGCGCCGGCGTCCGACGAGTTCAACCATCGCCTTCAGTCGATATCGGGTCGCGACGACATCACCGCTCACGAGGCGCGGATTCGGGCGGAGATGTGCCGTCGCCACCTCACGTCGTTCGAGCTGGTCGGCCTCGGGTCGCCCGACACCGGGATTCGGGCCGGAACCACGGTTCTCGAGTCGGTACCGGATGGAACCCTGCGGTGCCCGTGCTGTTGTGGTTGTGTGGCGCCGACCGGGTCATCAGCGTCGATCATGTCGATCACAGCTCCGATACGAACCTTCGCCGCACCCTTTCGCTACTGCACGACTTGGCGGAGGACGGCACGTTCGCCGACGAGCTCGCCGCGTTGAGGCCCGACCGTGTCGCCACCCTGGCGGAGCTGGCGGATCCTCCGGTGCCTCGGCCGCCGAGATCAGCGAGGTCGTGGGGTTCGAACGAAGGGTCGCCGACGTGACGACGCTCCAGCTCGCCGAGCCACCCGACGCGGTCGTCTCCAACCTGGTGTTGGAGCACATCCCCGTGGCGGTCCTGCCGATGCTGCTGAGAAGGAGCTTCGATCTTCTGCGACCCGGCGGCGTGATGAGCCACGCCATCGACCTGTGCGATCACGGCCACTACATCGACCAGTCCTTGTCACAGTTCAACTACCTGCGATTCTCCCCGAGGGCCTGGAAGCTGATCGGCAACGACGTCCAGCACGAGAATCGGCTGAGGGCCTCGCAACATCTCGAGATGTTCCGTCGAGCCGGAGTCCCGGTCGACCAGGTGTCGTCGCGGGCGGGGGAGTGGGCGCAGTTGGCCGCCGTCCCGGTGGCTGAGGGGTTCCGGCATCTCGAGGTCGACGATCTTCTCGTCATCTTCCTCCACGTGACCTCGGTCGGCGCCCGCCGCGACCGGCTGAGACGCGGCCGACAGCCGGCGACGCGATGGCTACTCTGGCGCGAACGCCGCATCGCTGTCGGCGCAGATCCGCAAGGGGGACGCACATGAAGAACCACGACTCGTTCTACATCGGGGGCCAGTGGGTGCCGCCCGTCCAGGTGGGCCACAAGCTCGAGGTCATCGACTCCGCCACCGAAGAGGTCGTCGGCGTCGTGCCCGAGGGCGGCCGCGCGGATGTGGATGCCGCGGTCGCGGCTGCCCGCTCCGCGTTCGACTCGTGGTCGCAGACCCCCCTCGACGTCCGCGCCAAGTACGTCCGTGACATCGGCGCCGCACTCGGGGCGCGCTACGACGACATCGTCGACGTGATCTCCTCGGAGGTCGGCTGTCCCAAGACGTTCTCACAGCTCGTCCAGGCCGGCCTCGCCGTCTCGGACTGGAACAACTACGCGGATGCCATCGAGACGCTCGAGTGGGAGACCACCGTCAACAACTCGCTCATCGTTCGTGAGCCCATCGGCGTGGTGGGGGCCATCACCCCGTGGAACTACCCGCTGTACCTCATCGTCTGCAAGGTCGCTCCCGCTCTGGCCGCCGGCTGCACGGTCGTGCTGAAGCCGTCGGAGATCACCCCGCTCAACGCCTATCTGCTCGCCGAGGTCATCGACGAGGTCGGACTTCCTGCGGGTGTGTTCAACCTGGTGATCGGCTCCGGCCCCGTCGTGGGCGCTGCCATCTCCGCCCACCCCGACATCGACATGGTGTCGTTCACGGGAAGCGGTCGCGCCGGCGCCGAGGTCCAGAAGGATGCCGCCGCCACCGTGAAGCGGGTGGGGCTCGAGCTGGGAGGCAAGTCGGCCAACATCGTGCTCGACGACGCCGATCCCGCCGCGGTGGCCATGGGAGCCGTCTTCGGTTGCTTCATCAACTCGGGCCAGACCTGTGAAGCGACGACCCGACTCCTCGTGCCCGAGTCGAGAGCGGCCGAGTTCATCGACGCGGTCGTGGAGGAGGCATCGAAGGTCCAGCTCGTCGACCCCCGGGCCGATGAACCCGACCTGTTCCACGTCCTCGGCCCACTGGCGTCGAAGGTGCAACAGGAGCGGGTGCGCGACTACATCCGCACCGGCATCGACGAAGGCGCCACGCTGGCCCTCGGCGGGCCCGACCAGCCCGACGGGTTCGAGAAGGGCTACTACGTTCAGCCCACGGTCTTCACCGACGTCACGCCCGACATGACCATCGCCCGTGAGGAGATCTTCGGGCCGGTGCTCTCGATCCTCACCTACACCGACGACGACGATGCTGTGCGCCTCGCCAACGACAGCCCCTTCGGTCTCTCGGGTGCGGTCCAATCGGGGGACCTCGAGCGGGCCAAGGCCGTGGCGCGCCGCATCCGCACCGGCCAGGTGAACATCAACGGTGCCTCGTTCAATCAGGTCGCCCCTTTCGGTGGCTACAAGCAGTCGGGCAACACCCGCGAGCGCGGCGTGTACGGTCTGAACGAGTTCCTGGAGACCAAGTCCATCCAGCTGCCGACCTGATCCCCGGTCCTGCAGTGGCCGGGGTGTGCCCGGCGGGATGGGGCCGGTCGAGGCCGACGAGGGGACCGCACGCCCACCCCTGCGAGGGCCACGTGACTGACACGAACGAGGTGACATCGGAGAGCGTGACGCGACGCGGTCGTCGTCTCATTCTCGGGTTCATGCGCGCCCATCCGGGTCCGACGATCGTGTCGGTCATCGGCGCCGTTGCCTTCTCCGCAGCCGCGGTCGGCCTCACCGTCGTGGTCGGCCGGGCCACCGACCAGCTGATCGCACCCGCCTTCGACGGAGGCGTGGAGGCGCGCGACGTGTGGCTCGGGGTCGTGGCCATCGTGGCCGTGGGTCTGGCAAAGGGCGCGTCGGTCGTGGTGCGCCGCTACTTCGCGGCGATGCTCGAGGCACGGATGCAGGTGACGTTGCGCACCGCGGTCGTCGACCGCTACGTGCGGGTTCCGCTCGAGGTGCACCGGGTGAGACCCACAGGGGAGTTGTTGGCCACGGCCGACGCAGACGTCACCGGGACCACGATGGTCATCAAGCCGCTTCCGTTCTCCATCGGTCTCATCGCCCTGGTCGTCTTCGCTCTGGTCTCACTCGCCATCAACGACTGGACGTTCGCGGCCGTTGCGATCTGCCTGTTCCCTCTGCTGACCATCATCAACCGCATCTACACGGCCCGGGTCGAGGGTCCGTCGGCCCGCGTGCAGCGATGCGTCGGTGAGGTGTCCTCGGTCGCCCACGAGAGTTTCGACGGCGCGCTGGTGGTGAAGTCCCTCGGTCGCCAGGACGCGGAGTCGGCGCGCTTCGGAGTGGCCTCCGCCGCGCTGCGCGACGAGCGGCTGACCGTGGGCGCGTTGCGGGCGTCGTTCGAGCCGGTCATCGATGCGCTCCCCAACATCGGCATCCTGCTGCTCTTCGTCGTGGGCGCATGGCGCATCGAGGCCGGCGCCACCACGGCGGGGCAGTTGGTCTCGGCGGTGCTGCTCTTCTCGATCCTCGGGTTCCCCATGAGGGTGTTCGGGTTCTTCCTCGAAGAAATGCCGCGATCGGTGGTGTCACACGAGCGTGTGGGGTCGGTTCTCGCCGAACCCGACGCGCCCGGCCACGCCCCGGCCGATCGGTTCCACCCGTCACCTTCCGCCGGGCCCGCTGGCGGTTCGCATCGACGATCTCCATTTCGCCCATCCGGGTGGGGAGCCGGTGTTGCGGGGTGTCGATCTCGACGTCGCGGCCGGCGAGACGATGGCCCTCGTCGGAGCAACAGGCTCGGGCAAGTCGACCCTGTTGGAGGTCCTGGTTCGACTCGTCGACGCCGACCGCGGAGTCGTCCGCATCGGTGGGATCGACCACCGCGAGCTCGCGACCGATGAACTGCGCCAGGCCGTCGCCCTGGTGTTCCAGGAGTCGTTTCTCTTCGCCGGGTCGTTGCGGGAGAACGTGGCCCTCGACCCCGGCGCAGAGGGAGGCGCAGATCGGACGCGGCGCTCGTCGCCGCAGCGGCCGCCGCGCAGGTGACGCGGTTCCTCGACGAGTTGCCGGCGGGGTGGGACACCACGGTGGGAGAGCGGGGGGTCACCTTGTCGGGCGGCCAACGCCAGCGGGTCGCTCTGGCCCGGGCCATGATCCGGCGGCCGAGGGTTCTGTTGCTGGACGACGCCACCTCCGCGGTCGACCCCACCGTCGAAGCGGCGATACTCGGCGCCATCGGGGAGCTGCGTTCCACGGTCCTCATCGTCGCCCACCGTCTGTCGACCATCACCCTGGCCGACCGGGTGGCCTTCTTCGAGGACGGTGCCGTCACCGCGGTGGGCTCTCACACCGAACTGCTGTCCAACCCGCGCTACTCCTCGCTCGTCAGCGCCTACGACACAGAGGGTGCCCACGACGGCGGGGAGGTGCGATGAGCACGGTGGGCGTGGACGAGGCCCTGGACGAAGCCGGCTCACGCCGCGGCGGCGACGGCTCCATCCGTGCGCTTCAGGTTCTCCGTCGGGGCATCGCCGCCAGCCCCGAGCTGAGAGCGGGCATTCGCTCGACGATCGGGCTGGCCCTGGTGGTGGCCGCCGGTCGTCTCGTCATCCCCGTCTCCATCCAGCAGATCCTCGATCGTGGCGTCTCCGGCCCCGATGGTGTCCGAGTCGACGTCGTGGTCGTCTCCTGCGTGGTCGCCGGCGTCGTCATCGTCGGGCTGGCCGCCCTGAACCGGGTCGCGTACCTGCGACTGGTCAATGCTGCCGAGGCGATGCTCTACGGGCTGCGGACCAAGGCGTTCGACCACGTCCACCGTCTCAGCATCGGCCACCACAGCGACTCGCGCCGGGGGGTGCTCGTATCCCGGGTCACCTCCGACGTCGAGACCCTCGCCCAGTTCGCCCAGTGGGGGGCGGTCTCGTGGATCGTCAACACCGCGATCATCATCACGACCCTCGCCGTGATGGCCCTCTACTCCTGGCAGCTGACCCTGCTGGTCGTCGTGGTCTTCACCCCGATCATCCCGCTGCTCCGTATCGTTCAACGCCACCAGATCGCCGCCTACGACGACCTGCGAACCAGCGTCGGCGAGACGCTCACCGAGGTGTCGGAGTCGGTGATGGGAGCGGCGGTCATCCGGGCCTACGGCATGGAGGCTGCCGCGACCCGGCGCCTCAACCGCGCCATCGCCCGTCAGTACCGGGCCCAGATGCGTGCCGCGTGGTACTTCGCGCTGATGTTCCCGGTCTCGGACGCCTTCGGGGCGGTGGGCCTCGCCGCGGTGATCGGGGTGGGCGCATGGTGGGGGCCCGGCTGGGGCCTCGCGGAGGGTTCGCTGGTCGCCTTCATCTTCCTGACCAACCTGCTGCTGCAGCCGATCGGCGAGATCGGCGAGGTGCTCGACCAGACCCAGACCGCGATCGCCGGCTGGAACAAGGTGCTCGACCTCCTCGACGAGCCCATCGACGTGGTCGAGCCCGTCGACGGCATCGTCCTCCCGGAGGGCCCGCTGTCGGTGATCGGTCGACGGCGTCGGGTTCGCCTACGGGGACGGCCCCCCGGTGCTCCGCGACGTGTACGCTGGACGTGGCCGCCGGGAACGTCGGTGGCGATCGTGGGCGAGACCGGTTCGGGCAAGTCGACGCTGGCGACGTTGTTGTGCCGCCTGGCCGATCCGCGTCCGGGGACCGTCCGGCTCGGGCGGTCGTGGACCTCCGCGACGTCGATCCCGACTCCCGGCATTCCGCCGTTCGGATGGTTCCCCAGGACGGGTTCCTCTTCGACGGCACGCTCGTGCGACAACATCGCCATGGGACGGCCCGGGGCGACCGACCGACGACGTCGGCACGCGCCGTCGAGCAGCTCTCGGTCTCGACGAGTGGGTGAACGGTCTCGACGAGGGGCTCGAGACCGAAGTGGGCGAGCGCGGCCAGGAGCTCTCGGTCGGCGAACGCCAGCTGCGCGGCCCTGGTGAGGGCCCAGCTCGCCGATCCCGGGTCTGTCTCATCCTCGACGAGGCAACCTCCGCGGTCGATCCCGAGACCGAGCGGGCGCTCGCGGCAGCCCTGGACCGGGTGGCCGAGGGGCGGACCACGATCAGCATCGCCCACCGCCTCTCCACCGCCGAGTCCGCCGACGTGGTCGTGGTGATGGACCATGGCCGGCTCGTCGAGTCGGGTATCGCATCAGGAGCTGGTGGCACGCAGGCGGTGTGTACGCGGATCTGCACGTGTCGTGGGTCGGCAACACCCGGCGCGACGGCGACTGACCGGCACGTCGTCCCCATGGCATGACGATGGCGCGGGGTTTCCGTCCGCAACGCCCCGGTCGGTAGTCTCGCTGGCATCTCAGAGGACTCCACCAAGGAGATCGTTGTGAGCGCCACCACCCCCATGAGAGTCGCTGTCACCGGAGCGGCCGGTCAGATCGGCTACTCGTTGTTGTTCCGCATCGCCAGCGGTTCGATGCTGGGCCACGATCAGCCGGTCATCCTCCAGATGCTGGAGATCACCCCCGCTCTCGATGCGCTCCGCGGGGTGTCGATGGAACTCGAGGACTGTGCGTTCCCGCTGCTCGCGGGAATGGTGCAGACCGACGATCCCGACGAGGCGTTTCGCGGATGCCGACGTCGCCCTCCTGGTGGGTGCCATGCCCCGCAAGGAGGGAATGGAGCGTTCCGACCTGCTGTCGGCGAACGGCGGCATCTTCAAGCCTCAGGGCGCCGCGCTCGGGCAGGGTGGCGCGCAAGGACGTCAAGGTCCTCGTGGTGGGCAATCCGGCCAACACCAACGCGCTCATCGCCATGAGCAACGCCGAGGGGCTCGATCCCCACCGATTCACCGCCATGACCCGCCTCGACCACAATCGGGCGAAGGCCCAGCTGGCGGAGCGGACATCGACCACCGTCAACGACATCACGAAGATGACGATCTGGGGCAACCACTCGGCGTCGCAGTTCCCCGACCTGTTCCACGCCGAGATCGGCGGCCGCAGCGCAGCGGAGGTCGTCGCCGACGACGAGTGGTACGCGGAGACCTACATCCCGTCGGTCGCGCAACGCGGCGCCGCGGTCATCAAGGCCCGGGGCCTCTCCTCGGCCGCGTCGGCCGCCAACGCAGCCATCAGCCACATCAACAGCTGGCACCTCGGTACCCCCGAGGGTGACTGGGTGTCGATGGCGGTTCGATCCGATGGGTCCTACGGGGTTCCCGAGGGACTCATCTCGTCGTTCCCGTGCGTGTGTCGCGAACGGTGACTACGAGATCGTCCAGGGGCTCGACATCAACGAGTTCAGCCGGCAGCGGATCGATGCATCGGTCGCCGAGTTGGCCGAAGAGCGAGACGCGGTGGCGGAGCTCGGGCTGATCTGACGGGCGGCCGGCCGGTCTACTTGAGGAACTTCGATGTGGTGTTGTCGGCCAGCGTCCGCCCGCCGGTCTGACATGTCGGGCAGTAGTCGACCTCGTAGGACCGGTAGCTGACCGCCCTGATCGTGTCGCCGCATCGGGGACACGGCTCTCCCATCCGACGGTGAACCGAGGCCAGTCGGTCGGCCGAGCGGACCATCTCGTCCCGGGTCCGTCTCATCGGTGATCGACGCGTCGATCACCGTGCCGATGGCCTCGGTCAGGCGGTCCAGGTCATCGCCCGATATCGACGTGGCGCGGGCGAAGGGCGACAACCCGGCGTCCCAGCAGATCTCGTTGGCGAGCCGTCGCCCGACGCCTGCCCACCGGCGCTGATCGCGGAGTACCCCGTGGAGTCGCGATCCGCCGGCCTCGGTGAGAACGGCACCGATCGCCGAGCGATCGAGGGCATCGATGTCGGGACCCAGGCCCGTCGAGGGGTTCGAGTGTGTCGAGTTCGTCGGCGACGGCGACCCATACCCCCGCGCGGTGCTCCTTGCCGGCCTCGGTCAACAACAGCGGGTCGTGGGTCTCGAAACGCCACCGGACCAGCCCTCCGCGCGGCTTCTTCGAGTTGCGGGCGTCGGGTGTGAGGCGCCCGCCCTGCATGAGGTGCACGACGAAAATGAGCCCGTCGGCGTCCAGCAGGAACAGCTTGCCGCGACTCGCCGATCGTGGTGACCGTTCGCCCGGCCAGATCCGTGAGCGGCGGAATCACCGACTTCAGTGCCGTGAACGACAGTGGTTCGATCGATTCCAGCACCGCGCCGGCGTACAGGCGTGTCCAGCCGCTCGGCGTGCACCCGGATCTCGGGTAGCTCAGGCATCTCGGGTCACGTCGGCGATGACGGCCGCGAGGCGCGGGTGGTCGACGAGGATCGCCAGGTCACCACCCAGCGTCAGTCGCCCATCGAGCACCGCGCGTTGAACACTCAGGCCGTTGGAGAAGAGCGCCGTGGCGGTGTCGATGTCGCAGCTCATCGTCACGTCGGCGAGCTCGAATGCGGTCGTCCACCGACACCGTCTCGCCGTTCACCACCACTCGCCAGGTCGATCCCGGCGCCCTCTGCCGAGGTGACCCGGTAGCCGACGCTCACCTCGGTGGCGAACGGGGGGTCGACCCGAATCGCCGCCGCTCGACGGCGGAGCCCGACGAGCGAGGCGTCGGGAGGGAGCACGGAACGGTCCATGTGTGCCGAAGCTATCAGCGGCCCCGCCCTGTGGTCGGGGTGCATCGTCGACATCGTGCGCGCGCCGCCGGTCAGACTGTGGCGATGGCCGCGCCCGACCCGCTCGATGAACGACGTCACGTGCCCGACGATCATCCGCTGTGGAACGAGTCGTACTACTTCGACTGGTTCGGCGCCGACGGGGCCGTCGGGGGCTACGTCCGGGTCGGGATCTATCCCAACCTCGACCGGGTCTGGTACTGGGCGTGCCTGGTGGGCCGGGCCGTGACCTCGTCACGGTGGTCGACCACGACGTCCCGCTCCCCTCGTCGCCCACCTCGCTGGAGCTGCGCGCCGACGGCCTGTGGGCCGATCACGTCGTCGAGGAGCCACTCGAGCGGATGAGCCTGAATCTCGAGGCGTTCGCGCTGGTCGTCGATGACTCCGGCCGAGATGTATCACGACCCGAGGGGCGACCGGGTGCCGTTCGGCTTCGAGCTCGACTGGGAGACCGACCGTGCGGCCTACCTGTGGCCGCCGGTGACGCCCCGCTACGAGATCCCCTGCCGGGTGCACGGCCACGTGCTCGTCGGGGACGACACGATCGAGATCGACGGCTGGGGTCAGCGCGACCACTCCTGGGGAGCGGCCCGTGACTGGTGGGCCAACACGTGGAGTTGGTCGGCGGGTCGTCTCGACGACGGAACCCGCTTCCACTCGGCCGGCGCCTTCTTCGCCGACACTCCGTGGGGTGTCGCCTACGTGCTCGACGAGGGTTCGTCGAGCTTCCACGAGTTCGACGAGGTCGCGACGGCCGCTCGACTCTCGACGCCGAGGGGCTCGCTCAGAGCGCGACGCTGTCGTTCGGTGGGCTCGACATGGAGGTCGATCCGCTGGCCTTCTCGCCGGTGTTGTTGACCCACGATGACGGGCGGGAGGCGCGTTTCCCGAGGGCGTTGTCGCGGTTCCGCACGGCCGACGGGCGGTCGGGAGTGGGCTGGATCGAATGGAACCAGCCGCCCTCGGTCTGACCCGACGCGGATATCGGCGGCATCGTCACCGACACCGCAGCCCGAGCCGCACGATCGACGGATCCGTCGGTCAGCTGACCTTCCGCTGCCCGAGGCGCCGCACGTTCATCATCTGCGACTTCAGGTAGTCGCGGTTCATCATGGCGATGAAGTCGATGGAGATCTCCTTCGGGCAGGCCTCCTGGCACTCACCGTGGTTGGTGCAACTGCCGAAGTACTCCTCCATGGTCTCCACCATGGACTGCGATCGACTCCACCGCTCAGCCTGGCCCTGAGGCATCAGGTTCATGTGATTGAGCTTCGCCGCGGTGAACAGTTGGCCCGCCGAGTTGGGACACGCCGCGACACAGGCACCACAGCCGATGCAGGCCGCGGCGTCCATGGCGGCGTCCGCCGCGTCCTTGGGAACCGGGATGATGTTGGCGTCGGGCGCCGCTCCGGTCGACACCGTGATGTATCCGCCGGCCTCGACCACCCGGTCGAGAGCGGCCCGATTGACCATGAGATCCTTGAGAACGGGGAACGCGGCGGCCCGCCAGGGCTCGATGACGATGGTGTCGCCGTCGGTGAACTGCCGCATGTGCAGCTGGCACGTCGCGGTGCCCTTCTGGGGGCCGTGAGCCCTCCCATTGATCATCAGGCCGCACGTGCCGCAGATGCCCTCGCGGCAGTCGTGGTCGAAGGTGATCGGTTCGACGTCACGGGCCAGCAGGTCCTCGTTGACGTAGTCCAACATCTCGAGGAACGAGGCGTCATCGGCGATCGAGGTCTCGTACGTCTCGAAACGACCGGGGGTGTCCATCCCGTCCTGTCGCCACACCTTGAGGGTGAGATTCAGCATTCTGGCGCTCATGACGGAATCCTCACTTGTAGCTTCGCTGGCTGGGCTGCACGACCTCGTACTCGAGAGGTTCCTTGTGCAGGATGGCGTCGTTGCCGATGTCGGGGCCGGCGTACTCCCAGGCGGCCACGTACATGAAGTTCTCGTCGTCGCGTTTCGCCTCGCCCTCGGCGTCCTGGCTCTCCTCGCGGAAATGGCCGCCGCAGGACTCCTCACGATGCAGGGCGTCGCGGGCCTTCAGTTCTGCGAGCTCCATGAAGTCATCGAGCCGAATGGCCTTCTCCAGGGACTGGTTGACACCCTCCGCGGTTCCCAGCACCTTGACGTCGGATCGGAACTCCTCGCGGATGGCGGGGATCTCCGACAGTGCCTTCTCCAGGCCGGCGGCGTTGCGGGACATCCCGCAGTAGTCCCACACGATCTTGCCCAGTTCACGGTGATAGTGGTCGACCGACCGTGTCCCGTTGACGCCCATGAAGAAGTCGATCCGTTCCTGTGCATCGGACTCGGCACTCACGAACGCCGAGGCGTCGGTCGGCATCACCGGGTCGCCCAGTTGCGGCGCGAGGTACCCCGCGATCGTCGACGGGAGGACGAAGTAGCCGTCCGCCAGCCCCTGCATGAGAGCCGAGGCGCCCAGTCGGTTGGCGCCGTGGTCGGAGAAGTTCGCCTCGCCGATGGCGAAGAGGCCGGGGATGGTGGTCTGGAGGTTGTAGTCCACCCACAGCCCGCCCATCGTGTAGTGGGTCGCGGGGTAGATCCGCATCGGCGTGACGTAGGGGTTCTCGCCGGTGATGCGCTCGTACATCTCGAAGAGGTTGCCGTAGCGGGCCTCGATGACGTCCTTGCCGAGCCGCCCGATCGAGTCGGCGAAGTCGAGGTAGACACCGTTGTGCAGCGGCCCGACGCCGAGCCCCTGGTCGACCAACGTCTTGGCGTTTCGCGAGGCGATGTCGCGTGGAACGAGGTTCCCGAAGGCCGGGTACTTGCGTTCCAGGTAGTAGTCCCGGTCGCTCTCGGGGATCTCCGACGCGGCGGTGTCGCGGTCGTCGGCGTTCTTGGGGACCCAGATGCGGCCGTCGTTGCGGAGCGATTCGCTCATCAGGGTCAGCTTCGACTGGAACTCGTCCGCCGGCGGGATGCACGTCGGGTGGATCTGCGTGTAGCAGGGGTTGGCGAACGCGGCGCCCTTGCGGTGGGCCCGCCAGGCCGCCGTGGCGTTGCAGTTCTTGGCGTTGGTCGACAGGAAGTAGACGTTTCCGTAGCCGCCGGTCGCCAGGACGACGGCATGAGCCGAATGCCGGGACAGCTCGCCGGTCGTCAGATCGCGGGCGATGATCCCACAGGCCCGGCCGTCCTCGTCGAGCACCACCTCGACCATCTCCATCTTCGTGTGCATGGTGCACGTGCCGAGGCTGACCTGGCGGGCGAGGGCCTGGTAGGCGCCGAGGAGGAGCTGTTGGCCGGTCTGGCCGCGGGCATAGAACGTGCGGGCGACCTGGGCGCCGCCGAAGGACCGGTTGTCCAACAGGCCGCCGTACTCGCGCCCGAACGGCACGCCCTGGGCGACGCACTGGTCGATGATGTTCCCCGAGACCTCGGCCAGGCGGTGGACGTTGGCCTCACGGGACCTGAAGTCGCCGCCCTTGATGGTGTCGTAGAAGAGGCGGTGGACCGAGTCGCCGTCGCCCTTGTAGTTCTTGGCGGCGTTGATCCCGCCCTGGGCGGCGATGGAGTGCGCCCGCCGCGGGGAGTCGTGGTACGTGAAGACCTGGACGTCGTAGCCCATCTCGCCGAGCGTGGCCGCCGCGGAACCTCCGGCGAGCCCGGTGCCGACGACGATGACGGAGAACTTGCGGCGGTTGGACGGGTTGACCAGCTTCAGGTCGAACTTGTAGTTCTCCCATTTGTCGGCGAGGGGGCCGGGGGGGACGTTCGAGTCGAGAGTGAGTGCCATGGTGGTCCCTTTCGGTCTCAGCTGACGACGCCGGTGGCGATGAGGATCGGGAAGGAGAGGTTGCCGAGCCCGATGATCAGGGCGACGGCGATGGCGAAGACCCGGCGGGCCGAGTTGTAGGCGGGGTTGTTGAACCCGAGACTCTGGAACATCGACCAGGCGCCGTGGTAGAGGTGCACCGCCACGGCCACCATGGCGATCATGTAGAGGATCGCCACCGGCCAGCGGCTGAGCGATTCGATCATGTTGTCGTGGACCGCACCCTCGGTGAAGCCGTCGTTGGTGTAACCGAGAGTGAGATCGGCGAGGTGGAACAGGATGTAGGCGCCGACGATCAGGCCGGTGTAGCGCATCGAACGGGACGCGAAGTTGGCGGCGATGTAGTCACGCGGCGACTGGTAGTTGGTGCCGTTCGATCTGCGGTTCATGGCGGTGAGCGTGGCGGCCGCCCAGATGTGGGCCAGAACCATGACGATGAGCCCCAGGCGGAACATCCACAGAACCGCACCATCGGGCATGATCGGGTGGAGGAGTTCCCGGAGCCCCTCGGCGTAGACGTCGATGGCGTAGCGACCGTCGTCCTCGGTGCCCAGAAAGAGCTTGAGGTTGCCGATCAGGTGGGCGATGAGGAAGCCCAGCATGCCGAGTCCCGTCAGGGCCATGATCCACTTCTTGCCGACGGCGGTGTGGAGGAATCGAACCGGCCACGGGGCATCGGATCGGGTGGTGCCGTTGATCTCGGGGGCGTCTGCGCCCGCACGGCGCATGGTGTCGGCCATGTGGCGTCCTTCGGTCGGGGACCTGTCTCGTGAAGGAAACTACCTTTGCGGTCGGGATCAGCCCAATTGCGCCTGCGGGGCCGCACCCGACCGGTTCACTCCAGATGGGCGACGTCGTTGAACCTCCGCAGGATCTGACCGTCCCCGTCGATGACCAGCTCGGAGATCGAGCCGTTCGCGGCGCCGCCGAAGGCGAACCCGGTGGCGCCGGTCGCTCGGCACAACAACTGGTTGATGACCCCTCCGTGGCAGACCGCCACGACCGTGGAATCGGGGTGTGCGGCCACGATGCGGGACAGCCCGGCCTGGGTGCGCCGGTCGAGCGCCTCGGTCGATTCGGCTCCCGGGATCGGGTCCCAACGTTGCCGTCGGTGAACCTCGCGATAGATCGGATCGCCCTCTGCGGCCCGGATCCGCAGAAGCCCGCCTTCCCAGTCACCGAGATGGACCTCGCGGAGGTCGGCCTCGATACGTGGCTGGAGGCCCGTTGCGGCGGCCAGCGGAGCAGCCGTCTGGTGAGTGCGACGCAGAGTCGTGACGTACAGGGCGTCGATGGGCCACGACGCGAGCCGCTCGCCGACCCGACGGGCCTGATCCTCGCCGTCGGGGTGCAGAGCGGGGTCTCCGTGGCCACCGACGAGCGGGAACGGCCGGTCGATGCGGGCCGGTTCGGACTCGCCGTGGCGCACCAGTATCACCCGGGTCGAACCCGGAGGCGGGACGTAGGCGAACTGGCGGATGCCGTCGGTCGGTGTCACGGGGCGTCCTCCACGAAGGTCGAATAGGCGCGGCGGTCACTGGTTCCGTCGGGCGCCGTGAGCTCGAGTTCGAGGGTCAGGGGTCCCGGTTCGGCGGGCGTGACGAACTGGAACGTGGTCACCAGCGTGGTGGCGTCCGCGTCGACGTCCCCTGCCCATCGTCGCTCGTCGATCGCGACGGGGAGCGGAGAACGGCACGCACGATCGCGTTCCCGACCGGCTCGTGGCGGTCGTTCACCACGTGGATGTCGACCGCCGCGCCCGCCGAGGGCCTCATCGAGTCGGGCAGCCGGTCGGCGACGACGATCACCGGGGCGCACGCCGCGGTCACCGCGTCGAAGGCGGCACCTCGCTCGCCCGTCGGTCCGACGATCGCCCACGGATCGCCGCTCTCGGGAGCATCCAGCGACGTGAAGCAGAAGCCTCCGGCGGGACGGTACTTGAGGCGCCGGAGGGTTTCGATGTGATGGGTGAGAACGATCGCCTGGTAGGTGACGGTGGCGTGTGCCCATGCCGATGGGCTCGCATGCCCGTGGGGAGGGACCCGGTCGTTGAGCTGTGGTGCCTCGATGCCGTGGCGGGAGGCGAGTGCCTCCCAGTCGGGCTCCGGCCAGGAGGGGGCGGTCGTGTCGATTGCTGACGGGTCGAGAGCCTGGGCCCCGAAGTCGGAGACGAATCGGACCAGCCGGGGCAGCGCGGCGGCCCACCGTTCGAGGCTGCGCAGTCCTCCCACGTACCATCCGACGCCCATCTGGGTGTCGGTTCCGTCGAGGAGGGGGAGGCTGGGAACTCGCCCCGAGTGGGCGATGACCGGGCGGGACGGGTCGGCCCGGCGCAGCGACCGGGCGACGGCGCCGTCGACGACAACGGCGGCGAAGGAAGGGAGCTGCTGGGCTGCCGCGGCGCTGACGAGGCGTCGGGCGCGGCTCGGTCGGGTGGTCTCCGCTCCGCGGCGGCGGGGTGTCCCCGAGGCGTTGTGAGCCCCCCACAGAACCACCGACGGATGGTGGCCCAGGAGATCCACGGCCTCTCGTGCCTGACGGGCGGCCTCGCGACGTACGCTCCGCGAGACGCCGCCGAGCAACGGGAGGTCCGCCCAGATCAGG
This sequence comes from uncultured Microthrixaceae bacterium, assembly GCA_963700425.1. GTDB lineage: Bacteria > Actinomycetota > Acidimicrobiia > Acidimicrobiales > Microtrichaceae > CAVOXO01. The sequence continues at coordinate 98,473 of CAVOXO010000002.1, read as the reverse complement.
AGACCGGCGCGGTCGGCGGCCGTGTAGAGCTGGGGTGGGGCGACATGTCCCTGAAGCCGAACGAGGTCGAGCCCGACCGCCAGGGCATCGTCGATCATCCGGTCGATCCGAGTCGTGTCCAGCCTCGCGGGCCACTGGTCGAGCGGGCGTTGGTTGGCTCCCTTGAGGAAGAGTCGTCGGCCGTTGATCGAGGTCAGCCAACCGCGCAGCTCGATCGATCGCAGCCCCGTGAAGACCGATCTCCGGTCACTCGGACGACCCTCGGCACCGGTGATCTCCACGCCGGTCTCCACCAGGTGAGGGTCACCGAGGGAGTGTGGCCACCACAGCTGCGGTCGGGCGACGTCGACGGTCCACTCCAGATGGTTCTCGCCCGGCGAGAGAGTGATGGTGTCGGTGGCGGATTCGCGGTCGACCCAGCGGCGGACGTCCACGGGATTCTCGCCGGCGGAGTCGACGACGGCCCGCAGCCGAACGCTGGCCTCCGCTTCCGACGCGGCGATGCACACGGCCCGGAAGTGTCGGATGGCCACCGGTCCCGTCTCGACGAGCCCGACCGGCCCCCAGATGCCGCCCGGGTTCGCCAGCGGTGCCGTAGGCGGAGCGTCGTCGTAGGCGCCGAGCAGCGTCGACGCCCGCCGGGGGTCGCTCGATCGTCGACAGGTCACCTCGACAGCGAGCGTGTGATCGCCGCCCGACCGGACCAGGTCGGTGACCTCGAACGAGTGGGGCGCGAAATACCCCTCGATGTCGCCCAGGTAGGCGTGGTCCATCCACACGTCCGCCTGGTAGAAGATCCCCTCGAAGCGAAGCCACGTGCGCCGGCCCTCGTCGGGCGGAGGAGCGGTGAACCGGGTCCGGTACATCACCGGCCCCTCGTGGTCGGCGAAGGAGGCCGTGTCCTGCCAGTGCCCGGGCACGGTGACGGTCGACCACCCTGAGTCGTCGTACCCGTCGCCCGTCGCGGTCGGCTCGGCGGCCGAATCGGTGGCCGCGGCTCGCCATGTGCCGCTCAGGTCGAGGTCCACGCCCGACGACGCTAACGGCAGCGGGGCTCGCTCGTCGCCGTCGCGCCGTCGCCGTCACCGACACGGGGCGTGGCGAGGGCCAGGCGCGAGAAGGGGCCGCCCGGTGGGACGGCCCCTTCTCGCTCGTCGTCCTGACGGATCAGTAGGTGACGCTGTTCTGCACCGCTCCGGTCGCACCCGAGGGCGAGCCCCCGGCACCACCGGCGCCACCGCTGTAGGTCGGTGCTCCGACCGGGGTGGAAGCGCCGCTGCGGGCCATGCCGATGGCCGGACCACCGGCACCGCCGCCACCGCCACCGCTGTTGCCACCCTTGCCGCCGGTACCGCCGTTCCCGCCGGCACCACCGTCGTCGAATCCGGCCCCGCCGGCACCACCGGCACCACCGTTCTGACCGGTTCCGCCGGCACCGCCGGCACCACCGGCACCACCGGTACCGAGGGTGATCTGCACGCCGATGAGCGTGGGGCTGGAGGCGATGAGGTTGAGGGCGACGGAGGCGTGGCCCGAACCACCGCCCGTTCCGGCCGCAGTGGCACGAGCTCCGCCGGCTCCGCCGCCGCCGCCGCCGGCCCCGGAGTCGTCGAGGTTGCAGTCGGAGGCGCCGCCGCCGCCGCCGCCGGCTCCTGGTGCGCCGTTGGCACCAAGGGTGCCGATGTTGCCGTTGCCACCGGAGGGGACCCACAGGCCGGCTGCGACCGCACCGAGTGATGCGCTACCTCCGGCCCCGTTGGAACCGTTGGCTCCTGCCGCGCCGTTGCCTCCCGCTCCGCCCGGTGTGGGAAGGCCGTTGGAGTCGCAGCCGATCAGGGCCGTGTTATCCGGAAGACCACCGGCACCGCCGATGGCGGCTCCGGCATTGGCGCCTGGGCTACCGGCCGTTGCGCTCAGGCCGAACAGGCAGTTGTTGTCGATGGTGCCGCCCTTGCCGCCGTTGCCCCCGCCTCCGGATCCGGAGCCGCCGGCACCGGCCGAGGTGTCGTTGCAGACGCCGCCCGGCTCGGATCCGCCGCCACCGGCGTTGCCCGACGACGCAGATCCGCCGACGCTGGTTCCGGCGTTTCCGCTGGCGCCCGCTCCAGCGGTGCCGCCGTTGATCTTGACGGTGTCGAGCACCAAGGCAGAGGTCGAGTTCTTGACGACCACGCCGTACGTGGACTGGCCCGGGGCGGCGCTGGCGCCGTTGACCGTGACGTCGGCCAGCAGCGTGGCGCTGGAGATCCCGTCGGCGATGACGCCGACCCGGGCGTTGACCGAGGCGTCGAACGCAGCGGCGACGTTGGTCGTCGAGCCGCCCACGCCGTTGGACCAGGTGGCCGAGTTGTAGCCACCGACCACCCGTGATCCGTCGACCAGGGTGAACTTCGCGTAGTTGCCGCCCGCCACGAGGATGTCGGGCTTTCCGGTGGTCGCGGAACGCACCTGGCCCTGGGTGATGGAGGCACACGGGGTGCCGATGTCACCGCACGTGGAGTTGTCGACCCCGGTGTTGGCGCTGACGAAGATGGCGGTCGTCTGGTCGCCGTCCACCCCGTCGCAGTTCTGGTCGATCTCGTCGCCGGGAGCGTCGGGCGCTCCGGGATAGATCGTGTTGTCGTTGTCGTTGCAGTCGGACCCGGTGTTGAACCCGTCTCCATCGGCATCGGCCAACGTCGTCGTTGTCGTCGTGGTCGAGGTGGTCGTTGTGGTGGTGGTGGTGGTTCCACCTCCGCCGCCTGGTTGTGGCGGGCATGCCGTTGCCACGAGCGCGAGTAGCCCGAGCAACGGGAACAGAGCACGACGAACGCGCATATGGATCCTCCAAGGTAGCCCCACCGCCCCTCGATGGGTGATCTGACAGGTTTATCAGGCCGCGGGAGAGCGCGTCAACGGCGAGACTCGTGCCGTCCCGATGTCTTTCGGCACGTTCCACCCGCCGCCCCGGCTGCGTTCTGGCCGCACAACGCGGCCACTCAACCACTCGCTGTGGCTAGACGATCACCATCGGTGTGCCGATCGGTGCCAGACCGGCGCCCCAGATGTAGTCGATCTCCTGGTTGGTCAGGCGCACACACCCGTGGCTGGCCGGGTAGTTGGGCACGCTCGGAGACCCGTGAATGGCGTAGCCACCGGTGAAGTACTTCGGTCGCCACAGTTGGCCCAGGCGCGAGACCCGCAGGGCGTTGATCTGCCGCTGGACCCGGAAGATCCCCCTCGGCGTTGGCGTCGACCCCTTGCCGGAGGAGATGTCGAACACCCACTCGGTGCCACCTTCGACGGTGGTGAACATGATCTGGCGACCCAGGTCGATGTCGATGGCACGGCCACCGATGGCGAAACGCGGCGAGACCCGATCGTCGACCCCGGCAAGGGCGAACCGGGTGAGAGCGTCGACACGGCCGGTCCGCGGAAGCCCGAAGTACTTCTGCATGGCCGTCACCGCGTGACGGGTCGATGCTCCGTAGTACCCGGCGAAGTCCGACAGGAAGAAGCCCCGATTGACCAGCTGGATCTGCATCCAGAACACCTCGACGCCGGTGCTGCCTTCCCGGTACTCGGGACCGACGAGGGCGAATCCGTCGACCGGCGCCTCCTGGCTCACCGCAGCGGAAGCCGGTGACGCCCATACCAGCGCCAGTGATGAGAGGGTGAGCAGGAGAGCGGTGGCGAGACCGCGCCGGGAGGTTCGGGACGTGGCAGTCATGGCGGACAGGCTATCCGAACGACGCCCGCGTCCCTCAGTTGAGTCCCTCCCGTCGCAGCGCGAGAGCCCGCTCGACGCGTCCGCTAGGTTGCGCCCATGACCCGGCCGCGCACCCTCGGTGAGTTGACCGACTCGGGCTGGCACTCCCGGTCGGTCCGAGACGAGATCCGTGCCAACGCCGTCGCTGCGATCCGCGCCGGGCTGCCTCTCTTCGACGGGATCGTCGGGTACGAGGACACCGTGGTCCCCCAACTCGAGAACGCGTTGTTGGCGGGCCACGACATCATCTTCCTCGGTGAGCGCGGTCAGGCGAAGACCCGGATGATCCGCAGCCTCGTGGGTCTCCTCGACGAATGGATGCCCATCGTCGCCGGATCCGAGATCAACGACGATCCGAGCGCCCCGGTGTCGGCCATGGCACGAAGCCTGGTGGAGGAGATGGGCGACGACACCCCCATCGACTGGGTTCACCGCAGCGAACGCTACGGGGAGAAGCTGGCCACACCCGATACGTCCATCGCGGATCTCATCGGCGAGGTCGATCCGATCAAGGTGGCCGAAGGCCGCTACCTCTCCGACGAGCTCACACTTCACTACGGACTCGTGCCGCGGACCAACAGAGGTGTCTTCGCCATCAACGAACTTCCCGATCTGGCCGAGCGGATCCAGGTGGGTCTCCTGAACGTGATGGAGGAGAGGGATGTCCAGGTGCGGGGCTACAAGATCCGCCTGCCGCTCGACGTCATGTTGGTGGCGTCGGCCAACCCCGAGGACTACACGAATCGCGGGCGACTCATCACGCCGCTGAAGGATCGCTTCGGGTCGCAGATCCGTACCCACTATCCCCATGATGTCGGGACCGAGATGACCATCATCGCTGCCGAGGCCGTGGTCGGCGGCATCGACGGCGTCGACGTCGAGGTCCCCGAGGTGATGGCGGAGATCGTCGCGACGTTCTCCCAGCTGGCGAGACAGAGTCCACACATCTCCCAGCGGAGCGGGGTGTCGGTCCGACTCAGCGTCGCCAACTACGAGGCGCTCGCCGCCAACGCGACGCGCCGGAGCCTGAGGCTCGGCGAGGCCCACGTCGTTCCACGTGTGTGCGATCTCGAGGCCCTCGTGGCGTCGACGGCCGGGAAGATCGAGATCGACTCCCTCGAGGAGGATCGCGAGGACGAGATCATCGATCATCTCCTCCATGCCGCGGTCCTCACCGTCGCCCGTGACCGGCTCGACCCGGCCCACCTCGCGGGCGTGGTCGAGGCCTTCGTCGACCTCGATCCGGTGGAGTGCGGTGACGACGTGTCGGCGTCGACGTACGTGGGCCTGTGTGAGGCCGTGCCCGCTCTGGCGCGGATCACCGAGTCCCTCTTCGGATCGTCGCCCTCCGCGGCGGAGACCGCGTGCGCCGTCGAGTTGGCACTCGAGGGGCTGCACCTGTCGAAACGGCTCAACAAGGATGCCGTAGGTGGTCGGTCCCAGTACCGTGCCCGGAGCTGACCCTCCGATCACGCCGACGGTCGACGCTGCAGCCGAAGCCCACACGCGCTCGGTCGTCATCCGTGGGTTGACCAAGACGTTCGGTTCCACCGTCGCCGTCGGCGGAATCGACCTCGACATCCCCAGGGGTTCGTTCTTCGGAATGGTCGGTCCCAACGGTGCGGGCAAGTCGACCACCATGAAGATGTGCACCGCGTTGTTGCGGCCCGACGAAGGAGAGGTGTGGGTCGACGGCGTGTCCGTGTGGTCGGACCCCACCGAGGCCAAGGCCCACTTCGGTGCCCTGCCCGACGATCTCCCCCTGTTCGAGCGGCTGACGGGCGCCGAGTTCCTCTGCTACCTGGGCATGTTCCGAGGCCTCGAACCCGAGGCGGTCGCACAACGGAGCTCGTCGTTGCTGAACGTCCTGAGCCTCGACGATGCCGGCACCACTCTCATCGCGGACTACTCGACGGGCATGCGGAAGAAGGTGTCGCTCGCCGCCGCTCTCCTGCACGCCCCCAGGGTGGTCTTCCTCGACGAGCCGTTCGAGTCGGTCGACCCCGTCTCGGCGAGGGTGATCGCCGACGTGCTCACCCGATACTGCAGCCAGGGGGGGACGGTGGTGATCTCCAGCCACGTGATGGACACGGTGGAGCGTCTTTGTTCCCACGTGGCCATCGTTCACCTCGGTCGGGTCGTTCGGTCGGGCACCCGGGTCGAGGTCCAGGACGGGCGCCCACTGGAGGACGTGTTCATCGAGGCGGTCGGTGGTCGTCCCGAGGACTCCACCGAGCTGGATTGGCTCACCCCGCCGACCGACGCCACATGACCCGGGTCTTCCTCGCGCTCAAGTGGAGGCTGATGGTGAACGGGATGCGGCGGACCTCGCGTTCCGCGGTCGGCGCGTTGGGTCTCATCGTGGGGGCGTTGACGCTGACCGCGGTGTCGACGTTCGGGGTCGTCGCGTTCGTCGGCCTCCGGGACTTCTGGGATCCCGTCGCCCGGGTGCGCATCGTGGTCGTCGGGATCGGAGCCCTGGTCATCGGCTGGTGGGTCATCCCTCTTCTCACGGGCGGCGTGGACGAGACGGTCGACCCCACCCGGCTCGTGCTGCTGCCCCTTCGACGCCGACAGCTTCGTCGCGGTCAGATCGCCGCCGGTCTGCTGGGGCCTGCCCCCCTCGTCGGAATCAGCTGGTGTGCGGCCTTGGTCGTGGGAATGGGAGTCGGCCTCGAATCGCTGGTCGTGGCGGTGGCGTCGTCGGTGACGATCCTGGTTCTGGCACTGGTGGGATCGCGGGCACTGGCGACGTCGCTGGCATTGGCGTCGAGATCCCGGAGGGGAGCCGACGTCGCGTCGGTGATCGTGGCGATGAGCGGCGCCGCGATCTTCTCGGCGGTCCAGCTCCTCCGGTTCGTCGAACCGAGCTCGTTCGATCCGGTGGTCCGGGTGATCCGATGGACCCCGCCGGGGTGGGTCGCCGACGCGGTGCTGGCCGGCCGCAACGGCGACATTGCCGAGGCGGCGGGTCGCCTGGCTCTCACGTGGGCGTTCATCGCCGTCCTCGCCTCTTGGTGGTCGGAGGGTCTCGACCGGCTGCTCACCGACCCGGGCACTCGTGGGTCGGGCCGGGTCTCGCAGAACGACGCGGCGCTGCCGCTGTTCGTGGGCCCGCGCTCACGCCTGCCCCGCACGCCCCCCGGGGCGTCGGTCGCCCGGGAGATGATCTACCTCGTCCGTCAACCGGGCCGACGGGTCGGCCTGCTCACGGGCTCGGCGCTCGGTCTGGTGTACCTGGTGGCGATCGTCGCCGGTGGCTCGACCTCGTCCCCGCTGGTCGTCCTGGGAGCGCCGGTGGCGATGCTGTTCTCGGTTCAGTACGCATCCAACCAACTCGGGGTGGATTCCGATGTGTTCTGGCTCGAGGTGGTCGCCGCGCCGCCGCCGTCGGCACGGTGGGCCGGACGTTGGTTGCTCGCCACCGTGTCGGTCCTCGTCCCGGTGACGCTGGCCGGGGTGGCGACAGCATGGTGGAGCGGTGGGTGGACCGAGTTGGTGGCGATGATGGTGGCGACCCTCGCCGCCACCCCGACGGTCGTGACGGTCGGATCGGTGGTGTCGATCTACGTCGCGGTGCCGGTGCCCGACTCGGGCAACCCGTTCGCGTCCAACCAGTCGGCCGACGCACGCGGGTGCGTGAACGGCCTGGTGTCCCTGGCATTCGTCCTCATGATCGGGATCCTCGTCCTCCCGGTGGAGGGGTTGTTGGTGTGGTCGCTGTGGGGTCGGCCGCTGGTGTCGCTGACCGTCGTGGTGGCTGCGGTGGCCGTCAACCTCGCGCTCAGCCGGTGGGCGGCCCGAACGGCGACATCGACCATCATCCGACGCGAACTCGACGTCGTCGAGCTGTTGGACCAACGTGCCCATCGCTGAGCCCGGACGGAGCGTCGCGCATCGGACCTAGTGTGGGGTCATGCCGGGCTCTTCGCGTTTCCTCTACTCGTCGTGGGACGGATCCCAGCGGGGCTTCGACATCGACGCCCAGCACCTGCTCGAGCAACTCACCGATGATCTGCTCTACCACGGCGACGTCAACGCCGCGCTCCGTCGGATGCTCCAGGAGGGCTTCCGTGATCGGAACGGCGAGCGAATCGAGGGGATGCGGGACATCCTCGAACGGCTGCGCGAGCAACGACAGGAGCGGCTCGACCGATTCGACCTCGGGGGCGTTTTCGACGAGATCGCGAAGGAGCTCCGTGACGTCGTCGGTCTCGAACGCGACGCCCTCGACGACACGGCCCGCGAGGCGACCGAGTCCGGAGACGCCCGTCGGTCGGAATTGACGACGCAGTCCGTCGCCGAGCGGCAGCTCCACCTCGACATGTTGCCGTCGGACCTGGCCGGCCAGGTCCGATCGCTCGAGAGCTACGACTTCGCGTCGTCGGAGGCCCAGGAGCGTTTCGCCGATCTCATCGATCGTCTCCGCGAAGAGCTGATGAGTCAGACCGTCGATCAGATGGCCGGCGCCATGTCCGACATGACCCCCGAGGACATGGCCCGCATCAAGGACATGTTGGCCGAGCTCAACGGGATGCTCAGCCGGCGCGCCGCGGGAGAGGAGCCGGATTTCGCACGATTCATGGAGCGGTTCGGCGACATGTTCCCCGAGAACCCCCAGACGCTCGACGAGTTGTTGGAGGTGATGGCACGGCGCATGGCCCAGATGCAGGCGCTCATGGCCTCGATGACCCCCGAGCAACGCCAACAACTCGCCGATCTCTCCAACCAGCTGCTCGAGGACATGGATCTCCGCTGGCAGATGGACCAGCTCAGCTCCAACCTCCAACAGCTCTTTCCCGATGCAGGGTGGGGACGCAGCTACGACTTCGAGGGGGTCGACCCCCTCGACATGGCCCAGGCGATGGACATGATGGGGGAGCTGGCCGATCTCGACCAGCTCGAACAGATGCTCAGCGGCCCGGTGCAGGCCGGCGCCCTGGCGGACGTGGACATCGATCGGGTCAGGGAACTGGCCGGCGATGACACCGCGGAGTCACTGGGAGCGCTCCAGGAGCTCGCCCAGATGCTCGAGGACGCCGGCCTCGTCAATCAGAAGGAGGGGCGGCTCGAGCTGACGGCGGCGGGTATTCGCCGGCTCGGACGAAACGCCCTGGCTGAGTTGTTCACCCACCTTCGCAGGGATCTGATGGGTGGCCACCGAATCGAGTCGGCCGGAGCGGGTCACGAGCGCCTCTACGAGACCAAGGCCTACGAGTACGGCGATCCGTTCAACCTGAACATCGAACGCACGGTGACGAACGCCGTGCGACGGCGATCGAGCGAAGGGTTGTCCGATGGCCCGGTGCGGTTGTCCCCCGACGACTTCGAGGTGGAACGCACCGAGAACCAGGTGCGTTCGTCGACGGTGTTGATGTTGGATCTGTCGCTGTCGATGCCGATGCGTGACAACTTCCTTCCGGCCAAGAAGGTGGCCATGGCGCTGCATTCGCTGATCTCGATGCAGTATCCCCGCGATTATCTGGGCATTGTCGGCTTCAGCGAGGTGGCCCGCCACCTCGATGCATCACAGCTTCCGGAGGTCAGCTGGGACTTCGTCTACGGCACCAACATGCACCATGGCTTCCAGTTGGCCCGCCGCCTGCTGGCGCGCCAGACCGGCACCAAGCAGATCCTCATGATCACCGACGGCGAGCCGACCGCCCACATCAATCGGCACGGACAGCCCGAGTTCCATTACCCGCCGGTGCGAGAGACCGTCGACGCGACGCTGCGGGAGGTGAAGGCCGCGACCCGGGAGGACATCCGCATCAACACCTTCATGCTGGATGCCGATCGGGGACTTCAGCACTTCGTCGAGAAGATGACCGAGCTCAATCGGGGTCGGGCGTTCTTCACGTCCCCCGAGACACTGGGTGATTTCGTTCTGGTGGACTTCATCGAACACAAGCGTTCACTGATCGGGCGCGGCCGAAGGAGCGCCTGAGGCCGGCGAGCGCGTGGTCAGATCGCCAGCGCGTCGTCGAGGTGCGCGGCGGTGATGTCGTCGAAGGCGACCAGGAGCGATTGACCGACCGCGGTCCGCACCGACCGCAGGGCGCGGACCGCGATCTCGGCGGCTCGGGCCGGCGGAAAGCCGAAGGCGCCGGTGGAGATGGCCGGAAACGCGAGCGTCGTGACGCCGAGCTCGTCGGCCACCTCCAGGCAGCGGCGATAGCACGAGGCGAGGATCTCGTCCTCGCCCGCCCGTCCACCGCTCCAGATGGGCCCGACGGTGTGGATGATCCAACGGGCGGGAAGGTCGAAGCCGGGCGTGGCCACCGCGTCCCCCATCGAGCAGCCGCCGAGCCGTGAACATGCGTCAGCGAGCATCGGTCCGGCGGCGCGGTGGATGGCCCCGTCGACCCCGCCGCCTCCCTCCAGTTCCTCGTTGGCGGCGTTGACGATGGCATCGACGCCGAGCGTCGTGATGTCGGCGGTCAGCACCGTGATGTCCATGATCGGCCCGGCCCTTGTCTCGTCCGCCAAGTTCTACTTGCGCGGGAGGTATTCGAGCGCCATGATACTGGTTACACGCCTGTAATTACTCACGTGTTGGCGGGGGGTTTGCCCGAATGAACGAAACACTCAACGACGACGACGACAACGGTTGGCAGTTGGCTGCGAACTGTCTTGGCGTCGATCCCGACCTGTTCTTTCCGGAACGTGGAGCGTCGACCAAAGAGGCCAAGGCGGTCTGTCAGGGCTGCGTCGTGAGGGTGGACTGCCTGGAGTACGCGCTGGCCAACGGCGAGAAGTTCGGTATCTGGGGAGGGTTGTCGGAGCGGGAGCGTCGTCGCATCCGTCGTCAACGGGCCCTCGCCCGCGCGGCCGAACAGCCTCGCACCGCGTCGGCCTGACTCCCCTCCGGCGCTCGGGTGTCGAGGTGTCCCCGCCAGAGGAACTCATTCCACCCGCAGCAGAGCATCCGCGGCGACGATGGCGTCGACGGTGACGTCCCACGGGTGCCGTCCGAGCCGTTCCACCACCTGTTCGGGGTGTACCAGCGCCACGACGAACGGTCGGCTCGGGCCGGGCACCGAGCCCAGGGCCCGGTCGTAGTAGCCGCCTCCGAATCCGAGTCGCGTGCCGGCCCGGTCCACCGCGATGGCCGGAATGACCACGAGATCAAGATCGTCGATCCCGATGCGCTCGCCGTCGGCGGGCTCCAACATGCCCAGTTCGTGGCGGAGCATGGTCGTGGAGGCGTCGACCATCACGAACCGGAGACCATCGCCGACGACCACCGGCATCGTCACCTGACGGCCGAGGCGACGGCACTGTTCGACGAAAGGGAAAGGGTCCGCTTCGCCGTCGATCGCCATGTAGGCACCGACCGTCGTGGCGCCGAGCTCGACTGCCAACGCGTCCAACACGGTCGCAGCCGCGACGGCGCGGCTCGCACCCGTGGCCGGATCGATCGATCGGCGCAGTGCCCGCAGCCTCGTTCGGATCTCCGAGCGGATGTCGTCGTTGCTCACCGAGGGCGTATCCCGTCGTGGTATCGCGTGATCGCCGCGGTAGGGTGATCCGCATGCCTCAGGGTGCCGACTGGATCTTCATCATCGTGATCGCCGTTCTGCTGTTCGGGGGTTCCCAGATTCCCAAGCTCGCTCGGTCGCTGGGGCAGGCGCAAAAGGAATTCAAAGAGGGACTGAAGGAAGGCGCGACAGAGGACTCCGATTCGGACTCCGATGACGATGCGTCGACCAAGGGGTAGCTGCACCGCACCCACGCCGGATTGCATCGTCGCCGTGGGGACCATGTCGGTGGTGTGGCCCGAAGCGCTCGACGTTCGGTGACTCGACGAAGGCCCGTCCACTGGACGGGCCCACGTCGTCGGTCTGGTTCGTCGAGCCGGCGGTCAACTGACCGTGACGGCTGTCGACTCCGCGGTCAGGATGCGCCGCGACCGGAGGATCCGGCGCCGCTCCCGCTCTGAGGTCCCGCCCCACACGCCGTGGTCGATGCGCTGCTCGAGCGCATACTCCAGACAAAGGCCCTTGACAGGACAGTCGCCGCAGACCTTCTTCGCGATCTCCACGCCGACCCCGTCGGAGGGAAAGAACATCGCGGGGTCCCGGTGGGCGCAGTGCCCATCGGCCATCCATGACGTCTCGTTGGTCTCGTCGATCACCATGTGACTTCATCCTCTCTCCGTCATGTCGACGGACAGGTTTCGATTGACAGCATTGCGGCTTTTCGCACGATCACAACCATTGAGGCTGAGACGCCCCTCAGGGTCGGATGCGTCTGCTGGGTCGATCCACAGCGTTGCCATTGAAGACAACACCGCCCCTTGCCAGCCTGTTCCGCAACTACTCGATCGAAACGGAGAGGCCGTGATTCCCACCCATTCCCCCTCCCCGGGGCCCACACGTCCGAGGCCGGCCGGGCCACCAACGGGCGGCGTCCTGCAGGAGGACCGAGAGGCGTCGGTGCCCGACGACCGTCGGTCCCGACGCGGCGGCGGCCACCTGTTGACCGCTCTGGTGGGGGCGATCGCCGGTGCGGTGGTGGCCTCCGCGGTCCTCGTCATCGGAATCGACCGCGACCCGGGATCCGACCAGGTCACCGTGTCCAGACCGTCCGCGGTGCTCGACCCCGGTTCGCTCGACATCGCCGCCGTGCTCGACAAGGTCAGGCCGTCGGTCGTGTCGGTGTTCATCGACGGCGACCCGACGGCGTCCTCGGCGGCCGGATCGGGCATCGTGCTCGACGATGCCGGGCTCGTGATGACCAACGCACACGTGGTCGCGGACGCTTCGTCGATCTCGATCCTCTTCGCCGACGGCAGAGTCGCCGACGCCGATCTGGTGGGATCGATCCCCGAGACCGACGTCGCTCTCGTGCAGTCGGCCTCCGGCACGTCGACGGTGCCCGCAGAACTCGGCTCCACAACTCAGCTCGCGGTGGGCGATGACGTCGTGGCCATCGGCAATGCACTCAACCTCGGCTCCCAACCGAGTGTGACCAGAGGTATCGTCTCGGCGCTCGACCGGTCGCTCGATGCCGGCAGCATGCGCCTCGAGCACCTGATCCAGACCGACGCGGCCATCAACCCCGGCAACTCGGGCGGGCCCCTCGTCAATGCAGCAGGACAGGTCGTCGGAATGAACACCGCGATCATCCAGGACAGCCAGAGCGTGGGATTCGCCCTGTCGATCGACGAGCTGAGGCCGCTCGCCGAACAGATACGGGACGGAGGCGGGGTCACGCCCGACTCCGCCTTGTTGGGCGTGAGTACCGCCGACCTCGACTCCCTACCGGTCGATGTCCGCGAGAGGTTCGGGGTGGACGTGGACCGGGGCGCGTTCGTCACCCGGGTCGAACCGGGAACCGGGGCCGCCGCGGCGCGGATCCGACCGGGAGACATCATCGTCGCTATCGACGGGGAACCGATTGCCGACGCCACCGACGTCGGAACAGCGGTTCGGGCTCGTCAGGGCGGCGACACGATCGTGGTGACCGTCCTGCGAGACGGGGAGAGCATCGAGCTCACCGCCGAACTCGGTCGGCGCGGCGGTTGACCACTACAGTGGCGCCGCCCGAACGTGGGCGTCCATGTGCGGAGGAGCCGATGGCCGAAGAACCGATCGAACACGACGAGCCCCCGATCGCATCGATCACCGTCGAGTACCTGGGTCCGGTGGCTCCTCACTGGGACGTCCGGGCCGATTTCGGCGATCGTTCCGTCGTCGACGGCTTCCGGGCCCGCATGAATGCTCGGCTGATGCTCATTCCCCCACACGATCCGCAGTTCCGCCGCAACAGGGAGCGGGTCATACGCGACGCCGAGCGTGAGAACATCATCTTGGCGTGGGACCCGCCCGAGCTCGGTGACCCCTACCCACCTCGCTGAGAGGCCCATTGCCGGACCAGCCCGACGTCGGCCGGGTAACTGAGTCGCGCGACGGCATCGGAGATCTCCATCCACGCCAGCTGGTCGACCTCGTCGTTGGGGGCGAACTCGCCGCCGGTCACGGCCATCTCGGCATAGCGGACGCGCTTGAACCGCCCCTTGTTGTCGTCGTAGTGGAGATCGCCGATCCAGCCACGGAAGTCTCCGACGAAACCGGTCTCCTCGAGGACCTCGCGGAGTGCCGCCTCGCGATGCTCCTCACCCTCTTCGAGCTTGCCCTTGGGAAGAGACCAGTCGTCACGATGGGGTCGATGCACCACGCAGATGCGCCCCGCGTCGTCCACGAGGATGGCGCCGGCGGCCTCCACCTCGATCGGGCGGTCATCGCCGGTGGACGGTGTCACCGCCTCCAGCCCCGTGCCAGGTTGTGAAGTTCGACCTGGCAGTCGACGGTCCCTTCGCCGCGCCGGAGGTGCCAGGTTCCGTCGTCGAGCGACCAGGCCCGCGCATCGGGCTGCAACATGATGTCGAACACGGCATCGAGGCGGCCGACCTCGGCCGCGCCCACTTCGACGAGAACCTCGACGCGGCGATCGACGTTCCGGGTCATGAGGTCGGCGGAGCCCATGTAGATCGACGGTACGCCCGGTCCGTTTCCGTTGGCGAAACGGTAGATGCGCGAGTGCTCGAGATACCGGCCGAGGATCGACCTGACGGTGATGTTCTCCGAGAGCCCCGGTATCCCAGGTCGCAGGCAGCAGATCCCCCTCACCAACAGGTTGATCCGGACGCCGTCGCAGGAGGCGTCGTACAGCTCGTCGATCAGCCCGGGATCGGTGAGGCTGTTGACCTTCATGGTGATGTGGCCGGTGCCCGGTTCGGCCCGTCGTTCGTTGCGGATCAGCTCGGTGAATTCGGAGCGGAGGTGGAACGGCGCCACGAGCAACCGGCCGTAGGACTCGTTGCGGCTGAAGCCGGTCAGGTAGTTGAAGAGATTCTGGGCGTCGATGCCGATGGTCTCGTTGGACGTGAGCATCCCGAGGTCCTCGTAGAGACGGGCGGTGCGAGGGTTGTAGTTGCCGGTTCCGATGTGGGTGTAGCAGCGGATCCCGTCCTCCTCCTCGCGCACGACCAGGGTCACCTTCGAGTGCGTCTTGAGGCCGACGATCCCGTACACCACGTGCACCCCCGCCTGTTCGAGGTGACGTGCCCACTCGATGTTGTTCGCCTCGTCGAAGCGCGCCTTCAGCTCGACGAGTGTCACCACCTGTTTCCCGGACTCGGCGGCACGGGTCAGCGACTCCACGATGGGGCTGTCGCCCGACGTGCGGTACAGGGTGATCTTGATCGCGGCGACCGCAGGATCGAGCGACGCCCGTCGGATGAACTCCTCGGTCGTGTCGCCGAAGCTCTCGTAAGGGTGTTGATACAGGACGTCGCGACGGCGGATGACGTCGAAGAAGTCCTCGGGGTCCTCCGAGACGGCGAGGGGAGCCGGGGTCATGGCGGGGATCGGGGCCAACAGCAGGTCGGGTCGCCCGATGTCGACGATCGACCACAGGCCGCCCAGGTCGAGGGGGCTCGTCGAACGGAAGATCTCGGCGTCGCTGAGCTCGAGTTCGTGCCGGAGCAGCGATGCCATCTCGTCGGACATGTCGTGGGCGATCTCCAGGCGGACCGCGTTGCCGAAACGACGCCGGCGTACCTCCATCTCGACGGCCTCGAGGAGGTCGTCGGCGTCCTCTTCCTCGAGGAGCAGGTCGGCATTGCGGGTGACGCGGAACGTCGAGATCTCCGACACCTCCATACCGGGGAACAATCGGTGGAGGTGAGCGCCGATGATGTCCTCGAGGGTGACGAATCGCTCGCCGTCGGGCAGGCGTACGAATCTCTCGAGACGGGGAGGGACCTTGATCCTGGCGAACCTGGTCTCGTCGCTGAGGGGGTCGGACAGCAGCACGCCGAGATTCAGCGACAGGGTCGAGATGTAGGGGAAGGGGTGGGCCCTGTCCATCGCCAGGGGCGTGAGCATCGAGAAGATGCGCTTCTCGAACACCGCGGTCAGGTGCGCACGGTCGGCCGCTCCGAGTGCCCGACCGCCGGTGAGGCGCACCCCGTGGGCGGCCAGCGCGGGGACGAGGTCGTTGAGGAAGAGATTGTCGGTGTGCCGCACCATGGCCGTGACCCGCTCGGCGATGGCGTCGAGCTGCTGGGCCGGAGTCAGACCATCGGCAGTGGTGTCGGTCATGCGGGCGTCGAGCTGATCCTGGAGCCCCGCCACCCGCACCTGGAAGAACTCGTCGAGGTTCTGGGAGTAGATGGCGAGGAACTTGGCCCGCTCCAGCACCGGAAGATCGTCATCCTCGACGAGCTGGAGAACGCGTTCGTTGAAGTCGAGCCATGACAGCTCGCGATTCATGAATCGACCGGGCTCCGCGCGCACCCGATCAGGGTATCGACGAACCGGCGAACTCCGGTCGGGCCGATTCGCGGTCGGAGGGCGGACCCCTGGCGTTCACTCGACGTTCAGCGAGCCGTCGCCGACACGTCGGACACAGGACAGCACGCCGGTCTAGCGTTGCCGAGGCAGCCGCTGTCGACAGTCGCTGCCGACGGTCGGCGGTAGCCTTGCTGCGGCGTCCGCGCCGGACCGACACCACGCCACCGGGGAGACTCGTGACTCAGGACACCGAACTCAGGGTCGAATTCCAGGACCAGTTGGCCCGACTGCGAGAGGACGTCGTCAGGCTGGGGGTCATGACGTGTGAGACCATCGGGAAGGGCACGGCAGCGCTGTTGGACCGCGATCTCGCGGCCGCTCAGCGGCTCATCGACTCCGACGACGATCTCGACGGATTGACTCTCGAGATCGAGGAGTCCTGCTACCAGATCCTCGTCCTGCAGAACCCCATGGCGAAGGATCTGCGATTGATCGTCTGCGCCCTTCGCCTCGCCAGCGAACTCGAACGGTCCGCCGATCTGATGGTCAACGTGGCCAAGGCCTTCCGCCGCATCTACGAGGTGGAGATGACGCCCAAGCTCAGAGGAATCGTCGAGGACATGAGCATCGAGGCCGCGTCGATCACCCAGAAGGCGATCGACGCGTTCGTGACCGGCGACAGCGGTCTGGCGTCCGCGCTCGACGACATCGACGATCGACTCGACGATCTCCAGACCGACTTCGTCGAGGCCGTCTTCTCCTCCCACATCGCCAACGAGCTCGATCTTCGCACCGCCGTTCAGCTCGCACTGATCGCTCGGTACTACGAACGCATCGGCGATCATGCCGTGAACATGGGGGAACGGATCACGTATCTGGTGACCGGAGGGCTCCCCGAGCAGGGGACGGCCGCTCCCCACGGACAGCACGCTCCGCCCGACGGCGGCGACTGATGCGGCTGGCGTGAGTGGACGCGGCGTCGGTACTGCTCCTCGCGCTGGCTTCGGTGTTGTTGGGCGTGTGCCTCGTGAGGGGTCGCCGCCGCTCCGAAGACCCGACGGGGAGTGCCGATCCCCTGGCCGACGCGGCGTCGGAGGCGCTCGTCGTGCAGCGCGACCGTTTGTCGGCGGCACTCGACGCCCTCTCGGTGGGCGTGATCGTGTCGGATCCGACCGACCGGCGATTGTTCACCAACCGGGTGGCGGCCGACATCCTGTCGTCGCACGATCGGCGTTCTCTCGTGGCCGACACGGTGGAGCAGGTGACCGCCGCAGCGCATCGAGGGCAGAGCGAGCGCCGCGAGATCGACATCTTCGGGCCACCGTCCGCGTCGTACGCGGTGTCGGCGGGTGCCCTGGGCGAGAGCGGTGAGGTCGTGGCGTTCATCGAGAACGTGACAGAGCGGCACCGGGTCGCCCAGGTTCGACGCGACTTCGTCGCGAACATCTCCCACGAGCTCAAGACTCCCGTGGGCGCGGTCGGGGCTGCTGGCCGACACCCTCCAGGACGAGACCGATCCCGAGGTGGTCGAGCGGCTGTCGGGTCGCCTCGCTCGGGAGGTCGTGCGCCTGTCGGCCACCATCGACGACCTCCTGGAGCTCTCCCGCATCGAATTCGGTGAGGATGCCGAGGTCGATGATGTGACGATCACCTCGATCGTCGAGGAGGCCGTGGGTCGTCTTCGGACCGCAGCGGAGGCGCTGGGGGTGTCCCTGGAAGTGGAGCTGGCAGCGGTCCGCGATGTCCGTGGCGATCGCCGCCAGTTGGTCAGCGCGGTCTCCAATCTGGTCGACAACGCGGTGAAGTACAGCAACGAGGGAGGCGCGGTGCAGATCCGTTCTCTGGACACCGACGGCGACACGGTGAGGATCGAGGTCGAGGATCACGGGCGGGGCATACCGGCCCGGGACATCGACCGGATCTTCGAGCGGTTCTTCCGGGTCGACCGGGGACGGGGGAGGGGGACGGGCGGCACCGGACTCGGCCTCGCCATCGTGCGCCACGTCGCGCAGAACCATGGCGGCGTGGCGTCGGTCACGTCGCGGGAGGGCCGAGGATCGACGTTCACCTTGACCCTTCCGGCGGCCGACCGGTGAGCTCGCCGATCGTCCTCGTCGTGGAGGACGAGGAAGCCTTTGTCGATGCCCTGACGGTCGGGCTGACCCGTGAGGGGTTCAGGGTCGAGGTGGCGCGCGATGGAACCGAGGCGCTGCGACGGGTCGAGGAGATCGAACCCGATCTGATCCTGCTCGACGTCATGTTGCCCGGGATCTCGGGGGTGGACGTGTGCCGGGAGATCCGGACCCGGTCGTCGGTGCCGATCATCATGGTCACGGCCAAGTCGGAAGAGATCGACACGGTCGTGGCCCTCGAGGTCGGAGCCGACGACTACGTCACCAAGCCGTATCGCCTTCGTGAGCTGGTGGCGAGGATTCGGGCGGTCCTTCGGCGGCGGGTGGCCGCTGACGACGACGGTGCCGCCGGTGCCGTCCAGATCGACGGCGTGGTGATCGACGTCGAGTCCCGGGAGGTCATGGTGGACGGAGAGCCTGCCTCTCTGCCGCGCAAGGAGTTCGAGCTTCTCCTGGCGCTCATGGAGAACGCGGGGCGGGTTCTGACGCGGGCGTCGCTCATCGATCGGGTGTGGGGTTACGACTACGTGGGCGACACCAAGACCCTCGATGTCCACGTGAAGAGACTCCGGGCCAAGGTCGAGGCCGATCCCTCCCATCCGGAGCGGATCGTCACGATACGGGGAGTGGGCTACCGCTACACCCAGCCACGCCGGTGAGTACGTCACACCCGACTCCTACGATGGCCATGTGAGCGATCGTCCGGCATCGGGCCGGCCTGCATGGGCGGATCCACTTCCGCCCGACTCCGCACAGCCTGGTGCGACCCAGGCCGTCGCGCCCCCTCACCGCTCCGACGAGCCCCGCCCCCCGCGTCGTCGCGTCCCCACCCGCCGGACGCCGTCCGAGGTCGACTGGAACGCCCCGTTCTCCCGGCTGGCCGTGGTTCACGTCCTGTCCGTGGCGGGGGAGACGCTCCTGGCGTTCGCTCTGGCCGGCACCCTCTTCTTCGACGTCGATCCGGCAGAGGGTCGATCGAAGGTCCTGTTGGGCCTCGTGCTGACCATGGCCCCGTTCGCCATCGTCGCTCCGCTCGTGGCGCCCATGATCGATCGCGTCAGGGGCGGCCACCGAAGCGTCATCATCGCGTCGATGGCGGCGAGAGCGGTCGTGGCCTCGGTGATGGTGGTGTCCATCGCAGGTGAGTCCCTGGCGCTCTTTCCCGAGGCGTTCCTGATGCTGGTTCTGGCCAAGACCTATCAGGTCGCCAAGGCCGCCGTGGTGCCTCATGTGGTCGAGGGCGATGTCGCGCTCGTGGAGGCGAACTCGAAGCTCCAGCTGTTGAGCGGGATCACCGGCTTCGCCGCGGGCACGGTGGGGGCCATCCTGTTGCAGATCGGTGCGCCGGTGGTGATGGCCGCCGCGGTCGTGGCGTACGGCCTCGCCACGGTGGCCGCCGTTCAGATCCGCTCCGATGCCGGTACGTCCGAGTCGACCCTGCCTCCGGCCGAGGCCGCCGAGGCGGAGCGCGCCGAACTGCGATCCACCGCGATCGTGACGGCGGGAACGCTCATGGCGGGGCTACGCGGTGCGGTGGGCTTCGTCACGTTCCTCCTGGCGTTCGAACTGCGAGGCGCGGCTGAACGCATCCCCCTGTCGGCCCGCGCCGCACGGGCGATCGCCGGCGTCGCCGAGCGGGTCGACGGCTACGACGTGGTGGTCGACGGCGAGCTGTACGTGCCGCCGATGTGGCACTTCGGGATGATTCTGCTCGCCAGCGTTCTCGGAGGTCTCGTCGGAGCCGCGCTTGGCGCCACGGCTGCGGGCGATGGTGCCCGAGGAGCGCATTCTCCAGGGCAGCGCGGTTCTGCTGGCGGTCTCCGGAGTGCTCACCATGGCTCTGGGCGGTCTGGGGGGCGAGATGGTCCTGGCGGCGGGTGTTGCGGCGTCGGCATCGGCGGGAAAGCAGGCCTTCGATGCCATCGTGCAACGCGATGCACCCGATGCCGATCGTGGGCGCCTGTTCGTCCGTTTCGAGACGCGCTTTCAGATCGCCTGGGTTCTCGGCGCGCTCATTCCCACCGCGCTGTACATCCCCGTTCCCCTCGGCTCACTCATCGTCACCATGTTGGCGATCATCGGTGCTCATGATCTACCTGGGGGGTGGCCAGAAGATCGCGGCCATCGTTCAGGTGTCGAGATCCCAGAAGTCGGGGACATCGGGCGGCTCGTCCAGTTCGGGCAGGTCCTGAGCCTCGTCGGGTCGCACTCGGGCCAGCCACAGACCGGGGGCCTCCATCTCGGCGGGTGTGGGAAGGTGCGCCTCGGCCGACCACAGCGCGGCGAGGGCGTCGGAGCCACCGCGGTCGATGATCCCGTTGACGAAGGCGGTCGCCGTCTCGAGCTTGTCGCGGGTCAGCTCCAGGCCGAAAAGGCGTTCCACGAACTCGGTGGACATGTCGGTCTCGATGCGTCGGCGCCGCAGTGCCTCGGTCATCATGGGGTAGGACGCGATGAATCGCGTTCCGATCGTGTCGACGACCCAGTCGCTGTAGGCGCAGATGGCGCTCACGAGGGCATCGATGTGGGGAACCAGCTCGAGCTGTTCGGGCGAGCGGATGGCGCGGAGTATCACGTTGGGATCGGCGAAGACGTCGGAGAGCCGCTCGATCGATGACGGGTCGTAGGGGTCGATCCCGCCGAGTTGTTCGGACATCGCATCGGGGTCGGCCCTGAAGCTGCGGGCGTGGCGCGACAACAGATCGGTGAGCCGCGCCGATACGTGGGGAAGCGTGAGAACGGCGTGCATCGAGATCTCGCGGAACACCACCCAGAGGCGGACGTCGTCGGCCTCGAGGCTCCACTCGCGGGCGAACTCGTCGACCGCGGTGGCCACCACCAGAAGGTCGCCACCCGACCGCGGTATCGGCAGCTCGTAGCTCCCGAAGGAGCGCCGTCCGAGCTGACCGACGGTGGAGCCGGCGAGGGTCACGAGCATCATCGGCCCCATGAAGTTGGACAGCCCCGCCATGAGCGCCGACATGTCGAGGGGCATGCCGTCGGGGAGCAGATCGGAGAGATCCGACATGTCGGCCTCGGACATCTCGTCGAGCTGTGCGGTCAACATGGTCCCCAATGACGATGACAAGGTCTCGAACAGAGGCCAGTACGCATCGACCGTCGTCGCGGTCCAGCCGCCCCGATTGACGGCGGTCACCTTCGAGGCCACACCCAGGATGTTGTCGAGGCCGCTCACCTCGATGACCTGGAGCTCCGCCACCCGGGCGAGTTCCTCGATGCGCAGGCGCACCGTCGGGATCGACGTTGGGTTCACTCCGGCCGTCGTTCGCGACCGACGCCGCCACCGAACGGGCCCGATCCGTGTCCGACCCGGCTCCCTCGGAGCCGAGGAGGCGGAACATCTGTTCGAAGGCCGCGGCCAGGTCCGGGTCGTCGCCGAATGGACCGAATGAGCTCACGCTGAGCATGGTAGGGGGGATCACAATCTGCTGTGGGTCGACTCACTCGTCGGGCACGAAAGGTGGCACCGTGGGGCGCGTTCTGATCGATGGCGTCGATACGCCGATGGCACGTCGGCTGGCGACTCGTTGGAGCGACGACGCGGTGATCGTCGGAGGGTCTCCACCCTGGGGGGTCGAACCGGGGTCGGGTCCGCTCGACGTGGTGATGTGGGGTTCTGGCTCGTCGCTCGACATCGACGGATCGGGGCGGCCGGTGGTCGATCCGGCCTCGGTGATGCGATGGTGCGACTCGCTCCGTGACGCCGCGGTTCGTCACGTGACGCTCGTGTCCTCGGCGCTGGTGTTCGGGCCGTCGCCCGATCATCCGGTGCCCCTGGGCGAGACGGCGGCCATGACGACGTGGCCGGTGGGTCACCCGGCGCGCCGCTGGGCCGACATCGAGGACGTCGTCGGCTCGTACGCCGTCGAGAGTCGGATGTGCCCTGGCGATACTCCGACCCGTCGTCATCGCCGGGGCCGTGTCCTCCCGCAGCCCGCTCGGTGAGAACTCGCCGTGGAATCCCCACGTCGTCCCCGTCGAGGAGTCGGACCCGTACCGTCAGTTCCTTCACGTCGACGACCTGGTCGATGCCGTCCGGTGGGCGTCGGAGAACAGGGTCGATGGACACCTTCCACGTCGCACCTCACGGGTGGATCCGGGCCAGCCACCAGCTCGAACTGTCGGGAAGGCTCTTCACCCGCGGCGCCGGCACGGTCCGCGACGACTCCGACGGGGCCTTCTCGGACCCGGTGCTGAGGAGCTACCTCGCCACGTCACTCGTGGTGTCGTCCGACGCGCTGGCGGCTGCCGGATGGAGTGCACGGCGGACCAACGAGGAGGCCGTCATCGACTCCGCCGGCGAGGGATGGTGGTCGTCGCTGACCGCGCGCCGTCGACAGGACGTCTCGCTGGCCGCGTCTGGTGGCGTCCGGAGCGGCCGTGGCCGCGTCCGGTGTGGCTGCGGTTCGCTGGTGGAGCCGCAGAGGTCGAGGCTGAACGAACGCCTCAGCGGACGTCGAGCGAATGCAGAGTGGCCTCGAGGTCGATCTGCTCACCGTCGCGCCACACGGTCAGCGTGACCGACGAATCGTCGTGGTATCGCAGAAGGCACCCGAACAGACGGGTGAGGTCGTGGACGGGGCAGCCGTCGATGGCCGACAGTCGATCCTCTGCCTCGACGCCCGCGGGTCGGCCGGGCCGCCGACCGTCAATGCCGATACCCGGACCCCGTGGTTGTCGGCCGGTGTCGCCTCGATGCCGAGTGACACGTTCGAGCTGTGTCCCCGGCGAGCGATGTCGTGGCCCACCCGGACGGCGGTCTGGGCCGGCACCGCGTAGATCAACAGATCGTCGGGATCGTCGTCGACGTAGGTCGGCAACGCCACCGCGGCGCCCCGGTCGTTCATGGCGACCGTGGCATCGGCGGCGGGTTGGTCGGTCGAGATGATCACCGCGCCGATGAGAGAGATGTCGCCCATGGTGACGACCTCATTGGTGTTGGCGACCTGGCTCTCGCCGATCGCTGTGCCGTCGCTCCCGGCCTGAACCAGGCTCACGGCTCCCATGTCGGGCTCGCTCACGGTGACCGGTTTCAGGGTGGCCGGCTGTCGAACCCGGATCACCGCAAGGTTGGTCGCGTCGTCGATGCCGACGATCTCGACCTCGCTCCAGGCGTTCTCGCCCGAATCGACGGTGACCGTGGCGCCGTCGTGGAGACCCGACGCGGAGGTGACGATGTGGCCGGAGTCGTCGACGACGAGGCCTGCAGAACGGATGATCGAATCGGGTCCGTCGACCCGAACCGCGACGATCGATTGCATGGTTCCACGCTGCACCTGGGCGGGAATCGAGACGAAGTTGCGGGTGGTCGTGTCGGCATCGGAGCCGAATCCGGAGACCATGCCGGTGATCGCGAGGATCCCGAACATGCTCAGAGCGCCCGTGGCTGCCGCAGCCACGAGCATCCCCGCCGAGGGGCGCCGTCTCGATCGCACGGGAGCCGCCGAACGTGCCACCGCGGCCTCCGCAGGATGGACCCACGTTCGATCCATCGGTGACGGGGGCGGCCGGTGGTCGTCATCATCCCCTTCGAGCACGCCGCTCACGATATAGGTGGCGCCCCGCCACACGAGCGCGGTGCCCGGCTCGGTCCCGTCGCAGGCCTTCTCCTACCATGATCATCGTGGTACCCGAACCCGAGGACATGGACTGGATCGACCTCGTCGAGGGCGACCTCCCCACCGACGCGGTCGGCCGGTGGGCGGCGATAGCGCGGTGCGGCGCGGTCGTGGTGTTCACGGGAACGGCCCGCGACCACTCCGAGGGGCGCTCGGGGGTCTCCCGGCTCCACTACGAAGCCTATGAGGAAGGCGCACGTTCGGCGCTCGCCGCGGTGGCCACCGAGTGCCGGCAACGCTGGACCACTCTCGGTCGGATCGGCATCATGCATCGGGTCGGTGACGTTCCGTTGACCGAAGCGGCGGTCGTGGTGGCGGTCTCGGCCCCTCACCGTTCCGAGGCCTTCGAGGCCGCCCGCTTCGCCATCGACGCCGTCAAGGAGTCGGCCCCGGTGTGGAAGCGAGAGGTGTGGGCGGATGGCGACGACTGGGGCCGCGAGACCGCGACGATCGTGGTCCCCTCGGAGGTCTCGTGAGCCCGAGCGTCTGGTTCCTCGGGGTGGCTCTGGTCGTCTCCCTGGTGGGGACCGCGGTTCTCGCGTGGCGACACCGGTCGCCCCAGCGTTTCGACACCTCCATCAACGATTTCTCGCGACGGATGTCGACCCTCGCCCCCGCGGACGAACGCGGCCCGCGTCAGATGTCGAGTGTGAACGTCCGTCGACCCGAGAACGAGAACGAGAACGAGAACGAGAACCAGAACGAGGACGTGGCCGATGGCCCGTGACCTCGCCATCGATCTCGGCACCGCGAACACCCTGGTCTACGCCCGCGGCGCGGGGATCATCCTGAACGAACCGTCGGTGATCGCCCTCAACAGCCGGACCCGGGAGGTCCTGGCGATGGGCCGCGATGCCTGGCAGATGATCGGGCGCACCCCCTCCTACATCGTCGCCGTGCGGCCGCTTCGCAAGGGGGCCATCACCGACTTCGAGGTGACCCAGGAGATGATCCGGCTGCTCCTCAAACGAGCGGGGGTCAACCGGTTCAATCGCCCTCGCGTCGTGATCTGCGTGCCGTCGGCCATCACTGCCGTCGAGCGGAGAGCGGTTCGAGAGGCCACCAAGCGGGCCGGCGCAGCCGATGCTCACCTGCTCGAACAGCCGATGGCAGCGGCCATCGGTGCGGGACTCCCGATCAACGAACCGATCGCCAACATGGTCGTCGACATCGGAGGCGGTACCTCCGAGACGGCTCTCGTGTCCCTCGGGGGGATCGTCGCCATCAATGCGGTGCGCGTCGGGAGCTTCGACATCGACGCGGCGATCATCAACTTCATCCGGCGCGAGTACGGCATCGCCATCGGCGAACAGACGGCCGAGGAGATCAAGATCGCCGTCGGATCTGCCGAGGTGACCGAGGGCGAATTCAGCGCCGAGGTCACGCGGACGCGAGCTCATGAGCGGGCCTGCCGCGAACGGTGGTGCTGAGCCCCGACGGAGGTGCGCCAAGCCATCTCCGAGCCGGTCAACACCATCGTGGAATCGGTGGTCGAGTGCCTCGGCAAGGCGCCACCCGAACTGGCCCAGGATCTCATCGTCCAGGGAATCAACCTCGTCGGAGGCGGCTCGATGCTCAAGGGCCTCGACATTCGCCTCGCCAACGCCACCGAGGTGCCCGTCCAGCTCGTGCGCCAACCGCTCGAGTCGGTCGTCCTCGGTGCCGGGCGGGTCGTGGACAGCTACGAGTCGCTGAAGGTGATGTTCATGGATGCGAAGGCCTGACCCTCCGATCCGAGCCTTCCCTGGTTGTTCACCTTCTCGTAACCCTCGTTCTCATTCGATGACATGTGGGCCTCCTAGGTTGCCGCTGCGGCGGCGCAACCCCCCGTGCTGCAGACATCTCGAGCCAGGAGGCTGTTGGTGAAGCTGAGCAAACTCTTCGTTCGTTCGGGCCGGTGCGCTCTGTGCGGCCGCGGCAATGGCGCTGTCGGCCTGCGGCAGCACCGAGGACGACACGTCGTCGGTCGACGTGTCCGATTCCGCAGGGTCTGAGTGGCGCCATCGTCGTGTCCGGCTCGTCCACGGTGGAGCCCATCACCTCGAAGGTCGGCCGAGCTCTACGCACAGAAGGAGCCAGGTGTCGATATCAAGGTTGACGGTCCCGGTACCGGTGACGGCTTCAAGCTCTTCTGCGACGGCGAGACCGACATCTCCAATGCGTCGCGTGCCATCAAGGACGAAGAGGCGGACACGTGTGCGAGACAACGGCATCAACTATGTCGAGCTGAAGTTGGGCTTCGACGGGATGACCGTCATGACCAACCCTGCCAACGACGCCGTGGCGTGCCTGAATTTCAACGATCTCTATGCCCTCATCGGACCCGAGGCCAACGGGGTCGACACCTGGGCGGGCGCGATGCCGCGTCGCCTCGGAGTTGGGCTCGACCACCGAGCTGCCCGATGCGCCGCTCGGAGATCTTCGGTCCCGGAGCCGAGTCCGGCACCTATGACAGCTTCATCGAGATCGCCCTCGCTGATCCCGAGGAGGTCCGTCTCGACGAGGGATACGATCACCGAGGATCAGGTGGGCACCACCCGTACCGACTACAACGCGTCGGCCGACGACAACACGATCATCACCGGCATCGAGGCCAATGACACCTCGCTGGGGTGGGTCGGGTTCGCCTATGCGGAGGAGCAGGGCGACAAGATCAACGAGATCGAGGTCGACGGTGGTGACGGATGTGTGGCCGCCGGCACGGACACGATCGCGGACGGAAGCTACCCGCTGTCCGCGGCCGCTGTTCATCTACGTCAACACCGACAAGGTCGGCCTCCAACGAGGCGCTGGCCGATTTC
Source organism: uncultured Microthrixaceae bacterium (assembly GCA_963700425.1). Taxonomy (GTDB): domain Bacteria; phylum Actinomycetota; class Acidimicrobiia; order Acidimicrobiales; family Microtrichaceae; genus CAVOXO01. Next base: position 71,851 of record CAVOXO010000002.1, on the reverse strand, counting down.
GTCGACTTCTACCTCAACGACGCGTACACCGAGGCGGTGACCATGGCGTTCGGCGACACCGGCTACGTGGAACTGCCCGACGACCAGATCACCGCGACCCGCTCCGCCTGGTCGGATCGCTGATCGTCCGGCGTCGGAGCGACGCTGGGACGATGAGCGTCGCTACTGTGACGCACTCACCGCCGAGGATCTCGCCGGACCCCCCGCTCGCCACCGGCGTGAGCAGGGGCATCCAGCGATCTTCCTCGCTCACCGCGCTGGCGACCGTCGTGGTGAGCGCTGCGATCGTCTGGAGCCTCTTCTCGGAGGCATGGACCTTCATCTCTCAGGTCGAATGGTCCCGCCTCGGCGGCGACAACTGGGCCCCCCGGCTTGCCGGCGGCCAGTTCTCGCTGAAGACGATCATGATGGCGTCGTTCATCGTGACCGGAATCGCCATGCTGGTCGCGAGTCCCGGTGGGCCTCGGCGCAGCGATCTACCTCTCGGAGTACGCAGTTCGGCCCGGGCCCGATCGATCCTCAAGCCGATCCTGGAGATACTCGCCGGCATTCCCAGCGTGGTCCTCGGGTTCTTCGCCCTCTTGTGGATCGCCCCCAACATCGTGGGGTAGTTCACTGATCGGCGCGCCGGATCGATGGCCGCGGCCGGTATCGGCGTGGGGATCCTGACCATCCCTCTGGTGGCGTCCATCTCGGAGGACGCCATGAGGTCGGTTCCGCTCGTCGCTGCGCGAGGCGTCGGCCGGACTGGGGGCGCGCAAGATGACCACCACCCGTCAGGGTCGTGCTGCCGGCTCGGTGTCCGGGCTGGTCGCGGCGTTCATCATCGCCATCTCGCGGGCCCTAGGCGAGACCATGGTGGTCTTCATCGCCGGAGGTGCGGCCGACCAGGCGACCTATACAGCCACAACCCACTCGACGCGAGTCTCACCATGACCGCGGCGATGGCGTCCGCTGGCATCGGGCACCGACAACGTGGCCGGTGCCGGTCTGGCGGTGCAGAGTCTGTTCTTCGTGGGTCTTCTGCTGTTCGCCTTCACCATGGTTCTCAACATCATCGGCAACCGGTTCGTCGCGCAAGATCCGGGAGATCTACTGATGGGTCCATTCTGTCACCGGATGGTCGATTCGACGGCGTCAACGCAGTGGCCGCGTCGCTCACGTCGCGTCGAAGGGACTGGACCGGCCAGGCGTTCCAGCTGGGCTCTCGTGGCCGTGCATGGTCTTCTCGCTGGCCATCCTGGCCGTGCTGCTCATCGACGTCCTCACGACGGCTCCTCGGTGCTGTCGTCCCGTGGCACCGACTTCCTGACGTATCCGATGAGCTCCAACCCGGCTCGGGTCGGGGTCGCGCAGGGGCTCTGGGGAACCATGTGGATCGCGGTTTTCGTCATCTCGTCGCCTTTCCCGTCCGGCATCGGCGCTGCGATCTATCTCGAGGAGTACGCGCCCAAGAATCGGCTCACCAGCTTCATCGAACTCAACATCCGCAACCTTGCCGGCGTCCCGTCGGTGGTGTACGGCCTCCTGGGCCTGGCCGTGTTCGTCCGGGCATTGAGCGGGGTCACCGGCGGTTCGTCGGTCATCTCCGCCGGTCTCACGCTGGCCGTCCTGGTGGTTCCGGTGATCGTCATCACCTCCATCGGAAGCCATTCGGGCCGTTCCGCAACCGCTGCGCGAAGGCGCCTACGGAGTAGGAGCCACGCACTGGGAGGTCATCAAGACCCAGGTGATGCCCTACGCCGCCGCCCGGCATCCTCACCGGCACGCTGCTGTCCCTTTCCCGTGCCGTCGGTGAGGCGGCGCCGCTGCTGCTGATCGGCGCCGCCACCGGATATCCTCGAGCAACTCGCCCGCTCCCTGGGACGTCGATGCGTTGAGTGGCGGATTCACCGCGATGCCGTCGTTGATCACGTCGTGGGTGGGTCGACCACAAGAGGAGTTCCATCAGGCGTCCGCAGCTGCCATCATCGTGCTGCTCGTCTTCGTCCTGTTGTTGAACTCGATTGCCGTGATCCTGCGGCACCGATTCGAAAAGCGGAGGTAGGTCGTGTCGGTGACGATTTCCCACAAGTGTCCCACATCGGACGTATCGGTGACCGGCTCGGCCACACAACCCGGAGAACTTGGAGACGCCCGATGGAGTCGGCGCCTCAGAGTCGACCGAGATGCGTCTTCGACGTCGAGGCGACTTGTCGGTGCTCCTACGGCGACGCGCTCGCGGTCGAGACGTCACCGTCGGTCCACGAACACGAGATCACCGCCCTGATCGGACCGTCGGGCTGCGGCAAGACCACCGTTCTGCGCTGCTTCAATCGCATGAACGACCTCATCGGACGGCGCGGGTCGAGGGGTCGCTCCTGTTCCACGGAGTCGATCTCTACGCGCCCTCGGTCGATCCGGTCGAGGTGCGGCGGCGCATCGGCATGGTCTTCCAGAAGCCGAATCCGTTTCCGAAGTCGATCTACGACAACGTGGCCTACGGCCCCGTATCTGACGGGCAGAAGTCGGGCCTCGACGACATCGTCGAGGAGTCGCTCACCAAGGCGGCCCTCTGGGACGAGGTGAAGGACCGCCTCGACAAGTCCGCCCTCGGGCTGTCGGGCGGACAGCAGCAGACGGCTCTGCATCGCCCGGGCCATCGCGGTCGACCCCGACGTGTTGTTGATGGACGAGCCGTGTTCCGCCCTCGACCCCATCGCCACCTCGCGGATCGAGGATCTGATGGCGGAGATCAAGTCGGAGTACACCATCATCATCGTCACCCACAACATGCAGCAGGCGGCGCGGGTCTCGGATCGCACCGCGTTCTTCACCGCCGAGGTCGACGACGAGACCGACGCTCGGCAAAGGCGTCCTGGTGGAGTTCGACGCAACGACCAGAAATCTTCTCCAATCCCGCTGGACGAGCGCACCGAGAACTACATCACCGGGCGCTTCGGCTGACCTCCGCATTCGTCGTCGTCGCAACTCCCGAACCCGGGTGTCAGCTATTGTCGCCCAACCAGCTGCGAACCGGGGAGGTGACGTGCCGCTGTTGGACGTCGAGGACGTGGGGGTTCGTTTCGGGGGCGTCCAGGCGCTCGACGGTCTCTCCTTCGGCCTCGATGAAGGCGAGATCTGCGCCCTGATCGGACCCAACGGCGCCGGCAAGACGACGTTGTTCAACGTCGTCAGCCGGCTGTACGAACCGTCCGAGGGTTCGGTCACCTTCGACGGCGCCGACCTTCTGAAGATGGCTCCCCACCAGATCGCCTCACTCGGCATCGCTCGGACCTTCCAGAACCTCGCGCTCGTGCCCGGCCTCAGCGTGCTGGAGAACGTGATGGTGGGAGCCCAGTCGGAGACCCGGGGCGGATTCTGGGCCGCGGCGGCCTGGTTCCCGCTCCGCTCGCAGGAGAAGCGGGTCCGTCACGGCGCGCTCGGGATCCTCGACCGCCTCGATCTGGCGTCGGTCGCCCACCGGCCGTGTGAAGGACTGCCGTTCGGGACCCTCAAACGCATCGAAGCTGGCCCGGTCGCTGATGAGCGACCCCCGCCTGCTGTTGTTGGACGAACCGGCGAGCGGTCTGACCCACTGCGAGGTCGACGAGCTCGGAGACGTCATCCGCACCCTCCGCTCGGACTTCGAGCTGTCGGTGCTCCTGGTCGAGCACCACATGGGCCTGGTGATGGGTATCTCCGATCGGGTGGTGGTGATGGACCTCGGTGCGAAGATCGCGGAGGGAACTCCCGCTGACGTGCAGGCCGATCCGCAGGTGATCTCGGCGTACCTCGGTGATTCGGTGGAGGACGACTGATGGCGCTGCTCGAAGTGGAGGACCTGTCTGCGGGATACGGAATCGTCCAGGCGCTCTTCGGCCTGTCCTTCACCGTCGAGGCCGGGGAGGCGGCGGTGATCCTGGGTGCCAACGGCGCGGGGAAGACCACCACCCTCAAGGCGATCTCGGGGCTCCTTCCCTGCGACGGATCGATCCGATTCGACGGCGAGGACATCACGTCGGTCGGTCCCGACGTTCTCGTCCGTCGAGGCATCGCCCACGTGCCCGAGGGAAGGGGGACGATCGCCGATCTCACGGTCGACGACAACCTGCGCGCCGGTGCGTTCACCCGCCGCGATTCCGAGATCGAGAGCGACCTCGACTCGCTGGTACGACATGTTCCCCCGTCTGGCCGAGCGCCGGACCCAGACCGCCGGCTCGATGAGCGGCGGCGAACAGCAGATGCTGGCCATCGCCCGGGCGTTCATGAGCCGACCGCGACTGGTTCTCCTCGACGAACCCTCACTGGGCCTGGCGCCGCTGGTGACCCGAGAGGTCTTCGACGCCGTCGCCGCCCTGGTCGAGGGCACATCGATCGCCGTTCTGCTCGTCGAGCAGAACGCCAATCTGGCGCTCGAGTTCGCGTCCCGGGCCTACGTGCTCGAGGCGGGGCGCATCGTCAACACCGGCACCGCGGACGAGCTGCGCAACGACGATTCGATCCGCCGGGCCTACCTCGGGAGCTGACGTGTCCCAATTCTTCCAATTCGTGGTCATCGGGCTCGGCAACGGAGCGATCTTCGCCATGTTGGGAATCGGTCTCGTCGTCGATCTACCGGTCGACGGGGGTGCTGAACTTCGCGCAGGGCGAAATGGCGATGTTCACGACGTTCTTCGTCTGGACCCTCTACGACCGGGGGGTGCCGCTGTTGGCCGCCATCCTCCTCGGCATGGTCGCCGGCTTCCTCATCGGCGCCATCGTGCATCAGGCCACGATCCGTCCCTTCGGCGATCCCCACCAGAATCCGCTGTCCATCGTCATCGTCACCATCGGGCTGTTCCTCTCGTTCAACGCCCTGGCGCAGCTCATCTGGGGTACCGATCAGCAGATCCTGCCGCCCCTGTTCGGTGAGGGGTCCTTCAGCATCGGGGCGGTCACGATCGCCTATCAGAAGGTCGGCACGGTGGCCGTGCTCGGTATCGAGGCCCTGGCGTTGTGGGTGCTGTTCACCCGGACGAAACTGGGGTTGGCGATGCGCGCCGTCGCCTCCAACCCGGAGTCCTCCGCGTTGGTCGGCATCCCGGTGAACAAGGTGCTCATGATGGCGTGGGGGCTCGCCGCGGCGATCGGCGCCGTGGCCGGCGCGTTCACCGCGCCCATCTCCGCGGTCGATTCGAACCTGATGCAGCTGGTCCTCATCTTCGGCTTCGCCGCCATCACCCTGGGCGGGTTCGATTCCTTCGTCGGGGCGGTCGTCGGCGGGCTCATCGTCGGGGTTCTCACCGATGTCGTCCCCCGCTACGTCGACGCGGTCGAGAAGATGCCGCTGGCGCCCGCCTTCCTCCTCATCCTGTTGGTGCTCGCATTCCGTCCTCAGGGCCTGTTCGGCTCCAAGAAGGTGACACGGGTATGAGCAACGCCACCGGTCGATGGAAGCTGGCGGGATACGGACTGCTGGTCGTGGTGCTGTTGGCCCTCCCCAATGTCCTCGACAAGTTCTGGACGTCGCGGGTGACCCAGTGGATCCCGCTCGCCATCGCGGCCATGGGGCTCAACCTGCTGACGGGCTACAACGGCCAGATATCGGTGGGACACGGGGCGTTCTATGGGGTGGGGGCGTATGCAACGGCGCTGATCATCAACGACCATGGCGTGTCGTTCGTCGTCGCCATCGTGATCTCGGCGGTGGTGTGCTTCGCAGTGGGCGTGGCGGTCGGCCTTCCGGCCCTGCGGATCAGGGGCTTGTACCTGGCCCTCGTGACGTTGTCCCTCGCGACGTTGTTCCCCCAACTGATCGACCAGTTCTCCGACGTCACCGGGGGGTCGACCGGTCTGTCGATCACCAGCCTGCAGGAGACATCGCGCGGTATGAGAGAGCGCCCGGTGCGGTTCGAGGCGCCGGAGTGGACGGGCCTGGCATCGGACCAGTGGCGCTACTACTTCTTCCTGGCCATCGCCGCCATCTGCCTGGTGCTGAGTCGCAACATCGTCAACTCGCGTGTCGGACGGTCGATCGTGGCGATTCGCGACAACGAGGTCGCAGCCGAGGTCAGTGGCGTCAACGTGGCGTCGGTGAAGGTCCTGACCTTCGGTCTGAGCGCGGCACTCGCAGGAGTCGGTGGTGCGCTGCTGGCCCTCTACAACTCCCGGGTGGCCTCGGGATCCTTCACCTTGTTGATATCGATCTACTTCCTCGTCGCCGTGGTGCTCGGCGGTTCGGCCACGGTGCTCGGACCGGTCGTCGGAGCAGTGATCCTCGGTGTCTTCGCCGATGTCATCACACCTGAACTGCCAGAGAACCTGAAGCCGGCCACGCCGCTCATTCTCGGCGTCCTGCTGGTCATCTCGGTGATGGTCTCACCGGGAGGGCTGGTCGGTTCGATCAAGGACATCGGCGACCGCCGTCGGGATCGACATGCCCACGCGATCGCCGACACCCCGAGCGTTCCCAACCCATAAGTTGTTGTCAGGTACCCACCGAGGAGACACACCATGAAACGTTCCACGCCGATTCGGATCATGTCGCTGTTCGCGGCGCTGGCGCTCGTCATGACCGCCTGTGGTCGCGACGATGAGTCATCGGATTCCGGTGATGGCGGCGACGACACCACTCAGACCGACGGTGAGTCGGCCTCGCTCATCAACACCGACGACTGCATCGAGTACAAGGCGACCCAGGGGGTCGACGGCAACACGATCAAGATCGGAACCGTCAGGCCGGCGACGGGCAACTTCGCGATCTTCGACAAGGTCACCACGGGCCTGGAGGCCTGGGTGAACTATCAGAACGCCAACGGCGGTGTGACCGCCGGCGACGGACAGCAGTATCAGATCGAGCTCGTCAAGGAGGACGACGCCTACGACCCGGCGCAGACGCCGGGCAAGGTGCAGAAGCTCGTCGAGCAGGACGGCGTGTTCGCCATCGTGGGTCAGGTGGGTACGGCCAACAACCTGGCCGTCCGCGACTACATGAACGACAACTGCGTCCCGTCGATCGCGCTCGCCACCGGTTCGCCGATGTGGGGCGATGCGGCCGAATACCCCTGGTACATCGGCGGCCTGCCCTCCTACGCCACCGAGGCGAAGCGCTTCGTCGACTGGTTGAAGGAGGAGAACCCCGAGGCGTCGATCGCCCTTCTCTATCAGGACGACGATCTCGGCAAGGCCTTCAAGGACACCATCGAGTCCGAGATCGAGGGAACGGACATGACCATCGCCGATGAAGCCAGCTTCAATCCCCTCAACGAGACCACCACGGAGGCGAAGGTGTCACAGCTCGCCGCCAGCAACGCCGATGTGTTCTTCGTCGGCATCAGCGGCGTTCCGTGCACCACGTCGCTCAGCAAGATCCCCGCGGGATGGGATCCCATCACCTACGTCGGGGTGACCTGCTCGTCGAACACGTCGATGGGCCTCGCCGGCGATTCCCAGGAAGGCGTGTACACGTCGCAGTTCACCCTCGATCCGTCCAACCCCACCGACCGGGAGGATCCCAGGATGATCGAGTACATCGACGGCGCGACGTCGGTCGGCATGGAGGAAGGCGACATCACCGGCGGGATCAGCTCGATCGGCTGGGGCTTCGGAGCGATCTTCGGTGCGGCTCTCGAAGGGGCCGGGTCGGTGACCCGAGCCGACGTCATGGACTCGATCTACTCCATCGATGACGGAACCATCGGTATCCAGCGTGACGAGGTGGCCGTCAACACCGACGGGATCGACGACCCGTGGCTCCTCGAGGACCTGAGGATCGCCCAGAGGACCGGTGGCGTGTGGGTCGAGGCCTCTCCCAACATCAGCTATGAGGGTATGTCGAACGAGATCGCCGGTATCTGACACACGGCGGATCGCAGCGACGGCGCTGACGGCCCCTTCGTCACTCGACGGGGGGAGCCGTCAGGTCCTCGGCGGCCTGACGGACCTGCCAGTCACGATCGTCGAGCAGGACGCTCAGCATCTCGGTGACCGCCTCGCCCTCGAACGCGGCCAGGGCGAGGACGGCGCGACGGCGCACCGTCGCCCGATCGCGACATGCGGCGAGGACGACCTCCATGCTGTCGGGATCGCCGATCGCCCCCAGGGCGGCCACCGCTGACTCCCGGCACAGCGGGTCGCCGTGCCCTGTCGCCACGGCCTCGAGGGAACGGGCGGCGACGGCCTCGCGGGCGTGCAAGGGCGCGATCTCACCCAGAGCGAAACAGCTCGCGTCGACGACCGCGTGGTCCGGGTCGGTCGTTGCGCCGGCGAGGCGGTCGATCAGTTCGGGCGGTGGATCGTCCACGCGAGCGGCACACTCGCAGGCCCGGCGACGCACGGTGGGGTTGTCGTCGCCCAGAGCGCGAACCAGACGCTGCGTGGTCAGGCGGCCACCGCGCTGCCATGCGGAGATGACCGCGGCGCGCACCTCGGGATCGTCGTCGTCGGCGGCCGCATCGACCGTCGAGTGGTCATCCAGCCACCCTGCGACGACCACACCACGAAGAGTGGCCGCACGGTGACTTTTCATGCGCGGATCGTAGACGCTACGCTCTCCCGGTCGCCCCGAGAGGAGCCTTCCATGTCGCACATGGTGATTTTCCAGACACCCGACGGAAATCCCGGCTACAACCAGTTCGACAGCGTCGACGAGGCGGTTGCCTTCGTCGAGAAGCTGCGAAACGACCAGAACGTCAGCAATGCGCGGATGTTCAAGCTCGAAGAGGTCAAGTTCGAGCTGCGGCCGTACTACAAGGTCGAACTGGCCAGCCTGGTCGCGGGTTCGCCATCGGGATCCGGTTCGAGTTCGCCGTCGGGCCCCGGCCCCATGGCTCCGCCGCCCCCGTCGGGGTCGTCGAACTCGACGTCCGAGTCGGCATCGGCGCCACCGGCAGCGCCCACTCCCCCTCCGACTCCGCCCACCCCACCCACGTCGCCTGCTCCGTTGGCTGCGCCACCGGCACCGCCGCCGCCACCCCCCGCAGCGACGCCCCCTCCTCCGCCCCCGCCTCCGGCACCTCCGGTGGATTCCCCGTTCAACGCCACCGATTCACCGGTCGGTCCGGCTCCCTCCGATGGGGGCGAGTCGGCCGACTCCGGCGAGGCTCAGACCGCTCGCCGTGGCCTCTTCGGTCGCTGAGCGGCCACGACACGTCGACGTACGCACCCCCGATCGCCTCGGCATCGGGGGTGCGGCGCGTTCGGACTCGGTGAGGGTGTGGACAGCGAACGGGTGCCACCCCCGTTCGGCGACTCGGGACGTCAGCCCCACAGCGAGATGCCGACGATGATCAACGCCACTCCGACCACCGTGGCGATGGCGGCGCCGGCACCGACAGCGACCAGGACCAGCAACAGGCCGGATCGGACCCGGGTTCCGCCGGCGACCTTCACGTCGGAGGTCGCGGTTCGGCGAACGACCACGTCGGGCGACGTGGCGCGGTCCGTCGAGGCCGGTACCGTGGTCACGCCGAGGGGCGAGCTCTCGGGATCGAGCGAGGCGACGTGACCGAAGAGCGTGAAGCGAACGACGGCCAGACCGGCGATCACCACGACGAGCCCGATCATGACGGTGAGGTCCACGAGCCCTCCAGCGTAGTTGCCCCGAGGCGCCACAAGCGGGCGATCCGGGCAGCGGTCGCCGGCACGATCCTGGTGGCGCTCGTCGCCGCGGCCGCGTTCGTGCCGCTGCCCTACCTCGTCTACAGCCCGGGGTCGGTTCGGGCCACCGAGCCCCGGATCACCGTGGAGGGACTCGCCGCCGACACCGGCGAGGGCGAGATCCTCTTCACAACGGTCCTGCAGCAGCAGGGGACGCCTTTCCGACTGTTCCGCTCGTGGATCGACGACACGATCGACGTCCAGAAGGAAGAGGACGCGCGCGGCGACAGCACTCCCGAGGAGGATCGGGCCATCAACCAGTACAGGATGGATGACTCGAAGTCGGCCGCGGTCATCGTCGCTCTCACGGCCCTCGGCTACGACGTCGAGATCGAGGAGAGCGGGGCGTTCGTCGAACGCTTCTTCGACGATCTCCCGGCCCAGGACGTCCTCCAGCTGGCCGACGTCATCGTGGCCATCGACGGCAACGAGATCAAGAACGTCGGCGACGTCGACGCTGCCTTGAGCGAGCTTCCCGCGGGTGCCGAGATCCAGGTCACCGTTCGTCGCAATGTCAACGGCGAGAGCGTGGAGGAGACCCGGTCATTGGAGCTGGGGTCGAATCCCGACGATGACTCCCACGGCTACATGGGCGTTCAGATCTCCACGGTCGAGAGCCTCGGGCGGCTACCTGTCCAGCTCGAACTCGACTCCGGCTCGGTGATCGGGCCGTCGGCGGGGCTGGCGTGGTCGCTCGGGGTGATCGACCGACTCACCGAGGGTGACCTCACGAACGGGCGGCGGGTGGCGGTCACCGGGACGATCTCCCGCGACGGCTCGGTGGGCCCCATCGGAGGGCTCGCTCAGAAGACCGCGGCGGTGAAGCGGGCGGGAGCCCAGGTGTTCATCGTTCCCGCCGTGCCCGAGGGTGCGGGTGATGATCAGCGAGCGGCCATGAACACGGAGTTGACGAGAGCCCGCGAGATCGCCGGGGACGAGCTCGAGATCGTTCCGGTGCGCGACATCGACGAGGCGTTGGCCGTCGTCGCGCCCGATGGACTCCCCGAGCTCACCGTCGCCGCCTGAGGACGGGGTATGCCGGATCACGCGTGGTGTGGGTCGTAGCATTCCCCCCATGGTCGACGGCCCGAAAGACGACGCGTTCGATCTCGATTCGGCGTCCGCGAAGGAGTTCTCCAAGGCCCGCCGCGGGTGGGACCCTTCTGAGGTCAAGGCCCACACTCTCTCCCTGGTGGAGGAGATTCGACGCCTTCGCCGCAGTGAGTCCGACCTGGCGAAGAACGTGGCTCGCCTCGAAACCGATCTTGCACAGAAGGAGAACCCCGACGCCTCGGCGATGACGCGGCTTCTCGGTGAGGAGACGACCCGGGTTCTCGATGCGGCGAGAGAAGCGGCCGACGAGATCCGGAGCCGATCCGAGGAGAACGCATCCCGGCTCGTTCGTGAAGCCCACGAGCAGGCGGCGGCGTTGACCGAGGAGGCCCACCGGCTCCACGAGACTGCCGCCCGCGACTCCGACGAGCTGCTGGCCACGGCCCGAGCGACATCGGACGAGATGCTGTCGGACGCCCGCGAGCGATCCCAGGCGATCCGCGCGGAGGCGGAGGAGAAAGCAGCAGAGGTGCTCCAGCACGCCGACGGCCTCATGTCGGAGAAGACCGCAGCGGCCAACGCCGCCGCGGAGCACATCCGCGCCGAGGCCGACGAGATCCGCAACCAGGCGCGCGACCAGGCCGACGCCCTGGGATCGGCGGCCGAGAAGGATGCCGCCGATCTGCGAGAGCGGGCCGCCGCCGATGCAGAAGAGCAGTCGAGGCGGGCCGAGGAGGAGTCCGAGCGCATTCTCGAAGAGGCGATCACCGCCGCCTCCGAGGCGCGCCGCACCGCCGAGGAGGACTCTCTCGCCCGGATCGAGACCGCTCGTGAGCAGGGTCGGGCCATGGTGACCGAGGCTCGTGAGGCCCGTGAGCGGATGCTCCGCGACCTGGCCGAACGTCGGAAGCTCGCCCGCCAGCAGCTCGAGGCACTGCGCGCGGGTCGGGAGCACCTTCTCGAATCGTTCGCCGCGGCCCGCACCGCGTTCGACGCCATCTCCACCGAGGTCGTCGATGCGGTGCCCAATGCCCGCAGCGCGGCCGACGCCGCGGCCCGATCGGTCGACGACGACATTGACGCGGCGGTCGCCGAGCTCGACCTCGAGATCGGCGGGCGGATCGATCTCGATGACGATCTCGATGTCGATCCGTCGATGTCGGACGCGGTCGAGAGCGTTGACGACGTGATGCCGTCCTCAACGGAGGCGCGGGATCCCCGTGGGGACGACGCGTCCGACTCCGAGCGTGCCGACCCCGACGCCGCCGCCGACCTCGATCTCGTCCCTGACGAAGGTGCCGACGACGGTGACGAGGGCGGTGACGCTCCCGATGGCGGGTCCGCGCATCTTCGATTGGTGTCGGCCGGAGTCGCCGGGACGGACCTGCTCGACGACGACGACGACTTCGACGAGGACTTCGACGAGGACGACGACCTCGACGGCGGTGACGTCGAGGAGCTCTTCGCCCGACTGCGGGCCGAGCGGGAGAGCCGCAGCATCTCGGGGGACGAGGTCCTCGAGGATGACTCCGACGCCGACCCCGACGCTCCCTACACGGGTCGCGATGCGGTGATCATCGATCTGTTGGCCGCCGAGGAGGACGCGGGGCCCTCATCCTCCGGTGGGGGTGGTGACGCTGCCGCCGCCGAGTCCGCCGTGGCCGTTCGCACGAGCGAGTCACAGGACATGTTGGACCGCCGTGACCTCACCCTCGACCCGGTGGCGCGCGACGTCAACCGCCGCCTCAAGCGGTGGGTCTCCGACCTCGAGAACGGACTGCTGGACCGGGTCCGACGACAGCGCAAGGATCGGTCCTCGGCATCCCTGCTCGACGACGCGACGGTGTTGGCCGAGTCGTGTGCGGACAGCCTGGCCCCCGACCTGACCCGGGCCGTCGAGGCCGGGGCGGATTTCGCCGGCGAGGTCGCCGGTGTCGCGACGACGCTCGACTCATCCGCGGGGGTCGAGATGCTCTCGTCCGCGATCTCGGAACAGCTCATCGGCCCACTGCTGTCCCGGCTGGTCAAGGTCATCGATTCGACCGACGACACGACCGCCGACGGCGCCGAGATGGTGGGCCGGATTCGTTCGGTGTTCCGCGAGTGGCGGGGCGACAAACTGAGTGAGGTGGCCGACGATCTCGCGCATCACGGTTTCAACCGCGGCGTGCTCGCGGGGAGCCCGCCCGACTCGACGCTGTGCTGGCTGGTCGACTTCGGCGGACTGCCCTGCCCCGACGGTGAGGACAACCACCTGGCCGGAGCGGTGGCCCGAGGCGACTCGTTCCCCACCGGCGATGTCTGTCCGCCTGCACACGCCGGCTGCCGGTGCCTGCTGATTCCGCAGTCCTCCGACTCCTGACCGCGGCCGCGTTCGGCAGACGCGGGCCGGCGGATACCCTGACGCAGTGCCCGAAGCTCCCGTCAATCTGAATCGCCGGCGCCAGGGCTCGCTCCCGGTCTGGGTCTGGGCGATTCTCGGGGGCATCGTCGCCCTCGTCGTGGTCAGCCGGGTCGTGGCCATGGTGTTCACCGACTACCTGTGGTTCGATTCGATCGACGCCACGAAGGTCTTTCAGGAACGCCTGGGTGTCCAGGTGATGTTGTCGCTCGTCTTCGGCGTGATCTTCTTCCTGCTGGCCTACGGCAACCTGACCCTTGCCGAACGCTTCGCGCCGCAGGTCAGGACCGTGAGCCTCGCGGATGATTTCCTCGAGCGGTATCGAGAGCTCGTCGAACCGCGCCAGCGGTTGATCAGGGCGTCGGTGTCCATCGGCTTCGCCGTGGTGGCCGGCCTCGGCGCGTCGGGTCAGTGGACGAACTGGCTCCTGTTCCGTTACGGGGGCGACGTCGGCACCGCCGATCCTCTCTTCGACGCCGATGTCGGCTTCTTCATGTTCAAGCTGCCGTTCCTCGGATTCGTTCTCAGCTGGGCCGTTGCGTCGGTGGTCATCGTCGGCCTCGCCGTGGTGTTGACCTACTACGTCAACGGTGCGCTGCGGTTCCCGGGAACAGGGCCTGTGGCCACCCGTGCGGTCAAGGCGCACCTCTCGGGGCTCCTCGCGGCCCTGGCGCTTCTGAAGGCCATCGACTACTGGCTGGCTCGCTACCGGACCACAGCGTCGACCCGGGGAGTGGTCGACGGGGCGCTCTATGCGGACGTCAAGGCGGCCATCCCGGCCCTCACACTGCTGACGCTCATCTCGGTGAGCGCAGTGGTTCTGCTGGCGTTCAACCTGTCGCGTCGTGGTTGGCGCCTCCCGCTGATCGCGGTGTCGATGTGGCTGGTGATCTCCATCGTGGCCGGCGGCATCTACCCGTGGTTCGTCCAGCGGTTCCAGGTCGAGCCCAATCCGACCGCCCTCGAGGAGACGTACCTCGGCGACAACATCGAGGCCACCCGTGCCGCATTCGGCCTCGACAACGTCGAGGAGGAGAACTTCGACTACACCGAGCGTCCGTCCGACGCGGCGATCGCGGAGAACCAGGGAACGATCGAGAACATCCGACTGTTGGATCCGATCGTCGTCCGTGACACCTATGCCGCCCTGGAGTCGAAGTTCGACTTCTACGCCTTCAACGATCTCGACGTCGACCGCTACGAGATCGACGGTCGCGCCACCCAGGTGGTGCTGGGTACCCGCGATCTGTCGCCGGGCGGGGTGCCGCGAAAGACGTGGGAATCCCAACACCTCGCCTACACCCACGGCTACGGCGTGGCCATGGCCCCGGCCAACGCGGTCAACAAGGACGGCGAACCCGACTTCAACGTGGGCGACGTGCCGTGGCGCACCATCGGAAGCCGCGAATCGTCGATCACCCTCGAACGGCCCGAGATCTATGTCGGCGAGGACATGGACACCGGCGGGATCGACTACTCGATCGTCGGGACCAAGGTGACCGAGCTCTCCGGTGCCGGCGATGCCCCGCCCTATTCGGGCGACGGCGGGGTGGGCATCGGCAGCCTGGGCCGGAAGGCGGCGTTCGCCCTGCGCTTCGGGCGGATCGATCCGCTCATCACCAACAACCTGACGTCGGACTCCCGGATCTTCTATGTCCGTGACGTGGGGGAGCGGGTCCGAGCCGCCCTCCCGTTCGTGTCCTGGGACAGCGACCCCTATCCGGTTCTCATCAACGGCGGCATTTCCTACGTGGTCGACGGGTACACGACGTCGGACCGGTATCCCTACGCTCAGCGGGCGATCACCGACGGGCTGCCCGCGAACTCCGACCTCTTCAACCTGAGTTTCAACTACATCCGCAACTCCGTGAAGGCTGTCGTCAACGCCTACGACGGATCGGTCGAGTTCTTCCTGTCCGACACCCTCTACGGGGACGAGGACCCGATCATCAGGGCGTACGCAGCGGCGCTGCCCGGTGTCTTCTCCGACATCGACGAGCTCGGCGCCGAGGCGTTGTCGCACCTGCGCTACCCCGAGGATCTCTTCCGCATCCAGACCGCGATGTGGGGTCGCTACCACATCGATGATCCCGTGGGGTTCTACCAACAGGACGACGGCTGGGACGTCGCCCAGAAGCCACCGCAGTCGATCACGACCACCGCGACGTCCTCGTCGTCGTCGGTCGACCGGATCGATCCCTACTACCTGCAGATGCGACTGCCGGGGGAGTCGGGCGAGGAGTTCCTGATCTTCCGGCCCTTCGTCCAGCACTCCGAGCCGGGCTCGGCGACTCCCAAGAAGCTGCTGTCGTCGTTCATGGTGGGACGCAGCGATCCCGGTGAGTACGGGACGTTGAAGGTGTACACGATGTCCAAGATCGCCGAGGACGGGGAACGGGAACGCAACCGCGAGGTGCTGGGGCCCCTCAACGTCCACGAGAAGATCGTGTCGGACACCGAGAGCGGAGCGACCCAGGAGATCACCTTGTTGAACTCCAAGGGAGGCGGGTCGGAGGTGGATTTCGGGAACATGTTGATCATCCCGATCGACCAGGGCCTGCTCTATGTTCGACCGCTGTACCTCAAGGGCGACTCGAAGGGTTCGCCGCCGCGCCTGAGGAACGTGATCGTGTCCCTCGGGGAGGATGTCGCCATCGGCAACAGTCTCCGCGACGCGCTGGTGAAGCTCCTTCCCACCGCCACCTTCGAGACCCTCGAGGCCGGCCCGGGGTCCGACCCCGAGTCCGACGACGAGTCCACTCCCGATCCGGCGGATCCGCAGTCGACCGAGGACACCACCCCCGACGCCGAGCCCTCCCGAAGCGCCGAGGAACTGGTCGCCGCGGCGATCGTTCTCTTCGACCAGGCGGACGAGGCCCTCAAGGAGGGCGGGATCGAAGGGTTCACCGAGTACCAGGCGAAACTTGCCGCCGGTCGGGAACTCCTGGGCCAGGCCGAGGAGCTTCTCTCCGCCGCCTGAGCCCCACTGCCGTGGCCGGGTTTGGGGGGTTGTCCCAGCGGGCGGGCTCCGGACGGTTACCCTCTGGCCCGTGATCTCAGCACAACTCGCGGCCGGCGGTCCTCTCGACCCCGTAGCCATTCTCGAGAAGGGCAGCTACCTGCTGCTCTTCGCCATCATCTTCGCCGAGTCGGGACTCCTGATCGGCTTCTTCCTCCCCGGCGACTCGCTCATCTTCACCGCCGGGGCGATCGCCGGCGGGGCGTTCACCTCGAAGCTGCCCGATTTCGACCTGAACATCTGGATCGTGTCCATCGGCTGCTTCATCGCGGCGGTGGTGGGCGACCAGGTCGGCTACCTCATCGGCAACAAGGCCGGTCCGCGACTCTTCAATCGGCCCGACAGCAAGCTGTTCAAACAGGAGTACGTCGAAAAGGGCTCGGAGTTCTTCGCCAGATACGGGGCGAGGGCCATCGTCCTGGCCCGTTTCGTGCCGATCGTGCGCACCTTCGTCCCGACCATCGCCGGCGTGTCGAACATGCACTACTCGACGTTCCTGCGGTACAACGTCATCGGCGGGTTGCTGTGGGGCTTCGGAGTGGCATGGCTCGGGTACCTGTTCGGGAACATTCCCATCGTCCAGGACAACTTCGAGATCGCCATTCTCGGGATCGTCGGGCTGTCGCTGCTCCCTGTGGCCTACGAGGTTCTCAAGCATCGCCGCGAATCCCGCGCCCGCGCCGAATAGCGGCGTGAGCGCGACCGCCCGCGACGGCGACGGCGGGGGTGGCTTTTGACGCGACCCGCGCCTGTCGGCTGAACTTGCCCACCGCATGTCCGCCGCGACACTCGTCGTTGGCGCGGACGGGTTGGTGTGAGGCGCCGGTGCTCGGCGCCCGACGTGGTGAGGAAGGGTTTCCCCTATGAACGGTCTGCTCGCAAGTGAGGGCGGCTATCAGGTCTTCGAACTCGATGGAGCCGCGTGGATGTGGTTGGGCATCGCCGGTGGCGTCGCCGTCGTGGCCCTGATCGCCGGGGCCGTGATGATGAGGGGTGTCCTCTCGAAGGACACCGGCACCGAGAAGATGGAGGAGATCGCCACTGCAGTGCAGGAAGGGGCGATGGCCTACATCACTCGCCAGTTCCGCACCATCGGCGTGATCGTCGTTCCGTTGGCGATCGTCGTGTTCGCCACGTCACAGGTCATCGAGAAGGAAGAGGGCACCCTGTACGACATGAGCGGGGGTCTGTCCTTCGCCCAGTCGGGGCTCTCACGAACCGGCGCTTTCCTCTTGGGGGCTCTGGCGTCCGGCTTCATCGGGTTCCTGGGTATGTGGCTCTCGACGAGGGCCAACGTCCGCACCGCCGCGGCGGCGCAGACCGGTTCGATGAACGCGGCGATGCAGATCGCGTTCCGGGCCGGGGGAACGGTCGGGCTGTTCACCGCGGGTCTCGGCCTCCTGGGCGCCACGCTCATCATCGTCATCTTCCAGAACTCAGCCTCGGCCATCCTTGTCGGATTCGGATTCGGCGGCTCGCTTCTCGCCCTGTTCCTGAGGGTCGGGGGAGGCATCTTCACCAAGGCCGCCGATGTCGGCGCAGATCTCGTCGGCAAGGTCGAGGCGGGCATCCCCGAGGACGATCCCCGCAACCCCGCCACGATCGCCGACAACGTCGGCGACAACGTCGGTGACTGCGCCGGTATGGCCGCCGACCTCTTCGAGAGCTTCGGCGTGACGTTGGTGGCGTCGATCATCCTCGGTGTCTCGGCATTCCAGGCACTGGGACTCGAAGGCGCCGAAGCGGCCAAGGGCCTGATCTTCCCCCTCGCCGTCGTGGCCCTCGGGCTGCTGTCCTCCATCGTCTCGATCTACCTGGTGCGGGCCAACCCGTCGGACAAGAACGCCCTGGCCCCCATCAACCGGGGACTCAACATCGCCTCGGCGCTGTCACTGGCCGGCGCCGCCCTCGTGGCGTTCACCTACGTCGGCAACCCCACCGAGGGCTTCATCGGTCCCGACGTCGTGACCAACGTGGGGCTCCGGCTCTTCCTGGCGGTCGTCGCCGGGGTGATCCTCGGCCAGGTGGCCAGCCGCATCACCCAGTACTTCACGTCGTCGAGCTTCAAGCCGGTGCGGAACATCGCCGACTCGGGCCGGACCGGACCCGCCACCGTGATTCTCTCGGGCATCAGTTCGGGGCTCGAATCGGCCGTGTGGGCGGGTCTCGCCATCTGCGTCGCCATCGCCGTGGCCCTCGGTCTGGCCGACGGGAACGTCCAGTTCGGGCTGTATCTCGTGGCGCTGACCGGAATCGGGATGCTGGCCACCACCGGGATCGTCGTGGCGGAGGACACCTTCGGGCCCATCGCCGACAACGCCCAGGGCATCTCGGAGATGTCGGGCACCTTCGAAGGCGAGACCGAGGAGATCCTCGACGGACTCGACACCGTGGGCAACACCACCAAGGCCGTGACCAAGGGCTTCGCCATCGGCACGGCGGTGGTCGCCGCCGTGGCGTTGTTCGCCAGCTTCATCGAGACCATCGGCTCGGAGACCGGTGTTCTCGCCAGCGAGGTGTTCGACAAGGTCCAGATCAACGTGGCCGACCCGAAGGTGTTCATCGGATCGATCATCGGTGGGGCCGTGGTGTTCCTCTTCAGCTCGCTCGCCATCCTGGCGGTGGGGCGCACCGCCGGCGTCGTGGTCGAGGAAGTGCGCCGCCAGTTCCGCGAGAAGCCCGGGATCATGGACTACACCGAGAAGCCCGACTACGGACCCGTCATCGACATCTGCACGAGCGCCGCCCTCCGGGAGCTGGCCACCCCTGCCCTCCTGGCGGTGCTCATGCCCATGGTCGTGGGTTTCGGCATCAACGCCTACGCTCTCGGCGGCTACCTGATGTCGGCGATCGTCATCGGGCTCCTGATGGCCAACTACCTGTCGAACACCGGTGGGGCGTGGGACAACGCCAAGAAGTACGTGGAGGAGGGCAACCTCGGCGGCAAGGGCTCCGACGTCCACACCGCCGTGGTCATCGGCGACACCGTCGGTGACCCGTTCAAGGACACCGCCGGTCCGGCCATCAACCCGCTGTTGAAGGTGATGAACCTCGTGTCGCTGTTGATCCTCCCCGCGGTCATCTCGCTCCAGGACAACAACATCCGCTACGTCATCGCCATCGGCGGGATCGTCATCCTGATCGGCGGAGTGCTGTTCTCGAAGCGTTCGGGCCCCGGCATCGCCGAGTCCACCTCCGAGGCCCCTGCCGAGTCCGCCGTCTGACCCCGCGGATTCGGGCCCGCCGGTTTCCTACTCGGGGGTCAGCCGATCGTCGACCACCAGGTGTCGAACAACCTGGCGAGGTCGCGTCGGGCCCTGTGGTTGTTCGCCTCGGTGTCCTCGAGGAGAGCGTCGACGTCCACGCCGAGCTCGACGAGGTGACGGCGATCGTGGCGCAGCCACAGAGCGAGAACGTCGTGATCGACCTCGGGGTGGAACTGGAGGGCCAGGTTCCGGCGCAGCACGAACGCCTGGACCGCGAGGTCCGTCGTGGCGAGGACGGTGGCCCCCGGGGGCACCTCGACGCAGTCGCCGTGCCACTCGAACCAGGGGCCGCCACACACCGCCTCACGCAATGGCCGGGCGCCGCCGACGGGCTGGAGGTGGTACCAGCCGATCTCGGGCGAGGCGGCGAATCGGACCGACCCTCCGTGCGCGGCGGCGAGGAGCTGGGCGCCGAAGCAGAGTCCCAGAACCGGCACGCCCCGGCGGTCGGCGGCTCGCAACATCTCGAGCTCGGGACGAACCCAGTGCCCGGTGCGCGGGTCGGTCACCGACCAACGTGAGCCCATCACCACGACGAGGTCGGGTCGGGCGGACTCGAGGTCGGGGGTGCGGGTCGAGCCCGTCGGATCATCGAGGGTCGTCCCCACCGAGTGGGTGGTGATCGAGAAGCCCCGATCCGACAGCACGCTCCCCAGCAGCCCGAGGGCGGAGTCGGGGTCGTGGTGGACACACAGCGCCGAGCGCGGCGGCGGGCGTCGAGCTGCGCTGTTCGGCTCGCTCACTCCCGCCGGTCCGGTCAGGCGGGAGTGGTGGAGTCGCCGTCCTGGCCCACCAGACCGAGGGGGCAGCTCACGCCGGTTCCGCCGATGCCGCAGTACCCGCCGGGGTTCTTGTCGAGGTACTGCTGGTGGTACTCCTCGGCATAGAAGAACGGCCCGCCGTCGGTGATCTCGGTGGTGATGGGGTCGTATCCCGCGTCGGCCAGTCGTCGGCCGAACAGCTCCGCCGTCGCGAGGGCGTCGGCGAGCTGACCGGCCGACGTGGTGTAGATCGAGGAGCGGTACTGGGTGCCGACGTCGTTGCCCTGCCGCATGCCCTGGGTCGGGTCGTGACCCTCCCAGAAGGCGGCGAGGACCGACTGCCGTGAGATGAGTGACGGATCGAACACGACCAGCACCACCTCGGTGTGTCCGGTACGTCCGGAGCACACCTCCTCATAGGTGGGATTCGGCGTGAACCCGCCGGCGTAGCCGACCGCGGTGGTGGTCACGCCAGCCAGTTGCCAGAAGATCCGTCTCGGCTCCCCAGAAGCACCCCATGGCCACGACGATGGTTTCGTGACCGTCGGGGAACGGCGGGACCATCGAGGTGCCGAGCACCGTGTGGGTTCCCGAGATCGACATCGGGGTGTCACGACCGGGCAGGGCGTCGGAGGCGTCTGGCATCTCGGGGGCGCGGCGACCGAACAGCATCGCTACATCAACTTCGAGACGTCGGAGACGTCGTAGCGCCACACCTCGGCCTTGGTGATGCCCAGATCACCGACCGAGACCATGAACTCGGCCATGTGCGGCGAGGCCATGTGGGCGTGGATGGCCTCCTCGCTCTCCCACTGCTCGAAGACCCGGTAGACCCCGGGTTCATCGAGTGACGCCCAGTAGTCGTAGGCGACACAGCCGTCCTCATCCGCGGTCGCCGCCGCGAGTCCGACGAGTGCGTTGCGGGTGGCGTCCTCGGTGGCGGGGTCGAAGGCCAGCAGGCCTGAAACAATGATCATCGGGTCCTCCTTGGATGACCGCGCTCACCTTAGGACGTGCCGAACACCGGGTGGCCCTCGTCGTCCGGTGAGGGTTCCACCCCGATGACCCGGGCGGGGTGTCAGCGGTCGTCGAAGACGACCAGGCTTCCGCCGTAGCACGCCACCCACACCTGGGAGGTGTCCTTGTCGACGGTGATGCCGATGGGGTGGTGGCCGGTCGGCTCGCGCTGGATCTCGGTCATGTCCGATGTGCGGATCTTCGACATCTGATCGCTGTCGTAGTTCACGACGTACAGCGAGCGGCCGTCGGCGGAGATCTCCATCGAGCGGGGCTGTGACGGGGACGGCACGGTGGCGACGACCGTCTCGGTCGCCACATCGATCTTGGCGACCTAGTCGGCCCCGTTGAGCGTGGCGTACAGCGTCGAGCCGTCGGGGCTGAGCACCAGGTGGCGAGGACCGCTGCCCACCCCCTCGATCCAGTGGACCGACTGGTCCGCGAGGTTCACCACCGCGATGTCGGTGGTGCCCATGGCCGCGACGTACGCGGTCGTCGAGTCGGGGCTCACGACGATTCCGCGCGGATAGCGGCCGATGGGAATGCGGGCGACCTCGGTGCCCGTGTGCGACGTCGATGACGCTCATGTCGTATCCGCACCAGTTGGTGACGAGCACGGTGGAGTCGTCGGGCGTGACCGCCACGAACTTGGGCACCGGGCCGACCTCGATGACCTGGTCGATCTCGAGGGACCCGGTGTCGACCCGGTAGACGAACGAGTTGTCCCAGTCGCCCGGCGAACACTTGTCGGCACCGGGGTTGGTGTAGCCGGGCCCCGCCATCTCGTAGTTGGACACATAGGCGTGGGAGCCGTCGTTCGTGAACGCGGCCTCGACCGGGCCGCCCGTGACCGTTCCGGGCGGCGCATCGATGCCGAACGACGAGCAGGTCGACGGTGTCGGGGATGGTCTTCACCAGCGAGAAGTTGCGGTCGTAGACGCCCGATGTTGTGGCTGTAGATCATGTTCTGGGCGAAGAACAGGCCGTCGCCCGACGACACGACCGACTTGGGGCTCAGGTCGCCCTCGGTGATGGTGGTCGCCTTCTCGAGGGTGCGCTCGTCGGAGGGGGGACCTGCGTCGACCGGCGCCGTGGTGGTCGTGGTGGACGTCGTGGTCGTGACGTCGTCAGCAGTGGCGGTCTCGCCGGCGTCCGAGCCGCTCGGATCGGCCTCCACGCTGACCTTCGAGGCGCCGGCACAGGCGCCGGCGATGACGACGAGGGTCACCAACGCGGCGGTGCGTCGGGCCTGGCGTCGCATCCACAGTGCTTTCTCAGGATTCACCGGAGGCCCGGCGTTGAAGTGTCGGTACCATCGCGCCATGTCTCAGTTCGCTCCGCAGCCCGGCTGGTGGCAGGCATCCGATGGCCGGTGGTACCCACCCGACCTGCATCCGAACGCCATGGCAACCGTAGCTGACCCCTCCCCGACCTACGGTGACGCCCCCCCGGTTCAGGGGTCGTGGGGTCAGCCGTGGGGCTCTCCGACACCGACCGGGCCGCCCACGCAGTGGCCCACTCCTCAGGCGCCGCCCTCCCAGCCGACCGGGCCCGGCCACGTCCGCCCGGCGGAGCAACAGCAGGCGTCGTGGACGGCTCCTCCCGCCCCGCCGTACCAGGCGCCCCCCGGCTCCCACGTGCCCGGTGCCCCCACCCAGCCTCCCTATTCGTTCCAGCCGGGGCTCGGACTCGGAATGCCGCAGGGCTCCCCGGGCGCCGCACCGGCCTACGGCCGCCAGCTCAGCCCCCAGCCGCCTCCCTCATCGGCGGGCAAGTGGCTTCTCGCCATCGCCGCCGCGATCGTGGTCATGGCGCTCATCAGCGGCGGCCTCGTGCTCGTCGCCCGTGACACCAGCGGCAGCCCGCGACGTGGCGACGGGTCTGCCCGGAGGACAGTCCGATCAGGGCGTTCCCGACGAGCAGAGTCGCCGACCCGACGCTCCCGACGCCACCGACGATGTCGGGATCGTCGGCGCCGAGACGGGCGACGTGGGTGACATCACGGCCGCGGCGGTGGCCGACATCGAGGCGTTCTGGGTCGTCACCATGCCCGAGGTCTACGACCAGACCTACGAACCGCTGCGGGGAGGGGTGTACTCGGCCAGCTCGGACGAGGGGCGCCCGCCGTGCGCGGAGTCCTACGACCAGATCGCCGACAACGCGTACTACTGCCCCGAGGCCGATGTCATCGTGTTCGACGACGAGGGACTCATCCCTCGACTGCTGGAGAGCTACGGCGACCTGTCGGTCGCGGTCGTGATGGCCCATGAATGGGGCCACGCCATCCAGGAGCGGGTGTCGAAGAGGGGCCGTACGGTGACCCTCGAACAGCAGGCCGACTGCTTCGCGGGGGCCTGGGTGGCTCACGTCGCGGACGGGAACTCCGAGTACTTCACCGCCGAGGGACGGGCGCTCGATTCCGCGGTGGCGGGTTTCCTGGAGCTCGCCGATCAACCGGGGACGTCGGCCACCGACCCCCTCGCTCACGGATCGGCGTTCGACCGCATCAACGCCTTCCAGAACGGCTTCAACGACGGTGCGGGGTCGTGCAAGGACTACAGCGACGACAACCTCAACCTCGTCGAGCTGCCGTTCACGTCGATCGAGGACCTCCAGAGGGGTGGCGATGCCCCCTACGACACGATCCTGGAGCTCACCACCGCCGATCTCGAGAACTTCTGGAGCCTCGCGGCGGTCGAGGTGTTCGACTCGGAGTGGACGCCGCTGGCCGAGGCCCGCCCGTTCGACCCCAAGGACGGTGCCCCGAAATGTGAGGACAACGACGTGAAGGGCTACACCCTCTTCTACTGCTCACCGGGGCGGTTCGTGGCCTTCGACAACGTGGAGCTGTTCCCCGAGGTCTACGACCGGATCGGTGACTTCGGTGTCTCCGCCCTCTACGGCACCCAGTTCTCTCTCGGGGTGCAGGACGAACTCGGGATCGCTCCGAAGGACCCCAAGGAGCAGAACCTGTTGGCCGACTGCATGGTCGGCGGGTGGGCGGCGAGCATCTTCCAGGAGAACCGGCTCGACCAGGGAGCCGAGTTCGTTCTGAGTCCCGGTGACTTCGATGAGGCGGTCGCCGTGATGCTGGCGTTCAGCAGCGGTGAGTCCGAGGACACCCAAGGCACCGGGATCGAGCGGGTCGAGGCGTTCAGGACCGGGGTACTCCAGGGCGTCGGTGCCTGTGTGAACTGAGAGCGCGGGGCGGCGACGGGTCGGGTTGGTCTCCCTCAACTCCGGCCCGTTGCAGTCGTCCCGATGGAGATCTGACCCTGGTGCGCAGCGGGCGTCGGCGGTGTCCGACGCCGCGGGTCGTCCTCAGGTGATGACGACGTCGGAGAGATCGTCCTCGGGCTCGGGATAGGCGAGGTCGAGGCGGTCGAGGGTCTCGACCATGATCTTGGCGACGGCCAGGTTGCGGTACCACTTTCGGTCGGCAGGGATGACGTACCAGGGAGCGTCGGGCGTGGAGGTCTCGTTGACCATGTCGGTGAACGCGGCCATGTAGTCGTCCCAGCGGGCCCGTTCCTTCAGGTCGCCGAGGGAGAACTTCCAGTTCTTGTCGGGTTCGTCGAGCCGCGCCCGGAACCGTTCGGCCTGTTCGTCGGCCGAGATGTTGAGAAGCAGCTTGACGATCGTGGTGCCCTCGTCGACGAGCATCTGTTCGAAGTGGCGGATGTGGTCGTAGCGCCGGCGCCACCGTGCCTCGGGAACGTAGTCGTGGACCCGGACGACGAGCACGTCTTCGTAGTGGGATCGGTTGAACAGGACGATCTCGCCGTCGCCGGGGACGTGGGGGTGGACCCGCCACAGGTAGTCGTGGGCCCGCTCGGGCTCGGTGGGCACCTTGAAGGCGGCGATCCTCACGCCCTGGGGGTTGACGGGGCCGAAGACGTGGCGGATGGTGCCGTCCTTGCCGCCGGTGTCGATGGCCTGGATGACGACCAGCACCCGATGGTGGCTCTGCGCGAACAGCATGTTCTGCGATTCGGTGATGCGGCCGGTGAGCGAGGCAAGGAGTTCGTCGCGGTGCTCCTTGAGCTGGTCGGAGCCGACGCGGCTGTCGAGGTCGGCCACGTCGACGGGGTGGTCGGGGTCGACGCGGAGCGCGCGGGTGTCGATGGAGTCGATCAGGCGTCCGAGCTCGGCGGGGCCGAGGCTGTCGCGGGCGTCGGAGGTGTCGGGCGTGTCGGGGCGGTCGTCGGCCATGGGCGGGACGTTAGTGGTCTTTGGGGATGGGTCTCCCGGAGCGTGCCGCCGCTTCGTAGGGGTCCCAGTCGGTGATGAGGCTGCGCAGATCCACCCGGGTGTGGGGGAGCGGTAGCTCGGCGTCGGTGGCGACCAGGTCGCCGTCGTTCCACCAGAACAGCGGGGCCGCGGACGGTAGATCGGAGAGGGTCGGCTCCGCTGCGGTGAGATCGGCGCCGACCGCCACTCCGCACTGGTAGGCGGTGGACGGGGCGGAGGAGAGGATGAGTCGACCCCACTGGGTCTGGGTGGCTCGATGGACGTGGCCCGAGACCACCCTGATGACCTGATGGTGGCTCTCGCACACCGTGCGGAGGAGGTCGGCGCCCTTCACCCCCTGTAGTCGAACCACCAGGCGCCGGTGGGATAGGGGACGTGGTGGCAGAAGACGATGGTGGGCTGATCGCGGGCGGCGGAGAGCGTGGCGTCGAGCTGGGCGGCGGCCTCGGTGGTGATCTCGCCGTCGTGGCGGCCGGGCTGCGTGGTGTCGAGTGCGACGAGCAACAGGTCGCCGGCGTCGACGGCGTAGTGGCAGCGGCCGTCGGCGCGGGATGATGTCGAGGTGGGCGAAGGTGGTGCGGAACAGCTCGGCGATCGTCGTGGTTCCCGGGCAGCGGGAGCACGAGAGCGGGGGCCTCGGCGAGGACTCGTGGAGAAGCTCGTACTCCTCGGGCGTGCCGTCGTTGACCAGGTCGCCGGTGAGCAGGATGGCGTCGGGCGTGACCGGCAGGTCGGCGAGCGTGCGCGAGGGCGACCCGAAGTCGTCTCGGGCGTGTCGACGAGGGCCCGCATGGCGGTTCCCTCGGTGGTGACGTGAGGGTCGGACAGCTGGGCGATGAGCATGACGGGAGTCTGTCGCATCAGGCTCGGCGACGTTTCCTCGATCAGCGGTCCTTCTGCGTGACGAGGGTCGCGACGGGCCACCACGCCAGCGCGATCCACGCCACCGGCAGGCCGAGAAGCACGACGTCGAGTGGTCGATCGATGTCGTCGATGCCGACGAGCAGGGCGGCCGCGAACGCGACGGTGAGCAGGCCCGCTTGGATCGTGGCGGCGAGCCGCAGTTTCCGGAGGGATGGCGCGTCCCGGGGGCCCGTGCGGACGGCACGAGCGCTCATGGCGGTGGGGATGGCCACGATCAGCAGTGGCACGCCGAACGGGATTCCGTAGAGCGACAGCGTCAGCAGAATGCCGGCGGCGAGAATCGGGGCAGCGACAACGAGGACGACGAGCGCTGCCCGCCGACAGGGCTGCGTGTGGGCAGCGGCGGACTCGGGCGGTTCGGTCATCGAGTGGGGGAACTCATGATGGGGCGGAGCCAGACGTGAAGCCGCGCAGGAAGGCGTCGACGTTCGCGGCGATGTGCTCGACGTTGTAGCCGCCCTCCTGCACCACCAGGGTCCGGAGCCCGAGCTGGGCCAGCGCCGCGCCCTGGAGGTGAACCCCTCGGTGGTGATGGCGGTGTCGCCGAGGGGGTCGTCGACGTAGGTGTCGACGCCGAGCGAGACCACGAGGACGGCCGGGTCGAAGGCGGCGATCTGTTCGATTGCCGCGTCGAGATGCCGGAGGTAGGCGTCGTCGTCGACGCCGTGTTCGAGGGGGATGTTGAAAGTGGTGCCGGCGCCCGGGCCGGAGCCGGTCTCCTCGGCGTGGCCCGACACGTAGGGGTAGGCGCGGTGGGGGTCGCCATGGAGGGAGGCGTAGAGGACGTCGGGGCGTTGGTAGAAGATCTGTTGGGTGCCGTTGCCGTGGTGGTAGTCGATGTCGAGGACGGCGACCCGTTCGCCGGTGGTCGTGGCGAGGTGGTGGGCGGCGATGGCCGCGTTGTTGAAGTAGCAGTACCCGCCATACGCGGCGCGGGCGGCGTGGTGGCCGGGCGGGCGGCAGAGGGCGTAGGCGTGGGGCGCGCCGCCGAGCACGAGGTCGGCGGCGGTGAGGGCGATGTCGACCGCGGCACGGGCGGCGGCGAAGGTGCCGTCGGTGAGGGGCGTCATGGTCTCGAAGCACCAGTAGCCGAGGGCGGCGAGCACGTCGGTCGGGTTCGGGAGCGGGGCCCATGGTGTCGCGGACGACGGCGGTGAAGAAGGTGTCGGGGAACACCTCGTTCGCGCGGTGCCGTGGGTCTGGGCGTCGCGCCATGCCCGTTCGAGGAAGGTGATCAGTCCGGGGTCGTGCACGGCGGCGATGGGTTCGAGGCCGTGGGCGGTGGGCTCGGTGATCTCGTAGCGCTCGGGTTTGGCCGAGAGCGCTGCCGCGATCCGCTCGGCACGTTCGGGCCGGTCGGGGATGGGCGAAAGGGCGCCCGCCCTCGATCTCGTGGGCGGGGCGATGCTGGAGGTGGGCATCGGATGCGATCACTGGCATCGGCCGAGCTCGGGCAGCGTCCACCGGCGCAGTCTGCCCGATGGCGTCGGGTGGTCGGGCAGACTTCCTCGATGGAGATCCTCGGCGCAGTGGCGGCGGGCAGCGTCCCGACCGCCGAGGCGGCGGCGGCGACCTGCGAGCCGGCGGAAACGCCTTCGACGCGGCGGTCGCCGCGGGGTTCGCGGCGACGGCGACCGAGCCGATCCTGGCAAGCCTGGGCGGCGGCGGGTTCCTGTTGGCGAGGACCGCGGCGGGCGAAGAGGTCCTGGTCGACTTCTTCGTCGCCATGCCGGGCCGGAGCGGCCAGCGACACGATCCGGATGCAATGGAGGCGGTGCCCATCCACTTCGGCCCGGCCGTCCAGGTGTTCCACGTGGGGGAGGCGTCGGTGGCGGTGCCGGGGATGCTGGCGGGACTGCTGCACGTCGCGCAGCGTTTCGGGCGGTTGGATCTTGGGGACCTGGTGGCGCCGGCCGTGGGGCTGGCGGAGGCGGGCGTGGCGGTGGACGAGGTGTTCGCCCGGGTGCTCGGCCTGGTGTGGCCGATCCTCGAGCGCACCGAGGGTGGCCAGGCGATGTTCGGGCGTGAGGGTCGGGCGTTGCGGGCGGGGGAGCGGTTCGTGTGCCCGGAGCTGGCGGAGACGTTGGCGGAGGTGGCGGCGGGCCGCCGGTTGTCGATGGCGCCGGAGGAGCTGGGCGGCGGGATCGGCGAGGCCGACGTGGACGGCTACCGGGTGGTGGAGCGGGAGCCGCTGCGGGTCGGCGTACCGCGACGCCGTGGTGGTGACCAACCCGCTGCCATCGTTCGGCGGGTCGCTGGTGGCCCATGGTCTGGAGGTGCTGTCGGGCGCGGGCCGGGGTTCGGCCGGCCGGCCCGGTGTGGCGGAGGTCGCCGACGCGTTGAGGTCGATGGTGGATCGTCGCAACGGGCTGGGCCCGGGGGTGAGCAAGGGGACCACGCACGTGAGCGTTGCCGACGCCGAGGGGAACGTGGCGGCCATGTCGGTGTCGAACGGCTCGGGGTCGGGTGAGTTCGCGGCGGGGACCGGGGTGCAGCTCAACAACATGCTGGGCGAGGAGGACCTCCAGCCGGGTGGCCTCGGGTCGGTGGAACCCGGGGAGCGGATCGGGTCGATGATGGCCCCGATGTTCGTCGAGACCGCCGCCGGGGGCGTGGTGGCGGCCGGGTCGGGCGGCAGCGAGCGGATCCGCTCGGCGCTGCTGCAGCTCGCCGTCGACCTGGTGGACCGGGGGATGGGGGTGGAGGAGGCGGTGCTGTCGCCCCGCGCCCATTGGGACGGGTCGGTGCTCCAGGTCGAGGGCGGTCTGCGGCCGGATCTGCAGGCCGCGCTGGAAGCCTGGGGTCCGGTGAACGGGTGGCCGGGCCGCGACTTCTATTTCGGTGGCGTCCATGCGGTCGGTGTCGGCGGTGCGCTCGGCTGGACTGCCGCCGGCGACCCCCGCCGGGGGGGCGTCGGGCTCGTGGTTCGGTCCCGAGTGAGTGCCCCAGGCGGCTTGTTCCTGTGCGGCCTGCTCCGAGCTAACACCATTTGCGACACGCCGCGGGGTGGAGCAGTCTGGTAGCTCGTCGGGCTCATAACCCGAAGGTCGCAAGTTCAAATCTTGCCCCCGCCACCATCGAAATCCCTTGCAAACAGCGGGCCTCCGGGCCCGCTGTTGCTGTTCCGGCGTGCTACCGGGTCGCTTCCCGTCTGTCGGCTATGCGGCTGAGGGGGCCGAGAACTCATTCCGTGGCTGGGTCGGGGCGGCCGCGGTTGAGTCGATGGCGTGGGGCCCTGAGGTCGGGGCGCGTCGAAGCTGCCAGCCTCGGAGTGCTGGTTGGCCGGCGGTGGGTGTTCAGGCTGCGGTGCGGTACTCGTTGATGAGTCCGCCGCAGGTGGTGTGTCGTCGGATCGGCTGGCCTGGGCCGATCGGGACGACGTCGCCGTGGTCGTTGGGTGCGCGTTGGTCGAGGCTGCGGTGGGGGCGGTGGTCGTTGTAGTGCTCGACGTACTCGACGAGCAGCGGTCGGAGTTGGCGTTCGTTCCAGATGATGGTGCGGTCGAGGAGTTCGTGGCGGAGGGTGCGGACCCATCGTTCGGCGTACGCGTTGGCCTGCGGTGCCCGCGGCGGTGTCCGGATCGCGGTGATGCCGGAGCCGGCGAACACGGTGTCGAACGACGCGGTGAACTGGCCGGCGCCGTCGCGGATCAGGAACCGGAACCCGTGAGCGTCGGGGAGTCGCATCAGGAGGTTGCGGGCGGCTTGGGTGGTCCACGGTCCGGTCGGGTTGGTGGTGATCCCGGCGAGATGCACCCGTCGGGTGCCGATCTCGATGAAGAACAGGACGTGGAACCGGCGGAGGAGTGCGGTGTCGACGCACGCGAAGTCGGTCGCGATGATCGCCTTCGCTTGGGAGCGGATGAACTCGGCCCAGGAGGGTCCGGTGCGGTCGCGGGTCGGGTCGATCCCGGCGGCGCGGAGGATCTTCCACACGGTCGACGCGGCGACCCTGTGGCCGAGGCGGGCGAGTTCGCCGTGGATGCGCCGGTAGCCCCACGTCGGGTTCTCGCGGGCCAGGCGGATGGCCAGTCGCCGGATCTCGGGGTCGATCGGTGGCCGCCCGGGTGTGGCGGTGGGTGGTTGGGTCCAGTGGCGGGCGACGAGACGGCGGTGCCAGCCGAGCACCGTCTCGGGTCGCACGATCAGGAACGCGGTCCGCGTGGCGGGCGCGGTCCATCGCGGAGGCGAGCACCGCGAGGATCGTCCGGTCGGTGTCGGTGAACTGCGGTCGGTTGATCTGGCGTTGCAGCACGAGGATCTGGTGGCGGAGGGCGAGGATCTCGGCGTCGCGGGCGTCGCCGGTGGCGAACACCCACCGGAATCGGGTCAGAACGAGGCGAGCCAGAGTCGGGAAGAGGGTCACGAGCGCAGAACGCTACCGACCGGTCCCGACGCTCGAAACACCCGAGAACACAGGGCGGATGAGTATTCGGCCCCCTCAGCCTTGAGTGTCGGCAGAGGTTGCCGGGCGCTCGGCGATGCCCAAGGATGTCCACTGTGCTCGACGATTCCTCGCATGTCCCTGCCTGAAGACTGACATAGCTCGGGTCCGTCGATGGGTGGCGAGGTGGAACGACGCGATCGGCAAGCACATCAGCGAGATGCGCGTCGAGATGGACGTCGACGGGCGGGCGATCACGATCTTTGACTGCCGGCCGCCGTGGCGTGAGGACTTGGGGCCCGAATGGACACGCCTCGAGGTCGCCCGCCTCCGCTATACGAAGAAGACCGGCACGTGGGAGCTGTACTGGCGCGATCGTCACTCCCGGTTCCACCGTTACGAAAACCTTGAGCCCACGACAACGGTTGCACGGCTGCTCGCCGAGATCGACGCCGATCCAACGGGCATCTTCTGGGGCTGAGCGTTGGTTACCTCGTTCTTGCTGCGACGCGAGCGGCGACGGCCGCGGATCGCTGGGCCCGCTCTACGGCCTTGACGGCGACCGAGGGTGCGATGTCGTCGGGCTCGTACTCGGCTTTCGTCTTGAGCGGTAGCAGGCGCCGAAGTTCCCGTTCGGCCGCGGCACCGTCGGGCCCAGCCTGACGGAGGAAGTCGAGGACCTGGTCATGGTCCTCGCCGGCTGCCCGCTTGCCGAGCCGGGCGCCGCATACCGCGTCGGCGGAGTTGATGCCGGCGTGGATGGCCATACTCGTCGCCGCGATATTCCGACCGGCGGCGAGCTCGCTGGCGGCAGCTTCGGCGAACTCCTCGGCCTTGGCGGCATAGGCGCGGACCTGTGCGGCTGACACCGGCTTGGTGCGAGCGGGTCTAGCCACTGCGCACCGCCCGGAGTTCATTGAGGTTGAGACCGTGCACGACCCGGGCGTCGCGCCGAATGTCGGACCAGATTTGGCTTCGGCCCGCGACCTTTACCGATGCCTCTTCGGCGCTGACCTCGAGTACCTCGACGGGGTTGCCGGTCACTCGTTCGACATTGCGGCGCCAGGCTTCGAGCGACTCGGCCCACCCATCGTCGTCCTCGTCGATCTCGGTGGGTCGGACGACCACGATGTCGACGTCACTGTCGCGACCGGCCTGTCGGCGGGCGAACGAACCGAAGACGATCACGCTTGCGGGGGGATGCGGCAGGGCCCTGGCCATGTGACCGATCTCATCGAGGACGGTGTCGGTCGAGCGGGCGAGAGCCAACAGCGTCTGGGACGCGATGTGCTCGGGAACGAGTCGGAACAGCGAGGACGGTGGTACCTCTCGACGCTCGACCACGCCGAGTTCGACCAGCCCCGGCAGTACCCGCGACGCCTGTGCAATGCTCACGTCGGCCAGCTTGGCGATGGTCCGGAGGTTGAGTTCGGCAGTCGTCTCGGCCAGAACGGCCAGACCGACCTTGGGCGCCGGGCACGATGGCCTCGATCGGTCGCACGAAATCCACGTCGGGCAGTCTACCTGAATATCAAGCAAGAAAGGAACAGTTGTTCCATTAGTGATGTGTAGCGACGAAACTCTGGAGGTCGCTGGCATCTAACGACACTTCTAATGCACACGTCTCCGGTGGCGAACCACCATCGGCATCGGGTCACGAGCAGGCGGGCGAACGTCGGAAACAGGGTCACGAGCGCCGCACGCTATCGACTGGTCCCCGACGACTGAAACGCGGGAAAACACAGGGCGGAGGAGTATTCGGCCCCCTCATGGCGTGTTTCAGGATGCGGCGCGGTACTCGCTGATGAGCCCGACTCGATCGCTTTAGCTGCGGGCTGCCGAGACCGGCCACGGATCAGTTCTCGGCCGCCTCACCCTCACCTTCACGCCAATTCAGCGCCTATCCGCTCACGTCCTGAGGTGGATGGTCGGTACCGAGAGCGTCGGAGCGTTGACGAGGTTCCGATCGCTGGTCACCAGCGTCGCGTCGAGATGTTCGGCGAGGACCACGTAGATCGCTTCTGCGACAGTGATGTTCGGTCGCTTCGCCACGCCTCAGTAGTAGTGGGCGAACCTGCACCCTGTGAAGCGGTGCAGTCGACAGCGAGGAGAAGGCTGCCGCGACCGAGCGGACGGTGCGACATTGGCATTTCGGCTCGTCGAAGCGCGCCGGCGACCTCGACGAAGAAATGCTCGGCACCCACCAGGTCGCGCCGGGAGGGATGTCCTGTTCGGAGCGAGCGTCCGGCGGTGGTGTCGAGGAGGAGGTCGACGCTCGCAGATGCGTCGAGAACGAGGTTGGTCACTCCGACTCTCGTCGGGCCTCGGCGACGAGGTCGGAACCGGGCACCGTGAGTTCGATTGGTTCCTCGTCGCGGCGCAGCGTGTCGAGCCACTCGTCGATGGAGAGGTTGCTGTCGTCGGGGATCGGGACAACTGCGGGTCGAGCTCGAAATCCAGGACGGTACGGGCCATTCCCTGAGGATACCCGCGACCGTTGAGGAGCCGTTCGCCTATCGCAGCCGACGCAGACCGGCCGTTGCCCTAGCGAGACCGGCAACGGAGGTGGGTGGGGTGCCGCCGGATGGAGACCGATGCCGGACGTTGTGGCCTGGTGGTCGCGCCGTGCTGCGGGATGGGGCCGTTGCATCTGGGGGTGGGCGATGGCCGGACCCGGGTCAGACGAGGTGAACAACGTGACCGTGACAGCGCAGTTCGATCTTCCGGTCGGTTTCAACACCATGGACGAGACCGGGCTCCCCTGGACGTTCCTCGACGAGGCCGCAGACCCCAACGTGGTCTCCGCCGGTGTCCACTTGGTCGCGGGATCCGGCTGAGGGGGCCGAGAACTCATCCGGGCCCGGTTCTGGGCCGCTGCGGCTGAGCCGTTGGCGTCGGGCCAGTTCGGGGGCGCGTTGAAGCTGAAGTTCTTGAACTGTGGATTGGCCGGTTCGCGGTCAGGCTGCGGCGCGGTACTCGTTGATGAGTCCGCCGCAAGTGGCGTGTCGCCGGATCGGCTGGCCTGAGCCGATCGGGACGACCTTGCCCTGGTCGTCGGGTGCGCGCTGGTGGAGGCTCCGGTGTGGGCGGTGTTCGTTGTAGTGAGCGATGTACTCCTCGAGGATCCGGCGGAGTTGGCGTTCGTTCCAGATGATCGTGCGGTCGAGGAGCTCGTGGCGGAGGGTCCGGACCCATCGTTCGGCGAACGCGTTCGCTTGGGGTGCTCGTGGTGGTGTTCGGATGGCGGTGATCCCGGAGCCGGCGAACACGGTGTCGAACGACGCGGTGAACTGTCCGGCGCCGTCGCGGATCAAGAACCGGAACCCATGAGACGTCGGGGAGCCGCATCAGCAGGTTGCGCGCGGCTTGGGTGGTCCACGGACCGGTCGGGTTGGTGGTGATCCCCGCGAGGTGCACCCGGCGGGAGCCGATCTCGATGACGAACAGCACGTGGAATCGTCGAAGGAACGCAGTGTCGACGCACGCGAAGTCGGTCGCGACGATCGCTTTGGCTTGGGAGCGGATGAACTCAGACCACGACGGTCCGGTGCGGTCACGGCTCGGGTCGATCCCCGCGTTGCGGAGGATCTTCCACACGGTTGACGCGGCAACACTGTGGCCGAGTCGGCGGAGTTCGCCGTGGATACGGCGGTAGCCCCAGGTCGGGTTCTCGCGGGCGAGTCGGATGACCAGTCGCCGGAGTTCGGGGTCGATCGGTGGCCGTCCGGGTGTGGCGGTGGGTGGCTGGGTCCAGTGGCGGGCGACGAGCCGGCGGTGCCAGCGCAGGACGGTCTCGGGCCGAACGATCAGGAACGCGGTTCGCCGGCGGGCGCGTTCCATCGCCGAGGCGAGGACAGCGAGGATCGTCCGGTCGGTGTCGGTGAACTGTGGTCGGCCGATCTGGCGTTGCAGCACGCAGGGCGGATTCAAGCAGCGGTCGCGACAAGTTGGTTGAACTGCTCCGCTGGCGTTTCCCATTGGAGCGTCTTGCGGGGCCGAGTATTGATCATGAGAGCGATCATGTCGAGGTCGTGCTGGGAGTGCGTTGAGAGGTCGGTTCCCTTGGGGAGGAACTGACGGACAAGCCCGTTCCAGTTCTCGTTGGTGCCGCGCTGCCAAGGCGAATGCGGATCACAGAAGAACACAGCTGCGCCCGTGGCGATCGTGATCCGATGATGGGCCGCGAGTTCACCTCCGCGATCCCATGTGAGGGATCGTTTCAACCCGACCGGCAGCCGTTGAATCGCTTCCACCAGTTGGTCGGCGACGTGCTCCGCGGTCTTGTTGTCGATCTTGACGAGCATCGCGAACCTGGTCGAACGCTCGACCAGCGTCGCGATAGCTGACCTTGAACCGGCTCCGACGATGAGATCGCCTTCCCAGTGACCTGGGACCGTGCGGTCCTCGATCTCGGCAGGCCGATCAGCGATCTTCACGGCGCCGACAATCGCACCGGGAACAGCGGCGGCCCGGCGGCGAGGTCGCCGCCGGTGACGGCCCGAGCGCAGACATCGGGCGAGTTCATGGCGAAGCTCGCCTCTGGTCTGAAAGAACACGGCACGATAGATCGACTCGTGCGACACCCACCACCGCGGCTCGTTCGGGTGTTCGCGGCGAAGCCACGCTGCTATCTGTTCTGGTGACCACCGCCGGCGAAGCATGTCTTGGACGTGGTCCCACAGCCATGGTCTTGTTTCGGTCCAACCCTGTCGTGGCCGACAAGCCGCCCGGTCGGAGCGGTCCTGAGCGCGAACCGCCCGGTAAGCGACTCGGCCGCCCCCGGCGCGGATCTCGCGCCACACCGTCGATCGGTGAACACCAACACGTGTGGCGATCACCGCGTCGCTTTCACCGCGGTCGATCCCGATCCTGATCTCCTCGCGTTTCTCAACAGTCAGCGCTGCGGCACAAGGATGACGATCGCGAAGAAGCACCGCACCATGTTCAGCGATCAAACGGTCAACCGTCCGCGTCGACACTCCCGCTGCAGCAGCCGCTTGAGGAATCGTCGACCCACGAGCTACCGCAACAACAACTGCTCGAGCCTGAATGTACGGCACTGTCGGTGCACCCACGTCACCCCTCCATCACTGAGATGTCGCGACCACCAATTGAGAACAAGCAGGACCTGATGGCGGAGGGCAAGGATCTCGGCGTCGCGGGCATCGCCGGTGGCGAACGCCCACCCAGATCATCAATCAGGCCCCCTCAGGCCGACCCGACCCATCCCCGGATGAGTTCTCGGCCCCCTCACGTGGGAGGCGTGAGAGCATCAGTTTCGCGAGTGCAAGGAGCAGCTTTGCGGCTCTGAGACCGTTGTCCGACTCATGCGCTCGGTGCGCTTCGCCCCATCTGGCCGGTGGCTGCAACCTCGGCAGAGCGGCGGGCGGTCACTCTCACTCGCAGACCGCTGGGTTGGGTGAAGGGCCGCGCCACGACCCGGAGTCCTCGCCGGCCGGGTTCGTATTGGAGGTCGAACCGGTTGACCCAGTTGGACACCATTTCGACGGCGATGAGTTCGCCCAGACCGGCTCCGGTGCATCGGTGCGCACCGCTACCGAATGGCAGTACCCGTCGTTTCAGTTCGGCCGCTCCAAGCTCGAGGAAGCGGCTCGGGTTGAATTCGTTGGGGTTGGGGAAGAACTCCTCGTTGAGGTGGTCGCTCGCGATGACGACGAGGATCTGGTCGTCCTTGCGGATCGAGTAGCCGGCGAATTCGAAGTCTTGTTCAGCGAACCGAAGCACCGCGGAGCCCGGGGGGTTCAGCCGTACGGTCTCGAGGAACGTGGCGCGGAGGTATCTCTGCTCCACCGGATCGACGGGACCGGAGGAATTGCGGGCAAGGTCCTCGAACTCCTGGCGGACTTGAGCCAGCGCGCTCGGGTTGGTGAGGAGTCGATACAGAAGGAACGAGGCAGCGGACGCGACCGTGTCGAAGCCCGCCAGGTAGGCCCCATAGGGCACCGCAACGAGGTCGCGGTCCTCCCAGCTTCCGAGCTCGGGCGGAGCGGGGAAGTCGAGGTAGTGGCCCACAAGCGTCGTCGCGGCCTGGTCGGGGTTCGCACGGATCTTGGCGACCAATTCCAACAGGTGAGAGCGCATTCGACGCTGGGCGGACCGGTAGGAGGGATTGCGCAGAATCCACTTTGGAGCGTGACCGAACGTCGACCAGATAAGTGTGTGAACGACCTGCGCCAGGTCGCGCTTCTCGAACGGGAACGGTTCCCCGTTGAGCAGATGCGACAACATGTCGACCGTCTGCGTCTGGGCCTCATGGAGCACATCCAGCTGGACTCCGGGCTGCCAGTGCCTGGTGTGTTCGCCGAGCCAATTCTGGATGTCCTCGCGACGGGTCGACTCGAGGCTGTGGTTCATGAACTGGTGATGTGCCTTGCGAAACATCTGGTGGTGCGGGCCGTCGAACATGCTGGGCAGGCGGCTCTGCAGCTCTTCGTCGAGCACGTGCATCGATGTGCCCACTCGGAGGCAGCTGTCTCGTTGCAGCAAGGCGATCGCGTCCGGCCCTAACAGGCAGGTCATCTCGGTGTTCAGCATGCGGAGCCGAAAGGCATCCCCATAGGTTGCGCGTGTCTTCGTCAGCCACGGCAGCACATCACCGACGAAGGGTCGAACCGGTCCCACGATCGGCAACGACTTCACCACCGGCGGACGGAGGTTCTCGGTACCGTCTGGTGCGTATGGAGTTGTCATGTCGGCAGACTCCCGGGTTCGTGCGTCATCGCTTCGGTGGAGGTGAGCCGGACCAGGAGATCCAGCCGACGTCGGCGGGCCGCTGCTGGAGCATCGTCGATGGCAAGCAGGCCGAACATGCCGGTGAGAAACGTCATGGCCAGGTCGACCGGATCGATCTCCGGTGCACGGTCCGCGATTGCACCGACCAGCATCAGCCCGAGCGGGTGGTCGTCGACATCTGATAGTTGGGCGAAGTCGGGTCGGAACTGAGCGGCGCACAGGTCGCGGACCAGCCGGCGTCCGAACAGCCGTTCGGCGGCGAGGACGGCATTGATGACAGCCCCGAACACCCCCTCGAGCGGGACGCCCCAGTTGCTGACCGTGAGCGCCGCTGCTGCAATACGGGCCTCCTCGATAAGGAGCAACTCGCGCAGGACCTCGTCCTTGCCGGCGAAGTGCACGTAGAACGCACCGCGGGAAACTCCAACGCGCTCTGTGATCACTGCGATCTCCGTGTCGGCGAATCCGCGCTCCTTGAACTCCTTGACCGTCTCTTCGAAGAGCCGCGCCCGAGTGGCATCGCGCTGGGCCGAGCGGCGGTTGGTCCCCTTCGAGACGGGTTCTTGACCGACGTCCATCGATGCCTTCACGGACGACAGACTAACGCGCGTCACTGACGCGTGCTAGTGAAATCTCGGCCGGATGATCACCGTCGCCTCGATACCACCGACGACGGCGTCATCTCCGCCAACCAGATCCGGTAGAACCGGGTGGTACAGGCGGGGATGAGACGCAGAGAGCCTTTGAGTGTGAAGGTCGACGTCGCGCCAGCGAAGCCAGCTGGCCCCGTCATCGCATCGTCGCGACTGGCATGATTGGACCATGACCGACACCAAGCAGGCATGGAACGAGGCGGGTGACCGATTCGAGGCCCTGGCCTTGAAGTTGAAACTGCACCTGCGCCAGGAGACCTCTGAGCACGAAGCTGACGACGCGGCACGTCGCGGTGAGCTGATCGGTGCGCTCGATCGTCTCGGTGAGGCGTTCGAGGATGTATTCGGTGCGGTGGAGAACGCGGCGCACGACGAGGGGATCCGATCTGACATTGCTGAGGCAGCTAGTGCCACGGGCGAAGCACTGGGCGTGACCTTCGGCGAGGTGGCCTCCGGGCTGAGGAGACGGCTGGAGCGCTAGGTCAGGCCGGCAGGCCTGTCTGACCTTCTGTTGCCGACCGGAGCACTCCAGCGCGTCGATCGTTCGAGCACGAGCGGCAAGGAGCAACCTCATGCCGAGGATGGTGCAGGCGCTACCGATGCGCGAGACACCTCGGCACGTCCGAGATCACGCGGCGGATGAGTTTCTGGCACCTTCAGGAGCAAACCGTGAGATAGCATGTACGCTATGTCGTGGGGTGACGTCGAGCTCGAGTCGGAGGTCAGAGATTGGTACGTAGCCCTTGAATCGGAACAACAGGCCCGAGCCCGGTTCCATATCGACCGCCTCGCCGACCTCGGGCCATTGCTCGACGAACCACACAGCAAACAACTCGACGGGAAGCTCCGCGAACTCCGCTTCTACCTTGACGGTCGAGCCACTCGAATCACGTACTGGATCGCATCGGGACGACGAATTGTCCTGCTGACGATCTTCGTGAAGACAAAGCAACGAGAACGCCGCGAAGTTGAGCGAGCCAAACGAGCGATGCAGGCATGTATGGACGAGGACCACAATCCCGAGGACTGAGAAAGAAGGACCACATGGGAACCAACCGAACCACTTGGAAGGAACTCCAAGCTGAGCCTCTCGATGAGCGTGGCCGGACCGCGTACGACGACGAAGCCCGCATCTCAGAGTTCCGCGCATTCGTTTTCCAGCTCCGCACTGAAGCTGGTCTCACTCAGGGCGAGCTCGCATCGAAGATGGGCACTACGCAGTCGGCGATTGCCCGGATGGAAGGGGGAGGCACGCGACCCACCTTGGACACGTTGGAGAAACTCGCGGTCGCGGTCGGTTCCGAACTCGTCGTCGGCGTTGCCCCTGGCCTGTCGGAGAACCGGTCGATCGCGAAACTTGTTCGAGAGGGACACGCAGTACTCCGATCAGCCAGCTGACAGAAAAGCGGTCTGCCGGACGCATTGGATCCTGCGATTGACGTAATGGCCAATGGGATCGTACCCATGTGGGCCACTCCCTCACCTTTCGGCCGGATCGCGCATGTGTTCGAAAGTCATTTGCATCGAATTGTCTGCCACATGTTCTGCCAGATCCGGCAGAAAGGGCCGGTACAAGACTGAGGGGGCCGAGAACTCATCCGTGGCCAGGTCTCGGTAGCCGCAGCTGAAGCGATCGGGTTGGGCCGATTCTGGGGCGCGTCGAAGCTGGAGGTCGTGGGTGTCGTTCGGCCGTGGCGTACCTCAGGCTGCGGTGCGGTACTCGTTGATGAGTCCGCCGCAGGTGGTGTGTCGCCGGATCGGTTGGCCAGGACCGATCGGACCGACGTCTTCGTGATCGTTGGGCGCTCGTTGTCCGAGGCTGCGGTGTGGGCGGTGCTCGTTGTAGTGAGCGAGGTACTCGTCGAGGAGTTGGCGGAGTTGGCGTTCGTTCCAGATGATGGTCCGGTCCACGAGTTCGTGGCGGAGGGTCCGGACCCATCGTTCGGCGAACGCGTTCGCTTGAGGTGCTCTCGGCGGTGTCCGGATGGCGGTGATCCCGGAGCCGGCGAAGACGGTGTCGAACGAGGCCGTGAACTGCCCCGCGCCATCGCGGATCAGAAACCGAAACCCGTGCGTGTCGGGGAGGCGCATCATCAGGTTGCGGGCGGCTTGGGTGGTCCACGGTCCGGTTGGGTTGGTGGTGATCCCCGCGAGATGCACCCGACGCGAGCCGATCTCGATGACAAACAGGACGTGGAATCGGCGGAGCAGCGCGGTGTCGACGCACGCGAAGTCGGTCGCGACGATCGTTTCGGCTTGGGAGCGGATGAAGGCGGACCACGAGGGGCCGGTTCGGTCACGGGTCGGGTCGATCCCCACGGCGCGCAGGATCTTCCACACCGTTGAGGCGGCGACACTGTGGCCGACGCGAAGGAGTTCGCCGTGGATCCGCCGGTAGCCCCACGTCTGGTTCTCGCGGGCCAGTCGGATGACCAGTCGCCGTAGTTCGGGGGCGATGGGTGGCCGACCGGGTGGAGCGGCCGGTGCCTGGGTCCAGTGGCGGGCAACAAGTCGGCGGTGCCATCGCAGCACGGTGTCGGGGCGGACGATCAGGAACGCGGTCCGTCGGCGGGTTGTGTTCATTGCGGAGGCGAGCACCGCGAGGATCGTTCGATCGGTGTCAGAGAACTGCGGCCGATTGATCTGGCGGTTCAGCGCCAGGATCTGGTGGCGGAGGGCGAGGATCTCGGCGTCGCGGGCATCTCCGGTGGCGAACACCCACCGGAATCGGGTCAGAACGAGACGAGCCAGAGCAGGGAAGAGGGTCACGAGCGCAGAACGCTACCGATCATCCCAGCGCTCGAAACACCCGAGATTGCAGGGCGGATGAGTATCAGGCCCCCTCAGGTGGAACAGGTGGGAGGGGTGCGATTTGGTTGGCGACACCACTCCGGCGGTGACGATACCGAGACGAGCCATGATCACTGCCCAGTGGGAGAACGGCCACCGAGAGTTCGAGAAGACTCAACATGAGTAGCTTTAGAACTCACCGGGTTGCCGCAACACCGACGCGTCACCAGCGTCTCGGGCCAGGTGAACATCAGTTGATCGGGTTTGGTGGGCGGGCGGCCGGCGCAACTGAGCGCCCGGCGAGAGAGTACGTCGTTGATCGCTACGGTACGGCGCAGGACCCGCAGTGGCGACAACCCGTCAGGACCTTCACATGAGCGAGGCCACCGACTACTACGAACTGCTCGGCGTCGATCGCAGCGCGACCGCCGATGAGATCAGGCGGTCGTATCGCAAGCTGGCGCAGACGTATCACCCCGACATCAACAAGGACCCCGAAGCGGAGGCGCGGTTCAAGAAGATCGCCGAGGCCAACGACGTGCTCTCGAACCCTGAGCTGCGGGCGAAGTACGACGCGTTCGGCGCAGACTTCCGCCGTGTACCCGACGACGTCGACCCTGAGGAATGGGCGAACGCCCAGCGGGTCCGAGACACTGCCGGTCGACCTCCGCCTGGCTGGCAGTCCGACATCGGCGAGGAGGCCTTCCAGGAGTTCCTCCGGGATCTCCAGCGCGAGCGGAGAACCAACAGTCGAGGCTGGGGCCCCATCCCCGGAGCGGATCAGCGGGCGAGCATCACCTTGAGCATTGAGGACGCGTTCCACGGCGGTCGCCGATCGCTCACCATGGCCGGCCCTACCGGGGAGCGAACCATCCAGGTGAACGTCCCGGCGGGGGTGACCGACGGGCAGACGATCCGGCTGCCCGGGCAGGGCGGCCGCGGCACGGAGGGTGCTCCCGCCGGCGATCTCTATCTGCACGTCACCATCGAACCCCATCCCCGCTACCGGCTCACGGGTCGGGACATCGAGGTGGATCTCCCCCTCGCACCGTGGGAAGCAGCGCTCGGAGCGACGGTCCGGGTCGAGGGGCCCGGCGGTGCCACCAAGATCAAGGTGGCACCGGGAACATCGAGCGGCACCAGGTTGCGAATCCGTGGACAGGGCATGCCGGGACCCCGCCAGGGGGGCGACCTCTATGCTCGGGTGCAGATCGTGGTGCCAGAAACAGTGTCAGACGAGGAGCAGGCCTTGTACCGGGAGCTGGCCGAGATCAGCCATTTCGAACCCAGGAGCAGCCGATGAGTGGCTCCATCGTTCGAGCCGACCGCATCGAGTTCGACGTGTTCGCCCGGGTGTGCGACCTGCATCCGGAGATGCT
Organism: uncultured Microthrixaceae bacterium; assembly: GCA_963700425.1. GTDB lineage: Bacteria > Actinomycetota > Acidimicrobiia > Acidimicrobiales > Microtrichaceae > CAVOXO01. The sequence goes on along the minus strand of CAVOXO010000002.1, from coordinate 29,583 downwards.
CGACCGCCTGATCGCGCTCGGCCTGCTCGAGGCCGTCACCGACGCCGACGGCCGGCGTTGGTTCGACCGCCGCCAGGTGGCCGCGGTTGGCCGGATCCGTCGGCTCCGCTCGGGACTGCGATTGAGCTACTCCACGATCGCTGTGGTCGTCCCGCTCATCGACCGAATCGACGAGCTCGAGGAGGAACTGCGGCGCCGTCAGGCCCAGGGCCAGATCCCGAGGCGTGACCCCAACACCGTGAACGAGGAGCGCCTTGATGGGGGGTGACTCTGCGATCGTCGGGTGTCCGAACTGCCAGACCAAGAACCGGGTTCCTGCGGTGAGCGGGGGACTGGTGCAGTGCGCCACCTGCCACGAACGACTGCCGTGGGTCGTCGACGCCGACGACGAGACCTTCGACGAGGTGGTCAACACCTCGTCGCTGCCGGTGATCGTCGACCTGTGGGCACCCTGGTGCGGTCCGTGTCGAACGGTCTCGCCCCTGCTGGTCGAGCTCGCCGAGCAGTACGCAGGCCGGTTGAAGCTGGTGAAGGTCAACGTGGACGTCGCGCCCTCGGTGCAGGCTCGCTTCGGCGTACAAGGCATTCCCACCTTCGTGCTCCTACGCGACGGTCGCGAGATCGGACGACTTGTCGGGGCCCACCCCCTCGACGCGCTGCGATCATGGTTCGACCGGACCGTGGCCGGCGAGCCCTAGCCGCGATCTGCCTGAAGGTGCCGAGAACTCGTCCGACGCCACGGGGCTCGGGGGAAGGGCGATCCGCTCTCACACGGTGAGGTGTCAGGGCGCGTCGAAGCGGGGAGGGTTCGCGGCTTGTCGGTTGGCCAACTTGATTTCAGGCAGCGGTGCGGTATTCGTTGATGAGTCCGCCGCAGGTGGTGCGTCGCCGGATCGGTTGGTCCGAGCCGATCGAAGCGACGTTGTCCTGGTCGTCGGGTGCTCGCTGGTCGATTGCCGCGGTGCGGTCGGTGATCGTCGTAGTGGGCGATGTAGTCGGTCGAGGAGCTGTCGGAGTTGGCGTTCGTTCCAGATGATCGTGCGGTCGAGGAGCTCGTGGCGGAGGGTCCGGACCCATCGTTCGGCGTACGCGTTGGCCTGTGGGCGCGTGTGGCGGTGTCCGGATGGCAGTGATCCCGGCGCCAGCGAGGACGGTGTCGAATGACGCGGTGAACTGTCCCGCGCCATCGCGGATCAGGAATCGGAAGCCGTGCGTGTCAGGGAGCCGCATGAGGAGGTTGCGGGCCGCTTGGGTGGTCCAGGGCCCGGTCGGGTGGGTGGTGATCCCCGCGAGATGCACCCGACGCGAGCCGATCTCGATGACGAACAGGACATGAAACCGGCGGAGCAACGCGTGATCGACGCACGCGAAATCGGTCGCGACGATCGCTCTGGCTTGGGAGCGGATGAACTCGGACCATGACGGTCCGGTGCGGTCGCGGGTCGGGTCGACGCCCGCGGCGCGGAGGATCTTCCAGACCGTTGACGCGGCGACACTGCGGCCGAGGCGAAGGAGCTCGCCGTGGACACGGCGGTAGCCCCAGGTGGGGTTCTCGCGGGCGAGTCGGATGGTCAGTCGCCGGAGTTCGGGGTTGATGGGTGGCCGCCCGGGTGGGGCGGTGGGTGGCTGGGTCCGATGACGCGGCAACGAGGCGGCGGTGCCAGCGCAGGATGGTCTCGGGGCGGACGATCAGGAACGCGGTTCGCTGGCGGGCGCGTTCCATCGCTGAGGCGAGAACCGCGAGGATCGTCCGGTCGGTGTCAGTGAAGTGTGGTCGTCCGATCTGGCGTTGCAGCACCAGCAGGACCTGATGACGGAGGGCGAGGATCTCGGCGTCGAGAGCGTCTCCGGTGGCGAACACCCACCGGAATCGGGTCACGGGCAGGCGGGCGAACGTCCAAAACAGGGTCACGGGCGCCGCACGCTATCGACTGGTCACACCGATGGAGACGCCCAACGACACAGGGCGGATGAGTATTCGTCCCCCCCCTCACTCTGCTCGCGACGAATCTGTAGTCGTCATGTGTTGACTCGGTCATCGACCGGACCCACCGCCCATTCGATGCCCGTGTGTATGCCTAGATCGCCGGCGCGGCCCGATCGTTTGCCGAGGTCGGCGGAGTCTCACGCAACATGATGATCCCCATCCACGACAACCACACGATGAGACCCAGCCCGAAGACGATTGCCACGTCTTCGAGGGCGGGGACGATCGTGACGAGAGCGGACGCGGCCATCACCAAGCCGAGATAGTTCAGTGCTTTCGGGAACACTCCTGCCCGCAGAGCGGCCCAACTCACCAGCAGGACCCAAAGCCCACCGGCGATCTCCATCGTGCCGCCCAACCCGCTTCCGACGGAGTCGATCGCCGACCACAGCGACTCCGCCTGCTGGGGGTTCGTGTCGAACAGATCGACAACTGCCCCGTAGCCGACGTTGATCACCATGCCCGAAGCAAGAAGCAGGCCTGACCAGATCAGCCCGAACGCGGTCGCGGTCTGTGCGACTCCCGTCGCACCGATCTTCAGTCGTTGGTGCAGTGCCAGAGCCAGCGGAACAAGAGCAACTGCGAACAGGAGGAGGGTGATGAGGTTCCAGATGTACAGCGTGGCCTCATTGTCGACCAGGAAGGCCACGGACTCGGCCGCATCTGGATCGCCGGTCGTGTAGTCGGTCAGCAGGGTCGCGAACATGCCGATACCGACCACCACAGTCACTGCAGCGACAAGCGCCGCGATTCCCCCGGCTTTCTGGAAGCGGTCGTGTTCCATCTGCTCTCCGTTCGTCGATTCTGTCGATAGGCGATCCGGTACGCCCCATCTCAGAGGGACAGGTGAGCCGTTCGGACTGTCACCAGTACGGGCGACGGACGCCGGTCGATAGACACTGGCATATGCGCGTCACTCGGTGCCATCCTTGCAGTGCGCACGACTCCAGCGAGTGGTCGACCGATCGGCAAGGGTGATTGTTATGTGTTGTCTGGCATCGCGGCGGTCTTTGCCGAACATCGTCATCCCGCGACAGCGGAAGAACCGGCCGGCATGTTGTGGGCTGAGGACCGGCCTGTCGCGGGGACGGGGTGAAACACTTGCCGTGGTGTTGTCGGAGGTTTCTATCTGGCCGCCGCCGTATTCAACGCGCGGTACACCCTGCCGAAAGCGGGTGAGCCGCATCTACTCGACGGCTACGCCGACGGCGCTTGGTTCCCGATTCTCGAGGACTTCATGCGCGATGTGTTCATGCCAAACGATCGGCCGCTCATGGTTCTCATCGTGGTGTTCGAAGTCCTGCTCGGACTGGCCATCTTGAACCGGGGCATCTGGGTCGACGTCGGGGTCGCCGCGTCTTTGCTGTGGATGATAGCGATCCTGCCCTTCCTGGCCTGGCCCTACCTGATCACCAACGTCGTACTCGCGGCGCTTCAGGGTGTTCTGTTGCTGCGCCGCGACGACAACTCGATCTGGTCGCTGATCCGTAGGTCGCGTATGGATCGCTCGCGCGGCCGTGCCGCCTGAACGAAGGGAACCCCCGACATGGGAATCGCGTGGGGCATCCTGGTCGCTCTGTTGTCGCTGCTGTGCTGGGGTGGCCAGGCGATCTCCTGGTTGGCTCCGTCGACTGGAGTGAGGCTGGGACTCATGGAAGCCGAGGACACCGTCGATCCCGCGTTCTTCGCCGATGGTCGTGGCGAGGCACGGTGGGACACGTTCACGTTGTGGACGATGGTGGTTGCCGGTGTCCTGCTCGTCATGGACGACCCGACGTGGGCCTACTTCGGGCTCATCGGTGGCGGCATGTACCTCTACTTCGCCGGACGGGGCATCTCCACTCGTCTGGACCTGCGGAGCCGTAATCTGCGAATCGGCACTTCCGGCAGCGTCACCGTCGGCCTGGCGTTCCTGACGATCTGGGGTGTCATGGGCCTGATCACCATCGTTCGCCGCTGTCGTGGCGCTGCCGGCTCCACGATGATGTTCGTGAACTGAAAGGGCGCCAGTCATGGAAGTCACTGCACTGACCTGGATCGTGGCCGTCGCCGGTCTGGCGTTGATTGGACTCCTCGGCGGACTGCAGTTGGTCGCTGTCCTCAGACCCCGCGCCGATTGGACCATCGAGAACGTCTACGGCGGTAGCCCTCCGACCGACGAGTCAACGGCCTACTTCGCGTTCAACCAGGGTTACGCCTGGGCGGATGTCGCTGTTCTGGGCGCCACTGCAGATCGCCGGAAGCATCGGCATGCTGCTCGGAGACCGCTGGGGATTCCTGTTGGCTCTGGTTGCCTCGGTGCCGTTCTGGTACACCGCGATTCCGATGTTCATCTGGGACCGCGACCTCGGGTTCCGCGAACCCACAGCCACTTACTGGGTCGTCAAGTGGGGCATGTTCCCCGCTTTCGGAATTCTCGAAGGTGTCTACTGCTTTGTCCGGCTCCTTCAGTGAGAACGGTGTCGGCCCTGACCAGCAGGATGGATCGCACACATCCGGACGCCGCATCAGTGGCACGATGATCTGCCCTCGATCGCCGGCCAGGAACGCTCGCGCGCTCGACCTTGGTGCGACCTGGATCGGCCCGGCCGAACCGGACGGTGGCCCTGACCGTCACCGTCCGGCCTACCAGCTCGCCCGCTCCTTCACCGTCGACGGCCAGGTCCTCGAGGCGGTGCTCCACGTAACGGCTCACGGCCTGTACGAGGCGTTCGTGAACGGCGAGCGGGTGGGTGACGCCGAGCTGACGCCGGGTTGGACCGCGTACCGGTCTCGGCTCCAGGTCCAGACGTTCACGGTGACCGACCTGGTGGTTCCAGGCGACAACGTCGTCGGGGCCCTGCTCAGCGACGGATGGTGGCGAGGTCAGAACAGCGGGCCCCGCCGGGCCAACGACTACGGGGCCACCACGGCGCTGTTGGCGCGCCTGGAGGTCACCTTCGACAACGGCAGCACCCTCGTCGTCGTCAGCGACGGGTCGTGGCGCTCGACGTCGAGTCACATCCTCGCGGCCGATCTCATCGCCGGCGAGGTCCACGACCTCCGGCAGCGCCGGTCCTGGAACCAGTTGGACACCTGGTCGGCGGTCCGGGTGGAGGAGTCGACCGGGGAGACGCTCGTGACCTCCGCTGCGCCTGCGGTCCGGCGGATCGAGGAGCTGCGTCCCGTCTCGGTTCGGCAGTTGGCGCAGGATCGTTGGGTCGTCGACGTCGGACAGAACATCTGCGGTTGGGTACGCCTGACGCGGCTCGGCCCGGCCGGTACCTCGGTCACCCTGACCTACGGCGAGTGGCTCGATCCCGCCGGCGACGTGACCCAGGACCACATCAACCCCCCGGATTTCCGCGACCCCGGCGTGGTCCCGTCCTTCCAGACGGACACGGTCGTATCGGCCGGCCGTCCGGGTGAGGCGTTCGAGCCCCGGCACAGCACGAAGGGCTTCCAGTACGTGCGGGTCGAGGGGGACCTCGAAGGTGTGGACACCGACGATGTCACGGCTGTGGTGGTGCACACGGATCTCGATCGGGTCGGCGGCTTCGAGTGCTCCGACGAGCGGATCAACGCCCTGCACCGGATCAGCGAGTGGAGCCTGCGCGGCAACGTCTGTGACATCCCGACCGACTGCCCCACGCGGGAACGAGCGGGCTGGACGGGCGACTGGTTGGTTCGTGTGGAGACGGCGTCGTTCCTCTACGACGTCTACGGGTTCTCCCAGAAGTGGCTCCGTGATCTCGCCGCCGACCAGCGGCCGGACGGCAGGGTCGGGAACCTCGTCCCCGAATCGCATCCCGGCGACGACCGATTCCCCGCCATCTGGCCGCTCACCGAAGGCTCCGCTGGGTGGGGCGACGCAGCCGTGCACGTGCCTTGGACCCTCTACCGCGTTCGAGGTGACGCCACGGTGCTGTCGGAGCAGTACGAATCCGCTCGACGGTGGGTGGACTACGCCGTCGTCGCCGCCGCATCGGGCCGGCACCCCTCCCGGGTCGAGCGGTCCCCCGAGCCCGCGGCGCACGAGAAGTACCTGTGGGACACCGGGTGGCACTACGGGGAGTGGCTCGAACCCGGCGAGGACGTGGAGGCGGCGATCGCGAAGGCGACGGTGGCCGACCACGCCTCGGTCGCCACGGCCTACCTGTCACGCTCGTCGGGTCAGTTGGCGCAGATGGCCCGGATCCTGGGCCACACCGAAGATGCCGAGCGCTACTCCTCGATCTCGGCCCGATCCGCCGACGCCTGGCGAGCCGAGGTCCTCGACGGGGACGGCGCCATGACCCCGCCAACCCAGGCGACCTACGCGCGGGCCCTCCACTTCGGTCTCGTGCCCGACCACCTCCGCTCGGCCGCCGCGGCCCACTTGGCCGAGCTCGTCGGTGACGCCGGGAACCACCCCGGAACAGGCTTCCTCACGACCCCGTACCTCCTGGGAGTCCTGGCCTCGCACGGCCACATCGATGTCGCCTACGACCTGTTGTTCCAGGAGGGCGAGCCCGGGTGGCTCGTGATGCTGGAGCGTGGTGCCACCACCGTGTGGGAGGAGTGGGGAGGTGTCGACGCCGAGGGTCGCCCCCACGCCTCCCTCAACCACTTCAGCAAGGGCACCGTCATCGGCTTCCTGCACGAGTACGTCGCCGGCCTCCAGATCGTCGAGCCCGGCTACCGCCGTTTCCGGGTCGCTCCCATGCCGGGCGGTGGCATCACATGGGCCCGGGTCCACCACGAGTCACCCTTCGGCCGCATCGAGGTCGAGTGGACGCTCCGCGGCGCACAGGGATCCATCCGCGTGACCGTCCCCGCCGGCACCACCGCGGAGCTGCTCCTGCCCGACGGGTCCCGGCGTGAGTTGGAGGCCGGTACCGATCACCGGACCTGGTCCTCCCCGCCCGCTGCCAGCGTCCAGTGACGTGACCTGGGCGGGAGGTTGCCGGGGCGAGCGGACGCTATCGTCTGGCCGTGCCGACTCTGGATGCGGTCTCCACACACCGCGGGTGACCGCAACCACCCATGGAGCCGCTCGACTTCGTCCCTGAGCTCGACCAGTTGGCCAGCGACTGGCTCGACGTCGACGACCTCGCCCACCTGCCGTCTCTGCACAACTTCCACCAGATGGCGGTGTGCGCTCCGGATCTCCTGGGCATCCACTTCTGGACCCGGGAGAGCCAGCTCTTCCAGGGCTCAGGGCCACGCTTCATCGTGTACCGCTCGTATCCCCGCCTGGCCCTGCTGGTCGACGGCACCGCGGTCGACACCAGCGTCTGTCGCTGGTTCCCGTACCAGGCGGTGCGTCGAACCGTCGTGCGCGACTGGGAGGTGACCACCACCGCCCGCCTGGTCTTCGAGGAGTCCGGGCTGCTCTACGAGATCGGGGTGCGGAACGAGGCGGGGACCCGCCGCAGGCTCGACCTCGACCTGCAGGCACCAGGTGAGTTGGCCCTTGACACCCCGAATCCCGCCGTGGTGCTCGACGACCCGGTCCAGGACCTCCTCGTGACCGCTGCTGCAACGCCCCCCGAGGTGATCGAGCACCGAGGAGAGACCATCTCCCTGGGCTGGAGGCCGATGGTCGAGCCCGGTGGCGAGGTCGTCATCCGCCTCGTGCAGGCCGAAGGTGCGGACGCGGAGGAGGTCCACGAGCGGGCGCTGCGGTGGGAGGCCGGATTCGACGCAGTGTGGCAGGCCACCGGAGACCGCTGGCGGACGCGTTGGCGGGAGATGTTCACGCCCGGGAACGGTCACTTCTCGGGCAACGCCCCCATCCTCGAAACCGGCGACACTGCGGTGGCCAGGCTCTACTACACCTCGCTGCTGACCCTGCTCGTGCTTCACCGGACCGACCTGGAGCTCTGCGACCGGGTGTTCGTCACCAGCGGTGAGCGGGACCGTGGCGACGTCTTCTTCTGGGACACGTCGATGTTCTCCCGCCTGTTCGCGCTCCTGGAGCCCCGGGCCATGCGCGAGCAGTTGCGACTGTTCCTCGGGATCGACCCCCACGGGGGCGCCGTGTTCAACCTCGACACGAAGGCCTTCCGGGGCGGCCAGTACCTCCCCGGCTACGCACGCGGCTACTGGTACGCGGCCAACGACATGTCGCTGTTCGAGCTGGTCCACGACTACGTCGCGGTCACCGACGACGTCGGCTTCCTCGACGAGCTGATCGAGGGCCGCCCTGTCGCCGGGCACCTCGGAGACCTGGCCACGGCCTGGCGCAAGCTGCTCACACTCGGGGACGGGTTGGCCGACTACGGCACCATCGACAACCTGTTGGAGTGCGTGCCCACCTACACCCACGAGGTTGCCTCGCTGAATGCCGCCAACGTGTGGATGATGCGGGCGCTGGCCCGCTGGCTGGAGCGGACCGGCCGGCGCGACGAGGCCGACGCGTTGCGGTCGGACGCGGATTCCCTCGCCACCCGGATACTCGACCGCTACGTCGCCGGCGAGGGCGTCTGGGTCGCCGTCGACCAGGACGGCTCCCGCCGCACCGTTCGGCACTGCTATGACTTCATCTCCACAGCCCGCTTCATGGCCGACCGTCTCGACGGCGACACCAGCCGGGAGATGCTCGCCTTCGTCGAACGCGAGCTCCTCACCGATACCTGGATGCGGGCCATGTCGCTGGCCGACCCCGCCGCCGAGCTGTCGGACCGTCCCGACCACGGCCCCTTCGGCGCGTTCGGGGCCTGGCCGGCGATGGCCGCAGAGGCCATGGTGCTGCTGGGCGCACCCGAGGCGGCGCTCGACCTGCTGCACCGCGTGGTGCCCGCCACCCGCGAGGGTCCCTTCGGCCAGGCCTATGAGCTCTACGGCCCGCAGCGGGCGACACCGCATGCTCCCATCCGGATCGCGCAGCGCGGGGCGTGCCTCCGGGAGGGCTCCGGCGGCGGGGCCTTCGCCGAGACGGTCCTCGCGGGTCTCTTCGGATTCCGTCCCGACCTCGCCGGGAGCGACAACCCCTGCACGGACCTGGGTGTGACCGGCTTCGAGGGCGTCCTTCACCACGTGCGATTCGCCGGGAAACTGTGGCGGATCGTGCGGTCGTCCGACGGACTGCGGATCCAGCCGGAATGACCCCATCCACGGCCGTCCGACCGATACTGGAGCGATGAGCGCGACGCCCCAGCAACCCCTCCTGGCGGTCGATCTCGGAGGTCGACGTATCAAGGTCGGGGTCGTCGAGGGCGGCCGGCTTCTCTCGTTCCGGGCCTTGGACGCCAGAGCGGAGGAGGGCCTCACGGCCCACCTGGCCGACCTCGAAGCCACCCTGGCCGAAGCGGCGGCCGACGTGGGACTCTCCCCGGCCGCGTGCGCCGGGCTCGGCGTCGTCTGCCCGGGTCTCGTCGATCCCGAGGCCGGGCGCGTCCTGTCCACCAACCGCAAGTACGCCGATGCCGTGGATTTCGACTTCGGCGCCTGGGGCCGCGACACCTTCGGCCTTCCGGTCCGCCTCGAGAACGATGCGCACGCCGCGCTGCTGGGCGAGTGGCGCCACGGCGCGGCGTCGGGTGCCGACGACGTCGTCCAGGTGCTGCTGGGGACCGGGATCGGCTGTTCGGTGCTCCTCGGTGGACGGCCACTGCGTGGACGGGGGAATCAGGCCGGGCTGCTCGGCGGCCACGTGGTCGTCGAAGTGGGCGGTCGTGCCTGCACGTGCCCCGGACGCGGCTGTGCCGAGGCCGAGGCGTCCACCTGGGCCCTGCCCTCCATCGCCCGGGAGGACCCGGCCTTCCCATCGAGCGCGCTCGCGGCCGAGGCCGTCATCGACTACCGGGCCCTGTTCGCCCATGCGGCCGCGGGCGACGACCTGGCCATCCGGCTCCGCGACCGCTCCTACGCGGTCTGGAACGCGATGGCCGTCTCGCTCGTTCACACATTTGCGCCCCAACGGATCGTGGTGGGTGGGGGAGTGGGGCACGGCGCAGCCGACCTGCCGGCCCGCATGGCACGCCACCTCCAGGAGCACGCCTGGACGAGCTACGGCGCGGTCGAGGTCGTGCACGCGCAGCATCCGAACTCGGCCGCGCTCCTGGGGATCGCGGTGGCCATGACCGAGGACCTGACCTACCTGTGACCGACCGCCCCTCCACCGATCCCCTCGGTCCGGCGGAGCTCCCGCCCCGCTCACTACGGAGCGCCTACCGACGCTTCCCCCGGGTCCGCGTCCCCGGCCACGCCGGCTCCTGTCGCGTCGGCTGGCCCGCCATCGGCGAGGAGCTCCGCGCCCTGCTGGCCACCCACCTGAACTCGTCTGGCGGCCGGGTCGTGCTCGCGGTGGACACCTACCCGGGCGTGGGCGACGACACGGCGGACCTGCTCGCCCGCGAGGTCCGCGCGGAGCACCTGGTGCATACCGCCGGGGCCTTCGCTCCGCCGGACGCCATCGACAAGCTGGTGGCGCCCGACGTCACCGACGATCCGGTCTTCGGCCGGGTGTCGGACCTGTGCCTGTCGGACTTCCTCCTTCCCGAGGCCGTCGACCGGCTCCGACGCGAGGTCACATCGGTGAAGCGACGGCCTGGTCATGGTCTACGGGACCGGGGCCGCGTTGCTGTGTGATCCTGACCTCCTCGTCTACGCGGACCTGGCGAGGCGGGAGCTGGTGCAGCGGTTCCGAGGCGACCAGATCCCGAATCTCGGTGCCGACAACCATCACGAGGACTGGCCGGCCCAGTACAAACGAGCCTGGTTCGTCGACTGGCGGGTCGCTGACCGGCACAAGCGGGAGGTCTTCGAGCGGGCCGAGGTGTTCCTCGATCTCAACGATCCGAACGAACCGAAGCTCGCCCCGGCCGCTGCCGTGACCGAAGGCCTCTCCAGGGCCGCGACCAGCCCGTGGACCCCGGTGCCCTTCTTCGATCCGGCGCCGTGGGGTGGCCAGTGGATGAAAGAGGTGTGCGGGCTCGACCCCGACGCCGCCAACTACGGCTGGTGCTTCAACTGCGTGCCCGAGGAGAACAGCGTCCTGTTCGACTTCGGCGACTGCGTCATGGAGTTCCCTGCGCTCGACGTCGTGCTGTTCCGGTCGCACCAGCTGCTGGGGGAGGAGGTCGTCGGTCGGTTCGGGGCCGAGTTCCCGATCCGTTTCGACTTCCTCGACACGATGGGAGGAGGCAACCTCTCCTTCCAGGTGCATCCGGACACCTCCTACATCCGCGACACGTTCGGGATGGAGTACACCCAGGACGAGAGCTACTACCTGCTCGATGCCGAACCCGGGGCGACCGTGTACCTGGGGCTCCACGAAGGTGTCGTTCCCGACGAGATGCTCGGCGCGCTCCGGGCCGCGCAGGCCGACGGCCCGCCCTTCGACGCCGAGCGGTTCGCCAACCGTTGGCCGGCACGAGCCCATGACCACTTCCTGATCCCGGTCGGGACGGTGCACTGCTCAGGAGCCGACAGCATGGTGCTCGAGATCTCGGCCACGCCGTACCTGTTCACCTTCAAGCTCTGGGACTGGGGGAGGATGGGCCTCGACGGTCGGCCACGACCGATCCATCTCCGCCACGGCAGCGAGGTCATCCGCTGGGACCGCACCACGGAGTGGGTCCGACAGAACCTCATCAACCGGGTCGAGCCGTTGGCCGCCGGGGACGGCTGGCGGGAGGAACGCACCGGTCTCCACCAGTTGGAGTTCATCGAGACCCGGCGGCACTGGTTCGACACCACGGTGCCGCGCCACACCGGCGGGACGGTCCATGTCCTGTGCGTCGTGGCCGGCGAGCAGGTGGTGTTGGAGAGCCCGACCGGCCGCTTCGAGCCGTACCCGGTGAACTACGCCGAGGTGGTCATCGTGCCGGCCGCGGTCGGGCCCTACACGGTTCGCCCGCATGGCCCGGCGGCGGGGTCCACGTGTGCGACGGTGACGGCGTTCGTCAGGGGAACGAGCGACGACCGCTACGACTGAAGGGGCCGAGAACTCATCCGTGGCTGGGTCGGGGCGGCCGCGGTTGAGTCGATGGCGTGGCCGGAGTCGGGGCGCGTCGAAGCTGCACCTCGGAGTGCTGATGTGGCCGCCGGTGGGTGTTCAGGCTGCGGTGTGGGCGGTGCTCGTTGATGAGCTGTGTGGCTCCGCGACGAATCCCCATTGCTACGTGTCGATGCGGTCCTGCGGAGCGGTGTTCCGAGCCACGGCGACCGCGTCCTGGGCCAGGTCGTGGGCTTCGTGGCTGTCGATGCCGAGTGAGCGGAGCAGTTGGGCGACGACAGCGTGGAGATAGTCGTCGCCGACGTCACCGTCGACGATGCGACGGGCGGCGAACAGCATGGCGCCGACGACGACATCGATCGTCGGGCGGTCGGCGTCGACGCTGAACCGCCCGCTGGCGGCGCCGACGGCGATGTCGGCGCGGAGCTCGTCGAACGCCTGGGACTGGCCGATGGCGGCGTGCACGGCGTCGAGTCGTAGGAGCGCGCGGGTTCGCTCGGGCGCGTCGGCGGCGCGCTGGAGGGCGAGTGCCGTGATCGTGGCGAACCGCAGTGCCGGGTCCTGGGCGTCGACGAGCGCCGCGTTCGTTGCGGCGATCCCGCCGAGGACCTCGGGGACGATGGCGTCCATCACCGCGTCGCGGTCGTCGAAGTAGTTGTAGAAGGTGCCGTGGGCCATGCCGGCCTCGTCGGTGATCTGGGCGATGGTGAACGCCTCGCCGTGCTCCGCGATGGTGCGGACGGCGGCGTCGATCAGCTGGGCGCGGGTCCGGGCCTTCTTCTTGTGGCCGCGGGTGGGTGCGGCGTCTGCGCTCGTTTCGGGCACGGCCACACCGTAGCAGACTTGACGAAAATCTCAATATTGATAATATCGTCAACCATGACGACACGGCCCGCAGCTCCCCGCCTCCGACTGAGCCACGCCACGATGGCGGTGACCGACCTCGATCCGATGGTCGCCTTCTACTGCGACGTCCTCGGTTTCCGGGTCACCGATCGACAACCGCTGCCCGACGGGACCGAGGTGGCGTTCCTCTCTCAGGATCCCGCCGAGCACCACCAGGTGCTGCTCGTGAACGGGCCTACGAGAGCGCACGAGTTCGTGATGGTCGATCATCTGGCCTTCCGGACCGGGAGCCTCGACGACCTGCGGTCGATCGGCGCCTCGTTGGAGGAGGCCGGCGTCGAAGGTGTGATCCCGATCTGCCATGGCAACGCATGGTCGCTCTACTTCACCGATCCCGAGGGCAACGGCCTGGAGTGCTTCGTCGACTCGCCGTTCCACGTCCAACAGCCCCATGCGAGCGGCCTCGATCTGTCCGCCGACGACGCCGAGATCGAGCAGGCGACCCGGTCCGAGATCCAGGACCTCCCGCAGTTCCAGCCGCTGGCCGTCTACCAGGCCACGTTCGCCGCGCAACTCGCGGCCGACGGGGCCGAGTAGCCATGGATCTCGGTCTGGACGGCCGACGCGCCATCGTCTGCGCCTCGAGCCGCGGTCTCGGTCATGCCTGCGCCGACTCGCTCGCCCGCGAAGGTGTCGCGATCACGATCAACGGCCGTGACGAGGCGGCACTCGACGAAGCGCGTCGCACGTTGAGCGAGGCCCACGATGTCGAGGTCACGGCGGTCGCGGGCGACATCGGCGACGAGTCAACGAGGGCGGCGCTTCTCGATGCCTGCCCCGAGCCCGACATCCTCGTCAACAACAACTCCGGACCGAGCCCGGGCGGGTTCACGTCGTGGGAGCGGGAGGACTGGATCGGCGCGCTCGAGGCCAACATGCTGGCGCCGTTGGCCATGATTCGCCTGGTGATCGACGGCATGCAACAACGCCGGTTCGGCCGGATCATCAACATCACCTCGGCCATGGTGAAGTCCCCGAATGCGTTGATGGGGCTGTCGACCGGGGCGCGGGCCGGCCTGACGGCGGTGGCCAAGGGCCTGTCGGGCGACGTGGTCTCGGCCAACGTGACGATCAACAACCTGCTGCCGGAGCGCTTCGACACGTCCCGCCAGCGGCAGATGGCCGAGTTGCACTCGGAGCTGGCCGGCATCTCGATCGACGAGGCCTACGACCACATGAAGAGCACCATCCGGGCCGGTCGCCTCGGCCGTCCCGAGGAGTTCGGTGACGCCTGTGCGTTCCTGTGTAGCGCTCAGGCCGGGTTCATCTCGGGCCAGAACCTCCAGCTCGACGGCGGCAGCTACGCCGGGCTCGTCTAGATGCAGACCGTCGAGGTCCCGTTCCTCGTGGTCGGCGCCGGGCCGGTGGGCCTGACCGCCGCACGCCTGCTCGCCAACGACGACCGTGGTTGCCTCGTCGTGGAGCGTCGTGACGGCCCCCGCCGACAGCCCGCCGCCCACGTGGTGAACGGCCGCACGCTCGAGATCTTCCGGCAGGCCGGCTTCGACATGGCGGCGATCGACGGCGTGGCAATGGACCCCGTCGACGGTGGTCACGTCAACTGGGTGACCACGCTGAACGGCGAGCTCATCGGTCGACTGCCGTTCGAGCGTCAAGGCCCCGAGACCCTGGAGATCACGCCGACGCCGTTGCGGAACATCTCCCAGCACCACCTCGAACCGCTCCTCGCCGAGCAGGTGGCGTCGATGCCACCCGTGGACCTCCGCTACGGCGTCGAGTGGCTGTCGAGCGAGCAGGACCGTGACGCGGTGACGTCCGTCGTGCGAGACCTCGCGAGCGGTGATCTCATCTCGATACGCAGCCGCTACGTCCTGGCCGCCGACGGCGCCGGCAGCGGCGTCCGCCGGGCGCTCGGGATCGAGATGGTGGGGCCACCCCGGTTGCAGAGCTTCGTGATGGTCCACTTCGGCGCCGATCTGCGCCATCTCGTCGCCGACCGCCCCGGCGTGCTGCACTTCGTCATGGATCCCGACGCCTCGGGCGCACTCGTGGCGCACGACATCGACCGCGAGTGGGTGTTCATGGTCGAGTTCGACCCCGACACCGAGACCCTCGAGGACTTCGACGTGGGCCGATGCGAGGCGCTCGCCCGTGCGGCGATCGGGGACCACAGCGTGGCGATCGAGATCCTCGACGTCGGCACTTGGCACATGAGCGCCCAGGTCGCCGACCGGATGCGTGACGACCGGATGTTCCTGCTGGGTGACGCGGCCCACCGCTTCCCGCCGACGGGCGGCCTCGGGCTGAACACGGGCGTCGCTGACGCCCACGGGCTCGGGTGGAAGCTCGGCGCCGTCGAGGACGGCTGGGCCGACCCGTCGATCCTCGACACGTACTTCGTCGAGCGTCACCCGATCGCCGAGACCAACTGCGCCCAGAGCGTGGCGAACGCCCTGAAGCTGTTCACGCTCCTCGAAGCACTCGGCCTCGGCGAAGGGGCGACGAGCGAGCATCTGCATGCTGTGCTCGCCGACCCGTCGCAGCAGCCGACCATCGACGCCGCGGTCGCCGAGCAGGCCACCCATTTCGACATGGTCGGGCTGCAACTCGGCTACCACTACCCCGAAGGCGCGCTCGGCTGTGCGGGTGCGCCCGCACCGGAGGAGATCGACCCCCGGGTCTTCGACCCGCGGGTCGTGGTGGGCGGCCGGCTCCCGCATGCCTGGGTCGACCCCACGACCTCGACGCTCGATCTCGTCCTCCCGAACGGCCTGACCCTGCTCAGCTTCGGTGCCCACGACGAATGGGCCACCGCAAGCGAGTCCGCCGACGCCCCGGTGCATCACGTTCGCCTCGACGGCCCGGGAGCCGGTGTTCAGCCGTGGCTCGGGGAACTGTCGACCGGAGACGGCGCGCTCCTCGTGCGTCCCGACCAGCACATCGCCTGGTGCGCCCCGGGCTCGTCGGACGCGTCTCGTCTTCCCGAGGTCGTCGACCGAGTCGTGTGCCGGCGAACGTGAGCGCCGAGACCGAGCCCGACGTGTCCCCATGACCCTCCGAACGACAGGAACCACTCCATGAAGATCGCCAGCCACGCCGGTCGCCTCGCGCTGCTCGTCGACGACGGGACCGTCGACGTGGCAACCGCATCCGACGGGCGATTCGGCCCCGACCCGATGGACGCCTACCGCGACTGGCCGGCATTCGCTGAGTGGGCAGACGGCGTCACCGAGCCGACCGGTCCCCTCGACCCCACGGTGCTCCGCTGCCCGGTCCCCGAGCCCCGCCAGGTCTTCGCCATCGGCCTCAACTACCGCAAGCACGCCGAGGAGTCAGGCATGGACCTTCCCGAGGTGCCCGCCACCTTCACCAAGTTCCCGGCCTCGCTCAGCGGCCCCTTCGACGACATCGAGATCGTCGGCGACACGGTGGACTGGGAGGTCGAACTCGTCGCCGTGATCGGCACCCGGGCCGACCGGGTCGACGAGGCCGACGGCTGGTCCCACATCGCGGGCCTCACCGTCGGCCAGGACATCAGCGACCGCACCCTCCAGTTCGCGGCGGGGATGCAGTTCTCCCTCGGCAAGTCCCGGCGCGGCTACGGACCCATGGGCCCATGGCTCGTCACCCCCGACGAGCTGCCCGATCCCGACGACCTCGCCCTCGGCTGCAGCATCGACGGCGAAACCGTCCAGGACGCCCGCACCGACGACCTCGTCTTCCCGGTTGCCCGACTCGTGGCCGAACTCTCCGCGGTGGTGCCGCTCCTGCCAGGTGACGTCATCTTCACCGGCACGCCCTCCGGGGTCGGCATGGCCATGCAACCGCCTCGAGGCCTCCGCCCCGGCGAGATCCTCGAGTCCTGGATCGAAGGCATCGGCACGATCCGCAACACCTGCGTCGAGCGGAGCTAGCGGGACAACAGCTTGGCCATGACGGTGCGGAGCTCGGCAACGGGAACCCCCTTGATCCGAACTTCGATGCGTCCGGGAGCTGGCCCTACCCGAACTCCACCGGCGCCGCAGCCATTGCTGACGCAATTCCACTTCGCAAGTAGCCGGAGGCGTCCGTTCCCGCGCACCCCAAGGCCTCCACCAGACCCGGGGCGCTTCAGATCGTGGTCTTCGTTCAATGTCGAGATGAGAATCGGTGGCGTCAACTCCAGCCAGGCCGCGGGCGGAACTCCACACCGGCGCGAGCCAGTCGTCTGGCAACGGTCGATGGGCTGATGTCGGAGAGCGCAGCGATGTCGGCTAGAGAGGCGCCGGTCCGGTAGCGGTCCGCCTCGTTCCGAAGGGTGGCCTCGTTCCACTTCTTCAACCGCGACCCGGCGGGAATGCCATCGCGGCGTAGATGGGCCATCACCGTGGTGCGGTGCACCCCGAACAGCTCGGCGAGATGCTCGACGGTCTCGCCTGCCCGCCGTCGGGCGACGAGTTCGTCGATCTCGGATCGCCCCAGTCGCTGCTGTGCCTGGCGGTGGCCTCGACTCGGACCAAGTGCAACCGTCGGCTGCGGAGCGGGATCCGCTGGTGCAGGCCGTGAGTTCGAAAGCCGTCCGAGAAGGTCCACCATCGAGAATCCCTTGTAGCGGCAGGCCTCCGGGCCTGCCGCTCGGGATCTCGCCACCCTGAAGCGCCGTCCTCCGTCGATCAGCAGATCGCTGCCCACGCTTGGAGAACGACGACGCCGAGCGCATCCCAGCCCGGGACCGCCGGGCGTCCCCGATATGCACGTAGTGGTGCAGGGTCGCTCTTCTGGCCGGCATCCGGCCCGGAGCCGATGGGGGCGATCGGCGCTGTGAACCGATTGAGCTGACGGGCGCGACAGATGGGTGAAGGTATTCGTCGAACGGGGAGGTCTGTGATGTTCCGAATTCGAGTGAAAGCAGTGGCGTGCGCGTGTGTGGTCGCCGTGGCTGTGCTGGTTGTGCCGGCAGGGGCGGGAGCGAGCGGGCGTCCGTCCGCTCGTGTGGTGACGCGTCGGGGGTCCTGTCGGACCTGTCGCCAGCCACCGTCGACCCGACCGACGGGGCGAGCGCCGCCGCGCTGGTGGTCCTCAGGGCTGGCAGCGGATCGCTGGTCGCTCTCCGTCTGCGGGGCCTGGACCGGTCAGCGGCGGGCACCAGCTTCGGCGCACACGTCCATGTCGGCCCGTGCGTTGCGGGCGACGGAGCGGCGGCTGGACCGCACTACAACTCCATCGGCGGCTCCGTCGTCGATCCGACCACCGAGGTGTGGCTCGACTTCACCGTTCGAGCCGAACGGTACCGCCATGGCGGTCGCCGTGGTGCCGTTCGTCGTGCCGCCCGGCGGAGCCCGCTCGATCGTGATCCACGCGATGCCGACGATGCCGAACGGTGCAGCGGGCGCCCGACTGGCGTGCCTGCCCCTCGAGCTGTGATCGTCGGGCTCGGCCGATGCGACGATGACGCGATGAAGTCCGCTCGCTTGCCCGGGCCGCGAGGCCCGGGCCAGGCGTCACTCATGCGGAGGCTGCTGCGCGACCCGGTCCCGGTGCTGGACGAACTGAACGAGCGATACGGCGGTGTGTGCGGTCTCGGCGTCGGTCCGATGCGGGTGGCCGTCGTCGGTGATCCGGAGGCGCTGTCGGAGTTGTTCGCCCTGCCCCAGGACGACTTCCGTCTGGGACCACCGGTTCAACGTGTTGGGCTTCGTGGTGGGCGACGGATCGATGATCGTGTCGGACGGCCCGGATCACCGGCGCCGGCGATCGTCGGTGAAGGCGGCGTTCAGCCGCCGGCGGCTCAACGGGTGGATCCCGATGATCGTCGAGCAGACCGACGCGGCGGTGCAGCGATCGCCTCTCGCCGGACCAGGGCGGGCGGTGCGTCGACCTCGCGCCGGTCGCACGTCGGCTCGTGCTCGAGGTGGTCGTGCGGGCGTTCTTCGGTGAACGACTCGCTTCCCGGGCCGAGGAGATCGGTCGGCTTTTCCAGAGCTCCCAGGAGTACCTCGAGTCGCCGGCGATCCGACAGTTCCCTCACCCGTTCCCGTTCACCAGAAGAGCGCGTGTCCGCGCGGATCTGGTCGACTCTGGACCGGCTGATCGACGAGGAGATCGCCGAGTGTCGACAGCGACCCCTCGGGCGATCCGCTGGACGTGCTCGAGGCGCTGGTGCAGGACGGATCGCTGACCGACTCGGAGATCCGCGACCAGGTCGTGACGCTGATCGGTGCGGGCTTCGACACGACGTCGGCGTCGCTCAGCTGGATGTTGTGCCGTGCATCCCGACATCAGGATGTGTGGGCCGCGCTGCGCGCCGAGGCCGACGTGGTGCTCGGCCCGATCGGCGCCGAGCCCAGCCCACGGACCCGACGGTCCTGAGCCGGCTCGTCGTGGCCGACCGAGTGATGCGCGAGACGCTGCGGCTCCATCCGGCCGGAGTCATCTCTCCTCGTGAAGCGGCATGTGATGTGCGCGTCGGCGACCACGTCATCCGGCAGGGGACGCTCATCCTGTGGTCGGCCCACCTCGCCGGCCGCTCACCCGATGCATGGGAGGATCCGCTGGCGTTCGACCCTGACCGGTTCGCCGATCCGACGCCGGAGCAGCGGTCGCTCGCCCGCTCGGCGTGGGTGCCCTTCGGTGGTGGCACCCGCAACTGCGTCGGGTTCATGCTCGCCCAGATGGAGCTGACCGTGATGATCTCCCGCCTCGCCCAGCGGCTGGACGTGACGCCTCTCGACCCGCAGGTCCCGACACCGGTGGGGATGGTCGTCAACCGGCCCAGCGGCGGAGTGCCGCTGCGGGTGTCGCTCCGGACCTGACGCGGATCACCGAACAGTGAGTCACAGGCCGCTGAGCACTGCGGCGGTGGCGAGCCAGAGGCCGATCAGGTTGGCCATCCCGGCCGCCAGCAGGATCTTCGTCGCGGTCGGCATCATGCGGGCTCCTCCTGCGGAGTCGGTGGGCGGGGTCGAGCGAGGCGATCCCAGCGATCGCCGCCGAGGTGGCGAACAGGCGACCAGCGCAGCAGGTGGTCCGGCGGGTCGAACAGCAGCTGGTGGAGGCGTGGTGCCGCGACCACCACGTACCAGACAAGTGCGAGCAGGATGCCTGGTCCGAACGACGTCGACTCCGGTCGTCGGCTGCTGGTCACGGCTGCGACGGCCAGCTGGCTGAGCGCGATGGTCGACCACTCGAGCAGCGCCCAGCGGCCGGGCCACGGAGCGGGCCCGAGCGCCGGCGGCGAGGCACCGGGCGATGAGCCAGCTCGCCGTCGCGAGTGCCAGCCCGAGGACCGCCGGCACGACCCGTCGCCGCGCCAGCGGCACCACCGATCGCGGCGGTGACCGCCGCCGCCGGGTCGACGAAGACGATCGAGAGCGGGACGGACGCCAGGATCGCGAGGACCGTCGCCTCGATCGGCGCGTCGAGCTCCGACAGCGACCGCCCACGCCGCAGCAGACCGCGCCGAACGCCAGGAACGTGGCGGTCGGGAAGAGCCGGTGCCCGTAGCCCCACGTCGTTCCAGCGCCCAGCGCACGCGTCCGGGCCGCTCGGCGCGCGTGTGCGGTCTGGCGCCCTGCGGCTGCCGTCACGGGCATGCCACGGCCTCGGTGAGCTCGGTGCGAGCCGCTGCGCCGGCGAGCTCGCTCGTGGCGGTCGATCCCGGCGAGCTCCAGGAGTCGGGACGTCGGCGTCGTCCGGATCGGTGAGCTCGTCCCAGTGTGCTGCGATCGCGCGGTCGACCTCGCGCTCGGTCGGCGTCCATCAGCATCTCGGCAGCGACCACATCGCTGCCCCAGCCGCAGCTCCTGCGACGGCGATGTACTCACGTGGGGTTCGTCCGTCGGCTGCGACCAGTTCCTCTGCTGCGGACCGGTTCGTCGCCGTCGGGAGGGGCGTCCTGCTCGCCGTAGTCGTACTGCAGGTCCATCGGGACGGGTTGGTCCCAGCGCCCCTCGTCCCGTACGTGGTCGGCCTTGCGGTGCAGCGCCTCGGCCGTCGTCGCCGTGGCTCGTCCGGCGAGCAGGTGGGCCAGCACGAGCCGGGCCTGCCCGCCGGCGAGGCAGCCGGTCGGATGCTGCCAGTCGGTCGCCGGTGGCAGGCCGACGGCGATTGCGGCGGTCTGCCATGCGACGGTCATGTCGGGGGTGCGTTCGTCCTCGAGCCACAGCGGCGGATGGAGTCGGCCGTCCGCAGGCCATGCCGAGCAGGGTCCACTGCGTCGGCGACGTCCGCGAGGTACGGCGAGGTGCCGACGGTCGTGCGTTGCACCACCTCCAGCCCGGCGGGTCGATGCGCGGCCGGGACCTGGGCGAGCACGGCGCGGATCGCCCGGATCCCAGGTGTCGATCCACGTCTCGGCTCCCGGGTACACGCAGTAGTCCACCGCGCCGCGGGACTCACAGTGCTGGTGGTCGGTCGGGTGCTCCAGCAGGTCCACACGGTCGGCGATCTCGGTCGCCGACGGGGTTCTCGTCATCGTCCACCCGGTGGCGACGATCACGAGCACCGCGGCGGCCGTCGCGCCGATGAGCGACGGTCGGGCCGGATGGCGCCACAGCGCCAGGCACGCTCCCAGCACGATCAGGCCGACGATGAACATCGCCGACCACCCGACCGGGCGAACGTCGAACATGCCCGCCGTAGTCGGCTCTCGACCGCGACGCGGAGCCAACGGAACCGTGGGTGGAGGTGGTCGGCGCCGTTGTTCAGCCAGACGATCGCCACGATGCCCAGCAGCGGAGCGACCGCGAAGGGCAGCCACCGGGACAGGAACACGCCGACGACCGCGCCACCGACGCCGGCGAGCAGGAACCCGGCGACGTGCACCACGTGCCACAGGGCCGGGTGGCGGCATGAGCGAGTAGGCGAGCTGCGACGTGATCACGCCGACCGCCAGTGCGGCGACCATGACGGGCAGCGGCGTGAGGCAGGCGATCAGCAGCGCCATCGTCCGTGCCCGTGGCGCGGTCGGTGTCGCGGCCTCGAGCTCGTCGGTGCGGTGGCGGCGCGAACGTGTCCCGATCCGGTGCAGCGACACCACCAGGGCGAGCGCCGAAACGGGAATGCCGATCACCGCGAACCACGTCACCGGCGCGTCGTGGGGGATCGAGCCGCTCGTTTCCATCAGGATCAGCGTGGTCGTCAGGGTCGTGAGCAGCACGAGCGTGATGAGCCAGGTGGGATGGGTGAGCACCTTGCGGGACTCGAACCGCGCGAGCGCCCGCACCGCGCGGCTGGTGCCCGCTTCGTCGGTGAAGCGGAGGTGGTGGGACTCGTCCCAGCGCCGGTACAGCGCGCCGCCGACCAGGATGACGCCGACGACGATCAGGAACGCGACGGTGATGGTCATGCGGCCGGCGCCTCCTCCTCGTCGGTCGTGCCGACGAGCAGGAGGTAGGCGTCCTCGATGCTCGGCTCTGCCAGCTCGGCGCCCGGTGGGGCCGTGCCCACGTTGCGGACCCGACCCTCGCCGGTCATCCAGGCGACGCTGCGATCCGGGGTCACGGTCGTCGGACATCCAGACCCGGCCAGCGGCCAGCGAGGTCAGCTCCGCCGGCGTTCCGTCGAAGTGCACCTGACCGGCGCCGAGCACGACGACCCGCTGGCACAGCGCCGAGATGTCCGTGGTCTGGTGCGTCGAGAGCACGACGGTCGCGCCCGGCCCGACGCTGGAGAGCATCTCGCGGAACCTCAGTCGCTGCTCGGGGTCGAGCCCGACCGTGGGTTCGTCGAGCACCAGCAGCTCGGGCCGGTCGAGCAACGCCTGGGCGATCACGACCCGTCGGCGCATCCCACCCGAGAGCCTGCGGAGCTTCTTGTGGCGAACGTCGGACAGACCGACCACCTCGAGCACCCTGCGCACCTCGTCGTGGCGTGCTGTGCGGTCGTCCAGCTCCTTGAGGATGGCGAGGTAGTCGACGAACTCGAACGCGGTGAAGTCGTCGTGGATGCCGGTCTCCTGGGGCACGTAGCCGAGTCGCCGCCGGATCTCGGTGCGATCGGACTCCCGGCCGGGATCTCGGCCGAGGAGCTCGAGCCGGCCGGAGTCAGGCGCCATCACCGTTGCGAGGATCCGCAACAGGGTCGTCTTGCCGGCGCCGTTCGGGCCGAGCAGCCCGGTCACGCCGGGTTCGATGACCAGGTCGAGCCCGTCGAGCACCCGGGTCGACCGGTACCGCTTCGACACACCGTCGACGCGGATGGTGGCACTCATGGTTGGCTCCTCAGGTCGAGCGAATCAGGACGGAGGGCGATCGCCGCGGCAGCGACGAGCGCGACCGCGAGGTACAGCCCCTGCGCCGGGGGTCGGAACGCCGCCAGACGGTCATCGGTGAGACGAGCGGTGACGGCCACGGTCACGACCCAGGCCGAGCTCAGCCAACCGATCGCCGTCGCCGGAGCGACACGCCCCGCCGCCGAGCGCGCCGAGCCCGCTGAGCGCGACGGCGGGCAGCAGCCAGACGACCGCATCGATCCACCCGCCGGGCAGGACCGCCGAGGCGATCAGGCCCATCGTGATCGCTGCGAGCATGACGGTGGTCGCCCGCACGGCCCCGATGCGGAGTCGTGACGCCGGAGTGACGCTGTGCGATCTCCGGCGCAGGTTCCGATGCGGCGCTGAGCGCGGCGACCACCGCCGCCAACGGCGCCAGCGGCGCGATGGTCAGGAACGCCAAGCGGGCGAGACCGTCGTCCGGGCCGCCGGTTCGGCGGGCGATGACCGCCGCTCCGAGGAGCGCCAGCAAGGTGGCCGCCAGCCACGCCACCTGCAGCGACAGCGTCGGCGCAAGCGTGCGCAGCGTTCGATCGCTCACACCGGCCCGGCTCGCCGCCCGCTGGACGCGGGAGCCGAGCTCGTCGTCGATCGCTCGCTCCATCGAGCGCCACGAGTCGTCCACGGCCGTCGCGTCGAACTGCGCCGCGAGCGCGTGCCGGCACTCCTCGCACCTGACCAGGTGAGCCTCGACCGACGACGCGGTCGGCTGGTCGACCCGGTCGGCGAGGTAGTCGGCGAGCTGGTCCGGAGGGACGTGCCAGGGCCCGGTCATGGGCGGACTCCAGTCATGTGAGGGCTCCTCTGAGTTGGATGCGGGCACGCCGCATGCGGGTCTTGACCGTGCCGCTCGGGATCCCGAGCAACGTCGCCGCTTCACGTGTCGTCAGGCCGTCGAGCACCGTTGCCTGCACGACCGAACGAAGCTCAGGGGACAGTCGGGTGAGTGCGCCGTGCAGGTCGCCGTGCTCCACACCGACCAGCGCAGCGTCCTCTGCGGACACGAGCGTGTCCGCTGCACCGCTGCGGTCGACGGCGGCGAGGAGCGCATCGTCGGTGAACGGCACCGGTGCGGGTCGCTTCCGTGTCCGCCCGATCAGCTGACGGATCCCGATCCCCCAGATCCACGCGGCCACCTCACCGCGGCCGTCGTAGCGGTGCGCCCCGCGCCACACCGCCAGGAACGTGTCCTGCAACGCCTCTGCGACGACGTCGTGGTCGGCGCATCGCCGCCGGAGCCGCGCCGTGAGCCACGGAGCATGACGATCGTGCAGTGTGCGAAGCGCCCCGAGGTCGCGGTCGACGACAGCCAGGATCAGCTCGTCGTCATCACGCTCGATGGCTGTGCACACCACCACTGTCGCGCCGGGACCCCACATCGGTTCTGGCCGCGTCGGATTCGGCGACAACGACGGTCGGTCAGCCGATCAGAGAACCGGACGGGCGTCTCGCCGCGACAGACGGTCGAACGAGGACCGAAGGGACGCCATGACACCGATCCGAACTGCCGTCATCGCTCTGGCGCTGGTGATTGCCGCCGGTTGTGCACCCGAGCCGGGTAATCCGACCACGAGCACCACATCGACGACCACGACATCGACGACCACCACCTCCATCACCAGTACGACGGCGCCGCCGGAGGTTGCCATCACCACATCGCTCCCCGCATCACCTGCTGCGTCGACTGCGCCATCCCTCGTCGGGATCGCTCCACCGTCGACGACGATCGTGCGGATCTTCGCGTCCACCGACTGCTCCGGCGCAACGGTGACCAGCGGAAGCCTCGCTGCGTTCACCGCTGCTGGCATCCCGGTCGACGTCGGCCTCGGCACCACCACGACCTTCACCGCCCTGGCATCCGGCCCCAGCGTCCTCGCGTGCTCCGCGCCGTTCGAGTACGTCAACACCCTCACAACGCCCACCGGGTACGAGAGTGAACCGAACGGGACCTTCGTCGAAGCCGACCCGGTGAGCGTTGACGTCGACCAGCCGGCGGACATCGCGGGACAGCTCGATGGTCCCGTCGGCCCGGACAACTCGGACCTCTTCGTGTTCACCGTCGACTCGGGACGCTCGATCCGCGTCGAGACCTTCGACTGGACCGGCGCCAGCTGCGACCTCCTCGACACCGAGATCCATCTGTACCCACCCACGGGCCAGACCGGCGGCAGCGACGACGACAAGCGGAATCGGTCAGTGTTCGCTCATCGACCCGACCGTTGACCTCTATGCAGCGGATGTCGCCGGCGGCACCTATCGAGTCGCGGTCAATGGCGGGGCCGGCACCTACCGGGTCCGTATCTCGATTCTTCCCTGATCTCCTCGTCCGCTTTTCCTCCCGGCGCTTCGATGTCGGCTCCTGGAAGGCAGCGCGGCCCCCTCGTCCGAGCGGGTATCGAGATCCGCGACGACCCAGACGGCATCCCGAGGAGTCGCCGCGGCGAGTTCGGTGAGGATCGTCGTGGCGTTGTCGATGAGCGTCGAGAAGTGGCCGGCTGCATCTTCGCCCACACGTCCAACCACCGTTCGGGATGCTGGGACATCTGGCGGAGTTGGCTTCGAGCGACCCTGCGGTAGAGGGCGGGGTGGTTCATCAGTGCGTTCACGATGCGGAACATGGGATGCAGTCCGCTGTTCGCCGCCTGGGGAGGAGCGACCGAGGAGACGGTGGCGACCCTTGTGATCCGGTTGGGTAGGGCGGATGCGCACGCGAGCGCATGGGGGCCTCCTCCGGAATGGCCGAGGAGTCCGAAGCCATCCAATCCGAGATGATCGGCCAGCTGTTCGACGTCGCGGGGCCAGTCGAGGAACGGCCGCCCGGGTTGGATGGTCGACCGTCCGAACCCAGGCCGGTCCGGGCAGATGAGCCGAACCCCGGTTCGATGTGCGGCGGCATCCAAGAGCTCCCCGGCGAGTCGCGAGTCGTTGCCGCCGTGGAAGAACATGATGGGCGTTCCTGCTCCGTGGCCGAACTCTGCCCAGAAAAGCGTCCGTCCGTCGGCGGTCGTCATCTCCGGTCGCGCTCGAGTGCTCATCCAGCTCCGATTCCGGGTGGGGTGTTCTCCGGGTGCTCAGCTGCGTTGTTCGACGTGGCGCTTGAGCCCCTCGAGCAGCTCTCGCATTCCGGCGCGGTAGCTGCGGCGGACGGTGAGGGCGTCGAGGATCTTTCCGATCGGGCCGTACTTGAGGGTGTAGGCGGGGCTGACGGTCACCTCGGTACGAGCGTGCTGCGTGCAGTCGCTGAGGGTGAACGCGATGTCGGCGGACTTGAACGGGAGGGTCGAACCGGTGATGCGGAAGGTGATGGCGGTTGCTGGTTCGAACGTGACGACCTGTTCGGTGAGCGAGTGCTTGGTGGAGATGTCGCAGTGGCGTGTGCCGCCGAGGCCGTCGAGGTCGTTGGTTCGGTGCGATCCGATGAGGCCTGGGTGCCAAGCGGCGATGGTGCCGATGTCGGCGAGCGCGGCCCATACGGCGTGGCGTGGGGCATCGATCGTGATTCGTTCACTGAACGTGCTCACCTGACGTGCTCCGTGAGCTGCCTTCCTGCTCTCGGGGTCGCCGTCGATCACGGTTCGCAGGTCGGTCGTGTCGTTCGTGATGTCGTACATGCGATCGATCCTCGGGCAACTCGTGACTGCGAAGCGATGACCCGCTAGGTCAAACGACGGCGGAGAGATCGGTCGCATGAACGATCCAAGGTCGTGTCGCCAGGATCTCGCGTGTGGTCAGATCGGCCGGATAGAGCGTCTCGATCGACAGCTCCGACAACGTCACGTCCTGAGCGGTTCCGAAGGTGGTCACCGTCGACAGGAACGACAGCTCGACGCCGTCGATCACGATCTGCAGGGGCAGGACGACGTCGGGGGATGTGGGCATCGTGCGAACAGCCGTTGGGGCGTAGGTCTCGCACTCGTCGATCAACGCCCTGAGCTCGTCGTCCTGGGTGAGCGTGAGCACGTGGCGCATGTGACGCAGCAGTTGGCCGGCGTACTCGTCGAAGTTCGTCACCCGTGAGGCGAGCCCGTCGGGATGCAGGCTCAGCCGGGCCACGTTCAACGGTGCCGTGAGCAATGCCGGGTCGACACTGGCAGTGAACCAGAACGCGGCAGCGTTGGCGTCGACGACGTTCCAGCGCGTGTCGATCACGGTCGTCGGGTTCGGATCGTTGCCGTCGAGCACCAGTTGGATCACCTGGCGAGCTGCATCCAGTGCCTCGTCGTCGAGTGAGTACTCGCTGAAGACCGGTGCGAACCCGCCAGCGAGCAGCATGTCGTTGACAGCGCGTTTGGGCATCTCGAACTCGTCCGCCAGATACAGCAGCAGTTCGCGACTTGGCTTGGCCCGGCCGGTCTCGACGCACGACAGATGCCGCGTCGACACCCCCGTCCTGCTCGAGACGTCGAGCTGGCTCAGGCGGCGCAGCGACCTCCAGTGCCGCAACAGGCTTCCGGCATGGCGATCCGTCGGTTGAGACATGACGACCCAGCGTACGGAGCCGCCCACCGCCGGGCCATGACCTGACACGTCATGGAAGCCAGGTCACCCGATTCGTCACGATCTGCGCATGGAACCCTCTGCCATCACCGACCCGAACACGCGACTCCGCTTCGTCCTCGCCGCCAATGCCACCACCTCAGGGCTGGCAGGTCTGACTGCGCTGACCGCGAGTGGGCGCGTCGACCACTGGCTCGACACCGGCCACCCCGCCTGGGTTCGTGTCCTCGGCGCCGGCCTCGTTGTATTCGCCGTCGCCGTTGTCGCGCTCTCTCGCTCCAACGAGCAGCATCTCCGACGGTGGGCGCCTGCTGTCAGCGTCGCCGACGGTGCCTGGGTCGTGGCCTCGGTCGCGACCATCACCGCCGGCTGGTACTCGACCAGCGGCGCCGCCCTCGTGGGGACCATCGCTGCGGTGGTCGGAGCCTTCGCCATCGCCCAGATGCGACTGTCTCGGACTCTCCGAGAACTTGCCTCGAGCGGGCGAGACACCAGCGGCTCGGTCGCCTCGATTTCCTCCTGATCGCAGACGGAACCGAGAGCACTGATCCTGCATCGCAGCGTCTGCCAGATCTTCTGCCAGATCCGCGAGAAGCGGGCGGTACGAGCAGGGACGAGAAGGCACGAACAAACGGCGAAACCCTTGAAAACACAAGGGCGGATGGGTACTCGACGGTATCGGCCGGTACGAGGGTCGTCGGACTCATAACCCGAAGGTCGCAGGTTCAAATCCTGCCCCCGCCACCATTGTGATGTCGCGAGACATCTGCAAGGGCCGAACCTGCGTCAGCGGGTTCGGCCCTTGTCGTTCTTGGGTGGTGGGCCGGGTGGACGGCCGGTGGGTTGGTAGTCGCGGGTGGGGTCGAGGGTGAGGTGGCGGAGGAGTTCGCCGGTGGTGTCGGCGATGACGCGGATGTCGAGGTCGTTGATGAGCATGACGATGTCGACTCCGGCGTGGAGGCGACCGATGCCGATGTGGTGAAGACGGCCGTTGTGGCGAAGCGTGACTGAGCCGGTCTTGTCGATGCGGTCGTGGCGGATCCGGTGGTGGGTGCCGGACCCGGGGCCTGCGGGTCCGATCTTGGGGAGCAGGAGGTATGCGACGGCGGGTGTGCGGCGTTTCGAACGACGTGTGTGGTCGTTCGTGGTTGTAGATCTGCACGAACGCGTCGAGTTGGTCCTGGAGCACAGTGATGGTTCGGGCGCGGGGCTGAGCCCGAAGCCATTGCTTGAGGGTCTGTTGGAATCGTTCGACCTTGCCGCAGGTGGTGGGATGGTTGGGCCGGGAGTTCTTCTGGGTGATGTCGACGGGAGGCGAGTTCGGTCTCGAGGCCGTTGCGGCCGCCTCGCCCGCCCGCGAATCGGGTGGTGAACACCATGCCGTTGTCGGTGAGCACTGAGGCGGGAAAGCCCTGGTCAGCGCCCGAAGCGAGGAACGTGTCGACCACTGCTCGGCCGGTCACGCGCTGGTGGGCGGTGACCGACAGGGCGTAACGAGCGTGGTCGTCGAGCCACGACAGGATCTCGACATCGGCGCCGTTGGCGAGGCGCCAGTGGGTGAAGTCCGACTGCCAGCTTTCGTTGGGGAGGTCGGCTTCGAAACGGATGTAGGCAGACTTCGGCTTCTTCTTCGGGTTCGGCTCGACCAACCCGGCTGCGACAAGGCGGCGACGGATCGTGGAGACCGACACGGTGATCTGGTGGCGCCGCTGGAGATGCCAGCGGATGGTCACCGGCCCGGCGTCAAGGCCCCCAGAAGCGAGCTCTCGGCGCAGGTTCAAGATCAACGAGGTGACGTCGTCGCTGATCTTCATCGGCGAGCTCGACGGCCGCCGGGATCGAGGCTCGAACGCAGCTTCGCCCTCGGCCCGGTCACGCGACACCCACCGCGACACCGTCGCTTCGGACACCTCGTAGGCACGGGCCACCTCAGCCTGAGGCCGGCCCTCCAACGTCACCGCCAGGATCACCGCTCGACGCTTCGACATCAGCACACGCTGACGCCCACCAGACCTTGCACATGTCCCGACTCACCCCTTGCACATGTCCTGAACCATCACA